>CAWGQN010000001.1:0-292314 GCA_963824885.1 uncultured Actinomycetota bacterium
TACCCGGATGTCGATGGCACGGCGCGACGCGGGGTCGCGACGGATCTGACGCTGTGGGTGAGACCAACTCCCATCGGTGTAGCTAGACCCCGAATTAGAGGCCGAGGGCTGCCTGTCATTTCCGGGCGAACGATTTCCTCTTCGCCGATCAGAATCAATTAGTCTGCACGCGAGTGACCTCGGCGGCAAAGAATTTGAAATTCACGCAACCGGCGGTTTTGCCTCAATTTTTCAACACGAATTCGATCACCTCAACGGAATCCTCTACGTGGATCGCCTCAACGACGCGCACTCTCGAGCGGCGGGCGCCGTTGCCCGCGAGCGTGGCTGGGAGTGCCCGGCCAAAGTTGGCTTCCGGGCGTCGACAAGCTCGAACCTTAGCGCAGCGATACGCCGCCGAGACGACGACCCCTCGTCAAAAAATTTCAATGATAGAGAGAAAGCCTGTTTGAGTGCTTGCGCCCAGCTCGTCGTCGATTCACGATCCGGTGAGCTCCTCGACTTGGACTCGAACCAAGAACCTATCGGTTAACAGCCGATTGCTCTGCCAATTGAGCTATCGAGGAATACAAAATAGCGTACTAACACTACCAAAGGATCAATGCGCCGCTCGTCAGCGGGCACGAAAATCATCCAGGGCGTGTGAGAGACCCACAACAAAGGGATGATGCGATTCTGCCAAAACGTCGTCAATCGAACCGAGCGCAACGACGTTTCCCCCGTGTAAAACAACGATTTGATCGGTGAGCTGGCGAAGCACGGCAAGATCGTGGCTGATGACGACGGCCGAAAAATCGCCCGCGCGTTTCAGCTCGGCGACAACGTCGACGACCGCGTCACGCACCGTGAGATCGACACCCGCCGTTGGTTCATCCGCAACGAGGAGCTTGGGACCGAGGACGAGCGCTCGCGCCAACGACACGCGTTGGCGCTGTCCACTGCTCAGCTCATACGGGTACCGAGTCAGGGTTCCGAGCGGCAAGTGAACCGCGTCGAGAAGAGCCGCAACTCGCCCGTTTGCCTCGTGCGAATCGTACGCACGATCACGACAATAGATTGGTTCGGCAACGAGATCGGCAACGACGGAATCTCGCCGGAGCGTTGTCGCTGCATCTTGAGCGAGGTAGCCCACGTCAAAAGTGAGCCGATTGGCTGAGCGCTTGCGCATGCTTCGGATGCGACGACCAACAACAATCGCGTCGCCCCCAATGATTTTTGGCCGCACAACTGACCGACCTCGACCGCGCGTCTCGCCCGCGAGTACTCGCGCTAACGTCGACTTTCCCGATCCCGTGTCCCCCAGCACGCCCAAGACTGTTCCATACGGTATTTCAACACTCACCCCGTTGAGAGCGACGTGCTGCGGACTCGAACGACTCCCCCGATATGCCACGGTGAGGTCGTCGAGATGGACCGCACGTGCGACCTTCTGATCAGCGTGCATTACGTGCCAACTCTCATTCGTCGAAGTCGCTCACGGCGCTCAGCCTGCTCGAGCGGGTCGGGAACCGGAAGCGACGCCAAGAGCCGCCGGGTATAGGGATCGCGGGGCGATCCCAATACCTCTGCACCGGTGCCTTCTTCGACGATCCGGCCTCGGTAGAGAACCGCGATTTTGTCAGCCAATAGATCAACAACCGCCAAATCGTGGCTAATGAACAGAGCCGCGAAGCCAAGTTCACGCTGAAGGTCGGCGAAGAGTTCGAGAACCCGCGCTTGAACCGAGACGTCCAACGCAGACGTGCACTCGTCGGCAATGAGGAGGCGCGGTTGAAGAGCAAGCGCTCGTGCAAGACTTGCGCGCTGTTTCTGGCCTCCATTTAATTCGTGCGGATATCGATCACCGTAACTGCGCGGAAGATGCACGGATTCAAGAAGTTCGTCGACGCGAGATCGAGCCGTGGCCCTGTTTCGCGCGAGCCCGTGCACGATAAGCGGTTCGGCAACGCACTGCGCAATAGTAAGGAGGGGATTGAAGCTCGATGCGGGGTCTTGGAAAACAAAGCCAATGTCCCTGCGCACTCGTCGAAGTGTACGGCCGGATACCCCGTTCATTTCTCGGTCGAATGTTCTCAGGGAACCGCTCGTGACGGGTGTGAGTCCCGCAATTGCTCGGCCGGTCGTGGTCTTGCCGGACCCGCTCTCTCCCACGAGTCCGACGACCTCGCCGGGACGAATCCGAAATGAAATGCCGTCGACCGCGACGAAACCTCGACGACCGAATCGACTCGGGTACTCAATTCGTAATTCTGTCGCGTCGACGACCGCGGGACCGTCGGCCCACCCTTCGGCGCGGGCTCGTGCGCGCGCTCGCGTCGTGATCACGCCCTGTCCCACCGACGGAACCGCTGCGAGAAGCTGCTTGGAATAGTCGTGCTGGGGCGACTTGAACAGCGTCCGAACGTCGGCCTCTTCGACGACCTCGCCTTGGTACATGACGGCGACACGATCCGCCAAGTCGGCAACCACGCCCATGTTGTGAGTGATAAGAACAATCGAGGTATTGAATTCGTCGCGGCATGTCCGAAGAAGGTCGAGAATTTCCGCTTGGACTGTAACATCGAGCGCGGTCGTTGGCTCGTCGGCAACAATGAGCCCCGGATTCAGAACGAGTGCCATCGCGATGATGACTCGTTGTTTCTGCCCCCCCGAGAATTGGTGGGGGTAGTGGTCCACGCGCGTTGCAGGATCGGGGATACCGACGCGACCGAGAATGTCGATCACCTTCGCTCGTGCGCGTTCCTTCGAGTGATTCCCGTGCGCGCGCAAACCTTCTGCGATTTGCCACCCGACTGTGAAGACGGGGTTCAAGGCCATCGATGGCTCTTGAAAAACGAGCGAAACGTCAGAACCCCGAAGCATTCTCAACTGACTCTTCGACGCCGAAATGACGTCGTGCGAATCGGTGTCGGCTCGATTACGCACAATAATCGCACCACTCACGGTTGCCGTTTCAGGCAACAGGCCGAGAATTGAGGTTGCCGTGACGGTCTTGCCACTCCCGCTTTCACCGACGATCGCCAAGATCTCTCCCGGAGAAACGGCGAGGTCTACTCCGCGAACCGCGCGTACTGCCCCGGCATCGGTCGAGAATGAGACCGTGAGGTCACGAATTTCCACCACGTGGCCATCGGGTATCGGAGCGACCCGCGCCGGTCGGTCCGAAACCGAGCCGTCCCGAGGCCCGCTCATTTTTCGATCCTCAACTTCGTATTTGCTCCGTGTCCCGCTCGCTCAACAGCCGTGGGCGAGGAGTGCTCGCGGTGACCCACCGACGCGGCCGACGCGGCATCAACGACCCTGCGCCCCCGAAGGCGAGGGTCAGAGAGATCATTCAGGCTCTCACCGACGAGAGTAATTCCAAGAACCGAGAGCACAATCGCCAACCCCGGATAAATAGACGTCCACCAAATTCCACTCGTCACATCGGAGAGCGCCTTATTAAGGTCATAACCCCACTCTGCCGCCGCAGTCGGTTCTATTCCGAATCCAAGAAATCCAAGTCCGGCGAGAGTCAGAATCGCCTCGGAACAATTGAGCGTAAATATGAGCGGGAGTGTCCTCGTCGCGTTTCTTAACACGTGCACGACCATGATCCGAGAATTGCTGGCGCCGAGGACTCGGGCCGATTCCACAAAGGCTTCCCCCTTGAGTCGAACGGTCTCAGCGCGAATTACCCGAAAGTACTGCGGAACGAACACAACGGTAATCGAGATCCCCGCCGCCGATATGCCACCAATCAAACTCGATTTTCCGCCGGAAATTGCAATAGACATGACGATTGCCAGCAACAACGACGGGAATGCGTAGACGGCATCGGCAACCACCACGAGCACCTTGTCGAGCACGCCGCCAAAATACCCCGACACGAGTCCCAAAAACACACCGAGTATGAGCGAGGCGACGACCGCAAATACGATCACAACCACTGCCGTTTGAGCTCCCCAAATAACTCGCGAGAGGACATCATAGCCCCCAACCGTTGTTCCCCACGGGTGCGTGATCGACGGCGGCTGTTGAGAACCAAAAGCACCATCGGGACCCTGGAGCTGCGCAAAGCCATACGGCGCAACCACGGGAGCTACGACGGCAATGACGACGAAAATCCCCGTCGCAACCAGACCACCCACGAGCATGCCCCGCTGCAGGCCGACGCTCTGCCGAAGCTGATGAATGATCGGAAGCCTTCGCCACCTGTATCCACGCGAATCGGCGCGTGCCGGAGTATGTGCGGAACGCACGTCAGTACCTCACTCGCGGGTCAATGACCGCGACGATCACGTCGACGATAAAGTTCGTAATCGCGACGATCACGGCGAGTAGAGCGACGATACCTTGAACGGCGACGAAGTCGCGCGAAGCGAGGTAGCGAGCGAGCTGAAAACCGAGGCCTTGCCACTCGAACGTGCTCTCGGTCAGAACCGATCCACCAAGGAGCAACGCGATTTGAAGGCCAATTACCGTCACAATCGGAATAAGAGCGGGCTTGTAGGCGTGTTTGCGAACAAGCCTCAACTCGCGCACTCCTCGAGATCGACCCGCGGTGACGTAGTCGGTTGAGAGCGTGCCAATGACGTTGGCACGGACCAGACGCAAAAAGATTCCCGCTACGTATAACCCCAACACGAGAGCGGGCAAAACCGCGTGGAGTGCCACGTTGCCGAGGACCTCAGGATCACCGGTTTGGATTGCGTCGACCAAATAGATGCCAGTCTTACTCGAAACGAGTTGCATCTCAAGTTCGGCGGATGTTGACGCGCGTCCCGCGACCGGAAACCAGCCAAGCCACACCGAAAACACGAGCTTGAGTACCAAGCCCGCAAAAAAGACCGGAGTCGCGTACCACAATATTGCGTTGACTCTCAAAAATGCGTCAAGCTTCTTGTCTCGAAAATACGCCGCAAGCATTCCGAGAGGAACGCCGACGATGAAGGCGACGATGAGGGCGTAAAACGCAAGTTCGAGGGTCGCGGTGCCGTACGTCACCAAAATTGTCGTCACCGGTCGATTATCGCTAATAGTCGTGCCAAAGTTTCCCGTGACGAGCTGACCGAGATATTCGAAATATTGGACAATAAGCGGCCTGTCATAACCCGCCGAGTGAATACGTGACGCTAAATCAGCCGAGGAAAGATGACCACCCTGAGCGGCCGTGATCGGGTCGCCTGTGACTCGCATGAGAAAGAATACGAGCGTGACGAGAATGAAAACCGTGGGCACGATGAGAAGCGCGCGCACAACGAGATAGCGACCGATTCCACCGCCCATCCCGTTGCGCCCATTCGGCGCGGATCCGCTTGCACCAGGTGGGCCGACGAGAGGAGCGGTTACGGTCATGCCACGAGGTCCAGGATCGCGTGAGGGACACGGCCCTCGTGCCGATCAACTCTTCTCTGCTGATTAGCTCTTTGCGAGCGAGCCATATCGGAACTTGAATGAAGCGTCGAGCGTATCTTTCGCGCCGGTCACGCTCTTGCCGGTTACCGCCTCTTGTGAACCCTGAAGAATCGGAATCATCGGCAGGGTATTGGCAACCTTTGAACCAATCTCGGCGATCAGTGCGTCGCGCTTGTCACGGTCCACCGTGTCGCGTTGTTCCGCAATCAGGGCTTGGACAGCCGGGTCATCATAGTGATTCTTGAGGAAGTTACTCGATCCAAAGAACGGCGTGAGGTAATTGTCGGGATCCGAGAAGTCGGGAAACCACCCTATTTGGTAGATCGGATATCCGTCGGCCACGCGATCTTTTTGATATTGAACCCACTCTGTCGACTGGATCGCGACAGTGAAAACCGGTTCAAGTTGACTCTTAATGAGCGCGTACTCGTCACCCGACGAAGGACCATAGTGGTCAGACACATACTGAATGTGAAGAGACACCTTGTCGGTGATACCAGCTGCGGCGAGCCGACCCCGAGCTTTCTCGACACTCGGACCACCCGAGCCATCACCGTAGACAGACTTTAACGTGTCAGTCGACCCCGCAATTCCAGCCGGAACATATCCGTACAAGGGCGAGAATGTGTCCTTAAACACCGAGAGGGATATTGCCGGGCGATCAATCAAGTCGGCAACCGCTTGTCGCACCGCGAGCGCTTTTACCGGGTCGGCGTTCGGTTCGCCGACACCATACGGCTGCGTCTTGAAATTAAAAACGAGGTTGTTTGTTTGGCCGCCGGGACCGTCGACGACGTTAACCTTTGCATCTTTGCGCAAGTCGTCAATATCGGTCGCGCTCAGACTCCGGAACGCGACGTCGATGTTACCGCTCTGGACATCAAGCTTGAGGTTTGAGGACTCAGCGTAATACTTGGCGTTGACGGTCGCCGTCTTTGCGGGGCCGAGCAGGCCTTTATAGTCGGAATTGGCGGTGTATTGGATGAGGCTGTTGGGTTCGTAGCTCGCTATCGAATACTGACCAGCGAACGCCTTGCCCGCTACGATATCGGCGTCAGGGGTCACCGAGGTCGCTGAAAACACTTGCTCATCGATGATCGGTCCGGCCGGACTCGCAAGAACGTGGGGGAATGTCTGGTCGTTGGCCTCTTTGAGACTAAACACCACGGTTGTCGGATCGGGCGCTTCCGTCGACTCGAGGTTCCCCAAGAGCGACGACGGGCCGTTTGCATCCTGAATTTTCAATTGCCGGTCGAAAGTGAATTTCACGTCGGACGAGGTCAGATCGTGACCATTCGCAAATTTTAGATTTGGCTTGAGATGAACAGTGTAGGTCGTAGGAGCCGTGAATTGCGCAGACTCCGCAATGTCCGGCTGCACGTCGGCACTGCCCGAGGGGCTATTGAGGAGGAATGGATAAACCTGATTCATAACGGCAAACGAGCCGTTATCGTATGATCCCGCCGGGTCAATGCTCGTGATTTTGTCCGTCGTTCCAACGGTAAGAGCCTTTTTAGAACCTGACCCGCCCGAGCATCCCGCGAGAACAAGAGTCGTCGCTGTCACGCACACTACCGCCACGACAACACGTGATCGGACCATCGATACGAAAGACATAGCCGGGTTCCCTCTGTTCTCAATAAAAACCAAGAGGCAAATATTCCCTTTTGCAAGGAATGTTCACTATATTGCAAAATACCTATTCTACACTAGTCTGCCCGGAGAATTCTCTGGTCAGCCTCAACCTTCACGAGCTCGCGTTGGAGCTCCCCATACCGCACGCGATCCTCGGCGTCGGCCCGCTGAAGCTGTCCTAACAACTCAGCCTTAAGCGCAAAGAGGTGCCGGTCGACAAGCGCTGCCACGACACCGCGAACATAATCGGTCACGTTCCGGTCGTGCCGTTCGGGCAACGGGGCGACACTCAACTGCCGCACAAGCCCACGGTACCCGTCGGGGACTTCGTCGACGACCCTCGCTATCCACGAGGGCGACCCGAATGAATCCATCCCCGCAACCACGCCGTTTCGGACAACCGCGAGCACGGGATTTGAAAAACTCGCGTGAATTGCTCGATCCGCTGCATCGCGTCCCACTAACTCCGGGTGCTGGAGCAATGCCATCAGTGCGTCTCGTTCGAGTCGCGTCGCCGTGTCCGTCGGCAAGTCGACAAGAGACGGCCCGGCGTCGGCGGGTGGCACACGGGGTCGATCAGCGTGCGTCGAGCGCGCAACACTGTCTGGTCTTGGGGATTCAGCCCTGAGTGGATGTTGTAGTGATTGTGCGGCTCGACCGTTCGTTCTGGCTCCAACTGACGAAACCGCACGAGACACCTCATCAATATCGACACCGAGAAAACGCGCCAGTTCACGCGCATAACCCGGTCGAAGAGCGGGATCCCGAATCGCCGCAACGACCGGTGCAGCTGACCTCAAGGCGGCGACACGTCCCTCGACCGTTTCGAGGTTGTACCGACCGAGCACGTTCCTGATCACAAATTCAAACATCGGCTGTTTGTGGTCAATAAGACGACGCACCGCCTCGTCGCCGCGCGTGACGCGGAGATCGCACGGATCGAGGCCTTCCGGGGCAATCGCCACAAAAGTCTGAGCGACAAAACGTCGCTCCTCACTAAACGCCCGCAGTGCCGCTTTCTGACCCGCTTCATCGGGGTCAAAGGTAAAAACCACTTCTCCGAGACCGCTATTGTCACCGAGAACTCGCCGAAGCACGGCAATGTGGTCAACTCCAAACGACGTACCGCACGCCGCAATCGCCGTCGAGACTCCTGCGAGATGGCACGCCATCACGTCGGTATATCCCTCGACGACGACGGCACGCATCGAGCGTGAAATATCACGCTTAGCCAGATCGAGTCCGTAGAGGACATGGCTCTTGTGGTAGAGCATCGTGTCAGGCGTGTTGAGGTATTTCGGTCCCTTGTCATCGTCGAAAAGGTGACGAGCGCCGAAGCCAACGCACTGACCCGTTACATCACGGATAGGCCACACCACGCGACCGCGAAATCGATCATAGACCCCTCGGTTTCCCGTTGACACGACACCGGCAGAAACGAGCTCTTGGTCGGAAAATCCGCGCCCGCGTAAATGCCCCGCGAGCGCATCCCATCCGCGCGGCGCAAATCCGACGCCAAACAGGTGCGCCGCACGGGAGTCAAAGCCGCGCTCCCCGAGAAATCGCCGACCGAGATCCGCATCGGGCGAATTGAGATGGTCAACGAAGAAATCAGCCGCCGCCGCGTTGACCGAAAGCAACCGGCTTCGATTTCCGCGGTCACGCTCCGCGCCGCTCGCCTCGACGTGCAATTCGATACCGACCAGCCGCGCGACCCGCTCAACCGATTCCGCGAAACTGAGGTGGTCGATCTTTTGTACGAACGAATAGACATCTCCGCTTTCTCCACACCCAAAACAGTGATAAAAACCAACCCCCGGGCGAACATGAAAGCTTGGGGTTCGCTCGTCGTGAAAAGGACACAGCCCCTTCATGGACCCGACTCCCGCGGTTTTGAGAGTCACGTACTCCCCCACGACGTCGGCGATATTGACCCGCGCTTTTACCTCGTCGATGTCCGATTGACGGATGCGGCCAGCCATGCCCACAGTCTACGATTGCTGTGCGCTGGAGACCGGCATCGTCAACCGGTGACGAACCGTTCAGACCAATTCAGCGCCGATTGATCGGTCAAACTCGCAATTTGATCGAGAACCGCGCGCTTTCGGTTGTCGTCGGTCGCGGCGTGGGAAAAATCCGCCGCGAATCCCGGCTCGAGTCCGGCCGGCGCCCTTTCGAGGAGTGCATCCGCAAGGGCAACAAGGAGCTCTCGCTGCTGTACGTAGACCGGTAGGCGAGTGTTTCGAGACATCACAAACGCCGCGACGATGCCTTTAAGAACGGCGATTTCTGATTGAACATCGCGCGGCACGACAACTCGTGCCCCAAAACGAACGAGACTTCGCCCCGAATATGCCTCGCGAGTCGCCGCAACCGCCGCACCAGCAAATCGCCCGATGAGCTGGCTCGTGAGATTCTTCAGCCGCCCGTGGGCCGCGCGGCTCCCATCCCACTCACTCAACCACGACTCAAGATGATCTAAACGGTCGAACGCAACAAGAAGCTCGTCGTGCGCAATTTCACCGCCGATCCACGCGTACATCGACGAAACGAGGGCCTCGTGATCGACTCTTCGGCCGAGCGCGGCCACGTCGACGTAGCCGTTTACAACGGCGTCTTCGAAATCGTGCACGGAATACGCAATGTCGTCCGACAGATCCATGACTTGCGACTCAATACACTGGACACCGTCTGGGGCTCGGTTGCGCAGCCAATCGAACGCCGTGACATCATCGTCGTAGAAACCATATTTGGCGCGGCCTCCCGGATCCGGAACCGAACGAGACGCGGGCCACGGATACTTGCAACTCGCGTCAAGACTTGCCCGGGTCAAATTGAGACCGTACGGACGACCATCAGAACCGAAGACCTTGGGTTCGAGGCGTGTCAGCAATCGAAGCGTTTGCGCATTGCCCTCGAAACCGCCAATATCGTGTGCCCACACATTGAGCGCTCGTTCTCCATTGTGACCAAACGGGGGGTGCCCAATGTCGTGAGCGAGACACGCTGTATCGACGACATCTGGATCGAGCTTGAGCATTGTCGCAAGTTCACGTCCCACTTGGGCGACTTCGAGTGAGTGTGTCAATCGATTGCGAGCGAAATCGATTCCCGCGGTTGGGCTGAGCACTTGCGTCTTGGCGGAAAGCCGCCGAAGCGCGCTCGAATGCAGAAGCCGAGCGCGATCTCGCGCGAAATCGCTGCGATGCGTCCCGTGGGTTTCGGGAAGCCACCTCTCACGGTCACCCGCAGCGTATTCCGAGGCTGATTGAGTCATTTCAGCCGCCGCTCGCGTTTATTTCGGCACCCGCAAGCGCACGCGCGTCGTCGGTCGCAAGATCGCGAGAATCGAGCCACCCGTCGGGCAATGAGGGAGATCTCGGTGCGCCCGCTCGCCCACGGGGACCGCGCGCACCCTCGCCCGGATGGGACTGATTGTGATCGAGCACGCCAAGAAGATCGTCAAGCTGACGGAGCGATTGAACCGTCGAGAGGCGCGCGCGAAGCTCGCCCCCCACCGAGTACCCCTTGAAATACCACGCGACGTGCTTGCGAAGATCGCGGCACGCGCGATCTTCGCTGCCGAAGTAATCGACGAGCAATTCGGCATGGCGCCTGAACACGCCGGCCACGTCTCCCAAACTCGGTTCTGGGCCGCCACTCTTGCCCGAAAAAACAGCGTTGAGATCGCCAAATAGCCACGGGCGACCAAGACACCCGCGCCCCACGACGACACCGTCGCACCCCGTTTCCCTCATCATTTTCACCGCATCATAAGCGGACCAAATATCTCCGTTGCCTAAAACCGGCACAGTCGGGAGTGCCCGCTTGAGGCGCGCAATCGCGCTCCAGTGTGCGCTTCCCGAATAGAAATCGGCGGCGGTCCGGGCGTGGAGGGCGACGGCCGCGCAACCGGCGCCCTCGGCCACTCGTCCGGCTTCCAAATATGTGAGGTGGCCGGAATCGACGCCCATGCGCATCTTGACGGTGAGAGGAATGGTGCCCGCCGCCGCGATGGCACGCTCGAGGATAGCTCGAAAGAGGCTGATTTTCCACGGAAGTGCTGCTCCCCCGCCCCGGCGAGTGACCTTGGGCACGGGACACCCGAAATTGAGGTCAATGTGATCGGCTCTATCCTCCGCGACAAGCAGTGTGACGGCTTCGGCAACGACCGCGGGGTCGACTCCGTAGAGCTGGATCGACCGAGGCGTCTCGGACTCGTGGTGAGAAATAAGCCGCATCGACTCCGGGGTGCGTTCGACGAGCGCGCGGGACGTAATCATTTCGCTCACGTAGAGTCCCGCACCGTGTTCTCGACAGAGGCGGCGAAACGCCGTGTTGGTAATACCCGCCATCGGCGCAAGAACAACCGGGACCGCGAGTGAAATTGGGCCAATTGTCAGGAGCTGTCGTGAACCGCTCGGTGCCACGTCAAGAACGGCGGTCGCGGTCATCACGCTCAATTGTCGCAAAATTTTGTGATAGTGATCTATCTTGGCGCGTCAACCGCTCCTCCGAATCGGCGATTTCGAGCCTCGTAGAGCTTAATCGCTTTCCATAATTCTTCGCGATTAAAGTCGGGCCACAGCGTCTTGAGAAAAACCAACTCCGCGTAGGCACTCTGCCACAGCAAGAAATTGCTCGTGCGCTGTTCGCCGGAACTGCGCACGAGCAAGTCCACCTCGGGAAGATCGGGCGCGTAGAGATTCCGTTGAATAAGCGCTTCGGTAATCTGTGACGGCTTCGTGCGCCCAGCAGCGAGATCGTCAGCGATTCGCCTCACCGCATCAACAATTTCGATCCGGCCACCAGTAGTTAATGCACATCGTGAGCGTCAAAACGCGATTACGGGCCGTCAGTTTTTCGGCCGCGCGAAGTTCAGAAACTACGGATCGCCACAATCGCGGCGTGCGACCAGCCCAACGCACGCACACGCCCCACTCATTGAGCTGGTCGCGCCGCCGACGCAACACCTCTCGATTGAATCCCATGAGAAACCTGATTTCTTCGGGCGACCTCCTCCAGTTTTCGGTCGAAAAGGCGTAAACGCTCAAGTACCGCACGCCAATCTGCAGAGCTCCCGCAACGACGTCAAGAAGTGCTTCTTCACCGGCTCGATGGCCCTCTATGCGCGGTAGCCCGCGATCATTTGCCCAGCGACCATTGCCATCCATCACGATAGCAATGTGACGAGGAAGGGCCGCGGACGTCACCGCGGGCGGATACACTCCCGTCCAATCCACGGGTCGAAACTCGGTCGCGGTTCGAACACGAGTCTTCTTCGAACTCATCGGGACACGTGCTCGAGAGACCGCAACCCGCGTTCGAGATGCCAGTTGGTGTACGCCGCGACGACGCCACTTGCTCGCGCGCGCGTCGATTCGTCGGTCACGTCCGCGTGAGTCCAATTGCCCGATAGAAGGGCGCCAAGCAGGGCGACCGTGGCCGAGTCAAGCCGCGCAACGCCCGGTGGACCGCACGTGTCACACACGACTCCACCGAGTTGCACGACGAGAGCGGAATGTGGGCCGGTTGAACCACAGCGCGCGCAATCAACAAAATTCGGCGCCCACCCGGCAATCGATAACGCGCGCACGAGGTAGGCGTCCAGCGTCAGGCGAGCACCGTGCTCCGACCGGGAAAGAGATCGTAGTGCTCCAAGAAGCAAAAGGTACTGTTGCACTGAACCCTCGTCGTCAGTCAGCTTTTCTGCCGTCTCCGCCATCGCGTTCGCGGCGGTGTAGCTTTCATAGTCGGTTGCGATCATCGCGCCATAGGTTCCAACCGACTCCGCTTGTGTCACAATATCAAGCGCGCGACCGCCATAGAGTTGCACATCCGCGACCATAAAAGGTTCGAGCCGTGCGCCAAACTTTGACGCCGTTCGCCGCACTCCCTTTGCAACCGCACGCACCTTACCGTGACCGCGAGTGAGGAGGGTCACAATGCGATCCGCCTCGCCCAGCTTGTGGGTGCGAAGAACAACGGCTTCATCACGATAGAGCGGCACGAGTCAATTATCCTTGAACACCATCGTGTTCGCCGTGAGGGGGGTTACGAAACCGCGACGAGTTCCGATTCGCCCGCTCGTGTCCGAATGGAACGATTCACCGCCGACACAATTGCTTTCAGAGACGCTGTACCGCTGTCACTATTGATTCCGACGCCCCACAATCGCACGCCGTTGACCTCGAGATCAACGTAAGCGGCGGCAACCGCGTTCCCTCCGGCGGATAATGCGTGTTCGACAAAGTTATGCAAGGTGATTGCAATTCCCTCGCGCGCGAGGACTCCGAGAAACGCGTCGACCGGACCGTTTCCCGCACCATCGAGAGTGGTCGTCTCATCATTATCAGACAGATCAATGCTCACGACAGCGTCTCCCGACAAGTCGTTCGCCGTTCGCATTCCCCTCAGTTCAAACCGGCCCCACGTCGCGTCTCGCCCATCGTGGGGAACCGCAAGATACTCGTCGCAAAAAAGATCCCAAATTTGAGCACTCGTGAGTTCGCCTCCCCCCGCGTCTGTTTTCGATTGCACGATTGCCCCAAACTCAATTTGTAGACCGCGAGGTAAGTCGAGCGAGTGGTCAGTCTTGAGTAAATATGCGACACCGCCTTTGCCCGATTGCGAATTGACCCGAATAACCGCCTCGTAGCTGCGCCCGAGGTCCCTCGGATCAACTGGCAAATACGGCACCGCCCACGGGAGATCATCCACGGCACGACCCACGGCGTTGGCTCGAGAGGTCATCCCCTCAATGCCCTTCTTGATCGCGTCTTGATGCGATCCGCTGAACGCGGTGAAAACCAAATTCCCCGACCACGGGCTGCGCTCGTCCACGGACAATTGATTGCAATATTCGGCCACTCGCTTGATTTCGTCAATGTCGCTGAAATCAATTTGAGGATCGATCCCCTGACTAAAGAGGTTGACCCCCAAAGCAACCAGGTCAACGTTTCCCGTGCGTTCGCCGTTTCCGAACAGACAGCCTTCAATGCGATCAGCGCCGGCCAAACAACCGAGCTCGGCGGCGGCAATCGCCGTGCCCCGATCATTGTGCGGGTGAAGCGACAAGACGATTTTCTCTCGCTGCGCGAGTCGCCTCGACATCCATTCGATCGAGTCAGCGTAGACATTCGGAGTCGCCATTTCAACTGTCGACGGAAGATTAATAATTGCCTTTCGCTCAGACGTCGGTTCAAAAACGTCTACGACACGGTCACAGATTTCGAGAGCGAACTCGATCTCCGTCCCCGTGAAGCTCTCGGGCGAAAACTCATGGAAAATCGTCGTTTCGGGCACGACATCGTTCAACTCGCGACACAACCGCGCTCCTCGAAGGGCAAGGTCGATAATTCCCTGCCTATCGGTGCTAAACACGACCTCGCGCTGAAGAACGCTCGTCGACGTATACAAATGCACAATCGCTTGGTGAGCGCCGGCGATTGACTCGTACGTACGCCGAATAAGGTGATCCCGCGCTTGTGTCAAAACTTGAATCGTTACGTCCGCGGGAATCGCGTTGTCATCTATGAGACCGCGAACGAAATCGAAGTCGGTTTGGCTCGCCGAGGGAAACCCAACCTCAATCTCTTTGTACCCCATGCGCACGAGGAGGTTAAACATGATTCGTTTACGCTCGACACTCATTGGGTCAACAAGCGCCTGATTGCCGTCTCGCAAGTCGACCGCGCACCATCGCGGCGCGTCCGTAATGCGCTTGGACGGCCACTCGCGGTCGGGGAGGTCGATCCTCATCCCCACTTGCTCGTAGTACGGACGGTATCGATGTATCGGCATCATTGACGCCGTTTGCATATTTTTCATGACTTCCGGTCTTCTCGCGGGTGGTGATTAAGCCCAGACACGACTCCGCGACGAGTGAGGCCTTACGAAACTATGACCCGTCGCGGCAACGAAGAAGAAGCAAACCGAAAGACATCGAACTAGGATACACCGACCCGTCGCTCCTTCAGCCCCGACCACGAATGAGACGCACCGATTGGCGCACCGACAGCTCGGGAAGATACGCGCGCGCAAGGGCAATTCCGACCGGCGCGAGCGCAACCGGATCAGGATACGCCAAGTAAACCGGGTGGATTTCGGGGTGAAACTTCTGCTTGAAGGCGAGCAACGAACGAAAGCCATAAACCGGTTCAAGTGCAACTCCCATAAACGCGAGGACGCGCGGCGCGAGTCCCAATTCGTCATCCTTCCCTTGTGAACGCGCGAGGGGAGCCGCTGACAAGCTCACAAAATCAATTTCAGAGTTGTCGCGCATTCGTTCCGCTACCTGCGCGATGAGGAACTCCATGACGCCGTTGAAACTATCCGGAAGGCGGCGCATGAAGTCGAGGGTCCACCCGATAACCGCGCCGTCACGATACGTGGGAAGCCAGCTTGTGACCGCAAGAACTCGCTCATTGGTATCGACGGCAATCATGAGCTGCACCTCGGGATCTCGCAGCTCATCGAGGCCCCCAAGCGTGAAACCCATCTCGGGAAGACCCTTTTCGGCAATCCACATTTCTGACATTTCAACAATTTGGGCCATTGTCGACGCCGAAAGTGCCCGATACGTCGTCCACTCTGCCCGGACATCGGTGCGCGCAGCCCTACTGATTGACGTGCGAATATCTTGCCACTTCCTTCCCGTGGTGCTCCACGCGCGCGGGCGAATGAGTGTCTCTTCACCCACGGCCATTGTCTGCCATCCGCTTCGCTCGAAGAAATGGCGCCATCGCTCGTGCACGCTGTAAAAGACGGGGGTCAGCGCGTGGTCGTCGCAAAAGGCTGTGAAATCGTGGACAGCTTCTTCGGCGACGTCGTCGGGACCAACAGGATCGGATGTCGTTATGGCGATCCCGTTCACGACCCGATACGCAATCACAACGTTCCCATCGGCTGAGAACCAATACGAATTGCCGGGCCACGTCGCCATAAATGAAAGAGAACCGGCACCCCGGGCGAGCGCACGCCGAAGTCTCGCTTGTTCCCCGCTTCCCATGCGCATGGGAGTCACTCGGAGCGCTCGCATCGAAGCAACGATGACCGCCAACCAAAAAATGGGGCCGATCCACTGATAAAGCAACGTTGACCACAGGTCTGTCGGGAGAAACTGGACGGACTCAATACGCAGGAATCCAACGGGCACAAACCGTTCGGGAAGATCGGCAATCAGATCAACCAAGCGTGCTGATGGCCGAAAGCGATCACGCAACACCCATCCAATGGACACGTACACGAGCGAGATCATCGCCAAACTCGTACCAATCGCGAGCCCAAGCCTCAAAACGGTCCGCCGCGGCGCGCGAATGGGAAAGTGTCGAAGATTCGCGAGAACGATTCCCGCGGTACCCAGCGGAATAACCAGCGATACGACAAGAGCAAACACTACTTCCCAGTGCCGATACGCGTCGACACTCATGACGTACTTTTCTCCCGAGATTGGAAGGAAGCCGTAGTAATACGCAGCGAGCGACGCGAGCGCGAGATTGACGACGATTGCGAGCCATGCGGCTACGCGGCGCCCACGAAGCAACCCGTACGCCGCAACGAGGAGGGTCACAAGCGGAAGAAGCGAAACCAGAACGGGGCCAACTCCCGCCGCCCGTTCAACCGCAATCTCTCTCAGACACGACACGGTGATGTCGCCAACAAGGCAGCGATCAGCGAGATCCGTCGGATCGGGAACAGGTCGGGTGAGAAGCAAACCGAGAGGGGCCAAAGGCCCCAATCGCGGACCAGAAAATACCGTGACAACCGGGCCAATGGCGAGGATAGCGACGACGGAGGCAAGGAGCGTGCGAACCTCGTGGTGCGAACTACGCATCCACGCGAGTCGCAACGGATGCGGACGATATGCGACGCTAAAGAGAAGGCCAATCACCGCCGCAAAGAATCGATACAAGTCGGACGGGTGTCCGGCGTACAAGAGAAATACAACGGTCGTCACGAGGATTCCGGCCCGAATTCGCCGCCGCAAGAGCGGACCAGCAAAACCGCTCGCGGCCATGATGGTCCCCACCGACGCGGTGAGCGGGTTCAGCACAACGAAATCGCGAACGCCGCTCGCCCACATTTCACTCGTTGCAACGCCCACGGCTTGCACCGCGATTCCGGCGCCAGTGGCAACATAAACGGTCACGACGAACGCGATCACGGTTCGGAGGGTGCCCATCAAGCGCTCTGCGGTACCAACCAGAATGATAATTCCCACCAAGGAAACGACTAACTCGGCACTACTTCCGGTGAAGAACGACGACGTAATGGGCGCCCACCAGTGCCCCTCACGAACGATCGACCGATACCCCGAACCCACCATGAGAGTTGCGCTCGTGGATGGACCCGAAATCGGGTTGACGGCGAGTGCGATGACCAACACCGACGCGAAAAGAAAAATTGAAAGCGGTCGCGTGCGTGCAAAGTGCGCGATATTTCGTGCAAACCTCATTGCGCGCTAATTCCTGATCGATCAATCATCATGCCGATGGTATTGGCTATTGCGTACTGTACGGTGGCCCAATCATGAGAAGCCCCGGGTGCTTCGAGGTACGTCGCGTGCATTCCCGCCGCCTTGGCCGCGTTTGCCAACCTCTTGGAGTTCGGGGCAAATCGACTGTCATTCGCCCCCACCGCAAAGACTGCGACCGAATCAGCGTACGGAGCGTGTTTCTTCACAACGTTTTCGGGCCACGCGGCAACATACGAATTTCGATTCCCGGCGAACACACCGGCAATGGCATCTTTCTCATTCCCACCGCCGGGCACTAATTCTCCGGCAATATCGACAATGTTTCCGTAGACGTTCGGATGCGCAGCTCCCAGCTGAATGGAGCACGTCCCACCTTGAGAATATCCACCAATGGTCCACGCCGCGGGTGACGGCAAAACGGAAAAATGAGCGCGAATCCATGTGGGAACATCAATTGCCAAATAAGAATCGGTGTTTCCTCGCGCGCCGTCAACGCACATAGGATTCGAATCGGGTGCGCCCAGTTGGTCAGGAATCACGACGAGCGGTGCTATCCCGTTGTGGTCAGAAGCAAATTTATCCATGAGCTCAGCGAGCTTGCCGGCCGTGAGGATGTCACCCGGGCTTCCGGGCTGACCCGAGAGCATGACGAGCACGGGCATGGGCTTCGGATTCGCAATGTGGGCGGCGGGTGGGACGTATACCAATGCTTCGCGCGCAGCGAAGTGGGACACCGCGCCGGGAATCATTTGGGACCCCACTGTGCCCGTCGCGGGGAGCGTTTCACGCGGAGGACCGCCGAGCTCGAGGCGAGGGACGGTAGAAATACCGAGGGCGGTCCGCAGTGTCGGAAAATACCCGATATCACTATTGATTCCCAACGCACCCGAAACGACGACGGAAACCGCGGCGAGAACACCGACAACGCGCTGAACCCACGGTCCCTGAACGATACACACGAGGGCGAAGCCGAGGCCCGCGCCGACGGCAAGAAGCCAAAGCCTCGTCGTTTGAGACGGATCAATTCCAATGACATCACAAACGTCAATGAGGAACCACGTTGTGACCAGAGCCGCGATCACTCCGGCAATACACCCCACTATTCGGGGAACCAGCCGGCGCTTTGCGCCGCTGAGGGCTGCGAGTACCGCAAATAACGTGATCGTCAGACCATAAACGATTGGCGGAAGCGGACCGCCAATCAAGCCCACATTGAGCAGGTCGTCTACCATCGTGTCCCCTAGCGCCAGACATCAAACGGTACTCTCAGTACACTGCGACGACCAGACGGTTTTGGCAAATTCGGAGAATTTGTCCTCACACGGTCAGGTTGTTCTCGAAAGCAAAGACAACAAGTTGGACGCGATCACGAAGGCCAAGTTTGCCCAGAATCCGGCTAATGTGGGTTTTCACGGTTGCCTCGCTCAGGAATTCCTTTGTTGCAATTTCAGAGTTGCTCAACCCCCGCGCTGCAAGCGTGAATATTTCTTCCTCTCGATCAGTCAGCGTCGTAAACGCGGGGGGAACCTCAACTCGAGTCGATCCGCGAGAGCCGAAGTGTTCAAAAAGCTCGCGAGTTGCGGTTGCGGCTATGACGGCGTTGCCGGCATGAACCGTGCGGATTGCCGCGAGCAAGAAGTCCGGGTCGGCGTCTTTAAGAATGAATCCGCTTGCTCCCGCCTGAATTGCTCGCGCGGCGCTCTCGTCAAGAGCGAAGGTCGTGAGCGCGATTATTCGCGGAGCTGCGTCCCCCTGAAGGTCGGCGCGCTCAACAATCGCCTTCGTTGCCGCAATTCCATCCATAACGGGCATCCGAATGTCCATGAGTACGACGTCGGGACCCGTGCTGGCCACAATTGCGACGCCGTCCGCGCCGTCGCTTGCTTCGCCAGCAACGACCAAATCGGGCTGCGATTGGATGAGCATGCGAATTCCCGCTCGAAAGAGCGCCTGATCGTCGATGAGCACGACGCGAATTGGCTCAGTCATTTGGCGTCTTTTCCTTTATTTTCTGCCGCGAGCAATTTGGTTGCGTGAGAAACACTCGGTACAAACCCCTCGACCGTGAAACGGTGATCTTTCTCTTCTGCTCGAAGATGTCCGCCCACGAGAAAAGCACGTTCACGCATTCCATCGAGACCGTGCCCGCCGCGCGATTCGCTAGTTTGAGCGGCCACCTCGCGCGAGATCGCGTTCACGATTGAAAACGCAAGGCCCGTGGACGTCCACTCGAGCGTAACGCGCACGGTATCCCGCGCGTCGCCGTGACGAAGCGCGTTTGTTAGTGCTTCTTGCACAATCCGAAAGACGGCCAGCTGGGTACTTGGCGCAATCAACACGGGCACCCCGGAACGCACGACCTCGACAACCAACCCCGATGACCGAATTTGGTCGACAACGCGATCAATATCGTCCAAACTCGGTGCGGGGCCCTCGGTTTCGTCGTGTCGGAGTCGGGAGAGCAACACTCGCACGTCCGCCAACGCGTCCCGCGACGTTGCGGCAATCGCACGCAAGCCCACGTCAACCGCGGCGGGATCAGATTTGCGCAAATACCGCGCTCCATCAGACTGAGCAATGATGACGGCAAGCGAGTGGGCAACGACGTCGTGCACGTCTCGAGCGATCTGATTGCGCTCGTGCTCTAACGCGGCGACGCTCTCGGCTTGTTCTCGCCGAAAATGCTCGGCCCGCTCCGCTAACCGGCTTCGCCGTGCCTCGCGCCACGTCCGAGCCAAAAGGCCCGCGGTCCACGAAAGGCCGAGGACGGCACCGAGGGCGATGAAATTGGGAACGATAAGGTTCAAAAAATATTTCCAGAATTCTTGATGAGGAGAGGTTCCCTCATGCACGCGCTCCTGGAACGGCAGGATGACTGCCCACGCCACGACCGAAATCAATCCGGCCCAACGAACGCGGCGGCGCCCATACGACGCGGTCCCGTAAAGCACGAACAACCCAACAACATAAGCGGGCTGCGGAGTACTCAATGTGGCGAATTGCTCGAGCACCGCGAGCCAACATACCGCGAGAGCGAGCTGAGGTGACCACCGCCGCAAGCCCAGTGCAATTGCGAATATCGCCGTCCCGATGACGACCCGGACAGGGCCATAGCTCTGCAACAGCAGAGCCACCGCAACAAACCCCAACGCGACAGCGCCGTCAATCCTCAATTGCGTCATTGTCATTGGACGAAACAAGGGTGGGTGAAAGCGAGCGAGAAAGTTGGAGGAAACCGGAGCAGCGAGCCATCCCACAAAATCGCTCGGCCGACGGCCGAGCCCGATGCGGCGACGAAGCCGCTGACCGAAAAACCACGGACCGGTCATCATGAGCGCCATCACACCAATGATGAGCGGACTGAGAAGGGCGACAACGCCGCCGGTCTCGAGCCACTCGGCGAAGTCAGTTGGACGACTAATGTACGGTCCGCTACTAAAGCTTGTGGTCACGACCTTTGAAACGAAATACAGGTCGGCGACTAAAAACGTCGAGGTTGCTCCCGCAAACGCCACCCATCGCTGACGAACAGTTCCAAATATCGCAACCGTTCCGAAAACGACGGTCGCACCGAGTCCAATGACGAGAAGAGAAGGGAACGACGGGCGACCAGCCGTGGCACCAATCGCCGCGGTCAACAGGACACCACCCAGCGCCCAGCGCGGAGCGATTCTGGCAACCGCAACACCCAGCCCCGTTGAGATTCCCATGACCCCAACTACCGTGGAATTGTTCGACCCGTTAAGTGCGACGGCGAGAAGCACAATGAGAACGCCGACGGCGGGTTCGAGTACCCATCGAAATCGGCGGTTATTGAACCTCATGCATTAAGAATAATTCGAATGGCCCGGTGTCATGAGGGATCTGGCCAATCTCGTTCGCAAGAATCGTGATATCAATCGAGCGACGGACACGCCGTCACAGCGCGCGAGGCACGGGACCGCCCTCAAAACCCCAATTTTCCGAGCTGTTTTGCGTCCCGCTGCCAATTTCTCGCGACTTTGACGTGAAGAGAAAGAAAGACGGGCTTACCAACGAGCGGTTCAATTGTTGAGCGCGCGCGCGCGCCGATACTCGCGAGACGGTGCCCCGCGCGCCCAATCACAATGCCTTTCTGGCTGTCTCGCTCAACGACGAGGTTTGCGTGGATAGTCACGAGCTCTTTGTCTTCTCGCGCGACAATTTCGTCGATTGTCACGGCAAGCGAGTGGGGCAATTCATCCGAGAATCCTGCGAGTGCCGCCTCTCGTATCAGCTCGGCAATTCGTGCCTCACGTTCTTCGTCGGTTGCAACGTCGGCCGGATAGAGGGCGTGCGAAAGTGGGAGAACTCGCACGAGTTCGGGAATCACGACAGAAACGAATTGACCGCTTGTCGCCGAGACCGGAACAATCGCCTCCCACTCGCGAAGGGCCGACACCGCGAGGAGCTTTTCGGCCACGGCGGAACGAGAAACGAGGTCAATCTTCGTCACGATGGCAATTTTCTTTGCGTGGGTGTAGGCGTCAAGCGTCGCGTTGATGAAATCGTCCCCCGGGCCGATTGATTCGTCCGCGGGGAAGCACATTCCAATTGCATCGACGCCCTCGAGTGTCGCGTGCACGAGCGAATTGAGGCGATTTCCCAACAGGGTTCGAGGACGATGAATTCCCGGAGTGTCGACAAGCACGACCTGTCCATCGTGATGATGAACGATTCCACGAATTGCTCGGCGCGTTGTTTGCGGTTGCGAACTTGTAATTGCGATCTTTTCGCCGACGAGAGCGTTCGTGAGCGTTGATTTTCCAGCGTTCGGGCGACCGACGAGGCACACGAATCCCGCCCGAAAGCCGTCGTGAGTGCGGGTCTGAAAGGTCATTTGATCGCCCTAACGACCACACGGAACGACATCGCCGTGGGCCTAGCGTCCTTGATCGTGGAGCGAAAAGCCCACCAAAATGTCGCGCTGAACACGAAACATCTCTTTTTCGTCCGCAGGCTCCGCGTGGTCAAAGCCGAGCAAATGGAGGAGTCCATGAGCCGTGAGAAGGAGTACCTCATCGAGCAGAGAGTGCCCGGCGGCCTCCGCCTGTACCTCGGCAACTTGAGGACAAATGATGATGTCCCCGAGCAAGCCGGGCGGCGTCGGGGAATCCTCGTTTCCAGGCCGCAACTCGTCCATCGGGAAACTCAATACATCGGTCGGACCGGGTTCATCCATCCACTGCACATGAAGTTGCTCCATCGCGGTTTCATCAACGAGAACAATTGCCAGTTCGGCGTGGGCGTGCACGTACATGACGGTGAACGCATACGTGACGAGGCGCTTCAGCGTCGCTTCGTCGATTTCTCGTGCCGATTCATTATTGATCTCAATCGACACTGTTGTCTCGACCCCCACTACCAAGAGTTCGCTCGGGGAGGCTTCCCGAGAGGACGTGTGCGTGAACGTGCAACTCGGTCTGACCGACGCTGGCCCCCGTATTGAAAACAAGGCGAAAGGATCCATTAGCACGCTCGGAAGCAATTGACTGGGCAACCGCCACTACCTCGGCAAGAAGCATCGGGTCTCCCGCTGCAAGTTCCACCACGTTGACGTAGCGCTCGGTCTTCGGCACAACAAGAACGTGGAGGGGTGCTTTCGGAGCGGTGTCATGGAAAGCGATAATTGTCTCCGATTCGTAGACAATATCAGCCGGGACTTCTCGACTCACAATGCGAGAAAAGATTGAGGGCGAAGCGTCGGAAACCATACACTCAGCTTAAGCGGTCCTCGCCCTGCTCCATCAGGTGCGAGCGAGCCGCATGGCGTTCACACATTCAGAAAACGTTCCCGAAGTTTGGCGAATATGCCTTGCTGAAAATGGGCCAATTCCGGCGAAACGCGATCACGCCCCGCTGCAAATCGCTCGATGAGTTCGCGCTCGCGATGATCGAGCTTTGTGGGCGTCACGACGTGAATCCCCACGCGCACGTCCCCTCGGCCACTTCCCCGCAATTTGGTGAGTCCGCGCGCCTTAATTGTGAGAACGTCTCCGCTCTGCGTGCCGGGCTTAATTTCGAGAGCAATCTCGCCGTCAAGGCCGTTTATCGTCGGGTGAGCGCCAAGGATTGCGTCGGTCATTGGAACCTCGAGCGTGCACAAGAGGTCGTCGCCGTTGCGGCTGAAAACATCGTGGTGTCGAACCTTGATCTCAAGGAAGAGGTCACCGTTCGGACCCCCCGCTGGACCGACTTCTCCGCTCCCGGTCATTTGCAGGCGAAGCCCCGTTTCGACTCCGGGTGGAATATCGACGGACACGGTGCGGCGCGCCCGCACTCGACCGTGCCCGTGACACGTCACGCACGGATTGAGAATGACTGTCCCATATCCGCGACACGTCCCACACGGACTCATCGTCATCACATTGCCGAGGAGCGAGCGAACCGCGCGCTGGATTTGCCCAGAACCCCCACAAATATCGCACGTCGTTTCTTTCGTTCCCGGTTGGCAACACGAGCCTTTGCATGTTTCGCATCGCACCGCGGTGTCGATTTCGATGTCGCGACGAACACCGAAAATCACGTCGTCGATCTCCACTTCAACGCGCACGAGCGAATCTTGTCCTCGTTCTCGTCTCGAACGCGGGCCGCGTTGTGATCCTCCACTGCCTCCAAAAAAAGTCTCGAAGATGTCGCCGAAGCCGCCGAAATTTGCTCCCGTTCCAAACCCCGCTTGAGGTCCGAGATCGTACTGTTGCCGCTCGTGCGGATCGCTCAACACGTCGTACGCGTGCGTGACCGCCTTGAATTTTTCCGCGGCTTCCGCGCTTGGATTGACATCGGGATGCAGTTCGCGCGCAAGTCGACGGTATGCCTTCTTGATTTCATCCGGGGACGCTTCCCGCGCCACGCCAAGTACTCCGTAGTGATCAGCCACGCACGGCCCTTCGTTCGATTAATTGATTCCTCAGTGCGCTCGACCGCCGACAAACGATTAGGTTTGATCGAGTACGCGAGACAGGTACCGCGCAACCGCGCGCACAGCTGCCATGTTGTTGGGGTAATCCATTCGCGTCGGTCCAATCACCCCAACCGTCGAGATATCACCACCTGATGAACGATACCCGCTCGCAAGGACGGACGTTTCTTTCAAGCCCATCGGCGTATTTTCGTGCCCGATGCTGACTGAAACGCCGTGCTGGTCGCTCGCCATTTCGCTGAACAGGGTCAGCAATGCCACTTGCTCTTCAATCGCATCAAGCACCGGAGAGACGCTACCGGAAAAATCATCTTCGGTGCGCACAAGATTTGCCGTCCCGGCCATGACAAGCTTCTCGGGTCGGCTCGCGCAAATCTGATCGACAAGTGTCGCCACGACGGTCTTGGCACGAGAGCGGTTCGATTGAGCAAAGTCGTCGAGCACCGTGCCCAATTTATTGGCCGCTTCGACGAGGTCGTGGCCCACCGCTGCAGCGCAAATCCTATTGCGTAACTCGATTAAGAATTCGGCGTCGATGTCGTCAGTGAGCTCAACCACCGACTGTTCGACTCGGCCAACATTTGTGATGAGGATTGAAATGAGGCGACGTGGGTCGAGCGCCACGAATTCGACGTGCAAGATACGCGCGTGGTCAAGCGAGGGATACTGCACGAGCGCAACCTGATTCGTCAATTGCGACAGTAACCGCACGGTTCTTACTAGGACGTCATCGAGGCTCGGAGCATCGCCAAGAAATGTTTCGATCGCCTGTTTTTGCGCGCTCGTTATTGGACGCAAATCGGCCAATCGGTCGACATACACGCGGTAGCCGGAATCAGTCGGCACGCGACCGGAAGACGTGTGCGGTGCGACGATCAAATCTTCTTCTTCAAGAAGGGCCATGTCATTCCGAATTGTGGCGGCCGACACTCCGAATGAATGGTGCTCGACGATTGACTTTGACCCGACGGGCTCGCGAGAAGCGACGTAATCTTGAACGATGACTCGGAGAACTTGAAGACCACGATCTGAAACCACGCTCGACCGCCTCTCTGCACGCATGTGTTTGGCACTCGTCCGTCTTGAGTGCCAATTGTAATGTATGACGGCATCATGGGCGCGCGGCGCCCAATGATTGCCCACAATAGTTAATAGCAGTAAGTTATGCATGCGGCAACGCCGCCGTGATCCTCCTATAAGGCGGTTCCTGCCGCGCTTCACTGCGATTTTCGTCACAGGAAAGGAACTACGTATGAGCGACCATCCGTCCCATCCGCCCTATGAACCACCGGCTAACGAGCCGCCACAATCGCAAACGCCGTCGACCAGCCCGCTCGGCGCGTCTGACGATAAATTGTGGGCGTCACTCGCTCATTTCGGTGGCATCTTGTGGATATTGCCGTCCCTCATCATTTATCTGGTTTTCAAGGATCGCGGTGCTCGCACGCGCGTCGAAGCCAAAGAGGCGTTGAACTGGCAAATCACGTTTCTCATCAGTTTTATTGTTTTGTCAATCCTTTGTGGAATCGTGGGCGGAATCTTTCATGCCGTCGGCGCGTGGGGACTAAGCGGCGTGATTTCGTGGCTCCCGCTCATTTTGATCGTCTTGAACGTTATCTTTTCACTCATTGGCGGAGTGAGGGTGAGCGGTGGAGGCAGCTACCGCTACCCCTTCGCTCAGCGTTTCGTCAAGTAGCGGCGTTCTCGTCAACCAGAGTGCGCACGACTGCGTCGGCAAGCAGTCGGCCCGAACGTGTCAAAACGACGGAACCCCGTGCTATGGCAGCCGCATCGATTAGTCCGCGGGCAACCAGTCCAGCGACCGCGCGACGACCGTGGGGCGCGAGATTCGCGAGTGCGATTCCTTCTCGAGTGCGAGTCTCTAACAGGACGCGTTCAAGGGCGCGCTCAGACTCACTGAGAATCTCGCGCCCCGCGGCGGGCGATAATCCCGAGACCAGACGCTCCGCATACGCCCGGGGGTGCGCCACGTTCCACCACCGCACGCCCCCAATGTGGCTGTGCGCCCCGGGTCCGACCCCCCACCAATCGTGCCCTCGCCAATACGCCAAATTGTGTCGTGAACGATACGCGTCGCTACGAGCCCAATTGCTCACTTCATACCACGAATACCCCGACCCTGTCATCGCCGAATCAATCGCCTCATACATGTCAGCTTGCGCGTCCTCATCGACACCCGCGACGGTGCCCGATCGGATTTGCCGCGCGAGTTTGGTACCTTTTTCGACAGTGAGCGCGTAAGCGGATACGTGGTCGGGTTCACACGCAAGTGCCGACGCAATCGAACTATTCCAATCGTCAAGGGATTCGCCGGGTGCACCATAAATGAGGTCGAGGCTCACGTTCAGGCCGGCGGCTCGGGCCCACTGTGCCACAAGCGGTACGCGCTCAGGATCGTGCGTGCGGTCCAGGACCGCGAGGACGTGCCGCGCTGCCGATTGCATGCCAACGCTCACCCGCGTGAACCCGGCATCGGCTAAACGCATGAGCGCGTCGGCGTCGACAGAATCGGGGTTCGCTTCGATTGTGATTTCCGCATCGGCGTCGATTGACCACTCGGACCCGATTGCGTTAAGCACTAATGCAAGATCGGTAGTCGGCAAAATCGTCGGCGTGCCGCCCCCAAAGAAAACGGTTGACAATCGCCTTTCCGCAACGTCGGCACTGCGAAGAACCGCACCGGCCAGGTCGATCTCGCTGACCGCGTGCGCGGCGAACTCGTCTCGCCGCGCCCCATGAAGCTCGGTCGCTGTATATGTATTGAAATCGCAATACCCACAGCGCACTCGACAATACGGGATGTGAACGTAGATCCCGAAATCGCGCTCGGCAGAGCGCACCGCCGCACACGCGGGTAAGGCCCCGTCGGCAGGGGCGCGCTCACTCACCGGAACCGTCGCGTTTGCCACCGAAACCGACTACCTGGACCAGTCGGGACGCAATGCACGAAGAAATCGCTGAACATACGCGCGCTGGATTGCCCGGACGATTGGTCGCGCGACCCTCGCGAGAAAGGTCGCCGGTGTCGAAAAAGACCGCACGACGAGCCACACCGAGTCGTCGTCGCGCCACTCCACGACCAACAGTTCCTCACCACTGAGCTGGTGCCCCTTGAGGGTACCAATCGCGAATCCCTGGCGGCGCGACTCGTCGATAACGGAGACGACGCGCACGGGGGATTTGAAAACAATCGGACCAATTTTCGTTCGAAAGACCACGTCCATTCCCGCCGAAAGAAATGGGATTCCATCGGGCGAAAATCGATTATCGTGAGATTCGTCGGCGGGGCCAATGGGATTGCCACGGGCGTCGAAAGCCACCCCACGATATTCCCTCCCCGCGTCGAGAGTGACACTGTGAACCTCAATTGCGCTGTGACGTTGCACGCCCCACGTCATGAGAAGGGTTGTCGCGGTGTGAAATCGCTCAGAACCCGAACCGAGCCGCATTTCATCGTGCGACGGCCGGTACCCCGAGGGCGGATAACTCAGCAGATCGGAGGAATGTGTTCCACCGATGGCACCATAAGTAACGGCCTGACCGTCATAGCTGCGTCGTCGCACTTCTTACGCCATTTCTCCTTTTTCGATGTCGCCCGAAAGCGCGGCAATAAACGCCTCTTGAGGCACCTCGACTCGTCCAACCATCTTCATGCGTTTCTTGCCCTCTTTTTGCTTCTCGAGCAATTTTCTCTTGCGGGTGATGTCTCCCCCGTAGCATTTGGCCAGGACATCTTTACGAATGGCCTTGATGCTTTGCCGCGCGATTACGCGTGAACCGATTGCCGCTTGGATCGGCACCTCAAACTGCTGCCGCGGAATGAGTTTTCTCAAGCGTTCCGTCATCAGCACGCCATACGCGTACGCTTTGTCCCGATGAACAATCGCACTGAAGGCATCAACATTTTCGCCCTGCAGCACAATGTCAACTTTAACGAGGTCCGCTTCCTGGTGCCCCATTGGCTCATAGTCGAACGAGGCAAAACCCTGGGTGCGACTCTTCAAGTGATCAAAAAAGTCAAAGACAATCTCACCGAGGGGTATCTTGTATCGCAACTCAACGCGGTCTTCCCCGAGGTATTCCATGCCCAAGAGGTTCCCTCTGCGGCTTTGAGCCAGCTCCATAATCGTTCCCACGTAGTCTTTCGGCGCGAGAATTGCGGCCTTGACAACGGGTTCAGAAACGCTTGTCACCTTTCCACCGGGAAACTCGCTCGGGTTCGTCACGGTCAGAATCGTGCCATCGTCGGACGTTACCGAATAAATCACCGACGGCGCGGTCGTAATGAGACTCAGATCAAACTCGCGATTGAGTCGCTCGGTGACGATTTCAAGGTGGAGCAGACCCAAAAATCCGACGCGAAAACCGAAACCCAACGCAACAGATGTCTCGGGTTCGTAATTGAGGGCAGCGTCCGACAGTTTGAGCTTGTCGAGCGCCTCACGCAATCGCGGATAGTCGCTGCCATCAATCGGATAGAGACCCGAAAACACCATCGGTTTTGGATCGGTGTATCCCGCGAGGGCGGTTGCCGCCGGTTTTTCCGCATTCGTGATGGTGTCACCCACTTTTGACTGGCGAACATCTTTGACACCCGTGATGAGATACCCCACCTCCCCCACACCGAGTCCTCGTGTCGGGACCGCGTCGGGCGAACTGACACCGATCTCAAGGAGTTCGTGGGCCGCTCGCGTCGACATCATTTGAATCCGCCCGCGCGGGGACAGCGAGCCATCGATGACCCGAACATACGTCACGACACCGCGATAACTGTCATAAACGGAATCGAATATCATGGCGCGCGCGGGACCGCGTGGGTCTCCCACCGGAGCGGGAACGATCTCCGCGACCCTGTCGAGAAGTGCTCCAACACCGTCACCCGTCTTGCCCGACACTCGCAGGACGTCGTCGGGGCTGCCTCCAATGAGGCTCGCAAGTTCGCGCGCATATTTTTCGGGCTCGGCGGCAGGCAAATCGACCTTGCTGAGCGCGGGAATTATTGTGAGGTCGTTCTCTAACGCGAGATAGAGATTTGCCAGAGTTTGCGCCTCCATCCCTTGGGCTGCGTCGACCAACAAAACCGCGCCCTCACACGCCGCGAGTGATCGGCTCACCTCATACGTAAAGTCGACGTGGCCCGGAGTATCAATCATGTTCAGTGCGTACGTGTGATTGTCTCGTTCCCACGGCATACGAACCGCTTGGCTCTTAATCGTGATTCCGCGCTCGCGCTCAATGTCCATGCGATCAAGATATTGCGCACGCATGTCACGACCTTCGACGACCCCCGTAATCTGAAGCATGCGATCAGCGAGCGTCGACTTTCCGTGATCGATGTGGGCAATGATACAAAAATTGCGAATAAACGCCGGATCGGTCGACGCCGGTTCGAGGGCGGTGGTTGCGCGCGGTGACATTGTGTCGCAATTCTTTCACGGTCAACGAGAGACGTGAGTGTTTGGGGCGCGTTCCCGACGTGTTGCCGCATTCGAGCCACTTTGATAGCGTGGCTAGCTGGCCCGCGCGACAATTTCGCCACGCTGTGCCCGCACGTCGCCACCGATTTTATTTCGCGTGGGCGCACTTCCGCCGGCAGGCCCCAAATATGCATGTGAGGATTAAGGTAAAACGTGGCAAACATTAAGTCGCAAATAAAGCGGATCTCAACAAACAAAAAGGCCCATGACCGCAATAAGGCGGTCAAGAGCGAGTTGCGGACGGCAATTCGTGCGACCCGTATCGCAGTCAAAACCGGCACGAAAGAAGAAGCATCTGTCGCTCTTCGCGTCGCAGGAAAGAAGCTTGACAAAGCGGCCAGCAAGGGCGTTATTCACAAGAACCAAGCAGCCAACCGCAAGTCGGCAATCGCACGACAGGTTGCTGCGCTCTAACCTGAGTTCATGAGCGCCCGCGAGAAACGACACCACGCGCACTGATCATGCGCACCATTTGCTCGAGCGCGAAAATTGGATCTCGACTTGCACCCTTGACGTTGGCATCGGTCTCGGCAAGCATTTCAATACACCGACTAATTCCCACTTCTGTCCAGCCGCGAAGGTCTCGGATAGCACGGTCAATTTGCCACGGTGCCACACCCAATTGCGATGCAACCTGAGCAGTCGTCCCCCGTGCGCCTAAGACTTGCGCCATCGTGCGAATCTTGAGTGCAAAAACGGCAACAATCGGCACCGGATCTCCTCCCGATGCGATTGCGTGGCGAAGAGACGCGAGAGCTTCGCGATAGCGTCCTGCAATTGCTGCGTCCGCAACCGCGAAGGAACGCATTTCAACACGACCGCCGTAATACCGATCAACAGTCTCTTCATCGATGTCGTGCGATGCGTCAGCAATAAGTTGTCGACACGCGGCCGCCAGTTCAGCGAGGTTAGTCCCAAAGGCTGAAACGAGCGCGCGAATCGCCTCCGGACTGGCCCTCGTGCCGCGTACGGCAAACTCGGCACGCGCAAAATCTGCTCGGTCCGATTCTCGAGTGAGTTCGGCACACACGACCTCGATTCCCGCGCGGGCGCTTCGACGAATTGCCTCGAGGAGTCGCTTACCGCGCACTCCGCCACCGTGTCTGAATACGACGCACGTGTCATCGGCTGGGTGTTCGACGTAGTCGAGCGCTTCGCCGAGAAATCGATCATTGCACTTCTCGACCGCACTCACCCGAATAAGCCGAGGCTCGTTGAAAAGAGACGGACTCGCGAGTGTCATAAGCTGACCCGCCTCATAATTCTGCGCGTCGATTTCGCTCACTTCTAGCCCCGGCGCGGCGTCGCGCAATGAATCTCGCAGGACGTGAATTGCACGATCTGCGAGGAATGACTCGGTTCCCGACACCAAAACGAGCGGTGCCGAACGAATCTTGTGCCACGGAACCCGGGGAATTGTGGTCGCTGCGGCGGCGCCTCTTGGCGAATTTTTGGTGGGGACCACGCGTTTCCCTTCTGCTCGCGTCAAGACTAATCGTTCCGGCGTGTACCGCACCCATCGGAGACGCTCGTTCTGTCCAAACGACGAGATGCGAGCGCGGATCCGTTGAGGCCGGTGCGTCCCTGCGCGGCTCGCCGTCTCCCGCGACGATGATGAGACCCGCCGAATCTGTCCGTAACACGCCGGTTCCCGACGCTCTCAAGAGGTCTAACACTCGATCAGTCGGATGTCCGTACCGGTTTCGCTCCCCGACGGAAATCAGACCCACAGCCGCACCAATGTGACGGTACAGGCGCTCACTCTGATCCGCGGAACCGTGGTGCGCAACCTTCACGATGTCGACCCGCGGTACACGCGACGCGGATAATAAAGCGTCTTGCGATGCTTGCCCGAGATCACCAAGAAAGAGGCTCGTGAGGCCCGTCCCTTCAAAGACGACCGCGACGCTCGCGTCGTTCCCCGAGACAGATTTCGACGAGGCCACATTGGGCGGCCATAAGACGCGCCATGAAAGGTCTCCGAGGGTTCCCCGTTGTCCCAGCTCTCCCGAAATATGCTGAACGCCCGCATCATTGAGCGCCCCGATGACGCGCTCGTCCGAGGGACGTGACGCCCGGCCAAGCAGAGCGATTGCTCCCTCTGATAACCGTTGAAGCACAGCGTCAAGTCCGCCCACATGGTCACGGTCAAAGTGAGTGACGACGACGAGATCAATGTCCCCGACGCCAAGTTGATCGAGGCACGCGGCAGCGTCGCGCTCCGACGGACCCGCATCGATTACGGCGACACTGTCGCCGCTTCGAACAACAAAAGCGTCGCCTTGACCCACATCACATGCCGCAACCGTCCAATCGCGCGGCATCCCCGCGACGCGCCCAAACGAACCGCCAAAAACAGCGCCGAGCGACACCGCTACGGAGGTGCACGCGACCGCGCTTGCGATCAATCTGAACCGGTGGTGACGCCTTTGTGTGAATCCCACGAATGCGACACACGCGGAGATCGACGCGAGTGACACAGTGACAACACCAAGCTCACCGGCGATCCAAGGAATTCGTGCCTCCGGGACGGCCGCCACCCACGTTGCGACTCGCGCAATCCAATCAGCCGGCACCCACGCCGCCCACAAGGCGATCTCCGCGGGACCCGATGCAAGCGGCAAGAGAAGACAGCCGAGCAATCCGATCACCGTCGCGATCGGCGCCGCTGGTTGACACAACACGTTGGCAACCACTCCGAGTAACGGAATAGATGGGTCGAGCAGAATAAGCACCGGTTGGCATGCCACGTGGGCGGCCACGGGAACAGCGATGGCTCGAGCAATTGTCCGGGGCACGAGACGGCTCAATGCGCCAGAAATAGGACCTGTCAGAAGTATGAGCCCCCCGGTCGCAAGCACCGACAATGCAAAACCAATGCTCCGCGAGTACCAGGGATCGACCACGAGAAGAACAATGACCGCGACGCACAGGGCCGAGAGTCCACCTCGCAAACGGCCCCGAGCGAGCGCGACCAACACGATCAGCGCCATTGTGGCAGCACGCAATACGCTCGGTCCGGGCGTCACGAGAACGACGAAACCGGCGAGGGCGAGCAGTGAGCAAATGATGCGAAGATTTCGGCGCATTCCGGTCACCGCACACAGGGAAAATATGATGCCCACGACGACCGCGCAATTGGCTCCCGAGACCGCCGTGAGGTGACTGAGCGAACTGTCTTTCATGGCGCGATCAAGCTCGGGGCTCACCATCGAGGTGTCGCCAATCGCGAGTCCTGGCAAAAGCGCGCCGCCGGTCCCGGGAAGCGCGAGTGCGGCGTCCGAAAAACGCGCGCGTAACTCATTGGCGACCGCAATCGGTCCGCTGGGCTCGCTCACGACCGTTGGAGGCTGCGTCGCAAACAATCTAAATGCGAGCGGTTTATCCGTCGTGTGCGCTCTAACTCGAGACGCCATGCGAATTTCCGCGCCGACGCGCACGCTCGAGAGCTCGCCGCGTGACGCGGTGGTCTCAACCCGGGCTGGCGAATGGACCTGGTCTGGTGCAGTGTCTACGCTCGTTACCACGACCGTAAATGTCGCGCGACCATCACGCGGCGAGAGTGACGAATCGGCGTATTGGGATGATTCCGGTGCAGACGTAACGATTCCCTCGATGAGGGCTATCTCTTTTGACTCGGCGGCCGCGAGTAGTGATGCGGGCCTTCGGTGTGAATCGTGGAACCCAACGGAGACGCACACGAGCCCGCCGATACACGCACTCAGCGCAACGACACCGATTACCGATTTGAGTCGTTCCCTTCCAGCACTGGGCGCGATCATCAAGATCGTCACGGTGGTGGCGAAACCTCCCGCGAATACGATGGCGAATCCCCACGCCGCGCCGGGTGCCGATACCAACACTCCGGTCACGAGCCACGCGAATAAGGCGGGAATACTTAGTCGGGCATCAATCATCCGACGGCGACGTGATCGCGCACCGCGTCAAGCGTCTTTTCGCCAAACCCATTCACTTGAGAGAGATCGTCAATTGATGAGAAGCGGCCGTGTGTGGTTCGCCAGTCGACTATTCGTTGAGCGAGCGCGACACCAACTCGGGGCAATGTTTGAAGCTCAGACGGTGAAGCGGAGTTGAGGTTGACCCGACCCCCAGAGTCGGGGCCGATTGCGGCGGCGACGGGCGATTCGCCGATCCGCGGAATGTGCAATTGCTCGCCATCAACGAGCCGGCGAGCAAGATTCACACTCGATGGATCGGCATCCCCCGCAAGACCCAACGCCGCGGCAATTGCATCAACGACGCGCGCGGTTGCCGGTACTCGCACCAGGCCCGGCGCATTGACGGCCCCAATGACGTGCGCGTAGATCTCCCCGCCCGCCGCATCGGGCCCGTGGGTCGGCGTAGCGTCTGGATCGCGAGTTACTGCGGCTGGCCGCGGTAACTCTTGGCGTTCGCCCCGCGCGGCAAACCCGGAAAGCACGATGCTCACGATGAGAGCGACGACCCCGACAACAATGACCGAGGCACTTGCGACACGCAACCGGACGGAAGGCAGGGCACGGCTGCCGGAGTGCCGGTCAAGGACTCTTTTCGTTGGGCTCGATGCGTGCCGCACGTGCATCTCATCGACGTTAGATCAACCGGTGTCCGAGCGATTGTCGACTGCCGACCGGTTGTAGAACATCTTCACGACAGTGAGTTGTTGGCGAATCGCGGGGCAGCCCTTGTGCCTCACAAATCAACCGAGGTTGCAATGTTGACGACTCGAGGTGGCCGCACCACGACGTTCACGATCGTGCGATCACCGACCGCCTTGCGAACTATTGAAGAATTTCTTGCGAGCATTTCCAAAGACTCTGCCGAAATCTGGGGCGCTACAGTGAGCCGATCTCGTACTTTTCCGTTGACCTGCACGATTGCCGTCACCGACTCTTCGACCAAGAGAGTGGGATCTGGTTTTCTCCAGAGTACGTGAGATACCGGCGCGGGATAGCCCAATTGCTCCCACATGTCTTCAGCCGTGTACGGTGCGAAGAGGTTCACGATCACCGCTATGGTTTCTGCCGCTTCGCGAACGGCGGGATCTTTCGCCCCGGGTCCCGAATCGATTGCTTTTCGAGTGATATTCACAAATTCCATGAGGCGCGCGACCACGACGTTGAATTTGAACGATTCGACGAGCCTGGGTGCGTCGTACAGAAGATGATGCGTCGCGCGGCGAAGACCAGTGTCACCCTTCGTCCAATCGACTCCAGGCGCACTGCTCACGTCCTGTGCGATGCGCCACGCGCGTGCGAGAAACCGAGCGCTTCCCCCGGGCGACACGTCCGCCCAATCAATGTCGTCTTCGGGTGGTCCCGCGAAGGCCATTGTCACTCGAATAGCGTCGACACCGTGCGCATCGAGTTGCTCCGATAGGCGGACGAGGTTTCCCCTCGATTTGCTCATCGCCGAACCATTCATCTGAACCATCCCTTGATTGAGCAGGGAGGTGAACGGCTCAGTAAAACTGACGTAGCCGAGATCAAAAAGTACCTTTGTAATAAAGCGCGCGTACAGCAAGTGCAGGATCGCATGAGTGACACCGCCGACGTATTGGTCGACCGGTGCCCATTTCTCGGCCTCGTCTTTATCAAAAGCGAAAGAACCGTCGTGGGGCGAGAGAAACCGCAAAAAGTACCACGAACTATCGACAAACGTGTCCATCGTGTCCGGGTCGCGCCGAGCCGGAGAGCCGTCTCTGGGATCCGGAACGCTCATCCACTCGTCGATTGCACCGAGGGGAGAGAGTCCGCGCGGCTTTAAATCGAGTCCCTCAGCCGCGGGCAACTGCACGGGCAACTGATCTTCGGGGATAGCGACGACGTCGCCGTCCGAACCGTAAACAACCGGTATTGGCGTGCCCCAATATCGCTGTCGAGAAATCAGCCAATCGCGCAGCCGAAAACTCTTGGCGGCACCTCCGCGACCTTTCTCCTCGAGAAGATCAATCGCGCGCGCGATTGCGTTTCGCTTGCTCAAACCGTTCAGGGACCCCGAATTGATCATTCGACCCTCGCCGGTCGCCGCGACACCCGCGTTCAACGGATCTTCTTGCGGGACGTCATCAGGAAGCTCGCCACCATGAATGATCGCGACGGCGCCCGTGACCGGCGCGTTTGTGTCGATGACAACCCGAACTGGAAGGTCAAAACAGCGCGCAAAATCGAGGTCGCGCTGATCGTGAGCGGGGACCGCCATGACCGCGCCGTGACCGTAGCCACTCAAGACATAGTCGGCTGACCAAATGGGCAACCGCTCATCATTGAACGGATTAATCGCGTATCGGCCGAGGAAAACCCCCGTCTTCGGTCGGTCGGTCTCTTGCCGTTCGATTTCGGTCCGTTTTTGAGCCCGCTCCCGATAGCGCAGAAATTCCTCATTCACGGCGGGACTCGATCCGCGGGCCAACTCGCACGCGAGGTCAGATTCGGGTGCGACCACTAAAAACGTTGCGCCAAAGATCGTGTCGGGCCGCGTTGTGAAGACCCTCACGCGGTGATCGAGTCCTTCGACGTCAAACTCGATATCCGCACCAATAGACCGACCGATCCAGTTTCGCTGCATGCTGAGTACTTTTGGGGGCCACGTGCCCTCGAGCTGGTTAAGGTCATCGAGGAGACGGTCCGCGTAATCGGTAATTCGGAAATACCACTGCGCAAGCTTCTTCTTGACGACCACGGCGCCGCTCCGCTCCGATGTGCCGTCGGGCAAGACCTGCTCATTTGCCAGCACGGTTTGGTCAACCGGATCCCAATTGACCAAACCCTCCTTCCGATACGCGAGACCGTGCTCATGAAGGAGGAGAAAAAGCCACTGATTCCATCGATAATATTCGGGATCGGATGTATGAATCACGCGGTCCCAATCGAACGATGCCGCGTAGCGTTTCATGCTTTGCTTTTGCTGGTCGACATTGTCGTACGTCCACGCGCGCGGATCTAGTCCGCGCGTGATCGCCGCATTTTCCGCGGGCAAGCCAAAGGAATCCCACCCGATTGGATGCAAAACGTTGAAACCCTGCTGGCGCCAATAGCGAGCGATGACGTCGCCCAGTGCGTACGCTTCCGCGTGGCCCATGTGCAGATCGCCCGAGGGGTACGGGAACATGTCGAGCACGTATTTCCGCGGACGCTTGTCATCTGCGCCCCCGGTTCGAAACGGACGACTCTTCTCCCATCGAGGAAGCCACTTGGCTTCAATCGCAGCAAAATCGTAGCGAGCGCGGTTGTTGTCGTCTTTTTGAGACCGATTCACTATCGGAGTCTGCTCGTTGTCCTCGCCGTCGTTCATCAAGAGTCAAGAATAGCCGCATGTCAATCGCGTGCCGATGCGAGCGCGCGAAGCAGTGCCCTCGCTTTCAAATGAGCCTCGTCGAGCTCGTCTCGCGGGTCTGAAAGGGAGGTGATTCCCCCGCCCGTACCGACGGTCGCTCCCGCCTCATCAATCACGATGCTGCGGATTACCATCGCGAGATCAACCGAACCGTCGATCCCCACGTATCCAAATGTTCCGGAGTAGATTCCGCGCGGCCCACCTTCAATGTCGAATAAGGTGCGGATTGCCCGCCGCTTGGGCGCGCCGGTCATTGACCCCGCCGGAAACGTTGACGCGAGCACGTCGGCAAGCGAAGCGTCCGGGCGCAATGCGCCCTGCACGGTGCTCACCAGCTGGTGGACGTGCGGATACGTCTCGAGACCAAGAAGACGAGTGACAACGACTGATCCGACTCGGCACACGCGGGACAGGTCGTTTCGAGTCAAGTCTACGATCATGAGGTTTTCGGCTTGCTCTTTTGGGCTTTCCCTCAACTCGCGTTTGAGGCGCTCGTCCTCCTCACGAGTTTGACCACGTGCGCGCGTCCCCTTGATCGGACTCGTCTCAACGACGCGATTCGGATCGATTCTGAGAAAACGCTCGGGAGAGGTGCTCAAGAGCGACGTGTCACCCATGCGAATAAACCCCCCGTGATGAGACGAACTTGTCTTCCGAAGTCGCCCGTAGGTTTCCACCGGGTTGTAGGTCTCGCTCCCGCCATGACGCGCAACGGTCACCGTATTGGTGAGGCACAACTGATAAGCGTCACCCCGCGCAATTATTCTCTGGCACTCTTCGATATGCGCGCGGTACTCGTGATCGCTGTGACGCCAGACGGCTCTCGCGAGACTCGCCGCGTCGCGCTCAACTACTGCCCCTCTCTCGAGGTCCGACGTTGTGCTGGCCGCAATCGGCGCGAGGCGAACCAGGTCCGCCAATTTTGTCCGAAGCCAACCGATCCAGTCAGTGTCACGCGTCCGTGCGCCCCGTGACTCGTGTGCGTCGTCGACAACGATGAGGGCAGACACCGTTCTGGTCGCGTGGTCAAACACGACCGCGCGGTCGACGAAGAAGAACGCTGCATCCGGATACGGTGACCGAGCATGCCGCTCACCCGCAAGGCGAACTCCGAATTCATACGAGAACCAACCGACCCAACCCAAGCGAAAATCAAGTCCGTCAAGGTCGGCGTGCGTCGCGTCAATATCGCTCGACGCCTCGAGGGAGCGAAAAACATCGCTGTCGTCGCCGGATCCGTGTGATTCGACGGTTACCTCCGAATCACCGGGACCCATGTACGATATTCCGCTCGCCGAATCGACGCCGTTATCCAACCAAAATGAGTGCTGTCGATCGGCAAAAAGGTGCGCGAATACCTCTTGCGGTTCGATCCACGCGTCAAGGTGGACCCGCGTCACGCGTCGAGCCATTCGTCAAGCGTAGATGCCGAACGCGGAGCAGGAGAACGAGTCGTGACGCTCGCGGGCGCGGGAGTATTCTGGGCGCACGCCCGGTTTTCCCGGGACAAGGGGTAGGCGGTCATGCACGGAGAGCGAAGCACGTGGCGCGACGGCGCGTTCGAAGTCATTGAGACTCGCGAGTCGACTCCGGAGCGTCGTGTGGTGGCAGATTCATGGCTCGTTCGAAACGGAACCGTTATCGGGCTTGACCTGCACAGGAAACGATTCACGAACTCAGTGAAAGAGATGGGTGCGCTTGGGACAGTTGACCTCGATGGCTTTTGGCTGGCAGTTGTTCGTTGCCTCCCTCGCACGGGACACTGGTTTCCGCGAGTAGAACTCATCGTCAGGGGGCAAAAACCGCTCCTCGCATTCGAACTCCGTCCGAGCCCGCCAGTCTCGAGTGTCGCACGCCTCGTGACACACCGTGGTCCCGATTTTCGCACCGTCCCGGCAACCAAGGGTCCCGACATTGACGCTCTCGCGGGCGCGCAGTGCGCGGGACGGAACGCGGGTGCAGATGACGTCGTCATCGTATCGGGCGACGGGCACATCATTGACGGCACGACAACTGCCATTCTGTGGTGGCGCAACGAGTGCGTCATCTCCCCGCCGCTGTGGCGCTCTCGAATAGACAGTGTCACAGCGCGAACAATTCTCGTTCTCGCGCGCTCACGTGGTGTCCGCACGGCGGTCGACGATGCGCGCCCGAGCGACCTCACCGGTTGCGTTGTGTGGGCCGTCAACGCTTTACACGGAATTCGCGCCGTTACATCGTGGATCGACGGTCCAATGATTGCTCAAGACAATCAACTCACGGACGCGTGGCGGTTGAGCGTCAACGCTCTCGCGCGCCCACTTTAGCGAGCCTGAAAAAAAATCACCCTCCATTGTCGGCGGCTCTCCCGATACCATCTTCACCATGCCGCCAAGGGGAGCTTACGCAAAAGGAATCGCCAAACGCGATGAAATCCTCGCCATCGCGTTAGACGTGTTCGCGCGCTTCGGATACCGTCGCGCATCGCTCCGGCATATTGCGGATGGAGCGGACCTGACCCCCGCGGGTCTCCTCCACTATTTCAGCTCGAAAGACGACCTATTCACCGAAATACTCCGCAAACAGGAGGAGTCTGACGACGTTTCCAGCACGACCGATGACCCGCTGAGTTCATACGTCAACGGGATGCGGCGCAACGCGACGGTTCCCGGCCTCGTGCACTTGTCGGCGACCCTCGCGGCCGAGGCGGCCGACCGAAGTCACCCCGCTCATGAATTCATTGTGCGCCGACACGAACGCGTCATTTGTGCGATGGCCCGGGCTGTTCGTCACGCGCAAGCGTGCGGTTCGCTCCCCCGCCACATGAATGCCGACACGCTCGCTCGTCTCATTGTCGCGCTCGGCAACGGCCTTCAAACGCAGTGGCTGCTAGACGACGATGTCGACGTCGCGCGACACGTCGAGGAATTTGTTGGACTCCTCATGGGTGTTCCCATTGACTTGCACATTGAACCCGTCGCATCGCTCGACGGCGCCGCCTCGTGAACGATGTCGTGACGTGGATCCTCAACCACGTGCAGAGCGTTGACCCGGTTCTTCGGACGATTATTGTGGGCGTGGGGCAACTGCTCGAGACATCCATCTTGGTCGGCCTCGTTGTTCCGGGCGATGTCATTGTCGTCGTGGCAAGTACCGGGATACGCGACGCAACGGAGTTCGGAGCCCTCATTGTCGCGGCCATCGTCGGATCGCTCGCCGGCGAGAGCATTGGATTCGCTCTCGGACGATTTCTCGGGCCGGCGATTCGACGGGGACCGCTTGGTCGCCGCATAGGCGAGCGAAATTGGATTCGAGCAGAACGCTATATCGCCAAACGTGGCGGAATTGCCATCTTCATTTCGCGATTTATTCCGGTGTTGCACTCGCTTATTCCGCTGACCGTCGGCATGAGTCCGCTGAGATATCGACTCTTCATCGCGTGGACCACACCGGCGTGCGTCCTGTGGTCAATTGCGTATGTCACGGTCGGACACGTTGCGGCCGAAAGCTACCGACAGCTCTCCCAACACTTGCACTGGGCAGGAATAATCTTTGCCGCGATCATTCTCGCGTTTGTCATCATCGTCGCGCGGGTAAAAAAAGTTCTCCGCCGTCGTGAAGCGAAATTCATGGCCGAATCAACACATTCCACGACGTCTCAGAAATAGTCGAATCCAAACGGAACACCGGATTGCGACTAAAAACGCACGCCTATCGTGTACCGCGCTCGCGCACCACAATTGTCGGCGTTTCAATGTTGAGAACAACCGTGTGGCTGACCGAACCCAGCACGAATCGCTTGAGTCCGCGATACCCATGATTGCCGACAACCAAGAGCGAGGCGTCGCGCGCGGCAAGCACGAGGACGCGCGGGGCCGCGCCCCGAAAGAGCTTTTTCCGAATCTCGAGATCGGGGTTGAGCGTGATCGCCTCTCGCGTTGCCTCGTCGAGAAGCGACTCGTGCGACTCCTCAAGCGATTGAAAGAGGGCCTCATTGGGAACATAGGCATCCTGCCAAATTGGCGGTGCGTCCCACGCGTGCACCGCCGTCAGTGGTTGGCTGAAAAGCGCGGCTTCTCCCGTCGCGAACCGAATGGCGGCTTCCGATGCCGCCGATCCGTCGACGCCGACGATCACGCCGCTCGCTCTCGACCTCGTTGGACGAGGAATGATTGCGATGGGCCCGTCAATGTTTGCAGCCAATTTTGACCCGATTGACCACCGGTGAGCGCGACTCGACTCCCACGCTCCTCGCGCCCCAACCACGAGGAGCGTGTCGGCGCCCGAAAACCGACGGATTCGCTCACCCGGATCGCCCCGGACCAATACCGGATCAATCGAGACGGGACCGTCGCCGACACGTACTCGGTCAACCATCGCGTCGAGGTCTCTCTTCGCACGCTCGACCGACGATGCGGTCGTCAAGTAGTCGGACGACACCGTCGTGTCGTTAATAACGCGCACGACCGTGAGAGTGCTGTTACTTCGCCGTGCCCGCTCGAGCGCCCACCGAAACGCCGCGTTGGAACCCTCCGTGCCATCCCACGCAACGACCGTTCGCTCGTTCATCGTGCCTCTCGATCACCCCACGCACCTGAATCACGTCGGCACCCGCGTCCTAGGGCGCCGTGTCTTTAGTCTCGCGCGAACAAGCGAGAACGTCCAGAGTCGGTCCCCGCGATTTGCCGCTAAGAGTTCCATGGCAGACTGGCCGCGTGGCACTATTCCGGCACCCGAAGGCGGCGAAGAGCCGAATTGTCCTTCACCGAGCCGCCCGAATCGAAAACCGCGTTCAAGAGTTTCGAGAGAAGCACGTGAGAAAGCGCGGCTTTGTGGAGACCATCATTCCGTACGCAGGATACGGGACGGTGGCGTGGGTTCGCGTGCTTGGTCGGGTTCTCTTGACCAAACCATCTCGCCTTGGTAGACCCGCGCTTGACCCGACAAGCAGACGAGCCGAAAATGTCCGAGGTTGGCGGAGCTTCACGAGTGTGCCCGTCCCTCATGTGGCCGTCACGATTACGATTGGTGGCCTCACGCATCGCGTTTCCGCCGACCGGGGTGGCGTCATTGACGCGGTAATTTCCACTGTCCTGCCGCCGGGATCCCACACCGTTTCGATGTCGACTGAAAAATCTCAATCGGTGGATGCGTCGATTTTCATTCTTGACCCATCCACCCCCTTGGGCGTCGTATCTGATATCGACGATACGGTCATGGTGACAGCGCTACCACGACCGCTGTTGGCTGCGTGGAATACTTTTGTGCTCGACGAACACGCGCGAATTCCCACACCGGGTATGGCGGTCTTAATGGAACGCCTCGCGGTGGAACATCCCGGGGCGCCATTCATTTATCTCTCCACGGGCGCATGGAACGTGGCACCGACTCTCACGCGGTTTCTCTCGAGAAACCTCTATCCGCCGGGTGCCTTGCTCTTGACCGATTGGGGTCCGACGCACGACCGACTCTTCCGGAGCGGTCGCGAGCACAAGCGCGAAAGCCTTCGCCGACTTGCGTCGGAATTTCCCACGGTAAAGTGGCTCCTCATCGGGGATGACGGCCAGCATGACGAAGAAATCTACGCCGAATTTGCGAGAGACTATCCCGGATCCGTTGCCGCGATAGCGATTCGGCAGCTTTCGACGGGGCAAGCAGTGCTCGCTGGACGTCGATCTACGGGCGACTCCGGAGAGAAAACTCGGGGTGTGTGTTGGGTGTATGCGCCAGACGGCGCCGGACTCTCTGACAAACTTCGCGCACTCGGCATCCTCACGCGTTCGTCGCCTGAGATCCGAGAATCGGGAGACTAGCCCGGCGAATTTCCGGGGCACGGTTTTTCGGTCCGGTACAGTGGGCTTGCGCGCATACTTCGGTGGCCGAACCTGGTGCTTGAGGCGCGCGAGGAGGCAACAGTGATTACGCCGCCACGGTTTCGTGAAGCACTGCGAGCGCGTTCTCGACCATTGCTTGTCGCATCCGCGACCGGAGCGCTGATCGCTGCAATTAGTGCGAGTCCAGGCGAGGGAAGCTTTGCAACGCCACCACCGTCGCCGCCGCGCAACTCTTCGTACTGCATTGGAGACCTGCTGAGCTGTTGTTTAGGTTCGAGGTCGCCAGATTCGGACGACATGGACGATCAATTGACGTTCTACAGCCGCCAAGAATTGACGAGTGATCGCCCACTACGCCGGCCCGATGCTCCGGCGGTCCCAACCCGCCTCTATCTGGCAAGCCTGCGCCCGCCTTCGCACGTGTTTGTTGATGGAATCTTCGCAGACAGACTCGGAATGAACCTCGTCAATTTCATTCTGGACGGCGGCGAAGGCGCGTTTACAACGCCAACGGCGTCTCCGCTCGTTGCCTATGATGCCGCGCGGGCGCTTGGGAACCTTGCCGACTATCAAAACCCGCAAGCCCTCAATCTCACTCGACCCTCGTCGGTGTGGATCTACGAAATCCGCGCTGACTCCACATTCTTCGATGTCGATGAAAGCCTTCGCTGGATCCTTGCCCACCCCGGCGGTTCTCACGCTTTCAGAAGTCGAGAGGATCGGCACGCCTTGTACTCTGCGGGATTGTCGCGGCGATGGGCAACGATCGGGATTCCAGTCGAAAACATTCGCGTCGCATACGCAATCTCACGCAACACGCCGAGACCTAGCTGTCCCAATCTCTCGCCCGCTGAGGGCGGAAGCGAGTCTATTTCCGGTCAAGCGGCCGAACTCGCACACCCTTTTCCGATTGATTCGGCCGAACATAATCGCCGGTACATCTCGCTTAACACTCGTGGATCGAATCAGCTTCTGACGGACTAATTTCTGCGAGTCTTAGCCTGCCCGCTGCACTACGCTGGCACCGTGCGCGTGTTTTCGCCCCTCCGATCTGCTTCTCGCGTGCCATTTATTCAGGTCGCAAAGATGATTGCCGCGACGCTTATTTCGTGGTTTATCGCGCTGCTCATTTTTCCGCACGAGCTGCCCGTATTCGCCGCCGTCGCGGCAATTCTCGTCGTGCAGCCGAGCGTTAACCAGTCGCTTGGCCGAGCAATTGAGCGAACAGTTGGGGTCGTCATTGGAGTTCTCGTCGCCTACACCGCCGGCGTGATTTTTGGGCGAGCGAGCTGGATTGTTTTGGTTTCGATCATCGTGGCGATCATGGTGGCGTGGCTGCTTCGCTTAAGCCCGGCGTCGGCCGCGCAAGTACCAATTAGCACGATGCTCGTGTTATCAATTGGCGCTTCACGCCCCGAATACGCGTTCGACAGAATCGTCGAGACGATCATTGGCGCCACGATAGGCTTTTTGATCAATGCCGTGATTGTGGCGCCGATTGCCCTTGGGCCAGCCCATTCAGCGCTCATCCGCTTGACCAATGCATTGGCGGCTGCGCTCGACAAGGTCGCCCTCTCACTCTCAGAGACCCGCACCCAAGACGAACTCGACGACATGCTCGCGAGATCACGCACGTTGCGCACGTTAGAGGCCTCCGCCTCGGCGGCGCTCGCGCACGGTGAAGAGAGTCTCGCGCTTAATCCGAGGAGATCCCGATATACAGATTTCCTGAGCCGAGACAGTGCCTTGATGGCACGCTTGGGCGTCCTGGTCACCCGCACGATAGGAATGTCCCGAACCGTACATGATCGATACGATGACACGCTTTTGGCCGAACCGACTGTAAAGGACATCGCGAGCGAGTTGTCACGAGCGGCGCACGATTTGCGACTTCTCGTGCATAACGCGAGCGCGCCATCGCGGCGGAACGCCGAAACCGAGAGCACGCCGAAGGGCGTACCGATACTCACCGCTCCCATTGTGATCGCCTCGCCGCACCCGGAACACTGGATTCTGATCGGCTCCCTCATGGAGGATTTGCGGCGTGTGCGTGAGGAGATCATGGGTGATGAGTAGTCATGAGATTCCCTCTCGCGCGCAGTGGAAAACACCACACGGTCAAACAATGAGAACCATCGGACGCCTCGTAATCGCCTCGCATCCGATCCCGGCCGTCGCCGTCACGGCCCTCGGACTCACAGTGGGCATCGCCTTCGGCGTTACCCCGCCGACGCTCGCCGTTCTCGGCGGGGCACTGCTATTCGGCCAGTTATCTGTGGGCTGGTCCAACGATTGGATTGACGCCAATCGTGACCGTTCAGTGGCACGGTCATCAAAGCCCGTTGCGGTCGGCACCATTTCAGTTGCCCTGGTTCGTCGGTCGGCATTCCTCGCCGTCGCACTCGCCCTCTTCATCACGGCGTTCCTCGGGTGGACCTGTTTGATCGCGCACGCGTGCGCGATCATCTCGGCATGGCTGTATAACGCGGGCCTCAAAAAAACAGTCGTCTCGTGGCTACCGTTCGCCGTGAGCTTTAGCCTGCTGCCGGCAATCGCGTCACTGGCTTTGTCACCTCCGCGGTGGCCAACGGTGTGGATCATTGCCGCCGCAGGGTCCCTCGGCGTAGCTGCCCATTTCACGAACGTTCTTCCCGACCTCGCCGACGACAAGACGACCGGTGTTCACGGGCTCCCCCATCGGATCGGTGCCACGCGCTCAGGAATCGCCGCGTTTGGCCTTCTTGGGATCGCTTCCGGGCTTGTGATTCTGGGGGTCTTTTTCTCCCCGGTGCGGGGGGACAGTTTCTTTCCCGCGGATATCCTCGGCCCCGCTGTCATAACGGTGGGTGCCGTGACGGCGGGAATCATTTCATGCGGAGTGTTTCTTATACTTCGCGATGACGTTCGTCCGCTCCTCTTTCATCTGATCATCGCCGGGGCATTGACGAATTCGATTATGATCGCTGTCGCGGCGAGATCCCTTCTGTCACCGTGACATTTGCGGTTGATTACCACGGTCTCCTCACGGGATGAAACCCTGCCCTAGCGTGGCGGAGCAGAGCGCGTTAGATTGGCCTCAGCCTAAGGAGGTTAGGCAACCCTAATTGTATTGCGGCGCATGGTTGGTATTCGCGGCGCCCGAAGGAGCACCGCTTGTCGATGACCCGCTTGAGAATTCCGCACGATCACGCACCGCGCACGGGCCATTCGCTCGTGCTCGCGGTCACAATGGGTCTCGCGGCGGGTTTTCTTTTCTCGAGCACCCCGGTCGCCAACGCCGGCATCCCGACGAGCCAGAGTGAGGAAACCTCGAGGCACGAACCGTCTGAACGTGACCAGCCCGGCGAATCAAGCGAAGACGGCGAAGACGGCGAAGACGGCGAAGACGGCGAAGACGAATATAGTCCCGCCGCGTTTTTGGCGTCTGACGGATATCTGAGTGGCGGCCCGCGACGTTACGTCGCGGACGCAACGCTTTCGTGGGCCATCTCGGACCCGTATCGCACACACGTCGCTTCGTCGAGAGGATGGCGGCTGAACGAGGTAACGGATTCGGACGGCTCATTTCACTGGAGCGGCGGAGCCGGTGAATACGCGCCCGAAACAGGGCAAGGCACGATTGCCTTTCCGGGCAGCATCACCTTCGTGGCCCACCTAGGACTCCTCGTTGTCACCCTAAGCGACCTTCGCATTCAATTTCAATCACCCACAATGGGGCTCATCACCGCGACCGTCGACGCTATCGACTTTGAAGGATTTCGCCATACGGTGCCCAGTGTTCCGTTAGCACACGTCTCTCTCACGACGCTCGCGGCGACGCCTTCCGAACTGACCGTGACCGACGCTCCCACCGCGTCCACCGCCGAAGCAAATGAAACGGCATTTGCAGGAGGTTTTGTTCCAGGCCATGATCTCGCACCCGTCACCCTCAACGCCCCGCTCAGTTTCCATGAAATCAGCTCCCACGTCGTCCTCAATGGACCGAGCGTGGCCGCGAGGCCGTTCGTCGACGAAGTCACGACACAACCCATCACGCGCTCGCTTACACGCGATCCACGGGCAATTGAGACATCCGCGCAATTGGCACCCACGGTCAGTGACGACACGATCACTCTCGCTGATCATGCTCCCGCGTTCGCACAGTTCTATCCGGAGGGCAACGCGCTGGTCCCCGTCCCGCACACCGTGACGAACGCTGTGAGCAACACGTGCAATGACACGACCTGGGACACGTGCTCGGTGGCGCTCGCGCGAACAGGAGGAGGGATCAATTCAGCGTGGAAGGCTCTGACGCTCACGATGATAGTCGTGGGTCCCTGCGCGATTTCCTGGGCGCGCGGAGCGCGAACCCGCTCGCGCAACCGATTTCATCGTGGCGAGCGATCACGCTCCGCTCGTGATTCCCGCGATCAAATTAACGAGGGTTGCAAGAATAACCGATCCGAAAAGATAAGAAAGAAGTCCGTGGTGAAGTGCGGTCCTGCGGACATCCAGAGACGTGAGATTCGTGTCTGAAACCTGAAAAGTCATGCCAATGGTGAACGCAAGATAGGCAAAATCAGTGTATTCGGGCGGATCGCGTTGGTTAAATTCGATGCCGCCAACCGGTCCGCTGTAGTAGAGATGAGCGTAACGAAGGGTAAAAATGGTGTGAACGAGCCACCACGATAGCGCAACACTTCCGAGGCCGAATGCCGCCGCGAGAATTCGAACCTCGCTCGCCGATTCGCCAGTTCGGACCAGCACCATGGCAACACCCGCGAGGCTCGCAATCGAGCCGATAAGAATGAGGAGTTCCGATATCCCTCGCGACGGATCCTCTGCCGTGGCGTGGCTCGCGGTACGATTCGCGTCCATTCGAGAAACGACGATCCACACCCACACGCAATACGTCAGCGCCGCGGCAATCCAACCGGCTAGCGGAGCATACTGGAAGGACAGTACAAATCCGCAGAGAAGGCCTGTTCCGCCTCCGATCAACGCCATCACGACGAGACGGAGAGCAAGGTGCGCCGGTTGCCGCGAAATTCTGCGCGCGGATATTCGAGAAGCCGTCACCGGTCGATTGAAGCACCGAGGGTCGCGAATGCTTGGACGGCGCGCCGGCTTCCGATCACGACTCTCGAGTACCTCGGGAACGAGCGAAATTCATCCGCCATGGGATATTTTCGAATAGGGTGCCAGCAAGCGCGGTGGGGAGAAAATGGATCACCATACCGATCACCATAATCACGCACAACAGTTGAGAAATCGCTTGAGGGTGAGTCTTATTTGCGCGGGACCGGTCGTACTCTTTAGCGGAACATTTTCTGAGCTCTTTGGCTATCGACTATCGGGAATTCCAGGCGCAGCGTGGATTTCTCCCGTGCTGGGAACCGTCGTTTATTTCTACGGCGGTTGGCTCTTTCTGCGCGGCGCGGCGAGCGAAGTTCGGGCTCGGAAACCCGGAATGATGACGCTCGTCGCCGCCGCAATAACCGTGGCATTTGGCGCTTCGACCCTGACCAGCCTCGGATTATTTGAGTTTCAGCTCGATTTCTGGTGGGAACTCGTGCTCCTGATCGTCATCATGCTGTTCGGCCACTGGATTGAAATGCGCGCGTTGGGCACCGCTTCGAGCGCCCTCGATGCACTCGCGGCCCTGGTGCCCGAGCGGGCCACCCTCGTCGTAGCGGGCACGTTGGTTGAGGTCGACCACGCCGCGCTCGCCGTGGACAGCATCGTGCTCGTCCGGTCGGGGGCGCGGGTTCCTGCCGACGGCGTGGTCGTTCAGGGGACCGCAGAGATTGACGAGTCAATGATCACGGGAGAGAGTCGCACCGTTTCTCGCGGTCCGGGGTCCGCCGTTATCGGCGGAGCGGTCGCCGCCGACGGCGCTATCCACGTTCGAGTCACGGCGCTCGGCCCAAACACGGTCCTCGCCGGAATCCAGCGTCTCGTCGCGCAAGCGCAATCGTCGTCTTCTCGGGCGCAAACGCTCGCCAACCGAGCCGCCGGGATCCTGTTTTATGTCGCGTCGGGTGCAGCGATTGCGACGTTTGCCGTGTGGATGATACTTGGCAGCCCGAGTGACTCGGTAACCCGCGCAATTACCGTGCTTGTGATCGCATGCCCGCACGCACTCGGCCTCGCGATTCCACTGGTTGTCGCAATTTCGACCGGACGCGCTGCGAAGGCGGGGATCCTCGTGACCAACAGGCTGGCCCTCGAGAGGATGCGTCACATTGACGTGGTCCTTTTTGACAAGACGGGAACACTAACGACAGGAGAGCCCGTTCTTGCCGACGTGGCGGTCGCGCCGGGACATGACCGCGCCTATTCGCTCCGCGTGGCGGCTGCGGCAGAGCGCGATAGCGAACACCCGGTGGCTCGCGCGCTCGTGGCGGCCGCCGCGGGCGTCGGTTCGCCCACAACCGTTGATGTTTCCGAATTCGAGTCGATGACTGGAATTGGCGTTCGAGCTCGAGTCGACGGCGCGTTGGTGCTCGTCGGGGGGCCACAGTTGCTTCGCCGAAACGATGTTTCAGTTCCCAAAACTGTCTCAGACGCGGCCAAGGAGTGGGCGTCGGCCGGCTCGACCGTTCTTTACCTCATACGCAATGAAACGGTCGTTGCGGCATTTGAAATCCGCGACCGAATTCGCAGCGACTCGCACACAACCGTTGCAGCGTTGCGTACACGCGGAATCCGTGTGGCGATTGTGACCGGTGACACGAAACGAGTCGCGGACGCTATCGCGTCTGAGCTTTCCGTCGACGAGGTCTTCGCAGAGGTTCTGCCACGAGACAAAGTGACCATCGTCGCGGCACTGCAAAAGCGCGGCAAGAAAGTCGCAATGGTCGGAGACGGCGTTAATGATGCGCCTGCTCTCGCTCTAGCCGACGTCGGGATCGCAATTGGGGCTGGAACTGATGTCGCGATCGAATCGGCCGGAGTCGTCCTCATTTCAGACGACACTCGATCCGTCCTCGCGATAATCGAACTCTCTCACGCGAGTTACCGCAAGATGATTCAAAATCTAGTGTGGGCGACCGGTTATAACATTGGGGCTATTCCCCTAGCCGCGGGTGTCTTCGCAAGCGTCGGACTCGTCTTGCCCCCGGCGGTAGCGGCGATCCTCATGTCGCTGTCGACAATAATCGTCGCCCTCAACGCCCAATCACTGAGGAAGGTCGATATCACCCGCGACTTCTCACTCTCGTGAGTCCCTCAAGGTGAAGCAATCCTTCATCACGAGGAGGTCGATTCGCCACCAACGCGAAGGCCGAGACGGTGCGCCGGCTATTCTTCTACTGTTCCGACCAACGGAGCAATGCGGCGCCTGTCGGCTCTTTCTACGCCGCGCGGCGTTGCATCTGATCTGATACCGGCCTCTAATCGTGGGTACGCGCCGAGACGATCAAAGTAGACGCTCGCTACGGCCGGCACCACCAAAGCAATGGCCGGTACTAGTGACCCTGTCGCGACCATCGAGAGGATCCCGACGACCGCGGCGAAGATTAGCTCGGGACAATTTGACGCCACGGTATTGGCGTGGGTTGGCGTGCGCCTGATCTTGGGAGTCACTGCAAAAACGGCTCTATTCCCCCGAATGATTTTCATGAGCGCGCGCAGCGTGGTCAGCAAGCACGATCCGTAGAGGACCGATGCGTGAGCAATAAAAGCGACGGCCGACCACGGCCGCCGTGCACGGACTCTTCTCGCCGCTTCAGGGAGAAGAGGCGAGATTGCACAAATTCCCGTCGCGACGCCGACCCACGCGAACGACCGCCCGCCTCCAAACAAGGTTGGAACGACAAGGTTCGCCGAGAACGCGAGGATACCGAGAAACGCTCCAACGAGGAAGACTGAGTGCTCCGCGATAACATCGATCTTCTCCCACGTCCGAATTGGGGCGGTGATCACGCGACGAAGGTATCGACGCATGAATTCTGTCGTACCCTCAACCACCTTCCGGTACTGCGTCTTGAACGCGCGATAGTCGACGGGGAAGTCTTCCGCGCAGATAATATCGGGGGCAAAAGCAATTGAATAGCCGGCCAATCGGGCTTCAATACTAAAACAGAGATCTTCGAGGACGTACTCGGGAAAACCTCCCGACGCCCGATAGCACTCAACGCTAATCATTGCCCCTCGACCAAGGAACGTCGAAAAGCCGACCGACGAGCGCGCCATTTGGTTGACCGCGAGGTGCGATTCGAGCATTGGTGCAAATGAACGAGTGAAAGAGTTCATCCCCGCGTGAGCGCGGTGTCGAGCTTGCACCACACCGATACGGGCATCACTAGCGAAGTAGTCGAGTGCCCGAGACACAAAGTTCGGGGGCAGAACTCCGTCGCTGTCGACGATAACAAAATGATCGAGCCGCGGGTGCGACGTCAGGAAATGATTGAGGTTGCCGGCCTTAAATCCGCTTCGATCAACGCGACGGACGACATCTACCGAGTTCGCCGTCGCAAATTCGTCGATTGCGCGCATGACCTCCGTATCAGTTGAGTCATCCAAAATAACGGGCACGAGTGCGGCGTGCGTTTGGCCAATTGATTGGGCGAGTGCGTGCGGATTGAAGTCGTTCGCCGTGCAATACAAGAGCGCCACCTCACTCCGCGAATTTCCCGAACCGTGGGGCACTCTCCCGACATGATTTCGACGAAAAAGCGGATAGAACGCGAGCGATGCTAAATACTTCAAGCCGTGAAGCCACACGACGCTTACCGCAGCTCCGAAAAGAATCAAGACGATGAACCCCGTGCCGGACTCTTCGGAGCGTACGACATCGAAAACATATGCGCCGACGAGGACAACCCACGCGACCACGACGCTGAACCAAAACGCGGGGCCCGTCCAGCGGCGAAAATGGTGATCTTTTCGTAATGATCGAGAGGCCACCACGAATTCGGTCGTCGACGTGCGGTGGGTCACGTTATCGGCTTCAACCATGTCTTCGATTACAACCAACTCCACGCGTGGAAACGATGCAGCAGAGAGTACTTTGCGGGTATATTTTGGGCGACCTTTCGTCTCCGGTTCCGCCACACTATCAATACAAGACACGTCAATCTTAGAAATATGACCGCACTGACGACGTGAAGCGGGATCCCCCCAGTGGATCTGAGGGGACTCGAACCCCTGACCCCCTGCATGCCATGCAGGTGCGCTACCAGCTGCGCCACAGACCCTCGCGTTCTCGACCCCCCCACAAACGCCGTCTATAGGCTACAACACAGCGAGTCGTTCCCACGTCGACGATGGCCTGCAGACGAAAGGCTTTCGGTCCCGTGTTGGATAGCCCACACCTAGAAGACCCGCAAGACAACGGCGCCCACGAACAATACAACGACGCCAAGAGCCATTGTGGCAGCAGTGACAGCGAGCATGGTCGGCATGCCGCGCATGGTCCGACTTGCGGGAGCAAGTACGCCTTGAGAAGAAGTGTTCGTGCTCACAGCGCTGCTTGCCTTGACCGGAATAATCGCGCCGGTGTCGACAATGTCGTCGCTTTGATCGAAGAGCCCGTCGATTTCCGCGGAGTCAAATCGATTGGGATGGGCGCCCGTCGTGCCCAAGGATTTCGGCAAGTCAATAGACCCGGTGAGGAGAACATCGCCGGTTTCCCGCACGGGTCCCGACCGAATCGCCGACGATGCCGGCATTGACGGCAAGATGAGAGCATTGGTCGTCGTCACCGCACCGGTCGTTGCAACGCTTCGTGAAACGATTTGGTCAAAGGACTCGTGTGGCTCGGCACCGAGCGTATCTGGCGCACGCGGCGTTCCGATCACGGTCGCTCCACGGGCCTCGTCAACGAGGCGACCACGATCAACGGCTATTGACTCGCCGTCAACGCGATTTGGAACGATTGTTCTGTCGAAACGTGGCACGGACTCCGTCTGACGAGGTATCGCGCGCGCGACAGCCTCGACCACGGTCGTCGATGGCGAACTGTCGACGGGTACATCCGAGGCGCCACTTCCCGGTGCAAACACGACTCGACTCGGCGGCACCGCCGTTTGATCAGACCTCACTCCCGCCGCGGGCTCCTCGCTTACGGGGTTTCCCACGTTCAGGCCGCCGTCGCGCGCCGCGAGCATCGCGCGCAGTTCGCGCCGCGTGAGAGTTCGATTAAATCGACTATCGCGAGCATCGGCACGTGAAACAACCGCCGGAGATGAAGAAATCACGCCAGCGGGGTTCGATTCAAAAACTGCGAGCGGTGACGCAGGCGCGCCGGGCGCGTCGACTACCGCACGAATTTCTTGGGCGGCCTCAGCCTCAATGACGGCGCTGCGGCGCGAGCCCGATTTGCGCTCACGCTCTAACGACGCTTCTCTCTCATTTTCGCGAGCTTCGCGACGCGTCAGAGGACGCGCGTCTTGCCACAAAGTCATACCCAACTCCGATACAGGTCATGTTTGGAGATGTACTGGACGACGCCGTCAGGAACCAAGTACCACACCGGAAACCCTCGATTGACGCGCTTTCGGCAATCGGTCGACGAAATCGCCAGCGCCGGAACTTCCAGTAAGCTTACGCCTTCGATCGGCAAATTTGAAATGGTTAGTTCATGACCAGGCCGACTCACAGCTACGAATTGCGCAAGATTCCACAGGTTCTCGACGCATTTCCACCCGGCCATTTGCGCGACGGCGTCCGCTCCGGTAATAAAAACAAAATCGGCGTCGGGACGCTCGGCCCGAAGGTCCGTGAGGGTGTCAATCGTATAGGTTGGCCCCTCTCGATCAATATCAACTCGACTGACGGAGAACTGCGGATTCGACGCAGTTGCGATAACCGCCATGAGATACCGGTGTTCTCCGAGAGTAACCGCTCGCTTGTAGGCGGGCTCACCGGTCGGGACAAAAATCACTTCATCGAGCGTAAAATGCCACGCAACCTCGCTCGCAGCCACCAGATGCCCGTTGTGTATCGGATCGAATGTTCCCCCCATGATGCCGACACGCTTGCGCCCCGGCTCAGTGCTCATCATTCTCGCTCGTTATTGCGCGTGACTGTGCTCGTCGAGGCGGTCATGCGCGTGGGCGTCAACGTTGGTCACCGTCGTACCGCGATGGCGAGTGGCCACGTCACGATACGACCACATCACGAAGCCCACCACACCGAACAACGCGAGAGTGATAATTCCAAACACGAAGGGCTCAAAGGGCAGCGGGTTCACAACTGCAGATTCGGCGAAAATTCGCGACGGTCCAACCACTCGGATCTCCAATTCCCCTAACGAAACGGTGACACAATTCTAGTTGAGTCATAACCCTTTCTCGGCGTCATCCTCGTTACGCTCGCCATCCGTCGTCTCGCTACGCGCGGCAATTTCGCCTCGGCCCTGTGCCGCATCGTCGCTCCGATAATTCTCGCGCCACAGGCCCGCTTCACGCTCGCGCGCCATTTCGGCCCTCGCCGCCGCTTTCGCATCCATTCGATCAACGTAGCGAACACGCCGCTGTTCTCGAGTTGGTCGTAGTGACTCCTCGAACCGAGAGTCCGCACCCCTCGGCGCGGCAATCAGCTCGGTCGTCGAGGCCAGAGTCGGATCCCAATCGAAAACGACACCCTTCCCAGGACCAATGATCACGGTTGACCCGGGACTCGCACCCGCCTTCACAAGCTCGTCTTCTACCCCGAGTTTTGCGAGTCGGTCAGCAAGAAACCCCACGGCTTCATCGTTTGTAAAATCGGTTTGCGCTATCCAGCGCTCCGGTTTTGCACCAATTATCCGGTAAACGGCACCGTACGATCCACCTTCAACCCGCACGGAAAAGCCGCTCTCGTCGACCGCCCGAGGCCGAATGACCACTCGAGGACGCACGTTTGCCTCGGTTGCTGCGACCCTCCGGTCTCGTTCGACGAGCGAAGCGAGTTCAAACGACAACCCCCGAACGCCCTCGCGAGTGGTCGCCGAAATCTCGAACACTCGGTAGCCTCGCGATTCGAGCCTGATTCGTGCGTGACCCGCTCGATCTCGCGCCTCGGGCACGTCAATCTTGTTGAGCACAACGACTTGCTGACGGTCGAGGAGGGGTTTTTGACCAACGGGGACCGAATACGCAGCCAATTCACCCAAGATAATGTCGAGGTCGCTCTCAGGGTTGCGGTCAGGGTCGTGAGCCGCGCAATCGAGAATGTGCACGAGCGCGGAACATCGCTCGACGTGCCGGAGAAAATCGAGACCGAGGCCCTTCCCCTCGCTCGCGCCTTCGATGAGTCCCGGCACGTCAGCAACCGTATATTTTACGTCGCCGGCCTGAACCACGCCGAGATGAGGAGAGAGAGTCGTAAACGGATAGTCCGCAATTTTTGGCCGCGCCGACGACAGAACAGCAATGAGACTTGATTTTCCTGCGGAAGGAAACCCCACGAGGGCCACATCGGCGAGCGTCTTGAGTTCGAGTTCAATGTCGCCCTCCCAACCCGACGTGCCACGAAGCGCAAAACCCGGGGCCTTGCGCTTCGTGGATGCAAGCGAAGCGTTGCCCAGCCCGCCCTGACCTCCCGCCGCAATGACAAACCGAACACCGGGTTGAGTCAAGTCGACGAGTTGATTACCGTCGGACGATTTAGCGACCGTACCGAGCGGCACGCGCAACTCGATCTCTTCACCGTTTCTCCCGTGTCGATGATCGCCCATTCCCGGTCCGCCGTTTGACGAACGACGATGCGGGTTACGGTGAAAATCAAGGAGTGTTGTCACCGTAGGATCCGAAACCAACACGATGCTTCCACCGTGCCCACCATTTCCTCCGTCGGGCCCGCCGAGCGGCTTGAATTTCTCTCGCCGCGCGGAAACGCAGCCGTTACCACCCGAACCCGCTTGGAGGTGCATGACGACACGGTCAATAAACGTTGCCATAGCATCCGCCTCCTCGACTCATCCACAACAAAAAGAGTGGGGGCGAGCAACAGCTCACCCCCACTTATTAGTATGCCTGGCGGCCTCAGCTCGCGGCTACCGCCAAAATATTGATGACCTTGCGGCCCGCCTTGGTGCCAAACTGGACCGAACCAGATTCGAGGGCGAACAACGTGTCGTCACCCCCGCGACCGACGTTGATACCGGGGTGAAAGTGGGTACCGCGCTGACGCACGATGATCTCGCCAGCATTGACGACTTGGCCGCCGAAACGCTTGACGCCGAGGCGCTGAGCGTTGGAATCGCGACCATTGCGACTTGAACTCGCTCCTTTTTTATGTGCCATTGCCTAATTCCTCACGCGTTTCAAACGACTCGATTACTTAATGCCAGTGACCTTCACGCGAGTGAGTTCCTGACGATGACCCTGCCGTTTTTTATATCCCGTCTTGTTCCTGAATTTCTGGATCACAATCTTCGGGCCGCGAAGATTGTCAAGAACCTCTGCAGTCACCGTGACATTTGCCAGGGACCGCGCGTCGGACAGCACAGAATCGCCATCGACAAACAACACGGGCGACATTTCGATGACCCGGCCTTTGTCGGCCTTGATTCTGTCCATCGTAACAATGGTGCCGACTTCTACTTTCTCTTGCCGACCGCCGGCGCGCACAACTGCGTAAACCACTTCAACATTCCTAAATTCTCTGAGGGGAGGCCGAGAGCCTGTAAAACGACGTACTTCAGCCGAAAAACTCAGCGCACGCGAAAAATCAACTTTACTTGACCGAGGTGAGGGAATCAAACACCGACAACGTGTCGTAGAATATCGCCCCCACGGTCGTTTTCATTCAGACTCATCTGCGGAAGCTGTGCCGACCGAGCGCCCGTGAGGGATTTTCGCACCACCCTGTAAGGCCGCCGTTGTCACCCTGCGACTCCGGCTTCGGCTCGGTTCCTTCGCGCGCGGAAGGCCGTCAAGCACCGAGTCAAGCAATGCATCGGCGGTGCGAGCGTTCGCTCGTCCCTCCGCGCGCGCCGACTCCGGTGCCTCGTCTTCTTTCGGATTGATGGAATGCGTTGAGATCGTACTGGCCGCAATTTGCGCAAGCGCATTCTTTGCGTCTTCGGTAATGCCGCGTGTGCTCTTCACGACCGTGTCGGACGTCGATTTCGCCGTGCCGCTCTCAGAACCTTTTGATCCCTTACTTCCTTGCACTGCGCTTTTTCCACGGCGCCGAGCCGGCGCGTCCGGTTGCTGAGACTGTCGGTGTTTGACAGCGGAATTGTGCCGCACAATGACTCCTCGCCCCGCGCACACGTCACACGGTTCGCTGAAGGATTCGAGCAAGCCAAGTCCAATCTTCTTGCGGGTCATTTGAACAAGCCCTAGCGACGTCACTTCGGCAACCTGGTGCTTAGTCCGATCTCGACTTAAACACTCGATCAGGCGCCTCAAGACGAGGTCGCGATTCGACTCGAGCACCATATCGATGAAATCCACCACGATTATCCCGCCCATGTCACGTAACCGCATTTGACGCACGATTTCTTCGGCAGATTCCAGGTTGTTTTTTGTTACGGTCTCTTCGAGATTGCCTCCCGACCCGACAAACTTGCCCGTGTTAACGTCAATGACAGTCATTGCTTCGGTTCGATCAATGACGAGGGACCCTCCTGACGGCAACCAGACTTTACGATCCAACGCCTTGTCGATTTGTTCAGAAATGCGGAACGCGTCGAATGCGTCCGTAGCACCCTCGTATTTTTCTACGCGATCAAGCAAATCGGGCGCGACGTGCGTGAGATAGGTCTCGATCGTGGACCGAACGTCATCTCCCGAAATCACCATTTTCTGGAAGTCCTCGTTGAAGACATCGCGCACTATCTTGACGACGAGGTTGGGCTCGCTGTGAAGCAATGCGGGAGCGGAAGCCGACTCGACTTTCTCGCTGATTGTCGCCCACTGATCGATGAGCCGCGTGACATCCCGCGTCAGTTGCTCTTCGGTTGCCCCCTCAGCCGCCGTGCGCACGATGACGCCAACGTCGTCGGAAAGAACGTCTTTGAGAATCGCCTTGAGGCGATTCCTCTCCGTATCCGGAAGTTTCCGGCTTATTCCGTTCATCGAACCGTTAGGGACATAAACGAGATACCGACCCGGCAGCGAGACCTGGCTCGTCAATCGCGCACCCTTGTGACCAAGAGGATCCTTGGTGACTTGAACAAGGACAGAGTCCCCGGGCTTGAGCGCTAATTCAATGCGCCGTGGTTGGTTGCCCGTTTCGGCGGCGTCCCAATCGATTTCACCCGAATAGAGAACAGCATTGCGGCCTTTTCCAATATCGACAAAAGCGGCCTCCATACTCGGGAGCACGTTTTGCACTCGACCCAAATAGACATTGCCAATCAGTGAAACCTCGCGATTCTTTGCAACGTAGTGCTCGACAAGGACACTGTCTTCAAGGACGCCAATTTGGATGCGATTGTCCGCAGACCTCACAACCATGGTTCGATCAACCGATTCACGGCGAGCCAAGAACTCCGCTTCCGTGATGACCGTTCGGCGTCGGCCCGCGTCGCGACCGTCCCGTCGCCGTTGCTTTTTCGCTTCGAGCCGCGTCGAGCCGTTTACCCGCTGCGGTTCGTTGATCATTTTCGTGTCGCGCGCAGTGCGAACCTTCATGACGGTATTTTCCGGATCATCACCCACGCCGCGCTCGCCTGGGCGGCGACGTGCTCGCCGTTTGACGTTCGTCGCGTTATCGTCGTCCCCCGCGTCATCGACTGGGCGCGCTCGGCCAACCGATGCTGGCAAATCCGGTGCCTTGAACAACAACGATGTTGTCGATGCGGTCGTCGATTGTCGAGCGGACTCCGCGTGCTGCCGAAGGGCACCTGTTTCGGAGACCGTGGTTTCGCTGCGGGCTTCCGGTGCGACCTCGTGAGAGAGCGCTTGTTTTTGCCTGCCCGGGGAGGTGTTCACGCGCGTGGCTCGCTCCGCGACCGGTTTTTTCTCGGCTCGCCGGACCGCTTTTCTTGATCCAAAGAGGCGGCCAATCTTCTTTCCGGCACCCCCGGATCGTGGCAAATCCGAATCGTTTTTCGTTGTGTCATCCACCATTACTGGCGCGCTCCTCGACCGACTGGGCAACCGCGCCACCCCGCCAGATTGTCTCGTGTGCGCAATTTCGCCACGCGGAAAAGCGCAAATCTTTCACCCGTGCGACCGGCTTTGTGGCCCCAATCGCTTACCTTTTCGGAACTGGCTATCCGACACTTCAGTAACGTTCACTTCGGCAGATCGAGTACTCCCAATTTTTAGAATGACAGCAATGCGCCTCGTGGCCCGGTTTATTGCCCGGTAAGCCTAAATTTAGTGTTGAAGCGGGCGCGGCCCGACCAACGTGCCCATTATCGCACGATTCCCAGAGAGAAGGATCGACCAAGTGTAGTATTCGACGAGTGCCGCAAACCAAACCAGTGATACGAGGGCTGGCCCTCGGGGTTTTCCTCGTGCTGGGTGGCGCGATTGGCCTCGTCGCAGCGTTCGCCTTGTCGATTGAGAAACTTGCCGCGCTTCGAAACCCAGGCGAAGCGTTGGCGTGTGACTTTAGCCTGATCGTGCAGTGTGGAGCAAACCTTGAGTCGAGCGCGGGTTCCGTGTTTGGATTCCCAAACTCATTCGTGGGAATGGCCGGATTCGTAGCCCCAATCGTGGTTGGCGCCGGAATTCTGGCGGGCGCCCAATTTGGCCGGTGGTTCTGGTTGCTATTTGCGGCCGGTATCACTTTCGCGTTCCTATTTGTGGTGTGGCTCATTTCGCAGAGTCTTTTTGTCATTGGCACACTGTGTCCGTGGTGCATGGTCGTGTGGGCGGTCACGATTCCGATGTTTTGGGCCGTGACATTTTTTGTCGTGAAGACCGGATTCTTTCCGTCGTCGCAACGAATGCAGAGATTGGCCTCGGGGGCCTCCGGATGGGTGCCCGCGATCACAGTACTGTGCTTCGTGGTGATTGCGATCCTCGCTCAAGTACAGCTCGATGTCCTCGCGTACCTGTAACTGGCCGACGATTACGAGAGCCGGTGGCGGGAGTACCGCACTAGCGTGCAGTATTCCTACGCGAACCACAGCGCAAGTTCGCGATGCGCGGACGACGGAGAATCCGACCCGTGCACGAGGTTTTGATGAACCGCGGTTCCCCAATCGCGCGACAGGTCTCCTCTAATTGTTCCCGGAGTCGCGGACGTTGGATCCGTCGCTCCGGCCAACGAACGGAACCCCTCGATGACGCAGTTTCCTGCGATCCGCATGGCCACAATCGGCCCGCTTTCCATGAATTCAACAAGTGGCGCGTAAAACGGCTTGCCCTCGTGCTCAGCGTAGTGACGCGCGAGCAGCTCTCGGTCAGCCTGGAGGAGGCGGATGTCGACAAGAGCATAGCCCTTCGCTTCAATTCGGCCGAGAATTACTCCGGTCAGATTGCGCGCGACTCCATCGGGCTTCACGAGCACGAGAGTTTCTTCTACTGACGTCGTCACGGTTTCTCCTTGGGGGGTTTGAGCCGATCTAGTTTCGCACCGATGATCATGCACGCCGTCCACTCGAGGACAAAGAGCGATCCAACCGCGATCATCGCGGGCGCGATAATGCCAGTAGCCACGATAGCGGCCTGCAGAACCCAGCCTGCCGCAACACCCCACCCGAATCGCACCACGCCAACGACAGCGAGAAGCGCACCGCACAACGAGAGACCCCCAACTAATGAGACGGCAAGGGGAAGAACTTTAAGACCCGCGACGACGAGAGTCGCCAAAAGGATGACAATCGCCTCGAATATCAGCACGATTGAGGCGAGTCTGCCCCGTATTTTATGGACCACGGGACGCCGATTGGAAGCCCTAACTCCGTCACGAACATCGATATCATTCATCTTCGCACCTATTCGCGAGTCGGCACATAACTCATGACGTCTCCGACAAGGCCGACGGAACCCGTCACGAGAGCCACAGCGCGTGGAAATTCCAACGCTCGCGCGCGGGCGTGCTGAAGCGCCTCGCGCGCGTCGTTACACACGGTGACTCGAGATTCACCCCACACATTCACAACGATTTTCGCAAGGTCGGCTGCCGGTAACGCTCGTTCAGACGGGGCCGTAGTCACCACAAACTCGTTGACGTGAGGCGCGAGGGCCGTGACAATTCCCCGTGCGTCTTTGCCAGCGAGAACACCGAGAACGGCAATCAGTGTGCGAGATTCAAACGAAGACTCGAGTGCTACCGCAAGTGCCTCGGCGCCGTGCGGATTGTGCGCGGCGTCGACGAGCACCGTTGGCTCGGTCGCGATGATTTGCAAACGACCGGGGGAACGCGCGTGCGCGAGCCCCTCGGCGACGATCGGCATGGGAAGCTCTTGAGACCCCGCGCCAAGAAACGACTCGACCGCGGCGATTGCCACCGCGGCATTCTGTCCCTGGTGGTCGCCAAACAGCGGAAGGAACACGTCGTCGTACCGCGCCGCGAGGCCCTGGACTGTTATCAGTTGCCCACCCGATGTCTTCGCGGTGTCGACGAGACGAAACCCGCGGTCCTGAACCTCGAGCGTCGCCTCACTGAGGGTTGCGGCCCGCGCAATTTCAGCAAGTGCCTCCGCCGATTGACGCGCCGAGACGATGTTTGCGACCGGCTTGATTATGCCCGACTTGGTTCGCGCGATTTCAGCAACAGAGTTGCCGAGTTGGGCAACGTGATCGAGGGCGATTGGCGTGAATACGGCTACCTGGCCATCAACGATGTTTGTTGCATCCCATTCGCCGCCCATCCCCACTTCGATAATCGCCACGTCAACGGGGGCGTCTGCAAACGCCGCCAACGCCAAAACTGTCGCCACCTCAAAGAACGTGAGGCGTGCGTCACCCGCTTTTTCAAGCTCAGCGTCAACCATGTGCACGTACGGTTGGATGTCATCCCAATTCGCGACAAGCGCTTCATCGCGAATCTCATCTCCGTCGATCACGATTCTCTCGTTGAAGCGCATCAAATGCGGGCTTGTCAAAAGACCAGTCCGGAGCCCAAACGCGCGGAGAATACTCTCGATCATTCTGCTCGTGCTTGTCTTGCCGTTGGTACCCGTGACGTGGATGACGGGATAAGCGCCCTGCGGGTCGCCGAGGAATTCAACAACTCGTCGGGTGGGTTCCAGGCGCGGCCTCGGCGTGCCCTCGCCGTGCCGTTCGAGTATTTGACGGTAGACGGCGTCGGCTTCTTGCTGATAGTCGTCAGCCATAGGTCTCCCCCGAATCACGGACTAACGCAACGATAAATGCGTCGGCGTTTCCATAGTGACCACCCGCGAAAACCCGAAAGTGGTCGACCGGGTCTCGCACGAAAGCCGAGAGGCTGCGCTCGACTCCGTTCGGGTCATCAAACGGAGGCACGGTGCCGGGATCGAAATTGTGCACAGAGAAGTCGGTCGCAAGCGTTTCGGATGCAATATCGACGTACGACGCTCGCTCGAGGGCGTCACGGTCGCTCTCGTCAGCAAAGATGATCGCTAAACGGATGCGATCACTCACGTCAAAACCCGCCGCCTTTCGCGTGTCTTGGACAGCACGCACGACGTCACGCGCAAGTCCTTCTGCCAGGAGCTCAGGGGTCATCTCCGTGTTGAGCTTGACAAAGCCGCCGCCGGGAAGGAGTCCGAGGATCGAATCCGCGTCGGCGTCCGTTGGTGCGGCCACAATTGCACGATCATATTCCCCGCTCACGAGAGCAATGCCGTCAGCAACGACCGTATCGCCGCTCTCGTGCCAATCGCCGTCGCGCGCCGCCCGAATAACGCGTTGGACTGCGCTACCAAGCCGGGGTCCGGCGACTCTCGCTCGAATCGACAACGTGGTTGTCACCCCGAATTCCGCCGCGCTCGACGCGACGAGCTCTTCGAACGACACACTCTTCACGTTCAGCTCATCACGCAATATTGCTTCGAAGGGCCTCAGTGAATCGACGTCCTCGGCAACGACCGTCAGGCTCTCGAGGGGCAAGCGCACGCGCAAGCCCGCTTGTTTGCGAAGCGAGAGAGAAACCGACGTCGTGGCACGGATTCTGTCCATTGCCGCTACGAGTCCGCGATTGGCAGGATACGCTGACGAATCGGGCCAATCCGTGAGATGGACACTGGCTCCCCCCGTGAGGCCCGTCCAAATATCGTCCGTGACGAGTGGAAGAAGCGGCGCGGCGAGACGAGTGAGCGTCTCGAGAACCGTGAAGAGGGTGTCGAACGCCGTCACGCTCGTCGACCCGGAGTCTGCACCATTCCAAAAACGCGTGCGCGAACGACGCACATACCAATTGGTCAGGATGTCGGCAAAATCGCGCAGCCTGTTTGCTGCCAACGCGCAATCAAACGCTTCGAGGTCGTGAGTGACCTCTTCAATCAGCGTGCGGGTCTTTGCGAGCACATAGCAATCTAAAATGTCGGTCGAATCCGTCCGCCAGCGGGCATCGTACCCGTCGGAACCCGACGCATTGGCGTACAGCGAGAAGAAATACCACGTGTTCCACAGGGGCAAAAGCATTTGGCGCACGCCCTCGCGAATTCCCGAATCGGTCACCACGAGGTTGCCCCCCCGAAGAACCGAGGAACTCATTAGAAACCACCGCATCGCGTCAGAACCATCGCGGTCGAATACCCCGTTGACATCGGGATAATTGCGCAGCGACTTTGACATCTTTTGGCCGTCACTGCCAAGCACGATGCCGTGGCTGACGACGTTTGTGAACGCAGGGCGATCAAACAGCGCAGTCGACAAAGCGTGAAGCGTATAGAACCAGCCTCGAGTTTGCCCAATGTACTCGACAATGAAATCGGCCGGGTTGTGCGAGTTGAACCAGGCTCGATTTTCAAACGGGTAGTGCACCTGAGCGAACGGCATTGCCCCCGAGTCAAACCACACGTCGAGAACGTCTGGTATCCGTCGCATCGTCGACGTGCCCGACGGGTCATCGGGATTTGGCCTTGTTAGTTCGTCAATCGCGGGACGATGGAGGTCGTTCGGGCGACAACCAAAATCACGCTCAAGCTCGTCGAGCGATCCGTACACGTCAACGCGGGGATACTCGGGATTGTCGCTCTTCCACACCGGAATTGGAGACCCCCAGTACCGGTTTCGACTCACGGACCAATCGCGTGCATTGCTAATCCACTTGCCAAATTGGCCGTCTTTTACGTTCGCAGGTACCCAGTTGATCTCGCGGTTGAGTTCGATCATTCGCTTGCGAATCTCTGTCACCCGAACAAACCAACTCGACACCGCTTTATAGATGAGCGGGTTTCGACACCGCCAGCAGTGCGGATACGAGTGCTCGTAACTCGATTCTCGGAGCAATCGGCCTTGAGAGCGAAGCAGCTGAACAAGTCGCTTGTTCGCGTCGAAAACCTGAACTCCGGCGACGTCGCCAATGATCGGGAGAAAGCGGCCCCCCTCGTCAATGGACACGATTACCGGAATCCCGGCAGCCTCACACACCCTCTGGTCGTCTTCTCCGTAAGCAGGCGCCTGGTGAACAATACCCGTTCCATCAGTTGTCGACACATAGTCGGCAACGAGAATTTGCCACGCTCGGTGTGTGCCATACACATCGGTATCCGCGTAGTAATCCCAGAGTCGGTCGTATTCAATTCCCCCGAGCTCGCGACCCGACACGGTGCGGGATATCGCGGCCGTCGCGTCGTCTGCGTGCTCGTAACCAAGCGCTTTTGCGTTGACGCCCACGAGATCACGCGCAATGAGATACTCCGCGCTGAGCACCTCCATCAGGGCCGTATCGGCGGTTCGTCGAGTCGCACCGCTTCGGGCTTCCGCATCGGCGGTGCCGTGCGGCCCGCTGGGAACAACCGCGTATTCAATCGTGGGACCCACGGCAAGCGCAAGATTGGTGGGCAGGGTCCACGGCGTCGTCGTCCACGCGAGAGCGCGCACGCCGGTCAACCCGAGTGCCTCCGCCCTCAGCCCAACCAGTGGAAAGGTCACGATCACCGCTTGATCCTGGCGCGGCGAGTAGACGTCATCGTCCATACGCAGTTCGTGGTTGGACAGCGGGGTTTGATCGCGCCAACAATACGGCAAGACGCGAAATCCCTCGTAGACGAGGCCGTTGTCGTAAAGCTGCTTGAACGCCCACACGACCGATTCCATGTAGTCACTGTCGAGAGTTTTGTAATCGTTATCGAAATCGACCCACCGCGCTTGGCGCGTGACATACTCTCGCCACTCGCGCGTGTATTTCAGAACGGATTCGCGCGCGACACGGTTAAACGCGCCAATTCCCATTTCGTCGATTTCCCGCTTGTCGGTTATTCCGAGCTCGCGCTCCGCTTCTAGTTCTGCCGGTAAACCGTGCGTGTCCCATCCGAAACGGCGCTCAACTCGCTTGCCTCGCATTGTGTGAAATCGAGGGAATACGTCTTTCGCATACCCCGTCAGCAAGTGGCCGTAGTGTGGCAAGCCGTTGGCAAATGGCGGGCCATCGTAAAAGACCCACTCGCCGGCATCCGCTCGATTCTCAATTGACGCGCGGAATGTGGACTCCCTTTTCCACCGTGCCAGAATCCGTGATTCAATTTCAGGAAAATTCGGGGACGGTACAACGCCTTCAGCGGGTCCCTCATGAACGGCTGCTCGCGCTTTGGGGTATTTCATGTGTCTCCTGGCTGTGCCTATCACCACCCCGGGACGACGCACACGATCCGGCAGACGCACACGTTTCTGCCCGACTCGTCCCAATGATGAAACGACTCACCGATTATTTTCGGATCGCAGCCATTTTATGGGCACGGCTTTCGTTGTAAGTCGTCGCGTGCGTGCCGTCGTGAGCAATTCGTTTCCCTCGGGGCTAACGCTACTCTGGATTCGTCCCGCAACACGGCACGTCGCGTCAGACGCTGCGCAGCATGTACCCCAAACCGGAGGACCATTGAGCACCACGTGCCGCATCCCAGACAAGCCCACTCTCGAGGGGCTCGCATCGCGGTGGTCGATCACGTGGGACACCGACGGAACGTATCGGTTCGACCGCGACAGTGCCCTCGCCGCCGGGCGCGACGCCGTCTACTCGATAGACGCGCCGCCGCCAACTGTTTCCGGTTCGCTGCACATCGGGCACGTCTTTTCTTACACGCACACCGATGTCATCGCTCGATTCCAACGAATGGTCGGCAAACACGTTTTCTATCCAATGGGGTGGGATGACAACGGCCTACCAACCGAAAGACGCGTGCAAAACTACTTTGGCGTTCGATGCGATCCGACACTCCCGTATGCGCCAGATTTCGTTCCCCCATTGGACCGCGGCGAAAACGCGAGCGTGAAGACCGCAAGACACGTGCCGATTTCGCGTCGAAATTTTATCGAGCTGTGCGAGCACCTTACGTCAGAAGACGAAAAGCAATTCGAATCACTGTGGCGAGCACTCGGTCTTTCTGTTGATTGGTCACTCGGCTATCGGACAATCGGAGACGAAGCCATGGGTGCTTCGCAATTAGCGTTCGTGCGAAACGTCGAACGCGGCGAAGCCTATCAAGCGATGGCGCCCACACTGTGGGATGTGACGTTTCGCACCGCCGTCGCTCAAGCGGAACTTGAGGAGCGAGATCAACCGGGTGCGTATTACAAGGTCGCGTTTCGCGGTCCTGCCGGACCGATCACGATAGAGACAACGAGACCGGAACTGTTACCCGCGTGCGTCGCGCTCGTGACGCACCCCGAGGACGAGCGCCACGCGAGTCTGATCGGAACGAGCGTCGTATCCCCCGTGTTTGGCGTCGACGTGCCCGTGCTTGCCCATCATCTCGCGCAACCCGACAAAGGGTCGGGAATCGCGATGATTTGCACGTTTGGCGACCTCACCGACGTCGTGTGGTGGCGCGAACTCGGACTTGCGAATCGTGCCATTGTCGGCGCCGACGGTCGAATAGTTGCTCGAGCACCCGAAAGCATTACGTCACCGACCGGCCTTGAGGCATACGAGCGCCTTGCAGGACAGACGATATTTTCTGCCCGGCAAACGGTCGTCGAATTATTGCGCGAATCGGGCTCTCTTCTCGACGAACCGCGGTCGATTATGCATCCCGTGAAGTTCTTTGAAAAGGGAGACCGGCCGCTTGAAATTATCTCGACGCGCCAATGGTACGTGACCAATGGCGCGCACAACGACGAACTCCGCGCTCGGTGCGTGGAACTCGGGAGAGAGATCGCGTGGCATCCCGACTTTATGCGAGTCCGGTACGAAAACTGGATTGGCGGCCTGAGCGGTGACTGGCTGATTTCTCGACAACGTTTTTTTGGAGTTCCCATTCCGGTCTGGTATCCGGTTGATTCCCACGGTGATCCGATATTCGATGATCCGATTATCGCGACACCCGACGCACTCCCCGTCGACCCGTCATCATCGCCGCCCCCCGGCTTTGCGGAAAGCCAACGCGGGCAAGCACGCGGATTTGTGGGCGAGATCGACGTCATGGACACGTGGATGACGTCGTCGCTCACTCCTCAGTTTGCGGCGGGTTGGGAGAGTGATACCGCCCTATTCGATGTGATCTTTCCGTACGATTTGAGGCCGCAAGGGCAAGACATCATTCGGACCTGGCTATTTTCTACGATGCTCCGTTCGGTTCTTGAAGTCGATGATAAGCCATGGCACAACGCAGCTCTGAGTGGTTTCATTGTTGACCCCGATCGAAAGAAAATGTCGAAATCGAAGGGGAACGTCGTGACGCCCGCTGCAATACTCGACGCGTACGGCCCCGACGCGGTTCGATACTGGGCAGCGTCAAGTCGCTTGGGGGCCGACGCGGCGTTCGATCCGCACAACCCGACGCAAGTAAAAGTTGGTCGGCGCCTTGCGATAAAAATTCTCAACGCGTCAAAGTTCATTCTCAGTTTTGAGTCCGATTCGGCCGCGCGCGTTACCAACCCGCTTGATCTTGGCATGCTGTCATCACTCGCGACCGTGGTCGACGACGCGACAGACGCCTTCGCGGCGTACGATCACGCTCGCGCTCTCGACACCATCGAGTCATTCTTTTGGACCTTTTGCGACGACTATGTCGAGCTCGTCAAAGATCGCGCATATGGCGACCCCTCCGACGGAGGCGGCCGCGAATCAGCTGTGACCGCGTTGAGACACGCTCTTTCCACGCTCTTGCGGCTCTTCGCCCCGTTCGTGCCGTTTGCCACGGAAGAGGCGTGGTCGTGGTGGAACGACACGTCCGTGCACCGGGCCGAATGGCCCTCGTCGGTCAACCTCAAGACGCTCTCCGGGGTCACCGGTAGCGCCCAAATTGGCGACCCGGACCTGCTTCCGCTCGTTGGCCGCGCCCTCACACATATTCGCCGAGCCAAGACCGATGCAAAGATATCGCCGAAGGCCAGGGTAACATCTGCTGTTATCACCGGATCTGCAGAACAGATTGAGAAGCTTGCCTTATTAGTACGCGATCTGAAAGCAGTGAGCAAGATCGAGGACCTGATGTTCGTCGAGACCGGCGAACTCAGTCTTCAGCGAATCGAACTTGTACCGGACGCCAAATGAAGAGGAGGCAAAAGTGTCGATCACCGTTAGGCCACTATCCGAGGGAGACTTTTTCTCTTGGTTGAGCCTCTACGAGGCTTACGGCAAATCCTACGAAACTCCCATCACCGATCAAAACGCGCTCCTCGTGTGGAGCTGGCTCACCAATGAGACGCACGAGTTATTTGGACTCGTTGCCGCGAACACGATCGATGGCACGCTCGTGGGATTCGCTCACTATCGCGTTTTTTCTCGAACTCTCGAAGGAGATCGTGGACTCTATCTCGAAGACCTCTACGAAACGCCAGACGGGCGCAATCACGACATTGATCGTGCGCTCATTAACGGGGTCAAGCAAATCGCATCCGATCATCACTTGGGCATCGTTCGCTGGATCACCGAATCCACCAACAAGGGCGCGCTCAAGCTCTATGATTCGGTTGCGTCCCGGACGGACTGGGTCACGTACGAGGTACTTCCGTGAGACTTGGCACCCGGTGGAGCATTGGTCGCACTGTGCCAGTCCAGTTGCCGGACTCGATGGTTCTCGCAATTCGGACGGTCGAAAATGAACTCCATTTGATGAGAACCGACACGAAGGATTTGCGCTGGACACTCACGTGGGTCGAGGATCGACCGGTTATTGACCTCGACGATGGCACTCAAATCCGCCACGGTCGCGGCGATGATTCGGTGACAATCGAGCGATGCTACGCCGATTTTTCGTGAGCCAACTCTGAAACGTGCACCATCGTGGGAGGTGCGTCATCTAACACCGACGCTCGCGTCACAATCACGCGAGCGACCTCGTTACTTGACGGCACCTCAAACATGATCGGCCCAAGCACCTCTTCGAGAATCGCACGCAGGCCGCGTGCACCCGTTTTGCGCAGCACCGCGAGATCAGCAATCGCCTCGAGCGCGTCGTGTTCAAATTCGAGTTCAACTCGATCAATTTCAAACATGCGTTGGTATTGCTTCACGAGCGCGTTCTTTGGCTCCGTCAAGATTTGCATTAACGCTTGGTGATCAAGTTGCGTCACGGTGGTCACGACGGGAAGACGGCCGATGAACTCGGGAATGAGCCCGTATTTGTGAAGGTCTTCGGGAAGCACGTCGCTAAAGAGGTTGACGTCGTCGCCCTTGCTGTGAAGCGGCGCGCCGAACCCGATGCCCTTCTTGCCCGCCCGCGACGAAATGATGTCTTCGAGGCCGGCAAACGCTCCCGCAACGATGAAAAGGACGTTCGTCGTGTCTATTTGAATGAACTCTTGATGCGGGTGTTTGCGTCCGCCCTGTGGTGGCACTGACGCGACCGTTCCCTCGAGAATCTTGAGGAGCGCTTGTTGCACTCCCTCACCCGAAACATCGCGCGTAATAGACGGATTCTCGGCTTTTCGAGCAATCTTGTCGATTTCGTCAATGTAGATTATGCCCGACTCGGCCAGTTTGGTGTCAAAGTTGGCGGCCTGAAGGAGTTTGAGCAGAATCGTCTCGACGTCTTCGCCCACGTATCCCGCTTCGGTAAGAGCCGTCGCATCGGCGTGAGCAAACGGCACGTTGAGACGTTTTGCGAGTGTCTCCGCGAGATAGGTCTTGCCGCATCCCGTGGGACCAACGAGAAGAATGTTGCTCTTGGCAATTTCAATGTCATCGAGCGAATCGGCGGAACTCAGCGTGGAGCGAGCACGAACCCGTTTGTAGTGGTTGTATACGGCTACGGAAAGCGCACGCTTCGCTTGACCTTGCCCGACGACATATTCTTCAAGAAAGCTGAATATTTCTTTTGGCTTCGGCAACTCGAATTCTTCTGCCGAATCGCCGCCCGCCTCGGCGAAACGCTCTTGAATGATCTCGTTACACAGCTCGACACACTCGTCGCAAATGTACACACCGGGTCCGGCAATGAGCTGCTGAACCTGTTTTTGACTCTTGCCACAAAACGAACATTTGAGCAGGTCTACGCTCTCCCCAATTCGAGCCATACGAGTCACCTTACGCTAGCGGACCAAGTGATTCGAGCCTAACCTGTGCCACAGACAACGCGCCGTATCGCAACGACTAACACGCAGCGGCGCGTCAAATACTTCACGCTATTTGCTCACGACCGCCAGGTTCTTCCGCGAGGTCAAAACCTGGTCGATCAAACCGTAGTCGAGCGCTTCGTCGGCACTCAAAATCTTGTCCCGATCAATGTCCCTATTCACTTGCTTAACGGACCGCTTTGAATGGCGTGCGAGGGTCGCTTCCAACCACTCACGAAGACGCATAATTTCGTTTGCCTGAATCTCAATGTCCGACGCTTGCCCACGACCGGCCTCGCCAACGGCGGGCTGATGAATAAGGACGCGCGCATTCGGGAGCGCAAGACGCTTGCCCGGCGATCCGGCCGCGAGCAAAACGGCGGCGGCCGACGCCGCTTGCCCAAGAACAACGGTCTGAATTTGCGGACGAATGTATTGCATCGTGTCATAAATGGCCGTCATTGCGGTAAACGACCCGCCTGGCGAGTTAATGTACATGACAATGTCGCGGTCGGGATCCTGACTCTCAAGAACCAAAAGCTGCGCCATGACATCGTCAGCGGAAGCGTCGTCTACTTGCACGCCGAGAAAAATTATTCGATCCTCAAAAAGCTTCGCGTAGGGGTCTTGGCGCTTGAAACCGTAGGCTGTGCGTTCTTCAAAGCTCGGCAAAATATAACGGGATACCGGCGCTTCCCGATTGCCATGAGCGGATCCGCCAAAGTGTGAAATATCCATGTCGTGTGTCCCCTAAATGAGTTGCTGTGCTTTGGCGAACTACTTGGCGGTTCCGCCGCCGCCAGTGACGTCAGATGCCGACTCGCGGATATGATCAACAAATCCGTAGTCGAGCGCCTCGTGCGCGGTAAACCACCGGTCTCGGTCACCATCGGAATTGATCTGGTCCACCGTTTTGCCCGTTTGCTCCGCCGTAATTTCAGCGAGACGCTTTTTCATGTTGAGAATGAGTTGAGCTTGAGTTTGTATATCTGACGCGGTACCACCAAAACCGCCGTGTGGCTGGTGGAGGAGAACGCGCGCGTTCGGCGTAATGTACCGTTTGCCCTTTGTGCCCGATGTCAGCAAAAGCTGCCCCATCGACGCGGCCATGCCAATTCCCACCGTGACAATGTCGTTCGGCACAAACTGCATCGTGTCGTAGATTGCCATGCCCGCGGTAATCGATCCACCCGGCGAATTAATGTAAAGAAAAATGTCGCGCTTGGGGTCTTCGGCCGCGAGGAGCAAAATCTTGGCGGCAATCTCGTTCGCGTTTTCGTCGCGCACCTCGGCACCAAGCCAAATTATGCGGTCTTTGAGAAGTCGGTCAAAAACGCTATTGGGTAGTGCAATTTCAGCCATGCCACGCTCCATTTCGGTTGTCACCCGTGATCGAATCTATAGCGTTGCGCGCGTTTGCGCCGGTCTGTTCGCCAGCGGCAGAGTTCTCGCACCCCGCAAGGAACACCGTTCGCGAAAGAATATCGACGATTCGAGGGCATTCGACCAGCGCGGAATCACACCGTTCTAGTTCTCGTCGTGCCCGTCGGTAGACGCGCTCGCGCCACCGTCTCCGCGTTCGGCGTGTGACCCCGCGGTGAACGCCCCGAGGTCGACGGGGTTGCCCGTCGAATCAGTCACGGTGACCCTGCCCAGCACAACAGCCATTGCCTTATTGCGAGCAACCTCTCCCACCATCGACTGAATCTGGTTTTTTTCGCTGAGGATCTTGACGAACTCATTCGGCTCCATGCCGTATTGCGCCGCCCCTTGAACAAGATATTGAGTCAGTTCGTCTTGACTGACGGTAATTTTCTCGGCTTCGGCGACGGCGTCAAGAAGGAGCTGAGTGCGAAATGTCTTCTCGCTTGATTCCGCCACGCGGGCTCGGTGGTCTTCGTCTCCCTCACGTTCCTCGTTTGCGAGGTGTCGACTCACCTCGTCGTCAACAAGCTGTTGTGGAACGGGGATGTCAGTTTTCTCGAGGAGCGCCTCGATGAGCTTGTCGCGCGCTTGGCGTCCCTGATCAAATACCTGATCGCGCTCAATTTTTTCTTTGAGGCTCGCGCGCAATTCGTCAATGGTGTCAAATTCGCTCGCAATTTGCGCGAAGTCAGCATCGGCGGGAGGCAACTCGCGTTCTTTGACCGCGATGACCGTTACCGTCACTTCCGCATTCTCGCCCTCGTGATCACCCCCGAGGAGCGGTGCCGTGAACGTCGTCGTTTCGTCGGCGGAAAGCGATTCGAGGGCCTCATCGATGCCCTCGATGAGCTCGCCACTGCCCACCTCATAAGAAATACTGTTCGCGGAGTCAACCACGTCATCATTGATCTTCGCGACGAGGTCAATTTGAACGAAATCGCCCGTTGTCGCGGGACGGTCAACGGTCACGAGCGTGCCAAATCGGCTGCGAAGCGCGTCGAGTTCCGTGTCGATATCGTCTTCGGTCGTCTCGACTGCGTCGACGTTTATCGCAATCGACTTATATTTTGGAAGGTCAAACTCGGGGCGAACGTCAACCTCAATCGACACGACAAGGTTGCCGGAAAAGTCTTTCCCACTCGGTCGCTCGGTAATATCCGCTTCGGGGCGGCCGAGCGCGTGCACGGAGTGTTCTTCGATTGCCTTCCGGTAGAAGGCGTCAAGTCCCTCATTGATTGCGTGAGTCAGAACCTCATCGCGCCCCACGCGCTGGTCAATGAGCGGTGGTGGCACCTTGCCCTTTCGAAAACCAGGAATCGCAATCTGTTCGGCAATGTGACCGTACGCGTGATCAATGCTCGGTCTCAGCTCTTCGGGTGTCATGGTAAGGACGAGCTTGACTCGCGTCGGACTCAGCTTGTCGACCGTGGACTGCACGATATTTTTCTCCTGATTTGTGGATCGCTTACGTCGAGTTGTCGGGTCGCGGCCCCGAGGGATCGCCGTCGGGGCGACAGGAGTTGAACCTGCGGCCTCCCGCTCCCAAAGCGGGCGCTCTACCAAGCTGAGCTACGCCCCGGATACGAATAATCCCCGCGGCCAGCACGCACCAGCCTCGGCACAACGGCACGGCAAATGGAATGACCTCGGTCAGTCTAATGTATAAGATTGACTCGCTTATTCGACCCGTCTAGCGGCGTCGCGGGGATGTAGCTCAATGGTAGAGCCTCAGTCTTCCAAACTGATGGTGCGGGTTCGATTCCCGTCATCCCCTCTCGAGTTAATTGGTTTCGTGTGCCGACTTGTGATCTCATCCCGGCAGAAAAAATTCCTTTTCAACGACTCTTTCGCGCTATTGTCCACTCATGGCCAATGACGCTCTTGCCTCGCCAAATGCAGATGTTGATTTCTCATTTGCGGGTGTGATTTATCTGAAGCTTGTTGGTGACACCTTTGAGTGCGGCGAGAGATCCATTTTTGTGTCCGATCCAAGCGAACTCATTTTGGACGCGGTTGCCAGAACTTTCGAGGGCGCAGAACGTGAATTCATGGCGAAACGACGGGCCTCCGGCCTATTTCTCGAACGTGGCCGTCTCGTCTGGCGGCCAGATGACGGTACCGGGAACCACTTGTCGGTGCAGATCAACCGAGATGCAACGGTATCGCACCTTCTCCTCGCCTTCGGACCCTTAGTAACGGAGCGTCCCGCTCGCCTTTCGCTCGGCCTCGAAGGCATGGGCGGAGACAACGATAGTTTTTTTGTCAACTTAGTTGATTCCTCGCTAAGCAGTACCAAATTCTACAAGCTTATAAATGGTGTCTTTACAATCGCCGACGCAGTCCGATTCCGTGAACATCGACACGAAGTCGGAGAATGGCAGGACACCGGGATTATTTCTACCCGCCTAAAGGAGTTTGTACGTGCGGAACCGTCTTGGCGTCCGCGCACCTTTGAGCGCCGGTTTGGGGTGACCGGCAGTGAACGTGGCGCGCTATTGCGAACACTCGGTTATCAAGCCGCTGGCCCGAAAAAACGTAAAGTTTGGGTTGATTCCAATTCTGGGAATGACGATTCTAGACCTCCGGCGACGCTCTCGTCGACATCGGAATTGACGACCGAAACGTTGAACTAGAGATCGGGGCTGCTGATGGTATTGGGACGGAGACACCGGTGGCTGGTTGGGAGGTCTAGGCGTCGGACGGAACTCCCACCTGATTGGGCTGCGATCAGGCAGCGTATCCTGACTCGTGACCGGCACTCGTGCACGTGGATTGATCTGGGCATACCGCGGGGTCAACCGGCGAACCAGGTTGACCCCGCGAGGGCCGCAGTATTCGGAGACTCTCGTCGGGTCACGTCGCTAAGCAGCGACAAATCGACAGGATTAACCAAATCTTCGGCAAGTCTTCGCTTCCCACGGACACGTCGTCTGACGCGGATCCTGAACCCACCGGTGCTCGCGTCAGCGCGCTCATTCTTATTCGCGATTCGGCGCTGCGAGGAGCGAAGAAAAGGCCGTCGAATTTGAGCGAACCGCATACCCCAATTGTCGAGCCAGCCGTGACCGACGTGACCGGCGCCGCCGCAATCGTAGCTGTCGCGAAGACCAGCGGTTCGAATCCCAAAAGAATCGAAAAAACAGCAACTCCGATATGAGATTTCATTGTGTCCCCCGTCGGGCCCGCCAAACACCTCGCGCCTCATTTTACTCGGACTCGTCGGCCAGAAACCCCCGCGCAACGCCTCACCCTTCTTAGGTTCGGCTTGCTTGCGGAATTGTTTGATCGGCATACCGTTGTACCTAGAGACGAGAACGAAAGGACTCCCCCATAAATTCGACAGCCATCGCATCCCACAGTGCAACGAACCCCGATGTTTCCGCGGGCATCGCGCAGTTTCTTTCTCCCGTCGTCATTGAATTGACCGCGATAGCAGTCAATGGGAAACAAGCCCATTGGCACGTGCGCGGGCCAAACTTCGCCGGGGTCCACGAACTCCTCGATGTGATCGTTGATCACGCCCACGAGTGGGCCGACTTGGCCGCAGAGCGTGTCGTGGCCCTCGGGCTTCCGAGGGGCGGCCGAGCTCGGTCGCGAAAAACACACTCGCTGAACGCAAAATCTCGTTAGCCTTCTCCAACTGCGCAACCTGCTTCTTCAACCGCTTAATCTCCGCCTGCGCATCACTCGACCCCCCACCGGCATCCGCAACGCACGCTCACGAAAATTCCTCGAATACGCTCCAACAGTCATAACTCCATCCTCCAAAGGAAAAGACGGAACAAAAACCAGGGCAATTCACTCTGACGGTTTGAAGTGGCCCAGGGTGGTCGGCTTGATTTGGCCCAGTTCGCGACTTGCCGGGGCCGTCGTGTCGGTTTGATCTGGCCCACCGCGCAGCTTGTTCTCGTTCGTAATTGACCATTCGTTCCAGCTGTGCAGAGACTTTGCATAAGCGGACACGTCGCCCAAACCTTCAGCAGCCCCGGTCGTCAGTGCGTTTGGTTCCCGCCTCTTTGCGGTCAAAACGAGGCCGACATGCAAACCTCAAAAGGAACACTATGGCCGCCGCCGGCACAGCAACGATGAGAATGATGATGGCAACGATGAGTGCGACGTGCATTCCCTGCATCGCAACCTCTTTTCTGGGTGATCACTACGGACTGGTGTCCCACATGCTTCGGTCTCGAACATGGAACGTCAGCTGGTAGACGCCTGAACCAGAGCCAGCTAAGAACGTTACATGCAAGACTGCCTGAACCTGTGCATCGTTGGCTCCATTTTGATTTCTACGAATTAGATTGAAACTGGTTGAGTTTACGGTGGCGGCTCCGGTCCAATATCCGATCGAATGATAGTTCGTGATCCCCGCATTCCCGATGTTACTAATTCGCCCGTCGACATAGAAGTCGATTGTAAATAGGAACTGGTTAGTACTGACATGGCAGCCAAAGAAGGGGAAAGTTCCAACCCCTGCACCATGGGTACAATTTTCGATGGATCGTCGTTGAATTCGTGAGTCTGTATCGACCTTCTTGGGAATTTGCACGGTATCGACAATGAGTGAGCCGTCTGGATAGTTCTTCGTTGTCGTTTGAACGAAGTCGTTCACAGCGGTCAACGTGGATATCGGTTGAGTTCCATTTTGGGAGTCCCATGGCACCCCGGCGTCAAGTTTGACGATCAGGTTATCTTGAACATCCGAAGCGACTCCGTGCTGCGTAAGTCGTTGCCGTATTCCTGTCTTGTCGATTGTACTTTGGTTCACGTCGGTCCCGAATGTGGTGCCCCGCTGGGACGAGAGCGAGATATCCGCAGCCGGATCAACAGCCACCGTCACAGCCGTGTCGGCGAACGCCATTTCGATCACATTCGCGCCCGCAAGACCCGTTGCAACATCGGCAGCGTTGGACATCGTGTGCGGTGTGGCTGTCGTCACCGGCTGCAACAGGCCCGATGGCGTATCAACGGCGTTTGCGGGAGTGGCGAGACCGGCAAAAATCAGGGCTGCGGCAATGCCGGAGCCGGTGAGCGGAAGTGACGCTTTTCTAACATTGAACACGGGATTGAATGCTCCTCATTGAGATGGAATGTTGTTCCGGCCACGATGACAGCGCAGCTCCTGCGGCGCAAGACAATTCACCCCCACCCCCGATTAGGAGTCACCCGCGGTTACTGATAACGACAGCGATTGCTCCCTGACCTCACCTAGAGGCCTACTCGGCGCGACGATTAGGCCTTCACGCGTGTGCCCCGAAACCCCCGCGCGATACCTCGCCCTTCTTAGGTTCGGCTTGCTTGCGGAATTGTTTGATCGGCATACCGTTGTAACTAGAGACGAGAACGAAAGGACTCCCCCATGAATTCGACAGCCATCGCATCCCACAGTGCAACGAACCCCGATGTTTCCGCGGGCATCGCGCAGTTTCTTTCTCCCGTCGTCATTGAATTGACCGCGATCGCCGTCAATGGGAAACAAGCCCATTGGCACGTGCGCGGGCCAAACTTCGCCGGGGTCCACGAACTCCTCGATGTGATCGTTGATCACGCCCACGAGTGGGCCGACTTGGCCGCTGAGCGTGTCGTGGCCCTCGGGCTTCCGATTGACGCGCGAATTGCCACGATTGCCGACAAGACGACGTCGCGACCATTGAGCGCAGGGTTCCAACAGTCTGACACCACGGTTGCCGAAATGGTCGCTCAACTCGATACGGCCTTGGTTGCCGTTCGCAGCGCCGTCGACGGACTCGACGGTGTCGATTTGACCAGCCAAGATGTTGCAATCGAGATCGCTCGCGGCCTCGACAAAGACCGGTGGTTCTTATCCGCTCACATTAGCAAGTAAAGAAGCGCACAAAACTGACGGGTCAAGCGTGAATGCCGCGCTCGCGGCATTCACGCTTGATCGGTCGGACACCAATACAGCTTTCGAGACGCCATCTTTTCCATGACGACGTGTCTTCCACACAATCGACACGGCAATCCGTCACGCTTGTACACCCAGTATCTGTCGTCCGAGGTCGCGAACGCCCGCTCAGGAGAATCAGAGTCGAGCGAGTCCATCGTGAGCATGTGGCCCGACTCGACGCCCACACGAAGTAACGTTGCCCAGTCGCTCCACAATGCGGCTGCCTCATTTCGAGACACTCTCGCGCCCTTCGTGTGCGGGTTCATACGAGCGCGAAACAGGATTTCAGCTCGATACACGTTGCCGATTCCACTGACCACCGATTGATCCATAAGAAGCACGCCAATGGGAGACGACCGCGACGCAACCGCGGCAACAAACCGTTCTTCGGCGCGGGGTCCGTTATCAACAAGCGGATCGGGACCGAGACGATCAAGAATTTTTTGAACCTGATGCGGATCAAGAACCTCGCATGCGGTCGGGCCGCGGAGGTCGGCGACGGCCCTCGACGTTGCGATCCGTACTCGCACAGCGCCCACGGGAGAAGGCGGGAAGGGTTGATTCGACATCAGGCCCTCGTGTTCGGCTTCCGACATGCGAACCGCTCGACGCAATCGAGGTGCGCCAATGCTTTCACCCGCGTCGCTGGCTCCCGATTCCGACGAAATACCGCCGGCAAAATCCCATGCTCCATAGATTCCGAGATGGACGCGAAGCCACCGGTCCCCCGCAAACTCAAGAAAGAGATTCTTGCCGACGGTGCGCGCCGAAATTAATGCACGCCCGTTAAGAAGCTCGGCACCAGACGCAAAGCGACCTTGGGGCGATGAAACAGCCGGGATCGTGCCGACAAAATCGCGCTCGAATTGAATGGCAATTCGGTGAACGGAGTGGCCTTCGGGCACTAGTGGTCGATTTCCTTACCCCGGATGTCGCCTGTGGCCTCGTATTCGGCAATCTGCGCGAGCCGCCGAACGTGTCGCTCCTCGTCGGAGAATGGCTCGGCGATGAACACGTCAACGAGGTTCGTGACCTCCTCGACGGTGTGCTGACGCGCACCGACCGAAATAATGTTCGCGTTATTGTGCTCGCGAGCAAGAACGGCCGTTGGCGCGCTCCACGCGAGCGCCGCACGAGCCCCGGCAACCTTATTTGCGGCAATTTGTTCGCCGTTGCCCGAGCCACCGATGACGATTCCGAGAGCATCGGTACCAGCCCGTTGATCGCGAACGACCGCGTGAGCGGCGTTAATACAGAAAGCCGGATAGTCGTCGAGTGCGTCAAACGTTGTTGGCCCGTGATACACAACGTCGTGGCCCGCCTCGTTCAAGTGATCGATGAGGTCGTGGCTCACCTCAAGACCCGCGTGATCGGTGGCGATGTGAATACGCATGAGAGCTATTCAAGCAGAGAAGCGCGGCTCAACCGGTGCTGACGGGCACGCCCAGACTGACGTGATCGTCAAACGGTTACTGTTGAACAACGCGGTCACACCCCAAACCGCCGCCATCGACAATCAACCGGATCGAGTTGGAGAAGACCGTTGCCCGGAGAGAACCTCACCCACGAAGAAGCCCACGAGCGTCAATCACTCCTCGCGGTAGAAAGCTATGAGATTAATCTCGATCTCACGGGGGGATCAGAGACGTTTCTCAGCACCACGACCGTGCGTTTTCGCGCAAGTGAGGGGGCGTCGACGTTCATCGATGCCATCACCGACACCGTGCACAGCGTGAGTCTCAACGGTGTCTCGCTCGACCCGGCCGCGGTGAGCGACGGCGTGCGCATTCAGCTCAACGGCCTCGCACAAGACAACACCCTGATCGTCAGTTCTGCCGCCATGTATACCAACACCGGTGAGGGGCTTCACCGTTTTCTTGACCCGGTTGACGGCGAAGTTTACTTGTACACCCAGTTTGAAGTTCCCGATTCGAGGCGAGTGTTTGCCGTTTTTGAACAACCCGACCTCAAAGCAACATTTCAGTTGACGGTTACCGCACCATCCCACTGGCACGTTGTATCGAACTCACCCACTCCCCATCCTGTTGACGCAACCGACGGGGCGAAAACGTGGGCGTTTGAACCGACCCCGCCGATTTCGAGTTACATTACGGCCATCATTGCCGGGCCCTATTCTGTCAAGCGCAGCGAATTGACGAGCAGGGATGGCCGCACGATTCCCCTCGGAGTTTTCGCGCGCGCGTCTCTCGCCGAATACGTTGATGCCGACTATATTTTCGACACGACACGGCGAGGGTTCGCATTCTTTGAAGAGAAGTTTGACTACCCGTACCCTTTCGACAAATACGATCAAGTGTTCGTGCCCGAATTCAACGCTGGCGCAATGGAAAACGCGGGCGCGATCACGTTTACCGAGAAGTACGTTTTCCGGTCCAAAGTTCCCGATGCGACGCGCGAACGGCGCGTCGGAACGATTCTTCACGAACTCGCCCACATGTGGTTTGGCGATTTGGTCACCATGAAGTGGTGGAACGACCTCTGGCTTAACGAGTCGTTTGCCACGTGGGCGTCGACTCTCGCATCGGCCGAGGCAACCGAATGGAGCGAAGCGTGGACAACCTTTGCGTCGACAGAAAAAGACTGGGCATATCGAGCCGACCAGCTCCCGTCGACGCATCCGATCGTCGCGACGATTAACACGATTGAAGACGTGCAAGTCAATTTCGATGGCATCACCTACGCAAAAGGCGCATCCGTTCTCAAACAACTCGCCGCGTGGGTGGGCGAGAGCGAGTTTCTGGCCGGCCTTGCTCACTACTTCAAAAAGCACGCGTTTTCGAATACCGACCTGAGTGATCTCCTCGTTGAACTCGAAGCGACGAGCGGTCGCGACCTCGCGCAGTGGTCGAAACTGTGGCTCGAGACAGCCGGCGTCAACACACTCCGCACCGAGATTGAAACCGATGACGACGGCGTTATCACCTCATTTGCCGTGCTTCAAGAAGCGCCGGTCGACACGCCAGCGATCCGACCGCACCGAATCGCTATTGGGTGCTATTCGCGTCGCGACGACGAGATCGTGCGGGATCGCCGCATTGAAATCGACGTCGATGGACCTCGAACCGACGTTGACGAGCTCATCCACACCGAGCGCCCCGACCTCGTGCTTCTTAATGACGACGACCTTGGCTTCGCAAAAATTCGACTTGATGCCGACTCCCTCGAATTCGCGATTGACAATCTCGCGCGCATCGCGAATCCTCTCGCGAGAACACTGGTGTGGAGTGCCGTGTGGGACGCAACACGCGACGCAGAAATGAAACCCAGCGATTTCATTCGAATTGTTCTCACGAATATTTCTTCCGAAACCGAATCCGCGACGAGACGAACGACACTCAACCAACTCGTTCTCGCGGTGACCCAGTATGTTGCGCGAGAGCACCGACTGTCGATCACTCGCGAGGTGGGCGACGCACTGTGGTCTCTCGCTACCGAGGCCGCCGGCGGGTCGGACGCGCAGTTCCAATTCGTGCAGTTTTTCGCGTCTCTTGCCGAGACTCCTCGCCAACTCGATCACGTGCACGACATTCTGAACGGCTCCGAAACCCTCGACGGTCTCGACGTTGACGCTGACCTTCGGTGGGAACTTCTCATCGCCCTCGTCGCGGGCGGCCGAGCGGGGCGCACAGAAATTTAACGATGCCGTGGCAGCAGATAACACCGCGGCGGGAAATCAATCCGCGGCGCTCGCGTACGCCGCGATTCCCACTCCCGAAGCAAAACAAGCGGCGTGGTCGTCTCTCATTGACCTCGACACCTCACCCAACACAATTGTGCGAGCGACCGCGCTCGGCATCCAGCGCGCAACCGACCGCTCACTGCTCGAGCCGCTCGTTCCCCAGTATTTCGATCACCTTCACACAATGTGGACATCGCGCAGCTACGCAATAGCGGCGGCACTCATCAAGGGTCTTTATCCGGGACAGCTTGCGACGCAATCGCTGTGCGACGCAACACGAGCGTGGATCGACGCCAACCCGGGGCCACCCGCTCTTCGCCGACTGATAATTGAAAACCTTGCCGGAGTTGAGCGGGCGCTCGCGGCGCAAAAGTGTGACGCTCGCTAGGGCGATCATGCCCGCCACGGCACTTTTTCATGCGGTTTAGGTAATATCGTGGCCTCATGAAGGATCTCGAAGGCGGTGGCGAGTATTTGGAATGATCTGACCTCGTTTTATCACGACTACGCTGTGCCGCTCAACGTCGCTCTGATCGTAATTGCCGCGCTCATCGCGCGGTTGATTCTGGGCTTCGTCATTCGTCGAAGCGTTCACCACATTGTTTCGGGAGTCAAACGCTTTCACAATGTCGACGACACGCAGGCCCTCGTGGTTTCGCCAATTGCGTCGGCCCGAATCGTGCAGCGAACAAAAACGATCGGCAGCGTGCTCAACAGCATCGTTACGTGGACAATCGTTATCGTCGCATTCACGTTGATTTTGACCGCGGTGCAATTCAATGTCACCGCGGTCGTCGCCTCCGCGAGCGTCATCGCAGCGGGTTTGGCCTTCGGTGCGCAAAACATCGTCAAAGACATGCTGAGCGGCCTCTTCATCGTGTTGGAGGATCAGCTCGGAGTCGGCGATGTCGTCGATCTTGGGCCAGCAACGGGGATAGTCGAAGCGGTCGGAATTCGCGTCACTCAGGTTCGCGACGTGAGCGGCACACTGTGGTTTGTGAGGAACGGCGAAATCGTGCGCGTCGGAAACAAGTCGCAAGGGTGGGCACGAGTCATAATCGATTTGGCGGTTCCGTACGATTCAGACGTCGATGCTGTCGAGACGACGATGTTGGATGCCGCGAAGACTCTCGCAACAGTGCCGCGGTGGCGGGCGCAAATTATCGAACAACCCGAGCTGTGGGGAATTGAATCGATTTCTGCCGACGCAATCATGATTCGTCTCGTCGTGAAAACGCGGACCGCGACGAAAGACGATGTTGCCCGCGAATTGCGGTCTCGAGTGAAAAAGGCGCTCGATGCGAAGGGCGTGGAACTTCCGTCGCCGGTATGCGGGACGCCGAATCAGATTCCGCCCGGTGCACACGACGGCCCGCGCTCATGACCGACGATTCTTCCCCGACATTTTATGATCAGGTTGGCGGTCGGGACACGTTTGTGCGCCTCGTTGACGAGTTCTACAGGGGGGTGAGTCGGGACCCGGTGCTCGCTGACATGTATCCGGAAGACGATTTTGGTCCGGCTCGCGAACGACTGACGGCCTTCCTGCAACAATACTGGGGCGGCCCGACAACCTATTCTGACGAGCGCGGCCACCCACGGTTACGCGTGCGACACCGACCATTTTCGATCACTCCTGACGCTCGTGACCGGTGGCTGGGCCACATGCGCCACGCGGTCGATTCCCTTGACCTCCGTAGCGACCACGAGAAAATCCTGTGGGACTACCTCGAGCGCGCGTCGCTCGCCTTGGTCAACACACGTGACGATTAGCGATTACCACGGCGACACGCGATGCCGATCCTCGTGACGGGATAGGCGCACGAGTCGTCACCGCCGAAGGGTCCAGGGCTTGCGACGCACAAGTACGTGGCCCCGTCGCGTCGTCAACCGGGTCCACGGCCCCGTTTCGTAGAGAGCGACCGGTTCGTCTCGCGAGAGAAATCTCAGTCCGTAAGCGGCAAACGCGGCTCCGGCCGGTACGTGTTCGATTCCATCAATGGGCCGCTCCCACACGTCAGATCGAACTCGCTGAACAATGAGATCGCCCGAATTTTCGGGAATACTCGCGGCGACCTCCGCAATTCCGTCGGCTGCAACCTTTTCGAGGACGCGGGAATCGACCTCGTCGAGTAGAACCCAGCCACCTCGAGGAGGTGAAATTCCCGCCCAGGTTACCGTGGCGACTTCGTGGGGCACAGTCACAGCAATTGGACCCGCTTCGTCCGAATTCTCAATCGCTTTCGACACCCGTTTGAGCAGTGATCGAATGGGAACAACGGCGTCGCAGTCCGCGCCGTCCGCGAGTTCGACGGTACGAAGTCCGAGCACCGTCGGACTGCTATCAAGCAGTCCTCGCGGATACAGGATTGCCGAATAGACCGCGACAACGTGTTCGTGGGCAACAACGCGAACCGAACCGTCTTCGAGATGGCACGCACGCGAAAGATACGTTTCCAAGTCGGCAACAGCCAACGTGTCAGAGAGCGAAAGAATGGTGGCCATGTGATGTCTAAACTACAGAGAGAACAGCGGCAATTCCTACCACGGAGGCAGTATGACGACACCCCTCGATGGATTGCTTGCGGCTCTCAATCTTGACAACACCGACAGTGACACGCGCGACACGTTTATTGCACGACCGTCACAGTGGATGCCGTTCGGGCGAATATTCGGCGGCCAGGTTGTGGCGCAGTCCATTATCGCCGCAATGAGAACGATCGAGCACGACCGAATCGTTCACTCGATGCACGGGTATTTTTTGCGTCCGGGAGACGTGAACCTCCCGATTACGTTTTCAGTTGACCGAATCCATGACGGTCGGTCGTTCTCTCGACGGCGCACGCAAGCGTACCAAGACGAGAAGCCGATTTTTTCTATGATTGCATCGTTCCAAACAGCAGACGACGGCCTCGACCATCAAGCTCCCATGCCCGCCGAACTTCCCGAACCGGAGTCCCTGCCGAGCGCTGCGGAGGCGCTCGCGACCGGAACGGATCCCGTGAGTCGATTTTGGGCGAGTGAACGGCCATTCGACATTCGACACATTCCTTCGCCGATTTATTTCGGGGTCGAGGGCGCACGCGTCGCCCACCAGGCGATATGGTTCCGCGCGCTTGGCACACTGCCGGATGATCCCAATCTTCATCGGGCGGCACTCGCCTACGCGAGTGATTTCTCCATTCTCGAACCGATCTACCGCCGACACGGAGTCAGCTGGTCAACGCCGAGCCTCAAATCGGCGAGCCTCGACCACGCACTGTGGTGGCATCGGTTTGGGCGCGTCGACGAGTGGTTGCTTCACACACAAGAATCCCCCACCGCGACGGGCGGTCGCGGCCTCTCCCTTGGCCGTATCTACAGCCGAAACGGCACTCTACTCGCGAGCGTCGCTCAAGAGGGCATGGTACGCGTGCCGAACGCACCCGGACGCTGAACGCGACCGCGGAGACGGGGTACTACGGCGAGTACTCTACCGCGCCCAGTAAAATTTCAGCTGGCCGCTGGTGAACTTAATGTCATGGAGCCTCCCATTCTCGTCGCGACCGACATTGGTAAATCGTTCCCCTCGGCCGAAAAACGCACGCCACCGGTGCCCGTACTTCGTGGCATTTCAATGCACGTTGACCGAGGCGAGATGGTCGCAATTGTGGGGCCAAGCGGATCCGGCAAGTCAACTCTTTTGTACTGTCTGTCGTCGCTCGAGTCGTGTTCACGTGGCTCCGTCAAAATACTGACAAGTCAGCTCGGCACCCTCGGCCGTGGGGCGCTCGCCAAACTGCGTAGAGACCACATCGGTTTTGTCTTCCAGTCATACAACCTCATTCCGTCGCTGACCGCTCGCGAAAATGTTGCCCTTCCGGCCAGGCTCGCCAGGCGACCCACGAGCCGCGCCCATATTGATCAGGTGTTAGCCGCGGTTGGCCTTACCGGGCGCATGAACCACCGGCCGGGGGCACTATCGGGTGGCCAGCAACAGCGAGTCGCGATCGGGCGCGTCTTGGCAATGAATCCCGAAATCGTGTTCGCTGATGAACCAACCGGATCGCTCGACACGGCGACCGGAGCGAGCGTGCTGAACCTGCTGCGCGAAGCAGCGAGCGGAAACCGCGCCGTTGTACTCGTCACTCACGACCTCGAAGCTGCAACGCGTGCTGATCGGGTACTCGTTATGCGCGACGGACTTATCCACGCCGAGCTTCGTGCCCCGTCAGTTGACGAGGTCCTCGACGCAATGACGACCGCGGCATCACCTTCTCTCGGAGGGAGCTAAGCCGTGTTGGGCCTTATGTGGGCCGACCTCCGCTTCAATATTTGGCGGTGGCTCGGTCCCCTCGTTGTCATCACTGCAACGGCAGCGGTGTTCGTATTCTTTGCGTCGGTCCTCGAGACCTCGGCAACCCTTGAACCTCCGCCGACCGGTTTTGCGGAGGGAAGTCGGATCTTAATTGTCTTCAACGAGGCCAGTGCGATCATCGTTCTCAACTCGGTGACAAATTTGTCGGTGGCGATCAACAGTCGTGCTTACGCCCTGTGGCAACTCGTTGGCATTCAGCCGGCGACCATCAGAATGATTGTCACGTCCCAGCTCCTCGTCCTCTCGCTCGTTGGGAGCCTGGCTGGGTGCATGATCATGTGCCCACTGATCCAGCCACTCTTTAGATTCATCATAAGCGGGAACAAACTGGGGCCGCCCGCGATGGAGAGTAGGTATAGCGTCGGTTCGATCATCATGGTGGTTGTCATGGTCGCGGTAATTGTTCTCCTCAGTGGAAGGAGCGGCGCGCGGCGCGCGGCGCGGGTCCCCGCGATCGAAGCGCTTCGTGAGCCATCGGTGCCGCGCGCACGAATGGGCTGGCTGAACTCAACCATCGCCGTCGGGTCACTCGCTCTCGCCGTCATTCTCATCAACGCGATGTTCACGGGGACTGGAAACACTATTGTCCTGAGCGCGCTTCTGCTTGGACCCGTTCTCGCAGATATTTTCGCGAGTACGGCGCCCCTTCTCTATGCAAGATTTGTACAAGCCTGGACGTCGCTTGTGCCTGAAAGAGCATCGGCGGAATGGTATTTTGCAAAGCACGCGGCATGTTTCAAAGTCAGCCAGACGACCGCCGCCGTCAGCCCATTAATGGTCGGAGTGACACTCACGGGAACACTTAATACTGTGGCGGCAACCTCGGGATCGGCTGTGCCGATCGAGTTTGTCTATCTCGCACTGGGTGGGCCGCTCCTTCTCACGACCATCGGAGTCGCGGCGACAATCTTTTTATCGGGCCACTCACGTGATCGGGAACTCGCTCTCATTCGAGCGTCTGGTTCGACAAACGCCACCGTCATCGCTATTGCGGTCCTCGAAGCAATAATCCACGTGGTCACCGCCGTCACACTCGGACTGCTCATCGTCCTTGCGGTCGGCACCACCTACGCGTGGGCCCTCTCGACGCGGGGTCCGGCAGTCACCCCAAACTTTGATCTCTCGTCGGTCGGTGTCATCGGCGTGTCTGGTTTGGTTCTTGTTCTGCTCGCGACGGTTGTTCCGACAATCGTGGCGCTGCGGAAGGATGTTCCAGAGCTTCTGGCGGCCAAATAGTCGCGGACTTTTCTCACTGCGAAAGAGAGGTACCGCGAAGCGACTAGTCGCGCGTCAGTTTGCGGTATGCCGACCGATGAGGCTTGGCCGCTTCGGGGCCCAAGCGCTCGATCTTGTTGTGCTCGTATGATTCAAAGTTGCCCTCAAACCAGTACCACTTTGCCGGTTCGTCGGCGGTCCCCTCGTAAGAGAGAATGTGCGTCGCGATTCGGTCGAGAAACCACCGGTCGTGCGTGATCACAACCGCACAACCGGGAAACTCGAGGAGAGCATTCTCGAGACTCGAGAGCGTTTCAACGTCGAGGTCGTTTGTGGGTTCGTCAAGGAGTAACAGGTTGCCGCCCTGCTTGAGTGTGAGTGCGAGGTTGAGCCGATTGCGCTCGCCGCCCGATAGCACTCCCGCGCGCTTCTGTTGGTCGGTACCCTTGAAGCCAAACGTCGACACGTACGCTCGTGACGGCACCTCGGTCTTTCCCACCTGAATGAAATCGTGCCCGTCGGAGACAACCTCCCACAGGGTCTTCGTGGGGTCAATACCTCCGCGCGACTGGTCAACATACGAGATGGTGACGGTTTCACCCACACTGAGTTCTCCACCGTCAAGTTTTTCGAGGCCGACAATCGTCTTAAAAAAGAGTCGTCTTGCCCACCCCGTTTGGTCCGATCACGCCAACGATGCCGTTGCGAGGCAAAGAGAACGAGAGTCCTTCGACGAGTATTCGGCCTCCAAACCCCTTGACAAGCTTTTTTGCATCGAGCACGAGGTTGCCAAGCCGGGGTCCAGGGGGTATTTGAATTTCCTCGAAATCGAGCTTGCGCGCGCTCTCGGCGGCGGACGCCATTTCTTCATATCGCGCGAGTCTCGCTTTTGACTTGGTTTGACGCCCTTTCGCACTGCTGCGGACCCACTCGAGTTCGCTCGCGAGACGCTTGGCCAGCTTGGCGTCTTTTTTGCCTTGAACCTGAAGGCGCTCGTGTTTTTTTTCAAGGTACGTCGAGTAGTTGCCTTCGTAGGGGTAGAGCTTGCCGCGGTCGACTTCAGCTATCCACTCGGCGACGTGGTCGAGGAAGTATCGATCATGAGTTACTGCGAGAACCGCACCCGGGTATTTTGCGAGGTGCTGTTCGAGCCAGAGAACACTTTCAGCGTCGAGATGGTTGGTGGGTTCATCAAGTAACAGAAGGTCGGGTTTTTGAAGCAAGAGCGACGTGAGCGCGACGCGACGCTTTTCACCGCCCGAAAGAGTTGCGACGGGCGAGTCACCGGGCGGGGTCCGAAGGGCGTCCATCGCTTGCTCGAGTTGCGAGTCGAGATCCCACGCGTCGGCGGCATCGATTTCTTCTTGAAGAGTTCCCATTTCGCCGAGTAAAGCGTCGTAATTGGCTTCGGGATCGGCCAGTGCCGCCGAAATCTCGTTGAATCGATCAAGCTTGGCCGTGATGGAACCCGCGCCCTTTTGAACATTTTCGAGAACGGTCGAGTTCTCGTCAAGTTCGGGTTCTTGTTGAAGTATTCCTACCGTGTAACCGGGGGACAGCGTCGCTTCGCCGTTGCTCGGTGTGTCGAGGCCGGCCATAATCTTCAAAATCGTCGACTTACCCGCCCCGTTGGGGCCCACGACGCCGATTTTGGCACCGGGAAGAAATGCCATTGTCACATCGTCGAGAATTATCTTGTCACCGACCGCCTTGCGGGCGCGGACCATCGAGTAGATATATTCGGCCATTTGACGATGCTACCGGGCCGCGAGAGCTCGCCACGCGCCGGCACAATGCAGATTTACCACGTGATCGAAATCGTGTCGCCCACGAGGCACTTTCCCGTGCCGAGAACGGGCGTCACGACGCCGTGATACCCGTCGCTGTCGGGACCATATTGACCGATGAGACACGATGGACCAACGCGAACAGAGAACTGAACGGATGCGACGGGAAGGTTGACCGACGTTTGGTCGGCGGTCACTTCCATTTCGACCTTTGCAAAGCCCGCCGCGACGAGCCCGTCGATAAATGCGTGCGAATCGGCGGCGGGATTTGCCGCTACCGTCTTCTCATTTGTGGAATTGAAAAACGGCAGGTTTTGTTGAGCGGTCCCACCCGGCACGAGCACCGCGGTTGGTGTCGGCGCGATGGGCCGGGAGGTCTCGACGACCGGAGCGGGCCCTCGAGCGCATCCACTCGCGCCGATAATCGTGATCGCGCCCACCGCGGCCACGAGCGCCCCACGGCCCCACGCCGCCCGAATTCCGCGGCATGACGGTTGACCTGATTGGCGTGTCATTACTGTATCCTTTCGGGGCCGATCTCTCCGTAACCCCGTCGATTCTACGGTGAGTGGATACGAAGCGAACAAGGGTCGGACGCTGGTCGAACGAATGCACGCCCGTTCATGTCGACGCCTCGGCGAGCCGGTCGCACTCATCGACGCGGCGAGAATACGTGGCAATTCCCCACCGGAGATCGTGCCCCACGGTCTCCGCAGCAAGGTCTTGAGTGTCGCTGCGTTCCGACTCCGGTCGACCTTCGCGCGCCGTCACGCGCCCAATCACGATGACGTTCTGGCCCTTCATAACGCATTCACCGACGTTTCGCGCCAGTTCGCGAAGCGCCGTCACGGTGTACCAATTAGTGTCAGCGACCACCCAAGACTCCGACGCGTAGTCGAATTGTCGTCGCGCGGAGGCAAGGCTGAAGGATGCGATATCAAGCCCTTCGCTCGTACGCACGTGACGTGGCGCGGACGCGACGAGGCCAGTCACGGTTGTCGTTTCTGTCATTTCGTACCACCCCGTTCGGTCCGTACCAAGTATCGGAGCGCACACCGTGAGCGTGCGTGCCGTGACCGCGAATGGGGAGAAACAACCTCAATTACGCGACGGTGTGCGAATCACCGTGGGAGCGCGCTAGTGAGGGCGAGCGTATTGTGCAAATGACGCGCGAATCTTTCGAACCTTTGGTGCCGCGATCGCACGGCAATATCCTTGACCGGGATTTTTCGAAAAGAAGTCTTGGTGCTCGTCTTCCGCGGGATAGAAAGCGCCGAGGCGATCAATGTGGGTCACAATCGGATCGTCCCACCACTCGGCGGCGCGCAATCGAGCCGATTCGAAAAGCGCGCGCTGTTTATCGTCTCCGTAGAAGAGGGCGGAACGATATTGTGTTCCGACATCGGCGCCCTGGCGGTTGAGCTGGGTCGGATCGTGCAGCGAAAAGAAGACGTCGAGAATTACTTCGGGAGGGATGATGTCAGGATCAAACGTGACCGCTACCGCCTCGGCGTGCCCCGTCGTGCCGGTCGTCACGAGGTCGTACGTGGGCTCTCGAGCGGTGCCGCCCGTGTAACCGGATACGACGTCGCTCACACCGCGAAGAGTACGAAAGACCGCGTCCAGGCACCAAAAACATCCGCCCGCTACAACGAACGTTTGCATAAGCGATTCCCCCCTCGAGTGCGCACCGTTGTGACTACTCGTCGCGACCGCGCCGAGCGACCGCCGCCAACAATTAACCAGAAATTCAGCGCGCCGAAGTGTCCGCGACGACGACGCGACGTACAGTGCACTTATGGAATGGTTGAACAGTATTGTAACGTGGCTGGGTTCACCTGACGCTCGCACGACAATTTTTACCGCCGTGACTCTTTTTATCGCAATTCTTGCCTCCGGATTGCTTGCCACGTGGATCGGATCGGCATCAATCAAGCGCCTTGTCGGCGCTCGAGACCGAGAACACAAGGGTTCGGCGATTGCGGCACTCGTCGATGCGGCAACCGAAGCGGCGGTGTGGAACTCACTGACACCGCAAGAACAAGCGCTTTCTGACCGCGCCGTCGGTCAAGCCGACACCGTCATGCGCCTCCTCCCCATCAAGGGCTCGGTTGTGGCCGCGAATTGGGCGGCTCACCAACTCGGGGAAATGAAACGAAACTCGGCAACGTTCGGTTATCAGTTCGATCCGGTCGTCTCGGAGTTTCGTGATCGTCTCGTTGATTGGCAGAGTAAACCTCGCCGCGCACGAAAGCTGTTTCTCTACGACATGGAACGCTGGCACTATGCGGAGAGCGATTTTGCCCAAACGCTCGACGTGCCACAAAAATCTTGGGCCGCTCGCCACGAAGAACAAGACCCGTCCATTACGCCGGCGACCCTCCCCGCGCCGGTCGGCTTGGGCGCTCTCGTCGACCCACCGCCGGCGACAACCCGAACCCAACAGCTTCTCGACGATGTCGATGCACTCGGTCGCCGCCGCGACCTCACCACGTCGGATCGCTCAACACCGTAGAGATACCCCGTTTGGCGTTCCTGTCAGATCAGGCGTGCGTAGTACCCTGGGTCAGCTAGCCCCCGTAGCTCAGTGGATAGAGCAACAGCCTTCTAATCTGTCGGTCACTGGTTCGAATCCAGTCGGGGGCACCCCTCGACGGTGGTCCGAACTCTAGTAACCTATGCCGTTTCGAAATTCAATGTTGGCGCGACTCCACGCGCGCTTCGCCGCTCTCTTGAACCGTTCGTTGCATTGAGCGCCACAAATATGCCTATCGCGATGAATCCAGTGCGCATCGGACTGGACGACCCTCCCACACCATATGCACGTTGTTCCCGCGTTTGCACGGCCGTCAGGATTTGCCAAGGCCCGCCGGAACGCCAGCGAAAAGTCATTTCCCCCAAGGTGTTTTCGCCCCTGTTCCACCACGTATGCTGGAAGCTTTGACTTTCTCGCCCCATTGGCAGCGACCCCGGCCTGCAACTCCTCCTGACTCAGGGATAAGCGGGAGATGAAAGCGTCTTCTGTGATAACTTCAAGAGGCCTTCCCTCCTCCACCAGGTTGAAGGCTTTTTGCAGTTTTCGACTGAAACTCGCTCCCGGTCGAAACGTCCTTGCATTGAAGTCGCCAGTTACTACAACTGTTGTCTGAGACGTGACCTCGGATTGCGCCGTGCCACCATGTTCGGCAATAAGGGCCCGCGCCTGATCGCGAACCATCGATTTTAGCCCACCAGTAAAACACACGTATTGTCCCGCGAAACCGGATCCGGCATGCTCCTCACGCGAACCTTCGATTCCGAGTTCCATCGGGAAATCAGGAGGTGGTCCAGGCATCGAAGGCGCATCATTGACATCATCGATAAAAGTCTTCGTCGGAGCCAGTCCGACTGCGGCCGAGAGCGCTCGCGCAGACTCAACGCCCTTCATCCCCGCGAAAACAAGGAACACTTCCGCAGACATGCGAGCATCCGCCAAGGGGTCGTGATGGTCAAAGGAACCCAGATCAAGATGATTTGCGACCCAAGGAAGAGTGTAAGACGGAATTTTCAACAGTCGTCGCGCCACGCGATACGTACACGCTGTGTCCCATTCCGGCCATTCAATGTCGTACGAACTGCACACATTCAGCAGGACCGAAACGTCGAAAATGACGTTGTGACCAACAACGAGATCGCCATCTACAAACGACCGGAATTCCGGGAATATTTCGGGCCATTCTGGTGCGTTGATCACTGATACAGCCGAGAGTCCGTGAATGCTCGAGTTCACCGTATGAAAGGTGCAAGCGTCGTCGGGGGGATGAATGAGGGAGCGGAAGGTTTCCACTACTTGACCGTTACGTACTTTAACTGCTCCAACTGCACACGCCGAGGAACGATCCGAATTAGCCGTTTCGAAATCAAGCGCTGTAAAACTTAGCGACGAAGGGGCAACCACCCAAATACTCACCTTCCGAAAACCCGATGGCAAAACGACGGTATCAATCAGACCGGCGTGCCTCAACTAGCGCATCGTTGATCCTGCTGGCCCTCAAAAAAGGTAGCGTCTCAACGACAATACGTCTAGATTCTCGGAACTGGGGAGTGAACCCCTGGTTCGATCATCGGTGTCGGTCAGTGCAACTCAGGACTGCGGAAAGAAGGGCGCCTCGGGCGGCTTCGCCCCCGTTTGCTGCTCCCACGCCTCGAGTTCGCGCGTGAGGGCCTTGGCCAATTCAAAGACCTGCTGCGGGGGAATCCGAATTCGTGATACAACTCGCGCCGGAAGCACGCGCCGCGTTTCGCCAACGTCGTCGGTCTGATCAACGGCCGGGCCGCGAAGCGCCGCGAAGTCGAGCACAAATACGTTTTCGGTGTGCCAAATACTCGCGAAATCGGCGAAGCTTCCCGCCTCATTTTCCGCCGGCAAATCAAGCTGGAACGTTGTCGGAATGTGCTGGTCGGACGACTCAGGCACGGTGTTGCTCCCTGACACTCACGGAATCGACTATACCCCGCGCGGGTCTGTTCACCGCTACCCCGTCGGCGACAATAGTCTGCACCGATTACTGTGGCAATCGCACACATGCGCTCGGCACCGGTAGAAGAACTCGTGACCACCGCGTAAGGTCTCAGTGAATCGTCCCACTATTTCCCGGTTAATCTCAGCCCGATCTCACCGCCGTCAACGACAAGACAAGGGGCTCTCGTGCCGGGCAACGGTCCACCTCCAGATCAACACATACCGAGCGTGCATTCCGCTCACAGGGCGACCGGCTCGGAACCCGTCGCTCAACCCGTTTTGCACCGAGGGCTATCGATTCGGCACCTCCAACTGATCGCGATTGGCGGGACCATTGGAACGGGCCTTTTTTTGGGTTCTGGCAAGGCGATTAGCCTCGCGGGCCCGTCCATCATTTTTGTTTACTCGATTATCGGCTTCATGCTCTTTTTTGTCATGCGCGCAATGGGAGAGCTCTTGCTATCGAACCTCGACTACAAATCGTTCATTGACTTCACAGAAGATTTGCTGGGCCCGTGGGCCGGATTCTTCACCGGCTGGACGTATTGGTTTTGTTGGATCGTCACAATCATTTCGGAGATCATTGCAATTTCTGGCTTTGCGCTCTTCTGGTGGCCCGAAATTCCCATGTGGATCCCAGCCCTCGTGGCGATTGTGGCTCTCCTTGCGCTGAACCTTCCCACGGTAAAAGCATTTGGCGAGATCGAGTTTTGGTTCGCCCTCGTTAAGATCATCGCGATCGTGACGCTCATTGTCGTCGGACTCGTCATGATCTTTTCGGCGTTCCCTCTCCCGAGCGGTGACACGGCCAGCTTCTCCAATATTTGGACCGACAATGGCCTATTCCCCAACGGTTTTCTGGGCTTCGTCGCGGGGTTTCAGGTGGCCGTGTTCAGTTTCGTTGGTCTTGAAATGATCGGAACAGCAGCCGCTGAGACTCGAGATCCGGAACGAAACATGCCGCGCGCGATCAATACGATTCCGCTGCGTCTCATGCTTTTCTATGTGCTGTCGATAACCATAATCATGTCGGTCACCCCGTGGTCACAAATAGGTCCTGAAACAAGTCCCTTCGTCGCGATGTTCATGCTCGCGGGGATAACAATGGCCGCGGGAATCATTAACTTCGTCGTTCTCACGTCGGCAGCGTCGGCGGCGAACAGCGGAATCTACTCCACCAGTCGCATGCTGTTCGGTCTCGCGAGAGCGGGAGACGCCATGGCACGTTTCGGCCGCCTGTCTTCGCGCAAAATTCCGGCAAACGCGCTCATATTTTCGTGCGCGTTCCTTCTCCTCGCGGTTGGTCTTCTCTATGCCGGCAAATCGGTCATGGAAGCGTTCACGATGACGACGACACTCGCGTCGCTGTTGTTCATTTTCGTGTGGAGCATGATTCTCATCGCGTACGTGGCTTTTCGGCGCCGGCGTCCCACATTACACGCACAATCCGCGTATAAAATGCCCGGCGGTGTCGCCATGTGCGTGGTCGTGTTGGTCTTCTTTGCTTTCGTGCTGTGGGCCCTCAGCCAAAAAGACGACACGCGTTTTGGATTGTTGCTGACGCCCGTGTGGTTTGCCGTGCTGGGTGTCGCGTACGCGCTCGTGCGCAAAAATGATTGGCATCGTGTTCGCCGAGAATCGTTCGCCAAAAAACTGCGAGATGAAATCGCCGAGCTCTGAGCAGCACGAGTCGCAATTTGTCTACCCGCGTGCGCGGGTAGACTTCCCCCCATGGCTAGCACACCGGATCGCCTTGTATGGATCGACTGCGAAATGACCGGTCTTGACCTTGACGTTGACGAGCTGGTAGAAATCGCCGTTGTCATCACGGATTACGATCTCACGATCCTCGACCCCGGACTGAGTATTGTCATCAAGCCCGACGCATCCGCCCTCCGCAATATGAATTCCTACGTGACCGCAATGCACACCGAATCGGGTCTCGTCGATGAGATTCCTCACGGGCTCAGCGTTGCCGACGCCGAATACCACGTGCTCGAATACGTTCTCAAACACGTCCCGAGCGAACAGCACGCTCCCCTGGCAGGAAACACGATTGGAACTGATCGCGCTTTCATTGCCAAGTTCATGCCGCGCCTTGACAAACACCTTCACTACCGAAATGTTGACGTGTCGTCCATTAAAGAGCTCTCCCGCCGCTGGTTTCCCCGCATCTATTTCAATGCACCTCCCAAGCACGGAGACCATCGCGCGCTCGCAGATATTCTCGAATCGATTCGTGAACTCCACTATTATCGAAAAGCCGCGTTCGTTACAGATCCGGGCCCAACGACCGAACAAGTGCAAATCATTTCCCAAGAGGTCATTGACGACTTCGAGTCACGCGCCCCGTCTGCCGTGTAATACAATTCTTTCGTTGTGTTCGTCGCATGGGCGGCAACCGGCATGGTGGGTATAGCTCAGTTGGTAGAGCGCCTGGTTGTGGTCTAGGAGGCCGCGGGTTCAAGCCCCGTTACTCACCCCAATTCGTTTGTCGAGCTCCACCGAGGGAACGCCGTAGTGGCCGAGTCGCCGCACGACGCGTGTCATGCTGGTGTTGTGCACGATCTCAGCCTCGACGAATTTGAAAAGATTGTCGGCGACGAAATCGAAGCGCTGCCCAACGAAATGGTCGCCGGTCTCGACAACGTCGTTTTTGCGGTCGAAGATCGGCCAAGCAACGAGCAGCCTGACCTCTTAGGCGTGTACGACGGCATCGCTCTCACCGAACGCGGTCAATACGGCTTTGGCGAAGTTCCCGACAGAATTGTGCTGTACCGCGAGACGCATCAGGCACTGTGCGACGACGTGGCCGAATTGCGAAAACAAATACACGTGACGCTTGTGCACGAGATTGCACATTTCTTTGGAATCGACGATGACAAGCTCCACGAGCTTGGTTGGGGCTAGGCGGACGGCGGCGTTTTAAAACGTCTCGACTTCCGATTCCACCGGGTCACTGTCGGGGATATCGAACGAATAATGCACGTGCAGCTCGCCATTGATGTGGCGCGAATCTGTCGCGTTGTACCAAAACGTCGATTCAAGACCGTCGATCGCGGCGATGACGCTCACGCGTTGATCGTATTGTCCGCGAATGAGCACTCGAGTGTCGCTCTCGCCCTTGAGCGGCCCATCGACAAATTCCGCGGTATAGAATTCCCCAGCATTGTGTTCACTCATGCCATCACGTTACCGTGACAGGGAGCTCTACAATTGCGCCACTCTGTACGAGCACGTCGGCAAGCAGGTCGGGACGTTCTGTGCGAAAGAATGCCGCCTCCTGTTTGGCCCAATGATCCCAGTTGCCCTCAAACGCGTGGACAGTACGCTTGAGGGCACGCGACTTGCGCAGTGAAGCGGTCTCATCAAGCCACACTGTCATCGACGCAAGCGCTGCGCTCGCGCGCGACAGCGCACCGGACCCCTCGACTATTAAGGGTGAGTCCGGGTCAACCCGATTCCATTCAGCCGGCCGTCCGACAACCCAATCAAATCTTTGCCACTGAGCGATTCCACCCGTGCGACGAGGTTCGAGTACGCGGTCCACAATGTGGAGCGACGCGCTCGTGAGTCCATCCCATCCGCGGTAAATGTCGTCCATTCGCACGAGAGTTGGCACGTCGTTTCGCGCCGTAATCCAGCGAGAAACCATCCGGGACGCGAGCTCGCTCTTTCCGACCCCAGAAGGCCCGTCAATGATGATGATTGCGTGCCGCGAATCAGGGCACTTCTCGACAAGAGCGTCAACATCGCGTTCGTCTAGAAACCGTGGGATAGTCATTTTCCGATAAAATTCCACGTGCCGGCCCACACTGACGCGGCAATGGCCGCCGCGGCGACGACCGTACCGACGAGAAGCAACACTGTTTCCGCCACGCCAAATCGGGATGGTCGTGCCCACGTACGCGGTGTGGTGCCACCAAAGCCCTTCGCTTCCATCGCGGTGGCGAGTTTGCTCCCTCGTCGAATAGAAATCACCACGAGTGCTGCCGACTGACGAAATACCCGCGCAAAGAAACCAGAGTCGGCGATTCCACGAGCCCGACGGGCCATCCCGAGCGCGCGCCAATCGTCAAAAATAATGGCAACAAGGCGAAGCCCCGCGAGGCCTCCCACGACGAAACGCGAAGGCAATCGGACCACTTGCCCGAGTCCGTCGGCCAGATCTGTCGGGTCAATCGTAAGAAATAGGACGATTGCGGGGAGGCCGACGGCAAGGACGCGCAGCGTAGTTGCCGCGCCGAGACTGAGGGAACCCTCGGTCACGACGACGAAACCGAACTGCCACAGAATACTCCCGTGTCCACGCCCATAAAGAGCAGTGGTGATCCCGGCCAAGGGTGCTGACATCCACACGGGCGCGGTGCGAATCGCAAGGGTCCGGAACGACAATCCACACCACGCAAACAACACGCTCTCAAGAGCGAGCGCAACCGCCGCTGACACCCAATCAATCGTGAGCAAGAGTGCGAGGCCCAGCAAAAACGCCGCGCCCACTTTCGCAACGGGATTGACGCGGATGATCGACGGGCCGCTCGAGAGGCCACTATCACGCGCGCGTTCGTCGCGCCGAGGCACGCTCACGAGGCGCTCGTGAACGCTGTGAAAGGGACGTCGTGAGCCACGGTCCCGACGGGGTCACGGTTGAGGTGCACCTCGCGCGCGCGCAGAGCCGTCATAAGATCCGCATCGTGAGTAACGGCCACGACACCCGTGCCGTCGCGCACAGATTCACTCAGCAAACTCACGACGTCGCACCACGTGTGAGAATCTTGGCCAATCGTCGGTTCATCGACTACGAGAAGTCCAGGACGGGTTACGAGCGCGGTTGCTACCGACAATCGGCGCTTTTCACCTCCCGAAAGGGTAAACGGGTTCGCTTCCGCGAGTGCATCGAGACGAAGGCGCTGCATGAGTTCGTCAATCCGCGCGGTCGCGGTTTTGCTCGAGAGGCGCAATACGCGAGGACCGACGGCGAGCTCTTCCCTGACGGTCGCGGCGACGAATTGGTGTTCCGGATTCTGAAACACGGTACCGATACGGGCAAGGAGCGCGCGTGAGGACCACGTGATCGGTTCGACGCCGGCGCCGCTCGCGAAGGCTTTCGACGCACGAAGCGACCCCGACGTCGGACGCACGAGTCCCGCGAGAGTGAGCGCAAGAGTCGATTTTCCCGCTCCATTTGGACCCGTTATTGCGAGCGCCTCGCCCCCTCGAATCGTGAGATCGATAGCCGTCGCCGCGCCGCGCGCGCGCTCCCGACCAACCGAGAGCGAGGCCGCGGTCAAAAGCGTCGTCGTGCGACCGCCGGATCGATGGGGTGTGTACGACGGCGCCCACGCACCGACCGAGCGACGAGCGTCCGCGTGCTCGTCGAGCACGCGGTCAATTGGTCCATCGGTGACAACTCCGCCGCCACCGCCCAACACGATCATGCGACCAACCAAATCTCGCCACACCGACATTCGATGATCAATGATGATGAGAGTTGCGCCAGTGCGCTCGTGCACGCGACGAACCGCGTCGTGGACGTCGAGCACTCCATTCGGGTCAAGGTTTGCCGTTGGCTCGTCGAGCAAAATAATGCGCGGTCGCATTGCCAAGACACCCGCGAGCGCGAGTCGTTGTTTTTGCCCACCCGAAAGCGTCGAGGTCGGAGCGTCAAGCGAAACGTCAAGACCAACATCGTCGAGTGCCCGGCAAACACGGGGCCAAATCTCACTGCGCGCAACTCCCAAATTTTCACACGAGAACGCAACATCGTCACCCACGCGAGCCAAGACGATTTGTGAATCGGGATCCTGAAGCACGAGTCCAGTCCGACCGCGTGCGTCAACGGGAGGAATTCCATCGATTGTTATGGACCCCTCGTGCTCCCCTTCATCGGATCCACCCAACACACCGGCCAACGCTGACAAGAGCGTCGATTTGCCCGCGCCCGAGCGCCCAGAAAGAAGAACGCACTCCCCCGGGTCAATCGCCAGATCGAGTCCGCGAACCGCAAATTGCCGCCGACCCGCGTACCGCCACCCCCACCCCTCCGCACGAACCGCGCCCCCGGCCCCACCGCGGTGGGGCCGGCTGAGCAACGAATCGACCGTCAAGTCGGACGCGCGATTGCCCTCAAATTTCAACGCGAGAATCACGACCCGCCGCAAACCGATTGAGCGCGCCGGTTCGAGCAAGACCGCGAACCATAAACCAACCCAAGACTCCCGCAAGCACCGCGCCCGAAACGGTCGCACACACCACGTACACACCAGTAAACGGAAGATCTGCGCCTGGATACTCGAAAATCAGGCCGAGAATTGCACCCACGACGCCCGCACTGGCTCCCGCGAGAATCGCCACCCACAGTCGCCATGTGCGGTAAAGAACGAGGGCGAACACTAATTCGGCGCCGAGACCCTGCAGAAGTCCTCCCACGAGTGTGAGGACTCCCCACTGGGTCCCAATGAGCGCTTCCGCCGCCGCGGCAAGCAACTCGGTGAAGAGTGCAGCACCGGGCTTGCGCACGATTAACCCACCGACGACGCCTCCGAGCATCCATATTCCGTCAGCGAGGCTCTGCAAACCGGGAAGCGCGGCTTGAATGAGAGATAACGGGTAATAAAGCTGATCCCACGCCCAGTAGATGACTCCTATTGCGACCGCAACGACACTTGCAACGACAATGTCGACGACTCGCCACCGCAGGTTTCGAGTCGAGCCCGATGATTTCCGTTCTCTGTTTGTTGATAACAATTTCGCGCCCTTTCGACTCAACAAGCGAGTCACGTCGGTATTTGAGGGCACGGGCGCGGGATTCCCGACCGCAATCGGAAAACCACAGAGATGAAAACCTCCCTGCGCTGGCATGACCCAGATCAGGTTCGACGGTCGAAGGTTGAGGACCTTCCTCTCAGCCCGGCTCACCGGACTCCCGTGTTTGACACGAGTATAACCCGATCAACGCACTCGCGAAAACATGCTTCCCGCGACCGCGGAACAAAATGTACCGCGGTGCCACGCCCTATCTCTTGAGGGCTCGAACGACGCGCGCAAGCGCGCGACCGCCCACGAAGATCACGGGAATTGAGGCAACGAGAGCCGTGATCACGTTTGGCCGGAACCTCAAACCAAACTCATCTTTGACATAGGCTCCGATCGGCAAGGCCACTCCGGCTCCGCCTATTCCACCAGCCGCGCTCGCATCGTCATTGTGCGTTGCGTCGCTCCCCGCTCCGAAGCCAAAGTGAACGAACGCAACCGGGATGATTGTTGTTCCGTCGACGTCAACCGGGTCGCCGTAAACAGAGTCAATTCCCAATGATTTGATTGATTCAGCGAACTTCGGTTCAAGACTTGTCATAGGAATACGTTACTGGGGCGTCAACGAAATTGGCAGCCTGCCACGACGGTGAGTTCACTCAGATTTGATTTCTGAAGCGTGATCGACGGTGAGTCTCCCGTGCGCCCACGCTCACACGAAATCCCCAAGACACCTACGCCATGATTAATCAGATGATGCCATCCCGAAGTCGTTTCCCTTCCCGTTCCCGCCGAACCCGGGGGCTCGTGACAGCGTGCGTCGCCCTTCTTGTCGCCGCGGTGTTGATGTTTCACGCCGAGGTTCCCGACTGGCCCGGCGTTGTCTTTATTTTCGATTCGTTCCTCCCGTGGTACGGACTCGCGATTCCCGTCTTGGCCATCATTGCAATCGCTCGCCGGTCACTTCTCGCCGTGGCGTGCGTCCTCATTGCGGCGACTGTGTGGGGAGTGCAATTCTGGCCCCACCTTCAGCCCCGTGAAGCAACGGGAGATACGGCGTTCGTCATTGCAAGCGAGAACATTATGGGCGGCAATCCGCGACCGTCCGACGCAGCCAACGCACTCGCGGCAACCGACGCCGATGTCGTGGCGGTCCAAAAATTCGATGACCGCGGAAAAGAAGCCGTGAAAGACACTTTCGAGGCAAAATATCCCCACAGTGAAACCGTTTCTACCGTCGGAGTGTGGAGCAAGCTGCCCCTTCTTAATCCCAAACCCCTCACCCTGGGCCTCAGTTGGGCGCGCGCACTCTCGGTCGACATCGAAACGCGCGCAGGACAGGTGCGCGTTTACGTGGTGCACCTCGATTCGGTTCGGCCCGGTGACACAACCGGACGTGACATGATGCTCAGCACTCTGGCCGACACGATCCGTGCCGATAATTCGCCCCGAATCGTTGTCATCGGTGACTTCAACGCCGCATCGACCGACCGCAAATTCGCTCAACTCACACAAATCGCTCCGGAAGTGCACTCGAGCGATTTTGGCTTTGGCTTCACATGGCCCGCCCCGTTTCCCGTCGTTCGACTCGATCACGCGCTTGTCAAGGGGCTCGAGAGCGTCTCGAGCCGAATCCTCGACGACAATGGCAGTGATCATCGCGGGTTCACCGTATCGCTCCGGTGACGCCGATATTCTAATGACATGAGCCGTGCAGCGGGAACACGACGGTTTTGACGATACACAGTGAGAGACCGTGGCTTGCGCACTACCGTCCGACAGAATTTGATATCCACATCACCCGCGTGATGCTCGTTCCAGTACGAGTTCGCGCACGCGCGAGGCATTGGCAGAACCCGCGAGCGATTTCATGACGGCACCAATGATTGCGCCAGCCGCTTGAGTTTTGCCCTCGCGTATTTTCGCGAGCACGTCGGGGTGAGCCGCGAGTGCCGTGTCAATCGCACCGATAAGCGCACTATCGTCATTGACCACGCGAAGGCCGCGCACCGCGACAATCTCGACGGGGTCACCCTCACCCGCGATAACTCCGTCGAGGACCTGGCGCGCGAGGCGATCCGTCAGCTCACCGTCTTCGACGAGAGCAATAAGTTGCGACACGTGCTCGGCAGAAATGAGGGACGACGGTTCGACCGAACGCTCGTTGGCGATGCGTTGAATTTCACCAAGCCACCACTTTCGAGCGTGTCCGGGAGCGGCTCCACACGCCGCGGTCGCGATAATCTCACTCACCAAACCCGCGTTCACGACGTCACGAAATTCTCGGTCAGAAAAACCCCACTCGTCTTTCAGTCGACGACGCTGAACCGCGGGAGGCTCGGGAAGTGCCGCTCGAAGGTCACTGAGGAGTTCGGCGGACGGCACCACCGGGAGCAAGTCAGGCTCAGGAAAATACCGATAGTCGTCGGCGTCTGACTTGACTCTCCCCGCTGACGTCGTTCCGTCTCCCTCGTGCCAGTGACGCGTTTCTTGAGTGACGCGGTTTCCCGACAGAAGGATCGCGGCGTGGCGCTGGATTTCATACCGCACCGCGCGCTCGACGGAGCGCAAAGAGTTAATATTCTTGGTTTCTGTGCGGGTTCCGAGCGGCGGCGTTTTTTCTCCCGCGCGCACTCGAGGACGAAGCGACACATTGGCATCGCACCGCACGTTTCCACGCTCGAGCCGCCCGTCCGAAATGCCAAGGGCCAAAACAATGTCGCGAATCGCAGACACATACGCCCTGGCAAGTTCCGGCGCGCGCTCGCGTGCCCCAAGAATGGGCCGCGTGACAATCTCGACGAGCGGCACTCCCGCGCGATTGAAGTCCACTAGTGAATAGTCAGCACCGTGAATTCGCCCGGACGCGCCACCGACGTGCGTGAGCTTGCCCGCGTCTTCCTCGAGATGTGCCCGCTCAATGGGTACCGCGAAAACGGTTCCATCCGAGAGTTCTACGTCGACCGCGCCATCGAACGCAATCGGTTCGTCGAATTGTGAAATCTGATAGTTCTTACCCATGTCGGGGTAAAAGTAGTTCTTTCGGGCAAAACGCGACGACGACGCGATCGAACAGCCCAAAGCCATTCCCAAGCTCATTGCATATCGAACGGCTTGTTCGTTCACGACCGGCAACGAACCCGGAAGGCCGATATCGACCGGGGCGATGTTGGTGTTCGGTTCGCTTCCGAAGACGTTGGGCGCAGCCGAAAACATCTTCGTCTTGGTGTTGAGCTCGACGTGAACCTCCAAGCCAATGACCGGCTCAAATTGCTCGAGAGCCGCCGCAAAATCGACTGTTTCTTGAGCAGCCACTAGACCACCCCCTCGTCTGCAGCGATCATTTCGCTCGCCGCGAGATCGGGTGCCTGGCTAATCAACGTGTGGCCCCACTCCTTTTCGAGCAGATGTTCGAGCGCCGAACCAACCGCGTAGAGACGGGCGTCCTCGCGCGCGGGAGCCAAAAACTGGAGGCCAATCGGAAGACCGTCGTCGTGAGAAAGACCAATAGGAATCGAAATCCCTGGAATTCCTGCCAAATTCGCGGGAATCGTCGCAATATCGCTGTGGTACATGGCCAATGGATCGTCGGTTAGTTCTCCCAACTTAACCGCCGTCGTTGGCGCGGTTGGCGATGCTAACACGTCGACATCCCCGAAAACGGCGTCAAAATCGCGTTGGACGAGCGTGCGAACCTTTTGCGCGCTGCCGTAATAGGCGTCATAGTGCCCGGCGGAGAGTGCGTACGTCCCGAGAATAATTCGGCGCTTGACCTCCGCACCGAAGCCGGCCTCGCGGGACGCCGCCATGACGGCGTCGACGGTTCCGCACGGCTCTGACCGAACTCTCAGACCGAAGCGCACCGAGTCGTACCGCGCGAGATTGCTCGACGCTTCTGCGGGCAAGATCAGGTAGTACGCGGCCACCGCGTCCTCGAGGCTCGGAATACTGACCTCGACAATTTCTGCACCGTTTTTCTCGCACACCGCCAAAGCCTCGTGAAAGCGACTGAGAACCCCTCGGTGAAAAATTCCTCCGTCGAGTTGCGTGATCACACCGATTTTCACGCCAGAAAAGTCGGTGTGACGGGCGGCCGCGCTCATTGACGGCCACGCGTCCGGCAGCGACGTCGAGTCATGCGGGTCGTGCCCCACAATGACATCGTGAAGGAGGGCGGCATCGAGAACCGTGCGGGACACGGGGCCAATCTGGTCAAGCGACGACGCGAGCGCAATGGCACCATAGCGACTCACGGCACCGTAGGTTGGCTTAACTCCGACCGTGCCCGTCACGTGAGCGGGTTGCCGAATCGACCCGCCCGTGTCGCTGCCAAGCGCGAGCGGAGCCTGGAAACTCGCAACAGCGGCAGCCGAACCGCCGCCAGAGCCGCCGGGCACTCGATCAAGATCCCACGGATTGTGAGTCGGACCGAAGGCCGAATGCTCGGTCGACGACCCCATCGCAAACTCGTCCATATTCGTCTTGCCAACCGGAATCATGTGAGCCTCGCGCACTTTGCGCACGACGGTTGCGTCAAACGGCGACATGTATCCGGCGAGAATACGCGATCCACTCGTCGACGGCATATCCGTTGTCACCAGCACATCTTTAATTGCAAGCGGAACCCCGGCGAGTGGCCCGAGCGTTTGCCGAGTCTTGTCAGACGCCCTCAATTGGTCAACCTCGGCCGCGCGCGCGAGCGCGCTTTCTCCCGCTACGTGCAAAAATGCGTGCACGTCACCGTCAACCGCGGCAATTCGATTGACGTGTGCCGCTGTTGCGTCAACGGCACTGATGTCGCGCGAAGCGAGGCGCGACGCGAGCTCTGCGGCAGAAAGGCGAATAATCTCGCGCTCGTGCTGACTCACTGTTCTTCATCCAAGATTGCCGACACCGCGAAGCGGCCACCGTCGTGCTCGGGCGCGTTCGCAAGGACGGCGTGGCGAGAAAGCACGTCACCAACCGTGTCGTCGCGATACACGTTCGTGAGCGGAAATGGATGACTCATCGGGGGAACCTCGGCCGTCGCAACGATTCCGACCGTCGCAAACGCGGTCACGATTTGGCTCAAGTCGACGGTCAGGGCCGCGATTTCTTCGTCAGTAAGTGCAATGCGTGCGAGGTGCGCCAAGTGACGAACCCGCTGCGCGGAAATCTCAGACATGCGTCCCCTGTGAATCGATGAGCTGTTTTCCACAATTCTATGGCCGCCAGAATCGTCGCGATCATGCCTTTTCTCGTCACCACCGCTTATCGGCGCAAGGACGCAAGCGTTTTTGATCGATCATCGTTTGATCCGTCGGTCACAAATTCTCCCCGGTCGATTCCAATTAACGCAAGGTTCCGGAGCGATTCGCTGCCCGCCATAAAGTATTCGTTGTGGCCGAGCGCTCCTGCGAGAGTGTGTCCCGTAACGGGGTCGATCCCGCCCGAGACACTCATCCTGTGGGCACCGTACTGCGGAGCACCGGGGTCATGCCCGTAGAACGCGCTATTGACAATCGGATCTAATTCGGCCTTGCCAACGAATACATTGTTATTGTCGACGGCGAGTTGACGAACCGACTGCACCGAGCTTCCCGGTGAACCGACGAGAGCGAGGGCGTTGACTGACGCACGACCGTTGCGAAGCGCGGTGAGCGCCGTTGTTGCCCCGTACGAGTGCGCGATAACCGAAATAAAGGGCGAATTTCGCGCGCGTACGGCTTTAAGTCCCAAAATTGCCCGCTCGAGCTTGGCCGCGCCGTGGAGTGCCGCGTCAAGCCCCCCAACAGTGAGAAGGTTCGGCGTCTCATAGCCGATCCACGCAACAGACGCGGCCGTCTTGACATCGCGGACGCGGGATGCCGTCCCAAACACTGTCAAGTAGCGAGCCTGCAGGTCATAGAGGTTTGCCGCAATATCGGTCAGATCGCCAATTCGAAGATCGACCGAAAAGAACATTCCCGGGACGACGTAACTCACGAAGTCAGCTGAGTCGAGGTTGCCCACGGCGATTGCGGCGCGAATCCCGTTCGACGTGTCGAGCGTAATGAGAGATCGATAGGGGGCCACATCGGCACTACCGAGAGCTTGGCGAATCTTGCCAAATGAGGAAAGGGTGCGGCGGTTAGAAAGCCGAGAGGATTTCCCGGCGCTTTTCCACGCCGGCGACGATTCCAAATCGCTGATCAATCGCGCTAAGAGGAGACGATTTGCAGCATCTCGCGTCCGGAACGGAATTCCGTCAAGATTCCCGACGAGTTCGGGTACACCGCCAATGAGGGCGTCCTTTGATTCCGCTGACAACGTCGCCCACCACGCGGTCACGCTTCGCGCGGCAGGCGGCATACGAAGGAGCGATTCAAGCTGTTCGGGGTGGGAGGATCCAAAGTGGCGCACGTGGCCCTCAGACAGGCTCCCGAGCTTCGCGAGGAGGGCCGAACCGCCGAGGCGAAAGAGCGCTGAGTGGTCAAACACGGCCGCAGTACGACTCGGGTTTGGCCACCACGGAGGGTCATTTGTTTCGTCGCCGACCGACGAATCAATTCGCGCGCGACCCTTCACATTCGCCGACACTGCGGAACCTCCGCTCGCTCGCGCGTGAGGGGCGCGATGGCTCGAATTCGCGTGTTGAACCGAGGTTGCACGATTAACTAGTGGCGTTTGATACAGCACGTGACCGAGATTTCTTGGTGAGCGGCTGGCCCGAGATGGAACCAATTAGAGAGATTCGGGTGACACCAATTCTACTGAGTGTCAACCCGAAGCCAAGAGAAAAGTTTCCTCCGCCTTTCGGGGCCACACGGGTGTGAGCGCTGTCCCTACTCGCGGTCGAACGCAGCGGGTCCCTCGTGCAGGAGCTCGCGAAATTGGTCGGCATCGAGAACGCGCACGCCCAACGATTCGGCTTGAGCGAGCTTGGACCCCGCGCCCGGACCCGCAGCGACGAACGCCGTCTTTTTGGACACGCTTGAGGCGGCTGTGCCGCCCGCCGCGATAATTGCTTCGATTGCGCTCTCTCGCGTGAATCCAGTCAGGGAACCGGTCGGCACGACCGTGACGCCCGAAAGCACGCCAGCCTTTTTTGTCGCCGTGCTCGGCCCCGGGTGCCCCGGCGTCTGAAATCGAACTCCCGCGGCCGTCCACTGGTCGACGATCTCCCGGTGCCAATCAATCAAAAACCAGTCGACCACCGCGTCGGCAATCGTCGGACCGACTCCGTCAACCGCAGCAAGTTCGTCCCGAGTCGCGGCGTTAATCGCCGCGAGCGACCCGAAGTGGCTGCTGAGTGCTCGAGAAGCGACCGGCCCGACGTGTCGAATGTTGAGTGCGACCACGAGCCGCCACAGCGGTTTTGTCTTGGCCGCCTCAATGTTCGCGAGAATTTCTCGCGCGTTTTTTGACGGCACGTACAGTTCGTTGCCGTCAAATTCTGCCGCGCCGCTCGAGAATTCCCCGTCGGCTTTCTTGCGGATCCGACGAAACGGGGTATCGATCTTTGGCTCGCCCTCGTTAGTGAGCTTCGGTAGGCCGGTCTCGGCATCGCGGACCTCCACGCGAATGGGAAAGAGATCGTGAAGCCGTAACGAGAACAGCTGTGCCTCGCTTGATAGCGGCGGAGATCGCGGTTCGAGTGGTTGTGTGAGGGCCGCCGCGGCAACCTCTCCGAGTGCTTCGATGTCGAGAGCGCCGCGGCTCGCGATTCGCTCGAGACGGCCTCGAACCTGTGCGGGGCAACTGCGCGAATTGGAACATCGCACGTCAACATCGCCGATCTTTGACGGGGCCAACGGTGTACCACATTCGGGGCAGCGGGTCGGCATGACAAATTCGTGTTCGGTTCCGTCCCGCAATTCGACAACGGGGCCGAGAACCTCGGGAATGACGTCACCCGCCTTTCGCACGACGACGGTGTCTCCGATGAGGACGCCCTTCGACTTGACAATTTCTTGATTGTGAAGCGTTGCTTGTCGCACCTCACTGCCCGCAACGCGGACCTTTGCCATGACTGCAAACGGCGTAGCGCGGCCCGTTCGCCCCACACTCACCACAATATTGAGGAGTTTCGTATTCACTTGCTCGGGCGGATACTTGTACGCGATCGCCCAACGCGGTGCGCGGCTCGTCGCGCCGAGCGCGACGTGCACGTCGAGTTCGTCGACCTTAATCACGACCCCGTCAATCTCGTGTTCGACGCGGTCTCGATGAGTACCGTAGAAGTCGATAAATTCGCCCGCGGCGCGAGCACTATCAACGACGCGGTAGTGCGAACTCGTTGGGAGTCCCCACTCGGCGAGAAGCTCGTATGTGGCCGATTGCCGCAAACTCGCGCTCACCTCACCAATTTGAGGGAGAGGCCACGCACCGATGCCGTGCACGATCATGCGAAGGCCGCCCAAGCGATCACGCATGATGCGCAATTTGTCGTCATTTTTTTTTGTTTCTTTTTGGCGAAGTGACCCGCTTGCCGCGTTTCGCGGATTGGCAAAAACTCGCTCACCGGCGTCGACCTGCTCGCGGTTGATTCGCCGAAAAATCTCGAGAGGAAAAAAGATTTCTCCGCGAACCTCAAAGAGTTGCGGGTGTTGAGCGCCGAAAAGACGCGACGGGATTCCGGGAATGAGACGCACGTTGTGCGTGACATCTTCGCCCACAACGCCGTCGCCGCGCGTCGCGGCAGAAACCAGGATGCCGTGCTCGTAGCGAAGATTAATCGCGACTCCGTCAATCTTGAGCTCACACAAAAAGCCAATGGGGCGCTTCGAATCGCGCTCGACTTTCGCCGCCCACGCGTCGAACTCGTCGAGCGAAAAAACGTTGTCGAGGCTTAGCATCGGTTCGGCGTGCTGAACCGGCGGAAAATCCGCTGTTTGGGCTCGTCCTCCAATGGTTTGGGTGGGACTGTCGTGGCTTTGAAGTTCTGGAAAAAGCCTTTCAAGTTCTTCTAGGCGGCGAATGAAGCCGTCATACTCTTCATCGGAATAAATGAGCTCATCTCGCGCGTAATAAGCATCCCGCGCGTGAAGCGCGAGACCTGTCAATCGCGCGACCTCGGCCGACGCCTCGGTCACCGTGAGGTCGTCGGCTCGATCCGAGGACACTGTAGTCAGCTCCCCACGGCAGGGTCGGCTGCTTCGAGGCGCACCGCACGATCAATCGTGGCCTGTCCAAGCACGCGCGTGCCCACGTACACAACGGCGCTCTGCCCGGTCGCGACCCCCCTCACGGGCTCCGCGGGAGTAATGACAAGTTCGCGAACTCCCCGATCAGTCGAAATTCGCGCGACGGCGGCAACCGGATCCGCGTGGGCGCGAATTTGCACCTCACAGTCAAACGGAGTCGTCGGATTGTCGGGAGCATGACCCACCCACGTGAAGCGAGAACCGGCAATCTCACGGGTATCAAGCGCTTCCTTCGGGCCAACAACCACGGTGTTTGACGTGGGTTGTACATCGAGAACAAATCTCGGCTTTCCGTCGGCCGCGGGCGTGCCAATGTGGAGCCCGCGTCGCTGCCCCACCGTAAATGCGAAAGCGCCGTCGTGAGAACCCAATCGCGCACCCTCGCGATTGACGATGTCACCCGCGCGTGAACCCACCCGCTCGGCAAGCCAGCCCCGAGTGTCGCCATCGGGAATGAAGCAAATATCGTGGCTGTCCGGTTTCGACGCGACCGAAAAACCACGCGCGGCCGCCTCTGCGCGAACCAGCGCCTTGCTGGGAGTAGCCCCGAGAGGAAACATCGAGCAAGCGAGCTGGTCGGCAGTGAGAACACCAAGAACGTACGACTGATCTTTCGCCCAATCACTCGCGCGGTGGAGCTCGAGCGACCCGCCGGGCCCCGCGACAATGCTCGCATAGTGCCCCGTGCACACCGCGTCGAAGCCGAGATCGAGCGCTTTTTCAAGGAGCGCGGCAAACTTGATCCGCTCATTGCATCGCAGACACGGATTAGGAGTGCGCCCCTCCGAATACTCGGCAACAAAATCATCCACGACGTCGAGCTGAAAGCGTTCCGAGAAGTCCCACACGTAGAAAGGAATTCCCATGATGTTCGCCGCGCGCCGCGCATCCATGGAATCTTCAATCGTGCAACACCCGCGGCTCCCCGTGCGGAGCGTACCCGACGCACGGCTCAACGCGAGGTGCACCCCGACAACCTCGTGGCCCTCGTCAACAGCACGTGCGGCGGCGACGGCGGAGTCGACTCCCCCGCTCATAGCGGCCACAATTCTCACCCAATAAGTGTAATCGCGACCGTGACGCAGTCAGATCGCCTCACGGTGGGGCGCGGAGTGCGCCACGGGCCGGTTCGAGTACCCCGCGCGCGAAGCACGGTCGATTGCGCCCGGCAGCGCCGCAAGGAGCGCGTCGACGTCGCCCACGGTCGATGAGCGGCCAAGCGAGAATCGCAGTGCACCGCGCGCCTCGTGTGGCGTGCGCCCCATGGCCACGAGAACCCGAGAGGGTTCGGGTACGCCCGCTTGGCACGCCGACCCGGTCGAGACGGAGATTCCCGCCATATCCAACAAGAGCAACAACGAGTCGCCCTCACAGTCGGCAAACGTAAAGTGCGCGTTTGTCGCCAAGCGCGCACACGAAGCGTCTGGTGGAGAGCTGCGCTCGGCGATCGATTCGGGCACGGGCCCGCTCAGTGTCGCCCCCGGCATCGCGAGGACCCCCCGGATGAGACGATCACGGAGTACCGACAACCGTGCACTCTCTTCATCGAGACGCGCCACGGCACTTTCCGCGGCAACGGCAAACGCAACGGCGCCGGCAACATCGTGCGTACCCGGTCGCACTTTTCGCTCGTGGCCACCGCCGTGAAACAGTGGAACGATGGTCGATCCTCGAGCGAGCACGAGCGCGCCGATCCCAACGGGCCCCCCTATCTTGTGCGCCGACACCGTCACCGCGCTCACACCGTTCTCGGACACGTCGTGAAACCGCACGGGGAGGTGCCCGAAGGCTGCGACCGCGTCAACGTGGACGGGGATGCCGTCGCGCGATGCGATCGCCGCAAGAGGGCCCACGGGATTCACTGTGCCGACCTCGCCGTTAGCCCACACGAAGCTCATGAGAGCAATATTTCGTGGATCATGAGCGACAATGCGCGCGGCACTGTCAAGCCTCACGCGACCTCGCTCGTCGAGCGCGATCTCATCGGCCACGGCGCCATTGGATCGAACAAGCCAATTAATTGCCTCAACGGTTGCGTGGTGTTCGCCGCGGGCGACGACGACGCGCGCGCGCGCGGCATCTCTGTTCCGCGCCCAAAAGAATCCCTTAATAGCGAGGTTGACTCCCTCGGTTCCTCCCGACGTGAACACAATTTCGGGAGGATCAGCTCCGATTACCGCAGCGATGCGCTCGCGCGCCTCTTCGAGAAGACGCTTTGCGTGTTGCCCGTGGCTGTGAAGCGACGACGAATTGCCAACGAGCGAGAGTGCTTTCGAGTGCGCGGCTATCGCCTCGGGCACCATCGGAGTCGTCGCTGCGTGGTCAAGGTAAATCGACACGTATTAGGACCACTGAATGATTTCGCGCGAGCCAACCGGTTGGCTCGGCCTGTTGTTCCCCTTGAAGGCCTTCTGTAAGGTGTCTATTTGCTCGGCGCTGAATTCGATTGGCGTCCGAAGCACGACCCATTTGACGCCCTCGGTACACGGCGGCGTGGTGAGACTCCCCCGGTAGACGTAGCTGTCCTGGACCGTCGGAAGAAGGTGGGCCCAGTTGATTGTCGTGGATTTGCTCGCGGTTTCACCTTCGCCACCATTAGACGCATCAACAAAGGATTGGGCCGCCCAGTTGTCGGCACCGACTCTCGCGAAGACTGCGACGGCAACCATTGATCCATCACTCGACTTGTTCATAAAGTGAAGCTCGAGCGGTTCGCTCACGCCGTCGAGGGTGTGTTCACTCTCCGAGTGAAAGTGCATGTCGACGAGATCATACGTCTTGCCGTCGTCGCTCACGACGTTTGGTCCCGTTGCCGAGGCCCGTAGCGTGTGACCGTCATTCGTGACGGTGCTTTCACTCGATTGATACATGATACGCGGAGTGGAGGGCCCCGAAACGGCGGCGCCACTAACAATGTCAATGGGAGACTGTTCGGTTCCTTGGCTACACGCCGCGAAACTGGCGCTGAGTTTCCCCCAGTTTTCGGGGCCAATCGATCCGGTGTATCCCCATTTTTCTTTTGACCCCTCGCCGTCAGACTTAGTTGCGCACCCCGTGAGGGCGACACTGGCCACGATTACAACCGCATACCAAGGAGACAGACGAATCACTCTGTCACCATACCAGGGTTAGTAAAGGAGTGCGGTTAGGCGCGTGCGCGCCCGAATTACGCGCGGGTCTTCTCGACCCACCACGAGCATGAGGTCGAGAAGTCGTGTGCGCGCGTGCTCCTTCTCTGACGCGTCGAGACGGGGAAATAACTCGAGGAGTCGACCGAAGGCGTCATCAACGTGTCCACCCGAAACGTCGAGATCCGCAAGAGCAAGCTGCGCATCGAGATCACCCGGCGCAGAGGCCGCTGCACCGCGGATTTCGTCGGCGGACGCACCGTTGAGTCGGGCCAACAGGCTCGCTTGAGCGATCCCCACAATTGCGCGGTCGTCGCCCGGATTTTGAGAGAGTGCCTCTCGGTATCGTTCAATTGCCGTTGCGTAGTCTCGCCGTGAAATCGCTTCCTTGGCCTCGTGGTGAAGCGGTGGGAGCGGTTCTTCGGCCGGCTCGGACTCGTTCGCCGAGGAATCTTCTGTCGCGCGAGCAATGGACGTGATTCCACTGGACGCAGCAAGCTCAAGAAGCTGCTCGAGCACGTCTCGAAGCTGCTCGGGGGCGACACTCCCTTGAAACAGCACGACCGGTCTGCCCCCAATGACAGCGGCAACCGTGGGCGTTGTTTGAGCCTGAAGCGCTCGTGCCAATTGAGGGCTCGAATCGACATCAACGGTGACCAACACCAAGCGGCCCTCGAGAGCGTTAATCGTGTGAGTGAGCGCCTTATTCAGTTCTGCGGCGTGGTCGCCGCGTGACGAGCTCACAAGGACGACGACGGGGACCGCCATCGAGAGTTCAAGAAACTCGCCAAACGTCGCATCGGTCGCACTCATGACGAGTTGACGGACGGGCACCGTGCCCGATGGTCCGGAACCGCTCGCGTTGCCTCCCTTCGGTCCGGATGCGGTCTTATTGACCAGGGACGAAAGATCGACCCCACCCCGAAGCGGAGTGGTTGGCGGAATTTGACTCACGGAACCTCCGACGATGACACAAGGCCCTGCGTGTAACCGAGAATTTCGATCTTCTGCGTGGAACCAACTGGCGGTACAAACAACAATAATTGATACTCGTAGGTCGAGTTGATTCCTTTGGCCGTCACCCCGATGCCCGAAAGGGCCTTAATTGCTCCCGTCGGCTCAATTGTCGAACCGGGTTGCGTTGGCTTCGCCGATTCGATTTCACGCAAATCAACCGCCACGAGGGCGCCCGACGTAATCGTCGACAAAGCAAGAGGCGGCTCGACAGCGGGCGAAAGCGAATAGTCAATTGACGAGTTCGCGGGCTTTTCGGCTTGCCGTTTGTTCTTGTAATCGAGACCCACGCTCGTCCGCAGGGAATCTCCCGACTCTTCGAATTGCGACGCAAATTGGCTTCCCGCACCCTTCGCAAGAATGTCACCGTATGCCGTCGCGATCTGGTTTGGCGGAAGCAACAGAAGCTTCGAATCCGGCGCAATGATCGACGTGCCCACATTTGCGGGCGATACCGCCGGAATCGTTGAACCCGGTTTAAGAGCGATGGCATAGTGAACGAGATAATTTTCTCGGGGCGCCTTTTGAGTCAGCGCAAGCAATGTCGGAGGCTGATTTCCATCCGCCTCGTTCTTGACGATCGTGTACGCGGTTCTCGGCCACCCGTCGGTCGCTTGAGGCAGGGTCAGCGTCAATGGCGATGCGGCAATCGGTTGGACCGCCGCGAATTCAGGTATTTTGCTCCGAATAGCGTAATTCGCGCGTCGAAGATCGAGCGCCGATCCCGCGAATCGCGTGGCGAGCGCGTTGGCGTTGAGGCTCGCGTCAGCATCCGCGGCGACACTCGATACCTTTTTCACAATGTTTTCGAGCTGGCGAACGGAGACAGCAGGGGCCGACGGATTGTGACCCGGAAGCGACGTTTCTGATGTCCCGGGCGATGGCGCCGCAAGAGGAGCCTCGGTGGTTCCAGGGCTCGCCCACGCGTCGGTCACGCTCCCGCCGAACGCAAACGCGCTCGCGACAAGAATGGGAATCACGGTGAAGCGCGAGCGACCCGCAGAACGGCGCCCTCGAGACGCCGGCACGATTGAGACGCGGTTCGTCGACTTCGATCTCGCGATTCGCGGTGGCTTCGGCATTTTCGGTGGGTTGGAGCGCCGTGGTCCGCGCGCCTTGCGAATGTGCCACAGACCCCAAAGAAAAAACCCGAGGCCAATGAGGAGAACGAGGCCGCCACCCACGATGAGCGGGCCCGCCCACGGAGTTGAATTGTTGACGGGCCACGAGAGCTTCGCGGTTGACGGCGCGGGCGAGCTCCCATCGGACGCAATAATTGCAGAGTAGCCGGCCGGAACCATGATTGACGTTGTCATGGATTTCGACCCGGTGAATTGCTCGAGCCACAAATCGGAATCCGTGGGATTCGGACCCGCTCCTTCTTGAGACGGCGCGCCTTGGCCCACGCCCGGAGCCGGGGTCGACGCTGACGTGCTCGCAACGTTTGCGCTACTGGTCTTGGTTTGCGGCCTCAATTGAGACTTGCCAATCGACGCGTACGGTTGAGTGTCAAGCCACGCTTTGACATCGGGTGTGCGTCCGTAGGCGAGGAAAACCGCGGCGTCTCCAGAAATCTCGAGCGTTTGGGCACCGGGATGCGCGGTGAGCGCCGAACCGTCAATCACGATATATCGCGACCCGTCGTCGTTCGAGATCGACGTCGCGAGACTGTCGGGAGTGACAAACAGGGTTCGCTGTGCAATACCGACTGCAATCATTATTGCCGCGACAACAAATACCACAATCGCAAATACAAAGCGCACGACGACCCTCCTCTTGTTGTCGACTGGGGGACATCCCGATACGGAATAAGGCACCAACGCCCAAGAACGGGTACGGACGACAACATGCAAAGATAGCCAAGGCTACCCGACATTGAAGAATTCCGCTTGGAGCATACTCTCAGGAAAGGGATGTGAGTCTGGTCAGCGATCATCTCGCCAGCCGTCCAACGGTAAACTCGAATGGGCGAATAAGCAATCGCTACCGAGAGCGATCTTAATGAAATAGGGAGAAACCGTGGCTACCGACGAGGCGCAGTTCACTCAGGTCTTTCGCGGCTATGACCGGGATCAAGTCGACAAGGCGATCCACGACCTGCGTCGCGAGCTCATAAAAGCAAATACGAAATCCGCCGAGATGAGCAAAGAGATCAAACGTCTTGGGATACAAATCGATGAGTACACCGCCGAGTTAGAAGAGGTGGGAAGTCCGACATTTTCAGGGCTTGGAACAAAACTCGAAAACACCCTCCGTGTGGCCGAAGAACAATCCACTCGGCTCATCGCTCAGGCTGACATCGACGCGGAAAAGCTGCGATCAACAATCCAGGCGGAAACAGAGCGGCTTCGTCGTGACGCGCACGCCGACGCGACTCGAACCATTGACGAGGCTCACGCTCGCGCAGATCGACTTCTCGAAGCGGCTCGGTCTGACGTTGACGATTTGCGACAAAAGGCCGAAGAAGATGCCTCGCGCCTCGTGCAGGATGCCACACGCGACGCGACCGCTATCCGCGGGTCCGCGGCCACAGAAGCCGCAGAAATTCGTGGGACCGCAAAACGCGAGTCTGCGGCAATCAAATCAGAAGCCGAACGCGAATCCGCCGAAGTGCGTGTCGTTGCGAGCCGCGAAGCAGCCGAAGCGCGAGAGGGAGCCGAGACCCTCAGTCGGCAGACCGACCACACGCGTTCCGAGGTCGCCCTCGAACTGGAAACCATGCGCGCGAACCTTGAACGAGAAACTGAACAAGCGCGAATTACTCTCGCGCGTGACACGGAAGAAGCGCGGATCGACTTGGCGGCGGCAACCGAACAAGCGCGAATGGACGTCGAGCGCGACCGCGAGCGTCAGCGAGCTGAACTTGCCGCCCACGCCGAACAAGCGCGCGCAAACCTTGAGCGCGAACTCGATCAGATGCGCGCCGATTTTGACTCTGAAGCGGAACAAGCGCGCGCAGCAACCGGACACGAAGCCGAACAAGCGCGAATCGAACTCGACAAAGAGATCGCCGCACTCCGCAAACGTTCGCGCGACGAGGCGGCGGAACAAGCGCGTGAGACGGAACAAGCGCGAATTGATCTTGAAGTCGAACTCACGGCGCGACGAGAAGAGGCCGACCAAGAGTACCTGACGCGGCACCAAGACGCGGTTGCGCAAACGCAGAAATATCTGGATGACGCAAACAAGCAACTCGCGGACGCTCTGAGCAGAGCAACCGAAAAGCGGCTCGAAGCAGAAATTGCCGAGGCGAGCGCCAAATCTGGCGCTCGAGACGTGCGAGACGGCGCCGAAGTGAAAGCGCGCGAGATTGTCGAGAAAGCAGAGTCCCGTGCTCGAGCGATGCTCGATGAGGCAACCGCGCGGTCGAACGAACTCGTTGCCGAAGCGGAGGACCGCCTCGCCCAGATTAGGATTGAGCGCGAATCGGTGGCTGGCTACTTCGAAAACCTTCGAGGTGTTCTCCAGCAAGCCGAGCGAGTCAATGCAACCGAGTAGCGCATGAAGAGCCTATTTCACCGCGAGAATGAGGGACCTGTGGACGCTAAGCGAGTGAAAATTCAGCACCCGTTTGTCGTGGGGCTCGTTGGCACTCTCGGCGTCGGGGTCGGCCTTCTCATCATCACCGCGGTGACGTCCCTCGCGACCGTACTGACGTGGGTCGGCGTCGCGCTCTTCATTGCTCTTGGACTCGAACCGCTTGTTTCGTGGCTTGTCAAGCACTCGTTTCCGCGGTGGGCTGCGATTATCACGGTGCTTATCGGCGTACTCGCGGTCTTTGTCGGATTTCTCTTCACGATCGTTCCCGTGATCGTCGAGCAAGCAAATCAGTTTATTCTCATGGTTCCCGACATTGTTAGCAGGCTCGTCACCACCGATTGGATCGATTCACTCAATTCGCAGCTTGGCGGTTTTGTCAATGTCCACGACGTCATCAAGAGCATTGGGGAGTTCTTTAGTAACTCGGCAAACCTGGGCACAATTTTGGGTGGCGCCCTCGAAGTCGGAGTCGCAATTGCCAACGGCTTTTTTGGCATTTTTATTGTCTTGATTCTGACGCTGTATTTCACCGCGTCGCTCAACTCAATGAAAAAAGCCGCATACCAGCTTGTGCCGGCCTCAAAGCGCGAACGATTCGCGGACATCAGCGAACAAATAACGCAAGCGGTGGGCCGTTACGTGATTGGGCAAGTGTCTCTTGCACTCATCAACGGGGTCTTGAGCTTCGTGTTCTTGAGCATTATTCGCGCACAACTTCCCGCGGTCTTCGCGTTTGTCGCATTCTTATTTTCGTTGCTCCCGCTCGTTGGTACTCTGACCGGCTCGATCATTATCGTGCTCGCTCAACTTTTGCTCGTGCTCGGGTCGCCTCTCACGGCGCTTGTCGCGGCAATTTACTACTTCATCTACATGCAAATAGAAGCGTACGTATTGTCGCCGCACATCATGAGGCGCGCCGTCTCAATTCCCGGAGCAATCGTGGTTGTCGCAGCTCTCGCGGGGGGAACCCTCCTCGGCCCCCTCGGCGCGCTCGTCGCGATTCCCTTGGCCGCCGCGGCGCTTCTGATTATTCGTCAGGTCGTTCTTCCGCGTCAAGACGCCCGATAGGACTGCCACCAATAGGCGCGTAGGCGCTGGTCGTCCACCGAGTAGGAAGCGGAAGCGCCGACGGATTCGCGCGCGCCACGATTTCACTGAGAACTCGGCGAGTCGCGATTTCACCAACCCACAGGTGTTTCCCCCCGCAACGGCGACAAGTTCGACGCCGGGAACACCGGAAAACCGCGCTCTCGCTTCGTCCGGTCTTAAATAGTCGTCGAATTCGGGAATCACGGCAACGAGTCTTTTCCCGTTGTGCGCCCACGCGACGACGTCACTGTCGGTCGCCCGATGCAGTGGGGGCGAGAGCAAAATTGCCCCGTCAATCGCGTGATTGCCACCGTATTTCAGCGCAATTTCGGTGCCAAACGACCACCCGACGAGCCAAACATGCGACAGAGCGTGATCGCGCACGAAATCCATCGCTGCATCGAGATCGTATTCTTCCCCAATACCGTCGCCGAACTCTCCCTCGCTCCGACCTCGTGGCGACGCCGTTCCGCGCGTGTTGAATCGCACGACAGCGAGATCGGCCAGTGCGGGAAGCCTCGCGGCAGCTTTCCGAAGCACGTGCGAGTCCATGAATCCACCGGCCGTCGGCAAGGGGTGAAGCGTGACGAGCGTTGCGACCGGCGGTCGAGAAACGGGTGTTGAGAGCTCTCCAACGAGGGTTAGTCCATCACGGGTGCGCAAACTAATGTCACGCCGAGTCGCAGGCAGCTCGACACCACCGCTAATCTCAATCGTTGGCACGCGCGATTCACCACATTTTCCAGCAGTGCGAGTGCCAGTGGCGCCGGCCCTCGAGGTCTGCCTCGTCGCCGAGTACGCCGTCCGCTCTCCACACGACGACGTGGGACGAGCCGGGAGCGACGGAGCGAGCGCACGAGGGACACACGTAGGCCCTCGTCAACGAGCCAACAACGCGACGCACGTTCCACGTTGCGCCGCGACGGCTCTCCGTACTGAGGCTGTTATTCCGAGCCAGGTGAGTGACGTCACGCACCGCGTCGAGTGAAGACCCGCGAAAACCGCGCGGCCGATTACTTCTTGGCATGTGAGTGATTCCGCACGCATGCGGTGCCCGATGTGACATCCCGCGCGCGCACCATCAACCCGTGCGAGCGATTCGAAAGAGCGTCAGTACGAATCTGTATAACCGTGCCAGGCTCCGCATGGCGAACCGTACTTGCCAGCAAGATAGTTGAGACCCCACGTAATTTGCGTGCCCGCGCTCGTTCTCCAGTCAGAACCGGCGGACGCCAATTTATTGCCCGGATACGCTTGCGGAATCCCGTACGCGCCGATGGAATTCTCGGCCAACGGGTTCCAGTGCGACTCTTGCGTCCACAACGCGTCAAGACATTCCCACTCACTGCCCGTCCATCCTCGTGCCGCTGCCATTGCTCGCCCGATATCACGGGGGGAGCCAGAATTAGATACCTCGGCCGCCGGCGGCGCCGTTTTGGCAACCGGTGACGCTGCTTTAGCGGCCGGTGGTGCCGCTTTGGCCGCGGGTAGTGCCGGAGGAGGCGCAACGGGCGGTGCGTCACGCACCGCGTAGGAATCACGATTCACAGCGGCCACGGCACTCTCGGGCGCCGCATTGGCAACGAATCGCTGCGCGGATCGCGACGTCGTCAACTGCGAATCCCGGTTACTCGCCCACGAGGGCGAAGTCGTGTACGGGTCTGCGAGGTTCACCAACAAGAACCCGCACACCGCGACAAACGCAATGACGGCAAGCGGAAGGCGAGCCCGAAATTGGGGTCTTCCGGCGGCTACCTGCAACTCGAATTGACGTTGCGAGGCCGTTGAGATTTCTCTATGTCTACCCACGGTGGACCCACCATAGCGAACTCGGCATCAGGTGGCCAATAAAAATCACAAACATTCAGGCAACCGCCAGCATTACAGAAATAACGCTATCGAGAACCACGTCAACCTGGGCTTCTCGATAGCCACCTCGCTGCGAATGAAACACAACCGACCGCACGTTCTCGACGGTCAACGCGTCCTCTCCGCGAAAATAGCCGAGGATTCGCGCGGAAAAATTGTCAACCTCCGAGCGGTTGTAACCCTGCGTCAACACGGAAACGCGGTCAAATCGATGATTGTTGGACCTGCCCAGTCGATCCACGATCACTTGAGCATCAGATCTCGCATTCGCGATCCACGCGTCGTCTCCCATTCTCTCTCGCGCGAACTCGCGCTCTCGCGCCGCAAACGCGTCCTCGAGACGCTCGAGCGCCGCATCGACGTGGCGTGTCGAGTAGCCACCCTTTTTCATTGAAAAGGATGCAACGCGAATATCGTTCGACGAAATCGTGGCGTCGCCGGCGTGTTGCTCGTCGTATGCGCGGCGCGCGTTGACAAAAAATTCGTCAACCTGACCGATGTTGTATCCCTGGTGGGACCTGCTCGTGCGGGGAAACGTGGCGCTCACACCCCCATTGTGCCGTACGATCCAAAAAAGATGAGGTAGATCGCATACGTGGCGGCCGCTGAGGGCAGAATCGAGTCGAGGCGATCAAGCAAGCCACCGTGGCCAGGCAACCTGGAGCTCATGTCTTTTACCCCGATTGCCCGCTTGAGCATCGATTCGGCGAGATCGCCAATTGTCGCCGTGACAACAATGATCACACCGAAAATGATGCCCACCCACCACGGTTCGTGAAGCATGAAGAGCGCAAACGGAACGCCGCCCACGACGCCAAGAATTGCCGCGCCCGCGAATCCTTCCCACGTCTTCTTGGGACTAATCGACGGAACCATTGGCCGCTTACCAAACAACACACCGCTCGCGTAGGCTCCCGTGTCGACGAGCATGACCATCGCCAGACAAGCGAGGGTCCACCACTGCCCGTCGGGCTGCGCAACCAAGAGGACCGAAAAACTCGCCAAGAAGACCACATACACCTGAATGAGAACACCGGCTTCAAGATCCCGAAAAACGTCGATTCGCGACAGACGTTCGCCCGCGAATATTTCGGCCGCAAGGCGCCACGCGGTCACCGCGAGAATCCCGAAAAGAGTGACCAACCAGATCCCCTCAGCGTTGAAATAATAGGCCGCCGGCACAACAGCAAGCCCCGCAATGAACGTCGGAATCTTGGGAACAGTTCGACCAGCGTGCCGGAGCGCCTCGGAAAGTTCGATTGCCGTGAACGCAATCACGACTCCCGCAAACACCATGAAAAGCTGCTTGATAACGACGAGACTGACAACCATCACCGAACCCAACGTGAGAGCAATCACTATTGCCCCCACGAGGTTGCGGCCCGCCTTGGCTACAATCTTTTCGTTTGTCGCTTCGAACTGGGCCCGCGTGGCTTGAACCTGCCGCTCAATGTCGGTTCGCCGCGCGCGAACCCGATTGCGAAAATCAATGGGATTGGCAAATTTGCCGAGCCGAGTCGACCATCGTTCGCGTTCTTTTGGCACGAGGTATCTCCAAACCTCTATGCCTCAAGCAGTTCGGCTTCTTTGCGTTTAATGCCTCGTCGATCGCATCGACGTGTTTTCTTGTCACGTTCTCGAGTTCTTTCTCGGCGCGCGACACGTCGTCATCACCAACCTCGTTCGCGAAATTAGCCAACTCGTCCATTGCCTTTCGACGAATACCGCGAATCGCCACCTTGGCGTCTTCGCCTTTCGTGCGAACGATCTTGACGAATTCCTTCCGACGCTCTTCCGTGGGTTCGGGAAGAGTCACTCGAACAATTTCACCGTCGTTCCCGACCGTGGCACCGAGATTCGGCATTGCAACTAGTGCCCGTTCAATCTCTTTGAGCGCCGACTTGTCGAACGGCGTGACGAGGAGGGATCGCGCCGCAGGATTCTGAAGAGACGCCAATTGGCCGAGCGGAGTGGGGCTGCCGTAATAATCGACCAAAACCTTCTGAAACATTTGCGGATTCGCACGACCCGTGCGAATCGTTCCGAAATCCTCTTTGGCCGCCTCGACGGCCTTATCCATTCGAGCGGTCGCAAGCGAAATGACATCCGCGATCACGGTGACTCCTTATTATTCGTCGGGGTTGGAGTCAGTCTAATTGCTCACCACGGTGCCAAGAGTCTCGCCACGAATTGCCGCTGTCACGTTGCCGCGAGGTGCAATGCCGAAGACGCGCATGGGCATCGCGTTGTCCATGCACAAGCTAAACGCCGTCGAGTCCACGACCTTCAAGTGAGATTGGAGAGCTTCGCGATACGTGATTGTTTCAATTTTGCGAGCGGCCGGGTTCGCGCGCGGATCTTCCGAGTAAATCCCGTCAACTCCGTTCTTTGCGACAAGAACGCCATCCGCCTTGATTTCGAGCGCCCGCTGGGCCGCCACGGTATCCGTCGAGAAATACGGAAGGCCCACTCCCGCTCCGAAAATGACAACCCGCCCCTTCTCGAGGTGGCGGATAGCCCGGCGCGGAACATACGGCTCGGCAACTTGCGTCATCGAAATCGCCGATTGTACTCGTGTTTCGGCACCCGCTTGTTCGAGAAAATCCTGCAGTGCGAGCGCGTTCATCACGGTTCCGAGCATTCCCATGTAGTCGGCCCGGGGCCTGTCCATTCCCCGCTGCGACAGTTCTGCACCGCGAAAGAAATTGCCCCCTCCCACGACGATTGCCGTTTGAACGCTCGTGGCGCCCTCGGCAATCTCTCGCGCGAGCGAACTCACCACGTCGGGATTGACCCCAAGACCCCCCGCGCCAAAGGCTTCACCCGAAAGCTTGAGAAGGACGCGGCGCTTATCCTTGTGGTTCGTCATAGTTCTCAGGGTGTCCTTACGTCGGTGTCGTCTCCACGGTAGCGCGTGCTCGCGTGATCGAGTGGGTATCACGCGTCACTACAGACAACGTGGTCACACTCATGAGCGAGCCTCAGCGCCGACTTTGGCGCGCACGAAGCCCGTGACGGTCAAACCCGCGTCGTCGAGGACCTTCTTGACCGATAGTTTGTTGTCTCGAGCGTAATCTTGCTCGAGCAGCACAATGTTCTTATAAAAGCCATTCAACCGGCCCTCGATTATTTTCGGGAGCGCTCCCGCCGGTTTACCTTCGTTGCGGGATATTTCTTCGATAATCGATCGCTCACGATCAACTAATTGCGCGGGGACAGCGTCTCTCGTGACGTATTCGGGGTTGGCAAATGAAATATGTTGCGCAATAGAGCGTGCGGTCTCGCTGTCGCTCCCCGAGTACGCGACAACGACGCCAATTTGAGGCGGCAGGTCTTTGCTCGTTTTGTGCAAATACACCGCACAGCGCTCGCCCGTCACCGTGTGCACTTGGCGCAATTCAATCTTCTCGCCGAGAATCGCCGCGACGTCGGAAATTGCCTCGGTTACCGTCTGACCGTCAAGGTCGGCCTCACCGCCTGCGGAAACGGTTGTTGCGCCCGCGGAGGCCACCGCGCACAGCACTCGGTCTCCGAGTGTGACGAATTTTTCGTTCTTTGCGACGAAGTCCGTTTCGCTTGCGAGTTCGACCACCGTCGCCCTGTCTGCAACGACGGTGGCGGCGATAAGTCCCTCGCTCGTTGAACGATCTTCGCGCTTCGCGACGCCCTTTTGGCCCTTGAGACGAAGAATCTCGATGGCCTTGTCTATGTCACCGTCGGCCTCGACGAGTGCGTTTTTACTGTCGAGCATCCCCGCGCCAAAGCGGTCGCGAAGGGACTTGACGTCAGCGGCTGTGAAAGATGCCATTTTTTAATCGGTCTTTCTTTACTCGTGAGTTACTTTTTGTCGGTCCCCGTCGAGGGCGACTCGATTTGCTCGTCGGATGCCCCCTCTGAGGTGGCAGTGGACTGTGCTTCGACCGCTTGCTTCGCCTTGTCGGTCTTCGTTGCCGCGCGACTCTTCTTCGCGCGTTTCTCGGGTTTTGCATCCTCGGCGTGCTGCGCTTCAACGGCTTGCTCAGCCTCGACAACGTCGTTCGCTTCAACCGCTGCCTCGGTCACGTTTGCGACCTTTTCCGTGTCGGCAGACGATTGCGCGGGAGTCGTCTCGGTCTCCGAATCGCGATCAGCTTGAAGAAGCTCGCGCTCCCATTCCGCAAGTGGCTCAGCGGGGCCGTCGCCTTCATCCGGCTTCTGGTGGCGTTGAATGAGGCCCTCGGCCGCCGCATCCGCGACAATTCGAGTGAGCAGACTCACCGAGCGAATTGCGTCGTCATTCCCCGGAATCGGATATTGCACCTCGTCGGGATCGCAATTGGTGTCGAGGATGCCAATCACCGGAATTCCGAGCTTTCTCGCCTCGTCGATCGCGAGATGTTCTTTCTTGGTGTCAACCACCCACAAGGCGGACGGTGTTTTCGTGAGGTTCCGAATGCCGCCAAGACTCTTGCGCAACTTATCGAGTTCACGCTTTTTGATGAGCAGTTCTTTCTTCGTGAATCCGCTTTTCGCGGTGTCCTCGAAGTCGAGTTCTTCGAGTTCTTTCATGCGAGCGAGGCGCTTGCCGACCGTGTGAAAATTCGTGAGCAAACCGCCGAGCCACCGCTGGTTGACATACGGCTGACCAACTCGAGTCGCTTGCTCGGCGATCACCTCTTGAGCTTGTTTTTTGGTGCCAACGAAAAGGATCGTCCCGCCGTGAGCGACGGTCTCGCGCGCAAACTCATACGTCTTGTCGATGTACTCGAGTGACTGCTGCAAATCGATGATGTAACTGCCCGAGCGCTCGGTCAAAATGAAGCGCTTCATTTTCGGGTTCCAGCGGCGAGTTTGATGACCAAAATGCACGCCGCTGTTAAGCAGCTGGCGCATTGTGACGACGGCCATGGCCGTTCTCCTATTCTTGGCGAGCGCTGCTGGATACGCCGCAGCAATCACCACTCGGTTATCTGACGGAGACCACGTGGCCGCCGCCCCTAGTGCTCTGGCACTTCTGCCTGAGCTCATATGAGCTAAGGACCGATGAGAAGTGCGGGTTATGTGAGCACGCGTAGTCACCCCACAAACCGTGAGGTGCTCTCGAAAGCATACACCCGCGCCCGTTTCATGGCGCGATTCAGCGATGAGCGGTCGACCTCCACAGACCTGAGAATTTCAAGTTCGTCATTCCCTCGAGAGCGATCCCCTTGGTTTCGGGAACGAAGACGAAAACGAAGACGAGAGACAAGAGCGCGAAAAATGCGTAGATGCCGTAAGCGACCGCGAGCGAGAAACCCTGCGACAAGACGGGAAAAGTCACCGTCACGACAAAATTCATGCACCAAAGAATTGCTCCCGCGAGGCCCAAGGCCTTCGCCCGAATGCGTGTGGGAAAGATTTCTGCCAAGACGACCCACACCACGGGACCCCACGTTGCGCCAAACGACACAACAAAAGCGTTCGCGGCGATCAGGGCTGCAATCGCCCACTCGCGCGGCAAGACGGGACTCGAATCAACGAGGAACGCTTGGCTAAATGCGAGCGACATGACTCCGAGCGAGAGTGCCATTCCCGTGGATCCTGCTAACAAGAGCAATCGGCGACCCACACGGTCGACAAAGCCAATTGCGACAAACGTCACCGCGACGTTAACAATTGACGTCCCGACGGAGATCGCGAACGAATGGAGCTCGGCAAACCCGACCATGCTCCACAGTGTGGTCGAATAATAGAAAATGACGTTGATTCCGACGAGCTGTTGGAACATCGAAAGAAGAATGCCCACCCACACGACGGGCGCGAGGCCAAACGCATTGCCTCGCAAGCTGGCTGATTTAGCGGTCGCGCGGTCAATCGCAATATCTTGCTCCATGGTTCTCACCGCATCGTCGAGCTCCGATTGCGGCAAGACCAAAGAAAGCACCGCTCGAGCGTCGACCGGCCTCGTCTTCAGCAGAAGGTAACGAGGAGATTCGGGAAGCTTCCACGCAATGATCCCGTAGATGACCGCGGGAATCGCGCAGACAATAAACATCCACCGCCACGCCTCGACACCAAACCACAGCGGGTTCGAGGCTCCATGAGCAAAACCGGCCAATTGAGCATCCGACATGAGCGCGGCAAAAATACCGAGCGTGATCGCCAATTGCTGAAGAGACGACAAGCGGCCGCGAATGGCTTTCGGTGAAATTTCAGCAATGTAAGCGGGCGCAATGACCGAGGCAATCCCGATTCCAAGCCCGCCTATTGCGCGCCAAATCACCAGATCCCACACCGAGAACGCGAGCCCCGAGCCAATCGAGCTCCCAAAGAAAATTCCAGCGCCAATGACCATGACGGAGACGCGACCGCACCGGTCGGCCAGTCGACCAGCCGCAAATGCGCCGATCGCGCAGCCGAACAGGGCGGACGCGACCGCAAATCCGGTGAGAACCGCGGGCAAGTTGAATTCGGCTTGAACCGAGTCCACTGCGCCGTTGACGACCGATGAGTCGAATCCAAAAAGAAAGCCCCCCAGGGCGGCCGACATTGAGAGAGCAATGACTTTTCGCCGCAACCGCCGATCAAGCGCTTGAACCGTCATTCGCCAATGCTCCGCGGAATTGCCGGCACCCGCGACCGACGAGCGGAGTCGAAAAATGACGCGGCCTTGCCAGCGCATTCCAACGAATTCACACTATTCCCGAGCTAATGGATGACTCACAACAGCTTCAGACGTTAGAAATCCCCCGTCCTTGCGTCTACCCTACTGTGGCGTGGCGTTTCAACCCAATGCTCACCGCGGATCCCGTCGCGGCCCCCACCCGCAATCGCGGCTGGATGTTCACGGGGCAGGGTCCGCTGAGGGATTTGACCATCGCGGCGCCGAACGCATCGACGTGCCGGTCCGGGTACAGGCTTGAGGTATGAACCCGGTCGGACGAACAACCCGCGCAGCCGCCGCGGTTCTCGCTCTTGCCGTCGGCGCGGCTCTCGGTGACGCTCGCGCACCGTCGGCCGGTGGGCCAGCGCGGCACACGGCACGGTGGGAGTGGCCGTTGCCGCCACCGCACACGATCTCGCGCGGCTTCGAGGCGCCACCCACTGAATTCGCAGCGGGCCACCGCGGTATTGACATTGTCTCGACGGTCGGTTCGATTGTGATCGCTCCCGAAGCGGGAGTCGCATCGTTTGTGGGGTGGGTTGTTGACCGGGCAGCGCTCTCCATCAGCAGCGGCGACGGGGTCCGATCCAGTTTCGAACCCGTCGACGCGCTCGTCACCGAGGGAGCACCCGTCGTCCGTGGCCAACCGATTGCGACGGTCGCCACGTCGGGGCATTGCGGGCTCCCGTGTCTTCATTTCGGCGTTCGCAAGAACGGGCGCTACGTGTCCCCTTTGGGCTATCTTCGCGGATTCCGCCGAGCGATTCTCGTTCCGCTTGACACGGCTACGCGCGCGGGTGCGCTCGCGCGTACGACGATTTCAATCGCTCGACCGAGACGTGGGTATAGATCTGTGTCGTTCCAAGGCTCGAGTGGCCCAGCATTTCTTGCACCTCGCGCAAATCCGCGCCGCCGTCGAGAAGGTGGGTAGCGGCGCTGTGGCGAAGAGTGTGCGGGCCACCGGGGCCGGCTCCAGAAAAATCTCGGAGTGCGCCGGAAACCGTTCGGTGAATCGCACGAGTACCAATTCGGGCTCCCCGTGCTCCGAGAAAAACAGCGTCGTCGTCGAGCGACCCTCGGTCGTGTGATTCCGTCTCGAAATTTTGCCGGCCACGATCACGACCGGTGCCCCGCTCGAGCAGAACGGGTCGACCCTGTGTCACGTAGTCGACGAGCGCCGAACTCGCGGGCACACCAAACGGCACCACTCGGTCTTTCGATCCTTTGCCGGTAACGCGAACGGTGAGCTGATCGAGATCGAGATCGCCCATATTGAGACCCGCGAGTTCCGCTGCTCGCACGGCCGAAGCGTACAGGAGTTCGATAATGGCGCGATCACGAAGCGCAACGGGGTCACCGTGCCGAGCTCGTTCTTCACTCGCGCGGATGAGGGTGGTCATCGTGCTCGGTGAGACAATTCGAGGCAGTGCGTGGTCGGCGCGCGGCGCGCGGAGGCGGGCCGCTTTGTCGTCCTCCGTTCCCACGGCCTGTGCGTGCCACGCGGAAAAACTTCTCGCGGCGGCCGAGCGCCGCGCGAGGGTTGCTCGCGCCAATCCCCCTTGAGATTCACGCCACAGCCAATCGCGCAAGACGTCGAGCGTGAGGTCGTCGACAGTCGTGACACCCCGGGATGCCGCGAAATCACTCAACCGTCCCAGGTCACTTCGATACGCGCGAACGGTGTGTTGTGAGAACGCGCGTTCTGCACCGAGATACGTCAAAAATGAGGCAATAGACTGCGAAATCGTGGCGTGCGCCGCGCCGCTCACGTTTTCGCCCACGACCCCACCCTACGTGACACCCGTTGGTGACACGGGAGGTTTCTGAGGAAGACGTTTCCAGCCCGACTGCACTTCTTCGACAACACCAAGAGCGTTGAGGATGCCCAGCTCGGCGCGAACGGCCTCGATTGAGAGTCCCGAGCGATCAGCAATGTCGTGGTCGCGCCGGGCACGCCGGATCTGAAGCGCTTCGACTACTCTGCTTGCCGCACAATGAGAACTCGTCGCGAGAGCGACGGAAGGGTCACGAGGAGTGTCGCCGATCAATTCAGCCATTTCGGTCGCATTCGTCACGCAAATGGCATCGTATTCGCGAAGAAGGCGGTGACACCCGGCCGAACCAGGCGATGTCACCGAGCCCGGAACGGCCCCGAGTGGTCGGGCAAGAGCAGCCGCGTGCCCGGCCGTATTGAGGGATCCTGACCGATGACCCGCTTCAAGGACGACGGTCGCGCGAGTCGCCGCGGCAATGAGCCTGTTTCTTTGAAGGAAGCGCCACCGAGTTGGTGCCGCTCCGACGGCGAGTTCTGACAAGACAATTCCGCGATCAACAATGTGAGACAACAGCGCTGAATGGCCGCTCGGATAAAACCGATCAATACCGCCGGCGAGAAATGCCGCCGTGATGCCGCCCTCGGAGAGTGTTGCACGGTGGGCCGCGCCGTCAATTCCATATGCTGCTCCAGAAACGATTGCGATGTTTCGACTCGCGAGCCGCGATGCCGCCTCCGTTGCGACGTGTTCGCCATAACCGCTCGCCGCTCGCGCGCCGACGAGCGCGATTGATCGCTTCAGTGCGCCGAGTCGTGTGGGGTTTCCTCGCACCCACAATCCGACGGGAGCGTGCACCTCAAGGTCATCGAGCGCGCGGGGCCACAGTGCTCCGCCGGGCACAATGAATTGGGCGCCAAGATGCCGCGCCGCTCGCACGGTCGCGAGCGCGCGAGTGAGAGACAATTTTGGCCGCCACCGAGTAATCGCTCCCCGCACGTCCGCGAGCGTCAGGGCTTTCGCGCCGTCGATTCCCCGCTCTCGAAGTCGTTCGACGATGTGATCGGCGGTGCGCGAGTCAACAACGATATCGAGAGCCCCAGCCGCGCCAACAGCGCCAATGAGGGCGTGGGCGACGCGGTCTCCCGGTTCTGCGATCCCCGACCAACACGCGCGAGCAACGAGGTCTTCCGACGTGATGATCGCGTCGCGGTCATCACCGTCGTCAGAGAATCCGATTGCGTCGGCCAACTGCCGCACGGACACGTCGGTGAGTCCGGGAATCGTCACGGCGCGATCCCCCGTCGAAAGAAGAGGGCTTGGCCAATATGTTCGCGCGACGGTTGCTTCACGTCGTCGAGATCGGCGAGGGTCCACGCGACTCGGAGCACACGATCATAACCGCGCATGGTTATTCCGCCCCGCTCGAGAGCGTGATCGAGGTCGCTTGTGACCGTCGCGGGGAGGAGTGCCGCGGGCCCGCGGAGCCACGATCCGGGCACGTCACCGTTCAATCTCCACGGGGTGCCCGACAAGCGCAATCGTGTCGCATTTCGAGCGTCAGAGACGAGTGCTCGAAGCGATTCCGTCGATGAACTCGAATCGTGGCGTTCCGCGCGCTCGTGAACAGAGCTCACGCGCCGAATGGGCAACTGCATATCGACCCTATCGAGAAGCGGTCCGGACAAGCGCGAGAGGTAACGACGACGAGCGACCGGAGGGCACACACACGTCGACTCTGGCGCACCGTATTGTCCGCACGGGCACGGGTTCGCAGCGAGGACGAGTTGAAAGTTCGCTGGAAAATGAGCGACAGCGTTTGCTCGATGAATGCGGACAACTCCCGACTCGAGCGGTTGGCGGAGCGTGTTGAGCACCGCTGCGGAAAATTCTGGTGCCTCGTCGAGGAACAGCACGCCGTGCGATGCTCGGGGGACCGCACCGGGACGAATTCGACCGGACCCGCCACCGATCATGGCCGCGGCGGTCGTCGTGTGGTGCGGACTCTCCCACGGTGGCCGAATGATGAGACCGCTCGAAATCGGTTCACCACACAGTGATCGCACGCTCGTCACCTCGAGGGCAGCCGTGTGATCGAGGTCGGGAAGGAGTCCCGGCAATCGACGGGCGAGCATCGTTTTTCCCGCTCCGGGCGGTCCGCACAGCAAGAGGTGGTGGCCGCCCGCGGCTGCCACGGTGAGGGCGTGGACCGCCTCGGGGTTGCCGACGACCTCGCGAAGGTCTCCCTCGTCATCCGCGTGCTCTCGCGCGATATCGGGCCGAATCGGTTCCACCGCAACACGATCAAGATCGGCGCCGTGGCTAATTGCCGCGTCGCGCAACGACGCGACCGGAAGCACGTTAATCCCCTCGACGAGGCTCGCCTCGTGCGCATTGGCCTGTGGGACCATCACGCGACGAATTCCGACGCGCTCAGCCGCAATAACGGAGGGCAAGATTCCGATCGTCGAGCGTAATCGACCGTCAAGACCCAATTCGCCGAGGTGCACGGTTTCGGCAATTGAGCGGGGGGGGACGATACCCGCGGTTGCGAGGCACGCGAGTGCGATTGCCAAGTCGAAAGCCGAGCCACGCTTCGGAACCGCGGCGGGAGAGAGATTTACCGTGAGCTTTCTGCTCGGGAGAGCGCACCCGGAGTTTGCCGCGGCGGATTTCACGCGTTCTCGTGCTTCACCAAGCGCCGTATCGGGAAGACCTATGATGGTGAACCCGGGAAGATTGCTCGAGAGATCGGCCTCGATATCGATCACCGTGCCAATGAGTCCTTCGAGCGACACGGAAAGAGTTCGCGCTATTGGCATCAGGCAATTCCGATAACGTGGTCAATTATCGCTTCGCGAGTGGGTTGAAGCACGATTCCAATCGCGTCAATACGCACTCGGAATCCCGTGCGACGACCACGGGGCTCCGCTCCGCGAGTGTCAACAATACGCCCAGAGGACGCGCTCTCGGCGTCGAGCCACGAATGAACGAGCTGCCTCAGCCGCGCGTGCTTCGCGGGAGTGATCGCATCGAGCGGATTACCGTACGCGACGCTTGAGCGAGTCTTGACTTCGATAAAAACGGTTTCGTTGTCGTGCAGCGCGACAATGTCAATTTCTCCGCACCCCGACCGCCAATTGCGCTCGAGAATTGCATACCCTCTCTCCGCGAGATAATCGACGGCCAGCTGTTCACCCAGCCGACCAAGGTCGTCTTTTTTCGCCATGTGCACCTCCACTCGCTAAGAATTTCAGCGTGGGGAATTATCTCGGGGATGCAACAAGCCAACTGTGCAAAAGCCGAGCTAGGTACCCGCCGGTGGACGACCGGCGAGATTCGCGACGGCGAGATTCGCCACGGAGGGAGGCCGCCCGGCGTACGACTCGCTATTCGTCGAGAGCAAGCTCCTTCGGGAGGGCAAAGTCTTTGCTCGACAATTCTTCAACATTGACATCTTTGAACGTCAGCACTCGAACCGATTTGACGAAGCGATCCGAACGATAGACGTCCCACACCCACACGTCGCTCATCGTCAGTTCGAAGTAGAAATCATGCTCGGTGTCTTTTCGTACCAGTTCGACGTCATTGGCCAAATAGAAGCGTCGCTCCGTCTCGACGACGTATTGAAACTGCGACACAACATCGCGATACTCACGGTAGAGGGCCAACTCGACCTCTCGGTCATAGTCCTCGATGTCATCGTTTTCCATGGTTACCCAATCTTATGCGCACCCTCACGCGTCGATTTCAGCCACGACTGTCTGTGATACTCGGACGGACCGAGTTCCATGATGGCCGCGCGATGCTGCGCACTTCCGTAGCCCTTGTTGCGCGCCCACCCGTATCCCGGTGTGCGCACATCGTTCTCGACGAGAAGATGATCGCGGTGCACCTTCGCAATGACCGAAGCGGCGGCCACCGAGGCGCACTCTCGATCCCCCTTGACTCGTGTCACAACCCGCAACGGTGTCGCGAGCACGGGACTCAGCCAATCGGTGCCGCCGTCCAGCAAAACGACGCTCCGCACGACGGGCGCCGCGGCGGTGTGCACGAGGGCCAACGCGCGCGTCGCGGCAAGGCCAAGGCACGCCATTATCCCGAACCGATCAATTTCTTGCGAAGACGCGAGACCCACGGCATTCCACCGCGCCCACGACATCGCGAGCGGCGCAAGCTGCTCTCGGCAGTGTTCGCTCAAGAGTTTGGAATCACGCAATCCCACAGGGAATGGACCGACCGCCGAGTCGACGACCGCGACGCCCACGGCAACCGGACCAGCAAGAGCGCCACGCCCCACTTCGTCGCACCCAATCACACACGACGCGCCATTATTTAGCAGGTCGCTCTCAACGTCGAATGTGGGGTCCGAGACGCGCATTCACTGCGTTCCCGTGATCGAAAGCCCGGTTGATGTGGGCCCAGGAATACGTCGAGACTCGTCAGTGTAGTTGTCGAGCCATTTCCAATTTGCCAGTGGCCACGTCACTAAAAATGCCCGACCCACGACGTTGGCCTTGGGAATAAAACCGCCGCCCGGGCTGTCGAGGTTAAACCGAGAGTCCCCCGAGTGGTTCCGATTATCGCCCTCTACCCAATACGAGTCAGCGGGCACGACGACGTCGAAGCTGAGGCGAATAAGCTCTTCGCCGTCGGGAATCCACACATACGGTTCTTCGAGGGGCACGCCGTTTATCGTGATGCCTCCGAACGGCGTACAGCATGCCACGTGGTCTCCGGGAAGCCCGATTACTCGTTTAATGAGAAAATTGTCGGCATCCGACGAGGCCAGGCCCACGAGCGAGAGAACCCACGAGATACCCTCCGAGATTGGATTCGTTGGGCCGTTGTTCGCGGAACTGTTAAGCCACCCACCCGGATCTCGAAAAACGACGACGTCTCCGCGCTCAACGGGAAAAATAGCCGGTACTAACTCGTTGACGATGACGTGGTCGTCGATTTGCAACGTGTTTTGCATCGATGCCGAGGGGATATAGAAGGTGCGCACGACATACGTCTTGACGAGGAACGACACAATAATGGTGGCCACGACGACTATTGCGACGTCGCGAGCGATGCGCCCCACTCGATGCCGATTACCGCGGGGGCGCTTTACGAGTGGCTGGTCAGCCAGTGAATCGTCCGCCATATCACCCACCTGAGCTCCACCACCAGTGTATGTGAGGGGACCCCCGATTCACGGCGTCAATTTCTGGGAATTTATCAGGGAATGGCCGACAAGCGTTGCAAGCCACGCGGTGTTTTGATCCACGGCGACGATATCAACGCGGCGGCGCCGAGGAAGAAGGCACCCCGCTCGCCGACGAACTCGCACCGCGAAACACATCGGGATAGTTGTCGAGCCACGTCCAGCGGTCCAACGGCCAATATACAAACGTCGCCTTCCCCACAACGTTTTCCATCGGAACGAAACCCCTGCCGGGGCCGTCGCGGTTGTAGCGGGAATCTTTCGACTTGTTTCTGTTGTCGCCCATAACCCACAACGAACCCGGATCGACCACGACATCGAATGGATCAAGAGAGACGTTCTTCTGACCCGGCGGGAGCACGACATACGGCTCAGTGATCGCGGTTCCGTTGATGGTGATTTGCCCGGACGCCGTGCAGCACTCGACGTGGTCGCCCGGAAGCCCAATAACCCGCTTGATGAGGTGGTCATTGGCGTCGGACGCCGAAAGGCCGACGAGAGACAGGGCCCAATCGATTCCGACCTCAATCGGATTGTGGACGATGGGAGTCATCGCGGGGAGCCACCGACCCGGGTCCTTGAAGACGACAACGTCGCCGCGCTCGACGGGAAACACGGACGGTACCAACTCGTTGACTATTACTCGATCATCGACCTGAAGTGTGTCTCTCATCGACTCCGACGGAATATAAAACGACCGAAAGAGGTAGGTCTTGACGAGGAACGACACGACGACCGCGATAAGAAAGATAATGACAACATCGCGCACGAAATACTTCGCGCCGCTCTTGCGACCCTTCCGGCGCGCACCACCCGACGGTGCGGCTCGCGGTTCATGTGTCATGTGATTTCCTAGATCGCGACGTACATCGCGCTGAGGCCACGCGATTACGAGCCGCGCTTTTCTTTGATTTTCGCCTTCTTGCCTCGCAATTGGCGCAAATAATAGAGTTTCGCGCGACGCACGTCACCTCGAACGACGACCTCAATGTGGTCAATTGTCGGGGAATGGACCGGGAAAGTCCGCTCGACGCCCACTTGAAAACTAACCTTTCGAACCGTGAACGTTTCGCGAACGCCCTCGCCCGACCGACCAATCACGACACCCTGGAAAACCTGGACGCGCGAACGATTGCCCTCAATAATGTTGACGTGCACCTTGACGGTATCGCCCGCGCGAAATTCCGGTATGTTGGGGCGAATCGCGGCCGCGTCGACGTGATCGAGAATATGCATGAGTGTCGCTCTCTGTGCCCGCCACCGGTCGAACACGAACTGGACTCTCGAATCCGCGCGAGGCGAGTGCGAGTGCCGATTGTCTGAATGAGTGCGCGCGAGACGAGCTGATTCCCCGACGGCAGAAGCGCGCCGCGGCACAAGCGCTAATTGTGCCACGAATTGTCAGACGGACGCAATTGGGACTACTCCCGTATGGAACCCGATCATCGGGCGCGACTCATTCTTCGCCGGCCAAGTCCGGTCGCACGCGGCGCGTTCGCTCGCGTTGACGCTCGGCGCGCCACGCCGCAATCGCTTGGTGATCACCGCTCAGCAAGACCGCGGGAACGTGTCGCCCGCGCCACACCGCGGGCTTCGTGTAAAGCGGATACTCAAGCAACCCGTCGGAGTGGCTCTCTTCAACGAGGCTCGCGGGATTTCCGAGAACACCGGGAAGCATGCGCACCGTCGCCTCAATCATCGCGAGCGCCGCAACTTCACCGCCGTTGAGCACGTAGTCGCCGAGGCTCAGCACGCGGACCCGAGCCCGATCCGCCGCGTCGTCGATGACGCGCTCGTCGATTCCCTCGTAGCGCCCGCACGCAAACACGAGGTGAGCCTGGGTCGACAACTCGCGCGCGATCGACTGGCTAAAGACCTCTCCAGCGGGAGACGGAACGACGATCACGGGTGGCTCTGCTGATAGCGCGCCCGACTCGGGTTCGTCGTGCGTGTGCCCGCGCGACCCGCCGAGAACCGAGTCGAACGCCTCGCCCCACGGCTCGGGCTTCATCACCATTCCCGCTCCCCCGCCGTACGGAGTGTCGTCAACCGTCTTGTGTCGATCATGAGCGTACGTCCGCAAATCGTGAACCGTGACGTCAAAGAGTCCGCCGTGGCGGGCTTTGCCCAGCAACGCGATGTCGAGAACTCGAAAGAAATCGGGGAAGATCGTCACAATGTCAATCTGCACGAGTGGCCACCTCGTCTGTCGTGGTCGCCCCGCTGCGGCCATTCGTCGCGGCGTCGAAGAGCCCTTCTGGTGGGGTGACGGCGACGATTCCCGCGGCGATATCGACGGTGGGAACGATTTCTCTCACGAAGGGCACCTGAACGTCGCCGGTTGGTGTGGCAACAACGAGTAAATCTTGCGCCGGTCGGTGATCGATTCGGGTGACAACGCCCACTTTCTGGCCGTCACGCATCGCGCTCAGTCCAACGAGCTGGTAGTTGTACCACGCGTCGTCCTCGTTCGGCCGAGCGGAAGTATCGAGGTCCACCCACAGAATTGCTTTGACGAGGCTTTGCGCCGTTGAGCGGTCGCAAACGTTTGTGAAGAACCCGACGGGGTGAGTGTTGTACCAGCGGAGCTCGATCAATTCGATGGTTTTGCCGTGCCACGCCGACGTCGCGGGCACCTGGAGCGAAAAGACGGCGCCCGGGACAAACCGGCGCGCCGGATCGTCCGAGTACATCTCGATCTTGAGGGCGCCCTTGAGTCCGTGCGCTTTTGTGAGCCGTCCGACTCGAAGCTGGGCGTGAGGAGTCGGGGCGCTCTTCACCGTTCGAGGTCGGTGTCGACCACGTCGACCCGAACGCGGCGACCGTTCGCGAGCGCTGTCACGAGCGCCCGCAACGACGACGCGGTGCGACCAGCGCGTCCGATGACTCGCCCCAAGTCGTCAGACGTGACCCGAACTTCGAGAACCTCGCCGCGCGGTGAACTGACCGCGACGACGTGCACGTCGTCGGGATGCGTGACAATTCCCTTCACGAGGTGTTCGAGTGCGAGAGCGAGCATCGGTTAGGCCCCGTCGGTCGATTCAGACTCACCAGCAGCACGCGACGAGGTGTCTGTCGATTCGGCCGCAACAGAATCGCTGGACGGCGCCGATTCCTTCTTCGAAGCGGCCTTCGTTTTCGATGCCGGCTTCGCCTCCCGAGCAGATTTGTCGTGTGAAGCGGACTCGGCTTTCGGTTTTGATTCCTTTTTCGAAGCGGACTCGTCTTTCGACGGTGATTCTTCTTTCGAAGCAGATTCGGCTTTCGGCGTCGGCTCCTCTTTCGCCACCTTCTCCGCTTGTCGTGGTGATTCTTCGGCCTTTTCTTTTGCCTTCGGCTTCAAGACCGGCTTTTTCTTCTCTTGAGCGACGAACGGGGCGGCCGATTCTTTGAGCTTGACGGTATTTGTCGCCTTCTTGTCGCCCTTAAACGTGCCCCAATCACCCGTGAGCTTGAGCAACACCCTCACTTGCTCGGTTGGCTGGGCGCCCACTCCGAGCCAATATTGCGCGCGGTCTGAAACAACCTCGATAATCGAGGGATCTTCGGTCGGCTGATACGTGCCGATCTCCTCGATGACTCGACCGTCGCGTTTGGTACGCGAGTCGGCGACGACGATTCGATAGCGCGGGGACCGGATCTTTCCGAACCTTTTCAAGCGGATTTTGACAGCCACAATTCTCCTGTGTGTGCGACGTGGTGGACGAACTGACTGCCGTGAGCGTGGGGGCACACTCGGCACAAGCTCTTTCGACGATCTGGGACGCCTAATTAGAGGGTCGGGCGAGCAGACTCGACTGATCATTCTGCCAGATTCCGCCGCGCTGCGGTAATTTTCGCGTCGCGACCCGCCGAGCAATAACGAGCGCAACGCGGTCTTTCGTAACCGAACGGTGGCAAGATGAGAAAACCGGGGAGGGGGCTTCGTGGGTATTTCGTTCGCGCATTCGCGGCGCTCAACCGTCGGGATTGAATGGGAAATTGCGCTCGTCGAGCGCGAATCCGGAAACCTCGTCTCTGTTGCCGACGACATTCTCGATGCGCTACGCGCGCCCGACGGGAGCGCACACCCGCAAATTACGGGCGAACTTCTTTTGAACACTCTCGAACTCATTAGCGGGGTTCACCACCGAGTTGGCGACGCGGTCGCCGAACTCGAAATGCTTCTCGGTGAGATGCGCGCAATCACCGATCCGCTCGGCATCGAGGGCATGTGCGCGGGAACGCACCCGTTTGGACAGTGGTCAGACCAAAAAGTCACCAACAGCGAGCGCTATCAGCGCCTCATTGCTCGCACGCAATGGTGGGGACGAAACATGATGATTTGGGGTATTCATGTTCACGTGGGCGTCGAAGAACGGTCGAAGGTCATTCCTCTTCTTCGCGGACTTCTCACGTATTACCCCCACTTGCAAGCGCTCTCGGCGTCGAGCCCGTTTTGGGCGGGTCTCACCACCGGATACGCGTCGAATCGAACCCTTCTCTTTCAGCAGCTTCCGACGGCCGGCCTCCCGTGGCAAATCGCGAATTGGGCCGACTACGAAAACTGCGTTGCGGATCTGACTCACACCGGGATTATTGACGATGTGAGCGAGGTTCGGTGGGACATTCGCCCGTCGCCCCGGTGGGGAACGCTAGAAATGCGAGCGTGTGACGGTTTGTCGTCCGCCGCCGAGGTCGGGTCAATTGCCGCTCTCGTGCAGTGCCTCGTCGAGTACCTGTCCTCTCGGATCGACGCCGGGGAGCCGCTTCCGACGTTGCAGCCGTGGTTTGTTCGCGAGAATAAGTGGCGCGGGGCACGCTACGGCCTCGACGCGAAAATCATTCTCGATTCTGCTGGAACCCAGCGACTCTTGGTTGACGACGTGCGCGATTTACTCGACACGCTTGCCCCGACCGCGGAACGCTTGGCGTGCGAAAAAGAACTCGACAACGTGAGAGCAATTCTGAAACACGGCGCAAGCTATCAACGTCAATTGCGCATCGCGCACGCGAACAATGGAAATTTGCAAGCGGTTGTTGCGTCGCTCACGAGGGAGCTCCGCGGTGGCCTCGGCTCGTGACACCGCTCGCGAAGCGGCCCCGCTCGCTAACCGCCCGCGTCGTTCTGGAATCGGTCACCGTCGTCGTGCCGGTTGGCATGTCGAGACGACGCGCGAGAAGCGAGCCCGAAACCCGCTCCAGACGGTGTGGACGGTGAACCGCCGATTTTTTCGCCCGAGGCCAAGGCCGCATTTTCGGCGGCCCGCTTGGCAGGATTTCCTGATCGGGAGGCTTTTTTCTTCGCGCCAGGCTTGCCGCGATTGCCCGAATAGCCGGCTCCCGCGAGTGGCCCGACGCCCGGAAGTGTCGGCACGCCGCCTTTCGCGACAGTTTTCATCATTTTCGCGGCTTGCTCGAACCGGACAACAAGCTGGTTGACGTCGGTGACCGTTGAGCCGGACCCTCGCGCAATGCGAACGCGGCGGGATCCGTTGAGAATTTTCGGATTGTGCCGCTCTGGCCCGGTCATGGACTGAATGATCGCCTCGGTTCGAACGAGTTCTCGCTCGTCGAAGTTGTCGAGTTGCTGCTTCATTGCTCCCGCTCCGGGAAGCATGCCCATCATTTTTTTGATCGAACCCATGTTTCTCACTTGCTGCATTTGACCGAGAAAGTCGTCGAGCGTGAACTGTGAGGTTGCGATCTTGTCGGCGACTTTGCGTGCTTCGTCTTCGTCGAAGGTCCGCTGAGATTGTTCGATGAGAGTCAGAACGTCGCCGAGGTCGAGAATTCGGCTCGCCATGCGGTCGGGATGGAACGATTCAAAGTCGCCGAGGCCTTCACCGGTCGAGGCAAAAAGAATGGGGCGCCCCGTGACGCTCGCGACCGAGAGGGCTGCTCCCCCGCGCGAGTCGCCGTCGACCTTCGACAACACGACGCCGGTAAAATCGACACCGTTTTGGAACGCCGTGGCTGTTGTGACCGCGTCTTGACCGATCATGGCGTCAATCACAAACAAGACTTCGTCGGGGTTCGTCGCCGAGCGGATGTCGGCGGCTTGCCTCATGAGTTCGCTATCGACCCCCAATCGGCCCGCGGTATCAATAATGACCACATCGAATTGGCGATCTGTTGCGAATCGCACGGCGTCTTTCGCGACCGAAACGGGATTGCCCACACCGTTACCCGGTTCGGGAGCAAAAACCGTCGCTCCCGCTTGCTGACCAACGATTTGCAGCTGCGTGACCGCGTTGGGGCGTTGCAAATCGGCTGCGACGAGCAGTGGAGTGTGATTGTCCTGTGCGAGCCACTTCGCGAGTTTGCCCGCGAGGGTCGTCTTGCCGGCGCCTTGCAGCCCCGCGAGCATAATGACGGTCGGCGGTTTTTTGGCAAAGTGCACCCGGCGCGACTCGCCGCCCAGAATGCGCACGAGTTCGTCGTTGACGATTTGTACGACCTGTTGGGCCGGGTTGAGTGCCCCGCTGACCTCGTTTCCGAGAGCGCGCTCGCGCACGTGCGCGGTGAAGTCTTTGACGACGGCAATCGCAACATCCGCGTCGAGGAGCGCGCGCCGAATCTCGCGCACAGTCCCGTCAATGTCGGACGCCGACAGCTTGCCCTTCGTGCGCAAGCCCGTGAACGTCTCCGCGAGCCGACTAGAGAGGTCTCCAAAAGTAGCCATGATGCGTTTAGTTTAACGGGTTTGGGGGCGGAGGTATGTGGCGGCGTTTTTGGTTAGTTTGGCGACAACCGAGGCAAACACCACCGAGTGACGCACCCTTTAGACCAAACAGCTAACAAAACGCCCAGCAGCCCAATGCGTAACGCGAATTAGGGTGAACTTTTCTGTTGAAGTCTTGTGGGCGTATGCAGGGCCGTGCCATCGTATTTCTCCGTAAGAGCCGACTTTGGCCGACCGTCCTTACGCGGCGGCAACCATGACAATTAATAGGAGATTTTGATGGCTGATCCGTGGGTAAAGACTGTTCAGGACTGGCTCAACGCGACGTATTCCGGTGTGTCTGGTTGGAATCGTGTGCCGTCGAATGGCAAAACAGGTTGGGCCACGATGCACGGTCTGACGCGAGCGCTCCAGCACGAACTTGGCATCACAGCGCTCTCGGATAACTTCGGCCCAGGCACGCGCGGTGCCCTAACACGTGTTGGCGACATTGGGCCGTCCACGTCTGCGGCTGGCGTGAATATGAGCCGGGTTAATAACATCATTCGCGGGGGTCTCTTCTGCAAGGGATACAACGGCGGAAACGGGGTTCTCGACGGCACGTATAGCGCTTTGACTGTCAGGGCCGTCAAGAATCTGCGCCGTCATATTGGGCTGCCCGAAGGCAGTGGAGTAATGATGACGAAGCTTTTCAAAGCGCTCTTGACAATGGATGCCTACGAGTTGCTCACTGGTGGCACCGAAGCGGTCCGGGCGATCCAGCAAAACCTCAACGCACGGTACGTGCATCGAGCGGATTTCTTTGTGATCCCTGCCGATGGCATCCTGTCCCGGAACGTGCAGGACGCTTTTAAACTCGCTGTTCAATACGAACTAGGAATGGCCGACGGTGTGGCCAACGGAGTGTTTGGGCCGGGCACCAAGCGGGGCATCCGCGAGCAGGCGCACCTTCGGCAGGGTGCGACGGATACATCGAAGTATTTTGTTCACCTTTTTCAGGCGGCGATGAATTTCAACGGGTATCCGACCCCATACGACGGCAATTTCTCTGCGCCATTGAAATCATCTGTCCAGGAGTTTCAACGTTTTTGTGCTCTTCCCGTTTCGGGTGAAGCGGACTTCCAAACGTGGGCGTCGCTGATGGTGAGTACCGGGGACACAGACCGTCCCGGAACTGCGGTGGACTGTGTCACCACGATCACGCCTGAGCGCGCTCGAACGCTGATCGCTAATGGCTACCAAACGGTGGGACGGTATCTCACCAATTCTCCTGTGGCCGATCCGCTCGATAAGAACATCAAATCCGGGGAATTGTCAACAATCTTCTCCAATGGTCTGACTGTGTTTCCGATCTTCCAGGAGGGCGGAGACGGACTTGAATACTTCAACCACGCCAAAGGCCTCTACGCCGGCGCCCGCGCCTATGACGCCGCCCAGTCGTACCGGTTCAAACGAGGCACAACCATCTACTTTGCGGTGGATTTCGACGCAATGGAACAAGAGGTCATCGATCACGTTGTCCCGTATTTCGAGGGAATCCAGACGGCGATTGCTCAACGGGGAAGCGTCTACCGCGTCGGCATCTACGGGTCAAGGAACACATGCATCATCGTGTCGAAACGCGGCCTCGCATCACTGAGCTTCGTCAGCGGAATGTCAACCGGATACAGCGGAAATCTTGGCTACCCCCTCCCGAAAAACTGGGCCTTCGACCAAATCCTCGAATACACCATCGGCACCGGCGCTGGCGCTATCGGAATCGACAAAGACATCAAATCAGGCCGAGACAACGGACAATCAGCGGTTGACACGGTTGACCCGGCAGGACTCCTCGACGTTCGACTCCCCGAAACGTCTCGGCCTGCTTTGCGCGCACAACTGGTGACGTTGCTCGACAACACACTGACCGCAGAGCAAAAGCATGTCCTGTTACGGCAGAGAAACCAGGCCGTCGATCTCGTGTTCAAACACGATGCCCTTGTCACGAATCTGGCGCGCGGATACCGGATGCCGAAGGCGCTAATCCAAACGATTCTCCTGTGGGAATCGGCATGCGAAAATCATCTCGACTCGATTGCAGATAGTCAGGTGCGAGCAACATACAACTATGTGCTGAGTCCGGACGCCCGTATCGGCCCAGCCGCCGTTCAAGTGCCCTTGTTCGACTCGTCGACTGGACCCTGCCAAATATTTGCGGATACGGCCGTCAAGGCAATTAATTGGGGCCGAGAAATCGAGCTTACTCAATTGCCAGCACGGAATCTCGAAAATAAATCGGACATGTTCGCTGTATGGGGCCAACTCAATACTGACGAATCATTCAACGTCACGCTTGCCGCGCTTGTGCTGCTCCATGGCGCTTCGCAAGAAGGGCTTCCTGTCGGCAGCCTCGACTACTCGGCGTCTGCCATCAAGAAGGTTCTCCGTAGGTACAACGGAAGCCTCAATTGGGGTGAAGAAAGGTATCCTCTCTACGAGATGTTTGAAAACGCCAACCGAGCAGCCCGAGCGGCCTCGTGAAATCGAAACGCTGCCGCCCCAAATAAGAGTGCGTCCCTACTGCTTGGGGTGTGTTCCTAGATAACAATTCTGCTTCGGCGCGCTTACGTCGATCCGAAGGTTCTGGTATGCATGATGTCATGCGCCTGATTCGAACTCGTTCTCTGGTGGCGCGTACAAGAAGGTGGCCTGTCGTCGTGGCCCTGGCCCTCGGAGGAGCTCTTTTCGCGGTGGCAATTGGATCGTTTCCGGTTGCCTTGTACTGGGGGCTTTGGACCACCGAATGGGCCGCGCAATCCGTTGTCTCGTACGCAAAACAACAATCCAACATCGAAGACGTAACAGTTTCTGTCCAACCGAAGGTCGAGGATGGCGCCTGGGGAAGCGGCGGCCCGCAGTATGACGCTGGAGCATACCGTGCGACTATTCGGCTTCACTTTTCCGGGGAAACCGATCGGGAAGCGGTAAACGACGTGGTAGGCGACGTGACAGCCTATGCTGAGTCCCTGCGCAACCGGAATGAATGGTCGATTCTGAACTGAGCCGGCGGCGGCGGCGGGCAATCATCGATCTTTTCTTGGCGCCTATCGGAACACGAGATAGAAAACGGCAACGGGGAGAGTACCAACAAGAAACCCTGGGAGAAGCCCAACGAGAATCCCGTAAAGAGCGGCGCCCCACGGATCAATTTGTCGTTTATGGGCGAGTTCGTGAGTGCATCCGGCGAGAACGCCCAACCAAAAAAGGCTGCCGATGGCAGCAAGGAACAGGGCGACCTCCGGGAAGACGATTTCTTTCGTGTCCACCCACCATCCGAAAGCGTCTCCGAGCCAATGCAGGTAGTAGGCCCACGGCCCACCAATCGGTATGGCCGCTATGACACCCGCCACAAAATAAAGGAGGGCGATGCGGCGGCCGATCTTTTTCCGTGATGAGGGGACGCATAACTGTGGCTTCACGGGAGTGTCCACCGTCGTAGGCTCCTGATGCTTACCGCTCGCTACCCCGACCACTTGCCCCGGCAACGAGACATCCCCCGAGTCCGTCATATTCCAGAGCTTAGCGACATGCTCGAATGGCCGTCCAGGCCGGGATGCTGGTGGGGGCGTCGAGTGATGCGCAGGCGGAGATAAGCGGTTGAAGAAGCAGATTGAGGAAACCTCGCGGGCATTTCGGCGCGAACTTTTTCGTTGAGCCACACCATCTCGTCGGGGTGCCGTCCGCTGAGCAGCGGGAAAGAGATTTCGTAAATCGTCGTTGTCGGGGTGTACACAGCATGGCTATTCGCGCTGACGAGGTGCGCCACCAAGCGTGATTTCTCGATCACTTCGTCCGGATACGGAGGTGTCATGCGTCACGACAATGACGGATTTACCCGCGTCCGCGAGGGTTTTGGTGAGGCTCAGGACGTGGTCTCGGTTGGCACTGTCGAGCGAGCCCGTTGGTTCGTCGGCAAGGATTAGGTGGCACGGCTTGAGGATGAGGCGGGCAATCGCGAGACGCTGTTGTTCTCCGCCTGAGAGCTCATACACTTTGCGATTCGCGTCAAGGTCGAGGCCGACGCGTTCCATCGCGCGTGTCCGAGTTTCTCTTTTTTCTTTGCGCGTTCCCGGGGTGTAGGTTTGTGCAATCGTGAGGTTTTCGGTCACGGTTGCGTTGTCGATGAGGGCGTAGTTTTGAAAGAGGTATCCGAGGCGCAACCGCAGGAGTATGCGTGCTCGGCGGCTGCCCGGTTTGGGGGCGCGGCGGCCAAATAGTGTGATCTGCCCGCTGTCGGGCCGATCCAGCAGGCCAAGCATGTTCAGAACCGTCGTTTTGCCGCTTCCGCTGGGACCGGTAATGGCGACGATCTCGCCCGCGTGCACCGTGAGACTCAGGTTTGAGACGATTTCGTGGCCGCGGAAGCTTTTGTGGACGTTTATGAGTTCGCAAACGGTGTCAGACATTAGAGGTCCCCTTTCAGAATGGTGAGAGTGCGCCGTCGTTCGGTGACCCACAGCACTCCAATGGCGACGACGCCCTGAACGACACCGATGGCGACAGCCGCGGTGAGCGTGGATTGCGGCCCCGTGTCAGTGTAGGAGAACGGCCGGAAACCGATCGAGACCAGCCCGACACCGAGCACGGCCTGGACCGTCCACACAAGTGCTCCCAGCCTGATGAACTCCCGGTAGCGCCGCCACGGTGACAAGCCAAACAAGCCGCGAACGACAATCGTGCGCGAAAACCGCTCAAACGCGATCGTCAACGCTTGCGCGGTGACAATGACGAGCAATACGGCCAGAGCGCCGAGCACGATCATGGTGTTGCGCAGGCTTTCTTGGAGGTAGCCAATCTCGGAGAGCTGATATTCGTTAATGGTCGCCAAATGGCGCAGGTTGTCGTCAAGATTGAGTCTTGTGAGCAGCGGATGGAGGGCGGTGATCGTGGCCTGGGAACTCCCTTCGATCAGCGGAACCTTCAGTCCACCGTCGGGGCCACCCGTGACGGCACTGAGTCGGTCATTACCCAGACTGTTGGCCTGCGTCATGACTTGAACAATGGGATCCTCAACCGAACCACCGGACGAAGCGGCGACCTCGGGATTAAACGCAAAAATTCGCTGGTCCTGGTCCGTCCAAATGATCCGCACGGGGTGCTCGTGCCGGGTCGCGCTCACGTCGCGATGGAAACGACTCTTCTCGGCGCGGAACCCGCCCTCGCGTCGGGTTCGGTAATATTCGGTGATCTCGAGTTCTTGGGAGCGGAATTGCTCGGGCACGAGCACGATCCACGAGGATTCACTCTCATCAATCGTGATCGGCTGACCGTCCGTGCCACGGATCGGGTAGGCATTGAGGTAGGCAAGATTGACCGTCATTGATCGGTAGACGCCGGCCGGCAGATCGTCCTCAAGCATTTTCTCGGAGTATTGAACGGCGTCCACATACAAGGCCCCCCGGGCGGTGAGTGCGTCGTAGAGTACTGTCGCCTGAGTGACTTCTCGACCCCCCTTGCCGGTCTGCAGGTCGACCGAGTCGTTCCCGATGTTAACCGGAGTGAAAACACCGTACCCGCTTGTTGAGGTCCACTGTTGCAGTGCTTCGCGTTCCTTGTTGATGACACCCACGTTGGACCAGGCGCCCGCAGCGACGACCACGAGAGCCGCCGACGTCACAACCGACAGGGCGATACCGGTTTTAAACAGCGCCCCGGTGTCACGCCGGTTTTTAAGCGCGTCCGAGACACGCATTCGTGCCACGTAGGGGATCGTCAACAAGCTCGCCGCAGCGAGCAGGCCCACGGCAACCATCTGGCCGAATGTTACCCGTGCGACGAATCCGGCGTGCGCACCGGGCACAAGGGCCGCAAGAAAAACAAGAGCGACACCCGTAGCAGCGCCGACGATCATGAGCGGGCGACCCGTGACTGTCCACCACACTCTCGTCGCACCGTAGCCCAGCAAGCGCATCGCGCCAGCTCTCTTTGCCTCGTATAGCTGTCGATAGATAGCAAGCACCGCGGTGAACAGAAGCCCCGCAAAAACCGCGAGGTGCAAGTAAATCGGTGTGGTATTTGTCGAAATATACAACTGTCGATTCGGTGCGTCTAAATCGGAGGCCACGATCAACCGCCCCGCAAGGGTCGTGAACGCAGCAGCCGCAGCGTCCTTAAACGCCGCGCACCCGACCGACCCACACTCCGCATGGTATGTTCCCGACGCAGGCATTGCATCGAACGCCGCCCGCAATGGGCGGAACGAAAAACGCTCCTCCCCTCCCAAGACACGCACAACACCAACCGCGTGTGGGTCGTTGGTAATGGACGTGACCAAAGCATCGCCGTCTTGTGACTCCTCAGCGGTAAGGAATCTTCCAGACGAGAGGGCGGCGCCGTCGAAAACGCGAGTATCCGGCCCGGTCAACAGCACATAGTGGGTCACGAACGCGGAGTTGTTCTGATCGACCCCAACCGCCGTCCGGAAAACATTGGTACCGGTAGCTTCGGCTGCGCTTCGGAGCGCAGACAGCACCGCATCGGGATCTGTTGCGTCGCTCGGAACGGAAAACGCCTGACCTGCATGGGCTACCGCGCCCGCCATCGCCGTGCGCTCATCGTTCATTGCGTCAACAAAGTTCACACCAAACATTGCAGCGCATACCGCGATCACGAGTCCAAACAGGACCTGTTTCACCAGCTCACCACACCCTCGACACTCCGACGTCCCCGCACGCCGCCGACACGCAAGCGGGTCGGCGGACCCACAAAAAGAACCCGCCGACCCCGACAACCGAGGTGATAACTTCCACACCCCCGGATCGGTTGTTAGTCCTTATTTTGTATTCCACCATTGGGCTGCCTGCTCGCTCGCACCACACTGGAGGTCAACCTTCGCCCAATGAGTGGCCTCGGCAGGGTGCGATCTGGAGTGCGGGCCACACGTAGCCGCAGCGGAATGGTCCTTGCTTGGGTGATTGTAGTGAGACCAGGTTTTCTTGAACCACGGCGGTTCAAACGCGGTCCCATAATTCCACTGGCCGCCACCCACGCTGACGATCGTACTTGCGAGTGCGGGAGCTGCCGCACTGATCGTCAACGCACCGACCAGGACTCCCCCCGCAAGCAGGCGCTTAACATTCATGAGTGTCTCCATTCTTCTTACCGGCCAGAGTTGGCCCTTACGAGGCACAACAATGGCACGGCCCTGCATAGGCCCACAAGACTTCAACAGAAGAATTCACCCCTACGCGAGTTACAGTTTGGTTCTACTGAGGTTTCGGTGGGTCGAGCGCGACACCGGTGGCCGTCGCAACAGCCGAGGAAGGTGCGTCCCATGGAGCCCACGAAACGATTGAGGCGGGGGCGCCACGACCCCGCTGCTCACCCAATAAGCTGCCCCACGAAGACGTGCGGAGTGAAGCCCGTGAGGTCACCGATCCCCTCGCCTTGGCCGACGAGTTTGATGGGAATTCCCGTCTTCTCTTGAACCGCGAGCACAAAGCCGCCCTTCGCCGAACCGTCGAGTTTTGTCAGCACGAATCCGGTGACCCCAGCGTGTTCGATAAAGGCGTGCGCTTGAGCGAGGCCGTTTTGACCGGTCGTCGCGTCGAGCACGAGCAGAACCTCGGCAATGGGCGCTTGCTTTTCGATCACCCGGCGAATCTTGGCAAGCTCGTCCATGAGACCGCTCTTGGTCTGAAGTCGCCCAGCTGTATCAATAATCGCAATATCGATGTGCTGCGCCGTCGCGCGCTCAATCGTTTGAAACGCAACCGACGCGGGATCTTGGCCCTCGTGCTCGGGTCGCACAATGTGAGCGCCCGCCCGTTCCGCCCACGTCGCGAGCTGCTCAACCGCGGCGGCTCGAAACGTGTCAGCAGCGCCGACGACGACCGAGCGGCCGTGAGCGCGCAGAAAATGCGCAAACTTTCCAATCGTGGTTGTTTTTCCCACCCCGTTGACACCGACAATCAGAACGACCGCGGGTCGCTCGGTGAGTCGAAGCGTTGGGTCGAGTCGTGCAAAGCGTTCTTCGAGGGTCTCGCGAAGCATTCGATCGAGGTCACGAGGATCAGTCGTGCGAAACCGCGCAACCTTGGCTCGAAGATCCGCGATGATCGCGTCACTCGTGTCGGGTCCAAAGTCAGCCCCAATGAGAGCGTCTTCCAGGTTGTCCCACGTTTCGGCATCGATCATTTGCTGCTGGAAAACCCCTCGCAGCGCGCTCGCAAGTGACCACGATGTTCGTTCCGCCATGCGACAAGAGTAGTGCCGACGGGTTTACCCCGCTGCCACGGCCCGAGCGGGGACGTCAACGCGCTGGCCCACGACCGCCGACACGCCGTCGGCGCGCATTGACACCCCGTACAGTGCATCGGCAATTTCCATCGTTCGTTTTTGGTGCGTAATGACAATGAGTTGCGACGATTCCCGTAAATTCTCGAAAATAGCGAGCAAACGCCCGAGATTAGCGTCGTCGAGCGTGGCTTCGGCCTCGTCCATCACGTAAAAGGGGCTCGGTCTCGCCTTGAAAATGGAGATGAGAAGCGCGACCGCCGCGAGAGACCGTTCGCCGCCCGAGAGCAAAGACAAGCGCTCGATCCGCTTCCCCGCGGGTTTCGCGACGACCTCAATGCCCGTGGCACCGAGGTCGCTCGGGTCTGTCAAGTGGATGCTGCCGGTTCCGCCGGGAAACAAAATGGGAAAAACGCGCGCAAATTCCGCTTTCGTATCGTCAAACGCGCTCACAAAGATCGCCTGCATCTTGTGGTCAATGTCATCTATGAGAGTCAACAAGTCGCGACGCGTAGTACTGAGGTCGGCCAATTGCTCGGTCAAAAACGCGTGGCGCTGCTCGAGCGCGTCGAACTCTTCGAGCGCGAGCGGGTTGACCTGACCGAGATGCGCGAGCGTCGCTTCCGCGCGCTCGAGCCGTTCTTGCTGCCGAGCGCGCTCAAAGGGAATCCCCGGCGCGTTCTTGTCGCTATCGGACTCGTCGGCGTGATCGGGGGCGACAAGGGTGTGCGGCCCATACTCGTCGATGAGCACTTTTTCGTCGAGACCAAGATCGCTCTTAACTCGCTCGAGGAGCCCCTTGAGCGCGAGCTTCTTTTCGTAACACCGTAATTCGCGCTCGTGCAGGCTCGCGGTTATCTCACGGTGGCGCTCACGTAATTCGCCCTCGTCGTGTCGAACCGCCGAGAGTTCTCTTTCGTGGTTTGACCGCTCGGCCTCGACACGAGAAACCTCGAGGCGCGCGTGCGTGACCGACCGGTCGACCGACGCAAGCACGGCGGGAAGGCTCTGTGCGACGGCCGTCGCGGCGGCTATTTGCCGTCGACGAATTGCGTGAACGCGCGCGGCGCGTGTGGCCGCGGCTCGCTCGCGGTCACACTGTTTCTCCAGTGACACTACGCGGGCACGCTCGGTGCGATGCCGTTCTTTTGCCGCCTCAAGCCGGAGGCGAACCTCGACCTCGCGTTCTCGAGCGGCCTCGAATTCGGCGAGCGGCACGTCGCGAGGGTCCGCGGCGAGAGTCGGTCGAGGAATCGACTGCGCCGCGTCCCGCTCGTGTTGGGCACCGTTCACCGCGGCTTCGGCCTCGACGACCCTCGCGCGCGTTGCCGACAGGGTCGCGTCGAGACGCTCGAAGTCGGCCACCGCCTCATCACACCGATTCGCAAGGCGACGCGTCGCCTCAACGTGCGCGGCGCGGCGCGCATCACCCTCGCGCACTTCGGTGACGGCCGCCCGCAATTGCTCCCTCGCGACCTCGAGGAGGCCGCGCTTTTCGGCGAGCGCAATAGTTTCTTGCTCGATGCGAGCGCACGAGTCGTTGTGACGCGTGAGCGCCTCGTCACGCTCCCCCGCGAGTTCCAATCGGTTTGGCTTCGCGCGCGAGCCGCTTCGCACAACAACCCGGCTGATCACATCGCCGCTTTTGGTGATGAGTGTCGCGGTGGCCCGGTCGGATTCGCTCATTGCGGCCCACGCGGTGCGCGCGGTCGCGATGTCGTCGGCGACGTGCGTGGACGCCAAAAGTGAGAGGACGCCGTCGGGTGCGGTCACGAGCGACGTGGCCCGAACGAGGCCGGGAAAATGAGGCTCGTCGCGAGATTTCACCGCAACGGCGCTCGCGACCACAATGTCGACCGCACCTAATTTGTGCCGCGCGGCATGATCGAGCGCCGCCGAAGCGTTCTCGTGCGACATGGCGAGGATTGCGTCGGCGAGGGGCCCGAGAGCCACGGCAATCGCCGTTTCATATCCCGTTTTCACGCGGGTCGTGTCGGCAACCACGCCCGTGACGCCCGCGAGATGCGCGTCCAGCATCGTGGACGATCCGCCCGATTCGTCAATCAATCGAGCCAAGGCATTCACCTTCGCGCCGAGCGCATCGCGTTCGCGTTCGCTCGCGTGCACACGATCACGCGCTCGCTCGACCTCCGCCTCGGCGTGTCGGGCGTGCGTGTCAGCGAGCTGGTAGGCGTCGCTCGCGCGTGCCCCAAGAACATCGACATCATCGGGAGCAGAGTACGACTGGGCAGCGATGTTGGCGGCGTCGCTCCGCTCACGCGCGGCAGCCACCGCGCTCGCGTCGCGCTCGGCTTCTTCGCGCAGTGCCGTCAGACGGTGAGTTGCGCCCTCAAGGCGCGCACTCAGAGCCGCGATGTCGTGATCGTAACGAGACGCGAGAGTGGTCTGGTTGGCAATCTCTGTGTCAATAGCCTTCAGACGATTGCGCGCCTCATCGCGCGCGTTCTGTGCGCCGCGCCACTCTCTCTCACCCTCGTCGCACAACTCGCGCGTTCTGGCGACCTCGCGATTGGCCCCATCGAGATTCTCGCGCGTCGCCGTCGAACCGCTCGGCTGCGCATCCGCCTGATTGCCGAGAAACGCGACGCTCTGATTGACGAGCGTGAACAGTGACCGGAACCGCTCGTGCGCGTTTTCAAGGCGGAGGCTCGTGCGCCGAGCCGCGTCGACCGCATCCGTGCTGTGCGCCTCTTCGAGCCGAGCAATCGTCGTCCGGGCGCGCTCGAGCTGGTCCTCGAGTTCCCCCGATTCCGTGCGCTCGGCGTTCTCAGCGAGGGTGTGCGCGTCGAGAGCTCGGCGCGCCGTGACAATCTCGTCGGCGAGCAACCGCGCTCGGGCGTCTCGAACGATCGCCGCAATCGTTTGTGCTTCTTTCGCGGCTTCGGCCTGGCGCCCGAGAGGCGTGAGTTGGCGCCGCACCTCGGCCAAAAGATCGCTCAATCGAGCGAGATTCGCGTGCATCGCGTCAAGCTTTCTCACGGTCTTTTCTTTCCGCTTGCGATGCTTCGCAATTCCCGCGGCCTCTTCGATAAACCCGCGCCGTTCTTCGCTGCTCGCGTGCAAGACCGTGTCAAGCTGCCCTTGACCGACGATCACGTGCATCTCGCGGCCGAGTCCCGAATCGCTCAACAGCTCGTGAATATCGAGCAACCGACACGCGTGCGCGTTGATCGCGTACTCACTCGTGCCACTTCTAAACAGCGTGCGCCTGATCGCCACCTCGCCGTATTCAATGGGCAAGGCACCGTCGGAATTGTCGATTGTCAGCGTCACTTCTGCGCGACCCAGCGGACCTCGTGTTGACGTTCCCGCAAAAATAACGTCGTCCATTGTGCCCCCGCGCAGCGTTTTCACGCCCTGCTCCCCCATGACCCACGCGAGCGCATCGACAACGTTGCTCTTGCCCGACCCGTTCGGGCCCACCACGCACGTTACGCCCGGTTCGAACGAAAATGTCGTCGGTTGGGCAAACGACTTGAACCCCTTGAGGGTGAGGCTTTTGAGATACACGCTAGTTCCCTCGTTCCCGTGAGCGAGATCTTGTGCCTACGGTACCCGACGCGCGCGAATACCGCGGGCCGGTCGACAAAACGGTCACGAGCGATTCGTGAATCGGGCGTTAGTCGGCCGCAATTTTTTCCGTGAGCCGTCGCCACGCCTCAAACGCGGCGGCCATTTCGGCATGCCGCTTGCTCGAACCGTCACCCGTCGCGCTGACCGCGGAACCCACCGTGACGACAGCGTGAAAGACTCGCGCGTGGTCGGGGCCCGAGCTCGTCACCTCGTAGACGGGAACGAGACCGTCGCGCGCGGCACGCTCTTGAAGGCTGGTTTTTGGGTCCATCGCGACCTCAAAGTGTTCGGGGTTCGTAAACAATGGCGACAGCAACCGCAACACGAGATCGGTCGCGGCCTCGTGGCCCGCGTCCAAAAATACGGCCCCAATGACCGCTTCAATTGTGTCGGACAGAATCGAGGTTTTGTCTCGACCCCCCGACTGATCTTCGCCGCGACCAAGCAAGAGATAATCGCCGAGTCGAATTCTTCTCGCGACTTGAGCCAGAGCCACACTGCTCACGAGGCTTGCCCGCCGTTTTGCGAGCACCCCCTCGGGAAGATCGGGGTACTCGCGATACAGCATGACCGTGATCGCTTGACCGAGAATCGAATCGCCCAAAAACTCAAGGCGCTCATTGTGCGGAATTCCACCGTTCTCGTACGCGAACGACCGGTGCGTGAGCGCTTGCTCCAAAAGGGACGGGTCAACGTCGATCCCGAGCGACACCACGAGAGATTTCCGGTCCCCGGCGCAATTCGGCGGGAGGGCCGACGCGCTCGGCTGCCGACTAGACGTCGGCAACCTTTCGATCTTTGTATTCGAAGAACAGGGGCGTGCCTTGAGAGTCTTCAACGACTTTCGCCCGGTGCGGAAGACGATAAGTCGCCTTGCCATTCTCAAGCGTTTTCACGAGCGTGGGAAGCTGAGCTTTCCATTGCGACCGGCGCGCGCGGGTGTTAGATCGGGACATTTTGCGCTTCGGAACAGCCATGACACTCTCGCTTTCGTGGAAAATCTAGGGAATCTCAGAATGACGCCGGATTGTCGTGATCACCGAGATACGACGCCGACTGAAAACCGGTGAGTGCCGACCATCGAGGGTCAACCCGTTCACGCGGCTCACCCTGGGGCGTGTCAGCCAGACGTTCGCCGGTCTCAGGGTCGAGACCGCGACAGCCCGCGAAACACACCGGTTGAAATGGCAGTGCAAGCACAACCGCATCTCTGATGAGAGGTTCAAGATTCACGTAGTCATCGAGAACCTCGTAGTCAGAAGGATACGCGAAAAGCTCGTGGAATTCGACTTCGACGGGAATTTCGATCTCGGCCAAACACCGCCCACACACGCCCGACGCGGTCGTATCGACGCCGCCGGTAACGAGCAGACCATCGTGAACCGATTCAATCCGCACGGCCACGTTCACGGCCGCGTCCGATTCGACGGCGACGAGTCCCTCGCCGCGCTTGTGACCCGACACACCGGCGATGCGATGCTCGCGCACCGCTCCCGGACGAAACGCCATGTCGCGCACGTCCACGCTGTACGGAGTCGCGGTGAATGAGGGCACCGCCAAATTCTACGCCGTCGAGTCGAAAGTCTCTTGTGCCGCGTCGCGACCATCGACCGACCCCGCGTCGGTGCGACTCACGTGCGCGTCAAGAACTCTGCGACAGCGCGGGGAACGTAGGGAGTTATATCACCGCCGAGCGCCGACACCTGCTGAACGAGCGCACTCGAAACGTGCGAGTGGGACGGATCCGGCAACATCAATACTGTCTCAATACCCGCAAGATCGCGGTTAACCACCGCCATCGGTGTTTCGTAGGCGATATCGACCGAGGATCGTACGCCCTTCACGAGCACGGTAGCGCCGACATCGGTGCAATAGTCCACCAAAAGCCCGACGCTCCACGATGCCACCACGATTGTGCCGCTGAGTGCCGCGTCGGCGATTGAGCGCTCAAGAAGCATTGCGCGCTGCGCGACGGGCAAGAGCGGAGTCTTGTCAGGGTTGTGAACGACGAGCACGTGAACTTCGTCGAATATCTTTGCTGATCGCCCAATAACATCGAGGTGGCCGAGCGTCACGGGGTCGAACGACCCGGGAACAACGGCGATCCTTCGCATGAAACCAACAGTACCCGCACCCCACTCGGCCCACGACGGAATTCGCACATTCTCACGTCTTGCCGAGCGACGCACGCTCGTCGGTGTCGAGGCGCCGCGAGATCGCATGAGCGAGGGCCGGATGGTTCGTCAGGTGCGGATCGTCGTCTAAAACGCGCGCCGCGAGGTGTCGTGCTTCCTCAATGAGGTCTCCGTCCGTCGCGACGCGAAGGAGACGAAGCGAAGAAACGCCTCCCGATTGGGCGTTTCCCAAAACGTCGCCCTCGCGACGCAATTCAAGATCCTTTTGCGCGAGCGCGAATCCGTCGAGGGTTGATGCGACCGACTCGACGCGCTCTCGAGCGACGGTTCCGTGCGCCGCCGTGGTCACAAACAACGCGAGGCCGGGAACCTCGCCGCGACCGATCCGGCCGCGCAACTGGTGAAGCTGAGAGACCCCAAAGCGGTCGGCGTCGAGCACGACCATGATGGACGCGTTGGGAACGTCGACACCGACCTCAATGACCGTCGTCGCAATGAGCACATCGATTGCACCCGCGACGAAGTCGCGCATCACCCGATCTTTTTGTTCGCTCGTCAAGCGACCGTGCACGGTTTCGATGCGGGTGTTTTTAAAAAGTGAGTGAGCGCTGAGCATGGCGTGCGTGTCCGCAACCGTGGTAAGCGGATTGCCGACGGGTGTCGACGCCCCCGGGGTGCCGCCCGTCAGCTCGGAACCCGCGGCGCTCGAATCCCGCTCGTCGCCGTCAGAATCCTCCTCGGTCGCCGAGTCAATCGCGGGGCACACGACGAACGCTTGTCGCCCCGCGGCCACCTCTTCGGACACTCGTTGCCACACGCGTGCGCGCCACCCCGGACGCTCGGCGAGCGGAACCACGTGACTCGCGACTTCGCGCCTCCCCGCGGGGAGTTCCGAAATCGTCGACACGTCGAGATCACCGAACACCGTCATCGCAACGGTTCGCGGGATTGGCGTCGCAGTGAGAACGAGAACGTGGGGAGGCGTGGCGCCCTTGCGTCGAAGCGCTTCTCGCTGATCGACACCGAAGCGGTGTTGCTCATCGATCACCGCGAGCCCAAGATCAAAAAAAGTGACAGCTTCGCCGAGCAATGCGTGCGTGCCAATGACGATGCGCGCTTGACCCGATACGACACGGAGGAGGGCTTTGCGGCGCTCGGGAACCGACATGTGACCCGTGAGAAGTTGCGGCATGAGAGCCGCCGCGAGGTCTGGACCGAGCGCGGCGACAATCGATCTCGCGTGCTGCGCCGCGAGAACCTCGGTCGGAGCGAGAAACGCCGATTGTCCCCCCGAGTCGGCGACGGCCACCATCGCTCGAAGGGCGACATAGGTTTTACCCGATCCCACTTCGCCGTGGACCAAACGGTTCATGGGTGCACGCTGTGCAAGGTCCGCCGAGATTTCGCGTCCGACACGATTCTGGTCATTCGTTAGTGAAAACGGCAGCGCGTCGTCAAATCGGTCGAGAAAACCGCCCGGCGTGGATTCGCGCGCGACCGAGCGTCGAGTCTTCGCTTCGCGACGGCGTTCGAGCAGCGCCGCCTGAAGAACGAATGCCTCGTGAAATCGCAGCGTGTCTCGCGCGTGCTTCCAGTCGGAATCCGTCGTTGGCCGGTGAACGCACTCATACGCGCGTGCGGCGCTCATGAGGTGACGATCCCGTGCGAGCCACGCCGGAACGGGGTCGTCAACGTCGCCCACGCCGTCAAGAACGAGTGCCACCGAGCGCTGCACTTGCCAACTCGCGACCGTTGCCGTCGCCGCGTAGACCGGAATCGGATGCTCGGCCCACGCGCGAATGGTCTTGTCGCTCGGCGATTCGCCGTCGCCGTCGCCGTCGCCGTCAACGGCATCAAAGAGTTCGTAGTCGGGATGCGCAAGCTGAATCCGCCCCCGATAGTGCGATATCTTGCCCGCGAACATCCCGCGAACGCCGGGTTTCAGCGCTTCTGCGCGCCACGCTTGATTGAAGAACGTGAGGCCGAGATTTCCCCTCCCGTCAGAGATTCGCACCTCGAGAATAGAGCCTCGCTTCGCTCGCATGGGCCGCTCTCGCACGTCGAGAACCTCGGCGACAATCGTCACATTTTCATCGACCGGGAGGCGCGTCAGATCGGTCAGCTCGCCCCTGTGCGCGTATCGGCGAGGCACGTGGTTGAGCACGTCATCGACCGTGCGATGCCCGAACGCCTTCGCGAGCGCCGCCGAGGTTCGTCCCCCGAGCACCGCGGTGAGCGGGGTATCGAGCGCGGTCGTCATGCTCAGATCATAAGCGGACACCGCCCTGCGCCCGAACGCCACCGGCTAGTATCGAGTCGGTGACACGAATCATTGCGGGATTCGCCGGCTCGCTCCCGTTGCGAGTACCGCGGTCGGGAACTCGCCCCACAAGTGACCGGGTGCGCGAGGCTATTTTCTCGGGCCTTGATGCTCGCGGATTGATCGCGGGGTCCCGAGTGCTCGATCTCTTTGCCGGATCGGGCGCTCTCGGTCTCGAAGCCGCGAGTCGCGGAGCGACAACCGTGACTCTCGTTGAAAAAAATTCGTCGTCGGCATCGATTGCCCGTCACAACGCGCACACCGTTGTTTCCGCGGCCGCTCGTCAGCCGCCCACGATCGCCGTGCGCGCTCAAACCGCTCAGGCGTTTTTGGCGGCGCCATCAGACGGATTCGATCTCGTCTTTGTCGACCCACCGTACTCGTACGATACCGACGACCTCGAAAGAGATCTTCACGCGCTCGTCGCGCACCTTTCTCGCGCTTCCCTCGTCGTGGTCGAGCGAAGCGCGCGCTCCCCCGAACCGCGATGGCCGCACGCCGTGGTGAGGGAACGAGTAAAGAAGTACGGCGACACGGCCATTTTCACGGCATCGCTCGATTCCACTAACCTCTAACCGAATCGGCCCGTCCAACTCGAATACGGCTCCCACCCGTCACCGTGATCGTAGGGTTCGCCATCAACCGTGACACCCGAGCCCGCACGCACGACTCCCGTCGCACGGAATCCGACCGGGAGGGTGCACTCGGCCGGAAACGTTGCCAAGAGCGCGTGATCTTCACCGCCGCGCAACGCAAGGTCTGTGTCGATTCCGCCCGACGCACCGTCGACGAGTGCGGAGTCGAAATCAATTGCCACGCGACTCGCCTTCGCGAGCCGCCCGGCATCCCGCACGAAACCGTCACTCACGTCGAGCATCGCGGTCGCTCCCGCGCGCGCGGCGACAACTCCGTTCGAGATGGGCGGGAACGGAGCCAATTGCGGTTCGGTCAGCGACGGGTATTCCCGGCGAAGCCGTGCGCACACGCCCGCGTCGGCGTGTCCCTCGTCGTTGACCCCGCGCTCAAAAAGGAACGCGAGTGCTCGAGCCGCGTGGCCAATCGCGCCCGAGACAGCAACGATGTCCCCCTCGTGAGCGCCCGATCGTGTTATTGCCGTCGCGCCGTCAAGATCGCCAAACGCCGTGACAGCAATCGTCAGCACGGAAGAAACCGATAGATCGCCGCCGACTACGCCGCAACCCGGCGCGAGGGCGGCGCACGAGTCTCTCAATCCGTCGGCAATGCCCTCGAGGGTCGATATCGGAGTGGACGCGGGAGCTGCGAGGGCCACAACGAGGGCCGTCGGTCGTGCTCCCATCGCCGCAATATCGGCCAAATTTGACGCCGCCGACTTCCACCCGAGGTCGTGTGGCGTTGACCACGCGAGCCAAAAATCGGGACCGTGAATCATTGTGTCCGTCGTGACCACGAATCTCCCGTCGGGTGCCGAGACAATCGCGGCGTCATCACCCGGCCCGAGAATGGACCAATTCGATTTCGGGAGCCTCGGAAAAATTCGCGCGAGTGTTTCGTCTTCGCCGAGCTCGCGCACCGTCGTTTCGCACGCACGTTCCATGCCTTCAACGGTAGCCTGATTACGATGATGCGCCGCGTGCTTCCGACCCCCGTGGGAGTGTGCGTCGTTGTCGCCCTGACCGCGTGCGCACCGACCGTTCATCTCGAGCCGGCGCCCGACGCCACGAACGTCGCGTGCGCGGACATTATGGTGCGCCTTCCCGAGCGGGTTGCTGACCAGCCGCGGCGCGCGACCGACGCGCAAGCGAGCGCCGCGTGGGGCAATCCGGCAGCCGTCCTCGCGCGATGCGGAGTTCCGATCCCCGGCCCGAGCACTCTGCCGTGTGTGAGCATCAATGGAATTGATTGGATCGAAAACGATTCCGCACGTCCGCTGATTCGATACGTGACGTTTGGCAGAAACCCCGCGACCGAGATCGCGGTCGATTCTGCACTCGTGTCGGGTACCAGTGCGCTGGTTGACCTCGCGGCGGCCGTTGATCGCGCGACACAAACGTCCCGGTGCACGTCGGTGTCGGACAGCGAAACTCGTTAGCGTATTTTCGCGCCGACAACGCGACGGAAGAACCTCGTGACCATGTTCCCTCGAGCGGGGCGATTGAGAGCGCGTGAGTCGCGCCGTGCGTTTTCCCCGCGCGGCGCACCAGACTCGGTGGTCACGTGCGGAGCAATGTCAATGGGATCGAGTGTCCCGGCCAACACGCGGCTCACTTGGCTGGTAATCGGCATGTCGACCCCGCGAGTGCGAGCAAGAGTCAAGATCGGCTCGATTGACGCGAGTCCCTCGGCGGTTTGGCTCATGGTCGCGACGACGTCAGTGTAGCTATACCCCTGCCCGAGCAACCGTCCCGCGGTGTTATTTCGGGAGAGGGGCGACTGGCACGTTGCGATGAGGTCGCCAAGGCCCGCGAGCCCCGCTAAAGTGTCGGGCTGTGCACCGAAGGACACCGCGAAATCGGTCATTTCTGCCAAGCCTCTCGTGATCATCGCGGCCTTGGTGTTTTCTCCGTATCCGACACCGTCGACGATTCCGATCGCGACCGCCATCAGGTTTTTGAGCACTCCCCCGAACTCGGTCCCGACGACGTCGGTGTTCACATACGAACGAAAGTACGAGTTCGTGGCGACGCGAGCGACGGATTCAGCCGTCTCGATGCTCGCCGACGAGACGACCGCGGCCGTCGGCTGTTCCTTGGCTATTTCAAGAGCGATGTTGGGCCCAGAAATGACCGCAATTCGGTGTGCGTCGATTCCGAGCGCGTGCGAAATAACCTCGCTCATTCGAAGGCCGGTTCCCTCTTCTACCCCCTTCATGAGACTCACGACGACCGCGTCGGGCGCGAGGAGCGGAGCGATAGCGGAAAGGTTCGTTCTCAGCGTCTGACTGGGAACCGAAACGAAGACCAGTCGAGCGTGCGCGAGAACGTCGTTGAGACGGTCCGTCGCGCGAAGCGTCCGCGGAAGATTGATGCCCGGAAGATAACTGCTGTTGCGTTTTGCCTCGCTTATTTCGCGCGCAACTTCGGCGCGACGCGCCCACACGACAACGGGAGACCCGCCATCCGCGAGAACCTTGGCGAAAGTCGTTCCCCAACTTCCGGCCCCAATAACGGCGAGTGGTCGCGAGTGTGTCGTGTCAGGATTCAAGGCGTCCCGTCTCATTCTGGTTGTGGTGCGATGGATTCCATCGCTCGCGAGGCGCACTCTCGCCGCGAAGGTCTTCGAGGAGGCGCGTTATGCGCTCCATCACGAGGGCGGTTGCCTCGTTGAGGACCGCGGTATCGAGATGTCGACCTCGAAACTCCGACAGGTCGACCGGTTCGCCAATCGCGACTCGAATGGGATGCCGGGGAAAAAGACTAATCTTCTTCGCGTAGCGGGCCATGACGCGCTGCGCGCCCCAATGAGCGACCGGGATGATGGGAATGTTGTGCTCGAGAGCCATGCGAGTAGCGCCCGTCTTTCCGCGCATTGGCCACAGGTCGGGGTCTCGAGTGAGCGAACCCTCCGGGTAGATGACGACGATCTGCCCGTTGTCCACGAGGCGCTGGGCTGCCTTGAGCGGCTGTTTTCCCCGTTCGCGAGGCTCGCGCTCGACGGGAATCTGACCGGATCGTCGCAAAAGCCATCCCACGACGGGTACGCGAAAAAGACGATCCTTCGCAAGAAAACGCGGTTCTCGACCGAGCTTCCAGAGCACGGTTCCCACAATGATGGGGTCGATCTCGCTGTGATGATTGGGCGCAATAATGCACGACCCCACCGCGGGAAGATTCGAGGCACCGGTGATCGTATATCGGGTTCCCACGGCCATGATGGGCCGAACGAGCGAAGAAAGCACCCAAAAAATCGACGGCCTGTTGCGTTCTGACACCCGCCTAGTTTCCCTCGAGAACGAAATCCGCTCCCAGCAAGCGCAGCTTGTTAATGAAGTTTTCGTACCCGCGGCTAATAATTCCCACGTTGCTCACGGTCGAGGTTCCGGTTGCCGTCAGGGCCGCAATGAGGTGGCTGAACCCTCCCCGCAAATCGGGTACCTCGATGTCGGCTCCGCGCAACTGGATGGGTCCAGAAATGACCGCGGAGTGACTGAAATTTCGCTGCCCGAACCGGCACGGCATGCCCGTGAGGCACTCCTTATGAATTTGAATCGTTGCCCCCATCTCGACGAGCGCGTCGACGAATCCAAACCGTTTCTCGTAGACGGTCTCGTGAACGATCGACACGCCGTTTGCCTTGGTGAGAGCGACGACGAGCGGTTGCTGCCAATCGGTCATGAATCCCGGGTGTACATCGGTTTCGATAATGACCGATTTGAGTTGTCCGCCGGGGTGAAAAAACCGAATTCCCTCGTCGTGAATCTCGAACGCGCCACCCACCTTGCGGTAGACATTGAGAAAAGTCGTCATCTCTTGCTGGAGAGCGCCACCAACAAATATGTCGCCCTCTGTCGCAAGCGCCGCGGCTGCCCAGCTCGCGGCCTCGCTGCGGTCAAAAAGCGCGCGATGCGTGTAGCCGTGCAAATCGTCAACACCCTCGATCCGAATAACTCGGTCGGTGTCAACCGAAATAATCGCACCCATTTTTTGCAAAATATTGATGAGATCCATGATCTCCGGTTCAATCGCGGCGCCTTTAAGTTCGGTGATCCCTTCGGCTCGAACAGCGGTCAACAACACTTGCTCGGTCGCGCCGACGCTCGGATACGGCAATTGGACCTTCGCCCCTTTCAACCCGTTCGGAGCTGAAATGCGGATTCCACTGGGTTCTTTGTCAACGATTGCTCCGAAATTACGAAGCACCTCAAGATGGAAGTCAATCGGGCGATCACCAATTCGGCAGCCACCGAGGTCGGGAATGAACGCTTCGCCAAGCCGGTGCAAAAGTGGACCGCAAAACAGAATGGGAATTCGCGACGATCCCGCGTGCGCGTCGATTTCCGCGAAATGGGCCGTTTCGACCGAACTCGGATCGAGAACGATGTCGCCCTCTCCGGGCCCATCGGTCACCGTCACACCGTGCACCTCGAGAAGGCCTCGAACGACTCGAACATCGCTAATGTCGGGGACATCGTGAAGAAGGCTCGGCGTTTCACCGAGAATCGCGGCAACCATTGCCTTGGTGACGAGGTTCTTCGCGCCTTTAAGCTCAATGCGACCAACGAGCGGCCGCCCACCATTGATCGTGATGCGATCGGCCGTCACTGCGGCGCGCTCGTCGGCGTTTTGGGCAGATTTGCTGACTTCAATGAGGGTATCCACGGAGTTTGTGCTCACAATTGCCTATTTGACTTGAGTCGTTGTCGGTCGCCACGATTCTCGACGAGCCTCGAACGCGGAGATTTGCGCGGTATTGCGCAGTGTCAGGTCGATGTCGTCGAGACCTTCCAGTAGGCGCCATCTAGTGTAATCGTCAATTTCGAAATTCACCGTCAACCCCTCCAGACTCGCGGTAGTAGTAACAAGATCAACGGTGATTTCTATTCCCGGTTGCGCATCGATCACGGCCCACAGATCTTTCAGGTCTGCCTCGGAGACTTGTGCCGCAACGAGTCCTTGTTTGCCCGCGTTGCCGCGAAAAATATCGGCAAATCGCGGACTCAGTACCGCGCGAAAGCCATAGTCACGCAAGGCCCACACCGCGTGTTCGCGCGACGATCCCGTTCCAAAATCGTTGCCCGTGACGAGGACCGAAGCGGACCGAAAATCTGCTCGATTGAGGACAAAGTCCGGATCGTGTCGCCAGTTCGCAAAGAGCGCGTCTTCGAATCCCGTCCGCGCAATTGACTTCAAATACGCGGCGGGGATGATCTGATCGGTGTCGACATTCGACCGTTTGAGCGGTGCCGCAATCCCTCGGATGATTGATACTTTTTCCACTAGACGACACTCCCCTCGGTTCGGGTTTCGTCATGAAGATCCCACGGACTCGACAGGGTTCCGCGAATTGCCGTTGCGGCGGCCACGAGAGGCGAAACGAGGTGGGTACGACCGCCCTTTCCCTGCCGACCCTCGAAGTTGCGGTTGCTCGTCGACGCACAGCGTTCTCCGGGCGCAAGCTGATCGGGATTCATGCCGAGACACATCGAACACCCAGCAAATCGCCATTCGGCCCCAAAATCCGTGAAAATTTCGTCGAGTCCCTCGGACTCCGCCTCGATTCTCACGCGTGCGGATCCGGGTACTACCATGACCCGCACGTGGTCGGCTTTTCGCTTTCCTTTAATGATCTCCGCGAACGCGCGCAAGTCTTCTATTCGACTATTGGTGCACGATCCCATGAACACCGCATCGACGCGAACATCTTTCATGCGCGTGCCCGCCGAGAGATTCATGTAGTCGAGTGCTCGCTCGGCCGCCGCGCGATCGGTCGGGTGATCAAAGCTTTCGGGGTCGGGTACTGACCCCGAAAGCGACACGCCTTGGCTCGGGTTCGTTCCCCACGTCACAAAGGGTTCGAGCTTACTGGCATCAATGACGACCTCGGAATCAAACACCGCGTCGTCGTCGGAGGGCAGCGTCTTCCAATACGCGAGCGCGTCGGCCCAATCACTGCCCCGCGGCGCATGGGGACGACCCTCGAGGTAGGCTATCGTCGTGTCGTCAGGCGCGATGAGCCCCGCTCGAGCTCCCGCTTCGATGGACATGTTGCAGACCGTCATGCGGCCCGCCATCGACAGCGCGCGAATCGCGGATCCTCGATATTCAATGACGTATCCCTGACCACCGCCCGTCCCGATTTGTGCGATGAGCGCGAGGACAATGTCTTTCGCGGTCACTCCGTCGCGTAGTTCACCATCGACCGTGACCGCCATTGTTTTGAATGGCGCGGCCGCTAGCGTTTGTGTCGCGAGAACGTGTTCGACCTCGCTCGTGCCAATCCCGAACGCAATTGCACCGAAAGCGCCGTGCGTCGAGGTGTGCGAGTCGCCACACACGACGGTGATCCCGGGCATTGTGAGGCCCAATTGAGGTCCAACAACGTGCACGATGCCCTGCTCAATGTCGCCAAGCGGGTGCGAGCGAATTCCAAATTGTGCCGTGTTGGATCTCAAGGCGTCGAGTTGAGCGCGACTCGTGAGATCGGCGATCGGCTGGTCAATATCGATCGTGGGAGTATTGTGGTCTTCGGTCGCAATCGACAGGTCGGGTCGGCGCACGGAACGACCTGTCACCCGCAAGCCCTCGAATGCTTGAGGACTCGTCACTTCGTGCACGAGATGAAGATCAATATAGATCAGGTCGGGGGCGCCACGTTCGCCCGGAACGACGACGTGATCGTTCCAGATTTTTTCCGCGAGTGTTAGCGGTTGCCGACTCGTCTCTCTACCGCGATTCATGTGTTTCTTTCCGAAAAAAGGGTATCATTAGCGGCCCGGACAACGACGACGGTCACGTTGTCTCGGCCTCCCGCGGCGAGCGCGGCGTCGACAAGCGCGTCGGCAACGTGCTCAACCTCGTCGGTGCCGCGCAAAATGTGAGCAATCGCCGCATCGTCGAGTTCTTTCGTGAGGCCGTCCGAGCACATAATGAACGTTCGGGCGGTCCCGAGTGGCACGAGCCACACATCTGGCCTCACCCACTCCGCCGCTCCAATGGCGCGCGTAATCACGTTGCGGTCGGGGTGGACCTCGGCCTCGTGCGGGCTAATGACGCCCGCTTCGACGAGTTCTTGCACCGCCGAGTGGTCAACGGTTATTTGGCTGAGTTCGGTGCCGTCCCACTCGTAGACGCGCGAGTCCCCAATGTTGAAGACCATCCACTCGTGACTCTCGCCGACACTACTCGTGGAATCGTGCGAGACACTCGCGCTCGTCGCCACGAGAGCCACTCCCGTCACGGTGGTTCCCGAGAGCGCGGGCCCGGAATCCGCATTCTCCGACAGAGCGCGCACGTCGTCATTTGCCCGACTGAGAGCCGAATTGACCGCATCGACCGTTGTTGGCTCTCCAACCGAAAAATCCCTCGAAAATACTCGAGCGACCGCTTGGCTCGCAGCATCTCCGCGTGCGTGCCCTCCCATGCCGTCTGCGACAAGAAACACGGGAGGGATCGCGACCAGGCTGTCTTCGTTGACGCGACGGACTTTGCCCACATCGGTGTGAAAACCGACAGAAAGCTGCAGCGTCCGTGCGGGCAACTCAATCGCGAACTGGGGCATTTCTCATCCTTCGCGCCGAGGCGGAAACGCGGCGGGCGGTGTCGTGGAAACCCCCCGCTTGCGATCCGCTCTCATCTTGATCAGACTCGCGACGGTTGCAACCGTCATGGTCACCATAATGACAGTCAACGAGGTCAAAGTGTCGATATCGGGAATCGAATCGACGTGGCGGCCACCGTTAATAAAAGGCAATTCATTGAGGTGAAGGGCGTGCATAACGAGTTTCACGCCAATGAACGCGAGGACAACGGCGATTCCGAACCGGAGGTATGTCAGGCTATCGAGAAGTCCTCCAAGCAAAAAATACAATTGGCGCAATCCCATCAGCGCGAAAACGTTCGCAGTGAAAACGATGAAGGGACTCTCGGTGATTCCGAAAATTGCCGGAATCGAATCGAGCGCAAACAACATGTCTGCCGAGCCAAGCGCCGCAAAGACAATGAGCATTGGGGTGAAATACGTGCGACCGTTCGAGATCGTTCGAATCTTCATGCCGTCGAATTCGGATGAAATTCGACAACGATTGCGAATGAATCGAATGAAGCGGCTGTCGTTTTGTGCGTGCGCGCCAGGATCCGTGACCACTTGATGCAACGCCGTGACGACGAGAAACACACCGAAAAGGTAGAAAATCCAGCTGAAGTGTGCGATCAGTTGGGCACCGAGGATGATGAAGATACCGCGCAACACGAGGGCAATAATGATGCCGACCATTAACACGCGCTGTTGGAACAGCGACGGAACCGCAAACCTCGACATAATCACCACGAATACGAAAAGGTTGTCGACACTGAGGCTATATTCGGTGATCCACCCGGCCACGAATTGACCCGCGTAATCGGCGTTCGAGAAGACGAAAACGAGGATTCCAAACACGAGGGCGAGTGCAACGTAAAACCCCGCCCAGACCGCGGATTCCCGCGTCGAGGGAACATGCGGGCGCTTGACTACCACGAGCAAATCGACAATGAGTACGAGCGCCAAGACCGCGCACGATACGACCTCAAACCAGAATGGCGTGACGAGGGCCATGGCGGCCTTTCTTGCGGGGGTGCGAGTGGCGCACCTCTCGGAACTCCAATAGGACTCGGTAGCCGCTAATCATATCCGATGAGCAACGGCAACCTCGCTCGACGATCACGGCCCGCGGTGGTTGACACGGCGACCGTTTCTCGCGACGCAACTCGAGGTCAGACAAAGAAAGCTGGGCGACCCAACCGCGTACGGCGGGGCGCCCAGCTTTATCGTGTGAGTCATTAGACCCGTCGTCGTCGAGCCCTCACGATCAAAATAAAACCGACCGCAGAAACGAGGGCGGCTATCGCAACGATTCCGAATATTTCCGCACCGGTCGATGCCAAGATATTCTGCGGGTCCGGGTTGGCCGGTACCGATTGCGGCGTCGTTGTCGGTGGCACTTGCGGTGCCGCGGAAGGAGTTGGCGTTGGAGCAGGGCTCGGTGGGTTCTCCTCGGGTGTTGACGGGTTGGGGGTGTCCTTGTGCGATGGTGGGACCGGGGTTTCCTTTTCAGGGACGTCGGTACCCACCCCCGTGCCTCCGGTCGTGTTTTCGATTTCTCGCTTCACTTTTTTCTCTTGTTGATCGCCGGGAGTCGAATACGTAAACGTGTTCTCGTAGTCGATTCGAGGCTGCGATTCGGTGATCGTTGCGTTAATTGACGCGGTAATTGATTCGTAGGCGTCAATACTCTTCGGAACCTCGAACGTCACCTTTGTCTTGTCGCACGAAGCAACTTTTACCCTCCCGTCCGGCATCGCCGGGTCGTAACCGGCGCCCAAATTCTTTTGATAATAGTGATAACTGGCGCTTGCGCAATCAAAGGCCATCCCACTGCCGCCGGGCAACTCGTCGGTGATGACGATCGGACCGGGTTGCTCGGTGTCCGTCACGGGAAGAGCCAGGCTCCACTCAATCGCCCGTTTCGAATCGGTTTCTCCCTCTTTTTTCGGCGACGCCCAGTACCCCCATTTCATTGCGGGCCGGGTCTTATTGGGGGTGGATGGCTCCGATTGAGACGGCCCGCTCGAAGGATTACTATCTCCAATCGGCACCACGTGCCCATTGATACTCTTCGTGACTTGTTTCTTCTCGTCGAGCGGTTGTTCCTCGACGCGACGAACAGAGAAATATCCGTCGCCGTGAACGTTCAGCGGATGGTCGGTCACGTAATCGGTCAGAGTGAATGTTGCGGTCTTGTCATGCCACGTGCCCGTTGCAATTGCGCGACCGCCGCCGCCCTTTGGCGCCCCCGCGACTTGTTCTTTCAAGGTAATCGGAACGATGTCGGCGCTTTCCAGACCGTCCGGAAGAACGAGGGTAAACGTGTCGCCCGGTTGAGAGTGATCGGGAACCGCCCACGTGAATTTCAGTTCCGTCACCGAACCGTTGGGGCCCATTGCCGTCGTGGCTGGGAAACTCGTGATTGCCCCGTCGATTGTTGCCGCCGTGGCGGATTGAGGGCGAACGATTGCGCCCGCCGATGCTAGAGAGACGGCTCCCACCGAAAGCGCCGCCATCAACGCCATCGACCGTTTCAAATGATCGGGACGTCGATTGTTTTTGCCCACGCCACTGTCGCGCATTGTGCTCCTTCTCATTCTGACTACCGTGTTCATCGAACGTGAACATCGTTCCGGTCGGATAGAGAAAGAGTCATCGCGGTCGTGACGCAATAGGGCTTGTTTTCACCCTGTGCCGGTTAAAGAATCGCCCTCGAGGACCACAGTGTGACGCGCTTTAGAGGGTAAATAGGCCGGGCGGCACCATCATCCCGAATGGTGCCGCCCGGCCTCCAGCAGGAGCGCGTTAGACGCGGCGCCTGCGGGCCATGACCACCAGAATCAATCCGGCGGCAGCAACGAGTGCCGCGAGCCCAATGATGCCAATTACCTCAGCCCCGGTTGGTGCGAGCGCGGGAGTGGGAGGCTCGGCACTCGGAACGCCTGCGGGAACGTCGGCGGGAACGTCCGCGGGAACGACCGACGGGGTGTCGGACGACGCGGGAGTCGTTGTCTCTGGCGTCGTCGTAGCCGGCTGCTCGGGTGCGGCAGGTGGCGCGGTCGCGACCGTCGTCGGAACACGAGGAGCTTCCGGCGTCGGAGGCGCCACGGGAGTGGGCGTTGACTCAGACGGTGGCACGGGAACCGGTGTCGGTTCCGGGCACGGCTTCGCAACCGGGACGGGTACTGGTTCCGGGCACGGCTTCGCAACCGGGACCGGAGCGGGCTCGGGACGCGGCTCCGTCACGACGGGAACCGGTGCTGGTTCCGGGCACGGTTTCGCAACCGGGACGGGTGCTGGTTCCGGGCACGGCTTCGCAACCGGGGCCGGAGCGGGCTTCGGGCACGGAAAGGCCGGCCGAATCGGCGTCAGGCCCGCTCCTGAGAGTGGCGAGCCATACGTGTGCGTGCTCTCAATGAGAACCGGTGAATTTCCCGCGGTGAACTGATTCGGCGTGTACGTGACCTGCGAACCGCTATCGGTTCCTTCGCTCACGCGACACGTGGACCCGGTGGGAACACGCGTGGCTCCCGAGCCACCCGGAACGACCGGGACTCGGAGGACGCCGCCCGGCAATTCCGGGGTACACGACAATCGTGCGACGTAGCCGACGGGAAGAGTATCTGACGCCGTGCCGACAATCTGATCGCGGAATTCCACGGGCGCAAAGCTGGGACTCGACGAATCGTTGGTGACGACCGGCTTTTCGCCATTCGTGGCCGTCGACGAATTGGCTGAATGTGCGCTTGTCGCCGAATCCGCCGTCGTCTCAGCGGATGCCGACTGAACGGTTGCGAAAGCACCAATCGCTACGATTGACAAAGAGCCAATCGCAAGCGCCGCCTTCGGCATGACGGACCGTCTCGAACGGTTGGGATTTCGATCGGTTTTTTCCACGCCGAATTTGCGCATGGGTATCCTCCACGGGTAGGGGGGTTAACGTGCTCAGGGATTTAAGCGACGTTCGGGTGATAACGAGGACGATTGTGCCAATCAATGACGCAAATGCAATGAGAACCTACCGGTGGCCTTTCGTGCCGACGAGCGCGCGAATACACCCGCGCAGAGAGCTCTCGTCCGCGCGTGGTCGCGGCGTGCCGGGACGTGACACGCGCCTCGTTCCCTGCGAATCCGGCGCAAAGGCCGGATTCGCGGCACCAATTTCTGCTCGAGGCTCGAGACAGCGTGACCAAAGACACGCTTTGCATGAGCGCAAAATAATTGAAATAGGTCCCAGTTAATTTCACCCTCAAGTGGAGGATTTTTTCACCCTCTACGCGTGATTGTTCATCCTAACGGGCCACGGTGGTGATGACTTTCACGCTCGTTTCCGGCAAGAAAACGAAGCTCTGGCTCGGCTCATACGAGACGCTTGCCCCAGCCGGTGGGTTGAGCGCTTGAAGCGTGCACGTCGAACCGAGCGAAAAGAAGCCCGTGCTCAGCGCCGCGGAATTTGGCCCAAGCGCCAGTGTTTCCGACGCTACTGGACCACCGCTCGGCGCGGTGCACGTGAGACTCACGAGGGAGCTCGTTGACGGCGGCAACGGCGGCATCCCCTCGACCACGACATTGGTGACAAATATTTTTCGCGGCGCGTAGTAGTTCGCCACCGCTACGGTCACGGGAGAATCGCCCGCAAGAAACGTCGCGGGACTATACGAGACCGTAGCGTTTGGCGGCGGAGTCGATTCCACGACACCGCACATTGACCCACTCGTAACCTGTTGCACAACGGGCGTTCCATCGGCTGGCAACTCCACGGGGTAGGTCACTGCGGGACCGCCAGCTCCCGGCGTGCACGTCACCATCACCACGTAACCGCTTGGCGCTGGTTCGGGGGGAAATCCTTGGACAGCGGTGTGCAATTTTACCGGCGTTGTCGGAATCACCGTTGGATACGTGTTCACAATGGTCACGTGTGCGCACTGCGGACCGACCGTAAACGTCGCACCGGGTTCATACGTCACCGTCGCACCCGCGGGCGTCGGTTCATTGACGGTGCACGACGACCCCACCGCAATCCCGAGCGTCGAGACGACCGTCCCGTCCGCGGGAAGCGTCAACACCACCGGATCAGTCGGCGTCCCCCCGGGAGGAGTACACGTCAACGTCGCACCATACGAATCAGGAACCGGAACCGGCGGCGTTCCCACGACAGACTTATGAACATTCACACTCACCGTCGACGGAACAAACGAGTTGAAAACCGTAACATGAGTGCCCTGCGGGCCCGCGACAAACGTCGCACCGGGATCATACGTGACCATCGCACCCGATGGCGGGTTCGGCTCGTCAATCGTGCACGACGACCCCACCGCAATCCCGAGCGTCGAGACCAAGGAACCATCAGCCGGAAGCGTCAACGCAACTGGACCAGTCGGCGTCCCCCCGGGAGGAGTACACGTTAACGTCGCACCATACGAATCAGGAACCGGAACCGGCGGCGTTCCCACGACAGACTTATGAACATTCACACTCACCGTGGGCGTAACAAACGTGTTCACAATCGTTACATTCGCACCCTGCGGACCCGCGACAAACGTCGCACCGGGTTCATACGTCACCGTCGCACCCGCGGGCGGCATCGGTTCATCAACGATACAGAACGACCCCACCGCAATCCCCGGCGTCGAGACCACGGAACCATCAGCCGGAAGAGTCACGACGACCGGTTTACCGGGAACACCCACCGGAGGAGTACACGTCAACGTCGCACCATACGATTCAGGAATCGGAACCGGCGGCGTCCCGACGACCGACTTATGGAGAGTCGCAGAAACCGTCGTGGGCGCATAAGAGTTCAGAATCGTCGCGTTCGCACCCTGTGGACCCACCGTAAACGTCGCACCGGGTTGATACGTGACGGTCGCACCCGCAGGCGGCATGGGTTCCTCAACGGTGCACGATGACCCCACCGCAATCCCCGGCGTCGAGACCACGGAACCATCAGCCGGAAGAGTCAACGCTACCGGCTGACCAGGAACACCGAGCGGAGGAGTACACGTCAACGTCGCACCATACGATTCAGGAACCGGAACCGGCGGCGTCCCGTTAATCGCTTTATTAATATTCACGCTCACTGTCGGCGGCCCAAAGGTATTCGTTACCGTCACTATCGCACCGTGCGGACCAACGGTGAAGGTCGCGGAAGGGGCATACGTCACCGTCGCACCCGCGGGCGGAGAAGGCTCGTCAACCGTGCACGACGACCCCACGACAATCCCGGGTGTCGAGACGACAGTCCCATCCACCGGAAGACTCACCACCACGGACTCGCCCGGAGTCCCACCGGGAGGAGTACACGTCACCGTCACCGCAAACGAATCGGGTACCGGAGTCGGGGGCATCCCCACGACCGCTTTGTGCGTGCCGACCGTCGCCGTCGCCGGCGCAAACGTATTCACAACCGTCACATCCGCACCCTGCGGACCCGCAACAAAAGTCGCACCGGGCTCATACGTCACGGTCGCACCCGCCGGAGGGTTCGGCTCGTCAATCGTGCACGACGACCCCACCGCAATTCCCGGCGTCGACACAACGGTCCCGTCCGCCGGAAGACTCACCACCACCGGCTGACCAGGAATACCCACGGGAGGAGCACACGTCAACGTCACCGCATACGAATCAGGAACCGGAGTCGGGGGCGTCCCCACGACCGCCTTGTGACTGCTCACCGTGACTGTCGCGGGTCCAAAGTAGTTCTTGACAATCACATCGATTCCGTTCGTGCCCACGACAAAAGTCGCCCCGGGATCGAACGTCACAATTGCACCCGCCGGAGGGTTCGGCTCGTCAATCGTGCACGACGACCCCACGGCAATCCCCGCGGTTGACACGACTGTTCCATCTGCGGGAAGAGCCACCATGACCGGGTCACTCGGAGTCCCGCCGGGAGGAGTACACGTCACGGTCGCCGCATACGAATCGGGTACCGGTGTCGGGGGTGTGCCCTCGACGGTTTTGTGCATGCCTATCGTCGCCGTTGCCGGCGGAAAGGTATTTACTATCGTCACATCTGCGCCCTGCGGACCCGCATCAAAAGTCGCACCGGGCTCATACGTGACCGTCGCACCCGCCGGAGGAGAAGACTCCTCTATTGTGCACGACGAACCCACCTCAATCGAGGGCGTCGACACGACGGTCCCATCGGCCGGAAGCACGACTATCACCGGCTCAGTCGGAATACCGATCGGAGGAGTACACGTCAACGTCGCCGCATACGAATCGGGTGCGGGAGTCGGGGGTGTCCCCACGACGGCCTTGTGGATACCGACGGTGACCGTGTCAGGTCCGAAGGAGTTGACGACCGTCGCGTCCGCACCCTGCGGTCCTACCGTAAACGTCGCACCGGGTTCATACGTCACGGTCGCGCCAACCGGAGGAGCAGGCTCGTCGAGCGTGCACGACGACCCCACCGCAATTCCCGGCGTCGAAACCACGGAACCATCCGCGGGAAGCGTCACGGCAACGGGATCACCCGGAATCCCACCGGGGGGCGTACACGTCACAGTCGCAGCGTATGACTGAGGCGCTGGAACCGAAGGACTACCGACAATCGCTTTATGGATATTCACGCTCACCGTCGCCGGAACGAACGTATTCGTTACCGTGACAATGACGCCGTGCGGACCGACCGTAAAGGTTGCCCCAGGGGCATACGTCACGGTCGCATCGGCGGGAGGAGAGGGTTCGTCGGCGGTACACGACGACCCCACCGCAATTCCCTGCGTCGAGACCACGGAACCATCCGCGGGAAGAGTCAGGGCAACGGGGTCACCTGGAACCCCACCCGGAGGAGTACACGTTAGCGTCGCACCGTACATTTCGGGCATGGGAACGGTCGGCGTTCCCACGACGACCTTATGCACTCCCACGCTCACGGTCGTGACCACGACAATCGTCAACGAAACATCGCCGTTGATCAGATACGTTGTTGTCCCATTGGCGACGGGGTCATTGAGCGTGACGCCAAAAAAACCGGTCCCCGTGATATTGAGCGGTTGTGTCGTTACAAAGCTTGTCAACGTGCACGTCGCGGTTTGGCCAACCCACGCACAATTCGCCATCGCCGAGCCGTCGGCTGCCAAGAGATCGAACGCCTCTCCCCCGGTCGACGTCAGCTCGGTCGGCAGCGCGATGGTGAACGTGTCGCCCTCCGGAGTGTTATCCGGAACGCCCCACACAAAGTCGAGCTTGAAAGAGCTGCCGTTCGTCACCGATGGCGCCGTCGTGGACACGCTTGTGATTGCACCGGGTACGTCCGCCGCCCTCGCCGCGTGCGTTGGCACGAGTGCACCAATCGAGACAAGCGACAGTGTTGTCAACAACAACGCCGAAAGCGATGAAAGCCACCGCCTCATCCAGCCTTTTTCGACGGAAACGATCACATTACCGGCGGCGTTTTCCATTGTGTCCCCCCTCAGGACGAGGCCCTCGTACACACGTTGGACGCGGTACCTCAATCGAGAGACGACCAAACAACCAAATCGTGACGCCACGACGCAAAGAAGAATTTTACGAGCGGAGCGCTGCGCGTGAAAACCGGGCGGCACCATAATCCCGAATGGTGCCGCCCGGTTTGACCTTGTGCGTCAGAAACGAGTTATGCGTGGCGCCTTCGTCGCATCAATACGACAACGATTCCTAGGCCAACCGCAAGTGCACCCAATGGAATCAATTGGCTGCCCGCATCACCGGACGCTGCTAGTTCAGGGGCCGCGGGAGCCTGCTCTACCGGTGCAGGTGCAGGTGCAGGTGCAGGTGCAGGTGCAGGTGCAGGTGCAGGTGCAGGCGAGGTATACGTATTTGTCACAACGACAAGCGTGTCTACGCCGAATTGCACGGTAACCGTGGGGCTCGGGGAGTATGTAACGGCGGCTCCCGCCGGCGGGCTGGTCTCGTTGACCGTGCACGATGAATCACTAAGAATTCCCGGAATCACCGTAGCAGGAGCCCCAGGAATAAGGGGCGGCACCGGAAAACTGATAGGCGCTTCCCCTGGGAGCGCGCACGACAGTGTCACCGCGTAGTCAGCAGGCGCCGGAGCCGGAGCCGTCCCCACGACAACCTTTTGTATGCCGATAGTCGTTGGCTCCCTGAAGGTGTTGGTCACAGTAACTTGAAAATCTGTGGTAGCCGTAAAGGTGGGGTGGTCAATAGTGACGGTCGCTCCCACTGGCGGATTTGGTTCGGTTGCCGTACACGACGACCCATCGACGAACCCGGGCACGGTCACCAATCCCCCTGTGGCCGAAAACACGAATGGAACCGGCGTGCCTGGCGCGCCGCCCGGGGGAGTGCACGTCACAAGCACGGTAAAATTCGCCCCCGCAGGAGGTGGGCCGACAACTGTTTTCAACACGCCAATCGTGACGGGGGCCGCCTGCGCAAAAGCCGACTCGTGAACCCCGAGAATTCCTAACGGAACGAGCAACATGCCGGCGAGCGACAATGCGCCGAGTGACGCCAGAACTCGCCTCACGCGCGGCGCGGGCAATGCAGATTGGCCTTTACTAGTGTTTCGCATCGTTCGTCCCCCCTCAGGGCAAAAAGCACTCACAATCATGTGGGCCACTCATCACTTTAACATGAAAGAGCCAAAAATCAACACATCCTGACACGGCACGGCAAATCGCGCGTTGACCCATTGCGTTGTTCCGTAGATTGTCAATCTACACGTCGTGGTTATGGTCGGCAACGCACCCCGAATGGTGCCGCCCGGTTTGACCTTGTACTTCACGGGCGCGCTATACGCGGCGCCTGCTGGTCATGACCAACAGGACGATCCCCGTGCCGAAAAGAAACGCACCGAAAACACTGTGCGACGTGAGCGCATCACCGGCGGAGGCAAGAGCGAGTGCGGCAGGCACGGTAGCGGGCCCTTCGAAAATGTTCGTCGCCTCAATTGTGACCGCCTGGTCAATCATGAAGTTCCCCTCGCCCGGATCACTCGTGATGACGACACCGGTATCGAATGTGGTGTTCGAAATGATCGATTGGCTCGCGCCGTTGGTCACCGTCTCCGTCGCAAAGCAGTGGGAACCGCCGGGAAGCAAAAGGGGGTTCCCCGTCGGATCGAGCGCGGTTGCCTTTTCACCCGCACGAACGGTCAAGGTGTGGTGATAGAGCGGCAATCGTATCGTTCCTCCCGACGCTGACTCCGGCACGTCAATTTCGCACGTCACATCGAACGAGAACGAGGCTCCCTGCACCTCGGGCGAATTCGACTCGGCGCCCGACACGGTCTTTGCGACACTGACTGTGCCGGCCGAATAGTGATTGACGAAATCAATTTGGTTGCCGGTGCCCGCGATGATCGTCACCGGACCTGAGTTCGTCGGGGGAATACTCGGCCCAACCTCGCCAAATAGCGGCGCCTCGAAAGCCGTGCACATGGAACCCACTGGCATTCCGCCGATCGGGTCGGAATGAATGATGGTGTCGACGAGCCCCGTACCTGCGATGCCGACCGGGAAGTCCGTGAGCCCTGGAACTGGATCTCCAGTCGGTGACACGCATGTCAGAAAAAAATGAAACGTGTGGTGTGCGAAGGCTTGAGCGCCCAGCCCCGCGAGAGTCTTGGTGATGGTCATAGTAGAAAATTCATTTGTAACCGTCACGTCGGCGCCATTGGGTCCGACGATGAACGTCGCACTGGGGCTGTACGTCACGGTCGCGCCCGCTGGTGGCGTGGTCTCATTGATCGTGCACGACGAACCAACGAAGATTCCCGGAGTTGACACGACGGTTCCGTCCGCAGGAAGTGACACTTGGACCGCCGGAAGCGCGGTGCCCCCGGCCGGAGTGCAAATCAGCGTTGCATCGAATGTCGCCGGCACGGGCGATGTCGGTGTGGTGTTGACGAGCGCTTTTTGGGCCCTCACGGCGACTTGCGCGGGAAAGGTGTTGGTGATGTGCACGACGGCACCGTTCGACCCAACATTGAACGCGACCCCCGCGGTGATCGGACTCCCATTCAAGTCGTACGTCACGACCGCACCCGCGGGCGGATTGGTCTCGACGATTGTGCACGATGAGTTAGCGGGGACACCACCCGGCACAAAAAAAATCGTGCCGTCAGCGAGGACCGTCACCGATGTTACGGTCGGCGAACCACCGGGAGGAGTACACGTTAGAGTCGCCGTGTAGCTGGTTGGGGCCGGCGAGAGAGGCGTACCGCTGACTATTTTCTGTACTGCAAACGCAGGCCCCTGCGCAAAAGCCGACTCGTGAACCCCGAGAATTCCTAACGGAACGAGCAACAAGCCGGCGAGCGACAAGGCGCCGAGTGACGCCAGAAGCCGCCTAACGCGCGCCGCCCGCAAGGCAAATTGGCCTCTATTAGTGATACGCATCGTTCGTCCCCCCCTCAGGGCAAAAAGCACTCACAATCATGTGGGCCACTCATTACGCTAACATGAACGAGCCAGAAATCAACACGTTCTGACACGGCACGACAAATCGTGAGTTGTCGCCCGCTCGCGCCTCGAAATCTACGAGTCGTCCGCTGCGCGCGGTCCCACGGGTACTCCGCCGACGGAATTGCCGGTCGTTGGGTTCGCCGTCGTGGCGGCGTCGGAATTGGCCGGACACATCATCAGCCTCGAAAGCTCCGACCCCACGTTATTGGCTTCCACGAGCATGTGCGCGCACCGCTCGCACGATTTCAGGTGTTTTTCCACGCGCACGACGTCGCGTTTACCGAGTCCGTTTCGAACATACGAACCCAAATACTCGAGGGCCCAGTGACACTCCGTACCGCCCGGTGCCGACGCGAGGTGCGCTCGAATCCACGCTTGCCTCAACCCCTCGCGCGCCCGATAATTGAGCGCGGCAACCGCGTTCGGTTTGATGCCCAAGAGTGGCGCGACCTTTTGCGGAGAGAGACTCTCCACCTCGCTGTACCACAGGGCTTGTTGCCATCGAGTGGGCAACAAGCGAAATGCGCGAATCGCGAACTCTCGATCAATCGCAGCAGATCTCGTCTCGTCTGATAAGTGCGGATCGGGAACCTCCTCGATCGCGCCAATCGACGTGTCGTGCTTCGCGCGCGCCCACGCAATGGCCGTGTTTCTGACGGTCGTGAATAAGTACGGGCGAAATGCGAGCGTCGGACCACCACCATTTCGCATCGAGTGGAAGATTTTCGCAAACGCCTCGGAGACAAGATCATCGGAATCAAACGACGTCGTATATGATCGTGCAACCGCGGTCGCGGCGCGCGCGTGACGGTGCCACAGCTCGCCAAATGCGCCACTGTCACCCCCGCGAGTCAGATCGATTAATTCGGTGTCACTGCGTATCACCGGAGGGCCGGTGGGCGCATCAGGGGCCATTTGTGGTGGTTCCTTATTTTGTTAAAGGATCGTGTCTTCTGCGCGTCATGATGCCAGTTTGCCCACCGTTTGTCGATTGCGCACCGCCCATATTCCCGCGCGTTCCGAACAAAAATTCACCCCCGCACACGGGTCACGACCTCAGCGACGCTCCATGAAACACTCGATCCAACAGCGCGAAGAGTGGCGCGTCATACGTTGTCAGCCTGGCGCGCGTACTGACCTCGTTGTGAACGCCGTCGCCACCAACCGGACCGGTGTGATTCACGTCGAAGTAACTCTGGACGCCCTCGGCCCAATACTCGCGCATTGCTGACCCGGCGTACGTATTCCTCCATCGACCAGCGGCGAGCGCCGCATTCCACGCGCTTCGCAGTTCAGGCATGAATGTCGCGTCATCGTATTGCAACGCCATTTCCATGAGCGTGTGGCCGAACTCGTGAACAAACGCGTTCTCACCGTTCAGGTTGTCCATGAGATTGGCCTCTGTTCCCACCGAAATCGGAAGGCTATCAGTCGCTCCCATTCCGCCCCAATACCTGTCATCGAGAGAAGTACCAAAAATCGCGTTCACTTCGGGAATATTGCTCATCCGCTCGCCGCGCGCCGTGATGACTACTCGAATATTGTGGCGGTTCAGCGAGGGAACCGGCCACGACGGATACGTCCATAGCAAGGTTCCCATCTCGTTCTTGGCGCGTATCAACGTCGCGTCGTCAACGCTGCGCGAACCAAGGACGGGTACGCCCCACGCGTCAATATATTTGCCGTAAAAGTTCGTGTCGAGTCGATATTTATCGGCAATATCCCGCGGTACGCCAGAAACAACGGACTGGGCCGAGGTTTCAGACGTCGCGCTCGCGCTTATCGATGCGGGCACCGCAACCAGCGCACTCACCGAAAGAAAAGCTGTCAAGGCGAAAAGAGGTCGTCGATTTATAGCTGACATAAGAGTCATCCAATCAATGCACTAGGTTCTTCGGGTCAACCGTGCAACGAGCACCCCATACTGTCTCACACATTCGAGAAAAAAGGAATACCCAATCCCCCCAAGAAGGTCACGTCCTCAGCGACGCTCCACGAAACACTCGATTAAGAAGCGCGAAGAGTGGCGGATCATACTCTTTCAGTCTGTCCCGCGTGTAAACGTCGTTATTAATGCCGTTTCCGCCAACCGGGCCGGGCCTACCGACGTTGAAATACGTCTGGACGCCTTCGGCCCAATACTCTTTCATGGCCGAACCAGCGTACGTGTTATTCCATCGCCCGGTCGCATTCGCCGAATCCCACGCATTCTGCAATTCAGGAGAGAAGTTCGTATCAATGTGTGACAACGACATGTCCATGAGGGTGTGGCCGAATTCGTGGACAAACACGTTCTCGTTGTCATAATTGTCGATAAGGTTCGCCTCTGTACCAACGGAGAGCGGAACGCGATCCGTTGCTCCCATTCCACCCCAATACGCCTCGTCAAACGTTCTGCCACCACCCCACCGCGTGCGATCATTGAGAACCGAACCGTACTCGGCGTATACCTCGGGAATGTCGCTCATGTGCTCGCCTCGCGCCGCAAGTACGACTCGAACGTTGCGCCGGCTCAACTCGGGAACCGGCCACCAGGGGTACGTCCACAAGAGCGTTCCCATTTGAGTCCTGGCCCGCACGAGCGTCGCATCGTCGAGCCTGTTAGAGCCGAGAATGGGCACGCCCCACGCGTTAATGTACTTGCCATACCAGTTCGTGTCGAGTCCGTATTTATCGGCAATTTCCTGCGGGACACGCGAAACGGAAGCCTTTTCCGAGAGCGCCGGATTCGCACTCGCGCTGAGCGCGGGGGGAACTGCGGCCAGAGCACCAACGGCACCTCCCGCGGCCAAGAAAACAAACGAGCGTCGATTCACTGTTGACATGACAGTCATCCAATCCGTGCACTAGGTTCTTCGGGTTAACCGTGCAACAAGCGCCCTTCTCTCACACCGGGGGAAGAAAAGCGGGATGATGTGACCCCAGCGGGATTCGAACCCGCGTTACCGCCGTGAGAGGGCGATGTCCTGGGCCGCTAAACGATGGGGCCGTGCTTGCAGCCCCACGAGTATCCCACGATCATCGGGAACAACCAAACTCGGCCATGCCGAGGGACCTTGCGCGTCCGCTCGGGCGGGTATTAGCTGACACCATGCGACTAACAAAAATGCAACACGCGACCCTTATCCTCGAGGATTCCGGATCGAAACTGATTGTCGACCCCGGAACGTTCTCGGCGCCGCTCGACGACGTCGGTCAAACGGTCGCCGTCGTGTTAACTCACGAACACGTCGATCACTGGACGCCCGAGCAATTGGGGCGCATTTCGAACGAAAATCCGTCAGTGAGAATTTTCGGACCCGCGGGCGTCGTGTCCGCCGCGGCTGGATTCGACGTGAGTGAGGTAAGCGACGGCGATACCGTCACCGCGGGACCGTTCTCGCTCAGGTTTTTCGGATCGCAACACGCCCTGATTCACTCGTCAATCCCGGTTGTCGACAATGTTGGTGTGTTGGTCAATGACGCACTCTATTATCCGGGCGATTCGTTTACGATTCCCTCGGGAGTCGACGTAGACACCCTCGCGGTTCCCTCGGGTGCACCGTGGCTAAAAATCGGCGATGTGATTGATTTCGTCCTCGCGGTTGGGCCCCGGCGCAGTTTTTCGACCCACGAAATGGTGCTGTCTGCTGCGGGAAAGCACTTGGCGAATTCCCGAATCGAGTGGGCAACGAAGCAAGGCGGTGGAGAATTTATCTCTCTCGAACCCAACGAAACGCTCGAAATCTAGAAGCGCACGTGTTGCTGGGGTACCTGGACTCGAACCAAGAACAACTGAACCAGAATCAGCCGTGTTGCCAATTACACCATACCCCACAGATTGCACCGAACAGCAGCACCAACCGCCTCCAATATCTTACGGTAGGTCACTCGGTGCATTCCCTCGCGGACGTGACGCTCGGTCAGAGGCCGATGAGATCACGGTTAATGGTGGCGGCCGCGCGCGCACCCGATCCGGCCGCGACAATCATTTGCACGGGCCCCGGGGAAGCCGAATCGCCGGCTGCGTATACTCCGGGAACGGTCGTGCGCCCGTCGGGATCGACCGTGACAAAGCCCTCGTCGTCGATCCCGATGCCGAGTCCGGCGGCGTAATCACAACTCGTGGACCACGTGGGACGCACAAATCCGCCGCGCCGTGCGACTCGCTCGCCATCACACAATACGACGGCGGTCATCTCACCGCGCTCTCCCTCAATAGCGGCGACTGTACGGCGCTCGGTGCGAATACCGCGCCGCTCGAGAGCCGTTTCGGCGTCGACCGAAATTTCGCCGACGCCATTAGTGAATACAATCACGTCCGGACTCCACTGAGAAATCAGCCCGGCCCTTTCGACAAGATCGTCGGTTTCGCCGATGAGTGCCACGGGCACATCGCTCTTTTCGTATGCATCGCACTCAATACAACTGTGAAGACTCGTTCCGTAGAAAACGCGCACGCCCTCGATATCGGGCAACGTCTCGACAAGACCCGACGCGATCAAAACGGAGCGAGCGTTCACCGTGCGATTTGCCCCGCCGCGATTTTCCGATATCGAGACAGCAAAACGGCCCGACTCCGTCGCGGCGATTGTGCTCACTCGCGCCTGCTCATATTGCGCTTCTGGATACCTCGCAAGCTCTGCCCGCCCCACCGCTCGCAATTCGAGCGGTGAGATGCCGTCGCGAGTCAAGAAACCGTGAGACCGCAACGTTGGGGCGTTCCGAGGGCGGTTGCTGTCGACCACCAGGACGGTTCGTCTCGAGCGCGCGAGATTAAGGCCCGCGGAAAGCCCGGCGGGACCAGCGCCTATGACAACGACATCAATCGTCACGATGAGATGTGCTCGGAAAACCGGGTGAGCCGAGCAATCGTCGACCGCTTGCCAAGAACTTGCAACGATTCGAAAAGCGGAGGTGAAATGCGGCGACCCGACACAGCGACCCGAACGACGCCGAAGGCCACTCGCGGTTTAAGACCGCGTTCGTGCACAAGGCTCGCCTCCAGCGCGGAACGGATTTGATCGTGCGTCCACTCCTCGATCCCGATGGCGTCGAGCGAGGCGATTGCCGCGGTCGCGACCTCTCCCGCCCTTTCGTTCAAACCCGCCAGCGCGTCTGCCCGGAACTCGAACTCATCGTCATCGGAAAAAAATGGCGCCACGAGCTCGGGAACCTCGCCGAGCAACGCGATTCGCTCCTGAACAAGAGGGGCCAACTCAAAAATCGTCGAGCGTTCGGCACGCGTTGGCGGATCGGCCACGATTCCGTTGGCCACGAGATACGGGATCGTGCGCTGCGCGAAATCCATGACGTCAAGGTTTCGAATATGGTCGCCGTTAATTGATTCGGCCTTGGTCAGATCGAATCGCGCCGGGTTGGGATTGACATCGACGACATCAAACGCCGAAACGAGTTCGTCAACGCTGAACACATCGCGATCATGAGTGAGCGACCACCCTAAGAGCGCCAAATAGTTGACGAGTCCCTCGGGGATGAAACCGCGGTCGCGGTGGACAAAGACGTTGGATTCGGGTTGGCGCTTCGAGAGCTTGGTATTGCCCGCTCCGAGCACGGTGGGAAGATGCCCAAATCGAGGAACCCACTCGGCAATACCGACGTCAATCAAAGCGTGGTACAGCGCAATTTGTCTCGGAGTACTCGACAGCAGGTCGTCGCCGCGAAGAACGTGCGTCACACGCATGAGGGCGTCGTCGACGGGATTGACAAGCGTATACAGGGGATCGCCGGACGGGCGAACCACGACGAAATCGCTCGACGACCCCGATGGAAAGGTAATAGGCCCTCGCACGAGGTCGTCGAAAGATCGCTCTTCGTCGGGCACGCGCAATCGAAGGGCGGGCACGCGCCCGAGCGCTCGAAACGCGCTGCGCTGCGAATCAGTGAGGTCTCGATCAAAATTGTCATAACCGCGCTTCGGGTCGAGACCCCGCGCCCGATTTCGACTCTCGATTTCGTCTGCCGTCGAAAAACTCTCATACACGTGACCCGACGCCACGAGCGTGCCGACGACGTCACGGTAAATGTCGCTCCGTTGCGATTGGCGATAGGGCGCGTCTGGTCCACCCACCTCAACACCCTCGTCCCAATCGAGGTGGAGCCACCTTAACGCGTCGACGAGCTGTGCGTAGCTTTCGTCGCTATCGCGAGCCGCATCGGTGTCTTCGATTCGGACGATAAACGTGCCACGGTTGTGCCGCGCATACGCCCAGTTGAACAGCGCCGTGCGGATGAGACCGACGTGCGGGGTGCCGGTGGGCGACGGGCAAAACCGCACTCGCACGTCGGGGCCGGTCGCCGTCGACACCGGATAAGACGAGACTTCGCGGCTCATCAGCGTGCCACCACCGGATTGACGAGCGTTCCAATGCCGCGAATGTCAATCGCAACCGAGTCTCCGTTGTGAATCGGGCCGATTCCAGACGGCGTACCCGTGAGAATCAGATCGCCCGGAAGAAGCGTAAAGACTCGTGACGCAAACGCAATGATTTCTGGGATGCCGTGAACCATGTCGCCCGTATTGGCGCTTTGCCGCACGGTTCCGTTCACGCGGGTCTCGAGATCAAGGTCGCTCCACGCGAGCTCCGTTTCAATCACGGGGCCGATTGGGCAAAATGTGTCGTACCCTTTTGCGCGCGTCCACTGTCCCTCGTCGCGTTGGATGTCGCGGGCCGTGACATCGTTGGCAATCGTCAAGCCAAATATCACGTCGGCGACGTCGTCCGCGCGCACGTTGCGAGCGACGCTGCCAATCACGACCGCGAGCTCGCCCTCGTGATCAACGCGCTCGCTCTCGCGGGGCAAGACGATTTCGTCGCCGGGACCGATGATAGACGTGTTCGGTTTGAGAAAGAGAATCGGAGATTCTGGGGGGTGCTCTCCCATCTCCGCGGCATGGTCGGAAAAGTTTTTACCGACGCCGATAATCTTCGAGCGCGGAATAACGGGTGCCAAGAGCTTCACATCGTCGACGGGCACGCGCTCGGCCGTCGAATCGAAACCACCGAAAACCGGATCCCCGTTCACGACAACAAACTCGTCAGACTCTTCATCGAGAATTCCAAAGGAAATTGTAGTTTCGTGGCGAAACCGGGCAACCTTCACGAGTCGACCCTCATGAGCCAGCCGTGGCGATCCGGTGTGCGCCCGTATTGAATGTCGGTGAGGTCGCGGCGCAGTGCTAACGTGACGTCTCCCGACGGTGAATTTTCGTCGCCCACGACCCACTCCGTCGAACGCAATTGAGAAATCGGCGTGATACCCGCGGCCGTGCCACACGCAAACACCTCGGTAATGTCACCCGAGGCCACACCGTCGCGCCACTCGTCGATGAGAAATGGCCGCTGCTCAACAGGGAACCCGCGATCACGCGCGAGCTGAATGACCGAATCCTTCGTGATGCCCTCGAGAATGTTCTCGGACGCGGGAGTGACGAGCGCGCCACTCTTGTAGACAAAGAAGACGTTCATGCCGCCACATTCTTCGACGTAGCGTCCCTCGGCCGCGTCGAGAAACACGACTTGATCGCTCCCGTGCTCGTGCCCGTGCGATTGAGGCAAGAGTGAGGCGGCATAGTTTCCTCCCGCCTTGACCGACCCCATGCCGCCCTTGCCCGCTCGCGAGAACTCCGTTGATAGCCAAATTGTGACGGGCTTCACTCCGTCGGCGAAGTACGGACCCGCGGGGCTCGCAATGACGTAGTAGTCAAATTTTCTCGCCGAGCGCACCCCCAGATACGCCTCGCTCGCGAAGAGAAACGGTCGAATATAGAGACTCGTTTCTCGAGCGGACGGCACCCAGCTCGCGTCCACGGCAACCAACCGGCGGATCGACTCGATAAAATCGTCAATCGCAAGCTCGGGCATTGCCAAGCGGCGCGCCGACAATTGGAACCGCGCTGCGTTTGCTCGGGGCCGGAAGACCCGTATCGAGCCGTCTGCGTGCCGAAACGCTTTGAGGCCCTCAAAAATCGTTTGGGCGTAGTGGAACACCGCGGCGGCCGGATCGAGCACGACGGGCCGATACGGCTCTACCGACGCATTGTGCCAGCCCGCGTCTGTCGTCCACGAGATGCGCACGAGGTGATCGGTAAAGGACGTGCCGAACCCGGGGTTGGCAAGGATCGCTTCTCGCTCACTGTGGTCCCGTTGAAACGACGACGGGATCACGGTAAATGCGAGCGGGCACGATGATCGCTCGCGCGTCGGTGGTGTCATGCGCAATTCCTGTCTGGAACAAAACCTGTCTCCTGGATGGTAACGCTCCGCGCGTCACACGTGCGAAATAATCGCGTTGCCAATCTCTCTCGTGGTTCGCGACCCGCGGTCGCCTCTCGTCGCCAGATCGGCTTTCACGGCACTCGTCACGTGATCGGCCGCATTGCTCATGCCGAGGTGATTGAGAAGGAGCGCGACCGAGAGAATCGCCGCGGTCGGGTCGGCCCGCTGTTGACCGGCAATATCGGGAGCCGAACCGTGAACGGGCTCGAACATACTGGGAAAAGCACCGTCCGGATTGATATTCGCCGACGCCGCGAGCCCGATTCCCCCGCAAATCGCGGCGGCCAAATCGGTCACGATGTCGCCGAAAAGATTGTCGGTAACAATGACGTCGAACGCGCTCGGATTCGTCACCATCGCAATTGTTGCCGCGTCAACGTGAAAATAGTCGACCTCGACGTCGGCGAACTCGCTCGCGACCGCCTCGACTGTCCGGCGCCACAGGCTTCCCGCGAAGGTGAGAACGTTTGTCTTGTGCACGAGGGTGAGTTTCTTCCTCGGTCGAGCTGCTGCGCGCGCAAATGCGAATCGAACCACGCGTTCAACGCCAAATGCCGTGTTGATCGACACCTCGCTCGCGACTTCTGCCGATGTATCGCGGCGCAATATTCCCCCGTTACTGATGTAGGACCCCTCGGTCGCCTCTCGAATAATCACGAAGTCAATCTCACCCGGCGCCGCGAGCGGACTCGCGACCGAGGGATACAGCACCGCGGGCCGCACGTTCGCGTACTGGTCAAACGCAAAACGCAAGCGAAGCAACAGGCCGCGCTCAATGATCCCGTCGGCGAGTCGAGGGTCGCGCGGATCGCCGCCGACCGCCCCGAGCAAAATCGCGTCGTGGGTGCGCAGTGACTCGAGATCGTCGTCGGGAAGAACGTCGCCCGTCTCCCGGTACCGGTCCGCCCCGAGGGAAAAATGGGTCATCGCAACGCGCGTGTCGTTCGCACGCGTGACCGCCTCGAGAACCGCGAGCGCTTGATCGACGACCTCGGGACCGATTCCATCACCGGGAATGACTGCGAGATTAATCTGTCGCGACACGCTGTACTCCGTTTAACTGTCAGAAATATCAATCGCGCTGACGACATCCGCGCGAATTGCGGTTCGCAGCGACTCGAGCAACTCCCCCGACGCGGGTGAATCAATCGTGAGCACGGTCAGCGCCTTGCCCCCGGCTTCGTGCCGAGCGACTTGCATGCCGGCAATGTTAATATCGGCCTCGCCAAACTTCTGACCGTATACGGCAACAATCCCGGGACGATCCTCGTACACCAAAACGACGAGGTGACTCGCGAAGGGCACTTCGAGGTCATAACCGTTAATTCCGACGATCTTTTCGATCCCACTCGAGCCGGTGAGCGTTCCCGCAACGGAAATTTGCCGGCCATTTGCGAGTGACCCGCGAAGGGTGACGACACTTCGATGGTCTTCAGAAACGCGGTCAACGACGAGACGCACGTCAACGTCGCGCTGTTCGGCGACGAGTGGAGCGTTGACGTACGAGACCGTGTCGGTAACCACGTGAGCAAAGACCCCTTTGAGTGCGGCGAGCTTGAGAACGCTCACGTCGAATTCGGCCAGCTCGCCCCGAACCTCGATGTCAAGACTCGTCAACGGACCGTCCGCGAGACCAGAAAAAACGCGACCAAGCTTCTCGGCGAGCGGAATCGCCGGTCGAACCGACGAATCGATTATTCCGCCAGCGACGTTGACGGCGTCGGGAACCACTTCGCCCGCAAGCGCGAGTCGAACAGACCGGGCAACAGCAACACCGGCCTTTTCTTGCGCTTCGACGGTCGAGGCACCGAGGTGCGGAGTAACGATCACGTTGTCACAATCAAAGAACGGCATGTGCGCGCTCGGCTCGGTCTCGAATACGTCAATCCCCGCGCCCGCAATCGTGCCATTGCGAAGCGCGCGGTCGAGCGCGTCCTCATCGATGAGACCGCCTCGAGCGACATTAATGACGACTGCGGAGTTCTTCATCGTCGCGAATGCGGCATCGCCAATGAGGCCCACGGTTTCAGGAGTCTTGGGCACGTGGATCGTAATGAAGTCGCTGCGCCGCAAGAGATCGTCGAACGTCACGCATTCGACACCGAGTTGAGACGCGCGCGCGGCCGTAACATACGGATCGAACGTGATAATTGCGACGTCAAACGGGTGAAGACGGGCCGCGACAAGCTGGCCAATTCGTCCGAAACCGACAATGCCGACGGTCTTGCCGTGGATTTCGGTGCCGGTAAACGCGGAGCGCCGCCACTCGCCCGCCTTGAGCGACGCGGTTGCGCGAGGAATATGCCGGGCAAGACTGAGCATGTGTCCTATTGTCAGCTCGGCGGCCGAGATGACATTCGACGTGGGCGCGTTCACGACCATGACTCCGGCCACGGTGGCCGCCTTGATGTCGACGTTGTCGAGGCCAACGCCCGCACGAGCGATAACCCGAAGTCGTGTGGCCGCGGCGATCACCTCGGCATCGATCCGCGTGGCAGACCGAATCAAGACCGCATCGACATCGGCGATCGCGGCCAGGAGTGCCGCCCTGTCGGTGCCATCGACCGCGCGAATCGTGAAGTCGGGGCCGAGTGCCTCGACGGTCGCCGGCGAGAGTTCTTCGGCAACGAGAACGACCGGTTTGTGCACGGGGTACACCCTTCAAATTGGGGCGGTGAGGGGGGAGGTGACCCGCGACACGAGTGCGCGGGCACCTCAACTTTAGTCGAGTTCGGCGAAGCGTCTCACCGGTCTCACGCGGCACGGGTGCCGAAACAGCGGCCGCTACCGCGACGCGCTTCCGTCGACGTAGTCGTCGTTGACCGCGTTCCACGAAAACAGCGCGCGGAGTTCGCGCCCGGTTTGTTCAATCGGGTGTTCCTCGCCCTTTTTACGGAGAGCGAAGAACTCGGGAGCGCCAGCGTCCTGATCGGCTATGAAACGCTTTGCGAACGTGCCGTCTTGAATGTCGGCGAGAACCGCCTTCATATTCTCTTTGACGTGCGGATCAATAACGCGCCCACCAGAAACGTAGTCGCCGTATTCGGCGGTATCCGACACGCTCCACCGCTGCTTCGCAATGCCACCCTCCCACATGAGATCGACAATGAGCTTGAGCTCGTGCAAGACCTCGAAGTACGCGATTTGCGGTTGATAACCGGCTTCGACGAGCGTCTCAAAGCCGTATTGCACGAGTTGCGACGTTCCTCCACACAACACAGCTTGCTCGCCAAAAAGATCGGTTTCGGTTTCTTCCGTGAACGTCGTCTTGATCGCACCTGCTCGCAGTCCACCAATCGCTTTCGCGTACGACCACGCGAGCTCCCACGCCGACCCCGTCGCGTCAACCTCGACCGCGACAATCACGGGAACACCCCGCCCCGCCTCGAACTCGCGCCGGACGATGTGTCCCGGCCCCTTAGGTGCGACGAGCACGACGTCAACTCCCGCGGGCGCGTGGATGTAGCCAAACCGGATATTAAATCCGTGGCCAAAGACGAGCGCTTTTCCGTCTGCGAGGTGAGGCTGAATGTCGTCCGCGTAGACGTGGCGTTGAACCTGGTCGGGCGCGAGGACGACGATCACGTCCGCCCACGCCGACGCGTCGGCAACCGACGCGACCCTCAAGCCACTCTCTTCGGCTTTCGATTTCGACGTCGATCCGGCTTTGAGCCCGACGACGACCTCGACGCCGGAATCTCGAAGATTGAGGGCGTGGGCGTGCCCTTGCGAACCATAGCCTATGACGGCAACCTTCTTCCCTTGAATAATCGAAAGGTCAGCGTCTGCGTCGTGGAAAATCTCGGTCACAGTGTGTACTCCTTTTTTCGTGTCGTGGTGAGAATTGGCGTGTGCACTCCCGCTGACCGCGGCAGCGCACACGCACTAGGCCTTGAGGGCACGCTCGGAAACTGATCGTGGACCGCGACCCAGAGCAAGAAGGCCCGATTGGGCCAACTCGCGAATCCCAAAGGGTTCGAGAACTTGCAAGAAGGCGCGCGTCTTTTCAGAATCACCCGTGATCTCAATGATGAGGGCTTCAGACGACACATCGACCACCTTGGCACGAAAAAGCGCGGCCACCTCAAGAATGTGGGATCGGGTCGCGTTGTCGGCTCGCACCTTAACGAGCAGGTGTTCGCGGTGAACCGTGTGACGCGAGTCAAGTTCGACGACCTTAATAACGTTTATGAGCTTGTTGAGCTGTTTTGTCACTTGCTCGAGAGGCAGCTTGTCGACGTCGACAACAATCGTCATGCGCGACAGATCCGCAATTTCGCTACCTCCCACCGCGAGCGACTCAATGTTAAAGCCGCGCCGAGCAAAAAGCCCCGCCACGCGGGTCAACAGGCCGGGCTTGTCTTCAACGAGGAGACTCAGAATATGCGTTGTCATAACTCACTCCCCTTCCCATTCGGGCACGTGATCAAGCGCGTGTTGCACGGCACTGTTACTGAGGCCCTGGGGGACCATCGGCCACACCATCGAATCGCGACTCACGACAAAGTCGATGACGACGGGTCGATCATTCGTCTCGAGCGCTCGACGGATCGCAGCGTCGACGTCCTCGAGTTGTGTGACTCGAATACCGAGGGCACCGTAGGCTTCTGCAAGCGTGACAAAATCGGGAATCATTTGGGTTTCATGCCCCGTATTGAGACTCGTAAACGAGTGCCTGCCCTCGTAGAAAAGGGTCTGCCACTGGCGAACCATTCCCAACGACGAATTGTTAATGATCGCGACCTTAATCGGGATGTTGTTGATAGTGCACGTCGCGAGCTCTTGATTCGTCATTTGAAAACTCCCGTCGCCGTCAATCGCCCACACGACTCGGTCCGGTTCGGCAACCTTCGCTCCCATCGCGGCGGGGACCGCATAACCCATCGTGCCGGCACCGCCCGAGTTCAGCCAGGAATTGGGGCGCTCATAGCGGATGAACTGCGCGGCCCACATTTGATGTTGGCCGACGCCCGACGTAAATATTCCCTCGGGACCGGTGAGCGAACCAATTCGCGAAATGACCTCTTGCGGAGCCATGAGCCCGTCGGTCGTCGGCGAATAACCCAGCGGAAACTTCTTTTTCAACCCGTGCAAATACGTCCACCACTCGGCCACGTCAAGCGGCGCTCGGTTCGTGAGCGCGCAAAACGCATCCGTGAGTCCGAGTAGTGCTTCTTTCGCATCCGCGACAATCGGAACGTCGGCCGCGCGAATCTTCGAAATTTCCGCGGGATCGATGTCGACGTGCACGATTGTGGCGTTGGGTGCGAAATGAGCGACCTTGCCCGTGACTCGGTCGTCGAATCGAGCACCAAGCGCGACAATGAGATCGGACTCTTGCAAGCTCAGCACTGCGGGAACCGAGCCGTGCATGCCCGGCATCCCGAGGTGCAGCGGATGAGAGTCGGGAAATGCTCCGCGTGCCATGAGCGTCGTGACAACCGGAGCACCAACCGCCTCGGCGAAGACCGCCAGTTCAGCCGACGCTCGCGCCCGAATTACACCACCCCCGACGTAGAGGACGGGTTTCGACGAACCCGCGAGAAGGCGCGCCGCTGCGAGAATCTTCGCGTTGTTCGCTTTCGCGACGGGACGATAGCCCGGGAGGTTTAGTGTCGTTGGCCACACAAACGGCGCAGAATCCTGTTGCGCGTCTTTCGTGACATCGACCAAGACCGGACCCGGACGCCCGGTCGACGCAATGTGGTGAGCGGCCGCGAGCGTCATGGGCACATCGTCCGGCTTCGTCACGAGGATAGAGTGCTTCGTGATCGGCATGGTTATCCCGACAATGTCAGCCTCTTGAAACGCATCGGTCCCCATGAGAGTCGAAAACACTTGGCCGGTGATGACAACAATTGGCACCGAGTCCATGTAGGCATCCGCAATTGCGGTCACGAGATTGGTCGCGCCGGGACCCGACGTCGCAATCGCAACGCCCACACGCCCGCTCGCCGCGGCGTATCCCTCTGCCGCGTGCCCCGCACCCTGTTCATGACGCACGAGAACGTGGCGTATCGTCTTCGACGCCATGAGTTCGTCATAGAAGGGAATGATCGCGCCGCCCGGGAGTCCAAAAACGTCGGTCACTCCGAGAATTTCGAGCGACCGGAGAATCGCTCCCGATCCCGTCAGAACGTCGCCGGAACCCGATTCAGTCGTCGCACCCGATTCGGCGTGCGGCGGGCGGCGCCGCACGGGCGCGCGCTGCGCGTTTGCGGCGGAAGAGGATTCGCTGGGCATGGAGCTGGTCCCTTCGAGTGAGACTGGTGATTGAGGTCGATTGTCTCGCAAAGCACGTCGCGCTATCCCGTGATTGCACCCTCGGCGGCAGACCGAACGAGCGTGACGTATTTTGCGAGAACACCGCGCGTGTAGCGCGGTGGGGGCGGAACCCACTGCACGCGGCGAGTTGACAGCGTGGCCTCATCGACGAGTAAATCGATCACTCGAGCCGCGATGTCGACTCGAATACGATCACCGTCGCGTACGAGCCCAATGGGTCCCCCATCAACCGCCTCCGGTGCAATGTGGCCGATGCACAAGCCGGTTGTTCCGCCTGAGAATCGCCCGTCGGTCAACAGTAGTACATCGCGCCCCAATCCCGCGCCTTTAATTGCGGCGGTAATCGCGAGCATTTCGCGCATACCGGGGCCACCCTTCGGACCCTCGAAACGGATAATGACCGCATCGCCGGGTGCGATCACGCCGGCCGTCAACGCGTCCATCGCGGCTCGTTCGCCCTCGAATACGCGCGCGGGTCCTTCAAAACCGTCGGCATCGAATCCCGCGGTTTTGACGACCGCACCCTCGGGTGCCAACGATCCCGTCACGATTGTCAGACCGCCCGTTGGGTGAATGGGGTCGTCAAGGCGACGAATGACCACGCCGTCGAGAGGTTCAATCGTCATGTCGGCGAAGTTTTGAGCGACTGTTTTGCCCGTGACGGTCAGGGCGTCACCGTCGATCAAACCCTCGTCCAAGAGTGCCTTCATGACGGTCGGGACGCCGCCGTGCCGGTCGACGTCGTTCATGACGAATTTCCCAAACGGCTTGAGGTCCCCAATGTGCGGGACGCGATCACCAATGCGATTGAAATCCGCGAGAGTCAGATCAACCTCTGCCTCGCGCGCGATTGCGAGCAAATGGAGCACGACGTTCGTCGAACCACCGAGCGCCATCGCGACCGCAATAGCGTTCTCAAACGCCGACTTCGTCAAAATATCTCTCGTGGTGATGCCCCCGTTCAAGAGCGCGACGACGGCCTCTCCGCTTCGATGCGCGAAATAATCGCGGCGGCGATCAGCAGACGGCGGCGCCGCGGATCCCGGCAAACTCATTCCCAGCGCCTCGGCGACGCTCGCCATGGTGTTGGCGGTAAACATGCCCCCGCACGCACCCTCGCCCGGAGCAAAAGCGCACTCAATTCGCTTCGCGTCGCTCTCGCTCAAGCGACCCGATTTGACGGCACCAACGGCCTCAAACGAGTCAATGATCGTGATGTCTTTTTCCGTCCCGTCGCTCAGCGTGACCCAGCCCGGAGCAATCGACCCGGCATAAAGAAAAATCGACGCGAGATCGAGACGCGCGGCCGCCATAAGCATCCCGGGAAGGCTCTTATCGCACCCCGCGAGGAGCACAGACCCGTCAAGCCGTTCGGCTTGCATGACCGTCTCGACCGAGTCGGCAATCACCTCACGCGACACGAGAGAAAAATGCATTCCCTCGTGACCCATCGAGATTCCATCGGAAACCGAAATCGTGCCAAATTGCAACGGATAACCGCCGCCCGAAAATACTCCCTCTTTCGACGCGCGCGCGAGACGATCAAGCGAGAGATTGCACGGGGTGATCTCGTTCCACGAGCTCGCGATTCCAATTTGAGGTTTGTCCCAATCGGCGTCGCCCATCCCCACGGCACGAAGCATTCCGCGCGACGTCGTCGCTTCGATCCCGTCGGTGACAACGCGACTGCGCGGTTTTGAGTCAATTCCCGGCATGAAAGCGAGTTTAGTCGCGACGTATGCGGAGTGTTTCACACGCGAAGGTCGGCAAGCACGTGCAACGCGCTTGCGACGAGCTCCGGCGTCGCAACTCGATACGTCGCGTTCGTCGCTCCCGGACCGCACTTCAACGACAAATCGCCGGGCCCGAGCACTGAAAATGCGTCTTCATCGGTCACGTCATCGCCGGCAAACAGGACGGCGGTCGCTCCCGTCAATTGGCGCAACCGCTTGATCGCGGTTCCCTTGGTTGTTCCGCGCACCGAAAATTCGACCACGTGTTTGCCGGACCGAATCGTGAGATCGGGAACCGCGGCGACCGCTTCTGCGCGTGATCGCGACGCCGCTTCGGTCGCGTGCTCGCTCGTAGCGACTCGCGTGTGAAGAGCAAAACCGACCGGCTTCACCTCGAGACGGACGCCCGCGTACTCGTTTGCGATGCGATCAAGCGCCGATCGAAGGGTCTCGAGCTTTGATTGCTCGTGGGCATCGAGCACGAGTCCCGTCTGACCGTCGTGATGAAACTCGACGCCGTGCGATCCAACGAGGAGCACCGCATCGGGAGCTTCCGAGACCGATGCGAGATTCGCAATCCCACGTCCCGAAACGAGCGCGACCGTCGTGAGGGGCGAATCGACAAGGCGCTTGATCGCGCTCACCGCCGACGGGATCGGCCTCGCATCGAGCGGATCGTCCACTTCGCGCGCGAGCGTGCCATCGAAATCGAGCGCAACGAGGAGCGCGTCTGTCGCGGCAATACGTCTGATCGCGGTTCGCAACGTCGCGCCCAGGCCCTCATCGTCGCGCTCGGTCACATCGACGTCTGTCATGACGCACCAGCGACGGGATTATCGAATTCGTCGCCCGCACCTCGGCGCGCGGGATGGACACCCGACCCTTCGCCAAGAACCGAGCTTTGCACGAGGGTATCGAGAAATAGCGCTGACCACTTGGCAACATCGTTGTCAAACACTCGCTTCCGAAGGAGCCGCATTCGGCGGGATCGCTCGCGTTTCGGCATGGTAATTGCTCGCATCATTGCGTTTTTGAGGCCGGCAATGTCGTGCGGATTCACGAGCAACGCGTGACGGAGTTCGTCGGCCGCTCCAGCAAACTCGCTCAACACGAGCACGCCATTGTCGTCAAATCGCGTTGCAACGTATTCTTTCGCGACGAGATTCATCCCGTCTCGCAGTGCCGTCACCAACATCACGTCCGCGGCCAAGCACAGGGCGACCAACTCTTCGCGCGGGTAGCGATGGTGCAAATAACTGATTGCCGTGTGGCTAATCGACCCGTATTCACCGTTAATGCGCCCGACCGTCAATTCAATTTCGTCACGAAGCTGGCGGTACGCTTCGACGCGCTCGCGACTGGGACTCGCGACTTGAACGAGAGTCACGTCTTCGACCGCGAGCGAACCCTCGGCGAGCAACTCGCCGTACGCTTCAAGGCGATGACCAATACCCTTTGTGTAGTCGAGGCGGTCGACACCCAGCATGATCGTTTCAGGATTGCCCAAGTCGTCGCGAATTTGCCGCGCTCGCGCTTGAACGCTCGGTTGTCGTGCGAGCTGATCGTAACTCAGAGAGTCAATTGAGATGGGAAATGCGCGCGCAATGACCGTTCGCACTATTTTGCCTCGACGCGACGTCGAAATGCGACTGGCCGCATTGTCGGGAGGAATATCGTCGGCGAACGGGACCTCGACGATGGGACCCTTCGTGTCGTATCCCTTGAGCCGCCGAACGGCTCGCGAAAAGTTTCCCGCGTCGGCGACGCGTTGAAAACCGATCACGTCGGCGCCGAGCAATCCGTCGATGATTTGCTCGCGCCACGGCAGTTGCGAGAAAATTCCGTACGGGGGGAACGGAATGTGGTCAAAGAAACCGATCACGAGGTCGGGCCGAAGACCCCGCAATATTCGCGGCACCAGTTGGAGCTGGTAATCCTGCACCCAAACAACGGCTCCCGGTGCCGCGGTTCGCGCGGCGACGTCGGCGAACCGGCGGTTCACCTCGAGATAGGCTTCCCACCACTCGCGACGATAAATCGGGGGGGAAATGACGTCGTGGTAGAGCGGCCACAGTGTTTCGTTGGAGAACCCCTCGTAGTATTCGGTGATTTCTTCCGCGCTGAGCGGGACGGGGATAATCCAAATTCCGTCGGCGTCGAACGCGGGAGCGTCGTCGTCTGGAACCCCCGTCCACCCGATCCACGCACCGTCGTTCGCTTTCATAACCGGCGCGAGCGCGGTCACGAGCCCCCCGGGGGACGACCGCCACGTCGCCAAGCGGTCCTCTTCGTCAGAAACTCGATCCACGGGGAGGCGATTCGACACGACGACGAGGCCAAAAGTGCCGTTTGCCGCACCCGCACGTGTGATGTCGTGGCTGGCGATAATTAGTCCGATCGTCACGGAGATGAAGTGCAACCCTCTCGAGTCGAGACTACCAGGAGCGGGGCCTGAGTAGACTGGGCACAAATGATTCGCATCGGCATGAGCACTTCGTGCGTGTATCCGCTGTCAGCCGAACGGGGGTTTCGTTTTGCGAAACTCGCGGGGTTTGACGGGGTCGAAGTCATGATCACGCGCGAAGAGACGACTCAAAGTTCGACCGCGCTGCGCGCACTCTCCGCCACATACGACATGCCGATTGTGTCAATCCACGCGCCGGTGTTACTCCTCACCCACTTTGTGTGGGGCCGAGACCCCCGAGTGAAACTCGAGCGATCTGCGGCCCTGGCTCGCGACACGGGCGCAACGACCGTCGTTGTCCATCCTCCCTTTCGGTGGCAATCCGGCTACGCCGACGAGTTTCTCGACATTGTCCGATCAACGTCGCGCGCGTACGACGTTGAAATTGCGGTCGAAAACATGTTTCCGTGGAAAATTGGCGGGCGAAGCCTCAAGGCGTATTCGCCCGGTTGGGATCCGAGCGACATGGATTGCGACTCGGCAACGCTAGATTTTTCTCACGCGGCGCTCAGCGGCGTGAGCGGACTCGACATGGCCCGTCGTCTTGGCGACCGCCTTCGGCACGTTCATTTGTGTGACGGATCGGGTTCACTCGATGACGACCGCGTGTTCGACGAGCATTTGCTTCCCGGCTACGGGAGCCAACCGGTCGCCGAGACACTCGCTTTCCTGGCTGAGCGAGATTGGTCGGGTGACGTGATCGCAGAGATCAATACTCGCAAGGCGAAAACCGACGGTGAGCGCCTCAATCTCCTCGTCGAGACACTCAATTTTGCGCGCGCACACGCCACTCGACAGAGCCACCCGGAACTCGCGGGGCACTTCAAGCGCGCGCGAAAAGCGTGGGCCGCGCTCGTGCACGGCCATCGCTAAGGGTTTGTCGCGCGGTTGCGCCGTGTCCTCACGATCAAATCAATCGCACCGCGAGAGAAAGACGTCGAGCACACGACGAGGTACCGTTGAATGGAATCCAATGAAATGGGGTCCTGAAATGCGCAAGTACCTGTTTAACAAGCAAATGATCAGCGCGGTTCTCAGTGGCGTGTCGACGCTCAAGATTGCCAAGGCGGGCCCTCGAGACTGGCGGCTCGGACTCCTCGCCGTCATTTGGGGTTTGGGTGTCGCGGTCACGGTCGGGACAATAGCGATAGAAGCACGAGAAGCGAAAGACGCCGCGGCGCGTGAAGAAGAAGGCTAGTCGCCGATTCGCGCCCACGCGGGCGGACCGGTCGATCCCGCGGGGTAGTCGTCGAGCGAGACTGAATCGGCTGCCCACGCACTCAGCGCGGGAGCCACGATTCTCCAGCACTGCTCGGCCGCATCGCCGCTCACCGAAAGCGAGGGGTCTGCGTTGAGCACCCCGTCAAGAACCTCGGCATAAGCGAGGAGTTGGCCCGGACCGAGGTTAACCTCCATTATCGCGCGCTCAAGGCGACGTGGATCGTCCGCGTTGTTGACATTGATCTCGAGCGTCACGTGGTCGGGCGCGAGAAAAATTCGAAGAACCGTTGGCGTGTTGGCGCCGTGCAACCCGGTTGGTAAGTGGGGTGGATCTTTAAAGGTAATGACAATTTCGCGTCGACGCTGTCCGAGCGCTTTTCCCGATCTGAGCGTGAAGGGCACGTTCGCCCATCGCCACGTGTTGATTTCGAGCGTGAGTTCGGCGAGTGTTTCGGTGCCGCGAGACGGTTTCACGCCGGGTTCGTTCACGTACGCGGGCACCGAGTGCCCGTTCACGGTCCCGGCGGTGTAGCGCGCGCGGCGACTCGCCGAACGAGGACGCCCCTTCCACACGCGCGTTGCTCGAAGAACGAGGCCCTTCGCATCGTGCATGTCGTGAGAGTCCAGGGTCGATGGCGGCTCCATTGCCACGACCGCCATGACCTCCAAAAGGTGGTTTTGAATCATGTCGGTCAGCGCACCCGCGCGATCATAGTAATCTGCGCGGCCTTCAAGACTGAGCTCTTCGTCATACACAATGTCGACGCGCTCAATGTGTTCGCGGCTCCACACGGGCTCAAAGATGCGATTCGCGAACCGAAAGCCCACCAAATTGGCCACCATCGAGCGGCCCAGAAAATGGTCGACACGAAATATTTGTCGCTCCGGCACGAGCGAAGCGAGCTGTCGGTTGAGCGCGCGCGCACTGCGCTCATCGGTACCAAACGGTTTCTCGAGCGCGAGAACCGTTCCCTTGGGAAGGGTCACGTTTTCAAGAGCCTGACACGCCTTGACGGCGATGGACGGGGGCACGGCAAAGTAGAGCGCGGGTGTTCCCTCACACGCGCTGATTATTCGCTGCAGGTCGGCGCTGTTCGTGATATCCGCGTCGTGATAGTGGGTTCGCGCAACGACGTCGCGCACCGCGGTTCCCGACGCGTGAACGGTTGCAAACGCGTCACGCACCGTTGAACGCCACTTTTCGTCCGTCCACGCTTCGACGCTCGAACCGACGAGCGCAAGACGCCGATCAGGCGCAAGCGTGAGAAGCTGGCCGAGAGCGGGCAACAACAATCGCGAAGAAAGGTCACCGCTAGCTCCAAGAATCACAAGCGTGGAGACCGTGGGCGCCATGGACAACACAGTAGTCGCAAGGAGACGAATTGAGCCTCAACATCGAACACTACGCGCTAATCAGCGACTGCCACACGGCCGCTCTCGTCGGACAAAACGGAAGTATTGACTGGCTGTGCTTGCCGCGCTACGACTCGGGTAGCATTCTCGGAGCGCTGCTCGGAAATCGAAACCACGGCAGGTGGCTTCTCGCTCCGACGGATCGCGAAGCGACGGCCACGCGTCGCTATCGTGACAACACGTTCGTGCTCGTGACCCACTGGGTGTGTCGAGAGGGAGAAGTCGAAGTGACCGACTTCATGCCTCACGGTGACCGGCGCGCCGACGTCGCACGACGCGTTCGTGGCATTCGCGGCACCGTGACAATGCGCCAAGACCTGAGAATGAGATTCGCGTACGCGACGGCAATTCCGTGGGTTCGCAAGGTCAAAGAAGGTGAGGGCGTCGCACTCGTTGCCGTCGCCGGACCCGATGCGCTCATCGTGCGCGGTCCGGAATTGCACGCGAGCAATCGAAGCCACGCCAACGAATTCGTCGTTTCTGCGGGGCACGTCGTCGACACGGTGATGACGTGGTATCCATCCCATCGAGACAGTCCTCGCGCGATTAATCTCGACGATCAGCTCGAGACGACGACTGGGTGGTGGAATCGCTGGGCGAAGAACGGCAGTCACGAGGGACCGTATAAGAAGGAGGTCTTGCGATCACTCTTGGTCTTGAGAGCGCTCACGCACGAAGACACCGGTGGGATTATGGCCGCGGCGACAACCTCGCTGCCAGAGATCCTCGGCGGCCACCGCAATTGGGACTATCGATACGTGTGGCTTCGCGATGCCTCGTTGACTCTCATGGTGCTTCTCGCTCACGGTTTCGAATCCGAGGCAGAAGCGTGGCGGTCGTGGCTCCTTCGCGCAATTGCGGGCGACCCGCGCGACGTGCAAATCATGTACGGCCTCGCGGGTGAACGCTATCTTCCCGAACGAGAACTCGCGAGCCTCCCCGGTTACGAGAACTCTTCACCCGTGCGGGTGGGCAACGACGCGGCACTTCAGTTTCAGGCCGACGTCATTGGTGAGGTCATGGTCGCGCTTCACGCGGCGCGCGAAGCAGGCATTGTCGAGGGGTCGTTTTCGTGGCCGCTCCAGCGCACTCTTGTATCGTTCGTCGCGGAAAACTGGCAGCGACCCGACAGCGGAATTTGGGAGGTTCGAGGGCCCGCTCGCGCGTTTACTCACTCTCGCGTGATGGTGTGGGCGGCACTCGATCGCGCGATCAAGGGAGTTCGAGATTTTGGTCTTCGAGGCGCGGCCGCCGATTGGGAAACGCTTCGTGATCGTGTTCGAGAAGAGATCGAAACGCGCGGCTTCAACCACGAGCGAAATTGCTACGTACAATCGTACGATTCGACGGTGGTCGATGCGGCTCTCCTTCAACTTCCCCAAGTCGGGTTTTGCGAGCCAACGGATCCGCGAATGCTCGGAACGGTCGCGGCCATCGAGAGCGACCTTATGAGAAAGGGCCTCGTGCTTCGCTACGAGACCGACCCCGAGGTCGACGGGCTACCTCGGGGCGAGAACCCGTTCGTGGCGTGTTCGTTTTGGTTGGTCGAGCAGTATGCTCGCTCGGGCAGGCTCGACGACGCGCGAGCAATGATGGACCGTCTCGTGTTGCTGTGCAACGACGTTGGTTTGCTTTCGGAAGAATACGATGTTGAGCGCGAGCGCCAAACGGGAAACGCGCCTCAAGCCCTTTCTCACCTCGCGCTCGTGCGTGCCGCAGACGCAATTACGGCGGCTCTTCTCGCTCAGCGCGAGACGCGCGTCTAGGCTTGGCGGCATGCCACCGTCCACGCTTTCGAGTCTCAACCCTCACGATTACGATCACACGCACTCGAACGTCTCGGGCGGGTGGCTGCGCGCCTCGGTGTTTGGTGCGATGGATGGGCTCGTGACCAACATCGCGCTGATCGCTGGAATCGGAGCGGCCGGGGCGAGCGGCCCGACAATCGCCCTCACGGGCATCGCGGGTTTGGTCGCCGGGGCCTTCTCCATGGCCCTCGGGGAATACACGTCGGTTCGCACGCAAAACGAGCAGATGGAATCGGAAATCGTTGTCGAGCGGAGTGCGCTCGCGCGTAATCCCGTGGGCGAACAGCACGAGCTCGTCAACACGTTTACCCGAATGGGCATGTCGGTATCGACCGCTCGCAACGCCGCCGCTGAAGTGCACAGCAACACGGATACCGCTCTTCGCGTGCATTTGACTCACGAGCTCGGCGTTGACCCCACCGCTCAAGCCGCGCCCCTGGTCGCCGCGGTGTCATCGTTTGTGGCGTTTTCCATCGGGGCGGCTGTTCCGCTCGTGCCGTTTCTGTTCGGAATTGACGTGTTGTGGATTGGTTTGGCGGTGGGCGCGGTCGGGCTCATCGGCGCCGGATCTCTTGCCGCGCGATTTACCAACCTGCCGTGGTGGCGCGGCGGCGCGCGACAGTTACTCTTTGGCGCAATCGCGGTGTCGGCAACGTTCGCGGTCGGGGCGCTTATTGGTGTTGCCGGAGTGCGGTAGAAAGGGGCTGTTGTCGGTCTTGTTGCCATCCGAACGAGCATTGGGTTGGATGTATGTGACGAAATTGGGAGAACCCAATAATTCCTCGCCAATGTCGCTCATCAATCCCGCCCCTTATTCACCGGAGAGAATCGTGCCGTATGTCCTTCCTTACCAGTGGATAACGCTTGTTATTCTCGCGGTCGTAACGATTTCTCGGGCGCTCGCCCTCTCGCTCACGCGTCGCGGAGACGTGACCGTGTTCAGCGCGTTTGCGGCTTTTACGGTCGCCGTCATGTTGTCGATCCCCTTTTTTTTACGGCCCTGTGGATCAGGTGTTGGGCGGGTTCAATCTCGCAAACCTCGTCCTTCGCCTCGTGCTTTTCTTAGGGTTTTTTCTGCTGGGTGTGGCAATCAGCAGCGCCTACGGAAGTCGCGGCGCCGTAAGAGCCATTGCCGGGACGCCCGGAAAGATCGTCCTCGGGGTCGTTCTCGTTCTTATTCTCGCGATGTTTATTTTGACGATGATCGAGAACCACATAAGTTCGACCGGACTCCGTGACCAGCTTCAATTCGGAGTGAAGCCGGCACTTGTTTATCACGTGCTTGGGTGGGTGTATCCGGGCTATGTCGCAGCGGTCCTCATTGGACTGATTATCCGGGACTCGGCGGGCACAAACGGTTTAGATAGAGTCGTGAACCTTCTCCTGATGCTCGCGTTTTTAGGAATTATTCCCTTATCGGTTCTCGAAGCCGTCAAGCTCTATGTCAACGTCACGCCCCTGAGTGTCGGCCACCTCATTATGCAATATTCCGTTCTCAACATTTTGGGAATCGCTTTTCTCGTTTTGCAGTACATGGGGCGTGAACGCACGATTCTCACGAATTCCAATGATGCTGGTGCCGAAACGGTCTCACAAGACAGCTAGCGTTCGCGGTCGGGGGCGTTCATTGCTGTTGCCGGAGCGCGGGAGAAACGTCGCGGGGTGGGTTTCGGGGGTCTTCCCTGATGATGTGTTGTTCAATGGGGAGGGTCGTGTTGTGCGTGATTGTGCGGACGCCGTGTGAGGAGTCGCCGCTCGGGGGAACGTGTGTGAGTCCGCGTGCGGTCAACGCTTTCGAGACGGCGAGACCGAAATACACGTTCTGGGCGAGTGACCCGACCACGGCAACGCTGTCCCCCGACTCGTGCACGCACGCCGCGGTTGTCGCGAGTTGCCGTGCAGCCTCGCTCACAATCGACTGAGCACGCGAATCTCCCGCCGCAGCGTGTTCGAACACCGTCGTCGCAAACGACGCGAGTTGCCGGATCGGCTCACCCGATTTTCCCTTCCACCGAATCAGCCCGGGCGAGTGCGCCAACATCACCCGGGACGGACCCACCAAACTCGTGCCCGGACCGCGACCATCCGCAGCGCGCAACGCACACCGCAACCCCTCTTGACCAATCCATCGACCACCCCCCTCATCGCCCAACCACAATCCCCACCCGTCCGCACGACGAAACACCCCATCCGTGGTTACGCCAAAAGCGACCGCGCCAACCCCCGCCATCAAAACAACACCGGGCCGACCATCAAACGCACCCACGTGAGCGGCCACCGCACGATTCACCACAACAACCGGCACCCGCAACCGACGACTCAATCGGCGACCAAGCGACCGCGTCCACTCACGATCATTCGTCGCACCGAAAACCGACACCCCGACCCCGCTCGCCTGAGTACGAATCACCACCGGAAGCACATCAATCGCACGCTCAACCGCACAAAATGCCTCCTGCTCACCACCATCGGACGCACCACAAACCACACCCGGCACGGCCCCCTCAGCAACCACCACCTCCCCCACAAACGCCCGAACCCGACACGCCACACGCCCCAACTCCACCACAACAACCCTCAAACCCCCATCACCCAACGACGACGACCCACCAAGAACACGACACCCACTGTTCATAAAACTTCCCTGTCAATTATTCACGGCCACAAACCCACTACAGACTCATATACCTTAGGCATTTATATACTTTAGATCGAGTGTCGGGTCGGCCTTCCCTAAAAATGACGGGTCCACCACGGGTGTTGACGAACGGTCGGCGCGGATTATTCGTTGTTGCGTGGTGAACTCAGCTCATGTCGAAGAAGCAGGGTACGACAAAGAAGGGATTTCTCTGACCTTCCCCCATCATGTCTAACGGGTTATCCACGACTATCATTCAGATCGGTCACTCCGTCCGGCGGCGATAATGCTCTGCCAAGTTATCTTAACGGGCCGAATAGTGCCATATAAAAAATAAGAGCCGTGTATGGACGCCTTAAGGGTTTTGCCCTGGACATAAGGATGCGTGCCCTGGCAACATGGATAGATGCCTGCCGGAACAAAACCACCTCCAGGGCAATTAACGCGTTTGGTCGGCGCGATCATCAGGTCTCGGATGGTGCGGCAGAACACTACGCTGGTAACGCTTGCGAAAGCAGTCTCGATCTCTGCGGGCCAGCTTTCCAAGATGCTGCACGGTCGAGCGCATATTGATATTGAGCAGTTCGACACAATCTGCGCACAAATCGGACTCGACGCAAGGAGCGTGTGGATTGAGGCTAAAAATGAGATTGTCGACGATCATCATAGGAAGACAAACAGCCGAATACTTGGACAGGTCGGCGAGAGCGAAACCGATTCCAACAACGTTCACTTATATAGGGATCGCATTGACGCATCCGAGAGAGTTCGTCGGCTTCTGCTGCTGGTTCGCGAAGTAGCGGGTGGCGATTTCAATTCTGCGTATGCGTTGATTGTGTCCGCGCTTGCGGGAGGTACCACGTCACTCAGTCGCGAGGCGTGGGACGACATCCTCGACGGAAGAGAGAAAGTTGACATAAGCACAATTGCCGCGATTGCCCACGGCCTGGGGGTTACTCGTGACTACCTCTTGTTTGATGACCCCGAGGTAGTTAAGCGGGTCGAGTCCGAACTCGAGTTCGCTCGCATCGCTGACAAAGCGGGCGTGGCACGAATCTCGGCTCGAGGCCTGCTCTCCTCTGACAGTTTGCGCACGATTACGGAACTCGTCGCCTCACGGATCGACAAACAACAGCGGGAGACGGAAATAGATGGAAGAAACCCTCCTCCTCGTTGAGAAAGATCGTCGCGTTGCCGACGAATTGGTGAGCCAGCTTGGGTTGCCGGCAAGTCCCTGCTTTGATGATGTCGTAACCCGCGTGACCGACGTCTACGGAAAACCATTGAGGCTTGAACCAGTCGCTGATCGTGACCTGAGCACGCTCACTGGCCTGTGGATAGATACTCACGATGTCGGTTACGTCTTCTTTCGATCTGCGGATCCGATTGTCTACAGGTTGCATTCAATCTTTCACGAGTTCGGCCATATTCTTTCGGAGCACGAGAATTGCGAGGCGCTACGCGCCCTCGGCGACGTGAGGCTTGAGGAGTCGAAACGTGGACGTGAACTCCGGCGTGCTCGTTCTCGTGAACTCTTTAACGACCCATCGGAACGCATGGCTGAAGTAATTGCCTACGCGCTGTCCCGGCGAGTATTAAACTTGGTAACGAATCAGGCAGAGGCAATTTTCGGATGACGTCGGCCCATTTCTCCTATCGCGCTACGCGATGCAGTTACTTTCTCCGTCATTCGCCGTGGTCCGCGCAAGCCACGAGGCAATCGTGTCGTTGAAGCGCTGATGATCTACGTTGTACTCGCACGCGTGGTCGGCGGCAGGAAACTCGACGAGTTCGACCGTTTCAGCGTTCACTTGGCGGAATCGGCGTGACAGCCCCAGAGGAATTTCGGTGTCGCCCGCGGAATGGATCACGAGGCACGGCTTGGAAAGGCGCGGGGCTGATACCCAATCAAGTGCGTCGAGGTTGAGGGGAACCGGTAAGCCAACAAGCTTGCTGAGAAGAGCGCTTTCCAGCGTGCGTGCGGTGAGGTTCCCCAGCACCGACGGCAATTGTGCCCGCGCGACACCCGCACAGATGATGCTGCGCCAATCCGTCGCCGGCGCAATAAGGACGAGTCCGGAGATGAGATTTCGGTAGGAGGATCGCTCGCTTAACAGCAACGCAATCCCCGCGCCCATTGACCAACCAAAGAGAATGATCGATTTCGCGCCATTATGAGCGGCGTAAGCCACCGCAGCCTCAACATCAGACCACTCGGTTTGCGCAAGGGTAGAAATCCCTTTGGCTGTAGGGGGGCCGTCGCCGTCGCCGCGAAACGAAGGCACCAGCGCGACATGACCCGCCTCTAAGGCAACCGGAATCGTGCGCAGTGCGGTCACTCGGGAGGTTCGTATCCCGTGAATGTGGATGCTCCAAATCTCGCCGCGAGAACTAGGCGGCTCGAAGAGCCACGCGGGGGCTGTTCCTCCTGCGATTCCGATGCTGACTTCGCGATGGTTCACCCCGATGTCGTGAGGAGTCGCAAAGACGTGGCCTGTCCAGCGGCCTTGTCGGGCACCGATGGATTTTCCGATTGTGCGCAGCACCGTTCGCTCAACGGTTCCAGCGTCTTTGTCCAACCGCACGATCCCACCGACACGAATGTGGGCACCCGTGCGATCAATCCACAACCCGAACTCCCCCGCACGGCTCGTTTTCGCATTGATGTCGAGAATCACGCTGTGCCCAGAAATCGCGTGGATTCGCACAAGTTTCGGGTTCCGTTGTCCGACTACCCGGTGTGCGAGAAGTAACCCCGTGATTGGGTACAGTGCCAGGGCACAAAAGCCGGTAAGGAACGTCCGAATTCTCATCATCGCTGTTCTCCACAGGGGCTGCTGTAGCTTTTGTTGACTTTTTGGTTTAGGCCGCCTGGGTGGCGGCTGGTCTTATTGTCTCGTATTCGATGGGTGTGAGTTTCCCGAGGGCGCGTTGTCGGCGCCTGCGGTGGTAGGTGGCTTCAATCCACGTGATGATCGCGAGGCGGAGGTCTTCCCGGTTCTGCCAACGCCGGGTGTTCAGGACGTTGTTTTGCAGCAGCGAGAAAAACGATTCCATTGCGGCGTTATCAGCGCACGCACCGACCCTTCCCATCGATCCGACGAGCCCGTTGTTCTTGAGCGTGCGAACAAACGTTTTCGAACGAAATTGGGACCCCCTGTCCGAGTGGACCACTGTTCGTATCGGGTTGCGGCGTTGGATTGCCATTCGGACGGCCCGAACAGCTAGTGATGCTTTCATCCGTGTGTCGATGGAGTACCCGACGATCCGGTTGGAGTGAACATCCTTGACCGCGCACAAATACAGTTTTCCCTCTTGCGTTGGGTGCTCCGTAATGTCGGTCAACCAAAGCTCGTTCGCTGCTGTTGCGGTGAATACTCGCTTGACTTTGTCGTCGTGCACGGGCGGACCGGGTGTGCGGTTTCTTCCGCGTTTCTTCGCGAACATGCTCCACAGCTTCTGCTGCGAACACAGGCGCCACACGCGCCGTTCCGAGACGGCGAAGCCCCGTTGGGCGAGTTCGTCAGCAATGAACCGGTAACCGAACATCGGATCATCACGGTGAACATCCACCGCCGCATTGGTCACGTGAGCGTCGTCCCACGCACGGTCACTGACAGGGGTGCGCACCCACCGGTAATACCCCTGCTTCGAGAACTTCAAAACCCGACACGTCACCGCCACCGGCACCCTGATTCGGGCACCGGCAGCGGCAAGCTCTCTCACGAGCGGGTACATCAGTTTTTTGGTAACCCCGCCTGCGACAAATACGCGGCAGCCCGCCGAAGAACTTCGTTCTCCTGCTCAAGCAAACGCATCCGCTTCTTCATCTGACGAATCTCGGCAGCGTCAGCATCGGTAATACCCGGACGAACACCGTCCTCGATATCAGCTCGCTTCAACCACGTCGCTAACGTCGCATCGCAAATTCCGAAATCCTTCGCTACCTGCGACAACGACGCTTCTTTTCTTCGAGCAACCGCAACAACATCGCAACGAAATTCGATCGGGTAAGGCTTAGACATGACACACATCTTTCCACCAAGAACCAACACGGCCCTCAGAGATCAACAGTCAACAAAAGCCTCAGCAGCCCCACACGTCGGGCACACGCGGCTCAGATAGACTCGTGAACGTTCTCCTGATGCTCGCGTTTATGGGAATTATTCCGTTGCCGGTACTCCAGGCCCTCAAGCTTTACGTCAACGTCACACCTCTGAGCGTCGGCCACCTCATTTTGCAATACTCCGTTCTCAACCTATTGGGAATCGCTTTTCTTCTTTTGCAGTACACGGGGCGTGAAAGCAAGAAAATTATTGAGTCCAACGACGCTAGTGATGCGGGCGCCGAAACGGTCTCTCGTGGGAGAAGGTAGATAACCCGCATGGGAATCTCCCCATACTTGAGCGCGCTGCGCGCGCTTGTGGGCCACACAATGCTTCAAATCCCCTTCGTGACCGCGCTCATTCTGAATGATGAGCGCCACGTTTTTCTTGCCCAGCATGCTCGAGACGGTCTTTGGGGAACCATAGGCGGCGCCCTCGACCCGGAAGAAAATCCAAAAGCGGGTCTCAAACGAGAAGTGTCCGAGGAAACCGGACTCGACATCGTCGTGCACGAGGTGCTTAACGTGCACTGCGGCCCGCACACCACGACACAGTATGCGTCGGGCGACATCGCCAACGCGTTGGCCGTCGTTTACCGGTGCACTCTCGTCAGTGCGGCGCAGCTGCCGCACCTACAAGCCGATGAAATAGCAAAGGTCGCGTGGTTCTGCGCGGGGGACACTTCTGCACTCCCCCTCAAACCCTGGATGAATGCGGTTCTTGACGATTACACTGCGCTCATACGAAGCAAAGAACGCGATAGCTAGAGCATTAGGTCAACCGCGTTCCCGGTCGGGGCGCCCATTGATGATGGCGGAGTGCGGGAGAACCGTCGCGAGGTGGGTTTCACGGGTAACCAAAGCGTGGAGCAGGATAAAAGTCAACAATACCGAGAGCAGCCCCAAACTCCGGTCGCTGTTGCGTTTAAAACCGACCGAGCGACGTTTAATCCGAACTCTATTGACATCAATTATCCGGTCCGACACATTGGGAAATGTCACTCGATGCCTTCGGTCCTCGAGGCAAAAAACGGTGACACTATCGAAAATTGGGAGGTAATCATGAAATTAAATTCAATCGTTGTCGCGACAGTCGCAACACTCTCTCTGGTTCTCGCAAGTGCAGGGACCGCAAACGCTAAGAGTCACTCAGGGACTGCGCGTTTTGATAATGGGCACACTATCACGGCAAACATATGGATACAGTCGCTCTCAGACTTCAGCGGTTGCGGAGATTTTTCCTCTTCCGCGGAGATGACAGCATCCCCGAACTGGATTACAAATCGGACAAAATTCTACCAAGTCGGATTCGGAGGCGTTTCCGTTCAAGGGGTATCTGCAGACAGAGTTGGGGGTGATCCGGCAAGCCTCACCTGGACAAATAGCAACGGTGCCAAGGGTTCATACATGAGCGGCAAAGTGTGCGGAGGGTTCGGAACTATTTACACCGGAGCAGATGTGACTGCTAGCGCATATTATTATGGCAATCTGCGGGTCGCCTCTGCACACATTTAAACCCGGACCCAAATACGTCCGTGAGAATTGTGAACCGGTCATTGCGTCTGAGATTAGCGCTTTGTGGCACCATCGTACTTAGTGTCATGCTCAGCGCCTGTTCGAACCGCGTTGGAGAAGGCGGTTCGTCAGAGACGGCTCGTTTTATTGACGACGCGTTGACGCTCCGAGACGACAGTGGGTTGTTTAGGATGGCTGAATCGGAACGGACTGTCGAAGGCGACACGTACATAACAGCACTGTATGCGTCGGCGGACCCAGACGGTCGGCTAGTCGGAAGACTTGTAGAACCTGAAATTGACCAAAAGGCAAGTAAATTAGGCCCATCCGACACGGTGGGCGTCTGGTCAATTGCGGTGATCGCAAAAACGATTGGCCGACCGTCACTGCCACTTCTCAATCGGGCGGCACAAACCCTAAGAATCCCTGCGGAGCAACCGACAACCGATGCCGACGTAGCTGCCATTTGGTATTGGGCAGATACCGTTCGCACTCTAAGAAAAGCGAATATTGCAACGCGAGTCGAGGCAATCGCACGAGAACGCTTGGGGAACATCAACTTAGATCACCTTCGCGGTCATCCCTATTTGATCTGGCGATTGTGGGATGCTTATTCCGCGCTTGATCTACTAGTTCCTCGCGATGTGACGGTCCTGATTTAACACTGTTCAGGCTGATACGCCTCCGATGAATCTCGAGGCTACCTTCGATATCCAGGCAGTTGCGGAAATATCTGGGGTTCTTAATCGATCACCTAGCCTGTCGGCGGGGATACCGGCAATGCTCAAACAGCTGCTTTCCGACGGGAGTGTCAGCGAGGACATCGTTCGAGTGTCGATGCTTCGCACGTTGAATCTATTAGGCGACGAAGCCTTCACTCGGACATATTTAAGCGATCAAGTGCTCGCGACAAGAATCGAATCGTCCACCGGATTAGTCAGACCCATCATCGATTTTCCCGGTACCGTTGAGGCAACCTACTTGGTGTCGAGGCTCCTGGATCAACACTTTCCGCACGTCGCAAATTCGACCACCCGCGACGCCCTCTTTGCCCACATCTCCAGCCCAGAAACAGACCGCTTAACGAAGCTGAAAGCGCTGGTTGCGCTCCGCCGCTCGGGAGATCCGCGGTGGAATGACCATCTGGAAATTCCTCAAGATGCTATACGAACTTTCCGAAGCGTCGTCACAGTAGAGGAAATGCCGTCGTACCTCGTAACCATGGAAGCGGCAGTTCAGGTAGTCGACAAGGTAGCGTTTTCCCGCCTCGAGAAATTCGAGGCACCAACCGGTGATGATCGTCTCGCGAGTCAGGCGCTCACGGCACTTGCAGGGTCGAGTTACTTCTCAAACGGGTCAGAAGTGTCCGAATGGTTCCCCGACCATCAAAAAAAACTCCAAACACTCATTAAAGAACCCCGCGAGCCTTTTAGCTTATATGTCGCCGGAATGGCCGCCATGGCAAGCTCGCCCCTATCTGAGCTGAACTCATCGAATTTCACATCGGCGACAGAAGAACTCGAGTCGATCAGAGGCTGCAAAAAGCACAAAACGCTCTATCGCGCGGGCCTTGAACCGACCGCTCCCTGCAGCTTGTCGGTGTCAGTAAGGCTCATGGCGGTCTCAGGAGCATACGGAGGTGGGTAACCCAATGAGCATTCTCACACTTTTCGACATCGACAAGAGCTACAAAGACTCCGCCGGAAAAATCCACCGTGTGTTGTCCAAATTCAGTCTCGAAATAGCACCGGGCGAAATCGTGTGGTTAAGAGGCGAATCGGGTTCGGGCAAGTCAACCGTATTGAACATCGCAGGTCTACTGTCCTCTCCGGATAGTGGAAAGCGTTCGGTCGACGGTGTCGACGTGACATCGCCAGGTCCACGAATCGCCGCCGAAATGCGCAAAACAAAGATTGGCATGGTGTTCCAACAGGGCAACCTCCTGCCCGATTTGACCGCGGTTGAAAATATCATGGTTGCCAGCGCCGACGGTAAAACGGAGGAGATTTTAGAAGACAGGCTCGCGGAGTTTGGTCTCAACTCAATTGCGCACTACAAAGCGAAACAGCTCTCGGGAGGGCAACAGCAGCGCGTCGCGTTCTGTCGCGCGCTCATCAATGATCCGGTCCTGGTATTGGCCGACGAACCCAATTCTGGTCTCGACGAGAAGAACACTGCCAGCATCACAGACGCATTGGAATCTGCATCGCGTCGTGGGTGCGCAGTCTTGCTGGCATCGCACTACTCAGCGTTCGAAACGATTTCGACTCGTAATATCGAAATGGAATGTGGCTATCGTGGCTAACGTCGGTATTTTGCTTCGCCGAAACACGGTGCTCACCCTTCGCAAGGTTCGTCCCCTCGCGATCCTGATGACCGTGGCAATTGCCCTGTTGCTCGTCGCCGACAGTGTTGTGGCCGCCGGAATTACCAAGTACTCGCAGTCCATCACATCGGACTCGGCCTTGAACATGGTAAAGGTCACCTACACGTCGGAGGCGTCTCGACCGATAACGAAGGCCTCCTTGGATGAGTTCATGGCGATTCCGAATGTCAGCCAAGTCTTTGGCTGGGTTCAAGTCGATTTGACGATTGCTAACGCAGCGGATTGGCCGACTTCCGAAAACCCAGGAGCGCTGTGGGGGACGCCGTATATCCCGGGAGTTAGTCCCAAAGCAGTCGAAGGAGATGTTCCCGCCAACGGTCCGGGACCCAATGAAATCATGTTGCCGAAGTCCAGTCCGCGCGGGGATTATTCGTCCCTCCTTGGGAAGACGATCCCCTTCGCCTATACGACCATGACGTCTCCCGGACACGGTACGGCGGCCATCGTTGACCTGCGAGTAATCGGCCTCTACAACTACACAGCTCCGGGTGAAGATGGCGTCCAGCCATCTTATATTTCCGGTGACCTGCTTCTTACGATGGCAGCAAGCCGACAACTGGGAAAAGCTGACATGCACAATTCACAGTTTCTTGAATTCGTCGCCGCGTACATCAAGCCCGACACACCCGAATCGATGCAAAAGATTCAAACCGCTGCATCCAGCCTGGGATACGGTGTCTCGAGCATTGCCGACCGAATGAGTTCGCTCGGCGGCCTTTTTCGTCTACTTTCCCTCTTCACGTGGGTTATTGGTATTTTTCTCGTACTCTTTTGTGTCGGAGTTGGCGGCTCTGTCGGCGGATCGTGGGTTCATCAGCGAGTGCGCGAAGTTGGGATTCTCAAGGCCATTGGGTGGTCCCGGTTCGCAATTTCTCGAGCGTTCTTCCTAGAATTGGCCGTCGTCGGGGGGGTCATCGGACTCTCTGGGGCAATTGTGGGAATTGTCGTGTCGCTCGCGACTACGACAATTATTAGCGGACTCGGCCTCGAATTGCTCCCGGTGGCGCCGTGGACATTCCCCAACCCTCTCTGGATCGTGCTCGGCATCGTCGTCGCTCCGCTCTTTCTCTGCCTGGGAGGGCTGAAAAGCGCGTTGCGATTGGCGAAAATGGACGCCGATATGGCCCTTCGCGACCTCTAGTTGGTTCGAAAACGGGACAGTGCGTCACGAGGCTCGCCTCGTGACGCACGCCGAAGAATACCTCTAGTCAGGAGTCATTTGTGTCACCGTGGTCTTTGCTCATGCCGGTCGCGTTTTTGGCCGTGGCAGCGGCAACTCTTCTACTCTTTCGGGCCAGGTCAGTCAAGGCCGCGAGCGGAATTCTCGGCCTGGGCCTTTTTGCGACGTGCCTCCTGATCAACTCGCGCGCCGTGTATATCGCACTCGATCCACTTCTCGGCGGTGGCAACGCGCTCTATTTGATCGTGCAACTCACGTGGGTTCTCGCAATGTTTTTCATGAAGATCGCGTTCGTGCCCGACGAGCGGACAAACCATGATCGCCCTCGGTTCCTCTTGCCCGACGTGTGGGTCCTCGTCGCCTTCATTACCCTCATCATGGTTTTCTTCTTTCTGTCCTCCATGCCCGAAACCGCTTATCGCGTGGGGCCCTACCGAACCGAGTGGACGGTTATTGCGTTCACTCAACTCGTCACCCTCTACTCGGCGGGGTGTGCGCTTCTGATCGTCAAGAACAGCTTCACGCTCATGAGAGTGACCCACCGACCACTCGCGCGCCGTTTGGGCTTCGCGGCCGTGTGCGCCGGGTTCTCGTTCGGGCTCGTGGCGTTCGTCGAACGAATTGCGTTCGCGTTTTTCTCCGTGAGCGCGAGTCACGAAACACGCACTCACGTCGAAGCTCTTGACGGCGGAATAGTGGTGGCCACCACGTTCTTCATTGTCGTTGGCTTTCTCTTGCTCGCGATTGGCAACGCCCGACGCGGTGCCACGCCAACAATCCCCGCGCCCCCAATTGACCCAGGCTCGACCCCCGACGTCACCGCTATTCAAGTCGAGGATCGACAACACCAATAACGAATTCGGCGGTGGCGAACAGCCACGTCGCCCGGTCGCGCGTGACGGCCACGTTTCACCGTCGAAGCGAAAAATTACTCCTCAACACACCCGGGGCGACCCATTTCCCGCTGCCAACCGGGAGAATTCAGTATCCGCTTCACAAATCGAACGATCCGTCCTGAATATTTTTCGCGCAAGCGAGGCGTTTCCTCGCACGATTGCTCCAATATTCGCCGTGCTGACAGCCCAACCTCACGGATCGTGCGGGTCAGCGGATTGGGAGGCGGTTTCCGGGAATTTGCACACGGATCGTGCCCACCAATGCTGAACGACGTCGGGACGGGGTTTTCGTCGTCGTTCCGCGTAACGGTTTAGACGCAGGCGCGGCGGCGCGGCCTGTGGCTCGCGACTACGAGCAGAGCACCCAGTAGCGTGATCACGCTTGCTCCAATGAGTGTCGGGAGCTGTTCGTTGAAACCCGCCGCAACGAGGGTTGTGACGACCGGGTTGGTCGTGCACTTGTTATTGTCTGGCAGACACGAATCGGGTAGTGGTTCTCCCGGGTTGACAAGATAATTATCGAGCACGTTATCTCCGCGCTCGCCGTCCGGTTTGACCTTGACGGTATATGTCACGGTCACCGTCTGATCGGGGGGCAACGTGCCGGTAATAGCAATGAGACCGTTCGAACCATCCGTGACCGTCAGGCCAGGATCTGAGGATGCGGGAGGCGAAACAATTATTGCATCGTCGAGAGTTCGCGTAATATCGTCGACGCGATTGACCGACCCGCCCGCGCTCGTGCCGGCAAACGCCACCGTGTACGTGAGTTCTTCACCCGCAACAACCGACGTCGTTGACGGCGGATTCACACTCTTAAAATCAGTCGGAATAGCAACATCGGTAAAAACACACTGCACATTACGACCCTGTGGACCAGGTGGAGTCGGATACGTAAACGTCCCCGTATTGCCGGTACCAGACGCCACAACCGTGCCCGTGTTGACGTCCGTACACACCCACGTCGTCACGTAATTACCCAAATCAGTCGTCCCCGCACTCGCCTGATTAATCGAATAACTATTATTCGGCAACGTCAACACCGGACCCGCAACCTCCGGCTGCACCCCATTACCAGCACCGGCAGTCGTCGCCGTATTACCGAAAGTAACACCCGAACCGGTAATTGACATACCAAACTGATCGGTCGGCGCCGCACGACCCTGAATATTCTTCGACACCGACAACGTATTCGGCGACGCACAACTCCCCAAATCAGTAATGAATGCGGCAGGAACAGTGAAGGTACTCAGAATCGCACCGCTACTCGGGTCAATCTTAATGATTGTGCTCGTGGGCTGGGCCATATTGTTGAGATAGAGGATTCCATCGCTACCAAACGCAATGCCATCACTTTGCACTGTCCCCGCGGGCATAACCGCAAGTGTCGTCAAAGGTATAGTCACGTTGCCGGCCGTTGTCGGCGCCGGGATATCCGCCCGGTAAACGCGTTCGCCCACCACGACGTAAAGGTTTCCCGCTGTATCGAAAACGAAATCACCACTTTCTGCGGTAGGAGCGACGTCAGGAGACAGGGTCCCAACTTGGCCGATCATTGTGTTGGTCGCCGGGTTGAAGACCCAGACGTTGCTCACGCCAGGAGTAGTATTATCAGCCATGTAATATAGGCCGTTAAGCGGGTTTATTGCGCCGCGCATTACGTTTGTACCAGGAGCGATCCCTGACGGAAATGCCTGAACAGTACCCGTGACTACGTTGTGAACGATAATCTCTACGGTAGCCAGTCGGAAGGTATACGTGAAAAGCCCCCCTTGCGACACGGCGAGGGCATTATCTCCGATTAGTCCGCCAGCGACCGGCACCGTCGATGATGTTTGAGTGGTCGTATTGATGGCAGATAAAATTCCTGGAGGGCCCGTGTCATCACTCACCGAATAGAAGGTATTGACGCAAGCCAAGGGGGCAGCCGCGTATGCCGCCGGAACACTGAGTGCCATCGGCGCGAGCCCGCCAAGCACCAAAGCAGCAAGTGCGAGACCCGCACGAACAAAGAGCAACCTGTTAACTGACAACGTAATCCCCCCCCAATTCACCGACCCCCCGGGCCAATGACGCGTTACCTCACGTGCACACTACCAGGCCAAATGCGAAACCACGCACATTCACCACGGAAATTTCCCGACAACCTCGAAAAAAATCCACACACCCGGCCACACAAGAACTTCGGCCCCGCCCGTGAGCGGTTCTGCCGCAGTGCACCCCCCGGGACTCGAACCCGGAACCCACTGATTAAGAGTCAGTTGCTCTGCCGATTGAGCTAGAGGTGCAATCTGGTGTCGCTGCAGTGCCAACGCCGGGCATCAACCGTAGCATTTTCCGGGTGAACGACGCCAACCGCACGGACCGCGGTCTCGCGCGCGTGGATGCGTGTCACGTTCACCGCGCAGAGACTGCCATACTCCAATGGTGTCCATTCCCGAAGTGGTATTCAGCCGACCGTATCGCGCGGATGGCGAACTGTCTCGCCTCAATCGGGTTCTCGAATCCGACCACGTGCACGGTGACGGCCCCATGACCGCGAGCGCGACGGCGCGATTGCGGACCATCACGGGCGCGAATCGCATTTTCATGACCACGTCGTGCACGCACGCTCTCGAAATGGCGGCCCTTCTTCTCGGCGTCGAGACCGGCGACGAGGTGATTTTGCCGAGTTTCACTTTTCCGTCGGCCGCCGCGGCAATTGCGCTCCGGGGCGCGCGGTGCGTGTTCGTTGATATTGATCCGGCGACCGCAACAATCGAGCCCGCGGCGGTCGAAGCGGCCATGACGCCGCGCACGAAAGCCGTTTCGATTTTGCACTACGGCGGCGTCGCGGCCGATATGGGCCCGCTCCTCGCGCTGTCGCAGCGCCACGCGATTCCTCTCATTGAGGACAACGCGCACGGTTTGGGGGGACCTGGAACGGACGCCAGCTTGGCACTCTCGGCGTGTTCGGCACGCAAAGTTTTCACGACACCAAGAACGTCCACTGTGGAGAAGGCGGTGCGCTTCTCGTCAATGACGAGCGATACAGCGCACGTGCAGAGATCATGCGTGAGAAGGGCACCGATCGAGCCCAATTCTTGCGCGGACAAACCGATAAATATACGTGGACCGACATTGGTTCGAGCTACCTCCCGAGCGAACTCAACGCGGCGGTGCTCGACTCCCAATTGGCCGCGTTCGACACGATTCAGACCCTCCGCCACGACATTTGGAACACCTACGCCGCCGAGCTCGCAAACTGGGCCAACGCGCGCGACATTACGCTCATGCGCGTGCCTCACGCGCGAGAACACACGGCGCACTTGTTTTACGTGCTTTTGCCCAACCACGCTGAACAGCGAGCATTCATTGAACACATGCGCGCCCGCGGCGTTGCGACGCCGTTCCACTATCTTCCCCTCGACTCGAGTCCGGCAGGGCTCCGTTTCGGGCGCACGCCCGAGCGATGCACCGTCGCGGCGGACTTCTCGAGCAGGCTCGCCCGCTTGCCAATCTGGGCCGGACTTCCGCGCGAACAGCTCGACCACGTCATTGCGAGCGTCAAGTCGTGGCACGCGTGATTATCGACGATCTCGAGTGTGCGCTGGCCGTCGCCGATCTCGCCGACAGTCTCTCACTCGCGAGGTTTCGCGCTCCCGATCTCGTTGTCTCGACGAAACACGATGCAACACCCGTGACCGATGCAGACACCGCGGTCGAACGCGCAATTCGCGACGCACTCGCCCACTCGCGCCCCGACGACTCCATTCTCGGGGAAGAATATGGCGGCACGAGAACATCTTCTCGACAGTGGATCGTCGACCCCATTGACGGCACCGCAAATTTTCTGCGCGGCGTGCCGGTGTGGGGAACGCTCATTGCGCTCGCGGTTGACGGGCGACCGGTCGTCGGAGTCGTCAGCGCGCCCGCTCTCGGTTCTCGATGGTGGGCGGCGACCGGGCACGGCGCGTGGTCGAAAGCGACGAACCACAGCGCGTCGCGCGCGCGTCGACTCACGGTGTCGAGCGTCGACGACCTCGCCGACGCGTCCGTCAGCTACAACAACCTCAAAGGCTGGGATGACGCGGGGCGACTGACCGCCCTCGTCGCGTTGTCGCGGAGTGTCGGGCGCACACGCGCGTACGGTGACATGTGGTCGTACATGCTCGTCGCGGAGGGCGCGATTGACATTGCCGCCGAGTTCGACTTGCAGCCGTACGATGTGGCGGCGGTCATTCCCATCGTCGAAGAAGCGGGAGGCCGATTCACGACCATTGACGGTTGCGACGGCCCGTGGGGCGGCAGCGCGCTTGCGACCAATGGGCGCCTCCACGACGCGGTCGGCGTGATTGTCGCGACACGCGGCACCGCACCGGGCGGCGAGAAATAACCGCGGGGACCGAGCGCGTGCGCGGTATCCGCACGATTACCGCAGTGACCCCAGCCACCACCCGAGGGCGGCGGCGACAACGCTCGCACCGAGCATACCCACGCTGTTTAAGAGCGCCAACAGAGAGCGACGCTGCTGAATGAGGCGCACCGTTTCTAGACTCGCGGTACTGAACGTCGTGTACCCGCCGAGACACCCGGCACCGACGATCAGATCGAGGTCGCGAGCGACCGCGCCCGTCGCCGAGAGGCCCACGATCACCCCGAGAAGGAGCGAACCGCTCACATTGATGATCGTTGTTCCGAGCGGGTAGACGATCGGAACCCGTGATCGCACGAAACCGTCGAGTGCGAAACGCGCGACGGCCCCCACGCCCCCAGAAAGCGCGAGAAGCGCGAAAACGAAAACACTCACTGTTCGCCTCGTGTTCGAGACGCTCGGCGCGCACCCGCCGCGCCCGCGTTGCGTCGAGCAGCGCACACGATTCCCGCCCACGCGGCGGCCGCACCGACCATGATCGTGCCAATTGAGTAACCGAGGGCCGTCATGGGGCGATTCGCTTCGATCAGGCGAGCGGAATCCATTGCGAGCGCGCCGTACGTCGTGAATCCTCCGAGCAGCCCGGTTCCAACAAACACGCGAAGCGCGCGGCGCACGCTCGAGCGGGGTCGATCCGTGAGCAGCGCTTCGACGAGCACACCCAAAGAAAAGGCCCCGACGACGTTAATGCCGAGTGTGACAACCGATACACCCGATGCGACCGGAACGGTCATGGTAAGGATTTCACGTAGAGCGGTTCCGACGGCTCCGCCGACAAACACGAGTCCCGCGTTTCGCCACCGAAATTGGCTTGGCTCGCGGGCCTCGCGACGATCATCAATTTCTATGTCGCTATCGACGGGGAGTTGATTGCTCACCGAAAAAGCGGATCTTCTCAATCGTCGCGTCATAGAAGGTGCTCTGCCCATCGACATGTCCAGAGGTTCATTTTACGCCGTCAACAGAGATATGAGCGGACGATGAACGCACGCGAGATATGCCTCGATCCCGCGTGCGAAATGGTACGATATTCAGTACCACTATGTGAAGGGTTCCTCATGGCAATCACTGCTTCGCGCGCTCGATCCGAGCTTTTCCCGCTAATTGATCAGGTCAATGAGGACCACGCTCCCGTTGAGATTGTTTCAAAAAAGGGTAGCGCCATTCTTATGTCGCTGGCAGATTACGAAGCGCTGGAAGAAACCGCGTATTTGTTGCGAACACCGGCGAACGCTTCCCACCTCCTTGAAAGCATTGCCCAACACCGAGCGGGCACCGCTGCCGCGCGTGAACTTTCCGAGTGAATGTCGTCTTTACCGACAAAGCGTGGGACGACTACGAGTATTGGGCGAGAACGGACAAAGCGATGGTTAAACGAATCAATCACCTCATTAACCAGTGCCGCCGAGAACCGTTTTTCGGTGTTGGAAAGCCTGAAGCGCTGAAACACCAGCTTGCCGGATATTGTTCACGGCGTATCACCGACGAACACCGTCTTGTTTACGCCGTCGAGGAACACGACCTCGTCATCGTCGCCGCCCGCCACCACTACTAACACACAGGGTTGGTCAACAAAGCCGAGCGTAGCGTGCGATGGCGGCCAGTGGTGGAGATGGGGGGAATCGAACCCCCGTCCACTGCTGTGATTCTGCGCCTTCTACGGGCGTAGCCTGTGAGGCGTTCTACTCGGCTCCGACCGTTGTCACAGGCACCTCGGTCGACAAGCCCAGTCTCAGTGTGAGTCCCGCGGTGCCCCAAGACACAACACCGCAGCAAGCTCCCTCAATGACGCCAGAGTCCGGGGCGAGAGCACACCCGGCCTGACGGACTTACGGCCTCTTACTTATACAGCAAGAGCGAAGTCGGTGCGTTTTGAATTGGCACCTATAGTGTGCGGAGAGCGTTCACGAGATAACTCCGCATCCTCGGCCCGCTTCTCACAGTTTCGCAAGCAGTGTCGAAACCGATCATCCCCGCGATATGCCCCGATAGCGACGTATCGGAGAGCTGGGCCACCATCACACGCTATTGAATTGTCAAATACGGCCGACGACAAATAAATCGCGGACACGCTAGGATACAACACTGAATGGGGTTCTCTTGTTCCCCACGTGATTGAGAGTCGAGAAAACCACGAACGCTCGAGAAATCGACCGCGTCGTTAGTCGCCGAGGCGACGCCTGCTAGACATTGCCCGCTCGGCCTCTCGACGATCCTGGCGCTCGCGAAGCGCGTGACGCTTGTCGTACTCGCGCTTGCCCTTCGCGATCGCGATTTCGACTTTCGCGCGGCCGTCGCTGAAATAGATCGAAAGCGGAACGAGCGTATAGCCGCCCTCTTTCGTCTTGTGGCCGATCTTCACGATTTGCGCTTTGTGGAGCAAGAGTTTTCGTGTGCGCCTCGGAGGGTGATTAGTCCACGTTCCCCCGCGGTATTCGGGAATGTGGACGCCGTCGAGCCATGCCTCGCCGTGATCAATGAATGCGAATCCGTCCACGAGCGACGCGCGACCCGCGCGCAACGACTTGACCTCGGTGCCGGTCAAGACCACACCGGCCTCAAACGTCTCGCCAATTGAATAATCGTGGCGCGCCTTGCGGTTGGTCGCAACGACCGTGCGACCCCGTTCCCTTGGCACGATTCACTCCCGGTCGACTCGCAAACCCCACTCCGACGAATCGGCCTCGCCGCGGGGCGGCCCACTAGTTTAGCGCGGCGTTAGACCTTCAAGTAGCGAGCAATCGCAACATTAGCTGACAGTGCCGCCAACAAAACTCCGACCGCGAGAAGAATGGGCACGACCACGAGCGCATCGCCGACCCCGACAAACGACGTCAGCGGGACGTGTGACACAAGATAACCCTGCACAAAGAACTTGACGAGGGACACAATGGCTCCACCGGCCAAGATCGACCCAATGAGCGCCGCGAAAACTCCCTCGAGAACGAACGGCGTCTGAATAAACCCGTTGGACGCGCCCACCAAGCGCATGATTCCCAGTTCTTTTCGGCGCGAAAACGCCGAGAGCCGAATCGTTGTCGCGATTAAGAGCGCTGCGGCGATCAGCATGAGCGACGCGATTCCTATTGCCGTGTAGCTCGCGGAATTCAAGATCGCAAAAATCTTGTCGAGATAGCTTCGCTGATCGACGACGCTCTCGACGCCCGAGAGGCCCGAGAGACTCTCGACCAAAACATCCGATTGCGACGGATTGACCAGATTGATCCAAAACGTCTGATTGAGCAAATCGGGAGTCACATACTCGGCGACCGGATTGTCCCGAAATTGCTGTTGAAAATTGGTGAACGCTTGATCGTGCGTCTCAAAATACTGTTGTTGAATGAACGGTCTCAAGGTTGGCGACTCGAGTTGGCTTTTAACGAGTGCGATTTGCTGGGCGTTCGCCTCGCCGCCGGTGCAATTGGGGCCCGACGAGTTCGCTGTGCACAAATAGATTGCGACTTGAGCGCGATCATACCAATAGCTTTTCATTTGGCCGATTTGCATTTGCATGAGAATCGCGGCGCCGACAAACGTCAGTGAAATGAACGTCACGAGCACGACCGAGACAACCATTGACGCGTTGCGTCGCAAACCACTCGTCGCTTCCGACCAAATAAGCCCGTATGTCATCGAGTCGGACCCACGTCTTGCTCACCGGTTTGGTCGGCAGAATCGCCCGGCGCGCGCAATCCGAGGCGTTCGGCAAGCGTCAATTGCTCGGCGAGCGGATTGTCCTCGATTTCGCCGTGCATCCGTGGCCCCGCGTCCGCGGGCCCCAATCGTTCACTCCACCCTCCGCGCGGATTGGGTGTGCCACGCTTCGCCCGATCTCGCGATGAGGGCGGAGCGTCGGCGCTTCGAAACGCGTGGGTCGCAATTCGAATCGAACCCGAATCAGGAACGCCCGGAATCGGCGCGTCGGGAATTGCCTCGCGCGGTGCGGACGCCGATTGCTCGAGAACCGGAGCGGGTGTTGGCCGTGCGTCACGAGCGCGACCGGGCGCCTCGGTCGGTGTCGCGTGCGAAACCGGAACGTCCTCGCGCGCTCGCCGGGGAGCATTCGACGCGCGTTTCGAGCGGTCGAGGCCCGCGATTGCCCCGGTATCGCCGTAACCACCGCGACTCTCATCGCGCACGATTTCTCCGCCCACGAGTTCGACCACGCGCCGCTGCATGTGATCGACAATCCCCGCCTCGTGCGTCGCCATAATGACCGTCGTGCCCCCCTCATTGATTCGCTCCAAGAGGGCCATGATTCCCGCGCTCGTTGTCGGGTCGAGGTTTCCCGTCGGTTCATCGGCAAGCAACAGGGCGGGCTTGTTGACGACGGCGCGCGCGATTGCGACGCGCTGTTGCTCTCCGCCCGACAGCTCGTGCGGCAAACGCGCCGATTTTCCGTCGAGGCCGACCATACCGAGCACGTCGGGGATCGCCTCTTGGATAAAGCCCGCTGATTTTCCAATAACTTGAAGAGAGAACGCGACGTTTTCGAAGACCGACTTGTTGGGAAGCAATCGAAAGTCCTGAAAGACCACGCCAAGATTGCGCCGAAAATAGGGAACTTTGCGGGTCGAGATCGAATCGAGTTTTTGACCGAGAACGTGAATCGTGCCCGCGGTCGGTCTTTCTTCTCTCAATATCAACTGAAGACAACTCGACTTGCCCGAACCGGACGCGCCCACCAGAAAAACAAACTCCGCGCGGTTCACGGTGAGGTTTATTCCGCTCAGCGCGGGTCGAGCAGTGCCCGGGTAGCGCTTGGAGACGTTTTCGAAGAGGATCATGGCGACTTCGAGCCTAAACAGAACCGCGACCTTTCGACGACGCGACTCACCCCTTACGAGGTGTGGGTGCGTTTTCTCCACCGAATTCCGGCCGCAATAAAGCCGTCAATATCACCGTCGAAAACCTGTGTCGGGTTATTGACCTCGAAGTCGGTGCGAAGGTCTTTCACCATTTGGTAGGGCGCGAGGACGTAGCTTCGCATTTGGTCCCCCCAACTGGCCGTGATTGTGCCGACGAGTTCTTTCTTTTTCGCGTTGTCACTCTCGCGTTTCACGAGCACGAGGCGCGATTGGAGCACGCGCATCGCCGCGGCGCGATTTTGGATTTGGCTCTTCTCGTTTTGACAACTCACGACAATTCCCGTCGGAAGGTGGGTAATGCGAACCGCAGAATCGGTCGTATTGACGGATTGGCCGCCGGGACCCGACGAGCGAAATACGTCGACTCGAATATCGCGCTCGGCGATATCAATTGACTCCGTCGGCTCAATGAGCGGAACGACCTCGACCGCGGCAAACGACGTTTGTCGTTTGCCGGCCGAGTTAAACGGGCTCATGCGCACGAGCCGGTGCGTTCCGGCCTCAACTGAGAGGGTTCCGAACGCAAAGGGAGCGTCGACCTCGAACGTCGCCGACTTCAATTCCCGCCTCCTCGGCGAAGCTAATGTCGAGGACGTGCGTGGGAAATGCGCGGCGTTCTGCCCACCGCACGTACATGCGCAACAGCATTTCTGCGAAATCTGCCGCGTCGACCCCTCCCGCCCCCGCGCGAATCGTCACGACCGCGGACCGCTCGTCGTATTCTCCGTTGAGGAGCGTGTGAACCTCAAGTTCGCCAATAATGGCTGTCAAACTCGCGAGTTCGAGTTCGGCCTCGAGGCCCGCTTCGTCGTCGGCTTCGTCGGCGGCCAATCCGACGAGAACGTCGAGATCGTCGAGCCGCTCCTTGACGCCCGTCAACCGGGCCAATTCCGATTGTCGGTGGCTCAAGACGCTCGTGACGCGTTGCGCGGTCCTCGGGTCATCCCACAGGTCGGGAGCGAGCGCGTCGCGATTCAAGCACTCGATTTCTTCGCGTAACCGGTCGACGCCAATGACCGAACAAATATCGGTAAACGTCGAGCGAAGTGCGGCGCTGTGCTCGGGAAGCTGGGGGTCTACCATCGTGAGGCAAGACTACCCGAGAGCGAAAATTCGGCGTGTGGTCGCCGCGAGCGCACTCGGCGGGCCTCGACTCGTACACTGGAATCGCCGTCGCGGGAGTGGTGGAATTGGTAGACACGCAGGATTTAGGTTCCTGTGCTCTCGAGCGTAGGGGTTCAAGTCCCCTCTCCCGCACCGTGAGAGACCGGTGTTCCCAGCCGATCACCGGCGACAATCAGTAGACTGCGCAAAGCAGTCCGCCGCCATGATTGAGAGAAAACTGTGACGCACTCGGCCCTGATTCCGTGGCTCGACGCCAATATCTGGATTGGAGGCGTTTTTGGTCCGGCCGCGTTGCTCATAGTGTGCGGAATCATCTTTTCTGAAACGGGTCTCTTGGTCGGGTTTTTGTTGCCGGGCGACACCCTGTTGTTTTTCACCGGGATTCTCACCGTGAGCGACAAGTTCGGGGTCAACATTGTGTGGGTGTGCCTTGCCATTAGCCTTGCCGCGTTCCTCGGTGGCGAAGTGGGGTATCTTATTGGCCACAAGCTCGGTCCGCGCGTGTTTGAACGCAAAGAATCCGGCCTCTTCAGCATGGAAAACGTTCGGCGAACAAACGGGTTCTTTGATCGTTTTGGCCCGCTCGCGGTCATTATTGCGCGATTCGTTCCCATCGTTCGCACCTTCACTCCCGTCGCCGCGGGCGTCGGGCACATGAGCTACAAAAAGTACTCGCTCTACAACCTCGTTGGCGCTCTTCTGTGGGGGGGTGGGCTCACACTCGCGGGCTTCGTGCTCGGGCAAATCCCGCCGGTTCGCGATTTTGCCGAGTCGTACCTCGATCTCGTGCTGCTCGCAGCGGTCGTCGTCACGCTCGTTCCGACGGTGTGGCACTACATTCGAGCCAAGCGCAAAACGAGCGCGGCTCGCGGCGCGGCTGCGCGCACCGACCGCAAGAATGTCGACCGCAAACCCTCAAATACATAGCGGGCGACGACAGAATCCCGCGGTGATCACGCGTGTCGTTGCTCTTCTTCCGCGGCGTGCGCGGCCGATTCGAGTTGAAATGTGGAGTGGTCCACGTCAAAGTGATTGCTCAAGCACACGGTGAGATTGTGCAAGAGGGCGTCGGCCCCCGACTCGGCAAACACGTCGTCCTCGACGACAACGTGAGCGGAAAAAACGTGTGCGCCCGACGTGATCGCCCACACGTGAACGTCGTGAACGTCGTGAACGCCCGCCGTCGCAAGAATATGAGAACGAATTGTCGCAACGCTCGTATTGACCGGAACCGATTCGCTCAACACGCGCACGACATCTTTCAATAGCGAGATCGCTCTCGGCACAATCATGATTGCGATGAGCAACGACGCGATTGCGTCGGCCTTGTCGAAACCGGTCGTCATGATCACGATTGCGGCACCCGCGACCGCGAGAGATCCGAGCACATCGCCAAGAATTTCGACGTACGCGCCGCGGATATTAATCGACGTCGCGGCGCCCGCGCGGAGCACGAGCATTCCGGCGACGTTCGCGACGATTCCGAAGCTCGCGACCGCGAGCATGACCCCGCTGTGCACGTCGGGTGCGTGCGGGGTCGCGAGCCGCGCAACGCCCTCGACGCCCACGGCAATCGCAACGCCCGAGACAATGAGCCCGTTGATGAGCGCGCCAAAAACCTCCGCGCGCGCAAAACCATAGGTTTGTCGATCCGTCGCGGGCCGAGCCGCAACAATGAGAGCAATGAGAGCGACAATGAGTCCCGCACAATCGGAAAACACGTGACCCGCGTCGGCAAAAAGGGCGAGAGACCCCGAATAGACGGCACCGGCAAGCTCAACGGTCATGACCGTGGCGACGAGAGTAATCGCGACGTAGAGCCGCCGTCGATTACTCCCCCAGCCACCGTGAACTGGCGCGTGTTCCGCTCGAGACTCCGTCACATTTTCCAGCCTAAGCGCTCTCCCCCATCACGCCGCGATCAGGGGTTTCGTGGGGAATTTCCCGCATGTCAGTCGCGTGCCCGACGAGCCGAGCAAGCACCGCGCGCAGTTTTCGCACCGCGGTTGCTCGATGACCGAGAGCGTCTTTGCGCTCGGCGGGCAATTGAGCAGCCGTGACGGTCATTCCGTGAGGGACAAATATTGGGTCGTAACCAAAGCCGTTGTCTCCGCTGCGCTCGCTTGCAATCGTGCCTCTCCAGCTCGCCTCAACGACGGTCTCGCGATCAATCCCGTGAGGCCGCTCGCCCGGAACAACGAGAGCAATCGCGCACTCAAACGTCGCACCGCGCTGCTCCGCGCGAACGGCGCGCAATTGATCGAGCACGAGGGCGACGTTCGCGTCGGAGTCACCGTGGTCCCCCGCCCATCGGGCCGACCGTACTCCCGGCGCGCCGCCGAGAGCGTCAATGCCCAGGCCCGAATCATCCGCGAGCGCGACGCGCCGCGTGTGTGCCGCCGCGGCACGCGCTTTAATCAGGGCGTTGTGCGCAAACGTGACTCCGTCTTCGAGTGGCTCGGGCCCGTGATAGTCCGTGACGACGAGTGACGGAAAGTCGCGTCGAAGGAGCCGCCGATACTCGTCGACCTTGTGACGATTGTGCGTCGCGAGCACAATGCGCGAGTCGTGGGCGCCGCCGCCGCTCGACGTCATTCTTTCGACGCGAACGCGTTCGCTTGCTCGCGCGCGAGAGTGTGATTTCCCGCGAGCGCGAGGTCAAGAAGCGAATCGAGTTCGCGACGGTCAAACGGAGCCTCTTCGGCGGTTCCTTGCACCTCGACGAAGAGGCCCCGGCCCGTTACGACGACGTTCATGTCGGTTTCGGCCCGCACGTCTTCGACGTACGCGAGGTCAAGAAGCGGCGTACCGTCAACAATTCCAACCGACACCGCCGAGACGCTGTCCTGCAGAGGTTGCGCGTTGCGCGCAATGAGCCGGTTGTCTCGCCCCCACTCAATGGCATCCGCGAGCGCGACGTACGCTCCCGTTATTGCCGCGGTTCGCGTTCCTCCGTCGGCTTGCAACACATCGCAATCGAGCATGACGGTGTTTTCGCCCACGGCCTTTAAATCAACGACGGCCCGCAAGCTGCGACCAATGAGTCGCGAGATTTCGTGCGTGCGACCGGCCATTCGGCCCTTGACCGCTTCGCGATCCATGCGCTCGTTCGTTGAACGCGGGAGCATCGCATACTCCGACGTGATCCACCCCTTGCCCTGACCCGCGAGCCATCGGGGCACGCCGCTCGTGAGCGACGCGGTGCACAGCACTCGAGTCCCGCCACACGAAATGAGAGTCGACCCTTCGGCTTGAGTGCTCCATCCTCGTTCAATTGTGACCGGGCGCAATTCATCGGCTTGACGACCGTCAACGCGTGAACTCATTGATTCTCCATTTCTTTGAGGGGAATTGCGCCCGATTCGGCGCGTTCGACGCTCACAATCTCGGGTCCTAAGAACCGCCTCGCGAGCGTCAGAAAGTCATCGGGCCGATCTCCCGTGGCTTCAAAACGGTACGTTGGGGCGCCACCCGATTGCCGAGTGAGACCGCGCGTGACGAGGACTCGGTAGACGTCGTACGCGGTTTCTTCCGCGCTCGAGACGAGCGTCACCGTCGGGCCCACGACGTACTGAATTGCGGCGGCCATGAGCGGGTAGTGTGTGCACCCCAAAACGAGCGTGTCAATGTGTGCGCTCGTGAGCGGAGCGAGATACTCGCGAGCGAGCTCTAAAATTTCATTCCCCGACGTGTGTCCCGCCTCAACGAGGTCAACGAAGCGCGGACACGCTTGAACCACGACGTCAATCTCGGGATCCGCGACAAATGCGTCTTGATACGCTCGAGAGCGAATCGTACCGGTCGTTCCAATCACGCCAATGCGCTTGTTTTGCGTGTGCCGAACGGCCGAGCGAACGGCCGGCTGAATAACCTCGAGGACCGGAATTCCGTGCCCCTCGGTAAACCGCTCGCGCGCATCGCGAAACATTGCGGCCGACGCGGTATTGCACGCAATAACGAGCAGTTTGACTCCCCTCGCGACGAGGTCGTCCATAACGTCGAGGGCGTAGCGCCGCACCGTCGCGAGCGGCAGCGGACCGTACGGCGAGTGCGCGGTGTCCCCGACGTAGATGATTGACTCGGCGGGAAGTTGGTCGATGATTGATCGAGTGACCGTGAGGCCTCCGACTCCCGAATCGAATATTCCAATTGGTGCGTCGGTCACACGAGCGAGTCTATCGCGAGGTGCGCACGCGACAGCGTCGCCGCACGCGCGGAGGGTTTCGTTTCGGCTAGTGCCTCATGGAATCATAGATTTTCTTACACTCTGGACACACCGGAAATTTCTCGGGATCGCGGCTCGGAACCCACCGCTTTCCGCACAGCGCCAAGACGGGTGTGCCCGCGAGAGCCGACTCCATAATCGTGTTCTTCTTGACGTAGTGCGCAAAGCGCTCGTGGTCACCGGGTTCGACGTGCTCGCGCTCGAGCAATTGGTCGGGGTCGCGATCAAGCGTCGCGGTCCCGCCGCCTCGCTCGGGATCGGTCTCAACGGCGAATTGCCTCGCGAAAGGGTGCATCACCTCATTCTACGCCGAATCGCGACCGCGCGACCTGATCGAGAGCTGCCTAGTGTTGAGCCGCAAATTCGAGCATTTCGGGACCGCGATGATCAAACGCGAGTGACCCGACCGCGAAACCCGTGACAAACACAGCTGCGCCCCCGATCCACCCCGCGGCAAGGGCCGCCCAAAACCACAGTGGATCACCCACATATCCGAGAATCGCGAACCCGATGGGCGGAATCGACAACACGATGGACGCGCACAACGAGACCGCTTGCACCGCGGTTGCGGTGCCATCGAGCGATTGCGGTTGTTGAAAAGGACTGTCTCCGGGCTTGACTGCGGGATACGGATAACGCGCGGACGCGACGAGCGAGACGCCGAGACCGCACAACAGAATGCTCGACGCGACCCCGATGATTCCCGGCAGACTCACAAAGTCGCGCGAGACGATCGCGCTCACGACCGAACCAATGACCACGAGTGGCACCCCGAGAATCAACACGGGAATCGTTCGGCCCCACCGATCAGCGCGGCCGCTTACGCCCGACGCGACGTGAAGCCACACCGCGGTGCCGTCAAACGCCACGTCATTGTGAATCGTCCACCCCAAAAAGACACACATAACGGGAACAAAAAGCGCGGCGACGAAAGCGTCGGGAACCCCCACGAGCGAGAGTGGCACGAGAACAATGATCGGCACGATAGGAATCATGATGAGCGAGACGATGTACCGCGGATCTCGCGTCCAATACGTCATGCTGCGCGCGGCAATGACGCCCGCGGGCGTTCCCGCGAAGACCGAAAACCACCCGAGGCTTCTGTAGGTCTTCGCGGTCGAGTGACCGCGCGGCACCGTGAGCAGGAGGCGAACCACGTGACGCCACACGACAAGCAATAGCGCCACACACGCGAGAGCAATGAGCAGTTTCACGGTCGCCCCGACGCCGTCACCGACCGCCGCGTCGCCCGGGACCGACCACGCCGCGCCGAGCGGAGTCCAGCTCAAGACACGCGCCAACTCGACGAGCGCGTCGGGTTCGTTCGTGTTCCACTGCGACGTGACCACAATCGCGGTCACGGGCGTGAGCGACAAGAAGATCGCAATTCCAACGACGTCGACACCGTCGCGCACACGCCGATTGGAAAAAAAATACGCCGCGGCCGAGGTCGCAATTCGGGAGCCCACGACAATGGTCGCGACCCCGATGACCGCGCACGGCACCGCGAGAACAAAGGACCACGCGTCGCGCGTCCACACTCCAATTGCGAACGCCGCGATAATCGCGAGAACAATCGACGGCAGCCCAATAAACGCCGCCGCCAAGAGCCCGCGCGCGAGACGATTCGACGGAATTCCGAGGGAAGCAAACATTCGGGGATCAAGCGCGTCGTCGGTGCCGAACACGAGCGAGAGAACGACGAAACCGATCGTGAGGGCGCTCGCGAAACACACGATTGCGTCGCGTGCCGTATCGGCCGAGACCGATTCGAGCGCGGAGAATCCGATTGCCGCGAGTGCGACGACGCTTGCGCCCCCCGCGAGGCCCACAATCGCTCCCGCACGACGGCCCGAATTGCGCGAGAACGCGGTGACGAGGATTCGAGATTTCAGTCCGAGAAACTGTGTAACCATTCCATGCCTTCCGCGCTTTTGCGCCCCCCCGCGAGTCCGACAAAGCGCTCGTCGAGCGTGTCGTCGCCCCGCACGTCGTCGACCGTTCCGGCGACGAGCACGCTTCCGTTCACGAGAATCGCGACGCTATCGCACACGCGCTGAATGAGGTCCATTCCGTGACTCGAGAGGACGACCGTTCCGCCTCCGCGAGCGTATTTCTTTAAAATGTCAATGACGTTCGCGGCCGAAACCGGATCAACCGATTCAAAAGGCTCGTCGAGAACGAGCAATCGCGGCGAATGAATCATCGCGCTCGCGAGAGCGATTTTCTTGACCATTCCCGCCGAGTAGTCGGCGACGGTCCGCTCGAGCGCATCGTCAATGCCAAAAGCGGCGGCCAATTCTGCTGATCGCTCGGTCACGACGCGAGCGTCGAGCCCGCGCAGCACACCGCAGTAATAGAGCAACTGGCGCCCCGTGAGTCGGTCGAACAGCCGAAGCCGATCAGGCAAGACCCCAATCATGCGCTTTGCGACGTGTGATTGACTCCACACGTCAATTCCGTTGACCGCGACCGAACCCGAATCGGGCCTCAGCAAGCCCGTGACCATTGAGAGAATGCTCGTCTTTCCAGCCCCGTTGGGGCCGACAATGCCCGCGATTGTTCCCGCTGACACGGTCATATCAATCGCGTTGACCGCGACCGTGTCGCCAAACTTCTTGACGAGTCGACTCACGCTCAACGCGACCGCCCCCGAGCCGTGCTCGGTCGGTTTGTGCTCGCCCGATTCGCGCTCGGTCGGTTTGTCTTCTGCCGAATCACGCTCAGCCGACTCGCGCTCTACTGAATCACGCTCAGCCGACTCGCGTTCTGCCGAATCATGCTCAGTCGATTCGCGTTCTGCCGAATCGCGCTCTACCGAATCATGCTCGACCGAATCATGCTCGGCCGACTCGCGCTCGACCGATTCGCCCTGTGCGACATCGAGTTTGGCCCGTTTGTGCTCCGCCGAATCATGTTGTCCGGGTTCGCTCTCCGCCGACGTGCTCTCGACCGACGTGCGCTCGACGGAGTCGTGCCCCACCGAGTCGGTCCCCGCCGAATCGTGTTCGTGCGAACCGTCCAAATCGTGCGCGGAGCTCGCGTCACCGGGCTCGCCCGCGCCGAGCGAGTCGGGATCGTTTGTTGGCTCGGGTTCACCAAAACTCATCGTGCCAGCCTACCAAGCACTCACTGAGCGAAAAGCGGCGACAAACGGACCGCACGCGCACGTGGCGTCAACAGGGTGTCACATTATTTTGTTACCAACGGGGGAACCAATTTCGCGGGGGTGAGACGACGGGGTGTCGCGAAGGTTTTCTAAGGTTTTTGGTTATGGCAGCTTATGATTCGGTGACCCCCACTCTCTCCCTCCCACCGCGGCCCGCGTACACCGTGCCGTGGCACGTCGATCGGTCGCACGCACCCCGATATCGACTCCTCAATACGAGCGACGAAGACCTCAGCGGTGTCTCGTTTCTCGTGCACGGCTTTGCTCTCGTGCCCGCGTACGCGCCGCGCAACGTTCTCGCGGGGCAATCGATTGACATTGCGCTTCGAGGGCGTGACCTCGAGCGCAACACCGTCATGATCGTCCGGTGGTTTCGACCGAGCCGCGACGAGTACTTGTGGCGCGTCAGTTTTTAACCGGGCGCGTTGTGACCGCGCGGGTTCGCTTGTCGCGCTCGCGAACGAAATCGGCCGCGGTGTACCGGGGAATTTTCTCGGGCAAGTCGACCACACCGATTCCGGTCACGAGCGATCCCGGGTCGACGCCGAGCACTCCAGAAATGCGCACGATTGTTTCGAGAGTCGGATTCGATTGGCCGCGTTCGATTTTCCCGACGTTCGTGAAGTGCATTCCGACGAGGTGCGCGAGTTCTTCTTGGTTGACACCGAGTCGTTGGCGCTCGGCACGAACGCGAAGACCAAGTTTGCGGGCGGCAGATGACTGCGGAGTACTCATACGTACATGAGTACTTGGCTAGCACACACGCTGCCAGAGTGTAAAGAATGCAGGTATTTGATCCTTAGGTTTGTAAGGCCTCCATCCTACCAGTTGCGTCGCGAAAACAATCGCTCGCGCAGCCCCGGAGGGTGCGCGAGCGATTGTCGCAGCCACGGCGTTGCGGGGGTGAACCGATTCCGCCGAGGACTACGTCGTGAACTCGCCGAGGGTGACTTCGGCGCTCTTGACATCGCCGCCTCGAACGTACTTTACTTCTGCTTTCGCTCCGCCCGGGAGTGATCGAACGTAGGCTGAGAGATCTTTTCCGCTAAAGACGCGAAGGCCGTCAAATTGCGTCACGACGTCACCCGACTGAAGCCCCGCGGCGGCCGCGGCTCCGTCTGACACGATGTCCTTGAGCTTCGCACCGGCCGTTGTACTGTTCGCCATGTCTTCAGTGTCTTGAACGGTCGCCCCGAACAAACCGTGGCTCGCTTTTCCCGTCGCAACAATCTCATCGACAATGCGCTTGGCAACGTTCGACACGATTGCAAAACCAATGCCAATGTTTCCCGCGGCGTCCGACGAACTCGCCCCTTGAGCACCCGCAATCGCGACCGGAATTCCCATGACCTCACCGCGGGAATTCACGAGAGCGCCGCCGGAATTGCCCGGATTAATCGCGGCATCGGTTTGCATGACGCGCAGCGACACGGTTGATTCGGCTTTCGCATTGGGATTCCCGGGTTTTTGTCCGGGAATATCGAACCGGAAGTCGTCGAAAGGATTCTGCTGCCCGTTCTTTTTGTCGCCCCCCGACGCGTCGGGCGACGTGGGAGCCGCGGACGACGCGACCGTGATGCTGCGAAGCTGAGAACTGACAATGCCGTCGGTCACGGTGCCCTTGAGTCCGAGCGGTGCACCAATCGCGACCGCGAGGTCGCCGACGTTGACCCGGTCAGAATCCGCGAACGTCGCGGGCGTCAAACTCATCGCGCTGTCGAGCCGAATGACCGCGAGGTCCGCGGTCGGGTCGATCCCGATCACGCGCGCACTCGTCATGCCCCCGTTGAAATCGGTCACGCGGATCTTTGGTTCCGAGACTTTGCCGTCGAGTGTCACCACGTGAGCGTTCGTGAGCATTGTGCCGTCGGCGGCCACGAGGACACCCGACCCCGTTCCGCCGGTTTGCCCGTTCTCGACAGAAATCGTCCCGACACTCGGGAGCGCTTTCGCGGCCGCGGCGGTGACCGCGTTGACACTGTCGGGATTATTAATGGTTACGGGGGCGGATCCCACCGACGCACCGAAATCTCGCGACGCGCCTAAAATTCCCGCGACAGACGCGCCGGTCACTCCCCCAATGAGCGCCCCAATCGCGAGCGCCGCAACGACGACGAGAATGCCGCGGCGGCGCGAGGGCGCGCGCGGCGGCGTGGATGCGCGCGGCGGAGCGGGCCGAGTCGAATCGGCGCCGGGAAGCGTTTCAGACGCTCCGTGGGAGGCGGGGCGGTTCACATCCGCGCCGCGAGGCGTATCAGACGAGCCGTAGGGGGCGGAGCGACTCACGTCGGCACCGCGGGGCGCATCAGACGCGCCGTGCGGAGCGGGGCGACCCCACAAGGGAGCGCGTGGTGCGTCGGCCGCGGGGTGCGAGGGCGTCTCGGGACTCGGTCGAGTCTCCGCGTCGGACGACGCCTCGCCGCCCGTGCCCGAGCGCTCGTGAGGGGGCTGGTGCTCGTGAGGGGTATCGGTCATGAGGCGCTCCTTTCACGCGATGCAAGCTTCGCGCTCGAACCTGGGCGTTCGATCAATGTCAGCTGTGAGATCGGGTCTAATGACGACGACCGCTCGTGCGACTGTCGCAGCGATTGTGAAACCCGCGCGGTCGGTTATGTCGTGTCGCCCCATCCTGACACGCCAACGGGGTTTTTCCTCGGTTTTCTCGGCTCGCGTGTGCGACGACCCGGGTCGGCGTGAGTGGCGCGCGTGGTGAATCACGGGGTGATAACGGCGACCGCGAGGCGTTGACGTGTCCTACCCTAAAAGGGATTTCCGCTGCCCCGCCGAAGCGAGCCCTCAGCCCTTGTGCTCGCGCTCTGCGTAAGCCTTCCCACGACACTATTGAACGCGCCGAGGATTTCGATTGAGCACGAACACGACGGGCCCACGATCACCGCGAACGCCGAGCCCACGCTCGCGTGGCCGCTCCGTGATCATTCGGCTCTCCATCGTTGCCGCGGCAGCGGGGTTGATTTCGGCGGGCGCGACAATCGGATACTCGTCTACTCGCGACTCGAAAGACCACCGAGAAGCGGTCGACCACGCGCATTCCGCGCTCGACATGCTCCACGACACGCAAGCGGCACACGTTGACGCCGCGAACGCGCTCGGCCACGCGGTCACGGCGGCATCCGAAACGGTCAATCAAACCTCGGCAATCGTCGCTCACGCCGACGGTTTTGGCGACCCGGCGACGCTCGCCGCGCTCACGACCGAGAGAAACAACCTCGCGGGTCTCGTTCGCAATGGCCAGGCTCGACAACCCCTCGCCGCGTCGGGAGATCGTCCCGCGACCGAGAGCGGCGCGGGATCGACCACGACGGCGAGCGACCTCGACGGCACGCGCAGCGCGGACGAAATTCGGGCCGCCGCAATTCGGTTGAGCGTCGTGACCGACGCGTTCGCTGAAAACACGGAGAACCTCACCGCGCTCACCAATGATACCGTCGCCAAGAATTCGGTCGTCGAAAACCTCGTTGTCGAACTCGCCCACTCGGCGCACGCGGGCTCGCACGACGTGATCGCCGCGAGCGAGAGCGCCGACGAGACCACCAAAACCGACTTGAAAGAATCATGCGCCCGGCTCGGGGCCGCGATTGAGAATCGCGAACCGCTCGCCCACCTTCTCGACAGCTACGTGGCCGCCGCAAAAGCCGCGCACGCGTCGGCGCTCGCGGCCGAATCGCGCCACCCTCGAGGGCCCGGCGCCCCCAAGGGGCGCACGGACAAAAAGAAGCCCGACGCGAAACCCGACGCAAAGCCCGACGCGAAACCCGCGGCACCCGACCCGAACGCATCTCCCGCGCCGCCCGTCGGCACGCCGCCTGCTCCCCCCTCGGTCGATGCACCCGCGAGCCGTCCCGCGGAACGACAATATGCACCACCCGCACAACCACCGTGCGCGGCTCCCGGAGCACCCGGCACTCCGTGCGCCCCTCCGTACACGACGCCCCCACCACCACCGGCTGTAAGCCCCCCACCCGTCCCGCCAACGAGCATCGGGGGGGACATCGTTTCAACCTTCAAACACTTGATCATCGGCGCGACGTAACGCGGGCCCACCGCGGCATCGCGCCGTCTGTGTGAAAATTCTGGTGATTATGGGTGAGATTCTCTTTTTGTGCGGGTAGCATGAGGGTATGAGTGTTGTTGGACGTGTGAGGGTTTCTGATCAGCGGCCGGGGTTGGAGGCTCACCGCGAGTCGGTTGAGCTTGATTTTCCGGAGCTTGTGAGCCGTTTGCGCGATATTGTCGGCACGAGGCTTGTGGCGTACGTCGGTAATGTGCGCCACACACGACCGGTCGGGGATTGGGCGGCGGGGCGGCATTCGCCGGGAAGTGAGGATGAGTCTCGCTTGAGACTTGCTTTCCAAGCCTGCAGGCTCTTGCGGGATCGATATGGGACGACGACTATTCAGACGTGGATGATGGGGGCAAACCCGTCGTTGGGTCACGAGGCACCGGCTCGCGTGATCCGGGAGAGCGGGAAAGCGGTTGATGTCGTTCGTGATGTTATGGCTGCCGCGAATGCTTTTGTGTGCGTGGGGTGATAACCACGGCTCACGTAGCGGTTGAGAAGGATCCCGGTACCGTATGGCGTGTCGGCAACGGTCCTGATTTATGGGCGTGGGCTTCGTGGCAGTTCGCTGACGACGACGGGCGGATGGGTGGTCGTTGGGATGATCAGAATGCGCAATTCCGTACCCTTTACACGTCACAAGAGTTGGTGGGTTGTTTCCTGGAGCTTGTTGCGCAGCTTCAGCCTGCCAAGACCGCGTATGCGGAGTTGGATGAGATCGAAAATGATGGCAGTGCCGACGGCGGGGTGTTTCCCGGTGATCCTCAGCGCGGCGCAATTGGACACGAGTGGGGAGAAAATCGGTTTTTCGGGAGCGCCGATCAAACCGGAGTCTATGCGGACGTTACTCATTCACAGTCGTTGGGGGCGCTGAAGGATAGCGGAGTCTTCGATTTATTTGGGATACCCCCGAACATCGTGGACGTGTCGGTATTGAAGAATCCACAAAACCGTGATTTGACGCGCACAATTGCACGGTGGGTGTTTGATCAGCACGGAGGTGATCGTCTCCCCGTTTTCGATGGTGTGGCGTTCCGATCTCGAATGGGAGATGACATTCTCTTATGGGCTGTTTTTGAACGCGGAAATGAGCGTCGTAGTAGTCGCTGCCTCAAACCAACAAGCGATCCCGAGCGAGTAAGCAACGACAACATCGCGTTGATTGACGCAATGAGAAGGCTTGGTCTTCACTGGGAGGGCGAGTTGGATGAAATCAGGCATCTCGAACCAGAGTCGTGGGGCGACACCCTGACGGAGGAACAAATTTATGCACTGTTCCCCAGTAAATAAAACCCAATGAGAATGTCGGTATTTCGGGTTGATACCCGGTGATGTGATCGTTTGCGCGTCCGCTAGTACCGGGTCCACCAGACGTAAAGGGCAATACTCGCGCCGATTCCTATGAATCCGGTAATGATCGCGGTGAGCCAGAATTCTCGCGCTCGGGGTTCGCGCTTGCGCGCGATGAAGCCGAGAACAATTGCGGTCACCGAGAACGAAAGACCCGTGCTCACACCCAACGGGTTCGACATTCCCACAATGCCCAGAATCATTCCAATAAGACTGAGCGTTTTTGCGACGTCGCACGAGTGTTCCGTTGGTCGCGGCGGGGCGGGGCACGAACCGTGTGTTTCTCGCGCGTCAGGGTCCGCGACCGGGGTTCCGTTGTCGTCGTATCGAGCGCTCATTTTTTTAATCCACCGCTCTCTTTATCTATCGCGTGATTCTGGACCTGGAATTGGTCACAACCGAGTCGTCGTTCCTCCGGGATTGTTCATGGCCACGATGATCGCGACAACGAATATGGACGCAACAATGAGACCCACCGAGAGACCAATCCACCCCGTCGTGAGGGCGGTGAGCCAGAATCCTCGCGCTTCGGGTTCGCGCTTGCGTCCCTTAAAGCCGAGAACGAGAGCGGCAATCGAGAACCCAAAGCACGGCGCAAAAAAGATTCCGACAATGCCCATAATCATTCCAATCAGGCTCGTCGATGACGATGGAGTGGCCGAGTACTCGTCCGGTCGCACGGGGGCGTTGCACGATCTGCGCGTTTCGTGAGCGTGAGAGGCCGTGGCGGGCGTAGTGTCAAAATCCTGACGAACGTTCATGTGTTTAAATCCAATTCTTGACGGGGCACCCGCGGTGCGCGCGTCGAATAGTGGGGGGATGACAAGTATTGAGTGTTTCTTGGTTCATTGTTGTGCGTTTTTTTGGGGGGTCGCGTCCGGGGGGTTTTTCTCGACCTCCGAGAGTGTATGCGACACGACCGACGAGCGGAAGTACCTGTGCACAACGTGCGACGCTTTACACTGTGATCGCCTCGAGGGCCGCCGTCGCTTCGTGTCGGAGCCGCGCATTAAAGCTTCGCGCTTTTTTCTTGAGCGGTCGAAGAGCGCGCGGGTCTTTTCTCTCGCCGAGGGCAAACGCGGCAAAAGGTGCCGTTTCGCGCCGTTTGAGGTCGCGAACGAGGTTTTCGACACTCGCCCCCCGGTTGTTTTCGACGTAGAGCGCTCGTTCAAGAGCGTAAATGTCACTGTCGAGCGTGTCCGCTTGAGTACCGGCATAGTGCGCCGTCTCGGGATCGCTGAGCAAGTCGCGCGCGAAGGACAAAAATTGCGTGAACCCGCGGACCGCGGCGACGTGCGCGACAGCCCATCTGACCGAGTAATCGGGCACTTTCGTGGCTTCTCTCAGGACCGCTGGCACGTCGTCATTGTCGGCGACCCCAAAATAGTCGAGGAGGAGAAACAGGCAATAGGCACTGCCCTTTGTGTCGAGGACGATTTTTCTCAGCTCCGGATAGGTCGCGGCACTCGACGCGCAAATAATCGGGATCGTGAAGTTTTGAACGAGGTCCAATTTGAACGTTTGAGAGTTGCCCTCGAACCTGTCGGGGATATCGAATTCGGTAAAGTCGAGGTCCACGAGCCGCCAAAACTCGGCGAGCATCGCGGTGACGAGTCCGGGTTGCTCGCCAGAGGCTTTCGCGATTCCGTGGATTTTCCACAGAAACAGGGGCCACAGGAACTCGTCGTCAATGCGGGAGCGAAAGGTGGTCACCCAGTCGATGAGAACCGGTTCGATTTGTGGGTACACCCTCATGTCGGGGTGAACAATGACGTCGGCCTGAGAACGCGCCCCGGCGGAGGGGATTCCCGCGGCGAGCACGTCTTCAAAGAACGCGTCGAGAGGGGCCAAATAGTCGGGGTGATCGCCCCGAGCGCCCTCCCCTCGCGAGGCCCGCTCCTCGTGGTCGGAGGATGCGCGCGCGAGTTGGCGCTCGGTGGGAGTTTCGCCGCCCAGCCAGTCGACCCCGGAGTTGAGGTGGTGGCGATCAATCGCGTCGAGCGCCCTTTTGGCCTCGCTTCGGATTTGGGGGTTGGCGAGTGCCGCTTTCGCCTGAAGGGGGCCGAACGCTCGCCGATCTTTTTTGGCCCCCAACCAGTACGCCGCGTAGGGAGCCACGGTGACGTCATCGAGGTCGCGAATGACGTCGTCGACGCTGCTTGCGACGTGAGTGTCGGCGTAGTGTTTTTTCTCCAACTGGTCTAGCGAGACTCTCATCGACTCGGTCCAGTAGGGGTTGGGAAAGAGAGAGTCCGGTTGGACGATTTGTCGCACGACGGGAAGAAACTGGGTGAAGCCGTGGCGGGCCGCAATCTCTACCGCGGGAAGATTTGCGGACGTGTGAATTGTTTCGGCAACGAGAGCCGGAAGGTCGGGGTTGTCCGACTCGACGAAATACTCGCTCAAGAGCGACCACGAGCAGAAAAGGGACTTCGGATCGACAACGAGCTCTCTCAGGGTGTAGTAGTCGTCGGGTCCGGCGGCGAAGGCAATCGCGATGCTGAAGTTCGCCAAGAACGTTTGTCGATAGTCCTCGTCGTACTCGTGGGGCGGGATGATCGTCTCAAAATCAATGTCGAGCAGGATTTTGAATTCTGTGATGAGAGCCGCAAGAAGCTCGGGCTGAGGTCCGGAACTTTTTGCGATGCCTTGAAAGCTCCACTTCATTGTCTCCCACGGCGTGCCGGGACTCAGACGCGTGCGAAAGTTGCGAATCCAATCAATGACGATCGGTTTGATTTGCGGATACACCCGAATATCAACGTGCTCGCCAACAATCGGGCGAGACATTCCTGACGGAACCCCGGCCGCAACGAGTGCGTCGTCGAATCCTTTAACTACGTTCACTTTTTCCTATCCATTTGATTAGTGTCCCCACCGCGTTTCCTTGATCGGTGAGTGGTTATTTTCGACTCTTCTTGGCGGCTGTGTTTACGCCCTGGGGGGCTATTGAACCAGAGCCAGACCCCACCGGCAAGAAAAATCACCCCCAAATGAGGGAACAACGACGAACACGACACAACCGACGAGCGGAAGTGCCTGTGAACAGCGTGCGACGCATTACTCTGTGATCGCCTTGACGGCCGCTGCGGCCTCGTGTTCGAGGACGCTGTCAGGGCTTCGCATTTTTCTCTTAAGGGCTCGAAGGGCGCTCGGGTCTTTTCTCTGCCCGAGCACGTACGCGGCGTGGGGTGCGACATCCGCGCGTTTGAGGTCGCGGATGATGTCTTTCGTGCTCGAGTTTCCGTTGATTTCGACGTAGTTCAGTCGTTCGAGTGTGTCAATGTCATTTTTAACCCGGTTGACCCATTCGTCCCCAAATTCGACGGAACTCGGGTGTTTCTCGAGGCCGCGGACATGAGGGAGGAATTGCGTGAGTCCGCGAGCGGCAGCGACGTGAGCCACGGCATCGTGAACGACGGGATCGGGCACTTTGAGGGCTTCCATCAGAACCGTCGGCACATCGTCATTGTCTGACACGCCAAAATAGTCACGAATGAGGAACAGGCAGTATTTTCTGCTTTTCTCATCAAAGACAATCTTGCGCAATTCGAGGTAGTTTGCGGGGCTTGCGGCGCACACAATGGGAACACAGAAACACTGCACAAAGTCCCACTTGAACATGACCGGATCATCGTCGTACTGTGCGGGAACCTCGAATTCGGTGAAGTCAAGGTCAACGAGGGTCCAGAATTCTGCGAGCAACGCCCTAACCAGCCCGGGTTGCTCCCCCGAGGCAATGGCGATGCCATGGATCTTCCACAGAAATAGGGGCCAGATGATTTCTCGACCGAGCCGGGTGCGGAAGTTGCCGATCCAGTCTATGAGCACCGGTTCAATTTGTGGGTACACCCTCATGTCGGGATGAATGTATTCGTCGCGATTCGAGCGCGCTCCGGCAGAGGGGAGACCGGCTGCCAGTAAATCTTCGAAAAACGAGTCGAGAGGCGCGAAAACCTCGTGACGGGACCGTCCCGTGACCCCACCCCGAAGGGTTTCGTCCGTGCGAGGTTCCGGTGGGGATTGGTGCGCGTCGGGCATCTCTCCGCCCAGCCAGTCCACCCCCGAGTTCCGGTCGTTCACATCAATGTCATAGAGCGCTCTATTTATTTCCTTGTGGATGCGGTAACTCAAGCGCGACTCTTTCAGCCAAAGCGCGCACATCTGTGGCCGAGGTTCTCTCATCCCGAGCATGGGCGACGCTTTGGCTTGGAGAGGAGCGAAAGCCCGTCGATCTTTTCTTGTTCCAAGAAGGTGCGCTGCGTACGGTGCGACGGCTTCGCGATCAAGGTCGCGGACTATCTCGTCGATGCTGCTGTCGGCGTGGGCATCGGCGTAGTCTTTCTTTTCGAGCTCGTAGAGGGCGATTTCGAGGTCGTCAGCCCAATTCTCGTCCGCATAACACTCGAGGTCGTTGCCGTTTCCCACGACGAATCTGCGCACCTCGGGGAGAAATTGCGTGAAGCCGTGACGTCCGGCAATCGTCGCCGCCGGGATCATCACCGCCGAGTGGATCGTTTCGCCAACGAAGGACGCAAGATCGTCATTGTTGGATTCGAGGAAATACTCGCGCATCAGCGTCCACGAGTAGAAGTTCGCATTTCGATCGAGGACGAGTTCTTTCAGCCTGTCATAATCGGCGGGACCGGCGGAAAAAGCAATCGCGAGGCTGAAATTTTCTAAGAAAAGCGATTTGTACTCGGCATCGTCTTCGTCTTCGCGCGTGACCTCCCTAAAATCGACCTCGAGGAGGTTCCGGAACTCCTCGACCAGTGCCGCAACGAGCTCGGGCTGGTGCCCCGAACTCTTCGCGATTCCCTGAAAACTCCACTTGATTCTTTGCCACCGCATACCCGGACTCAGACGCGTGCGAAACGTGCGAATCCAGTCAATTACGATTGGTTTGATCTGCGGATAGACCCTGATATCGAGATGCTCGCCATAATCCGGCCGCGGCATTCCTGACGGGACGCCCGCTGCGACGAGCTCATCGTCAAACCCTTTAACTATGTTCACTTTTTCCTATCCACTAGTTGATGTGCCCACCGCGTATCCTCGGTCGGTGAGCGGTTATTTTCGGGGTTCAGAACCGGTTGTCCACCGCAACCGGAAAGCGCCACCGTTACGGTCGCGGTGCGCGTCACGCGTCGTCACGGTTTCGCGTGTTTCTCAAGCTTCTTGACGGCAGTTTTTGCTTCCTGCCGCAACCGGGTGATCCGGCTTGCGGTTTGCCGTTGGAGAGGCGCAAGGGCGACGGGGTCTTTTCTGGCTCCGAGAAGGTAAGCGGCGTACGGCGCGACGGTGTCGTCGTCGAGGTCGCGGATGAGATCATCGATGCTGCTGTCAGTGTGAAGGTCAGCGTAATGCTTCTTTTCGAGCCGGTGGAGATCATTGCTGATTTGTTCTCTCCACTCGATATCGGGGTCGTTTTCGTATTGTCGGGCGAGGACGCGAACCTGGGGAAGGAACTGGGTGAACCCACGAAGCGAAGCAATATGCGCCGCCGGATGACCCAATATGCTCTTGAACGCTTCGGCGAGAATGTTAGGGAGGTCCTCATTCTTCGACTCGGCAAAATACTCCGCCAATAGGCTCCACCGGTACGGTTCTGCCTTCGGTTCGAAGAACAGCTCGCGAAGCCTGTCATAGTCGGGAGGACCAGCAGCGTAACTGATCGCGGTGCTGAAATTCGCGAGAAAGGATGCCTTATATTGGGGCAGGAATTGCTCGTGGGGGATGACACTTTCGAAGTCGAGATCACACAGGTTCCGAAACTCGGCAATTAACGCGGACAGAACCTCTGGTTGTTCTCCCGAACACTCGGTCAGGCCATTGATCCTTCGTACGAATGAGCGCCACCCGTACCCGGGGGAAAGGCGGCTCCTGTAATTGCTGATCCAGGCAATAAGAATAGGTTTGAGCTGCGGATAAACCCGAATGTTGAGATGATCATCGCTCCCATCGGGAATTTCGGCACCGGATGGCACACCTTCGGCGTGTATTTCATCATTGAACTCTTTAATGTCCGCGGCATAATCCGAATAATTTCTGGTCATAGTGTTCACTCCGAAACCAAAAAGTCAACACAGGCCACGGCAGCCTCGAATTTTCATTGAGATTGGGGCGTCACGCATCGTCACGGCTTCACCTGTTTCTCAAGCTTCTTGACAGCCGTTTTTGCTTCCTGCCGCAACCGGGTGATCGGACTTGTCGTCTTCCGTTTCAGAGGGTTGAGGGCGGACGAGTCTTTCCTCACACCGAGGAGATAGGCGGCGTAGGGGGCAACGGAGTCGTTGTCGAGGTCACGGATGAGATCGGCGGTGCTAGTGTCGGGATGAGTTTCGACGTACCGTTTTTTCTCAAGCCGATGGACAGCGGCTCGCATGCGGTCTTTCCAGTAGGGGTCGTCATCGTCGTCCTCTTCCTCGCCGCGGTTGAGTTCGCGGACTTCGGGCAGAAACTGGGTAAACCCGCGATGTCCGGCTACTTCGCCTGCCAAGAGTCTTGAGCCAATGTCGCCCTCTTTGAATGCTTCCGCTAGAACGTTGGGGACGTCTCTATTCCTCGATTTGCCGAAATAATCTCGGATGAGCGTTTCAGCGTAGCTCCTGGTTTCAGGGTCGACGACGAGTTCGCGAAGGCGATCATAGTCTCCGGGACCTGCAGTGTACGCGAGAGCGAGGGTAAAGTTCGCGATCAACGTCCCCTTGCATTGTGCGTCGTATTGCTCGGGGGGGATCACTTTTTCGAAGTCGAGTTCGACGAGGTTCCGAAACTCGTCAATCAGAGCGGAAAGGATCGCTGGCTGTTCCCCGGAAGACATTGTGAGCATCTTAAGAACAGTCACGAACCGGAACCACTTGTGTCCCGGGGGCAGGCGGGTTCGGAAGGTGCGAATCGCGTCAATGAGTTTCGGATCATCACGCTCAAATGGCCACCCCGGTATGAGTTCGTCCGCCTCATTGACGGGGTCCGAATTTTCGTCAGGCATAGTGGTCCATTCCTTAGGGTGTGGGTTGTATCGTTTTTCAGATCTAGAAACTGTGAGGAATACATCCAATATCAACTGTTGGGGCTGCTGTAGCTTTTGTTGACTTTTTGGTTTAGGCCGCCTGGGTGGCGGCTGGTTTTATTGTCTCGTATTCGATGGGTGTGAGTTTCCCGAGGGCGCGTTGTCGGCGCCTGCGGTGGTAGGTGGCTTCAATCCACGTGATGATCGCGAGGCGGAGGTCTTCCCGGTTCTGCCAACGCCGGGTGTTCAGGACGTTGTTTTGCAGCAGCGAGAAAAACGATTCCATTGCGGCGTTATCAGCGCACGCACCGACCCTTCCCATCGATCCGACGAGCCCGTTGTTCTTGAGCGTGCGAACAAACGTTTTCGAACGAAATTGGGACCCCCTGTCCGAGTGGACCACTGTTCGTATCGGGTTGCGGCGTTGGATTGCCATTCGGACGGCCCGAACAGCTAGTGATGCTTTCATCCGTGTGTCGATGGAGTACCCGACGATCCGGTTGGAGTGAACATCCTTGACCGCGCACAAATACAGTTTTCCCTCTTGCGTTGGGTGCTCCGTAATGTCGGTCAACCAAAGCTCGTTCGCTGCTGTTGCGGTGAATACTCGCTTGACTTTGTCGTCGTGCACGGGCGGACCGGGTGTGCGGTTTCTTCCGCGTTTCTTCGCGAACATGCTCCACAGCTTCTGCTGCGAACACAGGCGCCACACGCGCCGTTCCGAGACGGCGAAGCCCCGTTGGGCGAGTTCGTCAGCAATGAACCGGTAACCGAACATCGGATCATCACGGTGAACATCCACCGCCGCATTGGTCACGTGAGCGTCGTCCCACGCACGGTCACTGACAGGGGTGCGCACCCACCGGTAATACCCCTGCTTCGAGAACTTCAAAACCCGACACGTCACCGCCACCGGCACCCTGATTCGGGCACCGGCAGCGGCAAGCTCTCTCACGAGCGGGTACATCAGTTTTTTGGTAACCCCGCCTGCGACAAATACGCGGCAGCCCGCCGAAGAACTTCGTTCTCCTGCTCAAGCAAACGCATCCGCTTCTTCATCTGACGAATCTCGGCAGCGTCAGCATCGGTAATACCCGGACGAACACCGTCCTCGATATCAGCTCGCTTCAACCACGTCGCTAACGTCGCATCGCAAATTCCGAAATCCTTCGCTACCTGCGACAACGACGCTTCATTTCTTCGAGCAACCGCAACAACATCGCAACGAAATTCGATCGGGTAAGGCTTAGACATGACACACATCTTTCCACCAAGAACCAACACGGCCCTCAGAGATCAGCAGTCAACAAAAACCTCAGCAGCCCCAACCACGTCACCCTCATCAACTGCACCACCGACTACCAATCACGAAAATGGCAACTCGTCGCAACCGAAAACGACCCCCACACCTACACCATCCGCAACTACCAATCAAAAATGTGCCTCACCACCGACGGAACCACCCCCACCACCGCCGTCGCACAACACCCCTGCACCCCAGCTTCGCCCACACAACACTGGCAATTCACCACAACCAGCCCCACCACCGTCGCGATCCGCAACACCACCACCAACCACGTCCTCACCGCACCACCCACCCCCCAACACCCCGTCACCCACACCCCCTACACCGCACACCCCACCCAACACTGGACAACCACCACCGTCGGCAACACCCTCCACGACATCGCCCCACTGGGCAGCTACATCTCAATCCGATCAATCACCGACCCCCCCAACTGGTCTATCCACAACAACAACGGCGACATCACCCTCACCCACATCACCACCACCACCCCCGAACACGAACGCCAAGCAGCCACCTGGAAACTCGTGCCCGGACTCGCCGACACCACCTGCTACAGCTTCGAATCCACCACCACCCCCGGAACATACCTCACCCGCACCACCACGGCCCGAATAACCCTCAGCAGCCCCAACGCACCATTCGCCGCAACATGGTGCGCAGAAAAAGCGGCCTACGGACAAGGAATATCCTTCTCCAACCACCACGACATGTTCCGCCTCATCAGAAACGCCAACAACCACATCTGGGCAGGAGCACCCGCATGGGGTGGCCAACCCCACGCCGACAACCCCACCAACTACACCCAAAACACCGCCTGGACAATCACCGCCCCCTGGACCACACCACCCAGCCCCTAACACACCCTGCGGGAGTCACAGCGGACGCGGTGATCCTGCTCTCAAGCCTTCTCAAGCGAATTGGTACGAGCGCGAATTAGAAATTTTTGGCGACCCTATCGAGGCAAATTTATCGACACTGGGCCTCACGAAGGACGAAGGATCGCCAATATCGTGGTGCCGGTCGGCACCACGCTGGAGCATTTACCGATCGCTCGACGACTCTTTTTTTCTGTCATGCACAAGGATGACGACGCGCGTTATGGCAAGCAAAAGGAGAGTGCCCGCGGTCCAGCCGAGAACCGTCGCGGTGAGAGCAAAAAAGTAGTCTTCCGAGAGAGTGCCGGCATGAGGCCCCATGATCAGCCCGAAAATGGCGGCACCGATCACCCCCGAAATCCACACAATTCCGTAGACAAATGCCAGTTCTCGAAAGTCCCACGGGTGAGGGCGATGAAACCACAAGCGCCGATACTTCCCCGGTCTCATTTCCTCCGACACGCGCTATCCCAGTTAATGCCCGATGTTGCCGCGTGCACTCCAAGACCACATACCGCTCCACCGATACCGCCCGTGGCCACTCCCACGGAGCCACAGACCACGACACCGCCAACACCGGCGACTAAGAAATTCCCCCAAAACGACTCAGGACACGCGTGAGCCCGTGCCGAACGAACGGGGGTCACCGGCTCAAGCCGCACCGTGTTTCCGTCAACGACGAACTTGGCGTCCACCGACACGTCGACACGTTTCTTCAATTCAGGACCGCTCAACGTGAGAAAAGGCTTCCCCTCGCGGTTGACCCCGACCACCGACTTGCCGTCCGACGCAACCTCCAGCGCATCGCCGTCGTGCAGAGTCACGGTTGCGTAAAGCTCCTCGAGAGCGACCGGTTGAGACGAGGGTGCGGACGTAATGGTGCGAATCCGGCCGTCACTTCCCGTTACAGAAATATCATTCGTCGATGCTGCGTGCGACGGAGGAAATTCAGGGGCAACTCCCGATGCGGTTGCGGCGTGCGCCGGAGACGCGAGCAGCGCTCCACAAACCGTCACAAGCCCCGCGGTCAGCGCAAACAATTGGGAAACCATTAGTAGCGAACTCCTGTTCATCTCATTTGTTCGATTGAGCCACGTCCGATTCGCAGTCTGACTCAATGCACATATCAAGGTGAGGCTACCAATGAGTTTCCCGCTTTACAAGGTGATTTTAAAAGGTGATTTCTGTAACCGTGGTCTTTCGGCACTCTTCCCGCACGGTAGTCATAAATGTGCTCTGAGCTGAGGATTGAGGGCGCCCACATCGTGGATGAGAGGGGCGAATCAAAAACACCGGGATTGACGAATTTGAAAGCGTCCGCTATATAGCGCGAGCAACGAATTGGAAGTGCTCACGCGCGACGCAGGAGGCCAGAGGCACCGTTAAATGCTCGGTCCTCCACAACCCACTCCGAGATCACGAGGCAACAAGCGCCTCAGCGGCCCCGACCGAGTTCAGCGCATCACGAGCTGAATCTCAACCCAACACCAGACTCACTGGCGCCACACCCCTCACGAAAAGTGTCGCAGTGACTGCCCATAACGTCGACAGCGCAGAGACAATAATTGCCCCGGCGCGCCAACACATTACTGTGCTCCGTCCGGGGCTTACGGAGCTAGTATACCCGGCTATTGTTGTGGGAAGAAACGCATGAAACCGATTGATCCCGCAGCCATTGCACGCCTCACCGACGCGATTGGCGTCAAGCGCTTCAACACGTTTATGAACGCAGCGGGAGGGAACGCGACCGAAGCCATCAGGCTTTACTCGTGGAACGTTGAAGCGTCTGCAAGCCTGTGGGGAGGTTTTCACATTCTGGAAGTAACTCTGAGAAATGCTTTCCACGCTGAGCTGAGCGACTTACTCGAACGGGCCGACTGGTGGACGGTCGCGCCGCTCAACATCGAAGACAAGAAAGCAGTCTCCGACGCCGCACGATTTCTGCGCCGCACAAAAAGAAATTCTTGGATACCAGATGATCTGGTCGCAGAACTCAGCTTCGGATTCTGGATCGGCCTTATCGCGAATCGATACCACGCACGATTCTGGACTCCCGCCCTCCAAAACGCTTTCCCCCACTATTTAGGACGCCGCGGGAACCTCCACACGGCTCTCGAGCGCCTCAGGAAGCTCCGCAACCGCGTTGCACATCACGAACCAATTTTCGAACGCGACCTGCACTACGACCACACAATGCTCCTCTCCCTCCTGGGTTACGTTAACCCTGCCGCGCGCACGTGGGCACATTCCCACTCCCGTCTGCCCGCAATTCTCAAAGGCAAACCGGCGACTCTCGACGGCACCAGACCAACACGGTTCTAACGCGCCTCGGTACGCCCCACCCGACCGCTCAGCCACACGCAAGCAGGAGCCGAACTTTCCAACTCCAATCACGCCCCCGTGATCGCCCGCCACACCGGAAAACGGTAGCGAATTCGACCGTCTCCCCAGGCCAAAAGAAAATTGACACGGCCATAACGCGACGTCGTTGTCGATGTTTTAATTGAACAGTAACCCGGCGGCTCAATTAAGGATTCCCACAGAGAGATGCCCTCAGCACAAGGAGCGAACGCGTCGGACAAGCGCGATCCAGTCGGTTTCCGTCGTCGAGCGATTGAACCGGCAGGTTTCCGTTCTGCGCTTCCGCACGGTGCACTAGCCGCATTTTTCGCCGAATTAGCTGGCGTCAAAAATACGATTACTGCGACGCTGCGTACTGAAATCCAAGCAAAGGTCGATATCGGTGCGTTGTCCCGTATCTTTGAGCCTTTGAATACACGGTGGATCACGACACTTCGGCCGCCTGTGTTCCCGACCATCGAGGTTCCCGGTCTCGCTGAATTCCAAGCAAAGGTCAGGGGCCAGGTGTCAATCGCGGCGAGTGTGGTAGCACAACACACCCAGCAGTTTCGTTCAATTCAAGCGTCACTTTTGAAGGTAGATACTGGTGCGTTGTCCCGTATCGTTGAGCTTTCCCGTCTCGCTATGCTGCCAGAGACTCTCAACGCTGCGATCAGTGTCGACTGGAACCAGCGAGGTTGCCGCGACGTCTTTCCCGCCAACTGGCCAATCAATTTCGGCGGTAACCATCAGACGATTGCGGAAATACTCAATGTCGAGGGTGTTCCACTGACTTGGGTACCTCGTCAAGAGGTGGTTCTCAAACTCATTTCTGCGCCGACTTTCGAAGCGCGGGAGGCAATTCTGCAGAAACATCGCCGCGAGATACTCGAGGATTGCACCGACATTATCAACGGACTCGACGACGATTTCATGGCAGGGCAGATCCCACTCGCGCGCGAGGCTATCGCCGCTTTCAATGGCGGATTTCACGCAATCGCGGGCGCTTCAGCGGCTTTGATTATCAACTCCATTGTCGAGGGCCTCAACTGGCCAACAAAACACCACAGCCTAAGACGCCAACACGCGTTCACTCCAGCAACCAAATTGGGCAACCTAATCGAACGCTCCACGCGCGCACCATTCGTCTCGTTCTACGCGGAATGGAACCCAAAGTCTGGCCAACCGGCGCCACGCGGACTCTCCCGCCACGTGGTCTCCCACCGCATAACCGACGCGCATCTGCATATGTTGAACTGCCTAAAGGGATTAATGCTCATGGCATCACTCATGAAAACCGTCAATCACCTGCAACTCGGCCACCGCGTTATGGCGGTCGCGTAAACAGTGTTCTCCCTCTCGGGCTGATACCGCATCATTGCTTCCACCTGATGCACGCAATATCGATAACCGGGAATTGCCAACGAACGATTAAATACCTGCCGGAACGCCCACAATTACCCTAAAACAGGGCGCGCAAAAAAAGCGATGCCTCATGAAAATCGTGCACTAAATTCACCCGCAATCGCGAGCACGCGGGGTAACAGGTCTATCGCGAGGTGAATTCCAGCGAGCCGGTAACGCAAGAGTCCCGGCCTCGCGGGAGGCCGGGACTTTCGACGTGGTTGCGGGGACAGGATTTGAACCTGTGACCTCTGGGTTATGAGCCCAGCGAGCTACCGAACTGCTCCACCCCGCGGCACAAGATGACAGCCTAGCACGCCGTCATCGGGCGAAAAACCGCTCCAGACAGTCCCGTGATCAGCCGGGAATTAACCGCCGGCTCCCGGCGATTCCGCGGCGACGGCCGCCGCAATCGCCTTATTCAATCGGTCAACCGCGGCGCCGTACGCGGCCCAGTTTCCCGACTTGAGGGCCGCGTCCCCGTCGGCCGCGGCTTGCTTTGCATCGTTCAACGCGGATCGAAGCGCGGGATTGGTCGACGATTGCGCCGCGTTGTCGGGTGGACTCGACGGTGCCGCATTCGTCGGCACGTTCGTATCGCCCGCGACCGCACCCGAATCGCCGCCAAAAAGCACGTCGAGAGACTGCGTCAACGTGCCCTCGAACGCGATCTTTTGCCCGAACGCCGTGAGAACCTTTTGAAGAAGCGGATAGCTCGTGTCGCCCGTCGACTGGACGTAGACGGGTTGAACGTAAAGAAGACCGCCCCCGACGGGAAGAGTCAAGAGATTCCCGTTAACACTTTTGTTTGCCCCTGGCGCAACAGGTTGAGTTCTTGAGAAACCTTCGGATCCGCATTGAAATTGTTTTGCACTTGGCCGGGACCGGGAACCGTGTCGTCTTTCGGAAGCGTCGCCAAACGGAGCTTGCCATAATTGTCGGATCGAACCCCCGCTTGAGAACCCGCGTCGGCATCGGCCGTGAGATACCCCGTCAAGACGCTTCGACTCGAATCGCTTTTCGCGAGCGGAATATACGTCGAGTACAGCGAAAACGCGGGCGCCTCTTGACCCGGCATTTGCATGGTCAAGTAATAAGGCGGCTGAAGGGCCGTCTTATTGGGTCCGAATACGGGATCGTTGGGCGTCGTCCACGCGTCTTCTCGCGAATAAAATGACCCCGCGTCGGTCACGTGATATTGGCCCAAGACCGCTCGTTGAAGCTTGAACAGGTCCGCCGGATACCGCACATGGCTCATGAGCTGACTAGAAATTTCAGACAGCGGTTTGAGCGTTCCGGGAAAAACCTTCTGCCACGTCGTCAAAATTGGATCATGTTCATCCCACGTGTACAGGACAACCGTGCCATCCGCGGCGTCGACGGTCGCCTTGACCGAATTACGCACGTAATTCACCGAGTCGACCGCGTTCGGTTGCGTCGGCGTCTCCGAATCGGCAATCGACGACGCCATGCTTTGGGTTTGCGAATACGGGTAATTCGAACTCGTTGTATACGCATCGACAATCCACTTGACGCGCCCATCCACGACCGCCGGATACGCCGACGAATCGGTCGTCAAGTAGGGTGCGACCTTTTCAACGCGCTTGATCGGGTCGCGATCATAGAGAATTTGAGAGTCTGAATTGACAGCGTCGGACAAAAAGATTTGCTCCGACCCGAACTTCACCGCGTAGACGAACTTCTTGAAAACGTTGTCGAGCTTGGGCCCGCCATTTCCCGAGTACGTCGTGTAGGTCTGCTGCGCGCCCTCCGATCCCGACGGATAATCGAGCTCGACCGGCTTTGTCCCCTCGGGGCCGCCCACTATCGAGTAGGCCGGGGAGTTCTGACCAAAATAAATGCGCGGTTCGTAGGGACCGAGCGCACCCGTACTGGGAATTCCCGACTCCATTAAAACGGGCTGCCCGTCGGGCGAACGCCGGTTCCCGTACGCCGCGACGACGCCGTACCCGTGCGTGTACACAATTGCGTTGTTGTACCACGTTTGCGCGTCGGTGAGACCGCCCTGGTTGAGTTCGCGCGCGGCAATCACGGCGTCTTCGGTTCGCCCGTTGATTGCGTATCGGTCAACCGCAAGATTGGCGGGAAAGCGATAATACTGTCTGAATTGCTGCAATTGGGCGAAAGTTGGACTGATGAGAGCGGGATCCATGATTCGAATACTCGCGGTCGTCGTCGCGTCAGACCGAAGAGCGCCCGGTTCGGCCGTCGTCTTCGCGTTGTATGGAATCTCTTCGAGGTTCTCGACACCGTACGCTTTGCGGGTCATGTCAATGCTTCGCTGAATGTAGGGCGCCTCGAGAGTCTTCGCGCTCGGGTCCACCTGGAATTTTTGGACGATCCACGGATACAGCGTTCCGAGCACAAGAGCACTCACGACGAGCAAAACGGAACCGATCACGGGAAGACGCCATTTTCCGACAATGGCAGTGACGAAGAACAAAATCGCAACGACCACGGCGATTCCCGACAAAATAATGAGGCCCGGAATTGACGCGTTGACATCGCTATACGACGCGCCCGCAATGAGCCCCCTCTGGTTGAATACCGTCGAATACTGATCGAACCAGAGACTGACTCCTTGCAACACGATGTAGCAGCCCGCCGCAATTGCGATCTGAACGCGAGCCGGTCGCGATATGCGCACCTCACGACCGCTCAATCGAACCGAGCCGTACAAATAACTCGTCGCGATCGTGGCAACGCCCGCAATGAGCACAACCGCCGACAAGAATGCGATGATCCCCTTGAAAAAGGGGAGATCGAACAAAAAGAACGAGACGTCGAGTCCGAACTGCGGATCCGGCACACCGGTCGGCGTGCGATTGAAAAACATGAGGACGACTTGCCAGCGGGCTGCCGCCGCGACTCCCGCGAAAAGACCGAGGAGCGCGGGAATGCCGTACACCGCGACGCGCCTCAACGGCTCGATCACCTGCTGATACCGATCAAGCTGCGAGTTGAGCTTTGCGTACACGGGCCTCAAGCGGTAGGCAAGGTCAATACTCACCCACACCGGAATCGCCATTGCGAAAAACCCCGCGCAGAAAAGCACGGCAACCGCGATCCACTGCGTCGTGAGCACGCTCAAATACCCCACCTGGTCGTACCACAACACGTCGGCGTAGAGGCCCGTAAAGATAAAGAACGCGACCACAATCGCGGCAACGATTGCGAGGGTAATCAACGCAACGATTCGACGTCGGCTCTGAGGGGACGATGGAGAAGTCAACTGGCTGCCTCGTGCTCGTGAAAAAGTGGGGGTCAGCATCCCATCGTAGGCGGAAGCCGCGGCAAGGAGTACCCCCGAATCGATCAAATGCCGCCGCGCGACACTATCGTGATCGCTTCTAGTTCCCCGTGCACGTCGGCAAGGCTTTCACGTCGCCGCCCGTGCGGACCGTCTTGAGTGCGTTGAGCGCCCCGTCGAGAGTTGACACGGCAAACACGGTCAGGCCGTCGGGAACGCGTCCGACAACCTCGTTGCAGTTCGCCGTTGGGGCGAGAAAAAAGTCGCGCCCGCGTCTTTCGCCCCCGCGAGTTTCTGCCGAATTCCGCCGATTGCGCCGACGTGACCGCTCGAATCAATCGTGCCGGTCCCCGCAAACGCCCGCCCGCCCGTGAGAGCCTCGGGCGTGAGCTTGTCCACAACTCCGAGAGCAAACATCATTCCCGCGCTCGGCCCGCCCACGTCGTCGAGCTTAATATCGACCCGAAAGGGAAAATCGTACGCGGCGCTCGTGCCGATTCCCACTTGCACCGCGTCGTTCGATAAGCGCGGGGTAACCGACACGGTCTGAGCGGATCCGCCGCGCACAATGCCAATCGACGCCGGCGCGGCCGTACCGTTCGCGCGAATGACGGTGCGCAGCTGATCAAGCGTCGACACGGGCGAGTTATTGACCGTCACAATAGAATCGCCCTCCGCGAGAACGCCCGATGCGGGCGAATCAGGCGCGACACTCGCGACCGTGACGTGCGTTGCGAACGGGATGCCGAGAGCCGTCAAAGCCGCGGCGACCGCCTCTTTTTGAGAATCGAACATTTGCGCTTGGTTGTGCGCGTTGCGTTCTTCGGTTGTCTCCGTCGGCGGATAGACCGATTCGACCGGCACGACCGCCTTGTGCGGGTCGAACCACGCGAGGGCGACGTCGAGCCAATTCGGCAAGTGCTTCGGATCGCCCACAACTGAAACCGTGAGCAAATCGAGAGATCCGCTCGTCTCGAACGATTCTTTTCCCGAAATCGAGATGAGGGGAACCTGCGTTCCAGAGTGATTTGCCGTGCCGAGCGTATTGAAAACCTGACCCGGTTCTTCAATCACGTACGGCGACGGAACGATCCCGAGAAGAATGCCCGTCGCGAGCGCAACAATCAAGAGAATGAGTCCCGTCGGTCGCTGTTTTCGCCCGGAAACGGGGTTGTCCGCGCGTCGGTCACGAGAAATTTCCACCGCGTGTCCCCCTCTCTCCGGATCTGCTCATCGAGCCCGTGTTCGCGACAGGCGGACAAAGCGGGCCCTCTTGCTCGGGAAAATGCAATCAACAGTATCTGTTCTGGGGTTAGCGTAAGTTAATCGCCTGAAAACCGGCTGCACCATTTGTCCGGCACGACGTGACCGACCAGCGAAGGGGTGGCACCACATGGCCGACACCGCAGACTCCGACCCGGAAGACGAGTTTCGTGACATGCTTCGCGAACTTCTCTCGAGTGGAGCGCCAATTGACCCCGCGAAATTTGCGGGCGCCGCGGGCTTGCCGACAGATCCGGCGACCATGTCGCAATTACTCGGCCAGTTACACAACGCGATGCGCGATGGAAACCAAGGCATCAATTGGGACCTCGCGACGGATCAAGCGAAAAGCCTCGCGCAGAGCGCATCGAAACCGATTCCGCCCCACGAGCGCGCCGATTTTGAGCAAGCCGCGCGCGTCGCGGCCCTGTGGCTCGACGAGGTGACGCAGTTATCTGAATTGAATGCCGAGCCAACGCTCATTAGTCGCACCGAGTGGGTCACTCAAACAATGCCCATTTGGAGCCAATTGTCTGAACCGGTTGCCACGAGCATTTCGGATTCACTCACGCACGTTCTCGAAGACCAGGCCCCCGAAGAAATGCAAGGCATGATTCACAGCGCGAGTCAGCTCATGCGATCAATCGGAGGAACCCTCTTCGCGATGCAACTCGGCCACGTCGTCGGCCAATTGGCGACCGAGGTGGTGTCGGGTGGCGACGTGGGAATACCCCTTCTCAACGACGGGCACGCGGCTCTCTTGCCTCAAAACGTCGCTGAATTTGGTGACGGCCTCGATATTCCTCCCGACCAGGTTCAGCTCTACCTCCTCGTGCGCGAACTCGCGCACGCTCGCTTGTTTCGACACGCAAAATGGTTGCGATTGCACGTCATGACGACCGTCGCCGACTACGCGCGCGGCGTGCGAATTGACACTGATCGCCTCGCCGAACTCGCGGAAGACTTCGACCCGGCCAATCCCGAAGAACTACGCCAAGCAATGGTCAGCGGCGCACTCATTCCGCCGAAAAGCGAAAGCCAATTGGCGGCTTTGGCTCGCCTCGAGACGATCCTCGCGCTCATTGAGGGGTGGGTAGACGTGACGACAGCCGAAGCAACGAGTCGCCTTCCCAAAGCCGCGGCAATCGCCGAGACCGTGCGTCGGCGCCGCGCGACGGGCGGACCCGCCGAGAGCGCCTTCGCGACGCTCGTTGGTTTGGAGTTGCGACCGAGACGATTGCGCGAAGCCGCCATGATGTGGCAAACGGTCACGGACGCGGTCGGACGCGACGGTCGAGACGACTTGTGGTCACATCCCGACCTCATTCCCACGAGCGACGACATTGACGATCCCTCGTCGCTCGTCGAGCGCGTTACGGCGTTGACGAGAGGCGAGAAGGCTCCGCCCGATGATTTCGACCGCGCCCTCGAAGACTTTTGGCGCGACGAAGACGATGGAACGGGGAGCGACACGGGCGAGAAGAGCGCGCCACACGAATAAGAAGTGGGCGACTTGTGGATGAATTCGGCGCCATCCGCGTGTCGTGCGAGATGATCGGCGCATGGTTTTGGTGCTTGACGCGCATTTACCGCTCGTGTGGCGTTCCCCCAACGATTTACAATTGGGAATTGAAGAACCGGTCGCCATTTTTCGCCGCGCGAGCCACGCGACGCAAGCGGTTCTCGGAGCTCTCAAGCGCGGAACACCGCTCCAGACGCTCGAGGCAATCGCGACGCAAGCCGGAATGAGCTCGGCTGATCTCGACGATTTGCTCACGGCGGTTGAGCCCGCGCTCGACCGCTCGGCGGGTCGCCCGCAGCCGACTATTCGAGTACTCCTCGGCGGCGGCGGTCCCACGCTCGCCGCGATCACCTCGCTCCTCACACAATCGGGCGTTGCCGTGATCGATCTCGACGAGGGAATCGCGACCGAAGATTGCGCTCTCACTCGCGGTGACGACGGGTGCGTTCAGCCCAAGTCCCTCGCGGTCATTGTGTCGCACCACGTCGTGGCTCCGTTCGTCGCGGCCCGCTTGCTTCGCCGCGATACCGCGCACCTCCCCATTGTGTTTGGCGAGCGAACGATCACCGTCGGTCCGTTCGTCGAGCCGGGCTTTGGCCCGTGCACGCGCTGCATTGATCTCTTTCGTCGCGACCGCGATCCGGCGTGGCCCGCGATAGCAGCTCAGCTTCACGGAAAAAGCAGCGCGAGCGAAACGCCGCTCACAGTCGGCGAAGTCGCGGGAATCACGGTGCGCCTCCTCCAACGCCGCTTCGAGGGGAAAAATCACGATCTCGCGCACGTCGCACACTCTCTTGATTCGCGAACGGGATTCGTGTCGTCGATTACGTACGCGCCCCACTCGGAGTGTGGCTGCCAAATTCTTCCAGAAATCGCGAGCGACGCCGTTCGCGCGCCACGTTAGCGCCCGAGGTCGCCCACGACATCCACAGTTTGCGACGGGCTCGCGTGATACCCACGTAGAGCAATCGACGTTCTTCTTCAATCTGAGCGGGCGTTCTCGCGTAACTGATGGGGAGCAAGCCCTCCGAAAGACCCACAATATGAACCTCGTCCCACTCGAGACCCTTCGCGGCGTGCACGGTCACGAGGGTTACGGCCGAGAGGGTCGGTTCGTGATGCGTTGATTGCCGTTCGAGGAGCTGGTCGGTAAATTCGCGAAACGACGTGTCACGCGGCGCCTGATCCGCGAGAGTCATGAGCGCATTGAGCGATTCCCATCGATTGCGCAGTGCCCCGGCACTCGCGGGCGGTCGATCCGTCAAACCCAGCGACCGCAAGACGTCGCTGACCGACTTGAAGAGCGGTTCGCCCGAAATCGACACCGATGCCGCGCGCAAGTGCGAAACAGCTTGCTTGACCTCGATCAAATCGAAAAAGCGCTGCGCCCCTCGAAGGTGCGAACTCACGCCCAATTCGGCGAGCGCGACCTCGATTGCGGCGGATTGCACCGTGAGGCGATAGAGCACGGCAATGTCTTGTGGCCGCACTCCCTCGGCAATTCGCGATGCGACGCGCTCCGCGACGCCCCGCGCTTCGTGCACATCGCTCGAATACCGGTCGACCTGAACTCGCTCGAACTCTCGCGCCGAACCCGCTGCCGACGGATTGGTCCCGTGAGACGTGAGAACCACCGCGCCCGCGTGACCCCTCATGAGGCGATTGGCCGTGTCGACAATTTCTGGCGTTGATCGATAGTTGTTGTCAAGGCGCACAACCTGAGCGCCCTCGTATCGGTTTTCAAACGTCACGAGGTACTCGCTCGTGGCACCCGCAAACGAGTAGATTGTTTGGTTTGCGTCTCCAACGACGCACACGTCTCGTCGCTCGCCGACCCACGCGTCGAGAAGTCCCTTTTGCAAGGGCGAGACATCTTGAAACTCGTCGACTATGAAGAACCGGTATTGTTCCCGCACCTGGAGCGCTACTTTCGGTTCCGATTCGATCATGCCCGTCGTCACGAGCAGCACGTCTTCAAAGTCGATTTGGCGCCGTGCGTCTTTGAGATCCTCATACGCTTGATGCAGCGCGGCCATTTGGTCAAGGGTCAGCGACGCGAGCGTCGGCCGTGAAACCGCGATTGATGCATACTGGGCAATGCTCAATTGTGAGAGTTTGCGCCACTCGATTTCTGCCGCGAGATCGCGAAGCGTCGCGGTGTCGATTTTCAGCCCGAGCGCGTGTGCGACGTGACCGAGCGCGCGCGCTTTTCCATCGAGCACGGTGGGCGCCGGGTGCCCAACCACCAACGGCCAAAAATAATTGAGCTGCGACAGGGCCGCGGAGTGAAACGTCCGGGCCGCGACTCCGGGCGCTCCGAGATCGCGAAGGCGCGATCTCAATTCCGACGCCGACCGCGACGTAAACGTGAGGGCCAAGACTCGATTGGGCGCGTATGCTCCCGTCGCAACCCCGTACGCGATGCGGTGGGTGATCGCTCGAGTCTTACCCGTTCCGGCACCCGCGAGCACGCACACGGGACCCCGAAGGGCTTGCGCCGCACGACGCTGATTCTCGTCGAGACCGTCGAGGAGGCTCTCTGGCGCCCCGATCTCTCGGATTCCGCTCGTCACGAGGCCATCGTTCTCTGGCGCACGGGACATGTCGACCAATCCACTGGGGTTCGAGGATACTTCACGGTGTCGCTTTCGAGGCGTGGCGAACGACGACGGCTGGCAAATGTCAACCTAACCTGGGACTCATGGTTATCTCGCACCTCACTTTAGCCGCGTTGACGTCGTCGGCGATGGCCGACGTGAGCGTGACGGCAGCCCGACCCTTTACAACGAACTCGCACGGGCTGTTCGACACGGCACTCGTTGCGACGAGCGACGGCCGCCGATTGCTCGTACGCGCGCCATCCACGGCGACCTCGGTCGACGAGTTAAAAGCAGATAGCCATGCCGTGCGGACCCTCAGCACGGGAATCCGCAGCCGTTTGCCCTTCGATCTTCCCGTCGTGTTGAGCGAAACCTCGCTGTCGCCGTCGAAAACGAGCGCGCTGCCAGTTTCGATCTATGATTTCCTCGACGGTGTGCCGCTCGATGCCAGCCGCATGGGTCACTCGCCCGAGCTCGTCCTCTCGGTCGCGCGCGCGATGAACGCGATTCACGGTTTGCCGACGTCGTTTGTCGCGGATGCGGGTCTGCCCGTGCGAAGCGCGCTCGACAGTAAGGCGTTTGCAATCGCGGTCATCGAGCGAGCGGCGGATTCGGGGCGCGTGCCGTCCGAGCTCACGACGCGGTGGACGCGTGCGGCAGACGACCCCACCGTGTGGCGATTCGACCCCACCGTGATTAACGGCTCGCTCACCGTTGACTCGTTTCTCGTGACGGGCGATTCACTATCGGGAATCGTCGGGTGGGCCGCGCTGAGCGTCGGTGACCCCGCGCACGACATGCGGTGGCTCGTGAACGCGAACGGCGATGCGACGTTCGCCGAATACGCGCTCGCTCGCCGCGGAAGTTCGGATCCGCAGCTTCACGTGCGCGCGAGCCTCTATTCTGAACTCGAAATTGCGCGATGGCTCCTGCACGGCATCGATGAGCGAAATGACTCGATTATCGACGACGCGGTGCGCATGCTTGACCGCCTTGCCGCCGGAGTCCAGAGCGAGTCACTGGGGAGCCTCTCTCCAGCGACCGGCCCCGTGCTCGACGTGTCGGCCGTTGAAGACCTCCTCGACGAAACGCCGGGCGACGGGCGGCCACTCGAGAGCGCCGCGCGCTACGCGGGATTCGCCGCCGACACCGACGACCACATCGAGACGAGTTCGCGTTCCGAGTAGGACCGCCGAGGTCGAACAACCGCGTTGTCGGCGACGAAGTAGAAAACGGCGTCAACGCGCTCGGGAGCGATCCCCTTCCACTGCGAAAAAGCTCGGCGATAGAGGGCAAGCTGGAGGTTTCTCAGTTCGAGGTCGGTGTCATCGCGCGGCGCCTTTCCGGTTTTCCAGTCGACAATCTGGTAGCGCTCGCCACTGCGATAGACCGCGTCGAGTTTGCACACAATCACGTGCTCACCGAGAATCATGTGAATTTCGAGCTCGACCTCGTCGGGCCGACGGTTCGCCCACTCCGAGGCTTCGAACGTGAGGGTGAGACGAGCGAGCGTTTCGTCGTCACTCGAGCGGTCACGCGTGGCATCGCCCTCGCGACCGACCACGGTTGCGTCGACCAGCGCGGGAGGCGACACACCGAGGGCGCGCTTTTCGACCCACGAATGAAATCGTGTTCCGACCGTCGCCTCTCGAACCGGCCGCTCGGGCACGGGCCGACGACGCTGTGTCGCAATAGCGAGGGGGTCGCTCACATAGTCTTTGAAGCGCGACGCGGGAATGCGCCGTGGAAGAGCACCGTGGCCGCATTGTGTCGCTCGAGCGTCGCGCTCGGCCACAAGCAGCGTAATGTCTCGAGACCACTCCGTTGTCGCAGCCGGGTCGGCGCTGCGAACCGCCGCCGCGGCGGCGCGCACGCGAGGTGCCCGATCACCCAAGGGATCTCGCGGCCACTCAACGGACTCAACCCCGTCACCAAGTGGGTTTTCAGTGCTCACCGGCTCTCGCGCAATCGGTTCTTTCCCGGTGAGGTGTGCCGACTCCAGTTCGCGAATAAACACGCTCGGGCCTCTCGCGCGACGCGGAGACGCCCAAAACGACCCGCTCACCAAGAGGCTTTCTTTTGCGCGCGTCATTCCAACGTACGCAAGCCTGCGGTCTTCGGACGCGCGCCGCTCGACGATGCCGTCTTCGTATCGACGAATCGCCTCGACGACCTCTTTTTGCGTCGTCGCACCGCGCCAATCGAAGGGCGGAAGCTCGGCGGAATCCCCGCGGAATTCGTCGGGTAACGCTCCAAAAGCGAGCCATCCCTTCTTGCTCCGCGCGGCGCCCGAGAACTCGCCGTCGACAAACCGCGGAAGAGCAACGTGGTCCCACTCGAGACCCTTCGCGCCGTGAACCGTCAGTATCTGAACCGTGCCGGGCTCGGGTTCTTCGCACCGCGGCGCCAACGAGTCGTTCCGTTCGGCTTGGCGAATCCACGACAAGAACGAGCCGAGTGTTGCGGCCGTGTCGGTCGCGCGGAATTCGCGAATATGGTCCTCGAACGCGTCGAGACTCGCTTGTGCGCCCGGTGCCGACTCGTTCGCTGCCGCCTCGCAATCAAGCCGGAGTTCGTGCACGACGGTCGTGACAAGCTCGATGAGGTCGCTGCCCGTCCGTGATCGAAGAGTCGCGAATACTCGCGCGGCGTCTCTCAAGCGATCCAGACCAACAGGGCTGAATCCGCTCAGCGCGCCGCTATCGGGTCGAGAGTCCGCCAAAAAATCGAGCGCGTCAATGATCGATGGAGCGTCATCATCGGCGACCGAACCGCGTTGACGTTCGCGCACGTGCGCCGCGAGCGGCTGCAATCGGTCGTCACGCTCGCTGAGCCACGACGCAAGAGCGCGAAGCGAGACGATGTCTTTCGTGCCAATCCGCCAGCGTGCTCCCGTGAGGAGTCTGACGAGTTCGGACCCCGCGGTCGCATCGTGCAACACGCGCAACGCGCACACGACGTCGACGACAACCGGTTCGTCGAGAAGACCCCCCATGCCGAGTACGCGAAACGGCACGTCGCGTCGCGCGAGAGCCGCGGTGAAGGGCGCGATTGACTTGATTGACCGACACAACACGGCCGCGGTGGGGAGAGAATCACCCTCTTTTCCGCTCGCGAGCACACTGACAAACCAGTCGGCCACCGCGCGGGCTTCGTCAATAATCGTCTCGTGATACGACACCTCAACGGCACCCGAACTCGCGTGGGGCCGCGGCTCTAAACTCTCGACGGGGACGGGTGACGCGGCCCTCAAGGGTTCGACGATCCGATTCGCGACCGCGAGGACGTGCCGCGAGTTGCGCCAGCTCGTCGACAGGGCGAACACACGAGCGCCCTCGTCGGCGCGACCGAAGTCGCGCGAAAAGCGGGCCAAATTGGCGGAGCTCGCGCCGCGCCATCCGTAAATTGACTGGTGCGGATCGCCGACCGCCATGACCCCGTGACCCGCAAAAAGTGTTGCCAATAACCGCGTTTGTACGACACTCGTGTCTTGGTACTCGTCAAGAATGACCGCGCGAAATCGGTCCCGATGGTCGGCGGCAACGCTCGGCACTCGCTCGCACACGGCGAGAGCTAGGGCCACCTGATCGGAATATTCGACGAGAGATCGCGCCGCTTTTTCGGCGGAAAATTGTTCGGCAAGATCAACAAGAGGACCGAGCGCTGTTGCTGAAGCGAGCGGATCTCTCAAATCGGCAAACAGCCCCGCGACGCGCGGCGATCCGGTCGGAAGGTCAGCGATCAACGCAAACTCGTGGCTCAGCGCACGCACGCGGTCGCCGCGCGCCACATTTTCGCTCAGCGCTCGACTGAGTCCGATGACGGCGGCGGTGATGTGGTCGACACTTTTGTCGAGATCGACGAGACGAGTGTCGGAGCTCGTCACGACGAGGCGACGCGCCATGTGCCACGCCGCGGGATCGCTCAACACGAGCGCGTCGGGTTCGCGACCAACCGCGGCCGCGTTCTCCCGAAAAATGGTGTGGGCAAACGAGTTGTAGGTCGCCACGGTGGGCGCGTCAAACGCGTCAAGAACAACGTCGGTCAGTCCCGCTGAAACGAGGTCGTGACAGCGCCGTCGAATGCGGGTCGTGAGTTCGCCCGACGCCTTCCGCGTAAACGTCAGACCCAGCACGTGGGACGCATCAATCATGCGATTCGCGAGCAACCACACGACGCGGTTTGCCATTGTCTCGGTTTTCCCGCTGCCCGCGCCGGCAATAACAATGCTCGGCTCGAGCGGCGCCTCAATGATCGCGCGCTGCTGTTCGGTTGGCATCGGCTGATTGAGTGCGCTCGCAATCTCCCGCGCGCTACATCGCGTCACGAGGCACACACCGCCTTGACGAGGTGGATACGGTATTCGTATGCGGCGTGCGGATCGTGCTCGCCGAGGCCCGTCGTTCCGCGAAACGACGATTGTGCCATTCCGCGCGCCGCGGCCTCGATCCTGCTCCGTATGTCGAGCACACCGTCGTCGGCGAGAGGTCCCATCACGAATTCTTTGTATCGCGTCGATTTGTTTCCGAGAGCCACGAACACGAGCTTTGCGGCGCCGGCCCGAACTCCCGGGATGACCTCGTCGAAGGCTCCCGCGTGAAGAGCGAGCTGATAACTGCCCAATTGGGCGTGTGTTGCTATCGTTCGAGAGGCGGGCACGGATGTGCCCGTTTTCAGGTCGACAATCACGACCGAGCCGTCCGCGGTTTTCTCAATGCGGTCGATCATTCCGACCACGCGCGCGCGACCGACCTCGACCTCGAACCGTCCCTCCGAACTCACAAGAACACCACCCGCGCGCTCGAAATCACGAAGATAGTCAGAAATGCCCGCTGCTTTTCGACGCGTCGCGCGTCTCTCGCGCTCGGCAATCCACGATGATTCGAACGTCAGTTCTCTCCACCGATTCTCGACCCCGCGCCACACCGCGTCGACGTCGAGCGCGGATCCCTCGGTCGTGCTCAGTTCTTCGGCGACCGCGTGCAGAATTGTTCCGATTCCGGCGGCAATTCCGCTTGCACGCACAGCGACCGAGTCAATGAACCACGCGAGCGGCGATTTTTCAAACGTTTCGAGCGTCGACGGCGATACTCGCACGAGCGTTCCCGGTTCGATGATCGGCTCGAGGTTCGACACGTCGCTCAATCCGTACCACTCGTCGGGGTCAGCACCGGGCACGCCCTCGCGCGCGAGCCGTGCAAGGCTCGCGGCCGCGCCGCGCGACCCCGACACGGTGAGCTCCCGACGAAGCGCGCCAACGAGAGAGCGAAGGGACAGCGAGTGAGTCTCGAGACGACCGCGCGATCCCGACTCGGCGTTCGCGAGCGTCCCGTCAGAGGGCGATGTTTCGGCGTCGGGCGCACTGCTCATCGCCTCTCGAGCGAAGCGAAGTAACGCGGAGGGTTGCTCGTCGTCATTTGCGACCGCCGTCACAAGAACGAGGCGTCGCGCTCGAGAACTCGCGAGAGCGAACAGGCGCAATTCGTCGCCCAGCACGGCGGAGCGCGCATCGCGGCTCTCGTTCGTTGACTCTCCCCCGCTCGCGGACACGGCATCGAGATCACTCGCGTGCACGAGCGAGTGTCGGCCTTGAAGGTTCGGCCACACCCCCTCTTGCACACCGGCAATGGCAACCGCGTCGAATTCTTCGCCGACGACCGCCGCGGGTGCAGCGACCAAAACGGTGCTGGCCTGTCGCGTGGGTGCCAGGGTATCTTCGGGGATTTCGGCCGCGAGAATTTCGTCGATGAACGTGCGCGATGACCCGAGCGGATCGCGCTCGACAAACCGCTTCGCCGCGGTGAAGAGCGCGACCATCGCGTCGAGGTGTCGGTTGGCCTCGTCGGCAACCGGCCCGAACTCGAGCGCGTCCTTGTGCCACCGAGGGCCGAGTTCGCTGCGCTCCCACAGTGTCCACAGCAATTCGTCAATTGTCGCTCCCGCCTCGACGCTCGCTCGAGCGGCCGAGAGATTTGCGGCGAGTTTAGCCAATTGACGCGCGGAGGGCCCGTCAATCGTTTCCAATCGAGACGCACCCGACAGCGCGTCACACACGAGGTCGTCGCTTGAGCGAGAACCGCCGCCCGCACTGTCTTCGCGTCGGAGGGCGCGCTTGACGCGCCTGAGCGACAAATGGTCCAAACCGCCCAACGGCCCCAAAGCGAGATCGGTTGCCGTTTCTGGATCGATCTCCGAATTGTCGAGGGCAACCCGCGCCGCGACGACCACGTGCCGCGCCGCGATGTCGTCGCGTACCGCACGAACGCCCGAGCGGGTCCGGACGGGAACCTCGGCGCTCGCAAGCGAGCGCGCGAGCGCGTCAACGAGAGCACCGGATCGCACAATCACGGCCATGTGCGACCACGGAACGCCGTGAAGAACGTGCTGCTCTCGAAGGAATCGCGCCACGAGCGCCGCTTCGTGGGACCGCGACGTGGCCTCAACGACCGTGAGTGCGTTGTCGTCGTCCGCGCCGGACTCGACCGCGCGAGCCGCTCTCTGGCGCCCCGCGGCAGCCGAGCCAATTCGATGCGTGACCGCGCTCGTCAGCCGACGGAGCGGGACCGGTTGCCGATAGACGTGATCGAGAACAAGCTCGGCGGTGTGTGGTACACCCAGGGCCTCGCCAATTGTCCCCAACAGAGACACGTTGGCACCGCGAAACGTCGCACTCGACACGTCGGGATCGCCAAACGCAACGACGGTCGTTCCCCGCGCGGCACAAGCCCGAAACAACGCGGCTGCTCCTGACGTAAAGTCTTGAGCGTCGTCGACGACGACGAGGCGCGGCACGCGCGACGCTCCCGAATCAACCTCGGCGGCAGCCGCCTGGAGGAATTCGGCCGAATCGAGCGATACGCCACGATAGCTGTCGAGGACGCGCTCGTATTGAGAAATCACCGCGCTCGCGGCGCACCACTCGGGGTGCCTCGACGCGGCACCGAGTCGATCCAGATCGGCCGGCCGAACGCCCAACTCGATCGCTCGAGTCATGAGTTCTCGCAACTCACTACGAAACGACGCGAGTAATCGAACCTCTCGAGGCAAATCGGTGGGCCACCGAATACGGCCATCGGTCGCGTCACCACTCAACAACTCACAAAGAATCTGGTCTTGTTCGGCGCCGGTGACCAAGCGCGGAGGATCGTCGCCATTCGATATCGCCGCATCGCGCACAATCGAAAATGCGAGCGAATTGAGGGTTCGAACCCGAGAACCGTTCGTCGGAACACCGAGTCGCACGGCAACAATGTCGCGCAGTCGCGTTGCGGATGAGCGGCCGGGCACCACGACCGAGAGAGAATCCACGGGCACCCCGCGTCGCACGCGATCAACAACAAACTCGACGAGGGTTGCAGTTTTGCCCGATCCTGGAGCACCGAGAATCGCCGCCGAGCGGTCCAATTCAAGATCGAGGACTCGCCGTTGCGATTCATCGAGAACCTCGCGCCTCGCACGGCCGAATACGCGCTCGTCGCCGCGTCCTGATCCCGTAAATTGCCGTGTCGCCACGACCACGACCGTACCGGGTGCGGGTGACATCTCGCTTCTTGCGATCGTGCAGCGCGCAAATTCAGGGACGGTAGAGACCGCGAGAGGCGCAAATTTCGTCCGCGCCCACCGTGCCGGACCGATTGCGTGCCATACTCTGGCAGAGCGGTTGTGGGCGCGATGCCCGCGGCACAGCGTGTTTGAAAGGCGAACCTGATGGAAATTCGTATTGGCATCACCAACTCCCCGCGAGAACTCAACTTCGAGTCGTCCCAACCCGCGTCGGAGGTCCAAAAGTCAATCACCGCGGCGCTCGAATCGTCGGCGCCCCTGCTTGTGCTGGGCGATGACAAAGACAAGACGTATCTTGTTCCGACGGCAACCATCGCATTCGTCGAAATCGGCGGCGACGAGTCCCGTCGCGTCGGATTCGTGATGTAGCGAGATCGACAATGGAACTCTTCTTCGTTGTTCTCGGTGGCGCATTTTTCGGCCTCGCGTGCCGACGCCTGATTCCGAATCGCGACACGCACGGAGTCGTCTTGATTCCCGCACTCGGCGCGGGAATTTCCGCCGTCTTATGGGTGGGCCTGACGTGGCTCGGCCTCGAGTGGAACCGTGGAGCGATCTGGTGGATTACGGCGGCTGCCACGATCGCGCTCGTCGCCGCGCTCGATTTCGAAATCGGCCGCCGTCGCACGGCGCGCGACGCATCGTTTCATGATCGTCTACTCGCAACCGGCGGCACGGGAGAAGCGGCGACGACCGGTCCACGCGCGGCGTCCGATAAGCGCGATGTGTCGCGCGGCTTTGCGGGATTATTTTCCCTCAGGCCGTGAGTCCGACGCCGTCCATCCGCCGCGTGTGTTTCGCGATAATTTCGGTGAATACGGGCTCAATCTCGCGAACGCTCGAGTCGAATTCCCCCGCGCTGTGCAACACCGACCGCGCGAGCAAGAGGGTGTCACCGACGAGGCGCCGCCCCCACATTGCCAACGACGACGCGAGACGCGGATCGTCGACAATGACGCGCCCCAAGACACTCCGCACCGCGGCTTCGCCCGAATCTGAGGCCAACAACCGTGCGGCCCGGATTCCTAATTCGTCGGGAAGTCCCCCGGTCAATGCGACGAAAAAATCCTCGAGAAGTCCCGTCGTCACGTACACGCTGAGCAAACTCTCGGTCCAGGTTGTTCCGGCGGCAATCGCGCCGAATGCGTCAATCTGACCGCGAAAGGACCCCATGAGCGCGACGGGATCGCCGCTGAGGCCTTCGATTTCACTCACGAAACCGTGATGCTTCGCGAGGACTCGGCCGGCGGCGACGCTCAGAGCCTCGGAGTCGGCGAGACTCGGTGCGACCGAGACGACACTCGAGAGACGCTCAAAAACCGCGAGTTCGAGGTACGCAACGTGGCCAAGAAACGTCAGCGGCTCGGGCGTCATTTCTGCCAAATCGACTCGCGTCACACCCGGTTCGCGCGTGCCCCGGGCTCGAAGTCGAGGCCGATCAGCGCGCACGCGCCGACGCCGTCCGAACCAGGAAGCCACGAGGCAAGTGTAGAGGGCGCGCACGCGCACGCTAAACTGAGGTATCGTCGCGGCGCTGGATCGCGACCCTACGCCTGTGAGGACGGAAAGGCGTAGACCCACGTTTGACCGCACCGACAGGCACTTTCTCGTGACATTCTCCGAACTCAATATCGATATCGACCTGGTTGACGCGCTCGCGGCAACCGGAATCGTTGAGCCATTCCCCATCCAAACTCAAACGATTCCTCTCGCTCTCGCGGGTCAAGACATCATTGGCCAAGCGAAGACGGGAACGGGCAAGACCTTTGGATTCGGTCTGCCTCTCATCCAGAGACTCGGAATCAATCCCGACGACGGGGTGCAAGCGCTCGTCGTTGTCCCGACGCGAGAACTGGCGATCCAAGTCACGCAAGACTTGGAATTGGCCACGCGGAATCGATCAACGACAATTGTGCCGATTTACGGCGGTAAAGCGTATGAGGGTCAAATTGACCAGCTTAAAGCGGGTGCCCAAATCGTCGTGGGAACACCGGGTCGGCTTCTCGACCTCGCGAATCAGCGTGTCCTCACCCTGAATGGCGTTCGCGAAATGGTTCTCGACGAGGCCGACAAAATGCTTGACCTCGGATTCTTGAGCGACATTGAAAAACTCTTCGCACGCACTCCCGCGGTTCGGCACACGATGCTGTTTTCGGCAACGATGCCCGGCCCGATTGTCGCTCTCGCGAGGCGATTCATGGTTCGACCGATTCACATTCGCGCGACCGATCCCGAAGACACGCTCACTCAAGCCAATATCAAGCACCTCGTGTATCGCGCCCACTCGCTCGACAAAGACGAAATTATTGCTCGCATTCTTCAGGCCGACAACCGCGGAAAAACCGTCATCTTTACGCGAACGAAACGGGCCGCGGCCAAGCTCGTCGAAGAACTCACTGACCGCGGGTTCAATGCCGCCGCAGTCCACGGCGACCTCAATCAGGATCAGCGCGAACGCGCAATGACGGGGTTCAAGGCCGGAAAAAAAGACGTCCTCATTGCGACCGACGTTGCCGCGCGAGGCATTGATGTGAGCGATGTCACGCACGTCATTAACCACACGATCCCCGACGACGAAAAAGCGTACGTGCATCGCGTCGGACGCACGGGACGAGCGGGAAAGACCGGTATTGCGGTGACCTTCGTCGATTGGGACGACTTACACAAGTGGGCCCTCATCAACCGGGCCCTCGAATTCGGGCAACCCGAACCTCGAGAAACGTATTCGTCGTCGGAGCACCTTTTCGCGGACTTGAATATTTCGCAGGATGTCACGGGCCGAACCACACCCGTCGTGATCACGCGGCGCGCATCGCACCCCGCGGCTCGCCGACCGACGCGCACCGAGGGAGAACACCGCGACGGCAACAGCGCGACTCGTCGTCGTGACCGGACTCGCACGCGAACTCGAGGGCGTCGCCCCGAGTCTCACGCGTAAATTGGCGACGTCCCGGTCGCGTCGGCGATAATTCGATCAAGGCTTTCGGCGTCGGTTGTGTTCTCGCCCAGCCGATTTGACTTGCCCGTACCGTGATAGTCACTCGACCCCGTGATGATCAGGTCATAGCAGTTAGCCAATTCTGTCAATTGGATCTTGCCGGTCGTGGAATTCTCTCGGTGACCAATCTCGACGCCTGCAAGCCCGGCGTCGACGAATCGTTCGAGCGCGCCATTCGAGACCGCCCACGCTCGAGAGGACGTTGCGGGATGAGCCAACACGGGAACGCCCCCTGCCAGTCGAATAAGGCGCACGGCAACAATCGGATCGGGCGCATAGTGTGGCCGATAGTAACCGGCCTTTGAGCGCAAGATTGTCTCAAACGCCGCGCTTCGGTTGGGCGAGTGGCCGCGCGCCACGAGCGCGTCGGCAATGTGGGGCCTGCCTAACGTTGCTCCCGGCGACGATTGGGCGACCACGTCGTCCCACTCGAGTGGGTAATCGTTTCGGAGGGAGCGGACAATTCGCTGGGCACGACGGCTTCGCTCACGCTTAATCCGCTCGATTTCGGCACACAACCGGGCATTTTCTGGGTCGAAAAGGTACGCGAGAATATGCACGGTCGCCCGATTGCGGCGCGCGCTCAGTTCCATTCCAGGAATGAATGTCACGCCTTCGCGCGTCGCGGCGGCCGACGCGGCGGACCAGCCATCGGTCGAGTCGTGGTCGGTCAGCGCAAACGTTCGCAGTCCGGCTCGCGCGGCCGCGCGAGCCACCTCGGCGGGCGATTCGGTTCCGTCCGACACCGTACTGTGAGTGTGCAGGTCAATCGGACCCCTAAAACGACGCGCCTCAACCATACGGCTCATCGTAGTTGCCGGAATCGGCTTCCTCGCGGGAATAAGCGACAATAGGCACATGGGCGATTCTGTCGAAACGAGCAAGAGTCGTGACGAATCCCCGGACGGGGGCGCACGACAATGGTCCGAGGAACGGCGTGACTCGAATCGATCAACGACGCCCGCCTCCGAGGAATTCAAACGCTTTATTGCGTCCGGGTGGAAGGATCGACCCGAAGAAATTCCTCCGCCACGCCCTCAAGCGTCGTACGCGGCTGATCGTCGCGCGCGACTCTCGGCGCGCTATCCGCATGATCGGCTCATCGTTCCCGCGGGAAATACAAAGACCCGTTCAAACGACGACGACTTCCCGTTTCGGCCCCACTCGGCGTTCGCGTGGCTCACGGGGTGGGCAACCGACACCGAACCGGGCTCAGTGCTCGTGCTCGAGCCCCGAATCAAGACGGATGGCCACGACGCAATTCTGTATTTTCGCGAGCGCGCCGGCCGAGAATCTGATGAATTCTACGCGAATCCGGCGATCGGTGAATTCTGGATTGGTCCGCGTCCCTCACTCGCCCACGTTGCCGGTGACCTCGCAATCGCGACTCGCCCGCTCGCCGATCTGGATCTGGTTATCGCGGCGGCCGCGCGTGACACGCTTGTCGTTCGCGACGCGGATTTCTCCCTCACCGCTCGCCTCGATCGTGCCCGTTCGCGGCGAGCAGCCCAGAGCGTGCTGACCGACGAAGCAGGCGACGATCCTTTTTCTGTCGAGTTCCCGCGCGACGCGACCGGCTACCCGCGCGACACGGCGCTCGCGGCGGACCTGTCCCGGCTTCGGCTCAAAAAAGACGACTTCGAGATTGTCGAAATTCGGCGAGCGATTGACGCAACCGCGCTCGGGTTCGCCGACGTCGTACGCGACCTGCCGCGCATCTCGTCACACGTGCGGGGCGAGCGCATAGTCGAGGGCCTTTTTGCGTCGAGGGCCCGACTCGAGGGAAACGCGGTCGGGTATGGAACGATCGCCGCGAGCGGACGCCACGCGTGCATCTTGCATTGGACTCGCAACGATGGCCCCGTCGAGCCCGGAGACCTGTTGCTCGTCGACGCGGGAGTCGAGGTAGACAGCCTCTATACGGCAGACATCACTCGGACTCTTCCCGTTTCTGGCGTCTTCTCTCGCGTGCAACGACTCGTCTATGACGCGGTACTCGAAGCCGCCGACGCGGCATTGTCCGTGGTCCGCCCGGGAATCCGGTTTCGCGAGATTCACGAGGCGGCCATGGCCGTCATTGCTCGCGCGACCGCGGAGTGGGGAATGCTCGCGATCACCGCCGAAGAATCGTTGGAAGCGGACAACCAGCACCATCGGCGCTACATGGTGCACGGAACGAGCCACCACTTGGGTCTCGACGTGCACGATTGCGCGCGCGCTCGACGAGCGGAGTACGCGGAGGGCATTCTTGAGCCGGGAATGGTGTTTACGATTGAGCCCGGCCTTTATTTTCAACCCGATGACGCGACCGTGCCGCCAGAATTTCGCGGGATCGGGGTGCGCATCGAAGACAACATTCTCGTTCTCGATGACGGCGCCGAGAACCTGTCTCGCGCGATCCCCCGCACGCGAGCCGACGTTGAGGCGTGGCTCCGCTAGAGAACGCTCGCACACGGGTGGGTGTTATTGCCGGGTAGATTCGCCCCGCGAATCGCGTGTCGCCGTCGACGTCGCACCGTGCTCGCGATCAAGCGCGTGTCGTGCTCGATTGGCGAGACCGGGTTCGACGATGAGCGAATAGCTCGATGCCAAGACGTGCATAACCGATGTAAAATCGCGGCGACGCCGATTGATCGCATACGTCACGATGCCAAACAGATTGCCGAATCCCGCACCAATGAGAACCGCGGCAATGGCGTACACGAAACTCATTGTCGCGGGCGACGCAATAAACACCAAGAGTCCAATAAATATCCCGAGATACACGCCTGAAATCGCTCCAGCGACGGCAGCCCGCGCGTAACTGAGCTTTCCCGTGACACGTTCAATGCTTGTGAGATCATTCCCGACAATCGAAATCTGCTTGACGGGAAAATCTGCCTTGGCAAGCGTATCGACGGCCTCTTGCGCGTCGGAATAGGTCTCGAAGGTCGCGACCGTGTCTCCTCGGGGAATCGTGGGCACGGCGCGGCGGCCCCGGCCACTCATCGAACTGTTTAAGGACATTACTCCATTCTTTCACGAGCCAAATCGGGAAAGATACGGCACGGTAAGCTGATCCTTTGTGAGTGTCAACAGGGTCTTTGTCGCAAGATTGGCGGGGTGCACCGTCTTTGACCCGGCCGGTGATCGAGTCGGCAAGGTCCGTGACGTTCTCGTCGTCTATCGAAAAGACGACCCGCCTCGCGTCGTCGGCTTGGTTGTCGAGATCCCTGGAAAGCGACGCGTGTTTGTGCCTATTGGCCGAGTAACGAGTATCGGACGCGGTCAAATCATTACCACGGGACTCATTAACGTTCGGCGCTTTGTGCAGCGAGGCAGCGAGGTTCGCGTTATTGCCGAAATGCTGGGTCGCATGGTTCAGTACACCGACGGCTCGGGCGAAGCGACCGTCGAAGACGTTGCCATTGAAGATGTCGGTCAAGGCGAATGGCACGTGAGTCAGCTTTTCATTCGAAAGCCCAAAACCAGCCCGTCCCCGTTTGTTAAGGGGACAACCCACTTCGCTCAGTGGAACGAGGTTCGCGAAAAGGCCAGTGCGGGAGAAGCGCAATCGGCCGAACAACTCATCGCCGCGTATTCAGAGCTCAAGCCCGCCGACTTGTCGACGACCCTCCTCGAACTTCCCCGCAATCGAATGCTCGACGTTGCAAAAGAACTCCCCGACGAGCGCCTCGCGGATGTGCTCGAAGAAATGCCGGAGAGCACGCAAGTCGAGGTTCTTACCCAACTCGATGACAATCGCGCCGCGGCGGTTCTTGATCGAATGCAACCAAACGACGCGGCAGACGTGATTGCCCAGCTTCCGACGGCTCGAGGCGAGCGACTGCTCGAACTCATGCAGCCAGAAGAAGCCGACGATGTGAGACTTCTCTTGACGTTTGCGCCCGACACGGCCGGCGGTCTCATGACGACGGAGCCCATTATTCTTTCGGCAGACGCGACCGTCGCCGAGGCACTCGCCCTCATCCGTCGTCATGAACTCGCGCCCGCGCTGGGTGCGGCCGTGTGCATTTCTCTTCCGCCGTACGAGCCTCCCACGGGCCGCTTTCTTGGCATGGTGCATTTTCAACGCATGCTTCGCTATCCGCCTCACGAACGGCTCGGTACCCTCCTGGACCAGAGCATTGACGCGATTCCGACCGAGACCTCGGCTGCCGAAGTCTCTCGCATTCTCGCAAGCTATGATCTCGTCTCTGTGCCCGTTGTCGACGGCAACTACCGCCTCGTCGGGGTGGTGACAATCGACGATGTCCTCGACTATTTGCTTCCTGACGACTGGCGAAGCATTCAGACGGCGGGCGGCGAAATCAATAAACAGTCGCCTGCGCGTGGCCACGCCAAAACGGGCGGCACGAGCGTGAAGGGAGGGCGCTATGGCACGCACTAAAACGAGTTCCATTCGCCTCGACTCCCCCAAAGGACTCCGCACACCCGTTTTGCAGTTCCGGAACCGAACCGGAAGCGACCGCTTCGGGCGGTCAACCGAGTGGATCGCGCGTGCCATGGGCACACCTTTGTTCCTCTTGGGCCTCACATTTTTTTGCATCGGGTGGCTCACGTTCAACACGTACGCTCCAGAACAGTATCGATTCGACTCGCAAGTGTTCGGTTTCACCGTGCTGACGCTCGTGCTGTCTTTGCAAGCGTCTTACGCGGCACCACTCATCTTGCTCGCGCAAAACCGCCAAGATGATCGTGACCGGGTGCACATCATTCAAGATCGGCAGCGAGCAGAACGAACCCTGGCCGACACCGAATACCTCGCGCGCGAAGTGGTCGCCTTGAGGCTTGCCATGAAAGACATGGCATCGAAAGACTTCATTCGCGCTGAACTTCGCACTGTCCTCGACGAATTAGATCGAGCTCGCGACGAAAAGGGCCCCCTCGGTGACGAGTGATGCCCTCGAAGCGGCCGTTCGCGTCGCACTTACTCGCGTGCTCGATCCCGAGATTCGCAAACCGATTACCGACCTTGACATGGTCGCAAACGTCTCGGTCGCCGCAAACGGTGCCGCTCGAATCGGAATCTCGCTCACGATTGTCGGATGCCCCGCGGCCGCTCGCATCGAGCGCGACGTGCGCGAAGCGACCCTCGCCGTCGCGGGCGTGACGAGCGTCGACGTCGAGGTCGGCGTCATGACGCCTCACGAGCGCCGCGCACTCATTGAGCGCTTGCGCGGTCGTGGCACACGCGCGTCGCCGTTCACTCCGGATTCTCTTACGAGCGTTTTTGCGATCACGAGCGGAAAGGGCGGTGTCGGCAAGTCGACGATCACCGCGAATGTCGCGGTCGCTCTCGCGGCGCGCGGATTGTCTGTCGGTGTGGTCGACGCCGACGTGTTTGGCTTCTCGATTCCCGCGATCCTGGGTCTCGTGGACGCCGAGGGCCACACGGTCACGCCCACGCCGATTGACGATATGATCCTTCCGCCCATTGCTCACGGCGTCAAGGTCATTTCGATGGCCATGTTTATCGACCGAGCACCCTCAGCTGCGCAAACGGCCGTCGCGTGGCGTGGACCGCTGCTTCATCGGACGATTCAGCAATTTCTCACGGATGTGTATTTTGGTGATCTCGATGTGTTGCTTCTCGACCTTCCGCCGGGCACGGGCGATGTTGCCATCTCGGTCGGCCAGTTACTCCCCCACGCGAGTGTGATTGTCGTCACGACTCCGCAACGCGCCGCGACCGACATTGCCGAACGCTCGGGGATCGTTGCGCGCTCAACCGGCCAGACCGTGTTTGGCGTCGTCGAAAACATGGCGGCGCTCACTCAACCGGACGGCACGGTTCTCGACATTTTCGGGAGCGGGGGCGGTCGCGAGCTTGCACGCCGCCTTTCTCTCGGCCACGACGAAGCGGTTCCGCTTTTGTCGAGCGTCCCGCTGAGTGTCGGCGTGCGAGAAGGGGGCGACACGGGGTCGCCCATCGTTGTGTCGGACCCCGACGATCCCGCAAGTGCCGCCCTTTTCGCGATTGCCGACGCAATCGCATCGCGAGGCCGCGCGTTACGTGGGCGCAACCTGGGTATCTCGGTCACCCCGTGAGGGGTGAAGAACGAGTGTGAACGAGACTCATTGCGGCCATACCAGCAAACGCGCGGGCCGCCTCAACCAAAAGAGTCAAAGAAACCAGCAGCGGCCCCCTTCACCACACGGGAGTAGTGTGGTGCGCAACCCAATCGTAGAGTTCGGGTCTGTTTCATGAACGGTGTTTTCGGCATTTTTTGGTTAGTAGGTTTCTGCTGCGGGCCAGCGGTCGGCGAAGGTGATGGCGAATGCGTTGAGTGCGGGTTTCCAGCGCAACGCCCACCGGGTTTGGCCTCGCCCGGTGGGGTCAAGACTCCGGGTGACAAGATACAGGCATTTGAGTGCGGCTTGCTCGGTGGGGAAGTGGCCTCGGGCGCGCACCGCCCGCCGGTATCTGGCGTTCAATGATTCGATCGCGTTGGTTGAGCAGATCACGGTACGAATCTCGAGGTCGTAGTCGAGGAACGGGATGAATTCTTCCCACGCGTTTTCCCACAGTGTGATGATCGCCGGATATTTTTTGCCCCATTTCTCGGTGAGGTTTTCTAACGCGTTCCGGGCGGCGTTATGGTTCGGGGCGCTATAGATCGGTTTCACGTCACGTTTGAGTGCGTCCCAGTGTTTCTTCGACGCCAGGTGGAACGTGTTACGAATCAGATGGATCACACAGGTTTGCACGGTCGTGAGCGGCCACACGTTCCCGACGACGTCGGGCAGACCTTTCAGTCCGTCACACACGAGGAAGAACACGTCTTTCACGCCGCGGTTTTTGATGTCGATCAGGACACTCATCCAAAACTTGGCCCCCTCACCGCCGGTCCCGGCCCACAACCCGAGAACATCTTTCTCGCCCGCGAGAGTGACACCGATCGCCGCATAGATCGGCCGGTTGGCGACTTGCCCGTCACGAATTTTCACCACGATCGCGTCAATAAAGATCGCCGCATATACCTCGTCGAGGGGGCGACAAGCCCACTCGTTCATCTCCTCAACGACCTTGTCCGTGATCCGCGAGATCGTCTCCTTACTCACAGAGGCACCATAGATGTGGTCGAAGTGGGCGCTGATCTCCCCCGTGGTGAGACCGTTCGCATACAACGACAACACCATTTCTTCGACGCCGTTCAAACGGCGTTGCCGTTTCTTCACGATCTGCGGCTCGAACGTGCCATCCCGGTCCCGGGGAACATCGATCGTGACTTGCCCGGTCGCTTCGGTCAACACGGTTTTCGGGCGGGACCCGTTCCGCACGTTCGAGGACCGGCGACCTGGGTCGGCCCCGTTCTTCTCGTGACCCACATGCTCGGTCAACTCTTCGTTCAACGCTGTTTCGAGCACGTTCTTCGTGAACTGTTTCAACAACCCTTCCGGGCCCGTCAACGCCAGGCCCTGCTCCTTCGCTAAACGGACCAGCTCGGCAGCAGCCGCAGCCTCCACAGAACGGTCATCATTATTATTCTGGTGTTTCTTCGGACTCATAACGTCCAGTGTGCTCGACATAACGGCACCCTTCCCGCCACACAATCACGTGCGACGAATCAGGCCAGAAACACCGTTTAATACACAGTCCCGAACGCCGACCCAGCTGCGTATAAAGGTGCTTCGACAGCGACGACGTCAGCGGTGACTGCCCCGAAGGGGGCTGCGGGGGTTGGCGACCGACCCCGACAGACCCCCCGCCTGTCTGCTGGGGGTCCTTGAAGTAAGCTTGGCAGTCATCCGGACGGGTTGACCAGCCAGGCTCGCGTATTTAAAGCGCGCTATTTGGGTGTTGTTATGACGCTTTGAGTGCGTGTTCGATGAGTTCTCTCGTGTATTTCGATACGGAGATTCCTTCTTTTTGTGCGCGCGAGGTAAGTTCATTTCGGACGTTTTCTGGTAACCGTACGCGAACAACAGGTGAGTGTATTCCGTCACCCGAGAGTGATTTCCCTCCAGGAACAAGGTTTGTTGAACGGTCAACTTTTTCGACGATGCTAGCGATGCGTTCTTGGTTGAGTGGTTTCCCACGAAAGATCACGTCTTCATCGTTGACGTCGGCAACATGAACGTCGGGAGTTATTCGAAACTTTTTCGCATCTACCATTTCGTTACCTTCCTCAGTATTGTGTTGGCATCGCGTGAATGACTGCAATGCCGTCTTTTCGGTCATCGGGTACTGCAATGATCCGAAGCTCCACCCCACGATCATCCGCACCGATGTATACGAGTGCATCTGCTTCACGAGTGGGTTCACCAGCGTTGATCATGGCGGTAATGATGCGGGCATTTCCGATGCGGTGTTTTCGGGCCGACCGAGTGATACGAACTCGCTGCACAATTCGAGCTTAGGCCACATATTCGATAACTACAAGGTGTGAGACGCTAGGCGTCATCACGATTAGCTGATCAAATCTACGGCGCTCCTTTGGCAAATCAAATTTGAGGTCTTCTTCTTGTCGGAAAGGACCCCGGTGGGTCCGACTTTTACATTGCCATTCCCAATTCCGCGACCGGGACTGTCTGAGTTTTGGTGTAAGTGGCGTATCACGCCACTTACACCAAAACTCAGACAGTCCCCGGCTTCATATCACGTTTGAGGGCCGTCCCAGTCTTTCGTTGACGCCAGGTGGAACGCGTTACGAATCAAATGGATCACGCAGGTTTGCAGGTCGTGAGCGGCGTCGCCCGCCGAACTACGTGGATTCGGTATCGAACGGGGTGGGCACTCTCTTCTCGCGGTGTGTTGCCGCATCGCTCAGGCCGCGGTTGTTGAGCGGATGCGGTGGCCGAGCCGGCCCGTGGCTCGACGGTGCGCTCGGCGGTCGCGTCTCGGCGGTCGCGTCTCGGCGGGCGAATCATCGAGGAGTGCTTCGCGAATAATTCGCCGGGGATCGTATTGGCGTGGATCGAGCTTCTTCCAGTCGATCTCGTCGTATTCGGGGCCCATTTCTCCCCGAACGCGCTCTTTCGCACCGTTGGCCATGTCGCGAGCGCCCCGAACAAAGCGCCCAAATTGCGCCGCGTAGTCAGCCAGCTATCCGAGGCAAAAAGGACGACAGTATCGACCTTCGTTCCCAATAAATACACGCGGTTTGCGCGAATACTGAACCCGGCGTTTGATTCAGCGGGAGTGCCACTCACGTGGAAAAGTCTCATTGAACCAGCGTTGGCCAATCCGTGGGTTCAATGGTCAGACATCGCAATCGCCAACAAACGAACTGTTACGAAACAGCAAGTACTACGTTCGCGTTCCGCCCGACCGGCTCGGATTGGCGTGATCACCAAATCGGCCTAAGCGCGAAGTTTCGTGATCTGGAGCAAACCGTCGCCGGCGGGAGACAGGGCACTCACGACCGCGGGCGACGCGGCAATCTCTGCTACGAGAGTACGGAACGCGGTCGCGACGTCGTCCCGCAGCGCCGGATTGGCAACTCGGCCTCTCCAGAGAGCGTGCGGAACGAGCACCGTTCCACCCTGCCGAACCAAGCGAAGGGCATTCTCGACGTATTCAATAACCGACAGCGGATCGCCGTCGACGAGGACAAGATCGTACGAGTTTTCGCTCATTCGAGGCACAACCTCGCGTGCGAGACCCGTAATGAGCCGCAAGCGGTTGGGGACGATGCCCGCTTCGACGAAAAACCCGCGCGCGTGTTGTTGATAGTCGAACTCGGCGTCAATGGAGGTTAAGACCGCGTCGGACGCTCCCGAAAATAAGAACAACCCGGAGACGCCAACACCGGTCCCGATCTCGGCAATATTTCGTGCTCCCGACGCCGCCGCAATGACCGCGCACTGCGCGCCGACAGACGGAGAGACCGCGTCGATCCCCAGTTCGAGAGACAAAGCTCGAGCTCGCGCGGTAACGTCGTTCTCGGCCACTAGTTCTTCAGAGAACTTCCAGTTCGAATTTTTGTCAGACACGTGAACTCCTCAAGCACTCAGAGTACGCGAGGTTGACGGTCAGCGTTCTCAAGTACTCGGCGCGTTATTCTAGTCGAGTGCTTGGGCTGACATTCGATAAGCTCCTGATCATTGGGGTCATTGCCATTTTTGTGCTCGGACCCGAGAGGCTTCCCCACTACGCGGCGCAATTTGGGCGCTTTGTTCGGGGCGCTCGCGACATGGCCAACGGTGCGAAAGAGCGCGTTCGGGGAGAAATGGGCCCCGAATACGACGAGATCGACTGGAAGAAGCTCGATCCACGCCAATACGATCCCCGGCGAATTATTCGCGAAGCACTCCTCGATGATTCGCCCGCCGGGACGCGCCCGCCGACTCCGCCCCATCCGCTCACGACACCCGAACCGATTCGACCCACGTCTCGCCGCCATGCGTCAGTCGCGACCCCGTTCGACACCGAATCGACGTAATTTCATGGGGCGGGGCCGCGGTAGGTTTGGTTGAGGTTCGGTCTCTGAGGGCCGTGAATTCGTGGCGAGAGAGCACCGCCATCACCCCAGCTTTTGCCACGACGTGGCTGAAAACGGAGAAACGAAAAAGACCCTTGTTTGGGTGAGCGTTTCTGATTATTGTGAGGATCACCGTGGAGTTGCGGTAGGGGGAGCCTGACTCTGTTTCCATCAAGAGAAGAGTTGGGGTATTTGTGATGTTTAGTCTCCGTAGGTCCTTGGTAGCAGTCGGTGTTGCGTGCCTTGCCGGGGTGGTGATTGTCGGGGGAGTCAGCGCCCCGGCGGGTGCTGCCGTGCCGTCTGATGCTGCACCCGTTGTCACCTATCGGGGTGATGGGTCGGTTCGGATTGATGTGATCGCACCGATTCCGGAAGATCCACGTATTGAGAAGATTCTTGCTTTTGTGTCTGAGCATGATGGGGTTTCGACGTTGGATTACCCCGGAGTGCGAGCGGCGGGGATCGATCAGGATTTCTTGGACGAGTTCGTCACAACGTTTGTTCGTGAAGGTGGGCTGGCAGCCGGTGTCGGGGAGTCCACCGGAGATAACCGGCCGTTGTCTAGGCAGAAACGGTCGGGGTGTGTTGGTCGTAACCGCGCGTGGGACGACTTTTGGGGAAAACACATTGAAATGGACTCCTGCGCTGTCACCGAGATCGCTGATCGAATGAGGGGTGGTGGTGGCATCGCCTCGGCCGCCGGGTTTATTCTGATACGTATCCCCGGCGCTGGAACCGTTGTCGGAAGTATAATCAGTGCCGGTGGGATACTGACTAGCCTCGGGGGAAACGTATTACACGCGTGTGGTTTTCCCGATGGTAGGCCGCGGGGTGCGACCCTGCACATTACCGGGGTTCCGTGGTGTGGGAGCCAGTCCTAGGATCATTACACGTCAAACTAATAGAGCGGGGCAAGAAAACGATGAACGGACACCCGAAGCGGTTCAAGAAAATTGTCAATATTGTCTCCCTTGCTTTCGGCGCGATTTGTCTGATTTGTCTTGTTATTGGGTTATGTCAGTCGTTCCAGAAAAATTACGATGTTTCCGGTGCGTGGTATAACTTTGGGACGTTTTCCGGTGCGCTTGCGGCTGTTCTTACCCTTGTCGGTCGAAAGAACGACACGGACAAGTCCTAACAGGGGAACACATCGTTTCCGATATTGAGCGAGCTCTTGCTTCTGATCCGGACGGAAGCCTGGAAGACCAGCCGGTCAACCGGGAGGCCACGAGTAGTTCTGCCGCCCATCCTTTGGAGGCGTCGAATTCACGAGTGAGCATCTCACTTCCGAAAGACGAGTCGACTGAGGTTAACCGCCATTCGGTGGGAGACCTGACCGTGTTCGAGAATGCTGGATTCGATTACAACACCGCCATCCAGAATCAAGCGGGTGGAGCATTCCGGGCCCTTGTTCACATCGAGTCCGCTGCGGCCCCGACCGAGTACCAGTTCCCAATTTCACTATCCGAAAAGGAACGTCTCCACGCGCTGGACGACATTATTACCGTGACGAGGGGTTAGGTCGTGAAAATAACGTATGATTCTGAAGCGAATGCTGCACTGATCCGTCTCGTTGATGCGGTCGAGTGGGGCGAGGTTACGCGTGACATTCATTCGATCCGCACTCCAACCGGTGACGGGAAGGTTTCGCTGGGCTTCGACAAAGACGGGCGTCTTCTTGAGGTTGAAATATTAAATGCTGACCGTGTCCTTCGGAAGGAAACACTGGATTTAGCGGTTCCGCCAACTATCACCGAAGAAATGGAAGCGAAGCTCTATGAGGGAGAGTCTCCCGACCGGTACTAGTTAGTGACGTTGGTTGTTGTGTTCTCAACACGCCGTATTTTCGTTGTCCTGGCCGCAATGAGGCTCGTTCATAACCCGAATCGATTCGACCCTGCACATTACCGGGATTCCGTTGTGTGGGAGGCAGTCATGGGTTCTTGACACCCGACCAGAGCGCTTCAATAATTCACTCCGCTTTATCGCTGCCGTGATCGTGCTCAGATTCCGCCCGGCCAGACCGCGATGACGTTCTCCGGTTTGCAGCAATATTGACGCCGATCAAACCTATCCAGAGAAGCGTTCCTCCCGTCCAGCCGAGAACGGACGCGAGAAGCGTCAAAAAGTACCCTTCTGGGCTCGTTGCGCGCAGAACCGCGAAGATGTAGCCAAAAACAATGCTTCCGACAACGCCAATCCCCCACACGATGCCGAATCGAATAACCATCTCACGAAAGTTTCCAATATTCGGACGACGAACGAGGAACCGAATAAATTTGTTGTGCATAAGGGTCAGCGGCAAGCGTGATCCCAGTCGATTCCGACCGACGCAGCCGTGACTCCAACGCCGCATACAAGCCCGCCGGGACCAGTGACGACCATTACCGGTCTACAAATCCGCCGGAGACGCTCAAAAGCGGCGCCGTCACGCCGACGGAACAACACCCGCGAGCACGTCGTGAAGTTCTTTTGCCTCTCGGTCATTGACCGAAACGACGAGGCGGCCACCGCCCTCGAGAGGAACGCGCACGATGATGAGTCGGCCTTCCTTAACAGCCTCCATAGGCCCGTCGCCGGTCCGTGGCTTCATGGCCGCCATTGATTTCCCCTTTCGCGCACGTTTCCTTCCATTATCGACCATCGACGCACGAGGGTTAAATCGCTGCCGATTCGGGAGCAAAATTAGGGCGGAGTCCAATCCAATTCGACGACGCGCCAGCACAACACGAGCCAGCCGAGTTGTCCCGCAATCCCCGCGACAACGAGCACCGTGCGAAACCACGCGGATCGAGGCTGGGCGAGAGCACCGAGAAGCGGGAAGAGCGGCATCAAGAGCCGGAACGTGCTCGATTGGGGAAAGAACACCGCGAGCAAATAGAGGGCGTAGCTCGCGCACCACAGTCGCAAATCCACGCCAATGCGACGGGCCCACGGGGTCATGAGAAAAAGACCAAACCCGGCCACGAGCGCCGCGACCGTGAAGATTCCGAGCGGGAAACCGAGCCACCACAGCCCACCTTGAAACCACGCCGCAAACGGAATCAGCTCGTTGCGGCCAATATACGGTTCGCGCCACGCGAGCTCGGTCGACGTATAGGCGCTCGGAACACCCGTGACGATCCACGCAATAGCGGGCCACGCAAAGCCGACGAGCGCGCTAAAGACGACGGATGTTCCCACAATCACCCGCTCTCGGAGCGGAAATCGCTCGGACTTTCGTCGAATCCACCGATGCACCGCGTGAAGACTCATGAACAGCGCGAACGCTACTCCCAGCGGTCGCGTAAACGCGAGCACGACGATCACGGGATACAGCGCAACGTAGTGGCGATCAAGCACAAGATAGAGGGCGAGCGCCAAGCAAAACAGACCCATCGACTCGGCGTAGCCCACTTGAAGGAGCGGCGAAAGCGGCGCGACACAAAACAGGACCACCGCGAATAGTGCCGCCGAATCGCTCGTGACGCGAACGAGTATGCGATAGAGAATGAGCGCGGTACCGAAACCGAATGCGCCCGACACGAATACCGCCGCCTGACCCCACTCGAGGCCCGTGAGAGCCATAACAGCCGCGACAACGCTCGGATACGCGGGCATAAACGCCCACGCATTTTCTGTCACGTGGCCGTCGGGAGTCACGGGCAAGATTGCCGGATAGCCCCACCCGGCGACAAACTTGTACCACGCTCCGTCCCAAATGACCGCGTAATCGAAGTAGCCCGGGTTGGCCGACGACAGTGGCATGTCGACCGCGTCCTGGTGGCGTGCGACGACGAGCACGATGAGCGTCGTGATCACGCGAGATGCTACAAAGATGAGCAGGATTTTCACCCACCACGGCATCGCAAGAAGACGCGTCACAAGTGGATGCCCCACGTGCTCAGCCTCGATTGCCCGTCAACCACGAACGCAACCCACGCTCGCACTCGACAATTTGTGGGAGCGAAACACGCTCATCGTCCGCGTGGGCCTTCAACGGGTCTCCGGGACCGTAATTGACGGCGGGAATCCCGAGCGCGGAAAAACGAGCGACATCGGTCCAGCCGAATTTTGGGTGGGCTACGCCACCCACCGCCGCGAGAAAATCGCGAGCCACGGGAGCGTTGAGTCCCGGCCGTGCACCCTCCGCCAAATCGACAACCGTGACGTCGAAACCCTCGAACACGTTCTGAACGTGCGCGACCGCCTCGATCCCGGATCGGTTCGGCGCAAAGCGATAGTTGACCTGCACTACGCACTCGTCGGGAATAACGTTTCCCGCGATGCCCGCGGAGATTCCCACCGCGTTAAACCCCTCGCGGTACACGAGGCCGTCGACCTCGACCTCGTGCGGCACGTACGTGACGAGGGCGTCAAGAATTGGCGCGGCCTTGTGGACCGCGTTTTCGCCGACCCATCCGCGAGCGGAGTGGGCTCGCACACCAAACGTGCGAACCTCGACGCGGAGGTTGCCGTTACACCCGGCTTCAACCTGACCGTTGCTGGGCTCCCCAAGAATTGCGAAGTCGCACTCGAATAAGTCTGGTCGATGGGCGGCCAAGCGCCCTAAACCGTTGAGATCGGCCGACACCTCTTCGTGGTCGTACCACATCCACGTGACGTCAACGAGCGGGTCGGTGAGCGACGCGGCCAGTTTCAGCTGCACGGCGACTCCCGCTTTCATGTCGACGGTGCCTCGGCCCCACAGGAACTCTTCGCCGTCAATGGTTTCGAATCGAGTGGGAAGATTCCGGTTGACGGGAACGGTATCGATGTGTCCCGCAATGACGACCCGTCGCTCGCGCGCGAGGTTCGTTCGCGCGACAATCGCGTCGCCGTCACGATGAATCTCGAGGTGGTCACGGTCAGCGAGTGCCGCGACAATCGCGTCAGCGAGTGCCCGTTCGTTTCCGGACACAGATTCGTAGTCGCATATCTGCCGCGTGATGTTCACGCTTGACGCGGACAAATCGAGCGCAAGAATCGGCAAATCGTCGTGCGGCACGCGAACAGTTTATTCCCACGCGGGACCGCCCCGGTACGCTACTTTCATGCCCACTGCACCAGCTGCCCCCGTCTCGTCACCGACCGCCGCGTGGGCCGACGGGCTCGCGACGGTCACACTCGACGGACGCGTGCTCGACGCGTGGTACCCGCGCGTAAGCCTCGGGCGTCGCCCGGAAGATCGCGAGCGCTGGATTGCTCCGAGCGATCTCGCCGAGCTCGCGGGCGACGACCCCCGGCGAAATGTGCGCCGTGAGATCGTCTCAGTCGAGTGCGATCTGCGCACGCCTCCCGCATCGACACCCGATGCGTACCTTCGCCTTCACGTGCTCTCGCTCTTGCTCGTGCAACCGAACACCATTAACGTGGCCGGCGTTTTCGATCACCTCCCGGTCGTCGTGTGGACAAACGCGGGGCCGGTCCACCCCGCAGACTTTGACCGGTTGAGACCCTCTCTCCTGAAAGCGGGCATTCACGCGACGGGAATCGATCGGTTTCCGCGTCTTCTCGACTACGTGACGCCGCCGCGGGTACGCATTGCCGACGCGTCTCGGGTTCGCCTGGGTGCCCACTTGGCTCCGGGAACGACGATCATGCACGCGGGTTTTGTGAACTTCAATGCGGGCACACTCGGCACCTCGATGATCGAAGGTCGAGTGTCTCAGGGCGTCGTCGTCGGTGACGGCTCGGACGTCGGCGGCGGTGCGTCGATCATGGGCACACTGTCGGGCGGCGGCAATCACCGCGTTCGGATTGGCGACCGCGTTCTTCTCGGCGCAAATTCAGGAGTCGGAATCTCGATTGGCGACGACTGCGTCGTCGAAGCCGGACTCTACGTGACGAGCGGTACGAAGGTCGCTCTCGTGGAGGCAAACGGCGACGAGAGCGCACCTCACCTGATCGTTAAGGCGAGCGAACTCTCCGGAGTGCCGAACCTCTTGTTCCGGCGTAATTCCGTCACGGGGGCCGTCGAGGCCGTTAAACGCTCGGGGCCGGGCGTTCGCCTCAATTCGACTCTGCACGGTTAGCCGCACGGCAGACTCGCGTGAGCCGCTACGACCCTCCGACGAGGACCGCAGGCTCGACCCAGCTCATCGCTCTGCGGGCCAATCGCGAGCCGATGCCCCCACGTAGAGCTGTTGAGGGCGACCAATTTTTGTTTGGGGGTCAGCAATCATTTCGCGCCAGTGCGCAATCCAGCCCGGCAAGCGCCCAATCGCAAACAGCACCGTGAACATTCCCGTCGGAAAGCCCATTGCTTTGTAAATGAGCCCCGTATAAAAATCGACATTCGGATAGAGCTTGCGTTCAATAAAATAATCGTCCGAGAGCGCAATTCCCTCAAGCTCGAGCGCAATATCGAGCAAATCATCGCGAACACCGAGCGCCTCGAAAACCGCCGCGGCGCTCTCTTTCACGAGCCGCGCTCTCGGGTCGTAGTTCTTGTACACGCGGTGTCCAAATCCCATGAGCCGCACGCCGTCGTCCTTATTCTTGACGCGCTCGACGAACCGTTGTACTCCCTCGCCGGAATTCTTAATTCGCGCTAGCATCTCGAGGACCGCTTGGTTTGCTCCGCCGTGCAGGGGTCCGTAGAGCGCATTAATGCCCGCCGACACCGACGCAAAAAGGTTCGCTTGCGTCGAGCCGACGAGCCGCACGGTCGATGTTGAGGCGTTTTGCTCGTGGTCCGCGTGGAGCACGAGCAACCGATCAAGCGCCGCGCTGAGAATCGGGTTAATTTCGTACGGCTCGGCGAGCGTACCGAAATTGAGACGAAGAAAATTGTCGACAAAACTGAGCGAGTTATCGGGGTAGAGAAATGCTTGACCGAGCGTTTTTTTGTGCGCGTACGCGGCAATCACGGGCATTTTCGCGAGCAAACGCACGGTTGTCAGTTCGATTTGCTCGGGGTCATGGACGCTCAGCGCACCCTGGTAAAAGGTCGAGAGCGCCGATACCGCGCTCGACAGGACCGACATGGGGTGCGCATCGTGCGGAAGAGCACCAAAAAACCTCTTGAGGTCCTCGTGCAAGAGCGTGTGTCGGCGAATGCGCTCGTCAAATTCGCCGAGTTGTGACGCACTCGGGAGTTCGCCATAGATTAACAGCCACGCGGTTTCGATGAACGTCGAGTGTCGGGCTACTTGCTCGATTGGATAACCGCGATAGCGAAGAATCCCGCCCTCTCCGTCAATATACGTAATTGCTGATCGCGTCGTCGCGGTGTTCGCAAGTCCGTAGTCGAGCGTCGTGTGCCCGGTTTGTTTCGAGAGGGTCGAAATGTCAATGCTTGACGCGCCGTCAACACTCGCCACAATGGGAAACTCGCCGTCGCCGCCCGGAACGGTCAGGGTCGCCCGCTGCTCGCTCGTGTTTCCACTCACAGTGCCCTCCTTCGAGAAGTCGTCACCACAGCCTAGGGGAATCGACGCCCAATTGGATTCCGGAGTGGTCACGGTCGCTCGTGAGCACTACAGTGCGCTCTCGTGCAAGCGGTCGGCGGCGGCCGCGATTCGCTCGTCGGCGGCGGTGAGAGAAATCCTCACGTGCTGCGAATTCTCGTTGCCGTAAAACGTGCCCGGAGCAGCGAGGATACCGAGCGACGCCAATTGATCGATTGACGTCCATGCGCCGCGCTCTTCCGATATCCACAAGTAGAGACCCGCTTCACTGCGGTCGACGCGAAAACCGGCTTTCTCGACCGCCGGAATGAGGACGGCGCGGCGCGCTCGATAGATCTCCCGTTGACGCTCGACGTGAGCGCTATCACCGAGCGCGGCGACCGTTGCCGCTTGAATCGGGCCGGGCGGCATGAGGCCCGCGTGCTTGCGAACCCTCACGAGCCTCGAGACGATGTCGCTGCTACCCGCGACAAAGGCCGCTCGATAGCCGGCGAGATTCGACTGTTTGCTGAGTGAGCAGACGGCAATCACACTTGATCGGTCCCCTGAAATCACGTCGGGATCGAGAATGCTCGGAATTCGGTCGGTCGCCCAGCGCCCCTCCCACCCGAATTCGACGTAACACTCGTCACTCGCGATCACCGCCCCCAGCTCGCGCGCGCGCTCGACGACGACGCGGAGTTCATCAACGTCGAGCACTCGTCCGGTTGGATTGCCGGGGCTGTTGACCCACACGAGCGAGGTTCCGATTGGCCAGTCGTTTGGGTCATCGGTCCGGACAATCGATGCTCCCGCGAGCGCGGCTCCAATCGCGTACGTGGGGTACGCGGTTGCCGGCTGAACCACGGTGTCCTGCGGCCCAAGACCGAGCATGAACGGCAAGAGGGCGACGAGTTCTTTCGAACCGATCGTTGGCATCACCTCACTGTCGGCGAGGTCGACAACACCGCGACGGCGCGCGAACCAATCAATGACCGCCGTGCGCAACGCACCAGTACCCGCGGTGTGCGGGTACGAATGCGAGTCGGCGTGCGAGACAAGCGCGTCTTGCACGATTTGAGGAGTCGGATCGACGGGTGATCCGATAGAAAGGTCGACGATTCCGCCCTCGTGGCGACTCGCGCGGTCACGAAACGGCGTCAAGAGATCCCACGGGTAATCGGGGAGGTCACCGAGCACGTCTTCTACTCGGCTTTCTACTCGGGTTGAGCCGCGGAATCGTTGACGTTCGGGGGCAAGGCAGCAATCAGCGGGTGATCTTTCGGAATAACTCCGACTTTGGCGGCACCGCCGGGCGACCCGACGTCGTCGAAAAAATCGACGTTCGCGGTGTAGTAGTCAGACCACTTGTCGGGAAGATCGTCTTCATAGTAGATCGCCTCGACGGGACACACGGGCTCGCACGCGCCGCAATCGACGCACTCGTCGGGGTGGATGTAAAGGGATCGCTCGCCCTCGTAAATGCAATCGACCGGACACTCATCGATGCACGCGCGGTCTTTCACATCGACACACGGCAATGCGATGACGTAGGTCACGTGAGGTCGAGTCCCTTCGAGTGCACGAAGTCCTATTCTACGCCGATGCGGCTCGAGAAAGGCGCGGTGCGCACACGACGAGCGCAGCGAGCACGGCGGGAGCGATGCTCCAGACGACTCCCGCGGTGTTGTTGGGCACCAAGATTGACCCTCCCGGGCTTTTGAGACTGAAGACCCCGACCGTGACCACGACCCCAATTGCCGCGGAGAGAGGAACGATGCGATGACGAAATTCCACGCGGAGCCCGACGAAAAGCGTTGCGATCCCGGCGATGCCCAAAATCGCACCTCCCGGCGCTTCAACGCCCCCGACCACACACGTCGCTTGGTGCGCGGCTGTTCCCAATAGACCGAACGTCGCGCCCACAAAAAATACGACGACAATCGGGAACGCGCCGCGAGTACTCGTACGAAGGGCAGACACGGTCACACGGAAAATCCTAGCTAGACACGGAACGCTCCTCCAGTCTAGAGTCGGTGGGTAAGGTAAGGCTAACCATAAGAACGTCCGCGCACACGAACCCGAATTCCCGAAAGATACCGATGCTCGCAAACTTCCTCATTGGCCTCCGCGAGGGTCTCGAAGCCGCCCTCGTTGTCACAATTTTAATCGCGTATGTGGTAAAAATCGGGCGGAGAGACACCCTCGCCAAACTGTGGGCTGGTGTCGGTTTCGCAATTCTCGTGTCGCTCGCGCTCGGCGCGGTGCTCACATTTGGAACGCACACGCTCACGTTCGAGGCTCAAGAGGCAATCGGCGGGTCGCTCTCAATTGTTGCGACCGGGTTCGTCACGTGGATGATTTTCTGGATGCTTCGCACCGCACGAAACCTCAAGAACCAGCTTCACGCCACAATCGACCGCAACGTGGCGGGGGCCGCGTGGGGATTGGTCACGGTCGCTTTTCTCGCGGTGGGCCGCGAGGGAATCGAGACCGCACTCTTTATTTGGGCGGCAGTACAAGCGTCGGGTTCGGGCACGGTGCCCGTGCTCGGAGCCGCTCTCGGTATTGCGAGTGCGGCAGCACTCGGAGGGCTCATTTACTGTGGAATGGTGCGGATCAACCTCGCGCGCTTCTTTACCGTCACGGGCGCCGCCCTCATTGTCGTCGCAGCGGGAGTTTTAGCGTACGGAGTTCACGACTTGCAAGAGGCCGGGATTCTGCCCGGTCTCGGCGCACTCGCGTTCGATGTGAGCGCGGCAATCCCGCCCGACAGCTGGATTGGAACACTGTTGCGCGGAACAATCAACCTCACGCCACAAACGACGTGGCTCCAAGCAATCGCGTGGATCGCGTACGTCGTACCGACGGTGACGGTGTTTTTCGCTCGAGTTCGTGCCAACCGTGCCCTCCCGTCCCCATCGCCTACTGAGGAGAATACGTGTCTTCCCGTCGCATGAGAATCGCCGCCCTGATTGTCGTCGCTGTGCCCTTGGCGGGCTGCGTGAGCAATACTGCAGCGACGCCCAACGGAGTGCGTCCTCTTACCGTTTCAAGCACGAACGACACGTGTTCGGTCTCAGAATCGACCGTGCGCAGTGGGCCGGTCTCGTTCGCGGTCGCGAATAACGGTGATCGGGTCACGGAGTTCTACATTCTCGCTCAAGACGGCCTCCGCATTATTGGCGAGGTCGAAAACATTGGCCCAGGAATCACGCGCGATCTGACGATTCATGCCAAGCCCGGCTCGTATGTCACGCTGTGCAAACCGGGGATGGTGGGCGACGGAGTTGGCAAGGCGAGCTTCACCGTCACGGAGTCGGGAACCGCGGTCGAAAAGTCCGAAACCGAGCAACAGCAAATCGACGCGGCGGCGAATGGATACGTCGCTTACGTGAAAGACCAGGTCGGCCGATTGGTGTCGGCGACCCAGGAGTTCGTCACGGCGTATACTGCGGGCGACGACGCGACCGCGCGGGCACTCTACGGTCGCGCTCGTTCCCACTACGAGAGGATCGAACCCGTTGCCGAATCGTTCGGCGACCTCGACCCGAAAATTGACCTCCGGGAAGCCGACGTCGCGCCGGGCGACGAGTGGACCGGCTGGCACCTCCTCGAGAAAGACTTGTGGCCACCGGCAGCCGAGGCGAACGCCGGTGTTGCCTACCTTCCGCTCACCGAGCAGCAACGCGCAAGCGACGCAGCGACGCTCGTTGCGGACACCCAAAAGCTCTACGACCTCGTCCACAAAGACGGCTTTTCGCTGACAATCGACGCCATCAGCAACGGTGCAGTCTCACTGCTCGATGAGGTCGCCAGCAAGAAAATTACCGGTGAAGAAGAAATGTGGTCTCACACCGACCTGTGGGATATGAGTGCGAATCTCGACGGCGCCCGAGTTGCGTACGATGGCGTGCGGGACATTGCAATTGCCAAGGACTCAAACCTAGCAAGCCGGCTCGACACCCAATTTTCTGCACTCCAACAAAGGCTTTCCGCTTTTGGAAACGTTGCGGACGGATTCGTTCTCTATAACACCCTGTCACCCGCTCAAATCAAAGACCTGGCGAATAGTGTCAATGCGCTCGGCGAACCGCTGAGTAAACTCACCGCGGCGCTCGTGTCATAAGACTCCAAAGGAACCAAACATGCACGACGCACCCGATACGCCAGACAACGCCGAATCTCGTAATCCCTCGAGAAACGTACTTTCTCGTCGAGCGCTCCTCGGCTTGGGCCTCGCTGGCGCGGGCGCGGCAGGGGCCGGCGCCGGGATTGCCGTTGACCACTTTGCGATCCCTCACGAGGCTCAACGCATTGCTGCGCGCGTCTACCCGTTTTATGGCGAACACCAAGCGGGAATCGTTACTCCGGTTCAAGACCGACTACATTTCGCGGCGTTCGACGTGAGCGATATCACTCGGAACGAACTCGTCGAACTCCTCCACGACTGGACGATTGCGGCGGCTCGAATGACGCAAGGCGTGGCGGCGGGCACGTACGGCCCGACCAACGGCCCGTATGATGCACCGCCAGACGACACGGGCGAAGCGCTCGACCTCCCTGCGGCGTCTCTCACGATCACCGTCGGCTTCGGTCCCTCGCTGTTCACATCCGCGGCGGGCGCTGACCGGTTCGGCATTGCCGCAAAGCGACCCGAGGCCCTCGTTGATCTTCCGCACTTTCCGGGCGACGCACTTCTACCGGAATTGACCGGTGGCGACGTGTGCATTCAAGCGTGCAGCGACGACCCGCAGGTTGCCGTTCACGCGATTCGAAACCTCAGCAGAATCGCGTTTGGCCGCGCGGCGATTCGGTGGTCGCAGCTGGGTTTTGGTCGCACGAGCTCGACGAGTCGCGCTCAAGTGACGCCGCGCAATCTCTTTGGATTCAAAGACGGCACCGCGAATATCAAATCGGAAGACACCGCGGGCGTCGCCGAATTTGTGTGGGCACGCGGATCGGATGGTGCGCGATGGATGGACGGCGGTTCGTATCTCGTATCGCGAAAGATTCGCATGACGATTGAGACGTGGGACCGGCAGACGCTTCGCGAACAAGAGCGTCTGATTGGTCGAACCAAGGGCGACGGTGCGCCGTTTTCGGGTGGCGGAGAGTTCAGCGATCCCGACTTTCACGCGACGGGGAGGAACGATAAACCGCTCGTCGACAATGACGCACACATTCGACTCGCGCATCCGACCGCGAACTCCGGCGCCAAACTACTTCGCCGCGGCTACAACTTCGTCGATGGTAATGACACGCTCGGTCGCCTCGCCGCGGGGCTTTTCTTCATCGCATACCAACGCGATCCTCGAAACCAGTTCATTCCCATCCAGCTCAACCTGGCCAAGAGCGACGGAATTAACGAGTACATTCGACACACGGGTTCGGGGATCTTCGCGGTTCCGCCGGGGGTCTCGAGCACTGGCTATCTGGGCGAGAGCCTATTTGGCTGAACCTCGATTGTTGTTGATGCGGTGGCGCCAATTGGGTCGACCGGATTATTCGAACCCGGCCCGAGACTCGCGTAGGACGTTCGCTTTCTTAGTGAGACAGACCCTTTCGGTGGTGTCGTCGTTGTGTGGTGTGTAGTGCCAGTGTTCCGGTGAGGAGCAGGAGGAGCGCGGCGATCACGAGGGGGTGTATCGGGAGCCCGGAGCGTGCGAGGAGTGTGGGAACGAGTTCGTTGATGGCGGGAAGGATTTGACGCGGGATGAGGGTGAGAATTCCGGTGACGGAGCCGGAGATTTCGCCCGTGAGTGTTACGTCGTGTGGTCCGAGGTCGGCATCGAGCGGGATGGTCCAGGTGAAGGTGACGTTTCCGTTCGCGTCCGCGATTTGCACGCCGAGTTGTAGGGGGTTCGACTCCTGGAGGCCGTGAACGATTTCACCGGGAACGAAACCGGTTCCGGTTGCGGTTGCGGTGTCGCCCGGGTGGAGTGTCACAGAGGAGAGACTGATGCTCAGTGATCTCACGGGTGCCGTGACAGTCACGTGCGCGGGAGCGGAGGTGTTTCCGAAGGAATCGGTTGCGGTGACCGAGAGTGTGGTGCCGTTGGGTACTTGTGGACTCAGGGCGCACGTGAACTCGCCCGTGACAGGGTCAGCTGTCGTCGTGCACAGGGTGTTTCCGGCCGGGTCGGTGATGATCACTGTTGAGCCGGGCTCCGCGGTCCCGGTGACGAGCACACCGTCCGTCGGGTTGAGCGTTGGCGGAGCCGGTGGACCAGCATCGGTGAGCGTAACCGCGGTAGTCGCGGTCGCGGGGGTCGCGTTGAGGGTGAAGCTCACTGTTGAGGTGAACGTTGATCCTTGAACGCCATTGCTCGTCAATGTTGCCGTGTAGGTTCCATTGCCGTTATCAACCGTTGCGGAGACAACCGTCGCAAGACTCGCGCTAATGACAACTGTTTGACCGCCGGTCGTGAGCGGGTTCCCGTTCGCGTCTGTCAATTGCACCGTCAGAGTTGACGTGGCAACGCCGTCCGCACGAATCGTTGTCGGGTTCGCCGTGATTGTTGAGGTAACCGCGCTCGGTGGCCCCGCGATGAACGCGAGAGTGTGCGTCGCCGGGTTGGTCAATGCCGGACCGCCCACACCCAACGTCGCGGTGATCGCGTACGACGCAGCAACCGTCGACGTGAACATGAGCGTGCACGTCCCGGTCCCGCCCGTCGTACACGACGGTGCCGACGCTGTGAGGTTCGGAACCGCGGGAACCGCGAACACCGTTCCCGGCGTCGTGACCGTATTCCCGTTCGCATCCTTCGCGGTGAACGTCACCGTGTACGCGGCAACACCGTCCGCGGTGATCGGACCCGCGGGAGCGACCGTCCACGTTGAACCCGCGGGGCTCGGCGACCCCGCCGTGACCGTCAGCGTCGCAGGAGAACCACCCACATCCGTCCCACCGACCGTCGCGTGGATCGGATACGACCCCGCGACCGTTGACGTGAGCGTCACACTACACGT
>CAWGQN010000002.1:0-369437 GCA_963824885.1 uncultured Actinomycetota bacterium
GACACTTCAAGAGGTCGGAAAGGTCTTTGGCAACGCTGGAACGATTTCGATTGCTTTTTCTAATCGAGACGACCGCGAACTGATCGCTTTTACGGCCGACAACAAGACCGTCACGTCTCTCTTGATTAACAGGAAACTTTCCGCCGGTGAAAAGGTTGTTCCCCGACTCCGTCGACAATTACGCGGTGATGAGCACGGCGGACGTGATGGAAGCGACCCGGCGTGTTTCTCTTGTTCTTGATCGCGAAGCGGCAGTTCGCTTTTCATTCGGGCATGACGGGGTCATGCTCGAAGCAATTGGTTCAGGAAGTGCTCAAGCATCGGAAACAATTGACGGGCTCCTTACCGGCGATGAAACGGTCATATCGTTGAAACCTCAGTACCTCCTCGACGGATCAACAGCGTTGCACTCAGAGTTCGTTCGCATTTCATTCACGAAAACCGATAAGCCGAATAAGCCGGGACCGGTTCTCATCACGAGTCAGTCGAGCAAAGAACGAGCGGGCTCAGATGACTATCGGTATCTTTTGCAGCCCAACCTTTTATTGCGATAGACCGACTTATAAGGAAATTAGAAAAGGGCACACATCCACATTGGTATTGTCGGACTCGGTAAAATAGGCAAGACTATTCATGCGCGAGCGTCTGCGGCTCAAGGGCATAGACGTCACCGGTTACGATCATCACCGTGAGAAAAGCGACGTAGAATCCCTCGGCGATCTCGTCACCGTTCTTCCCGCACCGAGACTCGTGTGGATAATGGTCCCCGCTGGAAACGTGACCGAGGGCGTCGTGAAAGAGCTTTCGACCCTACTGTCGCCGGGAGATCGTGTTATTGACGGCGGAAACTCACGTTTTACTGACGACATCAAACACGCCGCTATCCTCGCCGATAAGGGGATCAACTACCTTGACGCGGGCGTTTCGGGCGGCGTGTGGGGTAAAGAGAACGGCTACGGACTCATGATTGGCGGCTCGAAAAACGACGTCGATTTTGCAATGCCCGTTTTCGACGCGCTTCGCCCAGACGGACCGCGCGACGAGGGATTTGTCCATGTTGGCGACGTGGGTGCGGGGCACTATGCAAAAATGGTACATAACGGAATCGAATACGCACTCATGCAAGCGTATGCTGAGGATACGAACTTCTCACACGTCGTTCTGACATTGTGAAGAATGTCCTGAAACATTTACGGCATGGCAACGGGGAACTGTTGTTCGATCCTGGTTGTTGGAATTGCTCGTTCTCGCGCTTGAAGGAAGACCCTGATTTCGCGGCAATTGAGGGCTACGTCGACGATTCTGGAGAGGGTCGATGGACGATTGAGGAAGCGATCGCGAATGCGGTTCCGGTTCCCGCAATCACGGCATCGATTTTTGCCCGATTCGTCTCGAGGCAAGCCGAGTCGCCCGCGATGAAAGCGGTTGCTGCACTCCGAAACCAATTCGGTGGCCACTCCCTCAAGAAGGTGGAGTGACCGCGAGGTTGTGAGAGTTGTCCGCTTGAGTCTGACCGACTTTCGCAACTATGAGCGTGCGGAAGTCGAATTCGAGCCCGGACAAAACCTGATCCTTGGACTCAATGGTCAGGGCAAGACTAATTTGGTGGAATCGCTGGGATACCTCAGTGTGCTTTGCTCTCATCGTGTTTCGAACGACGGTGCTCTCATTAGACAGGGAACCGATTCTGCCGTCGTGAGAGCGGTTGTGGCGCACGAGGATCGCGAGATCTTGATTGAACTGCAACTCAACCGCAATTCTGCCAATCGTGCACAACTCAATCGCTCGGTCGCCCGAATTCGCGATGTCCCACAGTATTTTTCGAGCGTGCTGTTTGCTCCTGAGGATCTTTCCCTCATTCGCGGTGGCCCAGCCAACCGGAGACAGTTTAGTGATGAGCTTCTGGTGGCATATCGGCCACGATTTTCTTCTGTTCTTGCGGACTATGATCGCGTTGTTCGCCAGCGAAACTCACTATTAAAGTCACTCCGATCAGCGGAGAGAGCGAGTGCGAACCGCCATGTTCTTGACGTGTGGGACGAGCGCTTGATTTCGCTCGGTTCTCAAATTATCGACGCGCGTCTCTTCCTCATTCGCCAACTGAAAACTCCCCTCGCCGAGGCGTACTTCGCGATTGTAGGACACGACCACAAACCCGATATTAGTTCCCAACTCTCGATCGACTCGGGCGATCCCGAATCGATGGACGACACCGGTCGGCCGGAGAACGAGGGGAAAAATATTCCCGCTCCCGATAACCCGACCGAGTCTCGATTTGCGGCAGCTATCGCGAATTCGGTCCCGCGAAATTGACCGAGGTGTCACGCTCATCGGTCCACACCGGGATGACTGTGTCTTCTCGCTTCGCGGGTTACCAACGAAGGGGTATGCGAGCCACGGTGAAAGTTGGTCATTCGTCATAGCGTTGCGATTGGCATCGGCCGAGCTATTGCGCGAATCGTCACAATCAGGAGATCCTGTTTAATACTCGACGATGTTTTTGCCGAGCTCGACGAGGTGCGTCGCTCACGGCTAGCGAGTGCGATGCAGGGATACGAGCAAGTAGTGGTGACTGCGGCCGTCAGTGAGGATGTTCCGCTCAATTCCGCTTCTCGAATCGTGCACGTCGTTGGCGGAACCATCTCGGGGGAAAACGATGAGTGAGTTCGACGAGCCGGAATCATTGGTTGTCTACCGGCGCCTCAAAGAGCTCTTTGGAGATCCCACACAACGGTCGAATCGTCGGCGATTTCGCCGGCGCTCTCGGTTGGTCGACAGCATTCCTTTCGGTTCTGGCCGGGATCCGAATAACGTCCGTGACGTTCTCGCGACGTTCACGCATGACATGGGCTGGAATCCCTCTCTCGCCCAATCCGATGTTGTGCTCTCATGGGTCAATCTTGTGGGCAACGAGACGGCAAAACACAGTCAACCAGAAGAGATAAGGGAGCGCGTTCTCGTCGTTCGATGTGACTCGACAGCGTGGGCGACTCAGTTGAGGCTCATGCTGAGCGACATCATGACGCGCATTTCGGTCGAATTCCCAGATTCAGGTATCGACTCCATTCGGTTTATTGGACCCCAGGCCCCTTCGTGGAAACGCGGCCCGAGAGCAATTCCAGGGCGTGGTCCGCGCGATACTTACGGTTGATAATGCAAATCTGACCAACACAAAGAAAAAAAGGCGTCAGAATGGCGCCTCGGCCTCAGTCGAGCGCTTGTCTTGATAGGCTAAAGGGCGAATTGCGCGACGTTAAATCGGGAGCTCCCACCAAATATGGCACTTGAATCGAACCAGATCCACCCTGACGACAAGGGGGAATACGGGGCACACGCGATCCAGGTTCTCGAGGGCCTCGAGGCCGTACGCAAGCGTCCCGGGATGTACATCGGTTCGACGGGACCGCGCGGACTCCACCATTTGGTGTACGAAATCGTTGACAATTCGGTCGATGAGGCTCTTGCCGGCCACTGTGACCGAATTGACATCACGATTCGTGCAGACGGGAGCATCACGGTCGTCGACAACGGCCGAGGGATCCCCGTCGATACGCACCCCGTGGAGGGAATATCAACTGTCGAAGTTGTTTTGACCCTCTTGCACGCGGGAGGAAAGTTTGGCGGCGGCGGGTACGCGGTGTCAGGTGGTTTACACGGCGTTGGAAGTTCGGTCGTCAACGCACTGTCGAGTCGGCTTGATGTCGAGGTCCGACGCCAAGGGTTTGAGTGGCGGCAAACCTATCGGAATGGAGTGCCAGCGGCGCCGCTCGTTCGCGCCGATCCGTCGCCAAAGACGGGAACCACAATTACCTTTTGGCCCAGCGAGGAGATCTTCGAGACGGTTGATTTCGACTACGAAACCCTGCGGTTGCGCTTTCAACAGATGGCGTTTCTCAACAAGGGTTTACGACTCGTCCTCACCGACGAGAGAGCTAGAATGCCGGACGCCGACGGTGCGCGCGGCGGGGAAGCGCACAGTGAATATCTCTACGAAAACGGCCTTGTTGACTATGTCGAATACCTTAACTCGGCCAAGAAAGCGGATATCGTCAACGCGGAGATCATTTCCTTTGAATCGGAAGACTCTGATCGAAAAATCGCTCTCGAAGTTGCCATGCAGTGGACGACCGGGTACACAGAAAGCGTCCACACGTATGCCAACACAATTAACACTCACGAGGGGGGAACCCACGAAGAGGGGTTTCGAGCCGCTCTCACGTCTCTCGTCAACCGATACGCGCGCGAAAAAGGAATCCTCAAGGAAAAAGACGACAATCTGAGCGGCGACGATGTGCGCGAAGGGCTCACCGCGGTCGTATCGGTCAAGCTGACGGAACCGCAGTTCGAAGGCCAAACGAAGACGAAGCTCGGTAATACCGAAGCGAAGGCGTTTGTTCAGCGAGTTGCTGGTGAACAGCTTGCGGACTGGTTTGATCGGAATCCAGGGCAAGCAAAAGAGATAATCCGCAAAGCTTTGCAAGCGGCGACCGCTCGAATGGCCGCGCGCAAGGCTCGAGAAACAGCCCGCCGAAAGGGCCTTCTTGAGAGCGGAGGAATGCCCGGCAAACTAAAAGACTGTCAAAGCAAGGATCCGAGTGTGTCCGAGATCTTTCTCGTCGAGGGTGATTCGGCCGGTGGATCCGCCGTCCAGGGGAGAAATCCCCAAACTCAGGCAATCCTTCCCCTTCGCGGCAAGATTCTCAACGTCGAAAAGGCCCGACTTGACCGTGCCCTCGCGAACAATGAAATCCAAGCGATGATCACGGCGTTCGGCGCCGGAATCGGAGAAGATTTCAATCCAGACAAGGTGCGGTATCACAAAATCGTTCTGATGGCCGACGCGGATGTTGACGGTCAGCATATCTCTACGCTGCTATTGACCCTCCTTTTTCGTTATATGCGACCGCTGATTGACCGGGGCTATGTGTACCTCGCGCAGCCACCGCTGTATCGACTCAAGTGGAACAATGCGGCGCACGAGTTCGTTTTTTCCGACCAAGAGCGCGATGACCTTCTCACCGGTGGCGTCGCAGCAGGCAAAAGAATTCCGAAAGAAAACGGCATTCAGCGCTATAAGGGTCTCGGAGAAATGGACTATCACGAGTTGTGGGACACGACGATGGACCCGGGAACGCGAACGCTTCTCCAAGTGACCCTTGACGACGCAGCCGTCGCCGACGAAATTTTTGCCACGCTTATGGGTGAGGATGTCGAATCCCGACGAAGTTTCATCCAGAAGAATGCCAAAGACGTGCGATTTCTGGACATTTAAGACACACGCATCGACGACATCGACACCTCGACGAGGCTAGCGGAGACTCAAGCCAATGACAGATAGCGACAACATCACGACTTCTTCGGACGGATCGGCCATCGGCGCAGACGGCAAGATCAACCAGGTTGACCTTCAACTCGAGATGCAGCGTTCTTATCTCGACTACGCGATGAGCGTCATTGTGGGGCGCGCTCTTCCCGATGTACGCGACGGTCTTAAGCCGGTTCATCGCCGCGTGATTTACGCAATGTTCGACGGCGGATACCGTCCCGAAAAATCGTTTTCCAAGTGTTCCCGGGTCGTGGGCGACGTAATGGCCCAATTTCACCCACACGGAGATGTGTCGATTTATGATGCGCTGGTCCGTCTTGTGCAGCCGTGGAGTCTTCGATACCCGCTGTCTCTCGGGCAGGGAAACTTTGGATCATCGGGTAACGACGGCGCCGCGGCGCCGCGATACACCGAGACCAAGATGGCTCCGCTCGCGCTCGAAATGGTGCGAGACATTGACGAAGACACGGTCGATTTTCACGATAATTACGACGGGCGCACGCAAGAACCGGCGGTACTTCCCGCGCGTTTTCCTAATCTTCTCGTGAATGGCTCGGTCGGTATCGCGGTGGGAATGGCAACGAACATTCCTCCGCACAACCTACGTGAAGTAGCTGAGGGCGCGTTGTGGCACATTGCGAATCCAACCGCCTCCCGCGAAGAGCTGCTCGAAGCGCTCATGGCGAGAATTAAGGGGCCCGACTTTCCCACTGGCGCTCAAATTGTCGGCAATCGCGGAATTGACGACGCATACCGCACCGGGCGCGGATCGATCAGCATGCGAGCGGTCGTCACCGTTGAAGAAATTCAGGGTCGCACGTGTCTCGTGGTGACGGAGCTTCCGTATCAAGTGAATCCCGACAACCTCGCAATGAAAATTGCCGACCTCGTTAAAGACGCGAGAATAACGGGAATTGCCGATATTCGCGACGAAACGTCGGGTCGAACAGGTCAACGATTGGTTATCGTTCTCAAGCGCGACGCGGTCGCGAAGGTCGTCCTCAACAATCTTTACAAACACACGCAGCTTCAAGATAATTTTGGCGCCAACATGTTGGCGATTGTCGATGGGATCCCCAGAACACTCGCGCTCGATGGATTCATTGTTTTCTGGGTTCAGCACCAAATTGACGTCATCGTGCGGCGAACCCGCTTTCGGCTCCTCAAGGCCGAGGAGCGAATGCACATTCTGACCGGGTATCTCCGAGCGTTGGACGCCCTCGATGACGTGATAGCTCTCATTCGTCGTTCATCGACCGTGGAGGTCGCGCGAGACGGTTTGATGGGTCTCCTCGATATTGATGAGCTTCAAGCGCGAGCCATTCTCGATATGCAGCTTCGGCGCTTGGCAGCCCTCGAGCGGCAAAAGATTGTTGACGAAGCTGCCGAGCTTGAGCGCCAAATAACCGAGTTTAAAGCCATACTTTCAAGCGTAGAAAGGCAACGCGAGATCGTCAGCGGAGAGCTCACCACGATTGTCGACAAGTTTGGCGATGATCGAAGAACGGAGATTCTCTACGGTTTCGACGGAGATGTCAGCGTCGAAGACCTCATTCCCGAAGAAGAAATGGTCGTGACGGTGACGCGCGGCGGATACATCAAGCGAACCCGAAGTGACAACTATCGAAGTCAGCACCGTGGGGGAAAGGGTGTCAAGGGCGCCCAATTGCGCGCCGACGATGTTGTCGAGAATTTCTTTGTCACGACAACCCACCATTGGCTCTTGTTTTTCACAAACACGGGTCGGGTCTATCGCGCGAAAACCTATGAAGTGCAAGAGGCGGGCCGCGATGCGAAGGGACAACACGTCGCAAATCTCCTCGCTCTTCAGCCCGGTGAAGAGATCGCTCAGGTCCTTGACATTCGCGACTACGAGGCCGCACAGTACCTTGCTCTTGCAACTCGCGGGGGATTGGTCAAGAAGACGCGTTTAGGTGAATACGACACAAATCGTGCTGGCGGGATTATCGCAATTAAGCTTCGCGAGGGTGACGAACTTGTCTCAGCCGTGCTGGTTAACGACGATTCAGATATTTTGCTCGTTTCTCAAAAAGGAATGTCGATTCGATTCATGGCCGACGAGTCGGCACTGCGCCCGATGGGACGATCGACATCGGGTGTTATTGGAATGCACTTTCGTGCCGGCGACAAACTTCTTGCGGCCTCGGTTGTTTCTTCCGAAGGATTCGTTTTGGTTGTGACGGATGGGGGATGGGCAAAACGCACCTCGGTCGAGCGCTATCGCGTGCAAAATCGGGGCGGCCTCGGTGTCAAGGTTGCTAAGCTCAACGACGCCCGCGGGGTGCTCGCTGGTTCGTTGATCGTCGACGAGAACGATGAAGTCTTAGTGATTCTTGCCAGCGGCAAAGTGGTACGCTCCTCGGTGGCCGGAGTTCCCGCAAAAGGTCGTGACACCATGGGAGTTGTCTTTGCGAGACTCCAGGATCAGGACCGTATCATTGCCGTAGCCAAAAACTCCGAGCGAAATCTTGAGGGTCCGGGCGATGAAATCGAACCTTCGGTAGAACTCCCGCCCGGGAAGGACAATTGATGAGCAACAGCCTTACCGCAAAACTTGCGAGCAAGTCGTCGCGGACGCCGTCAACGAAACAGGTGCGCCTCAAGCTCGTATACATCGATTTTTGGTCTGTGGTCAAGCTTGCGTTCCTCGTGGCGATTGCCCTCGCGATCATCATGATTGTGGGAACCTTTCTGCTGTACATCGTCGTGTACCAGACCGGGGTGTTCGGGCAGGTCAACAAGCTCGTGGCCGATGTCATCGACAAAAAAGACGGCACATTCGATCTTGGGAGTGTTCTATCGCTCCCTCAAGTCATGGGGTTCACCGTGATTGTCGCTCTTCTCAACACCGTCATCATTACGGCGCTGGGGGCTGTTATCGCGACTCTGTATAACCTGAGTGTGAAGATTACTGGAGGACTCCTCGTCGGATTTACGAACAACTAACGGCCGCTCGGTCGCGCGTTTTTAGATTGGGAGATCGGGCACGCGTCCGATAGTCTTCAATCTGCTCATTGGGGCTATAGCTCAGCTGGTTAGAGCGCTTCACTGATAATGAAGAGGTCCCAGGTTCAAGTCCTGGTAGCCCCACGGAAGTCGTCTGCACTTCTGGGGACGTAGCTCAATTGGCAGAGCACCTGCTTTGCAAGCAGGGGGTTAGGGGTTCGATTCCCCTCGTCTCCACTCCCCGATTCCGACCAAAATGAACGGCACTCAATCGCGTGAGGCGAGTTCCCTCACTTTTCACACACGCGCTAGGTGAGGTCGTTCCGCGCCGGATAATCGTCAGTGACCCATAACTCGTCGTCCGCGCGAAACGTTTGCCACAACGCAAAACCGACTCCTGCTGCTGCGATCACGCCAAAAATAAGAGCGATTGGCCCACCCGCGCGCGAACCCGCCGATTGAGGAGCCCGTGAGCTGGGGGGCGCCAAATCGCGGCCTTTTTTTCTCGCCACCGGTTTTGCTCGGCAAGCCGGCGTCGCTCCGCATGCGACCGCTTCGCGCAAGGTCGATGACGGAGAGTGTGGAACCAATAACGGCAGCGACCGAAGGGAGGACGTCACCGACAAACTTCTTGTGGCACGACGAAGCGACGGATTGTGTCGCGCGAGCCGACCGGCCCATTCTTGGTTTGACGTGTTGATCAACCGCGAGTCGCACTCGCGGCGCGACCTCGTCGTGTGCCAATTGGGTTGCCTGTTTTTTCGCTTCGCGGAGGACCGATTTTGCGCGGTTAAGAACCTCGTGATGCGCTTGCCACAGCGTTTCGGTGTTTCCCCGCAGCTTCTTGAGTTCCTTCTCGCGTTTACGTGATAGACCCATGTCGACCTCCATCGATTTCGTATAGCGAACACCACTATCTTGCCACTCATCTCACGCGGTAAGTACCTTCTCGACCTGATCGTCGTTCCAAACCGTTCGGAAACTGTGCGGAACGGTGTGCAACAATTGGGGCCATGTCTCTCCACACCTCCGTCGCTCACTTGCACACGAATTACGGTGACATCGCCGTGAATCTTTTCGGAAATCACGCACCAAAGACCGTCCAGAACTTCATCGGTCTTGCGACAGGCGAGATCGAATGGACCAATCCGTCGACCGGAGCGACGTCGAAAGACAAGTTGTATGACGGCGTTGTGTTTCACCGAATCATTCCGGGATTCATGATTCAGAGCGGCGATCCGCTGGGCACGGGTGTTGGCGGACCCGGATACCAGTTCGACGACGAAATTCACCCAGAACTGGACTTCTCGCAACCGTACGTTGTGGCAATGGCAAACGCGGGAACGCGTGGTGGCAAAGGGACGAACGGCTCGCAGTTCTTTATTACGGTCGGCCCGACGACGTGGCTTCAAGGCAAGCACACGATTTTTGGCGCCGTCGATGGTGACGAATCGAAGGCGCTCGTCGACAAGCTCGCTGTAGTCGCGACCGATTCTCGTGATCGCCCGCTCGAAGACGTTGTGATCGAGTCGGTGACGGTCAGTTCCGTTTGATGTCTCGATAGCCAGTGAACGACTCTTCTCCCTCTCGCGACGATTTTTGCTACAAGCACGGTGATCGGCGAAGCTTCGTATTGTGTCAGCGATGCGGGCGTACCGTTTGCCCTGAGTGTCAAACCCAGGGTGCCGTCGGGGTCATTTGCCCCGAATGCATGAAGCAGCAACAAAAAAAACGCCGAGGACTCGACCTTTTTCAGCCTCTGGGCCGGCCGGTCCGATTGTCACGTATTCGATTATCGGTGTCACGGTATTTGTTTTTGTTCTCCAGCTTGTGCCGCGGTGGAATGTGTCACAGGCAATCTTGTACGCGCCCGTGTATTCAGACCCGACCTCTGGATTTCCGTTCGAGCCCTGGCGGATGATTACAAGCGCGTTCGCGCACTCGACGTCGTTCTATTTGCACGTGGCGCTGAACATGTACACACTCTTCGTTTTTGGGAGAATTCTCGAGCGAATGCTCGGCTCGCTGAGATTTCTTGCACTTTACGTCATTAGCGCGATTGCTGGCTCGATTGGAGTGCTTCTTCTTGCCCCACCGTTGACGCCCGTTGTCGGTGCGTCGGGGGCGATTTTTGGTCTCATGGGGGCATTCCTCGTCATCCATCGTCACTTTGGTGGCAACGCTGCGCAGCTTTTCGTGCTCATCCTGATCAATATTGTGATTGGGTTCATTCCTGGCATGAATATTGCGTGGCAAGCTCACATGGGCGGCCTCGTTGCCGGGCTTGTAGCGGGGCTGATTTTTGTGCGCACTAAGGATCCGTCACAGCGTGGGCTTCAGGTCGGTCTACTTTTCGGCCTCGTCGCCGCGTTCGTCGCCGTCGCGATGGTGCGCGTTCTTGCGTAACCGTCTCATTTCACAGAAATAGCTCAAAGTTATCCACAACATTATCAACAGCTGAGGATAATTACATCGCTGTTATTGTGACTCCGCTCGGACTCTAGCGCCACCGAGTCGTCATCAAGAATCCGACAAATGCAATTCCGAAGCCGACCATAATGTTCCACGCGCCCAAACTAGGAATCGGGAGCGTGCTTTGGCTCGCATAAAACACGATGATCCACGCGAGACCCACAAGCATGAAGCCGAACATGATGGGCTTGAACCAGACGGGATTTGGCCCAGGATCGTCCGACTGTACGGAATGTGTCTGGGGAGGCTTGGTTCGTGGTCCGCTACGTGCCATGAGAAGCATTCTAACCGGTTGGCGAACCTCCGAAATGAGCAACGACTGAACGGCCCTCGCGACGGCCCTGAGCACGCGCACGACGTCACCGCTCCGCTTCAGACCCGTCGAGTACAATCGCAGGATGTCGAGAACCGCTCCGAGACGGGCCGCGCAAGCACTCGCTCAGCACAAAAGGGCGCCGAGCCGCATATCGGTTGTCGGGATTCTTGGTGAGCTTCTTGTGACCTCGGGGGTGTTGATTCTTCTTTTCGTCGGGTGGCAACTCTACTGGAACGATCTGGTCATTGCGAAACAACAAAAGAACGATGCGATTGCGTTGACCGAAGAGTGGGCGCAACACGCACCGCCACCTCTCGAAAACGCGCCGGCGCTCGCGGCTCCCGATGCGCCGCCTCAACCGCCGCCTGTCCAGGCGCCCCCTACGACCGATGCGCGTAAATTTGCCGTTCTCTATATTCCGCGATTCGGGAACGATTATCGGCGAACGATTGTCCAGGGCGTCGACAAGGCAAGCGTTCTAGACGTTGGCAACGTGGGCCACTACAAAGACACGCAAATGCCCGGTGAGGTGGGAAATTTTGTCGTTGCCGCGCACCGAAATGCCTACGGTGGCGGAATGCACGTGAATCGCCTTCAACTTGGCGATCCGATTTTCGTGCAGACCTCTGACGGGTGGTATACCTACCGGTTCCGAAACCTTGAGTATGTCCGGCCGACGAAAGTTGACATCTTGCACCCTGTTCCCGGCCGCGATAAGGGGCCTCCAATGGAACGCCTTATTTCTCTGACAACGTGCAATCCGCTCCACTCGACTGCCGAGCGTATGTCAGCGTACGGTGTTTACGAATCTTTCCAACCGACGGCGGCGGGTCCACCCGCCGACGTTGCGGCAATCCTTGCAAGCTCGGGAGGGCGATAGTGTACGCGATGCTGTGGCGCATTCTCCCTGGGCCGGTGTGGTTGCGTCTATTCCTCTTGTTGCTTCTGATGGTCTTTGTCCTTGCTGCGCTTGTCACGTGGGTCTTTCCTTGGGTTGACGCGCTCATTAGTAGCCAAGATGTCGTATCGGTTCGCCAGTGATCCGCGTCCTCGTCATCGACAACTACGACAGTTTTGTTTACACACTCAATGGCTATCTTCTTCAATTGGGCGCAGAAACCGACGTCCTGCGGAACGACGTCTTCGGGAAGAACGACGTTGAAGCGCGGCTCTCCGAATATGATGCGGTACTTATTTCGCCCGGCCCGGGGAAACCGTCTGATGCGGGAGTATCGATTGCCACGGTCCACGCGGCGGTTAAGACTGATATACCCCTCTTGGGAGTGTGCCTTGGGCACCAGGCGATTGCGGAGGCCTTTGGCGGAGTCGTCGCGGCCTCGGACGAACTCATGCACGGTAAGACCTCGCTCATTCACCACAATGGCAGGGACCTTTATGTCGGCCTCCCTCAGCCGTTTCGGGCGACTCGCTATCATTCCCTCGCGGTCGTCGACGGAACGATTCCCCGTGACCTCGAAGTGACAGCCCGAACAAGCAGCGGGATCATTATGGGACTCCGCCACAGTAGTGCGCCGATAGTGGGGGTGCAGTTTCACCCCGAGGCGGTCATGACGGAAGGTGGTTATCGCTTGCTCGGCAACTGGCTCGAGTCCGCCGGGCTCGAAGGGTCGAGGGATCGTGCTTCGACCCTTAATCCGCTCATCACCGCGATATAGTGCACGTTTCGAGGGGAAAAGGCGCGAGATTTTAACCCGTGCAATATCGTAAAATGACGGCGGATTTTTGTGGCACATCGCCCGGACCGGGGGATTGGCTCGATACCTTGGCGCTGCCTCGCGAAGTGCACGTCGGATCCGGTCGAATGTCTGCCGTGAGCCGGGTGGACGACCCGGTCAGCAAATTGCTCGCAACCTCGATCGTTTGATTCGTGAGGTCGGGCACCGTCACTCGTCCGTTCGACACGGTCAGATTCACGTGCCCGCCTGCGGGCATTGTCGATCCCGATTCGGGATCCGAACGAATGACCGTGTTGGCGGGCACAGTGGGGGAATTCTCTTTGGTCACCTCGCCATCGGCCAAATTTGCTGCCGTGAGCAGCGAGACCGCTTCGGTCAGGTCTCGCGAGACAACATCGGGCACCGTCGAGGTCTTGGGGCCGGTCGAGACGAATACTTGCACGACGGTTCCTTGAGCGACACTGTTGTCTTGCGTGGGCTCGGTTCTGATGACTTGGTTCATGGGAATATCGGCGTTCGATTCACCAAAGCGAGTGGGAATCAGATTGAGTTCTTTCAGGGCCGCTGCCGCACTGTCGTAGCTCATTCCGGCGAGTGCCGGAATGTGACGCGCCCTGTCTGGCGAGACTTGAGTGGGACTGAGCGTAAGAACCCAAATGAGAAGTGCGAGAACAATGACGACGACGCTCGCGATTCCCGCCCACAGCCACATCACGGGTGGACGGCTCTGTGTCCGCATCGACGCCGAATCGTCTTGAATTTGTTGAAGGGCACGTTCTGAGCCCGACGCAACCATGGGAGGGAGGCCGTACAGGGTTGCGCCAATTTCTCCTTCTCGCCGTGAATGAGGAACCTGCCCGGTTGCGGCCGTGTGGAGATCGTCACGAAATTCTGCCGCACTTTGAAACCGATCAAATCGGTTTTTCTCAAGCGCGTGGAGCAATACCGCATCGAGTGCCGGTGACACGCGCGGATTGATAGTGCTCGGTGTCGCCGGATGCTCGCTGACGTGCTGATACGCAACCGCGACGGGTGTTTCTCCCCGAAACGGCGGTCGACCGGTGAGCATCTCGAAAAGCACGACCCCGGTTGAATACAAGTCGGTTCGCGCGTCGACGGTCTCACCTTTGGCTTGCTCGGGTGAAAAATAGGACGCTGTGCCCAAGATTGCGCTCGTCTGGGCGACCGTAGCCGAAGAATCGGAAATTGCTCGCGCGATTCCAAAATCCATGACCTTGACGTGGCCGGATTTTGTAACCATGATGTTTCCGGGTTTGATATCGCGATGCACGACGCCGGCCCGGTGGGAGTATTCGAGGGCCGTCAAAATTCCTTCGGCGATGCGAATGGCCTCGGCACAATCGAGAGCGCCGTCGGCGAGCATGTCTTTAAGGAGCGTTCCATAAACGCGTTCCATGACGATGAACGGCTGTTGGACCTCGGATCCGTCTGATTCGCTGACCGTTTCTTCTCCGGCATCAAAAACGCGGACGATGGTCGGATGCGCCATGCGGCTTGCCGATTGTGCTTCTTGACGAAATCGGGTGCGAAATGCCGGATCCGCGGCGAGTGACGGCTTGAGAAGTTTGATGGCAATCGTGCGTCCTAAGCGGGTGTCTGTACCCTCGTAGACGTCAGACATGCCCCCGCGACCGATGATTGCGTCGACCTGATATCGGTCCGCGAGGAGGCGTGTGGTCATCACCGACTCACCGAGACACTCAGGGCTGGCGAGGGTGCGGACGATTCCGACCCGCACGTGACCGAATAGCTCACCGAAAACGCTCCGCTGTTCGGCGCCGTAACGCGCGCCGACGTTTCGGACGACGAGATCGGGTTCCTGTTGAAAAGCGACGCAGAGGTAGTCACGGTGTAGCCGGAAAGCGACGTACCGGCCGGGCACTGTGTGTAGGGATTCCAGCTCACGGTGACGAGAGAACCCCCTTCGATTGGCCCGGAATTGGAACCAGACAAAAATGGCGCGGGGGGCGTCGGAGGCGTCGGAGGCGCCGCCACTGGCCCATAAACGGTCACAATTATGACGCTGCCTTTCTGAACACTTCCCGTCTTGTTGACCTGGTACACCGTGTCAACCTTGTCGGCCGATGGTGCTGCATTGCCCACGGACTTGGTCACCTGCATCCCCAAGTCAGCGAGAGCGGCCCGAACGGTGTCATATGGCTGTCCGCGGTATGTTTCCTCGTTGATTGAGACCGTGTTGCTTGTCGGTGACGGGGGCGTCATGGTGCGCGTGGGTTTTGGTTTTGGAGCCTCGGGTTCGACCGGTGCTGAAGTAACGGGCGGGACCGTCGATTTGGGTTCGTCTTTGCGCAGTGAGGTGATCGCGAAGACTCCACCAGCAAGCACTATCGCGAGAAGCGCAATGAGAGCCACGAGCGGCCAGGTCCACGGGTGGCGATTCTTTTCTTTCGTGCTCGGCAGTGAGTTGGCTTGCGTTGCGGCGTAGTTCGTCGGCCCGTTTAGCACGGTCGTTGCCTGAGTCGCACCGGCCGTCGGAAGCATCTTTGTGGCGCCCGCGCCCCCGGCCGCGCCGCCTAGAATCGCGGGAACCGATGCGGCAGCCGCGGCGACGTCGCCGCGGCGCAAAGCCTGGGCCGCGCGAGCGAGGTGTGCCGCCGAGGCGGGCCGGTCCGCTGGGTCTTTCGCAATGCACGCGAGAATGAGGTTGCGGACCGGTTCCGGAACGGTCGCCGGCAACTCGGGGGGCACATCGTTGATCTGCGCCATCGCGATGGCGACCTGCGATTCGCCTGTGAAGGGTCGGCGGCCAGCAAGACCCTCATAGGCGACAATACCCAGCGAGTAGATATCGGTGGTCGGTGACGCCGGATGGCCGCTCGCTTGCTCGGGCGACAAGTATTGCACGGTTCCCATGACTTGGCCCGTCGCCGTCAGCGGAACCTGGTCGGCGATTCGCGCGATGCCGAAATCGGTGATCTTGACGCGGCCGTCGGGCGTGATCAGCAGGTTGCCCGGCTTGATGTCGCGGTGCACGAGACCGGCCGCGTGGGCGGCATGAAGGGCGGCGGCGGTCTGGGCGACGATGTCGAGCATCTTGTCGGTCGAGCAGGGTGCTCGCGCTCGAGGATTGTCGAGAGCGCCTCGCCGGGCACGAGCTCCATCACGAGGAAGGCGCTGCCGTCCTCTTCGCCGTAGTCGAAGACGTTGGCGATGCCCTCGTGGTTGACGAGCGCAGCGTGGCGGGCCTCGGCGCGGAAACGCTCGAGGAATCCGGGGTCGCCCAGGTACTCGTCCTTCAGGATCTTGATCGCGACGGTGCGGCCGATGACCGAGATCGGTCGCCTGCCACACTTCGCCCATTCCGCCGATGGCGATGCGCGAAGCGAGCTCGTATCGTCCGCCGAAGGTGAGGCCCTGCAATGGGTCTCATTTCTTCAGCACCGCCTCTAGAACCTGTTTCGCGATCGGAGCGGTTGTCAGGCTGCTGAGACCGCGTTGACCAAGCCCGGCCCCATTTTCGACGAGTACCGTGATTGCATTGCTGGCATTGCCTGCCGGAGCAAATCCTGTAAACCAAAATGTGTACGGATCGGACTGGCCGTTTTCTGCCGTGCCCGTCTTACCCGCGACATCGATCCCATTTATTCTTGCATTTCTTGCGGCCCCCGTTTTGACGCCGTCGACCATGATTGCCGTGAGCCACGCGGCTGTTTGTGCACTGACTGCTTGACTAAAGACCTTCGGTTGGAATTGCGAGATCGGACTCAGGTCCGGATTTCTCACGGATTCAATGAGGTTCGGCTGCATCACGGTTCCGCCATTCGCTATTCCGGCCGACACCATTGCCATTTGGAGCGGAGTCGCGCGCACTTCAAACTGGCCAAACGACGAGAGCATCGTTTGTGCCTCGTCGGGCGACGTGGGAAAAACGCTCGGTTCGACGTCAATGGGAATCTCATACGGAGCATTGAAGCCAAACTTCTTCGCTTGATCAAGGAGGGCCTTCGCACCGAGCTCGCGACCAAGTTCGGCCATTGGGACGTTGCACGAAAGCTCGACAGCGGTCGCAATCGAGACGGTGTCGTCACCGCCGCAGTCGTCACCCCCCGAGTTTCTAATGACGAGGTTCGTCCCGGGCAATTGGAGAGTCAAAGGATTTGGAAAGCGACTCTCCGGCGTGTATTTGCCGGATTCGAACGCTGCCGCGGCAACCACGAGCTTGAACACAGAACCCGGTGGATTCAAGTCTCCTCGGATCGCTCGATTGATGAGCGGATTTGTCGGATCAGAAATGAGCGTTTTGTATGCCTTTTCGGTGGCGTCGGCATCGTGGTTTGCGAGAAGGTTGGGGTCAAAAGTCGGTTTCGACACCATCGCACGGATTCGACCCGTTGTCGGTTCGACCACGACAATCGCCCCCTCGTATTTTCCCAACGCGTCGAATGCGGCCTGTTGCGTAGCCGGGTCAATTGTGGTTTCGACGGATGCCCCTTTGGGTTCCTGACCGGTGATGATGCTGTCGATTTTTTGAAGAAACTGCGACTTTGCCGTTCCGCTCAGCTCATTAGTCAGCGAGCGCTCGATCATCGTGTTGCCTTGTCCGAGAGTGAAATACCCTGTTACGGCGGCGTAGAGTGGCCCCTCGGGGTAGCTTCGCTGAAATTTATTGCGATCATTCGATGGCACAGACTGGGCGATTGGATGCCCGTTGGCCAAGATCGCCCCTCGTTCGGTGGAATAGCCCGCCGAGGCCGCGCGCGCGTTATTCGCGTTCGCCTGGAGGTTTTCATTCTGGAACGCCTGGATGATTGTCGACGAAATCATGAGAGTGACGAACATCGCGAAGACGACAATCGTTACGCGTTTCAATTCGCGGTTCACGTCACACCATCGCTTTCGGCTGGTTTCGTACCGTGTCCGAGATGCGCAAGAGTAATCCGGCAATGACCCAGTTTGCAACGAGAGACGAGCCACCCGCCGCCAAGAACGGGGTTGTGAGACCCGTCAGGGGCAACACGCGAGTGACCCCTCCAACGACGATAAAAACCTGCAGCGCGACGGAAAACGCGAGAGCGACCGCGAGGAGCTTTCCAAAGTCGTCTTGCCCCGCAAAGCAGATTCGGAGGCCTCGCGATACAAAAAGGAGGTAAAGGCAAAGAATCACGATCACACCGACTAAACCGAGTTCTTCCCCGAGGCTTGCGATGATGTAGTCGCTTTGAGGAACCGGAGTGATGTCGGGGCGTCCCCGACCGAGTCCTGTTCCGATGAGGCCGCCATTTGCCAGTCCAAACAGTGCCTGAACAACTTGATAGCTTCCTCCTACAGCGTTATATGTGGCGTCGTTGAACGGGTCGAGCCAGTTGTCGATTCGCCCATTCACGTAGGAGAGAGTCTGGGCGGCGGCAAATGTACCACCCGCAAACAGCCCGAGGCCAAGAAGAACCCAACTCAAACGACCCGTTGCGACGTACAGCGTGACGAGAAACAGTCCGAAATACAGGAGTCCCGTCCCGAGGTCGTGTTGAAGAACAATGACTGACATTGAAAGCGCCCACACCACGACGATTGGCCCGAGGTCACGCAATCGGGGAAACCGCATGCCGAGTACCCTACGGCCGACCGATGACAATACCTCTTTGTTTCGAACGAGATAACCCGCGAAGAATACCGCGAGGGATATCTTCGCGATTTCGCCGGGTTGGAACGTACCAAATGGCCCAACGGTAATCCACACGCGCGCTCCTTGCTCTTCTCTGCCCAGTCCCGGAACGAGAGGGAGAAGCAACAGAACGACCGCCGCGAAACCGGCAACGTACGTGTATCGAAAGAGAACCCGGTAATTGCGCATCGCAAGGATTACCGCGATTGCGCACACGATGGCAATCCCGCTCCACACGATCTGGCGAATTGCGGCGCTTTTCCACCCACTATCGTCATTCGCAATGTCGATTCGGTAGATCATTGCAATTCCCAGACCATTGAGCACCGTGGCGATGGGCAGAATAAACGGATCCGCGTTTTTGGCAACAAAGCGCATTGCGATGTGCAAGCCAAAAACGAGGACCGATAGACTCGCCCCAAAAAACAGGAGGCCGCCGTCAATACGGCCGAGAGCCCCGAGTTGCACGAGCACCACGGCACCGGCATTGATGCTGCACGCAAAGATCAGCAATCCCAGCTCGCGATTACGAAGGCGCTGCGGCATGCGCAAAGCCTTCATGAGTTGAATTGGTCCCGTCTCTTCCGCGCGCGATGGGGCCGCCCCGGGCGAGGCGCGATTACCTGCTCGAGACATCCGTTAACCTATTCACAATTTCGATAGCGGAGCCGAATGACTCACTGCTGAGGGTTTGCGTCACTTGCTTTTGTGCGAACGGACTCAGATTCGCAAGAGGAATCATGGTGTCGCGGGCCACGTGCGAGAGTTTGATCGGCCCCAAATCTTGTTGAACTCCCTGAAACACGATCACAGTCTTGCCGTCGGTGCCCACGAAGTAGCGGGACTGAGTCCACGAGTATCCGGCAAATATGAGTGCGACAATCGCACCAATGACCACGACAATACCCGCGAGCCACACCATTCGGCGTCGGCGGGCTCGGCGCCGGTCTTCTTCGATGAGCTCGTCGAGGTAGTCTTCGGATTCTGGTTCAAAGTGGCTGGGAATCGTCGATGCCGCGCGCATCGTGTGAGATCGAAGCGTCGGCAGACGAATCGCGTGGCTGCGCGCGTCAGGAGCCTCGAAGGCGACGGGAGCCGCGGCGGACCCCACGACGAGAGGAGTCCCAACGGTCGTGTCGTCACCCGGGTCTGCCACGATAACGGTCACATTGTCGGGAGCGCCGCCATCGAGTGTAATTTGAATCAGGCGATTGGCAACGGCCTGAACCGGGAAGGGTCGAGTGAGTTCGTTTCGAATCCGCTCGGTTGAGATAACGCCACTCAATCCGTCCGAACACAAAAGCCATCGGTCACCGGGTACCGTATCGACAACGACGGTGTCGATTTCAGGAGATGAGTTGACGTCGCCCAGCACGCGCATGAGCACCGAGCGACGCGGGTGCGCGAGGGCCTCTTCCGGCGTGATCCGACCGCTCTCGACGAGCTTTTGCACGAACGTATGGTCGGTGGTTACTTGGACGAGGTCCGCGTTGCGAAGTCGATAGATGCGAGAATCGCCGATGTGCGCGAGAACGACGTGGTTGCCGACTCGCAACAGCGCGCTGACCGTCGTGCCCATGCCTGTGAGCTCGGGGTGGTCGACAACGGTTTTCGTGAGAACGACGTTCGCGGCAACGAGCGCGGCCTGAAGTGCCAGTTCGGCATCAGCCACCGATTCGTAGCGTTGATCAGTTTCGGATATTCGTTCCACCGCGAGAGCTGATGCGACGTCACCGCCCGCGTGTCCACCCATGCCATCGGCGACGACAAACAAATATGTTCCCGCATAACCGGAATCTTGGTTGTTTGATCGGACCCGGCCCACATTAGAGACGGCCGCAATCGCAGTTGCACTTCCCACTTCGATGCCTATCGCCTCAGCTCGAAGGTGGTTGCTCCAACTTTAATCGGAGTGTTGAGCGGAACGGGAGTAGGCACGGTCACTCGACGTCCATCAAGAAATGTTCCATTTGTCGAATCAAGGTCTTGGATCATCCAGGTGTTATCCCACAGCATGAGTCTCGCGTGATGAGTTGACGTGTAGTCGTCTCGCAAGACCAACCCCGATTCGCTTGATCGACCAATCGTGAGTGGGTCGCGACCGAGTTCGACCGTCATGCCCTTTTTGGGCCCCGTGGAAATAACGAGGCGCGAGACAGTTCCGACGGCTTCGGTGAGTGCCGATTCAAAAGGAGATTCCGAGGGAAACGGATTCGCCGAAGCGGGCGCCCGGTTCGGCGCCGGATGCGACGGCATACTGGCGGCCGCACCCGTTTCTCCAACGGGAAGCTTGCGGGCTCGCGGGCCGAAGAGATCGGATCGTAACGAGTAGACGATCACGAACACGAAAACCCACAGCGCGCCAAGAATCGCAAAGCGCAAGAAAATGAGGGTCAGCTCACTCATGACGGTTCCCAAAAATTGTCGATGACCGTTGTGCGGTCTCGTGCCTTTTCTTGCCGATGATCGGGAGCGGTCGCGCGGGGAACTTCACGATATGCGATGCGAGTGCGACCGATTGAGACGACCGAGTCGGGTTCGAGGGGTGCCGATTTTACGGGACGCCCGTCAAGTTGCGATCCGTTGGTCGAGCCGAGATCGTTGACTTGCGCTCGTGTTCCATTCCAAAGAATCTCAATGTGTTTTCGAGAAATTCCCGGGTCATCGACGGTAATGTCCGCGTCGCGCCCGCGGCCAACGATTGTACGCGACCGAGTGATTGGATAGCGAGTAGCGCCAATATCGAGAACGGGCGCCCAATCGACCCTTCCCTCAGGGTTTTTCGACGTGACGACAACTGTTCCCAGCGACAGCGCGGAATCGACGATTAGGCTGAGAACGACCGGACCGGCAAACGCGTATCCTTGGTGGGCAGCGTGTTGCTCCGTCAGCTGAGTGAGTTCGTCGATCAACGTCGTTCCCAGGGCATCAAGGCGGGCATGATCGCTTCTCTCGAGTGCGATATCGAAGCGATTGGGAACCAAAATGCGCTCTCGAGAGACGACGACAGCTTTGATATCGAGCTCACGACGCAGCGCGGCGGCAATTTCAATCGGTTGCAACCCGGATCGAAAGGTCTTGGCAAACGCGCCATTGACGGCGCGTTCAAGACCTTTCTCGAAGTTGTCCAATAATCCCACCAGTATTTCCGATCTTATTCGTGACTAGGAGCATGTTACTTGGCTACGCTGGCAATGATCATGTCGAGCCGTGAAATTGGCGACCGTCGCCGACGCATCCCGAACTCGAACCGCCGTAGTGACACGCTAACGCGCGTGCTACTCTCGCTGAGTTGGCACCGTGTGCGACGGTGCCGTCAGCGCGAGTGGCGGAATAGGCAGACGCGCACGGTTCAGGTCCGTGTGCCCGAAAGGGCGTGGGGGTTCAACTCCCCTCTCGCGCACGACGCGAGCGCACGACGGTGATCACGCCCTTCGCATGGATGGCGGAGCGAATCGTTTGTGACGCGCGCGCGCTCCGGGTTGCGGCAACAGCCGCGCTCGTGGCGAGCGTCCTGATTGTTGTCACCGGTGGGGTCGTTCGCCTCACCGGATCGGGTTTGGGGTGCCCTGAATGGCCCTCGTGCACGCCGGGAACTCTTGGTCCGACGGCTGAGATGGGTGTGCACGCTATCGTCGAGTTCGGAAACCGCCTCCTTACGGGTATTTTGTGCGGAGTCGTGGGCTGGCTCATCATTGTTGCTCGTTTGCAAGCGAATCCCTCACCCGGAATCACGCGGATGGCGTGGGCGCAATTATGGATTATCGTTCTCAACGCGATGTTGGGTGGAATTACCGTGTGGGTGCGCCTGAATCCGTACATCGTGGCCGCGCACTTCATCGCGGCGTTCCTGCTCGTGACCGCGGCGGCAGTTGCTTGGCACCTCGCGTGGGGCCTCGGGCAATCGCGATCCCACGCGGGGTCGGTCATTGCGGCTCGGCTCGGCAGCGGTTTGGTGGCGTCGACGGCTCTGCTCATTGTCGCGGGCACGATAGTAACGGGCGCGGGTCCGCACGCGGGTGACTCGGCCGTCGAACGGCTGTCGTTACCGTGGGAGTTTGCGACGGCGGTACACAGCGGTCTCGCGGTGCTCACCCTCATCATTGGGGGCATCCTTTGGGCGGTGGTCGCGATTGACGCGTCACACGCGATAGTGAAAAAGCGAATCGGCGCGTTCATCTTTGTGGTTGTCGCTCAGGGCGCGATAGGAGTTATCCAGGTGGTCACGCATTTGGTGCCGCTCGTCGTCGTTCTGCACCTGCTCGGATCAACTTTAGTGTGGATCGGGGCTTTGCGGGTTTTTCTTGATTGCCGGCTTCAAGCGACTCGTGACGATCACAGTCGTCGCGATGCGCCCGACTTGGCCCTCAGAGAGGTGCGACAGGTCTAAACTCCGCGAAAATAGTCCAGCTCGTGAGAAGACACATAGATTGAAGGAGCCACGGTCGTCGCGGTGAGCTTTGTCGCGAGCCAGTGAAACGGATTCTGGTCGCGGTCTGATGGTGCACGGTGTGACCGAGAGAGGAATTTCTCAACCCCGCGGATGTCGTCGGGGGCCACAATTCTTTTGAGATTTTCACACGCAGACGCGGCGCCGTGTACGTATCGATTGAACGGCACATGAAGCGTGACATCGTCGGGGTGGCCGGGGTTCAACCTCGTCATACTCCAGCACAACAAAGGCAACGTTCGACCAGGAATGAAGCGTGTGTCGCTACCGAGAAGCGCCGTGCACAACGCGGCCACGCTTCCGTCTCGGTATTGTGGGATCCTCGCCGCGCGCTGTTCTATTGTCGCGATTGTCGGTGCCGCCACGGTCGTGTACACCTTCGCTCGAGCGTGAACTCCCTCAATGAGGTCGAGGGAAAATATGGGCACCAACTCGTGGGCCACAAGGTTCCCCGTCGATTCGAGCCACGCGCGCGAGGCCGTGTGACCGAGCCGATCCAGAGCTGTTTGCACTGCACGGCACGCCGAATCAACCCCCTTCGCGACGGCGTCGAAATAGATTTTGATGACGGGTTTTTTTCCGGGTCGCAACGCGATACCCAAGCACAAGCCGAATGCGGCCTGGTCGCTATCGGGTTTGAAGAGATCGGAAACTGCCTCCGCCCGATCAAGAGAGACGAGATCGCGTTGTTCGAGCGCGCGCAGTGTCCTCCAGCCTCGCTCCCAACTGGCGGCCGCTGTCGGGGCGCCGGTCGGTTCTTGTGGTCGAAAGAAGAGACGCACGTCGCTTTTTGATCCCCGCAGGGTGATTGAATATTCGTACGAGATCGCGTGATTCGATGCGTCGGGTGAATCGAAACCGTTCGTCGTTGACGAATTCCCGTCAAAGAGAAGGCTCACGATATCGCGGATGGAAATCGGATACGTGTCTGGCGCACTAAAGATCTCCGCCAACCATTTCAGACCCTCGGTGGCTTGATCGACCGACAGCCGAGCCGGAGGGGGATTTTTTTTCGTCATGCCAAATCGGCGAGCGGCCGCGAGATTCTGACGGCGTCCGGCGCGTAAGGACGGACGTCCATGAGGGGATACATCTCTTCGGCGCGCTTAAGGGTTTCTTGGTTCCAATACGAGTGGCCCGGCGGAGGAAACCCGAGAACAGAGCGTTGCCTCGGTTCTAGTTGCCCGATCAGTTGCGAAAAAGTGTCCCACTGATCGGACGAGGGACGCATCGCCCACAAGTGCTTGTCCGTCCACAGGGCATCAGCCGAGTGATGAGTTAAAAAAGAGCGCGAGGCGACGACCGTCCTCATCGGTGAAGGCCGACCCGCGATGTACGAGATCACCCGCAAAGAGCAAGAGGGACCCTTTCTTGGCCTCGATTGGTCGTTGGCGCACATAGAGGTCGGGAAATTCTCCTTCGTCGTAGGTTGCTTGCTTGGCAGACGTCATTAAAGGCACGCCGACATCGCTCACGCGACCCACAATGTACGTTGGCGCGGTGCCGCGCGTGACGTCCGTCAGGTAAAGAATTCCAAAAAGGCGCCGATACGCGCCATCGGTCCGCGGGAAAACCAGGCTGTTCGCGCTCCACGCGTCGTTGTGCAATTTCTGATCGCGGGATTCTCCGTTTCGTGTTCCGTATTTTGCCTGGACGAACGCGCTCGTCAAGCGCAAATCGGCGTGATCAAGGAACCGATCAGCAATGTCGAGCATTCTCCCATCGAGAACAAGGCGATTGAGATCGTTTGATGCGAACGGAAATGGAATCGCGTGGTTCAATTTCTCATCCACTGTCACGGCAGTGCTGTCAGGAACGGGAAAATACGAGTCCATCGCGGCGATAGCGGCCTCGAGAGCCGCGCCCTGAACAAAGTCGGGAAGAACGACGTAACCGTCGGCGGCGAGGGTGTCAGCGGTGTCGACGTCACTCATCGCGCTGATTTTCTCTTGATAGCATCCGACGCGCGTGCGGCAACCGGATCGGGGCCCTGTTTTTCGAGGGGGACAAAGAGCGTCTTGTGAAAACCATCGAGTTTTAAGAGCTCGCCAATCGGTTGCCCGGCGACTTCAATCCACGCGTGGGCGGCAAACGGTGCCATCGTGATTCCGGTCGCCCAATCGGGCCACAATCCTCGAAGCCGCGCGAGGACGACCGTCGACAGTGATCGCTCGAGGCAATATTGGCCCGCGCACAAGGCGCTGACCGACACGACATCTCGTCTCGCCTGGAGCGCTTCGGCGACGGTCGGCGGCCGCGCTCCGCGCCTCGCGAAGAGCAGCACTCGCTCGAGCCTCGCCGGCGGGAGCTTTGCAAGAAGTCGTCCGACGGCGACCGAAAATAGGGGTCGCGCGCGTCGACGCAACGGCAACCGCGAGCGCGGTTCCGACTCCATCTGAATGGTCATTTTTCGACCAGCAAGCCCGATTGGCGAAGCTCGCCAACGAGCCGCTCGATATCCGCGGATGCGCGCGGGAGATCCCCAGGATTTTTCGTTTCTCCGCGCGAAATGACCTCGGTGAGCTCGTGGCCGTCAAGAAGATCCGTCACAATTCGAGCGCCACTTCTATTGAGCCGAAAGTATCGACCCGATGTCTTGTTGAGGAGAACCATTCCCGATTCTCCCGCGGTCAGTGACACCGATTTTGCCAATTGCCACGTCACGATGAACTCCCGATGGGCACGGTCGCAGCACGCGCATTCGAGGTCGTCGAGGTGGCCGGAGAGGCCTCTTGGCTAATGGTTCGGAGCCAGACTTCGGCGGCAATCGTCTGCTCGAGTGCGATCGTTTCAGAGTCGAATCGCATGCTATCGCTGATGCTGCTTCGAAGGGCGGCGAGATCGATGAGTCCGTGCTGTGCGAGAAGAGAATCCTCAAATAGACCGAGAAGATTGTGTCGATTTTTAGATAGCCCGTGATACACGGCGGCACTGAACTCGCCCTTCGTTGATCGCGTAAGCGACGTGCCGGTTCGAACCGATTGCATCGCGGCAACAAGCGCGGGCTTGAACGCCGTGCCCGGAACCGCATCGCGGCGAGCGATTGCGAGCGCGGCGCGAACGACCCGATCATCCATGTAGGGCACCGACAGCGAAACTCCGCTATTCTCCATCAAGCGCCGGAGGGGTCCAAGCCGTTGGCCGCCAATGCGAAGCCCCGCGATACTGAGGTGAGTCGCTCTATCCGGTGCTTGAGACGCGACGTGCGACGCGCGTTCTGTGGCAATCTCTCTCACGAAGTCGGCTGCTTGCGCGGTCGCCCAGTGGGGAAGTCGCACCGGTGGCCCCCAACTCAAGAGTGGCGTCGAGGTCGCGCTTCTCGGTGCGTCGAGGTGCATTGCTTGCTCGGCGAACCAATCGGGATAACTCTGCTGGCTCGCGAGTGCCGCGAGAACGGCACGAGGCTTCCACCGTCGAAGCCGGGCGACGTGGCGTGCCTGCCTAATCGCGCGAATTGGCGACTCGCGGAAGAGGTCGTTCAAGTACGCGGGAACGGTTGTGAACAGCTCGTCTCCACCGAATCCCGATATGTGGCTCGTTGATCCGCTCGAAGCGAAGAGGCGCGAGAGGGCGCGCTTTCGCGCGTGGTTGCGTATGAGGCTGTACGGCTCGTCCGCGTCAGTGACGACTCCGGGGTCGATGCCGCCGTCTGCCGACCAGATGTGGTCGTAGGGGTGTGGCAGTTGATCAGGGGAAAGAATCGTGAGGGGCCGACCCATGTGCCGTGCGGCCTCGGTTGCCCAGCGCGCATCGTCGTGGTTGGGATCAGCCATCGCCTCGACGAACGGCCAAAACGCCGCGCCGTGTTCGTGAAGCAGAAAACACAGCGATGTCGAATCGAGACCACCCGAGAGATCGGCGGATACGATCGGTTTTTTCTGAAGCCGGACGTGAATCGCGGCATCGAGTTCGCGTTTCAGCGCCACCGCGCCCTGGTCAATGGGCGTTGTTGCGCCGGGAGGAGTCCACCAGCGCTGTCGCGACACGTGGGTCCCACGAACCGTCAGTCGCTCGTCGGCCGGCACGCGCTCTACTCCCGTCCAGTGCGTGTGGTGCGTGATGCCGTACCCAAAGGACGGACTCAATAAGCTCCAGGCGACCATGTCGATTCGGGGCGTCGCGTGCGTCAACTGTGCTAATCGAGATGGAGAATCGGAAATCGCGTGGACCCCCGATTCGAGACGCGCGAAAAAGACCTGCCGCACGCCAGAGGCGCTTCCCTGGACACACGACACTGAGCCGTCTGTATAGACGATGTGGAAACTCCCGGGTTCACGTGCCGCGGAGTCGAAGAGTGTCGCGATGTCCTCGTGTCTGCGCAGCAAGTGAGCCAGGCGTCCCGGATTCACATCGGTTTCGCCGATGAGCGCAAGGCGCCTGGCGCCCACTTCTGCGTGTACGACCGGAGAGAAAGTCGCGTCAGCGATGATCCACTCGTGTCCCGATTGAGATCGCAACACTGTTGTTCGGTGCGCGTTTGCGAGCCTGATCGACGGATTGTCGATGCGCCCAGCAAACGCGATGAACCACGATGCGCTCACGAAAACTCCCCTCCGGCTCGTACGTGGTGGCAATGTGGAAGGCGAGGGATCAGATGATCGCTTCGCCTTCGCCGTCTTGGCTTGCCCAGCCATACCAGGCCGTAAGCTCACTGAACTTACCGATTTCGACCAGGGCGGGCACTTCGTATGAATTGTTGCTTGCCATTGACTTCACCCCCTCCCCTTTGTCAAAAGGGACTTATTCTCAGCTGATCACGGCTTGTCGTTGTTGTCTAGCCCCAATATGCAGTAAAGTTCGGTTTTTCGATCAGTCTCGGCCTCCCCGCGCCGACCCAATCGCCTCCACTTCAGTATTTGGACCCGACAATCGGAGCCGAGCGACAGCTTTCAATCAAGCTCGTGACAAACGGATTCCAGGGTCGACCCTCGGGGCCCGTGAGAAGAAGGTTGCGCTCAACGCGCCGGTCAATGGGGATCATGGTGAGTTCTTCGGGCAGCATGTGCCGAGCGAGCGACGGCACAATTGAAACGCCAATGTGCCCGGCAACCATGCTGATGAGAGTTCCTAGCTCGCGAACCTCTTGAGCGGGGACAAATGCGGAATCCTCCTCGGCGCACATCTCGACCACGTGACGGAGGCATCCGCACGTGCACACGAGGAGGGGCTCGTTCATGAGTTCGCGAACGCTGATTTGGGGTTCGCGAGCGAACGCGTGATCGCGAGGCACGATTGCGGAGAACGTGTCTTTCGCGATCACGACGCTGTTGGGTACTCGAGACGGCGGGTCAATCAAAATGGCGGCCTCGACGACACCGTCTTCGAGCCACTTGACCATTTCATCGTCGTGGCCTTCCAGCAGGTGGATCGCAATGTTTGGCACGTCGTGACGCCAGTGTCGAAGCAAGTCGGGCACGAGTCCCAAACACGCGGTTGTCGACGCGGCTAGCCTCACGGTTCCCGAACTCTGCCCGAAGTGACTCATCGATGCGACGAGAAACGATTGAGCCGATGCAATCGTCGCGCGCGCGTGTGGCAAAAGCGTGTGGCCCACGGGGGTTGGGGCGATACGTGGGTGGCGGTTCACGAGTTCCCCACCAACGACGCGCTCGAGGGTCTTGACCGCGTGCGAAATCGCGGGCTGCGTCATCGCGAGTTCGTCGGCCGCGGCGCTGAAGCCGCCCGTCTCGACAACCGAGACAAAGGCCTGCAATTGCGTCAGAGATATTTGCATAAGAAATAAGAATAACAACATCAACTGTATTCATTTGTCTTTTGACTTCGCGCGCGAGAACCTGAGTGAGACGAATACCAGAAGAAGGGACCCCGTGGCGAGATACCCGAACGCAAGCCGCGCCACACGAAACAAGACCCTCACCCCGCTGTGGTTCACCGCGCTCGCGATTGCGTGGGGATCCAGTTTTTTCTTTATCAAGATTTCTCTTGGCGGCCTATCTCCGGCTCAAATAGTCCTGTTCCGTTTGGTCCTTGGAGCCGTCACTCTCAATGCCATTTTGTTTGCGACGCGCGGAAAATGGCCACGAGAGTGGAAGCTTCTCGGGCACCTCGCGGTTGCGGGGTTTCTCATGTGCGTGCTTCCCCTCTTGCTTTTCGCGTGGGCGGGCCAGTTCATTCCGTCGGGACTGTCAAGCATCTACAATGCGACGACGCCGCTCATGACCATAATTGTTTCCCTCGCCGTGATCCGCACGGAAAAAGGCGGTGGGTGGCGAATCGGAGGCATCCTTCTCGGTGGAGCGGGAGTTGTCATCGTTCTGGGTCCGTGGAGCCTCTTTGCCGTGGCAAGAGAGAATGCCAATTCGGGGTGGGCGCAAGCGGCGTGCTTGGCTGGGGCGGTCAGTTACGGGCTCGCGTTCGCTTACATGCGCAGGTTCGGCACGAGCCATCGCTATAGCGCCCCCTCGATTGCTGCGGCACAAGTCACCCTTTCCTCCGCGATGCTCGTGATCCCCTCGCCGCTCATTATGGCAACGCCGATGGCGTGGACTCCCTCGATTGTCGCCGCGATGCTCGTGCTGGGGATCATTACGTCCGGAATAGCCTACATATGGATCTCATGTATTGTCTCGGCGTGGGGGGCGACCTCAACGTCAACCGTCACGTACCTCGTTCCCCTCGTCGGGGTGGTTCTCGGTGTTCTCGTTCTCGGTGAATCCTTCACGTGGAATCAGCCGGTTGGAGCAGTAATCGCGATTGTCGGCATCCTCATTAGTCAGGGGGTGATCCGCTTTCGGCGCTTCTGCGCCCCGCGACAGTCCTTAGTGAAACAACACCGGTTCCGTCGGAGATCACGGCCCGCTCTCGCGCAAGAAGCGGCTGAGGGTTAAGGAAACTCCGATCATGAGGGTGAAACTTGGGGCGAGTGGTTGATACGGAGCCATACTTGAGAAACTATTTTCGGTCTTCGCAAATGTCGGGGTGTTTGGGGACAACTCGCTTCGACACGGCCCAAAGTAGCAACGATTTGGTCGCGCCACTAATCCCTCTTTTCTGACGCTTCTGAATCGGGTGTGGTAGTGACGAACGGGTGCGTCACTGCTGACGCAAGGTGGCGTGAGGGGGGCGTGTCGGGCAAGCCACGTTCCCTTCACGCCACCGCGCCCGGCTCCGTCAAAAAAGTCGAGCCTCTCGATCATCGACGCCCCTCATGTGGTCGTAATCGAGAATCACGCATCGAATGTTGCGGTCTTCGGCAAGTGCGCGAGCCTGTGGCTTGATTTCTTGTGCCGCAAAGACCCCCGTGACGGGAGCCATGTGGGGGTCACGATTTAATAATTCGAGGTATCGCGAGAGTTGTTCAACCCCGTCGATGTCACCGCGTCGCTTGAGTTCGACCGCGACGGAGTGTCCAGACGGGTCTTGAGCGAGAATGTCAACCGGACCAATCGCGGTCATATATTCGCGGCGGACGAGAGTGTGGCCTTCGCCAAGGAGGTCGATTTGCTCGGCGAAAAGGCGTTGAAGAGTCGCTTCGACACCGTCTTTGACGAGACCGGGGTCAACGCCGAGATCGTGTGCCGAATCGTGCAGAATTTCGTAGAGAGAAATGACGAGCAAATCGGCCGTCTTTGCGTGGCTGACGTGCCACACTTCTCGCACTCCGGCGGCCGCAACGTCGGCGCTGGGCTCGATTGAGTGAAGACTGCACGGGGGACTCATCCAATTGAGCGGCTTATACGAGCCACCGTCCGAGTGCACCAAGACGCTCCCATCGGCCTTGATGAGAAGGACGCGTTTGGCCCGCGGTAAATGAGAACTCAACCGACCGGCATAGTCCACCGAGCAGATTGCAACAACGAGACGCACCCGTCGAGGCTACCCGGTTGACCGGCCGGCAAATCACCCGCAGTCCACCGAATATGCTTGCAGACATGAGCGCGGAGAATCGATCAAGTCTCGTCATCGACGGCGCCGTGAGCAGCGGAATTGAGCTCGATGAGCGCGATCACGCGGTGCGGGAGCAAGACGATCTTTTTCGGCACATGAACGGTAAGTGGATTGATCGCACGCCCATTCCAGACGACAAAGCCCGGTATGGGCCTTTTTGCATCCTCGCCGACGAAGCCGAGGCCGCTGTTCGAAAGATCGTCGACGATGCGCGCTCGGCCCCCGAAGGCACGGAGCAGCGCTCGTTCGGCGATTTATATTCGAGCTTCATTGACGAAGAGCGGGTTGAACGACTCGGCCTGGCGCCAATCCGTGACGACCTGCGCCGAGTACAAGACATACAATCGGTCGGGGACTTTTTGGCAACAATAGCGCCGCTAGAAAAAGACGGTGCGAGCGGTTTCCTTCGGCTATTTGTTGACAACGACCCGGGGAATCCGGAGCGCTATTGTGTCTTTGTCGAACAAGGAGGTTTGGGGCTTCCCGACGAAAGCTATTATCGCGACGAGAAATTTGCGACCCTTCGCGAGGCATACCGGGCGCACGTCACGCGCGTGTTCGAACGTGCCGGAGAGCGCAACCCTGCGGACCGTGCGACGCTCGCAATTGGACTCGAGGTCGACATCGCGACACTCCACTGGAACAACGTTCGCTGTCGCGACAGCGTGGCGACGTACAACCCCACGTCCTGGAGCGACACGGTCAGCGCGGTGGCGCGAGAATCGCGCGGGGCTGCGAATCTCGACGTGTGGCTGGGCGCACTCGGTGCTCCGTCGGGGTCATTTGAGACCGTGGTTATTCGTCAACCGAGCTTTGTGTCGGGACTCGGTGGCCTGCTGACCGATGATCGCCTTGAAGCGTGGAAGGCGTGGCTTGAGTGGTCAATCGTACGCAGCGCGGCACCCTATCTCAGTTCAGAATTTGTGGAGGCCAATTTCGATTTTTATGGTCGACAGCTCACCGGCGCTCGCGAATTACGCGCGCGATGGAAACGCGCGGTTGCGTTTGTCGAGGGTGCCATGGGCGAGGCGGTGGGAAAAATTTATGTCGAGAGACACTTTCCGCCCGACGCAAAAATCAAAATGGACATTCTCGTCCGCAATCTCATCAGCGCGTATCGGGATTCAATCGCGGACAACGAGTGGATGGGGTCTGAAACCCGTGCGAGAGCGCTCGACAAGCTCTCGAGCTTTACGCCCAAAATTGGCTTTCCGACGCGGTGGCGCGACTATTCGGCCCTCACGAGCGATTCAAGCGATCTGATGGGGAATGTGCGTCGCTCGGCGCGGTTCGAATTTGATCGCCAATTGGCGAAAATTGGCGCTCCACTCGACCGTGACGAGTGGTTCATGACACCGCAAACGATCAATGCCTATTACAATCCGGGATTCAACGAGATTGTTTTTCCGGCCGCGATCCTCCAGAAGCCCTTCTTTGATCCGCTCCGAGACGACGCGGCCAATTACGGAGCGATCGGTGCGGTTATCGGCCACGAGATTGGCCATGGTTTCGACGATCAGGGATCGAAGTACGACGGGGCCGGTCGCCTCGCCGATTGGTGGACTGCGAGTGATCGAGCGGCGTTCGACGCGCGGACGCGCGCTCTCGTGGCTCAATTCAACGAGCTTGCGCCAGCCCAAATTCCCACGCAGCACGTCAATGGCGAGCTAACGATTGGTGAAAATATTGGCGATCTTGGCGGACTTTCCATCGCGTGGAAGGCCTACCTCATTTCGCTTGAGGGCCGAAAGCCGCGCGTGATCGATGGCCTATCGGGAGCGCAACGATTCTTCTTGTCGTGGGCGCAATCGTGGCGACAAAAAGTTCGCAATGAAGAGGCCATTCGCTTACTCACGGATGACCCGCACTCACCCAACGAGTTCAGATGCAATCAAATTGTCAGAAATATCGAGCAGTACTATGAGAGTTTTGGGGTAAAAGAGAGCGACGCTCTCTGGTTAAATCCTTCCGAACGGGTCACCATTTGGTGACCCCCGCAGAATCAGCGTGTGTTGCCGGGGGGCGACTGGAGGAACACGCTGTCATCAGTACCATGGAGGAGTTTGTCACTCGCGATGGTTACCCCCCTGCATGAAATTTCCCGACGCGCACGCGAAAATTCCCTCCTTCGCGCGCGACACCGCGGTCTTGACGCGCGGTCGTCATTTGCTCGCGGATTTGACGCTCTCGGGTCTCTCGCGCTCGAGGGTGTTCAAGTTTCGGCTCGCGCGACCGACTTGACAACCTCCGGCGTTCTCTTTTCTGCCGATGATTACGTCGTCATGCCGACGGCGAGTATCGGCAAGGTGCTCTTGCTCGTGGAAGTTGCGGCTCGGTTGGGGGGAAACAAAGCCGGTCGTGAAGAACGTCTCGAACGCTCGCACGGCGACGCCGTCGGTGCGTCAGGAATCTGGCAGCACCTCCACGTCAATGCGCTTCCCATCGCCGACCTCGCGGCGCTCGTGGGGGCGACGAACGACAATCTCGCGACCAACGTGTTACTCCGGAGAATTGGCCTTGATGCCGTGCGACGGCGAACCGAATCGCTCGGTCTCAAACGGACGGCGCTCCTCGATCTCGTTCGCGATCATCGTGGTCCCGACGACGCGCCTCAGCTGTCGGTTGGCTCGGCAAACGAATTGACGTGGCTTCTCGCGGCGCTCGCTCGCGGCGAAATCGTGGACAACGGCACGAGCCAGCGAGTCGTCGGTTGGCTTTCTCTGAATACCGATCTTTCGATGGTGGCGTCGGCCTTCGGGCTGGACCCGCTTGCCCATCAAACCGGAGACCACGGCATCCTTCTCGTCAACCAGACCGGAACCGACGGCGGAGTCAGAAGTGAGGTGGGTGTTTTACGCGGTCCGCGCGCCGCCGTCACCTACGCCGTGTCGATGTATTTCGACGACTCCCAATTGCCGGTTCGCCTCGGGGTGCTCGACGCAATGCGCACGATTGGTCTCGATCTGCTCGATTACGTGCACTAGGCGGTGATTGGTTCGCGGGGGCCGCATAGACTGGCGACATTCACGATCAGGCATCCGGCCGGGTCCACTGAAAATTGGAGGTTCCGTGGCCGCCCCGTCGCGACTGGATTCTGTTGTCACCCTCGCGCAGCACCGCGGTTTTGTATTTCCTTCTGGAGAGATCTACGGGGGCACCCGTTCGGCGTGGGACTACGGCCCGCTCGGGGTTGAGCTTAAAGAAAACATCAAGCGCGAGTGGTGGAACCGTTTTGTCACGAGTCGGGGAGACGTCGTCGGCCTCGATTCCGCGATTATTATGCCCACCCCCGTGTGGGAGGCTTCGGGTCACGTAACGGCGTTTTCGGATCCTCTCACTGAATCGCTCGTGACTCACAAGAGATATCGGGCTGACCACTTGTTCGAGAACTACGAAGCCACGCACGGCCACTCGCCAGCCAACGGCCTCGACGACATTCCTGACCCGGATGATCCCCATACGATTGGCCAGTGGACGCCCGTAAAGAAGTTTTCGGGACTCATGAAGACGTACTTGGGCGTCGTTGACGATGACGCCGGTTTACACTACATGCGTCCAGAAACAGCACAGGGAATCTTCACGAATTTCGCCCACGTTCTTCAAACCAGCCGCAAGAAACCGCCGTTTGGCATCGGACAGATTGGAAAGGCCTTTCGCAACGAAATTACGCCGGGAAACTTCATTTTTCGCACTCGCGAATTCGAGCAGATGGAACTGGAATTCTTCGTCGAGCCGGGAACCGACGAAGAGTGGCACGAGTATTGGCTCGCGTCGAGCCGCGAGTGGTACGTCGATTTGGGGCTCAAGGAAGAGAACATTCGCGTCGTTGATCACGCAAACGACAAGCTGTCGCACTATTCAAAACGGACAACCGACATCGAATACCGGTTCGGTTTTGCGGGCGACGAGTACGGCGAACTCATGGGCGTCGCGAATCGAACCGATTTCGATTTGGCAACGCACGCGAAAGCGTCGGGGAGAGACCTCAGTTTTTTTGATCAGAATCGCAATGAGCGGTACATTCCTTTCGTCATCGAGCCGTCGTTTGGGCTCACTCGCTCACTCATGGCTTTTTTGATTGACGCGTATAACGTCGAAGAGGTGCCGAATGCAAAGGGTGGTGTCGACAAGCGAACCGTTTTGCGGCTCGATGCGCGCCTCGCGCCGGTGAAGACGGCCGTCCTGCCGCTTTCTCGAAACGAGGCGCTCTCGCCGCTCGCACGCGAGGTCGCCGGCGCGCTTCGCTCTCGGTGGAACGTTGACTTTGACGACGCGGGAGCAATTGGGCGACGCTATCGTCGCCAAGACGAAATTGGGACCCCGTTTTGCGTGACGGTTGATTTTGACTCGCTCACGGACAATGCAGTCACTGTTCGTCATCGCGATTCGATGGCGCAAGATCGAATTTCGATTGATCGCCTCGAGAAGTACCTCGCCGAGGGCCTTCGGAGTTGCCCCTAGCGCGCGTCATTCAGCTCGCTCGTTCGCCACGCGGAATCGTCGTGGACGACACGGGACACGAGGAGTGTTCCGCATCGATTTGGACGACCGGCGCCGAACGCGAATCGGGAGCCACGCCGAAGAGCACATCGAGCGCGTCAATAAATCGCTCGCTTTGACCGGATCGAGCGAGGGTCCGCGCGCGAACCGACGGGGTGTGCAGCAAAACGCCCGCGAGATGGCGAAGCGCATTTTCGGTCCTCGACGAATCGCCGCGGCGCCGGGCGCGCGTTATTTCTGCATCGAGCGCGTCAAACACGTGTTTTCTCAGTGCGACGACCGCGGGTGCGATCGATGCGTCCGCGAGCGAGGCATCGAAATTGGCAACCGCTTCGGCGACGACCGTTCGCGCTTCATCCGTGACGGTGAAGTGGGTGAGAGGGGCATGAAGTTTGAGTAACTCGAGGTCGAGAAGCTCGATTCCGTCACTCAGCGCGACCTCGGGATCAATCGTGCGAGGCATACCAAAATCGAGGTAGAGTTGGCGTTCTTGATGATGATCGCGATTTCGCGCGCGAGCAATATGTTGGGCGTCGATGACGTATCCGTTCGACGCGGTGCACGCGATTACGATGTCGCAATCGGCGAGTGCCCGCACAAGGTGATCGTGTTCCACGACCGCAAGATTGTGATCGCGCGCAAATTGCTCGGCCCGACCCGACGGCGAATAGACGCGTATGTCCCAAGCTCCGCGATCACGAAGCGCCGCGAGACACGTCTTTGCATATCGCCCGGTTCCAAGCACAAGCACGCGGCTCTGTTTCCAGTCGGTGACGCGACTACTCGCGAGTTCGAATGCGAGGCGAACGAGCGATCCGTCAACGCGACCGAGGCCCGTGCGCGCTTTGACGCCGCGCGACGCTCGCGATGCATTTTGGAACAATCGCTCAAGGTCTGACGTGACGGTTTTGTGCCGCCGGGCTCGATCGAGCGCCCGCCGCACTTGGCCCGCAATCTCACCCTCTCCAATGACGACCGATTCAAGCCCGCTTGAGACCGCAAAGAGGTGTTCGACAACGCGAGCGTTGGACAGGACCGTCACGGCGTTGCGAATCTCGCCCACATCGATCTTTGATGCGGCGGCGAAAACGTCGAGGGTTGCCGAGATCGCACCCTGAGCTGCGCCGGGACCGTCGTCAACGTCGAGGTAGGCTTCGAACCGATTGCACGTGGCTATCATGACGACGCCACGAACAGAATTGTGTGCATTGCGTTTCACGGAGGCCGCAACAAGCGGTGCGCCGACTGAGAGTTTTTCGAGAAGATCAAAACCGGTCGTGCGGTGGCTTGCGGTGAGACAGAGGAGCACTGGACCAATACTAGATCGCTCATATCGCGGTCACGCAATCGCGCGGTACGCGCGCGAAGCAATGCTTTGACAAGATGAGATGGTGAGACTCCCCCCCACTCATCCCCTCTCCGCGGGGACAACGTCGAATTCGCGTCTGGTTCGTGCGTATCAAGGCGAGCGCCAAGAAATCGTACCCGCGTGGTTTATGCGGCAAGCGGGCCGATCACTGCCCGAGTATCGCGCCGTGCGAGAGGGCACGAAAATGCTCGACGTGTGCCTCGATCCCACCGCGGTCACGACGATCACTCTCCAACCCGTGCGCCGACACGGCGTTGACGCGGCAATTTTTTTCAGCGATATCTTTGTTCCGATTCGGCTCGCGGGAGTTGGAGTCGAGATCGTGGCCGACACGGGTCCCGTCGTGGCGTCTCCCATCAGGACACCCGCCGACGTTGCCGCTTTGCCGCCGCTCGATCCTGACACGCTCGCGCCAATCGTCGAAGCGGTCGCGCTCACGGTCGCCGAACTCGGCTCAATTCCCCTGATCGCGTTTGCCGGCGCTCCTTTTACAATCGCGTCATACCTGGTCGAGGGTGGCCCCTCGAAAGATCATCTTCGAGCGCGGACCCTCATGCACTCCGATCCCGCAACGTGGTCGGCGCTTCTCGATTGGGTCGCGGACGTGTCAGCGGCGTTCGTGCGGGCACAAGTCGTCGCCGGTGCGAGCGCCGCTCAACTGTTTGATTCGTGGGCCGGTTCGCTCTCGCTCGACGACTATCGTAATCGCGTTGCTCGCGCGTCATCGCGCACGTTGGGGGCGGTTCGCGACGTGACGTATGTGACTGGCGATTCGCTCGTCGAGCGCGCGGTGCCCACTGTCCACTTTGGGGTTGGCACGGGAGAGTTGTTGGGAGCGATGTACGACGTGGGCGTTGACGCGATCAGTGTCGACTACCGGATTCCGCTTGACGAGGCAAGTGCGCGATTGAAGAACGCGGTGCCGCTGCAGGGAAATATCGACCCGGCCTTGCTCGCAGCCCCGTGGGACGTTCTCAAGGCGCACGTGATCGATGTGCTCGAACGCGGCCTCACGGCGCCGAGTCACGTTCTTAATCTTGGTCACGGAGTGCCGCCCAATGCGGATCCGGATGTGCTTACTCGAGTGGTTGGCCTCACGCACGAGTGGAAATCGGCCGGATCGTGAGCGAGCCAATCGGCCCGAATACGACACGCGACGATCAGCGCCGAGTCGACGTCGTTGTCGTCGGTGGCGGCATCGCGGGTCTCGTTGCGGCGCGGGAATTTCTCAAGGTCGGTCTCGACGTCGTCGTTGTCGAAGCGACCGAGCGCGTGGGCGGGCTCGTCGCGCGGGAGACCGTGGCAGGACTCCCCGTCGATTGCGGCGCCGAGAGCTTTGCCACCCGGGGCGGAGCCGTGAGCGAGCTCGCGCGAGAAGTGGGCCTCGACGACGACCTTGTGACGCCCGCGAAGCCGGGAGCGTGGGTACGACTTCCGTCCTTAGGCCGATCAGGCTCGGACGTCACCGTTCCGCTACCCGGCGCGGGAATTCTCGGAATTCCCTCGTCACCTCTCGCGACCGACGTGCGTCGGGCAATCGGCTGGCGCGGCGCACTTCGCGCGTACCTTGATCGTATTCGGCCGGTTCTGACGATTGGTCGAGCAACGACTCTCGGGCAGCTCGTGAGAGAGCGTATGGGCGAACGCGTCGCCGAGCGTCTCGTCGCTCCTGTCACGCGCGGCGTCTATTCGGCACACGCGAACGACCTCGAGGTCGATGCGGTTGCGCCAGGGCTCAACGAGGCCATGACAACTCAGGGATCTCTCTCCGGGGCGGTTCTCGCGATGCGCGCCACGGCGCCGGCGGGGTCGGCCGTGGCAGGAATAGCGGGGGGAATGACGCAACTCGTTGACGCCCTCGCGAGACACATTCGATTCCTCGGTGGTGAGATTGAAACGGGAGTGGCCGTGAGTCGTGTTGAATCGGCTCCCCATGACGAGTCAATCGCGGCCGAAGAGCGTCCACCGCGGTGGCGAATTCGGCTCGCGGATGGCCGCTCGCTCGACGCACGAACGGTCGTTATCGCAACATCGGGGAGTGCGGCTCACGACCTTGTGGCGCCTCACGTCGCGGATGACGTGTTTGCGGGGTGGCCGGAGGCGGCGTCCGTCGAGATTCGCACTCTCGTCATTGACGACGAGCGGCTCAATGACGCTCCTCGGGGAACGGGAGTCCTCGTTGCCGCGAACGCCGGCGCGGGTGGTGACAACGAGGTTGCCGCAAAAGCGCTCACCCACAGCACCGCGAAGTGGGCGTGGCTTGCCGATCTGGCCGGATCGGGTCGCCATGTCGTTCGGCTTTCGTACGGCGAAACGACGCGGGCGCACGACACGTCCGAGGTCGATCCGCGAGCAATCGCCGTACGCGATGCGTCGCGTCTCTTGGGGATCGACGTGCAACCCGCGACGGTCGTCGGGTTCGCTCAAACTTTTTGGGCACACTCACAACCTTTTGTGACGGTTGGCCAGCGGCGCCGCGTGAGTCGGCTGCGCGATATGGTCAGCGCGATTCCGGGTCTCGGAGTCACGGGAGCGTGGCTCACGGGACCGGGTCTCGCGAGTGTGGTTCCCGACGCTCAAGCGCTTGCGCGCTCGCTCCGGCACGAACTCCTCTAACGCTGCGCGTGCATGCCGATACGAGAATACGACGGCAGGAGTACTCTGTTAACTAAACAAGATAGACGCTGATGATCGGAGTCACCATGACGGGCAAGGTTCTCTTCATTGCCGGTATGGCTGTCGGCTACGTGCTTGGTGCGCGAGCGGGCCGAAAAAAATACGAACAGATCCGCGAGCGGGCCAAGTCGTTGTGGAACAGCGACGCGATTCAGAAATCGGTGAACCACGCGCAGGGCTTTGCTAAGAACCATGTCGGGGACTTTGCAGACGGAGCCGTTCGAGGCGCGAGGAGAATTATCAGCACGGCAACGGGGGCCAAGACGAATGCGTCGTCTGGCGACCACCCTAATACGACCGCAACGGGCTAACGCGATTGCCTGCCCGGAGAGGACGAACCCGTGAGTGACGAAGGACTGAATACCGCAACCATATCGACGAAGCCGACTCTTTTCGCACTGATCGGTCGACTGCCCGCCTTGCTCGTTGGACTCGCGAAAGACGAACTCGAGCACGCCAAACGAGAGATCGCGTCAAAACTCAAGCGTGCAAGCGCGGGAGGAGCGTTTGTGGGGGTAGCGGCGGCTCTCGCGTTTTACCTCCTCGGGACCCTCATCGCAGCCGCCGTACTCGGTGTCGCGGTTGTGCTTCCGGCGTGGCTCGCTGCGCTCGTTGTCGCGGGTGTCCTTGCGGTTCTCGCGAGTATATTTGGGATTCTCGGAGTCAATTTAATAAAGAAAGCAATGCCGCCGCTGCCGACGAAGTCTGTGGAGAGCATCACACGCGATCTCGAAACAATCAAGGGAGTGGACCGTCATGGCAAATGAATCGAAGGAGACAGAGAAGATCGGACAAATCGAGTCCGAAACAGTGGTTCGGACTCGCACACACCCCGAACTCCTCTCCGATATTTCGGCCGGGCGGACCGAGCTTGCGGTGACGCTCGACGCAATCGAAGACAAGCTCAACATTAAGAAGAAGGTCGCGAACTACTCTCATCGCGCGGCGAACACGCTCCGTGGACTTCACAGTGAAAGGCCCGTCGTTTTCGTTGCCCTGGGCGTGGGTTTTGCGGCCGCTGTTGGAGCGGTGGCGTGGGTGTCGGTTCGAGCGATCCTCAAAGACTGACGGGCATTTTCGTGCTGAGTTTTGTGAGAGCGTGGAGCGCGAGGCATGAATAGCACCCCCGCGGTCGATCCGCTTGCGTCGTCCCCGGTCGCCAACGCGGTTACTCCATTGCGCCGAATCCCGACAACCGAATACGCTCTGTGGGCGGTTTTGCGTCGAGACCCGTCGAGGTTTGTCGACGGCGCCGGATCCGACGAACGCGATCACGGAGATCAGATCGACCGCGCAATTCTCGAGGTCGAATCGTCAGGCACCGTCGTGCGAGGAATCTACGATGTTTCGTCGATTCGCGCTGACGCGGACATTATGATTTGGCTGCACGGTTCTCGAGCTGAGAGTCTTCAATGGGCGCTTCGGGTGCTGCGCAGAACGACCGTGCTGTCGCGGCTTCTTCCCACGTGGAACGCTCTCGGGGTACACCGAGACGCCGAGTTCAGCGCGAATCACGTACCGTCGTTCATGCGCGGCATTCCTCCCGCGCAGTGGCTCACGGTGTACCCTTTTGTGCGCTCGTATGACTGGTATTTGCTCCCCGAAGCCGAGCGCCGAGGGATGCTCGCGGAACACGGGCGACGGGGTTCCGCGTATCGCTCGGTTCTCACCAACACCGTGGCATCGTTTGCGCTCGGCGATTACGAGTGGATTCTTGCGCTCGAAGACGACGAACTCACCAACCTCGTCGATCTCATGCGCGATTTACGAGGCACCAACGCGCGCATGCACGTTCGCGAAGAAGTTCCGTTTTTTACCGGTCGGCGCATTGACACGTCGGAAATCCTCGAGGTCGTTCGGTGACAGCGTCGGTGACCAACAAGCGCGTTCTCGCCGCAACAACCGCGTCGGCGCACGGGCCCGAGCACGTGGGAGCGGCCGTTGCGTACGACGCGATTATTCTTGTGAGCTTTGGTGGCCCGGAGGGTCCCGACGACGTGATGCCGTTTCTGCGCGCCGTGACGCGCGGTCGAGGGGTTCCCGAGGCTCGACTCGACGACGTCGCCCACCACTATCGAGCGTTCGGTGGTGTGAGTCCAATCAACGCCCAAAACAGGGCGCTCAAAGCGGCGCTCGAACGCGAACTCGCCGAGCGGGGCATCGACTTACCGGTGGTATGGGGAAATCGAAATTGGCTGCCGTTGGTGAGCGAGGCCCTCGATGAGGCTCACTCAGCCGGTTACTCGAAACTCATTGCGCTTGCAACGAGCGCATACAGCTCATATTCGAGTTGCCGTCAGTATCGCGAAGACCTCGCACGGTCACTGCGTGATACGGGTCACGAATCGGTCATTGAAATTGACAAGGTTCGACCGTTCTTCGATCATCCAGGCTTCGTCGCTCCGTTTGCCGCCGGTGTGGCCTCGGCTTTGCGGACGATTTCTCATTCCGTCGACGACATCGATCTCGAGAGCGAGGTCGAAGTCCTGTTTTCTACCCACTCGATCCCGTTGGCCGACGCCGCGAGTTCTGGACCTCCAGCTGACGAGCATGGCGACGGTGGTGCCTACGAAGCGCAGCATCGCGCGGTTGCCGAGGTTGTCGTCGAGCGAGCCCTTCGAGAACTGGCCGATTCGTCAGGCGCGCGTCAGGCGCCACAGCGCATGTCGTGGCAGCTTGTCTATCAGTCGCGAAGCGGGCCGCCCGCGACGCCGTGGCTCGAACCAGACATTAACGACGTGATCGACGAGTTGCCGCAGCGGGGCGTTCGAGCGGTCATCGTGGTGCCCATCGGATTTGTCAGCGATCATCTCGAGGTCAAGTGGGACCTCGATGTCGAGGCTCGCGCAACCGCGGCACGACACGGTCTTGCGTTTGAGAGGGTTCCGACGCCGGGAGTGCACCCGGCCTTCGTGTCGGGCCTTGTCGATCTTGTTCTCGAGCGACGAGACGGTATTCCGGTGTCGAATCGGCCGGCACTCACCGCGTTGGGACCGTGGTACGACGTGTGTCGACCCGGCTGTTGCGCGAGCGGACGCCTCAATTTCACATCGGCGATTGCGGGTCTCGAGCCGTGAAGAAAGGCGCGCAGTGGCGCTTCGAGTAGGGACGCGAAAGAGCGCGCTCGCGCTCGCGCAGACGAAAACCGTCGTCGAGTGCCTTGAGCACGTGACGGGCGAGTCCATTGAGACTGTCATGATCGATTCCGACGGCGACACAATGCTCGGGTCACTCGCGGCAATTGGCGGGACGGGGGTCTTTGCAAGCGCTCTTCGTCGCAGTCTCGTCGCGAATCACTGTGACCTCGTGGTCCACTCTCACAAAGACTTGCCCGTGGCTCCGTTCGATGGGCTCGCTATCGGTGCGACTCCCGAGCGCTCCGATCCTCGCGACGCTCTGTGTGCGATCCGTGGCCTTTCTCTCGACGAACTTCCCCGTGCTGGCCGCGTTGGCACGGGGTCGCCGCGGCGCGCTGCCGCACTCTTGGCCGTTCGGCCCGATTTGGTGATCGTCGATATTCGCGGGAACATCGACACTCGCCTTGAGCGAGTGGGGACCGATCTTGACGCCGTCGTGCTCGCGGTTGCGGGTTTGACGCGGCTCAATCGGCTCGACGCGATTTCTCAAATTTTTCCCTTCGATGTGATGCCGTCCGCTCCGGGTCAAGGCGCTCTTGCTCTCGAAGCGCGCGTTTCCGACCTCGACGAGACCGACGCGCTCGGAGCGGGATTGCGCCACATGGGCGATGTCCCGACGGGGCTTTCTGTCATCGCGGAACGCGAGGTTCTTGCGTATCTCGAGGGCGGATGCACGGCACCGATCGGTGCTCACGCTCAAATAGGCGATAATGGACTCACTCTCGTGGCAACGGTGCTGCGCCCGGACGGAACCGAATCGCTCACGCGGTCCGCAACCGTGCCGGTACCCACTCGTGACGTCGATTCCCTGATCGTATTGGCCAGGGAACTCGGGCATAGGGTCGCTCGCGATCTTTTCGATGCGGGCGCTCCCGATTTGGCACCCCTTGGAGCAACGCAATGACGACCTGTTCGTCCCAAAAAACGCTCGCCGGTTGGCGCGTTCTTGTTCCGCGCGGCGGACCGTGGGGCGATACGGTGGCATCAAAATTTCGCGCGATGGGGGCGTCCCCGGTCGTCGCGCCAATGATCAATTTTGCTCCGACGGACGACGCCCTCGCGCTCGAATCGGGACTTAAGGCACTCGCACACGGACGGTTCGACTGGTTAACAGTAACGAGCGCGACGACCGTCGACGTTTTGACCTCGGCGCGCGCGGTCGTTCCACCCTCGACTCGAATTGCGGCCGTTGGTGAGACGACTGCCGCGGCCCTGACGGCTGCAGGTTACCGCGTCGACTTGGTTCCCGACGAAGAGAATTCGGCCGCCGGACTCCTTCAACAGTGGACGAGGTCGACGGGGGGCACGGTCCCTCTGCGCGTATTGGCCTTGCGGTCGGCAATTGCCAAACCGTTGCTCACCGAGGGACTTCGGCGAATCGGGCACTCCGTCGAATCAGTTATTGCGTATCGGACGGTCGGCGTCTCAGTCGATGAGAAAATCAAGGCGGACGTCGCGTCGGGCGCTGTCAACGCGATCCTTGTCACGTCGGGAAGCGTTGCCGAGCAGGTGTACGTGCAGTTCGGTTCGCTTCCCGACACCACGCTCGTCGTGTGTATTGGTCCACAGACCGCTCACGACGCTCGCGGTGCGGGGTTGCGAGTCGATGTCGTTGCGCGCGAACGGTCTGCTCAAGCGCTCATCGACGCGGTCGTGAGCGTCGCACAGCGCGAGTACCATTTCTAGGCGACAACAGTTGGGCGCTATTCCGTCGGAGTAGAACGCCCCCGGTGAGCTCGTATCCGTTCTTGCTGCCAATTCCGCGCGCGCTCGACGAGCTGCGGGATCCGATCTGTGCGAGATCGAATCCGCGTCCACACGGACGCGTCCGTTGCGATTCGTCGACCCTCCGGGGATGACTCGTTTCTGGGCGCTCGTCGAGTCGTTCGCGCTGTGCCTCTCGGTATCGGACGCTTGGTGAGGACGACACCGAGTACCGTGCCACCCTCTCGACGAATCAATTCGATAGCGTCGGTGAGTTCGCTGTCGGCGGCGCGCATCATTCCCGCGACAAGGACGGCACCGCTCGTTTGCGACGCAAAGAGCGCCGCATTCTCCGAGCGAGACGTGGGCGGAGCATCAATGACCACGGTCGCGACACCCGAGAGAGAATCGATGAGTTCTTTCGTGGCCGACGACGCAATCATTCTTTTGGGGTCGGCGGTCGGGCTTCCGGCCGCCAGGAGTCGTGCGAACGGTGCACCGGGTGGCTCGCGCAAGACGGTGGCAAGCTGGGCGGTGCCGTCGATCACGTTCGTGAATCCGTCTTCCGCGTTCACTCCACCGCCGCCCTCGTGCGACGCATCTCGGAGGTTGCCATCCACCAAAATGACGGGCTGTCGATCATGCGCGATCGCGCGAGCCAATCGGGTCGCGACGGTCGACGTGCCCGCTCCCGGTAGGGGACTCGTGACCACGATGGTTCGCGGTCGTGCACCATTCGACGGAGTCATGAGCTTTGCAACGATTTCGCTGAGCGACTCGGTGAGCGTCGCTTTGCCACCCGTGGCCTCGTTCCGCGTCGCGCTTTCTTCCGGCGGTTTCGTCGACGCGCGCGCGAGAGCGGCGTCGTGGGGAAGGACACCAACGAGGGGCACGCCGTAGTGCTCTTCGAAGTCGGCTTGAGAAATCGACGGTCGACGAAATCGATCACGGACAATCGGGTAGATGAGGGCCAACAGCACCCCTACGAGAAGGCCGATCAGCACAATCAACCACACGTCAGGGGACGAAGCACGAAGAGGTACGGTCGCGGGAGCCAGAGGTGAGAACGCTATGTGGTGGTCTGTTTCCACGTCGACCGACACGTCTGGAGTGTTCACTTGCTCGCCCATCGCGCGAATCCACGCATCAGCGGTCTTGCGTGCGTCGTTCGGGGACGACGCGCTTGCGACAACCTCGATCCCCGTTTCGTCGGTAGACAGTGTCGCGGTGACATCGTTGCGGAGTGCGGCCGGCGTCGCGGTGAGACCGGCAATCGTGATCGCGCGACTCGCAATTGGGTCGGTCGCCGCGGACTGCACGAGTTCGCGCGCGTGGGCTTTTGCGTCGTCGGACGAATCGCGCGGCGTATTACCGTCGGTTGCCGGTGCGTGTTCGGGCGCCGACACTCGAACCACGCCCGCGGCGTGCGCGACGTACGTGCGCGGAAGCACGTGGGAAACGATCCCCGCGACCCCAATTGTCGAGAAAAGGATGACGAGGCTGCCAACCCAATAAAAGCGGAGAGCGCTGAGATAGCCTTTACGGTCAGCGTCGAGGGGGGACTTTTCGGGTGCGCGATTCACTGATCTCGATTCGTCGTGACGGAACGAAAGTGACCGCGCGTCACGCGGGCCACTAAATAAAGGCGGACAAACAAGTACTCTCTTGCGACGCGCGACCGCGACGCAACCACAAACCGAACAATGCTCTGTATTTCACCCTCGAATCCATTACGGTGCGGTACCTGGTGGGCCGATCCCTTCACCCTGAGTGACGAGGAATCAGTACGCGCCCTTCCTCTCGAGCACCGATCCGATCGTGCGAAAAATAATGTCAATGTCGCCCGCGAGCGTCCAGCTCTCGACGTAGTACAGATCGAGGAGAACGCCGTCGTCCCACGCGAGGTCAGAGCGCCCATTGACCTGCCACAAACCCGTCAGCCCGGGCTTCACGAGGAGGCGCCTCGCGGCGGCGCTGTCGTAGCGCGCGACCTCGGCGGGAAGGGGAGGCCGCGGTCCCACAACACTCATGTTGCCGAGAAACACATTGATGAATTGCGGGAGTTCGTCGAGCGAGTGCCTCCGAAGGAACCCGCCAATTCGTGTTACGCGGGGATCGTCTCGAAGCTTGAAAAGCGGGCCATCCGCGTCGTTCGTCCCGCACAACACCGCGTGGTCGCGCTCGGCCGACGGGACCATTGAGCGAAACTTGAGAATCGTAAAGGGTGTGCCGCCGCGCCCGATCCGTGTCTGGCGAAAGAAGACTGGACCGCGATCTTCTCGATGAACGAGGACCGAAATTGCAATGAAGAGCGGAGCGGTCATGACGAGCGCGAACGACGACACCGCTAAGTCCACAATGCGTTTTCGAATGAATTTCGATCCGGAAAAATGCGGCGCGATGACGTGAACGTACGACAATCGCTCGGTCGCTCGCACGAGAAGTCGCGGGCTTGCAATCGTCAGCAGGTGGGGCGACAAGAGCAGGTTGATGGACGTCGATTCGAGCGCCCACGATAAATCGCGGATGAAGGTCACACTCGCCGAGTGGCCCGCAACCAAGACGCTGTCGGCATCGAGGTGGAGTGCGAGGTCTCTCACGTCGGCGGGGCCCTCGACCGGGCGTGCGTGTGTCGTGACACTGGGTGGCACGCCGTTGTGTGGTCCAAGTACCCCGACTCCCGCGAGCGCGAGGTCGGCACCCGGAGCCCGCTCGAGCGCGGCAACGGAGGCAATGATGTCGCTTTCCCGACCAACCACCACGACAGAATTTTTGAAGTTGCCGCGCAATCGTGATCGTCGCAGCCACACTCGCCAGAGCATGCGACCCGTCAAGAGAGCGACCAAACCGATCGGAAACGAGACAAACATATAGGCGCGGGAAATGTGCAACTGGAAGACGAGCGAAACGATGCCGATCAGACCGAAAAGCGTGAAGCTTGCGTTCCAAATTCGCGCCGGTTCATCCCAGCCAGATGACAAGACGGTGGGATCGCGTGTGCGAAATACCCACAGGCTCACGATCCACGCGATAATCAAGCCGAACGACACGTCGGTGTAGTCAATGTCTCCAAACTCAATCGCTTGGGGTCCGGGCGCCGCGCCAAAGCGTTCCCACTGTGAAAAGGAAACGGCCGCCGTCACCATCGCAAAATCGGTGAGCGCGACCCACCACCCCACGCGCACGAGGGCGCGATTCGAGGCTGTTCGTTGCCGTCCGTCGTGAGAGCTCGAGAGTCGGGCCGCTTCTTTAAGACGATGAACGCGCTCGCGGCAGTACCGCGCGAGGGCACCGAGTCGTCGAGCCCGTCGTGGTGTCGGCGGGTCGGGCGTCAACGGGATGTGCTCGCGATGATCCGCAGCGATCATTGACTGTGGTGGCCTTTCCATAGGATTTCGCGACGACCGAATGCGCGACCGGAGACGATCATCGAGCGCCGAAATAGTGGTTCCGCGAGAGCGGTTCGAAGCGAATTTCGGCCCATTCTTTCCACTCGAGCGCTCGTCAGGTCAGCGGGCCAAGCACATGGATTTGTATATGTGCACGGTCACATGTTCAAGAGGCGTGATTCACCATTGCGCGGGTCGTTAGTCGCGCAAAACCCCGTGGATCCGCGTGGTTTCTGGTCGCGAGAAGGTGAACGAGAACGAACGCCTTCTACTCGGTTCGTACTCAGGATCGTCCGCTAAGAATGGTCTGAGAGCACCATTCATCACCCTCTCGTTTCACATTTCATTCACCCTCACGACAATGTGGACGGCTAACAGGGTGATGGGCCGGCAACTTTTAACCCCCGTTTAACCCCATACGGACTCCTCATGAGGTTTGTCATCACTCACACTGACAACGCAGGTGAAGGAGAATTAGATGACGAACGCATCGTTGGTGGGACCGCACGCGAAGGTGACCTCGTACGGTATTCCGCGAACGTCGGCCACGACGGTAACCCGACCTCGACTCTTCGCACGGTTGGACGACCCGGCCGAGTATCCCCTCACCGTCGTGAGGGGAAGCTCCGGTTTTGGCAAGTCAGTGCTCATTTCTGCGTGGCTCAATCAGCGCGAAGACGACGGGGTCATCGCGCACTGGATTAGCGTTGACGAGTCATCATCATCGCGATCCGCGTTTTGGCGCCGTGTCATTCTGTCGCTCGGCGACGCGGGCCAAATCGGGCCCGATTCCGCACTGACGTCTCGCGATGGCGGGCGCGACTCCGACGTCCCGGGAATCAGCGATCTCATTCGAGCGGTCAACTCGCTTGATGCTCCGCTCATATTGGTTGTCGACAACTATCACGTGCTCGACGGTGACGCTGTCATGACCGAACTTGTCGCGATGCTGCAAAGTTGCCCGCGTTTTCGGCTCATCGTGGCAACTCGAGTTCGCGGGCCTCTCGAACTCGCCGCGGTCACGACCGCAATCGACACCGCGGTAATCGGCGCATCCGAGTTGTTGTTTGACGTCGAAGAAACCGCGAGGGTCATCGCCGCGTCGGGTGTGAACCTGTCGAACTCGCAAGTGGCCGATGTTCACGGGCAAACGGGTGGGTGGCCCGTGGGCGTTCGCGTTGCCGCGTATGAGCTTGCGTCGCGCCCGGCCGATCTCGCGCGAAAGGATCTGCTCGAACTCACCGAGACGGCAACCGTTGCCTATGTGCGCGACGCATTGCTGTCGAAGCTCAACGATCCGGCCATTCTCGATTTTCTTCTTCGCACGTGCGTTGCCGACACGGTGACGGCCGATTTGGCCGAGCACTTGTCGGGAAACCAGGGAGCGCGGGATTTGCTCGCGACCGTCGAGGGCGAGGGGCTCGCAACGACGTCGATTGTCGGCGGGGAACTCGTCTATCGATACGTGCACGTTTTGCGTGAGGCGCTGTTGGTTAAGGCGGCAGACGAAATGTCCGACGAACTACGCCAGTTGCGAGTTCTCATGGCCCGCTGGCAGACCGCGCGCGGCGAGCAACTCTCCGCCGTGAAACACGCCGCACAATCGGGGGACTGGCGCCTCTTTGCCGAGATCACCGAGCGCCAGTGGCCCGAGTTGCTTTTCGTGCACGGATCCGAGTTGCGAAACGAAATTTTCTCGATGCCGCGCGACGAACTCAATCGTCGGCCCGCACTCATGGCGTTGCTTGCGACGACGTACTACTCGCCGAAGCTTGACGTGCCGAAACTTGTGAGTATTTTGCGCGCGTCGGCCGTGGCTCTCAACGCTCTGGGTGATCGGGCGACCGGGGCGGAATTGCTCAGTGTCAAGTGTGGCCTGCTCATGGCATCGCGCCTCAACGGAAACCTCGCGGAGTCGATCAAACTGGCCGAAGCGCTGACGCGAACGGTTCGCGCGGCAGGAACGAGCGAGAGGGGAGCGGTTCCGCGCTTGGTCCCGACGATCCTGACGCAAGCCGGGCTGACGTATCTCGCGGCCGGCAAGCTCACGCTCGCGATTGGCATGTTTGACGAAGCGTGGAAAGCCGGTGAAACGGCCGACAGCTTGCGCACGCGCTATCATGCCGCGTCGAGCGCGGCGCTTGCGCACGCTCTGCTTGGTGACATTCCAACGGCGCACTGGAACATTGTTCGAGCGGATGGGCTGCGGCTCGGCGAAGAGGTCGAGAGCACGTATCTCGGGGTCAACAATTTGCTCGCGCGAGCGCATATTGCGCTCGCGACATTTGACGCGGAAACGGCCATGGCGCTGATTGATCGAGCGGAAGTGCACGGCGAAGCAACCGAGAGCTGGCCTCTCGTTTATGCCCTTCGAGCCGCCGCGCAGGTTCAAATTGGCGACGTGCACGCGGCCGTCGAGCAGTGTGAGCGAGTCGCTACTCTCGCACCCTCGAAGCCGTCTGTTGGAGACGCGGTTCTCGCATCGATCCTCGCCGAAAGAGCGACGTCGCTCATGCGTTTGAGCCACGGGGGTCGAGCAAATCGCCTCATCATGGCGCACGATCTTCCGTCGCATCCGGGCATGGAAGCGGTGCGCTTGCGCATGGCTCTCGTTGCGGGCGATCTCGAGGTCGTTTTGCTCGGAACCGAGCCGTGGATTTGGCGCAAAGACCTCGGTCCGTGGCGTCGCGCCGAAATGCTGTTGCTCAAGGCGGCAGCGTCGTACCGACTCGGGGAGATCGCATCCGCCATTGAGCACTTCGAGCAAATTCGCGCGCTCATTATTCGTTTTCGATTGCCGCGAGTTATCGCGACGATTCCGCGCGACGATTTTGAGGCCCTCAACCACCAAGCATCAATTGACGGGTGGGTGATTGACGTGCGCGATCCCCTGCCGATTCCGAAGGCACTCAAGTTGCCCCAGTTGACAAAGCGCGAGACTCTCGTCCTCGAGCACCTTTCGGTCACTCCCCACATGGGTGAGATCGCTGACCGGTTGTTTGTGTCTCCCAACACGGTTAAAACGCAAGTCGCGAGTGTGTATCGCAAGCTCGATGCGAACTCGCGGCAACAAGCGCTCACTGCCGCGCGTGAAATGGGACTCATTCATTGACGCGTTGTCCGCTGGTGTTCGAGCGAATCGCGGCTCGCTTGAGCGGTCGCCTAGGCTGAAGGCCGTGAGTGCGTTCGGCCCGTCGGGGCTTTCTCGGGTCAACCCGTCTCGACGTCGAGCGACACCGGCTTTGCGCGCGCTCTCGCGCGAGACGCGCCTCGCGCCTCGCGACCTCGTGCTTCCCCTCTTTGTGAGAGAGGGACTGACTGAGCCGCGCCCGATTCGGTCGATGCCCGGCGTCGTGCAACACAGCATTGACAGCGCGCGGCGTGCCGTCGCGGATGCCGCCGACGCGGGAATTGGCGGGGTCATGCTGTTCGGCGTTCCCGACGTTCGCGATGCGGTGGGGTCTCAAGCGACTGATCCCGACGGCATTCTCGCGGTTGCAACGCGAGCGGTTTGTGCCGAGGTGGGCGAATCGATCGTCGTGCTCTCCGACGTGTGTCTCGACGAATTCACCGATCACGGCCACTGCGGGGTACTCGATGCGACCGGCCGAATTGACGGCGAAGCAACCCTTGATCGATATCGTGCGATGGCGGTCGTGCTCGCCGAATCCGGTTGTCACATGCTCGGGTTAAGCGGAATGATGAACGGTCAGGTCGCGGCCGTTCGCGACGAACTCGATGCGAGCGGGTTGGCGTCGACCGGGATTGTCGCGTATTCGGCAAAATACGCGTCCGCGTTTTACGGGCCGTTTCGCGACGCGGTCGAGTCAACGCTGAGCGGTGATCGCGGCGGTTATCAGCTCGATCCGGCCAATCGGCGTGAGGGGGTTCGTCACGCGCACATCGATATCGCCGAGGGGGCCGATGTTGTCATGGTCAAACCCGCGGGGTCGTATCTCGACGTCGTGGCCGACGTCGCCTCGGAGAGCGCCGTCCCCGTGTGGGCGTATCAAGTGTCGGGAGAATATGCGGCAATCGAGGCTGCCGCTGCCGCCGGATACATCGAGCGCGAACGGGCGATACTCGAGTCGATTGTCAGTATTCGTCGAGCGGGTGCCGCGGTTGTCCTCAGTTATTGGGCGGTCGATGTCGCTCGGTTATTGCGGAGCGGTGACCGACGGTGAGTTCTTTCGGCGAGAACGGTGCGACCGCTCGCGGCGACCTCAACGAGCGCCTTTTCGAGCGGGCGCGCGCGGCGACTCCGGGTGGCGTTAATTCTCCCGTGCGCGCATTCGCCGCGGTCGGCGGAACGCCGAGATTCATGGCGTCGGGGCGCGGATGCTTCGTGACCGACGAGAGCGGGCGAGAATACGTCGATCTTGTCAACAGTTGGGGCACGGCGATTGTGGGCCACGCGCACCCGCGCGTCGTCGCCGCGGTGTGCGAGGCCGCGCGCGCGGGTCTGTCGTTTGGGGCTCCAACTCTTCGCGAAATCGAGCTCGCGGAACTGATTAAAACTCGCGTTCGCGCGGTTGACTCGGTGCGCGTGGTGTCGACGGGTACCGAGGCTACGATGACGGCAATTCGCTTGGCCCGCGGGTTCACGCATCGGCCCCTCGTGCTCAAGTTTTCGGGCCACTATCACGGTCACTCCGACGGTGTGCTCGCGGAGGCCGGTTCGGGCCTCGCAACCCTCGCGCTCCCCGCGTCGGCGGGCGTGACCGAGGCGGTCGCCGCGCAAACTCTCGTTGTGCCGTACAACGACAACGGCGCCGTGAGTGCCGCGTTTGATCGGCACGGCGACCGGATCGCGGCGATTATTGTCGAGGCGGCCGCCGCAAACATGGGTGTCGTGGCGCCCGATCCGGGATACAACGCGTTTCTCGCGCACACCGCGCACGACCACGGCGCACTGTTGATTCTCGACGAGGTCTTGACGGGTTTTCGCGTCGGGCCGTCGGGCTGGTGGGGGCTCGAGAACAATGAGGGGGAGGAGGGCGCGCGTTCGGAGCCACGTGATCGACCGCCGCAAGCGTACCGCCCCGATCTCATGACCTTTGGCAAGGTCATTGGCGGCGGAATGCCCGTTGCGGCGGTCGGGGGTCGTGCAGACGTCATGAACCTGGTGGCTCCCGTTGGTCCCGTTTATCAAGCCGGTACCCTCTCGGGCAATCCGGTCGCGGTTGCCGCGGGACTCGCAACGCTCGAGGCCGCAGATGCCGACGCGTACGCGCACCTCAATGCGACCGCGCCGGTCATATCGAAAGCGGTTTCCCATGCGTTGAATGCCGAGGGTGTCGCGCATTGCGTCCAGACTGCGGGGAATCTTTTCAGCGTTGTTTTTGGGGACTTCGAGGCTCCCGTGCGAAATCACGCCGACGTGCTCACTCACGAAGCGTGGCGGTATCCGCCATTTTTCCACGCGATGCTGGACGCGGGGGTGTCGCTTCCTCCCTCGGCCTTTGAATCGTGGTTTGTCTCGGCGGCGTTCACCGAGAGCGCGATTGGGCGCGTGATTGACGCGCTACCCGGTGCCGCGCTCGCGGCCGCTCGCGCGCAACCGGGAGAGTAGGCGCGCTGAGCCCACCAAAGCTGATGTCTCACCGGGCCTGGAGGCACAGGCCCTCTTCATGTTGAATATGGGGAACGCCGGCCCACTCCTGTGGGTAATCTCAGCGTTCGGGGCGGTTGTCGTCGCGGTCACCGCGGCGACAATTGTCAACTGGATCGGCAACCGGTATTGGACCTTCCGCGAACCAACAAGCCGCATAGGTCGGGGCGCGATCCCTCGTCTCACAATGAGCGGATGGCTTTGTTCTTGACGGTCGTTGCGGCTCACGATGGTGCCTATGCGGCGCCGAACCACAAGAAATGCCAAGCACAATTGGGGCTATTCACACCACACGATATTTATGTTTAGTGGCTTTACACTTGAAGTGTTTAGTTGTTAAACTTATACTATGAAGGCGCGCGATGTGAACCGAAAGATCGAAACTCTCGGCGGCGAAATCCTTCGGCAAAAAGGCTCGCACCGGTTCTATCGGGTGGAGACAGACGATCAAACCGGTCACACTACCGTGCCGCAACACACGGGGGACATACCAACCGGATTACTCAGAAAAATTGAACGAGACCTCGAACCGGTCCTAGGAAGAGGATGGCTCCGATGACATACACGGTAGAAGTCACACGAGACGGTGACGCCTGGATCGCCGACGTACGCAACCTTCCCGGAGCGCACACCTTCGCCCGGAACCTTCCGACGCTTTTTACCTCCGTAGACGAAACCATTCGACTCGTGACCAACCTGCCTGACAACACCTCAATAGATGTCTCCTACACATTTGCCACCGATGACGAACTCGTTCAGACGGCTGCCGACCTCGGAATTCGACGCGAACAAGCCCAAGCAATGCACGACCAATTAGCCGACGAAGCACAAGCGAACATCGCCCAGCTGATCGATCACGGCTACTCTGTTCGCGACATCAGTGGACTCCTCCACATGTCTCCCGGACGCGTATCACAAATCGCCAAAACCCTAGAAAACGCCTAAAATCCGCGTCTCAGAATCGCTCGCTTTAAATGCGCGAGCCTGGCGGGTCAACCCGTCCGGGCGACTGCCAGGCTTACTTCACGATGCAGGTGACCCAATCGTCCCACGAACGTCTTCGTAATCCTTTCCGCGAACGACGAGCGCCTACGCGCGCCCGTGTCTCACGCGCGTGCGGCGCGAGAGCGAGTCGGCAATGACGGCTAAAAGAAGGACGATCCCGGTGACCATGTATCGCACGTCGGTGTCGAGGCTGAGCAGCGTGAGTCCGTTCGAAATCGACTGTATGACGAGAATTCCGAGCAGGGCTGAAAAGGCGCCGCCGCGACCGCCGAACAGGCTAGTGCCGCCGATGACGGCCGCCGCAATCGCGGTCAAGTTTGTGTCGCCGCCGCCCGACGACTGGTTCGCGGCTCCCAATCGAGCGGTCGCCAAGATTCCGCCGAGTGCCGCGAATCCCGACGTCAGCATGAACACCGAGACGTACACGCTTTTGACGCGAATGCCCGCGCGTCTCGCGGCTTCGACGTTGCCGCCGATTGCAAAAATCGAGCGACCCCACGTCGTGCGCGTGAGCACGAAGTTCATGAGAACGACGAACGCGAGAAAGAGCAAGAATATCGCGCTGATGCCATTCGACTTATTCAGATACCACGTGGGAACGCCGACGAGCACGAGTACACCGAGTGATCGCACGGCAATTGCGGGCGTTGAGAGCGCTGAGAGACCCGCGGCCGCTCTCTTGCGCGCGTGAAGCGTTCGTTGAACCGCAAACGCGATGACGACGAGTGCGACGAGGACGTACGACAGTGACGGCGGCAAGTGCCAGTGACGCGCGAAGTCGACGATCCACGAGTCGACGGGCATGTTGATTGACCCGGTTTTTCCGAGAACCCACAATTGCACGCCGAGAATTCCGAGGAGCCCGGCAAGAGTAATGACGAAGCTCGGTACTCCGAATCGCGTGTACAGGAACCCGTAGACGAGTCCAATGCCGAGCCCCACCACGAGGGGGACCACAATCGACAGCCACAGCGGCCAACCGTGTTGCACAAATTGGACGGCCATGATTGCCGCGCTGAGCCCGCTCACCGAGCCGACCGACAGGTCGATTTCGCCGAGCAGCAAGATGAGCACGATACCGAGCGCAATAATGCCGATTGCCGCGCACTGAGTAGCGAGGGTGTTCAGATTTCCGCTCGTGAGAAAGATTGGATTGTAGATTTGAAAGACCGTCCAAATGACGGCGAGGCCGATCACTACCGGGAGCGATCCGAAGTCACCCCCGCGCACGCGGGTCGTAAATTCTTTCACGGCGCCCGACACGCCCCGGTATTGCGACAAGCGTTCGTCTTCGCGATCGGTCGCGGGCGGTCGCGGTGCGCTGGGGTTCTCGTCGGGCGTGGGCGCGGTCATTGCCGTGGTCCTTCGGAACGATTCGCGCGCTCGGCGTGCGCGACGGCGTCGTCAGTCGCGCCGGTAATGGCCGCAATGATCGATTGGAGTGTGACGTCGTCGGCGCGAAACGTGCCGTTGTTGCGCCCGAGGCGCAACACGACGATTCGGTCGGCGACCGCTTGAACGTCAACCATGTTGTGACTAATGAGGATCACGCCGTGGCCGCGATCACGAAGCCGCTCAATGAGGCGCAGGACCTCCGCGGTTTGAACGACGCCGAGCGCCGCGGTCGGTTCGTCGAGGATGATAACCGTCGGATCCCCAATGAGCGAACGCGCAATTGCGACCGTTTGGCGTTGCCCGCCCGAAAGGCTCGCGACGGGGACTCGCACCGACGGGATCACGGCCGAGAGCTGTTTGAGGAGCTTCCACGAGCGCTTTTCCATCTCGATTTCATTCATTGTTAGTGACGTGAGTTCTTGACCGAGCCACATGTTGGCGACAATGTCAAGGTTGTCGCACAGCGCGAGATCTTGATACACGGTCGCGATCCCGAGGGCGCGCGAAGCGGTCGGCGAGGCAATCGAGACTCGCTTGCCGTTAAAGTGAATCGTGCCCGCGTCGGGCCCGTACACGCCCGCGAGAATTTTCACGAGGGTCGATTTTCCCGCCCCGTTGTCGCCGACGAGTGCGACGATTTCGCGTGGAAAAATTTCCAGGTCGATTCCTTGGAGCGCCTGTACGGCACCGAATTTCTTGCCGATTCCGTTGAGCGTGAGGAGTGGCTCGGTCCGATCAGCGAGTGGACTTGGCGGGATGTGCGTTGTCGTCACAGTGATTCCTCGAGACGTGTGCCGAGGAGGGCGAAAATCGGGGCGTATTGCGCACCGCCCCGATCATCCACCTTTCGGCTCTGGGGCCTAATTCAAACCGATTTGAGCGCACGCCGCGGCGTACTCGGGCGTGCAAATTTCGGCGATTGAAGCGAACTGATCCTTAATGATGGTGTTCTTGATCGTGTCGGCGGTCACGACGACGGGCGTCAAAATATCCGCTGGAATTCCGTTGAGCGTTGTCGGCGCGGTTACTTGCTTGCCGGTTGCCAATTGATCTGTTGCGACCGCTGCCGCGTCGGCTTCGTCACGGATTGCCTTGTAAACGGTCATGTATTGAGCGCCGCTCACGAGCCGCTGGAGCGCCGACACCTCGGCGTCTTGACCGGTGACGGGTGGCAAGGGCGTGACACCCGCGGCCATGAGGGCGGCAATTGCGCCGCCCGCGGTGCCGTCGTTTGCCGCGTAGATTCCGCCGATTTTGCCACCGAATTGGGCTATTTGCCCCGCTGTCCAGTCTTGGGCTTTTTCGGGAGTCCAATCGGGGGTGTCGTATTCTCCTAAGATCGGAATTCCGCTCGCGTCGATGACCTTGTGGGCGCCTTTTTTGTAGTTGCCGGCGTTGGTGTCGGTGGGCGATCCGTTGATCATGAGAATTCCGCCGCTCGTTCCTTGCGCTTTCATGCGGTCAACGAGCGCTTGGCCTTGAAGTTCGCCGACTTTTTCGGGGTCAAACGAGACGTAAAACGAGACGTCTTTGCTGTCGATAAAGCGGTCGTAGTCGACGACGGGAACCTTTTGGGCCGCGGCAGACGAGACAATACTTTGAGCGGCTACCGCATCGACGGGGTCGATCACGAGAACTTTGATTCCCTGTGCGAGCGCCGATTCGGCTTGTTGCTGCTGTTTTGCGGCGTCTTGGCTCGCGTTTGAGTAGACGATGTCGTAGTTTCCGAGAGATTTGAGCTTTTTCTCGAAGAGTGGCTTGTCGACGGATTCGTATCGCGTCGTTTTCGATTCGGGAAGGAGCAGGGCAATTTTGGCTGCTTGGCCCGAGTCGCTCTGGCCGCCCCCCGCACACGCACTGAGCGCGGACGCCCCGACGAGCACAACGGACAACAGGACACATTTTATTTTGCGATTTTTCATTTTTTCCCCCTGGCCGCTAGTATAGTTGATCCCATTTTTGACACCAGGGCACCAGCGCGCCGCGCGCAGCAATTCGTACGGCGCGCGGTGGTGCGAGCCGGGCCCACACTGGGCTGCTCTCGACCGGTCGTGGACCCACGCGAGACGAGGACGACGGTTGGTGAGGCGGACCCTCCCCGGCGAGAGTGACACCGATCACCGAGGGTGTTGTAGCGTAGTTCGAATGGGTTTGTGAACAACGGGGCAGGACGATTCAGGAAGCGTCAACAAGCGTGTCTGGCCCAACCGCATTAAACCTAGGAAAGCCATACACGAATGCGGGGCTGCTGCAGCTACCAGTTGCACGCTCTGGCCGGGTCCCCTTGGAGGACAGACGGGATAATTCCAGCTCGCCAGCCGTCCCAGCTGCGACGGTGGCTCTCAAGGTCTATGTTGACAGTGCCTGGTAAGCCGATCACGTGGCAGTCCCACTGCTGGGCCATTGTCTTGTATTGCATCGAGCGTGGGTGGTGCTCGCGAAGATCAGCAAGCCCTTGTGCGTACACAATTGCCGGGTTGACCGGCTGAGTGACACGAGCAAGCCAGGTTACGGTCAGACGGACTTCCCAGCCACCGTTTGCCCATCGTTCCCACTTCACCCGATCAATCATTCCGCGCCGGTACGCAGGATCGGCGACGATTGGGTAGGAAAAACGCTCTGTTGCGTGATGATCCACAACCTGAGTGAGGATATTGCCGGAAACCTCATATCGGGTTGGGACGTTGACTCCCCTTGAATCCTTTGCCCAGGCAGGGGCGAATGCGCCGATGAGGTTGCTCTGCCCGTTCCAAATAAAGGGCTGTCCGTTCGTGAGTTCGAGTCGTGCTCCCTCTGGCAGCGAGATGGCGTAGTTAAACCGCTCTGGAGAATCAACGCCTTCGATGATCGAGGCGATCTGGAGTGTCCCGTCTTTCTTGACCGCCGTTACCGTAGTTGTGCCATCGGCCGCGTCGTTTGCGATGACGCCTTCTTGGACAATAGAAACTCCGGCATCGTTCTTGGAGGGCCGAAGAATCTCGACAGACTGCGACCCCGTCCCAACGGCCACTGGCTTGCCCAATCTCGTCGGAATAATGATCGGCGTGTTGTCGACAATGGCGTCGATAGCCACGTCATTTGCGATGTCGGTCCCCACCGAGGCTGTGCCGTCGAGCACATTGAGGAGACCCCCGGTCTCGTCCTCGTTTGCTGCCTTCGCTACATTGGTAAGCGCCTCAACTGTAGGATCCTCCACGCTGTTAGACGCGTGAGAAGGACTGGCCATGCCAACGATCAACGCAAGCGCCAGACTACTTGCGAGGGCAATGTGACGGATCATTAGATACCCCTTAACGGTTTGATTACGTGGACTCGCCCCTATCCTTTCGGATCATGAGGAACAGAATCAAGGAGTTTTTATGACGCGCAGTTTTTGGATTTTGATCGGTGTCCTGGTCGTGGCGATCATTCTGATCGCCGCTGTCGTTTTATCCGGCGTCCTTGCGATCTTCTTTGACCCCGATGCGGAAGCTATTGTTGCTGCCCCGTTCGGGCCGTAAAGCCTTAGCAGCCCCATCCGAGCGCGAGGCCGAAGCCGCACGAAGCAAAGTATTCGAGGCCTACGACTCATCCAACCCCGTGAACGGATCGCGGACCGAATGCGGGGCTGCTGTCGGGGCAACGTCTCTCCTCGTGCCGCTCGTACTCCTCGTGGTGACCGTTGTGCTCATGATCCTCTGGACGCGTGCACGACTTCGGCGACTCGCCAGACCATAGCCAGGACAATATCCCGCGCGAGTCTGACGTCTCAGTTTTTGAGAGCTTCCTTTACTAAAACGATCCGGTAGATGCAACGTTCATGGGGCCTTGAGATTGTCAATCTAACTCGGGGCCGGTGTGACGGTGTGGATTCCAGTTCAATTGACAATCCCATTGGGGGTCGACGGTGCTGTGCGTGATCTTGTCGCTTTCGAGGCACATTTGCACGACGTCGGGTCCGCATTGGGCGGCTGTCTCGTTGAAGAACTACGTTTCGAGCAAAGCGGACCCGTGTCTCGAGCGCGATAAATCCTTCTCCAACGACGCCACAGCAGGGCCGCTATCGGTGCCTTCAGTGGTCGTCCGGTAGAGACGGTATCGCCTCACGGTTGGACACTCGACAGCGAGCTTTTCCGCAAAAGCTTCCGGCTTCGATTTCCCATTCGGTCCATCGAACACGTCATGCACATAATCGCTTGGAACCCAACGACCACCAAGGTCATCACCGGAATCGAGAGCACTCTGATAGGACTGCTTCCAGCGCCTCGCGATGCGGGCCTGAGAGACCTCAAACGGCACCTCAACGTCAACCACTTGAACGTTGTACCCGGCCGAATCAAGTTGCTGCCCAAGGTCCGTCGCGGCCTGTTCCCACGACAAAACCGAATCGACCACAACATTTGTCCCACTCGCTACAGCTTCGGAGCGTAACCGCTTCGCTAACGCGGATGACTCCTCGTGCACCAACGAGGCCAACTCCAACGGAAAGAACACCTCCCCAGCCCCCTCTAGCTCACGAACCACGTCGGGCTTAATCCACGATTCATAGCTCCCGTCGCGAACAGCCTGACGCAACAACGCGCGTTTGAAGTCGTCCGCATCGACGACGAGAAACTCACTGCGGCTCTCTTGCACAATCGAGTCGAGGAAAGTGCTCTTACCGGCTCCGGGTGGACCGGCAAGCACGATAGCCAACCTTTGCTGCGCAACCCCCGGCGCGTTGTCCTTCGCCTCAGAAATCAGCCGGTCGTGAAGTTTTTTGCGTTCCTCAGTCGGAAAACTGCGCCCGCCGAAGCTGACAAACCATGCTGGATTGTGGACCGTTGCTGTTGCCGCACCCGGGGCGAGTGCCTGGCCGACCTGATAGAGCCTTCGAACGACCCTGCAATGTTCATCGAACCCAACAGGATCGACCACTAGCGCGAATCCTCCGCAAGAATGCGAAGGATCACGTTATACGTCTTCCCATCAATTAGTCCCGCGTCTCGTGCCCGCTCAACGTCATCGAAAGACCCCGGCACATCGAACAACAAGTCGTTATTCCCATCGGTCTGCTGACTGTCCGCATATTCCCACCGAGTCAACTCATCAATAAGCCGTTCGCGTGTCAACTCCCCCAACGAATACCGCTGCGCAATTTCAAACGGATCAGAACCAGAAAAACCCGGTACCGGGGGCGCCACCTTCTCCGCAGTTTTAAGTGCCGATGACAAACTCGGCTGACTAATCCCCAACAAAGCCGACAACTGACGCTGTGTGCCCCCCAAAGTCGCAAGACGTGCCAGCTCACGCTTGTAATCAAGCTGATCAATATCGAGTCTCCGACGCAAAGTACGCGCCCTACGAGTCTCAACAGAAAGATCAATCGTGGTCATTATTCACCACCTTCGATAGCCGATTCTATCAGAAATTGATAGGATTGCCTATCAGGATCTGTTTGACGGTGTTGTAGCGTAATTCGAATGGGTTTGTGAACAACGGGTGAGGACGATGAAGCCACTGCTTGTGATGCTGTCGATATTCGTTCTCGGCATCCTCTTGTACTCGGCGGTGTGGCTCCTCACTGGTTCAGGGTGTTGGGCAGCGATTGTCGGTGCCGGGGTCACGGGAGTGATATACGGTCACGCACTTCGATGGGTGAGGGCGTATAACCGCAAGGCGTGGAAGGACCGACACCCGTCGTAGGGGGCTGCTGTAGCTATTGTTGACTTTTTGTCCTGCCCCATACTTCGCCGGGCCTGAAGGAGCCAGTAGCGCCGTTTCGGCTGCTCGTCGCCAGATGAACAGCAGCTCCCTTTGGTTACATTTCGTTTTGGGGGTACGCCGTGAGGCAGTTCATCGTGATTCTGTCGGTTCCTATTGTGGCAATAGTGGCGGGGGTCGTGTCACGGACGGTATTCGGTCCGGGGATAGCTGACCGCGGCGAATCCGGCCCGCACGGTCGAAGGTGAGCATCGATAGAGCGCCGGGTCATGCGCGACCGTGTCGCGCGCGGGTGCGGCGGGAGAGCGAATCGGCGATGACGGCGAGGAGTAGGACGCCGCCCGTGACCATGAATCGAACGTACGTGTCGAGGCTGAGCAGCATGAGTCCGTTCGAGATGGACTGGATCACGAGAATTCCGAGCAGGGCCGAGTATGCGCCGCCGCGACCGCCGAAGAGACTCGTGCCGCCAATGACGGCCGCCGCAATCGCCATGAGGTTTGTGTCGCCGCCGCCGGATGACTGGTTGGCGGCTCCCAAGCGCGCGGCGGCGAGGATCCCGCCGAGCGCGGCGAGAGTCGAGGTGAGCATGAACACCGAGACGTAGACACTCTTGACGCGAATGCCGGCGCGCCGCGCGGCTTCGACGTTCCCGCCAATCGCGAAAATTGCTCGCCCCCACCGCGTGCGCGTGAGCACACAGTTCATGACAACGACGAGCGCGACAAAACAGACGAAGAGTGCGCTCACGCCGCGCGATTGGTTGAGGTACCACGCGGGCACCGCGAGAAGCACGAGTAAGCCGAGAGAGTGGGCAATAATCGAGGCGCGTGAATTTGCCGAAAGGCCCGCGGCCGCGCGTTTTCGAGCGTGAAGGGTTCGCTGCGCCGCGAAGGCCGCGACAACAACCGCGACAATGACGTACGACGCGAGCGTCGGCACGTGCCAGTGGCGCGCGAAGTCGACAATCCACGAATCGGCGGGCAAATTGACCGACCCGCTTGTTCCGAGCGTCCACAATTGAAGACCGAGAACGCCGAGGAGACCCGCGAGCGTAATGACGAAGCTCGGCACTCCAAATCGGGTAAACAAGAGCCCGTACACGAGTCCAATTCCGAGTCCCGCCGCGAGAGAGATGAGAATTGACACCCACAGCGGCACGCTATGTTGCACGCACTGCACGGCCATGATTGCCGCGCTGAGACCACTGACCGACCCGACCGACAAATCGATTTCGCCGAGCAAAAGAACGAGCACAATTCCCATCGCAATAATGCCAATCGCCGCGCACTGCGTTGCGAGCATGGTCAGGTTGCCACTCGTGAGAAACGTCGGATTGAGCGTTTGAAAAACCGCGAAAATGACAATCAGACCCGCGACAACGGGAATCGACCCGAGGTCGCCCGAGAGAACGCGGGCTTTTGCGGCTGTGACGGCGCCCGAGAAGCCCCGATGGTGAATGAGTCGTTCGTCTTGCCGATCCGTCGCAACGGGGCGAGGCGTCACGGGGGGTTGCGCGGGCGATGCGATGTCAGTCATGCGGGAATTCTTTCCGCGGCACACGCACTGTCGCGGCGCGTGACGGCATTATCGGTCGCGCCGGTAATTGCGGCAATAATCGTTTCGCTCGTGACGTCGGCCGTGCGAAACGTGCCGTTGTTTCGACCGAGACGCAACACGACGATTCGGTCGGCGACCGCGTGCACGTCGGCCATATTGTGGCTGATTAAGATCACGCCGTGGCCTCGTTCTCGAAGCCGCTCGACGAGGTTGAGCACCTCGGCGGTTTGTGCGACACCGAGCGCCGCGGTGGGCTCATCGAGCAAGACAACTTTCGGCTCCCCAATGAGAGATCGCGCAATCGCGACGGTTTGGCGCTGACCGCCCGAGAGGCTCGCGACCGGGATGCGCACCGAGGGGATGACCGCCGACAAGTGGTGCAAAAGCTCCCACGATCTCTTCTCCATGCCCACCTCGTCAATCGTTACGACGCCCATTTCGTGGCCGAGCCACATGTTGGCGACAATGTCGAGGTTGTCGCACAGCGCGAGATCTTGATACACCGTCGCAATGCCGAGGGCTCTCGACGCGCTGGGCGAGTCAATCGACACCTTTGTGCCGCCCCATCGAATGTCTCCCGAATCGGGAGTGTAAACGCCCGCCAAAATCTTTATGAGCGTCGATTTTCCGGCCCCGTTGTCGCCGACAATCGCGACGATTTCACCCGGAAAAATTTCGAGATCGATTGCGTCGAGCGCGCGAACGGCGCCGAATTTCTTGCCAATGCCGTCAAGCGAGAGAAGGGGGTCGTTGCTTGGTCGTGTTTCGCGCGCGGGGTCGCGCGGGGGAATGGGTGTTGTCACTGTGAGTCCTAAAAAATTATCCGGGGCAGGAGAAGAGGGGGAAATGGCGAGTCGGACGGCAGGGCGTGAACTGCCGTCCGACTCGAGCGGTTATGTCAGGCCGAACCGAGCGCACGCGGCGGCGTATTCCCGCGTGCAAACCTCGTCAATTGAGACGAATTCATCTTTCAGCACGGTGCTCTTAATGGTTTCCGCGGTCACGACGACGGGAGGCAAAATTTCCGAGGGCGTCCCTTTTATTGTCTGGGGAGCCGAGACATCTTTGCCCGTCGCGAGCGCCACGGCGACCTCCGCGGCGGCCGCGGCTTCGTCTTGAATCGCCTTATAGACCGTCATGAATTGCGTCGAGCTTAGGAGCCGCTGAAGCGCCGACTTTTCGGAATCTTGGCCCGTGACGGGCGGAACGGGGTTGACTCCCGCGGCCAAGAACGCGGCAATCGCGCCACCCGCGGTGCCGTCGTTGGCCGCATACACGCCGCCTATTGCGCTCGCGTGGAGAGAAATTTGCCCGGTTGTCCAGTCTTGTGCTTTTTCGGGACTCCAATCGGGAGTGTCATATTCCCCCACAATCGCGATTCCGCTCGCGTCAATGACCGTGTGCGCGCCCCTCTTGTAGTTTGCGGCATTGCTGTCGGTCGGCGACCCGTTAATCATGAGAATTCCGCCGGTGGCGCCCGTCGCCCTCATGCGGTAAACGAGGGCGTGCCCTTGAAGTTCTCCGACCTTCTCGGCGTCATACGCAATGTAGTACGCGAGGTCTTTACTCTCAATAAACCGGTCGTACGCGATCACGTCGACGTCTTGAGCCGCCGCCGACGTGACAATGCTTTTCGCGGCGACCGCGTCAACGGGGTCGATCACGAGAACTTTAACGCCCTGAGCGAGCGCGGATTCGGCTTGTTGTTGCTGTTTCGCGGCGTCTTGAGACGCGTTCGCGTACACGAGCTCGTAGTCGCCGAGTGATCGAAGTTTCGCTTCGAACATGGGTTTGTCGGCGTGTTCGTAGCGCGTCGTTTTTGATTCGGGAAGCAACAGGCCAATCTTGACGGTCTGGCCCGATTTGCCGGATGCTCCCTGCGAGCACGCCGCAAGCGCACTTGCGGCAACGACGAAGACGGTCGCTAAGACGGCGACTCGTTTGGTGCGATTTTTCATTGGCAATCCTCCACGTGCGGGCCACCCTCGTTAGTGGTTCACACGACCCTTGCAGCGATCCCCGGTCGTGTCAAGTACTGTTAATACTCCTTACAAATCGGGGGATTGCCCCGTCGTCGGGTGCGGTTGAGACGCGCGTCGAATTCCGCGCGGGACGCGAATGAAATCGAGGGTTGACTCGGGTCTACGAGGGGAATATGGTGACCACCACGGGGGTGATTCAATCTGGTTCTTCTTCCTCGCCGGTGAATGAAACGAGAATGACATGGTCCCGAAAAAAATTCGTTCAATGACCACGGGAATGGTGTGTGCCGGCGCAATTGCCGTGGGGGGTCTCGTGGCAATCGCCGTTCCCGCCGAGGCTGCGCCATCCGTTAAGGGATTATCGGCCCATCCGTGCAATACCTTTCGGGCGCGCAATAGTTCGGCCTTTTACAAAAATTGCAAAAACACCGACGTTCTGATTCAGGTTGATCAAGTCTTCGGAAACTACCGGGTGTGTGTGGCGCGCAATTCCACAAAAACGCTTCGCCTCAATTCCAACACTAACCTCAATAATCCAATCACGAACGCGTTCGAACTCGGACGCTGCAGCTAAGTAAGGTCACGACGCACCAGCGTGACCACTAACCCGCGCACGGTGTGTGCCGTGCGCGGGTCACGCTGGCACGGGGGTCGCGCGGCGAGACCGGGGGACGCCCCTCTCGCGGCGCGGCTTCGTTGAGCGATTTCTCGATTGTGGAGCACTCGACCCGTCCGAGCTGATCGACGCGCGACTCGCCAATTGTGGAGAACTAACGCAGTAATGTCGCCGTTGGGGGGCAGACTGTATTCATGGCTGACCTGCACGTGCGCCCCGACCGCCTCGAGTTGAAACTGACCCGCGCAGAGAAGATTCTCGCGCTTCGGCGGGCCGATGTCGCGGTGCCGCGAGCGAGTATCCGGTCGGCGATTATTACCGAAGACCCGTGGATTTGGCTTCGCGGCATTCGCGCACCCGGCACCTCCATTCCGTTGACGCTCGCCATGGGAACGTGGAAGTTTCACGGCGGCAAGGACTTTGTGCTTATTAAGGGGAGCCGACCGTCAGTTGTTATTGACGTGGTCGGCGAAGAGTTCGCGCGCCTCATTGTGTCGACGAGTCGCGCGACCGACCTTCTTGTTGCGCTTCGATTACCGCCCGAAACAGACGAACCGGGGGTTTTCGGTCCGAGTGGTGGCGGCGCGGGGTCGAGCCACCAGCCGGGGCGGCACGCGCCGTACGAGTCGCCATAACCATCAGCAGGCTCTGACGTCACGAGGCGCGCTTCCCCCGCGAGGTTGTCACGACGTGGTGATTGACCATATTGTAATTTTTGCTGGACACTGAATCGTGTCAGCGAGAGGGGATTCGAGGTGAACTTTCGACCGAACATTTTACTATTGGTTGTCGTTGCGCTTGCTGGCTTGGTCGTCTCAAGCGTGTGGCGAGTCTCGTCGGACAGTCTCTTCGACCAGGTGGGTTCGCTAATATTGACGTTTGTCATTACATGTGGCGTTGCGGTGGCTGCGCTGTTGTTCCGCAGACACCGGGACTCACCTGACCGAAATGATGAGTCCGACAGCTTTGAGGCGCATGCTTCTCAAGCTGCTCGAGCCATGGTATTTTACGACGGCATTGTGGGTGGCGCTGCCCTTGCCGTCGTATGCGGCGTGCTCGGATTGGCGATCAACGCCAGCATCTTGATGCTCGTGTGGAGCGCGACAATGGTGATTGATTTCTGGATTCGATTTGCGATGATCAAACGGCGCCTCGCCCCCGCAATTGACAAGTAGGGGTCTCTCGCAACGAACCTCTTGGGGCGTTGTGGCACGGCGTGCATTTACTCAGGAACTGATGAAACGGGAAAACCAGGTCAAGAGAAATGCATTCTTTTACTTTGAAACGGGCCTTTTTCGCCGGGCATTGCGGACGCCAGGCACACTGCTTCCGCCAGCGTCAGTCCGGGTGCGAATTTTCCCCGTCCCGCACACGAGAAACGAAAATCCGGCCCGATTTGCCTCATATACCCTATGTCGACATCACCCAGCAAGACCCGTTGACATTTGCGCCGCCGCGGATATGTTTTAAAGACCCATTCGAGGGTCACTAGAAAGGAGTAAAATCATACATATTTCAGTTCGACGTACCGTGACGTTTTTAGCCGCATCGGCGCTTACTCTCGGGGGTAGCTTGGGTGCTTATGCGGCGGAGTCCGAGCCACCAACGATTCCGAAAGAAGCGCACGCGACAACCGACGCTTCCGACGCGATGATGCCTCCCGGGCAGGTTCTGCAGATTATTGACGCTCTCAAAGACACGCAGCTTGCGCCCCGCACGAGTATTGATGACCGCGAGACTAGCGTTAGCCAGTTGGAGACGACACGTGATACTTCACGTTCGGAAAATTTCCATATGCGAGCCAAACGTTTCGCAGTGGGCTTTGAGAATGGTGGGCTTTACCTTCAGCTGAATCAACTAGATCAAGATCTAGTGTTGGCCGGCGCCTCAGCATGGATAGGAACTTCCATTTGTCTTATTCCGGCTGTAGGACTAGTTGCGTGCATTTCGGCACAAGCACTCACCGGATTGGCAATCGCGTTCCTTGCACACCATGGCAAATGCAAGGACGGTCGAGAAGTTCGGATTCTGGCTGGCGGAGGCGGGCGTTGCATGTGACCCGATGTCAATCCTGGGCGAACCCAGGATGTCCACTGATGCGTGTCGGACGCTTTTTGTCTGTCTTCTTGCGCTTCGATTACCGCCCGAAACTGCCGAACCGGGGGTTTTCGGCTCGAGCGGTGGCACACACAACGGACAGGGGCGACACGCGCCTAGCGGGCCAACGCCCGATCAATGACCGCCTTGAGGTCGGGATAGGTTCTCGCGTCGGTTGCTATTCCTTGAACAAGAATTGTGGGAGTGCCTCGAATGCTGAGCTTCGTCGCGGCCGCCTTGTCGTCGCTCACAGCCGTGGCCGTTGCGGGCGCGGCAAAGTCGGCCGCGAATCGTGCCGGATCGAGGCCGACTTCGGTTGCGTACGACGCAAACGCCGCGGCCGCGTCAGACGGCGGCAGGGCCTTCCACGCCTCTTGACGTTCGTACACAATTGTCGACATTCGCGCTAACGCGCCTTGAGCGTGCGCGGCTTCAATCGCGTGCCCGGCCGCGACCGCGTTCGCGTGAAAATCGAGCGGAAGGTGCCGGGGCACAATCGCAACGTCGTTGCCATACTCGCTTCCGAGTTTTTGGAGCACCGGGAAAACCCTCGCGCACCACGGGCACTGATAATCGGTGAACTCGACAACCGTGACGCGCGACGACGCCGAACCGGAAAGAAAGTGCGGGTTCGCACCGACCGCTTCCGCCGGGCGGCCCTGAGAATCGGTACGCGTCGCACTCTCCGACGCCGAACTCCCCGAACTCCCCGTGGCCGTCGTCACAATCGTGCCCGTCACAAACCCAATCGCGAGCGAGACGGCCACGCCGATAATCGCCCACGAAACGTGGATTGTGCGCGAGGGCGACGAGCGGGACGGTGCGGGAGTTTTGTTCACGGAAGAATCGTATTCCTCTTTATCCGCTCACCGCTAGAGACCGCGCGGAAATCGATCCGAACAGGTGCCGGGAAGACAACCCTGTTCCGTGTTTTACGATTCAGTTGGATCGCGGGCAGATCAGGTCATCGAACGCTGGCTTTCAGAAACGTAAGGAGAGAATCATGAACACGAAAGAATTCGTGCACGGAAACAAGCGACTGGAACGGATGCTCGCGACCGTCCCGACCGAAGAGGTCAAACAATTCGAGACCGAAGCTGCAGAACTCGATCGCATCCACGCGATGAGCCTCGTGATGGTCCGTGAGGCAGGCAAGCGTACCAAAGTCGAGATCGCACGCGAACTACACACCAGCCAAGGGCACGTCTCCCAAATCGAAAAACGAGACGACATGCTCCTCTCGACTCTCCGGAACTACCTCACCGCGACCGGCGCACAAACCCCCCGCATCCTCGTCACCATCAACGGCCACGACGTCGAACTCACCATCTGACCGGTGTTCTCCAAAGGCGACATACCCGCTCGCCCCCGTCCGGGCTAACCTCAACAGATTTCACATCAGTGACAGAAAAACTCGCGACGATCAGAGGCTGCGACACCCACAAGACCCTTTATCGCGCGGGCCTCGAAACAACCGCCCCCTGCAGCTTGTCCGTAGTGGGCGCTCCGCGAGTCCGCCGTGCGTCGTTTCGCCGATCCCGTCTCTTCACCGTATCGAGCGTTCCACACGTTACCGGTCGTGGGGGAGGCGGCCGAGGTTTTTCGCCGCTCGCTTGTACGTGTCGAGATTAAGTCGCTGACCAACCGCGACAGCCTCGACGGCGACAGCGCGAACCTCGTTCGGAGTAAGCCGATAAACGAGGCGATAGCGCGGCTTCTGGTTATTGTCGACATCGAAGTAGATTTTGCGACAATCGCTGAGATTTCCCGTGCTGACGAATTCGTCGAGTTTCTGGCCTTTGAGAGCGCCCTTCGCGACCTCCACAAGGAGGCCGATCGCGCGCTCTACCAGCGCTTGCGAATGGAGGTCATAGAGATCTTGCTTGAATCCCTCAGCTTTGGTGAGTTTCAGCACAGCTGATTAGCGAGTGGGGAGATCGATACCGAATTCTGCCGCCGTGTCGGCGAGCGGAGTGGTCGGGCCAGCAGCAGTGCGCTCCCGCACGATCTGCGCGATCTCGAGATCTTCGATCACCGGCAAGAGCGATTCGTACAGCTCGAAGGGGATCATGACCGCCTCGGGCTTGCGGTGCGCACCAAAGACGATCGGTTGAGAAGCGAGACCCTCGTGTCGGAATCGATCAAGAGCTTTCGGAAGCTCAGTGCGGATCTCACGACTAGGCAAAACCGAGAACGAGATAGACATGCGCCAAGTCTACAAAGTATGTACACATATGTGTACATACTCACAGCAAAGACTCAGGGCTGCTGGTGATCGGGGTGAATTGTTCCCATACGAGTGAAACAATGCAACCCTTTTGTGTCACATTGATTGTTTGTCGCGCGTCCTTGCGTTGTCTACCATCGAGAGTTCATCGTACGAAGAAAACGGTTCACGTGCCCCTTTCGTTGAAGACCTCCTCTGCGCTAGTCCTGTCGTCTCTTGTGCTCGCGCTTGCAGGATGCGCGCAAGAGGACAAGACCAGCGAGGACGTGAACGAGCCGACGCTTGGCGACATCCGGGAGATAACAAGAGAGACGCAAGTGACGCGACCCATTGACGCCTATCTGCCCTCGACTAGCGAGATCCTGCAAATCGCGTACTTTCAACTTGACGCGGTCAATCGCTGCTTCGCCGAGCACGGAGTCGTAGCACAACGCGTGGTGAACCCGACCGATCTGACGGCGTTCACAAATGGCTCCATCCGGGGCAGAGCGACGAGAGCGAGACTCTGGGGATTCTTCGACACCACCAACGCGGCTCAGTACGGCTACCGGGAGCCACCCGGAGAGCCTAGGATGCTCATGGAAGACCATGTTGGCGATTTCGACATCGGCGATCTTTACATTCAGTGCCTTCATAAGGTCGAGAATGACACTCCCGCTCAGGCTGATTCGATGGATTTTGCCCATGAAACGGTTCTTCCCGAACGTGGCCCCAGGGTTCCGCTCAACGACAGCCGTTACGTCGCGGCAGTCAGCAAATGGAGCACGTGCATGAAAGAACGCGGATTTGACTACTCCGAGCCCCATGCCGCCATTCTCGACGGACAGAAGGCCATCTCCGACACTGCCAACTCGCAAGAAATCGCAACCGCGACCGCCGACATTGAGTGCAAACTATCCACCAACCTCGTTGGCATCGGGCTCGCCGTTCAAACCGCCTACGACAAGCAGTACATTGACACGCACCAAGAAGCGCTGACCCAGTTTCGAAATGACCTCGACACGTATATCCGCGGAGCCGCCACGTAAGACTGAGCTTCGCACGAGTGCCAATTCGACGAATCCACCGCGTACACACTGGAGCTGACTCGACAGGGCCGCAAGCCCAGATTAGGTAGTACTGTGTCGGTTTCCGCTCATCTCAATCGCCGCGGCTGCTGTCGGTGTCGTTGACTCTTTTCGTTCACGTGGCTCGTGGCCGTCTCTTGAAAATTGTCGCGTGAAGCTCTTGTGCTGAAACCCCAATCGGTGCGAGTATTCTCACCAAATACGGTGACGCCAGTTCGGGGGAGTGGGCGTCGGCGAGAACGATTCGTTGTGTCTACCCACATCTCCATGCCACGACGAATGAACAACCCACGACAAGGAATTGACACGATCATGACATTCAAAAGAACGCTCGCAGCAGTCGGGGTGGCAGGCGCCCTAACGGCGGGTCTCACTCTCGCCGCCGCGGGAACGGCCAACGCGCTCGAGCAAACAAACTGTATCTTGAGAACAGACTTCCTCACGATCACCACAAGGAAAGTCCTCCCCGTGGGTACCGACGTGAGAGCTCACTGCTGGGCAAATGCGGGGGGAGCGAGCGTGAACTATAGCGGCGTCATCCGTCTTTCTGCCGGGGACAATAAGGGTCGCATAGAAACGAACGATGGGAGGATCTGGTTCGAAAAATGGGAACGCAAGAATTTTGAGACCGGGCCAAAGACGATCAGTTTCATTCGCATCCACTAGGAAATATTTCGAGTGAAAGCGCTGACGATGGCATGTCGCGCCCTGATCGTGTCCTCCGTCGCCATCGTACTATCGGGATGCGCGGCGGAGGACAATTCCCGAGTCGAGGCGAAAGAACCTGCGCTTGGTACCATCCTTCAGGTGAGAAACGAAGGCCAGGTCACACGACTAACGTCCGCCTTCTTGCCCTCGTCGAGTGAGATCATTCACATGACGCACTTTCAAACGGACGCGGTCAACCGCTGCTTTGCCGAACACGGTGTTTCTGCACAACGCGAGTACGTTCCCGCCGAACTTTCCGCTTTTACCAACCGCGCTGTTCGGAACCGAGCGATCAAGTCCAGCCTCTGGGGATTCTTCGACACCACCAACGCACCACGACACGGGTACCAGAATCCACCCGAGTACGGCGAGATGCTCATGGAAAAACACTCCGGTGGCGATGTGACGGATATTATCGTTGAGTGCCGCCACAGGGCGGAAAGCGGTGCACCCGGCAACGCCGATTCCTTAGCGTTTACCGGCGAAGAGGTTCTCCCCGAGCGCGGGCCACCAGTCCCCGTAAATGACAGTCGTTACGTCGCCGCCGTTGCGACGTGGAGCACGTGCATGAAAGAACGTGGATTCGACTACCCTGACCCGCGTGCTGCAATCTCTGACAGACAGTGGCAGACCGGCGACGCTCGAGAAGTTGCAACCGCGACCGCCGACATTGAGTGCAAAATCAGCACCAACCTTGTCGGCATCGCGCTCGCCGTTCAAACCGCGTACGACAAGCAGTACATTGACACGCACCAAGAAGCGCTCGCTCAGTTCCGGAGCGACCTCGACACCTATCTCCGCAGCGCAACACAATCAGCCGGATCGGTGAATTAGGCGGTCGGCGAAGGTGATGGCGAATGCGTTGAGTGCGGGTTTCCAGCGCAACGCCACCCACCGTGTTTGGCCTCGCCCGGTGGGGTCGAGTGATCTGGTCACAAGATAGAGGCATTTCAGGGCTGCTTGCTCTGTGGGGAAGTGGCCTCGGGCGCGCACGGCGCGCCGGTATCTCGCGTTCAATGATTCGATCACGTTCGTTGAGCAGATCACGGTACGAATCTCGAGGTCGTAGTCGAGGAACGGAATAAATTCTTCCCACGCGGACTCCCAGAGTCTGATGTTCGCCGGATATCTTTTTCCCCAGTCCACAAAGACCGCCAGGGCGACGATCCAATTATAGGGTCAAATGCTCAATATTTTATTCGGATGAAATCAAGGAGCGAAAGGCCCAATATTTTGGAATTATCCCGAATTTATTTGGGCGAAATTCGTTGTTTTTTGGGGATTGTGCCCTCTCGCGATTAGCGCAAAGATCAACCTATAAGAACAATCTCGAAAGCGATCCTCAGACGTTTTGGTTTCAATCCTGGTCACGGCGACAGCTCCAAAATCGCATGACCTTCTGGGGGAGCAAATTCGAGTTCGTCCCCTCAAAATGGAAGAATTGGAGATTCAAAATGATAGCTACCCTTGACCCCATCAACATTGACGGCGAGCTGCAGGTTCTCTGCGATCCGCAGAGTAGCCAGTTAGCGGAATTCACGCGAAAATTCCATGAATTCCGGGACACTTTGTCGTCCGAGGAACGGGACTATCTTGACTTCATCCGACGATCCGCCGACGTCGCAGCAGTTGATCACGGCAAGAAGCTCCTCGACGATATCGATAGCTTCGAGACAAGGATTGAGCATGTCCTCGGAACGGATTACATTGTTCCGGAGGCAGGCGGCGCCGTGATCCGAACGACAGTCGTATTTCGTTGTGCTACGTGGCTGCTCCAGTGCTGAAGCGCCATGATTGATTTGTATTCGCAAAATGCTTCAGAATACCAAAGCAGAAGTCACGCTGTCCGACACGAATGTTCGTTGGGTGACGTATCTGGACGGCATTGGAATTCATGGCTTACTAAGCGTAGAGAAGGTTTCTGAGGCTCGTCACGAAGTGGTTCGCGTCCGGTTAAATGCCGGGCGCGAATTCTTCGCGAAGCGTGGCGCGAAGCGACTCCCAAACGGAGATGGTGGCTTATTGGCGGAGGGACTCGCCTACAAGTTACTTAGTGAAATCGGGTTGTCTCGTTTGTTTCCCCGATGCGTGGCGCACGATCGAAAGAGTGACACCATTCTCCTTGAAGCTGTTTCGGGAGCGAGCATGCGACAGTCAGTGGATTGCTCGGAGAGCATTCCGCCAAATATCTGGTCAAAATTAGGACAAACGATAGCTCATCTTCATTTTGGAACTTCGAACTACCCGTCGTGGGTGAATCGAGTATTTGGGGGATTTGACGACCTTATTCCAAATCCATCGCCCTTAACTCCTGCCGAGTTTGCGAGGGCATCCGCCGCAGAATTGTCGGTTTTAGCAATAATCCAATCCGATCCACTTGTGGCAGGTCGGTTGTCTAAATTGCGGGCGCGGACACCTCGATGCGTTGTGCACGGCGATCTACGGCTAGACAATGTGCTATATGACTCCACCACTAAAAGCATGCGTTTGGTGGATATTGAGTTGGCCCGGCCAGGTTGTCCAGAGTTTGATCTCGGAACATTCGCGGGCTCGATTGTCGAATACGTTGCCTATCGAGAATACCCGAAGCGCGGCAATTTGAGCGCGAGCGGATATCTCTCGCAAGTATTTCTCCTTTCCCGGGAGGCAATTCGTGCCTTCATCGCGGGATACCTTGCCCAATGCAGAGAAGCTAAATATTCTGTCGGGATCCCCGCAGAATTCAAAATAGATTTCGCCTTTTTTCTTGGAGTGCATCTTATTCAACGTGCCGGCGCATCTGCTTCCATCCACGGTGGTGAGACAGAAGCTGCACGATTCTTCGCGATTGCTGGGTGCAGCGTACTGAGGGATCCGGAGCTCTTTCTTAGGACGGTTGGGCTCGATTCAACCCCGTCGCATTGGAACCAGACCAGAAGCAGATCATGATCCTAGAAAACTTTGAATATCTGGTGGACGAACTTTGGAATTGGGCCGGAAACCTAGACGGATCGTCCCCTTCGCGACCGGTGAATGACATATCCAAAATGTTCTCGAATTCGTCTACGTCAGACCTTGCAGGTGTGATCTATGACAGGTTTCATTGCCGACGGCTGAGTCCGGATCCTGCGGTCCCGATTGAACCAGCTGAGGATCAACTCTTGATATTAATGAAGATATTCGAGGATCGAAAAGTCGAAAGTATCGGGTGGGAGCCAACGCAGCTGGATTGGTATTTGTCGGGGCCTACTACGGCAATCGTGCGAAAGTCCGGGGTTCATCTTGAAGTTGAGCGCCGGTCGGCATCAAAAATCACCAAAATAATGGTACCGGCGTTGCGAGCTAGGTACACAAAGGGCTACGCTGCAATTCTCTCTCCGCGTGGGATTCCCGTTTCGGGGATCCGCATCTATATGAATACCGATTTCACGAATCTCCGGAATTTGGTCCCGGCGATTGTTTCGGTCCTTGACACGTTAAGGGTTCGGTGGATATTGAAGTTTCTAACTGATGCAAGCGAGTATCCGCGGTCCGATTCAATTGTGATCTACCTTCAGAAATCGGCGGCGCACGCGATGATTTCAACAATTTCGGAAATTAGTCGTCCATTGGGCAAGGCGGGAGCGCCAACGTCAACCTTCGCCAAGAGGTGTGGCAATGGGGTCGGATGGATGGAAGCTAATGGGGGCGTAAGCGCCGGGATGCAAAGGAGCATTTCGGTAGCTTGCGGCCTTCGCGAGTGGATAACCGGACCTCGGGGAGAGAAATCAAGTCGGGATCGGCTAAGGGACCGCCTAAATATCCAGTTTGTTGCTGATGGAATTGAGGCCAACAGGCCATACCTATTGCTCCAACGATCGTCGCCAATCAATGGAGCTCAGTGATGGCTCCACTGGGAACCCTTCTGGTTGGAGTCTCGGGTTCGGCTGGGATTGTAAACCTTCTTCCAGAAATAGCGACGTGGAAGGGAAAGCTTGCGGAGGGATTTCTCTGCATTATGACCCCATCTGCTGCGCGCTTGGTCAATCCATTGATCGTCGGTGGCCTTCTGGATTGCCGCGTGCACAGAGATAGGCTCGGGGGGGATCAACAACTACCTCTCCACGTCTCGCTCGCAGCTACCGCAACCACCATGCTCGTCGCGCCGGCCACCGCGAATACCATCGCCGCGGTTGCTTTGGGGCAGGCTAACAACCTGCTTACACTGACGATCCTTAATTTCCCCGGCACCGTCGGATTTGTTCCGGCGATTAATAATGAAATGCGGCGAAAGCTCACGGTTCAGAGGAATCTTCGACAGCTTGAAGACGATGGGTATCGAGTCTGCGAACCGGAAAACGAAGGTGGAAAGAATCTCGCGGGGAGCGTTCAGGGAGGGCATTCGCCTTTTTCATTAAGGAGGTTCGCACTTTCGCTGGCCGAACTGAGTCGAGACCGCAATGCTGAGTAAACGCGCGGTGGATATTCCAGAACTCTCACAATCTTCGAGGGCGGGCCGATTGTTTGCGCCTGACTTTGTTCGGGGAATTGCAGTGGGCCTCTTGGTTCTAACAAACGTGCCATTGATATTCACGAGCATTCGATATCACCAAGCAGCTGGAAAGCCCGCGTTCGAGGGAAACGCTTTGGATGACATCGCAATATTTATTTTCCTTTCGATTCCAGCAATGGCTGGAATGGGGATGTTTGTCTTGGTGATGAGTGTAGGGCTGAGCGGAGCCTTCGCATCGAAGGGTGGCAAACGAGCGGCAACTACCCGCCTCCTCGGATTGGGAGCGCTGGGAATTTTGCACGGCCTCTTTGTGTGGTGGGGAGACATTCTCGCGTATTACGCGGTAGCCGGGATCATATCAATTCAGTTCCAAGGCCGAAGTCCCCGATATTTGATCGCCGCGGGAGCTTCGCTCACAACATTTCCGATTGTTTTCACGGTAGTAGACGCGTGCGCTCAGCTAGGTGGATTATCTCAAATGATTGTTGAGAGTCTTAAAGATGCAACGGAAAATTATGTGGGCGGTGCAATACCGGCTGAATTAGCGTATCAATCGGGTCAATGGTCAATGGTCCAAGTGCAACGCTTTGCGGACTGGTTCGGTTACTTCCAGGACTTCGCCTTCATCGGAATTATGCAGCTAGTTGGACTGTTCATGGTGGGCTTGGGGATTGCGCGGCTCAATCTCTTTTCAGACCCTGAAAAGGGTAATGCGTTTTGGGTTATCGTCCTCAAATATATTGCGCCTGCAGCGATTGTGTTATACGTGTTCCAACTTCTTCATCAGAGTTTGTTTACTCAGGACAGAGGCACCATCGCTTCACTGAGTTCTGCGGCCCACCTCATAGCCGCTCCCGCAATAGCTCTTTGCGCATGCGCGTTGAGCGTCAAATATTCGGGCAGAATTAAACGAACGTGGTTTGGCCGGGGGGCTGCCGGGGCCGGACGATACTCGCTAACGATTTATCTAGGTTGCAGCATATCTTCCGCCGTCTTTGCTTATGGCTTCAGGTTATATTCAGAAATCCCAATGTGGGTTCTAACCTCCATTTGCATCGCGATATTGGCTGCTTTCTATGTTGTTTGCCCCTACCTGGTCGAACGTCACGTGGTGGGTCCCTTTGAAAGGTTAAATTAGGTACGCATCCAGGCCGCCAAACCGTGTGGCCAAGAATGAACGGACGATAGTGCGAGCGACGCGATCTCGAGAATGGTAGGCAATCATGAATGGACTCATTGAAGTTCGGCGCGTGATGGAAGCGGCCAGAACCCTTGCTGCTGTTTCTGGTGATCGCAAGGTGAGGTTCGATCATGTTTCGGCCGTTTGGCTCGCTGCCGCGGGCCGATGCACTCCTGAGGATGAATTGCCCAAGCGATTCAATAACGATCCTCTTGTTACCCGCGCGAAAAGCGCTCTTCCTCGGCTTGGCATTTTTCAGAGGCGTCGCATTTCGACCGAGATGGAATTAAAGGCAGCCCTCGGTCGAACGCTGAAAACAGGGGTTGTGGATATCCGACGTGTCCTCGCGATTGCCGTGCAGTCGGGGAAATTGAACGAATTCTTGGGCGCCTCGAAGGTGACAGCCGGTGAAATGCTCACGATTCTGAGCCAGAATCGTGAATAGTCCCAACCCCAGCATTTCGGTTGATTCTCTGCGAAAGTCGGTCGGACACGCACAGGTTCTACGCGACGTGAGCCTCAGTATTCGCGGCGGGGAAATCGTCGGACTGATCGGACCAAACGGTGCTGGAAAGACAACTCTTATCCGATGTCTTGCTGGAATCTACGCCACGCCCGTTGGAACCATCTCGATAAGCGGATACTCCGTCGGCACCGGTCAGGCTCGCCAAGAGACGGCACTTATGCCGGAAGAGCCGGATCTCTATCCGGGCCTGAGCGTGATCGAGCACGTTCGATTCGTGCAACGGTTGAATGGCGTATTCGATTCCGATCAGATGGCAGAAACGCTTATGCGTCGGTATTCACTTTCACACCATATCGACGCTTTGCCTCACGAGCTTTCTCAAGGAATGAAACGCAAGCTTGCGCTCATCATGGCGTTAGTCAAGGGATCGAATGTCCTTCTATTCGACGAGCCGTTCAACGGAATGGATCCGTCGTCCGCGCGAACGTTCCGCGAAGAACTCGCGAACCTTCGGGGAAAACACAAGGCAATTCTCGTCGCAATGCACGGACTGGCCGACCTTCAACGCATTGCGGATCGCATCGTTGTGCTTTCCGAAGGGCGAATCGTGCGAAGTATCGTCCTGACCGAGGATCAATTGAATGATCCGCACGCGCTCGAGGATCTCTACCAGTCGGTTTTCGGCGAAGCGCACGTTCACGACGGTGGTGAGGCGTGACCGTGCATTTTGGAGGCGCGTGTCTCGCACTGGGTCAAGCCCGCCTGCACACGCGGCTTCGGGCGGTTCGCCGTGCCATTCTCAATCCCGTCACGATCATTGCTGCAGTTATTGGCGGAGTGCTGTCATTCTTGGTCCTTCTCCACGGTGATAACGAGTCGTCTCGTTTTGCAAGGGACACATTCGTCGATACGGCATCAATAGTTCTTGGAGTGATGATTGGTGCTGTGGGTGTCACATCGCAGCGAGGATCGCCATTGCGGTGGAGCGCAGCAGACGTGTCGTGGACACTGCCCAGCAAATTCGGCCCATTCCTGCTCGTTTTGGAGCAGCTTTTCGCCTCGGCGCTCGCCGCGCTCTTCTTGCCGCTTGTTTTCTCCGCTCTGTCGTTGTCGCTGCAAGGGCGGGCGCCGTGGCTGGCGCTAGCAAGCTCGCTCTCAGTCGCGGCGATCGTACTGTTTGTCCGAGCTTTATCCATCGGTTTGCACGACATCGGGACGCTATCGCAAATTCTGAGGTGGCTCATCGTTGCACTGAGCATCCTGTGGATTCTCGTGTGGATCGGCGAAACGGTTCTCTCTCTCGGTTTCGTCCCTGGATTTGACGTGGTGAACGATGTGAAATCGACAGTGATGACGCTCTTGACGGGGATAATCCGCCCTGAATCGGCCGACCCTGCGTTGTGCGCGGTCGTGATCTCGGTCGCGATGATCATCGCCATTCCAGCCGTGGTGCGTCCGAATCGCCTGATCGAACCCGCGGCTCGAGAAAGCGCGAATGCCGCGATTTTGGTTGCGGCCCTGTCGGGGAGCGCACGCCCCATCTCCCTTGGCGGTGGGCACTACTCAACTGGACTCGCATCGCGAAAAAAATGGCCACGCTCGCCTCTGGCGGCGATCCGACTGTGCGGGTGGAGCCAAATCCGAAGACGCCGAAAACAGTCAATCATTTTGACGGTGATTCTTTGCTTCGCAGGTGGGATCGTTATTTCTTCCCATCCTGACGCAAACGTGTGGATCGCTGTGGGAATCGCGATGATCGTGCTCGGTCTTGCTTCGCCCGCCCAAACGTCGGCCAACCAGCTCTCTCACCAACACGTGTGGATGTCGCGAGTGCCAGCTACTCGGGCCCTTTTCTACGCGATGATTCCCGATGCCGTCCTCTATGTAGTGACGCTTCTGGCAGTTGCGGTTGTGGGGGTGGTTATCCAGCCCCGGTCGTGGGCGGTCACGAGTGTCATCCTGCTCGTCGCTCCACTTGCCGCGATTACCGTCACGCTCGCCGGGATCGTCGGTCACTCGTTGTCTTCGAGTCCGATTGTGAGGGCGATGGCCGGTACAATGCTGGCGACCGTTCCCGTTCTGGTGCCGATGGGATCGCTTCTTGTGTACCAAACGGCATCGTCAGCTCTTGTCATTCTTACGACTTTTGGGGTGTCTATGCTGATCTCAGCTGCACTCTATGCAGTTGTCGCGTGGGCAGCGTTCGCCGATGCGTTAGCCTCACCTGAATCGACGCCACCTACCACCGCAGCCGGATCGGTGAATTAGGCGGCCCCCTCATCGGCGGAGGGCGTCGACGGGTTGAACGCGCGCGGCGCGGTGGGCGGGGTAGAGCCCAGCGAGGAGTCCGACGAGCGTTCCAATGAGGGGCGCGGGGAGGGTGAGCCACGGGTCAATGATCGCGGTGCTGGATTGCACGATTGCGGTTGTCAAAACAATCGCAATGCCGAGTGTGGTGCCAATGAGTCCGCCGAGGGTGCCGATTGCGGCGGTTTCTGTGAGGAATTGAACCGCAATGTCTCGTGGTCGGGCTCCGATTGCGCGGCGGAGGCCGATTTCTGGCGTGCGTTCCATGACCGCGACGAGGGTCGTGTTGGCAATGCCAATCGCGCCGATAAAGAGGGTCACGGACGCGAGAATGAGAAAGAGCGAGTTGAGTGAGCCGGTCACGGTGTTTTCGAGGGTCGACGTGTCGTGGGGGGGTGTGGCCCGCAAAAGGTCGGGTTTGTCGGGGCGTAGTGCTGTGGCTGCTTGTGTCGCGATGAGAGGAGCGGCGCCGAGTGTTGTTTCGATGAGCATGGTTGCGGGACTTATGGTTGTGGGTTCGCCGTGTGCGATGAGTGCGGTTGTCGCGGGAATGAAGAGCGCGGAGAGCGCGGCGGGTTCGCGTTTCACGTCGCTCATAATGCCCACAACCGTGTACGCGGTGTCGGAAATGAACACGGTTGGTTGTTCGTCGGCGGAGCTGATTCGAAGTTGTCGGGCTGCTCCCGCACCGAGAACGACGACGTGCAGGGCGTTGTTTTCGTGGAATGCGTTGTAGAGCGCTCCGGACTTCATGGTGGGTTGCACGGCGTTCAGGTATCCGGGCGACGCGGCGTTGACGGTCATTTGAACGTGGGGGCTGCGCGGGTCGAGGGTTGTGGACACGCTTGATCCGATTCCGGGAATTGGCCAGCTTCGACCCGCCGTGACGACCCCGTTGAGTGCGCTGATGTGGGCGTCGGCGTTGTCGGGAAAACTGTAGACGGTGTCTTTCGCGTCAGTTTCTCCCGCGTCGGTGACGGTGACCTGGGTTGCTTTGAGTTCGGAGAAGGTGCTCGAGATTTGGCCCGATGCGGTCGCGGTGAGTCCGAGGACCGCAACGAACGCGCCAATACCGAGGACCGTGCCGAGCATCGTGAGCACCGTGCGGCTCGGGCGCTGACTCACGCCCGCGAGTGATTCTTTCGCGAGATCGCGGGCCGACAATTTGGTGCGAGAGATGGGCGCGTTCATGACGCGCCGATGTGACCGTCGTGGATGGTCACGCGCGATGTGGCGCGCGCGGCGGTTTCGGGGTCGTGAGTAATGACGACGATTGTTACTCCTTCTTTATTGAGGTGGTCGAAGAGGTCGAGGACGTGGGCGGCGGTTGCCGAATCGAGGTTGCCGGTTGGTTCGTCGCACAAAAGCAGGCTGGGTTGGGTCGCGAGCGCTCGCGCAATTGCGACTCGCTGTCTCTCTCCGCCGGACATTGTTGAGGGAAACGCGTCGAGGCGGTGGGCGAGCCCAACGCGCGTGAGCGCGTCGCGGGCCGCTGCGATGCGCTCGGCGTCGGGTTTTCCGATGTAGAGCTGACCGAGCGCGACGTTTTCTGTTGCGGTGCGATAGCTGAGCAAGTGGAAGTCTTGAAAGACGAACCCGATTCGGTGCCCTCGAAGCGCGGTTCGTTGTGTTTCGGTCAGTTCGGTGGTCGAGAGTCCGTCGAGAAGGTAGCGACCCGAGCTTGGGGTGTCGAGGAGACCGATTTGGTTGAGCAGCGTGGATTTTCCTGAACCGGAGGGCCCGACAATCGCGAGGTAGTCGCCGCGTTCAACCGTGAGGTCAATGGCGGCGAGGGCGTGCACGACGGGTGGCCCGTGAAAGGTGCGCGAGAGCGCGCTTATGGCGATGACGGGCGGTCGCGGGAGCAGGTGTTCGCGCGCGCGCGCCGACGCGGCGTCGACGAGCGGGAATTCCGCCGCGGGGAAACTCATGCTTCGTCTTAACCGGTAACGACTTTGTCGCCTGCCGACAGCTGATCAGACTCTTTGGGCGCAACTTCGGCTTCGCCGGTTGCAATCATTCCGGTGGCGACGGGGGTTTTTCGCTTGGAGCCGTCGGGGCGGAGCACGGTGACGAAAGCTGAGCCGTCTGCCGCGGAGGAGATCGCGGCGACGGGGACGACGAGGACGGGGTCGTGTGATTGAGCGGTCACGATTGTGAGGCGCACGTCTTTGCCGAGCCAACTCGCGTCGAGCGCCGCGTGCGGTGTGACGGTGAGCGGATACCCGGGTTTTGCCGAGACGGGGGCCGGCCCGCCGGGCACGGGTGCCGCGCCGTTTCCGGCCGCGGGTTGGGGTCCGCTGTCGCCGCTCGTGAACTCCCCGAGCGCTGTGACCGCTCCTTCTGTTGTGCGTCGATTCACGTCGTCAGAAATGACGACCTGCTGGCCCGCGGAAAGCCCCGTGTGGCTGCCCGGTGGAACGGCGGCTTGCACGACGAGGTTTCCCGTGTTGATTGTCATCATCGCGCCCGTTGTGCCGGAGAGGGTCGCGCCCACCGTGGCATCTACTTTGCCGACCGTCGCGGGGAGGGCGGGAACAAAAACCAGTTCTGCGAGGGGGATCTGCACGCCGGTTGTTCCTTCGAGCTCGTCGAGCGCCTCTTGAGCAGACGCGACGTCGTGGTGGCCGTCGGTCACGTGCTGGTGTGCTTGCGCTCTCTCAACGGTATCGGTCGCCTGTTGAGCGGCAATCGTGTCGGCTTTGAGTTTTCGCTTCGCTTCGGTCACGGCGTGCCGGGCCGACTGGATCGCGGCCGTTTCGCCCTGATTGACGTCGGACGTGCTCACGGGTTCAAAGCCGCGGTCGCGGTAGAGGGCCGTGATCGCGTGCTTCGTGCCCGAACCAAACGTGCTGCTGTCCGACCGCGTCGAGAGATAACCGAGCGACGCGAGAGCGCCGTGCAATTGCTTGACGTCGCCACCTTTCGCTCCGGGTTTGACGTCTCGATACGCCGGAATCTCGCCCGGGAGCGCAATAATCGGCCGACCCGACACTTGAGCGACGACGTCACCCGCGTTCACCACGTCGCCCGCGGCCTTCGGCAGCGCCGTGACAATAGCCGCGGCACTCGTTGACGTGAGTGCCGGTGTGACGGCGACGCTATTGACCGCGGCGACGGTTCCGCGCACCGTGACGGTGTTGTCGAGAACTTTTCGCTGCACGTGCGACGTCAATTCCGATGGCGACGGCGGAGAAGCCTCGGCAGCGCGTTGGGCCGGTGATTTGACGAGTAACGACGCGAGCAACCCGGCAATGGAAAGGCTCGCGGCCGACGCGGCGACAATCACGAACACGCGCTGGCGGCGAATAACGCGCGACGCCGCGGGCGGAAACGCGGCAGCCGACTCTTCGCCGAGTTCTGACCGCCCGTGTGCATTCTGCGCGTCGGAATCTCGAAATAGAAACCCGCGCTTCTTCCTTCTCACCCCACTGCCCCTTACGTGTGTCACAACGATCAGTACCGGTTCGGGACGGTTGTCGTAGTTTAGCTCCCCGCGCGGCGAAAAGTGGGGTGAATTTCCGGCGGGCAATCGTTGACGAATTTGGCGGGCGAGTATTGCCCTCACGCGTCGTCACGTGCAACCATTCTGAGCAGAAAGTTGACGCTAGTTCGAGGGGGATGGCGTCGACGAGAAACGATTCCTTTGTCCGGCCCGCGTTTAATGGCGCGACGAAGGAAAAATCCCACAATATGGAGTTGAAACAATCATGAAAATAGGAAAAACCCTCGCTACCGTCGCCGCAACCGGCGCACTCACCTTAGGACTCGCGCTGGGCGGAGCGGGATCGGCCCACGCTGTCCGCAAAGTGATGTGTTTTGGAAATGAATACCTGAATCTACATTCCCGAGCCCTCTGGCCTGGTGGGTCTTGTTGGGCGGACGCTGGACGCACTGACGTAGACCTTCACCGGATATTTAGGCTGAAGTCAGGGAACAACAGAGGCAATGTCTCAAATGCCGCGGGTCCTGTTGCCCGTTTTTCAAAATGGCAAACGCATAATTTCGCCGAAACGACTATCAAGAGGATATGGATTTACTAGACAGTGACAATGAGCAATTTGCGATGAAGAATTCTTGGGCCCCGGCCCTGCTTTCCACCGTGTTCCTTCTGGGGGGGTGCACGGTGGAAGGCAGCACCGGAGGTTCACTAGAACCCACACTAGAAACCATCGGGACGGTGTCGAATGAAGCGCAAGCGGCGCGGCCAGTTGACGTTTTCCTGCCCTCACCAGGCGAGATACTTGAGGTTGCACACATTCAAGAAAACGCGATAACAGATTGCTATGCGAAACATGGCATCACGGGGAAATACTCGTTTGCACGCAACCCGTCGGACCTTGCAATGTTCATCAACAGTTCCATACGAGACCGAGTAGTTCGGTCCGACCTCTGGGCGTACTTCGACACCACCAACGCAAACCATCACGGTTATAAACGACCGCCCGGGGAGCTCGGAGTTCTCATGGCAGCAAGCCCTGACGGTCAGGAAACGAAATTTCGTGATCGCGAAGCCGAAATCCTGGAATGCATCGACCGGGTTCGGCAAGACGCGCCGGGTGAGTTTGACGCAATACGACTTGCGGATTCTGGTTCTCTTCCCGAGCGCGGGCCCACCATTCCACTCAACGACAGCCGCTACGTCGAAGCTGTGGCCAAATGGAGCACGTGCATGAAAGAACGCGGATTCAACTACTCCGACCCGGTCGCCGCCATTGGCGATGAGCAATGGAGTGACACGGAAACCGCGGACTCGCAAGAAATCGCAACCGCGACCGCCGACATCGACTGCAAAATCTCCACCAACCTCGTCGGCATCGCACTCGCCGTTCAAACCGCCTACGACAAGCAGTACATTGACACGCACCAAGAAGCGCTGACCCAGTTTCGAAATGACCTCGACATATATCTCCGCGGACCCGTCACGCAAAACTGACCCCGCACGAGTGCCAATGCGACGAATCCAACTCGTACACACTGGAGCCGACTCAACAAGGCCGCAATTCGAGATTACGTAGTACTGTGTCGGTTTCCGCTCATCTCAATCACCCACGGAAAAATATCGCGTGCACATCGACAACAAAGCAGCCAAGGGGCTGCTGTAGCTTTTGTTGACTTTTTGGTTTAGGCCGCCTGGGTGGCGGCTGGTCTTATTGTCTCGTATTCGATGGGTGTGAGTTTCCCGAGGGCGCGTTGTCGGCGCCTGCGGTGGTAGGTGGCTTCAATCCACGTGATGATCGCGAGGCGGAGGTCTTCCCGGTTCTGCCAACGCCGGGTGTTCAGGACGTTGTTTTGCAGCAGCGAGAAAAACGATTCCATTGCGGCGTTATCAGCGCACGCACCGACCCTTCCCATCGATCCGACGAGCCCGTTGTTCTTGAGCGTGCGAACAAACGTTTTCGAACGAAATTGGGACCCCCTGTCCGAGTGGACCACTGTTCGTATCGGGTTGCGGCGTTGGATTGCCATTCGGACGGCCCGAACAGCTAGTGATGCTTTCATCCGTGTGTCGATGGAGTACCCGACGATCCGGTTGGAGTGAACATCCTTGACCGCGCACAAATACAGTTTTCCCTCTTGCGTTGGGTGCTCCGTAATGTCGGTCAACCAAAGCTCGTTCGCTGCTGTTGCGGTGAATACTCGCTTGACTTTGTCGTCGTGCACGGGCGGACCGGGTGTGCGGTTTCTTCCGCGTTTCTTCGCGAACATGCTCCACAGCTTCTGCTGCGAACACAGGCGCCACACGCGCCGTTCCGAGACGGCGAAGCCCCGTTGGGCGAGTTCGTCAGCAATGAACCGGTAACCGAACATCGGATCATCACGGTGAACATCCACCGCCGCATTGGTCACGTGAGCGTCGTCCCACGCACGGTCACTGACAGGGGTGCGCACCCACCGGTAATACCCCTGCTTCGAGAACTTCAAAACCCGACACGTCACCGCCACCGGCACCCTGATTCGGGCACCGGCAGCGGCAAGCTCTCTCACGAGCGGGTACATCAGTTTTTTGGTAACCCCGCCTGCGACAAATACGCGGCAGCCCGCCGAAGAACTTCGTTCTCCTGCTCAAGCAAACGCATCCGCTTCTTCATCTGACGAATCTCGGCAGCGTCAGCATCGGTAATACCCGGACGAACACCGTCCTCGATATCAGCTCGCTTCAACCACGTCGCTAACGTCGCATCGCAAATTCCGAAATCCTTCGCTACCTGCGACAACGACGCTTCTTTTCTTCGAGCAACCGCAACAACATCGCAACGAAATTCGATCGGGTAAGGCTTAGACATGACACACATCTTTCCACCAAGAACCAACACGGCCCTCAGAGATCAACAGTCAACAAAAGCCTCAGCAGCCCCCAATGTGGTGGTCGTACTCTCCATCGCCCTCGTGCTTTCGGGGTGTGCGGCGGGGGACAACGGCAGCGGCGAAAACAATGAACCTGTCCTTGGCGACGTACGCCAGATAACACACGAAATGCAAGTGAAACGACCGATTGACGTTTTTCTGCCCTCATCAAACGAGATACGTCAGACCGCTCTCTTGCAACTGGAAACGGAAAACCGTTGCTTTGCCGAACACGGGCTCACGGCAAAACGCGAACAGAACGCGACTGATCTTGCCGCCTTTGTCAACAGCTCGTTGCGAGGCAGAGTCGTGATGGCAAGTTTTTGGAGCTTTTTCGACACCACGAATGCGGCCCAATACGGCTACAAGAGACCGGCTGAAGACCGAGGGCCGCTTGAGTCACATATCTCAGGGGGCATCCCAGCCTGGGAAATTATCTCCACGTGTGCTGAAAGGTCAACGAGTAATACGCCTGGCCAAGCCGGTTGGTCGGAGTTTACGTCTGAAACGGCTGTTCTCCCCGATGGTGGGCCGAAGTCTGCCGTCAACGACAGCCGATACGTTTCCGCTGTCGGCAATTGGAGCTCGTGCATGAACGAAAAGGGATTCGACTACCCTGACCCTCTCGCCGCAATCGGCGACAGACAATGGCATCAATTGGAGACTGCCGACTCACAAGAAATCGCAACCGCCACAGCCGACATTGATTGCAAAATCTCCACCAACCTCGTCGGGATCGGCCTTGCCGTCCAAACGGCATACGACAAGCACTACATTGACACCCACCGGGAAGCGCTCACCCAGTTTCGCAACGACCTCGACAACTACCTTCGCGGAGCCACGAAATCAACGTGACCTCCGATGATTGTCGGAGCGACGATTCTTAAATGGCCTCGAACCGGGAGCGGAAACGCGGCGACCGACGCGTCGCCGCGTTCTGACCGCCCGTTTGCATTCTGCGCGGCGGAATCTCGAAACAGAAACCTGCGCTTCCTTCTCACCCCACTGCCCCTTACGTGTGTCACAACGATCAGTACCGGTTCGGGACGGTTGTCGTAGTTTAGCTCCCCACGCGGCGAAAAGTGGGGTGAATTTCCGGTGGGCAATCGTTGACAAATTTGGCGGGCGAGTATTGCCATGACGTGTCGTGACCTGCAATCATTCTCGTCAGATAGTTGACGCCAGTTCGAGGGGGCAGCATCGACTAGAACTGTTCGTTTTATCTCTACAGAACTGCGGTAAGACGAAGAAACAATCCCAAATCAAGTAAGGAAAAAGACCCATGAAAATATGGAAAACCCTCACTGGCGTAGCCGCAGCGGGAGCACTAACCCTGGGCCTCGCTCTAGTCGGCGGCGGAGCAGCCAACGCCATCATTCGCATAGAGGACCGCGATTGCCAAAAAGACGATTGGCTAATTTTAATTTCCGATCACTCCACATGTTGGGGAGGCTGGGGAGACGTAGACGTGACTCTCAACAATGTCAATAGGATTCGTTCGGGAAACAATGCGGGCTACGTCAAACCAAGCGACGCTAACTCGATCCACTTCCAAAAATACCGCACGATGATGGTTCGTCCAGCGAAGACGATCACACATATACATGTCGCCTCGGAGTGACTGCGGGCGGGGCGTGCAGTGCTTCGCGCGAAGATGGAATCTTTTTGCCCTTTTTATGGTCCCGTCTGTATTGACAGCGTGCGCGGCGGGGAATGGGAGAACTGCTGAAGTAACCGAACCGGCACTTGGCAGCATCGCCTCAGTGTCGAGTGAGACACAGGTTGCACGACCGATTGACGCCTACTTGCCCTCCTCAGCAGAGGCAATTCAGGTCGCTCAGGTTCAGCAAAATGCCATCAATCGCTGCCTCACCATACGCGGTGTTACGGGAAAGTTTGACTTCGCAGCCAACCCTTCTGAACTTGCCGCCTTCATCAACAGTGGGTTCCGAGATCGCGTGGTCAGGGCTAATGTCTGGGGATTCTTCGACACGACTAACGCAACTCAATACGGTTACCAGGCTCCACCTGGCGATCCTGGCGCCCTTTTCAGTAGGGGACCTTTAGGTGCAGAGTCCGTTTCACAAGATTGCGAAACGGACTCTGCAAAAGAGGCACCCGGCGGGGTAACTTGGTCTGATTTCATGCACCCGAGCATCCTTCCTGAGCGCGGCCCGAAAAACCCTCTGAACGACAACAGATACACTGCCGCCGTCACAAAATGGAGCACCTGCATGAAAGAGCGCGGATTCGACTACCTCGACCCTCTCGCCGCCGTAGGCGACGAAGAGTGGTATCGCTCGGAAACGGTCGACTCCAAACAAATCGCAACCGCGACCGCAGACATCGAGTGCAAAATCAGCACCAACCTCGTCGGCATCGGACTCGCCGTTCAAATCGCACATGACAAGCACTACATCGACACCCACCAAGCCGCGCTCACCCAGTTCCGCAACGACCTCAACAACTACCTTCGCGGACCCGTTACACAAAACTGACCCCGCACGGGTGCCAATGTGACGATTCCACCGGGTACACAGTGGACCCGACTCGCCAGGGCCGCAATTCGAGATTACGTAGTACTGTGCCGGTTTCCGCTCATCTCAATCACCCACGGAAAAATATCGCGTGCACGTCGACAACAAAGCAGCCAATGCGCTGGTCGCGTTCTCCGTCGCGAAGGTGTCAACCCTCGGGCCGGAACCCGTGATGGGTGAGAGCGCGGTGATCGGGTTGCGCGCGGAAAACTGTGTCGTGGCCGAATCACTCGGAGTCACCGCACACGACGGCACGCTGTTGCTCCCCACCACATTTTCACTCGAAAAAGGTCAGTGTCTTGCCGTGACCGGAGCGAACGGCTCGGGAAAGACAACCTTGCTTCGCGTCTTGGCGGGCGTAAAAAGGCCCTCGTCCGGCCGCGCTTCCGTCGCCGGGCTCGAGGTGAACGAGCGTGATCGTCGCTTCCGACGGGCCGTGGCCGGGCAAATCGGGTCTGCGCCAATCGCTCGCGATCTAACGCTCGAAGAACACCTCAGTCTCGTCGGCGTCTCGTGGGGGTCGAGTACCGCGTCAGCCCGAAATCGCGCACGAACGCTGTTAGACGAGTGTGAGATCGGTCGTTTGAGCGAGCGGTTCCCTCACGAACTGTCGTCCGGTCAGTCGCAGCTTTTTTCGTTCGCGCTCACACTCGCTCGCCCGTTTGACGTGCTCCTTCTCGATGAGCCAGAACAGCGCCTCGACCGCGAACGACTCGCACTGATCACGCGGAAATTGCGTGCGCTGATTGACGGCGGCACAACCGTGATCATCGCGAGCCACAATGCCTCCCTCATTGACGCGGTCGCCACCAAGAGACTCGCACTGTCGGGTGCGACGGGATGAGCGCAAGCGCAACGCTTCGCCGTGTCCGCGACGTTCGCCGAGAGCGGGCCGGAGCGCGAACCATTGAGAGCGTCGGGTACCGTCTCTACGCGGCGGTCTTGATCACCCTCGTCGTCGTGGTTCCGCTCGTTCGCGCGAGCGTGCTCGGTCTGGCGCAACCGGCCACCCTCTCTGCGCTGCGAGGGCCCGCTGCCATCCCGGCGGTTCACACGCTCGTCGGCGGTGTATTCGTTGCACTCGTCCTTCTCGGAGAAGGAGTACGCGGTCCCGCGTTGCTGAGTCCGTTTCTCACCGTCGCGGTTGCCGGGAACGACCTCAAGAGAAGCCGAACCCTCACGCGCCCATTTCTCATTTCCGCGGCGATACTCACGGTCTCATTGACCGCACTCGCGTCACTTCTCGGCGTCGTGCTTGCTCCCGTCGAAGGAGCCGCAGCGACGGGGGCCTTTATCGTTGGGACGGCCCTCGTCGCGGTTGTGGCGAGCGTATTGTGGCTTCTCGGCCAATATTTGACGACCCTCACGGCGATCACCGTCGCGGCGGGCATAGCGGCGGCAACGATCATCACTCTCGTTGTTCCGCTCGCTCGCGGCGTTGTTCCGTGGGGATGGGCCGCCGCGCTCTATCCGGCGATGCCCGGTGATCGTGCGGGGCCGGAACTCGCGCTGCTCGCCCTTCTCTCGGTGATCGCGGTCGCGACTATTCCCGCGTTGCTCGACGGATTGACGGGGCCCGACCTCTTGGCTCACGCCCGACGCTGGCAAACGGTCGGTGTTTTGGGGGCCACGGGCGATCTTGCCGGCGCACTCTCAACGTTCCGCACTCCGCCACAACTCGGCAGAAAGTGGCGCGCAATTCGCGCGCGTCGGCTCATCGTGACATTTTTGGTGCGGGACGTGATCGGTTCATTGCGCACCCCGGTCCGGTTCGTCGCCGCGAGCGGTGGACTCGTAGCAGCCGGTTTCCTCCTCGCGACGGTGTCTGTCACGCCCGGCGAACTGCGCTGGTTCCCGGCAATTGCGGGGCCCCTGCTCGGCTACCTCGCTCTCGGTGTGTGGTGCGATGGGTACCGGAACGTGATCGAAACCGCCGGACACGTAACTCTCTACGGAGTCGATCGGCTCACGCTTCTTCTCTTCCACACGACGCTGCCACTCTCGTGCGTGCTGGTTCTCGCGGGGAGCGGAATCGCAGGGGGCGTCTCAATCGGTGCGCCACTTCTCGCGGTACCCACCGTCATCGTCAGTCACGTGTTTCTCATTGTCGTGCGACTATTCGATTGTGCCAAGGGACCGATGCCCATCAGCTTGCTCGCTCCCGTCTCCACACCGTTTGGGGACCTTTCGGGCCTCATGATCGCGTATTGGCAAGCCGACGCTCTCGTAATTTCCGTCGTCATCACCGCGACCATCGCGACGAGCACGCAAGAGAGCGGTGCACCGTGGTTGTTAGCGTTTGTCCCCGCAGCCCTCGTAATCGTGTGGATGACTCGCCGCAGGCTTTCCCACGTCGAGTGAAAAACGGGCAGCGCCAGCCGATACGGTAGCCGTGTGAAGAATCACAGTGTTCGGGTTCATGCGAGCAGCGAGCGATTCGCTCGAGAAGAACAGCTTGCGTGGCTCATGGCGCGCGTCGCGACCGACGCGGTCGAGGTGGACGACGACGTGACCGAAATGGTTACTAACCGCGTGATTGACAATGCGGCGGTTGCCGCGGCCTCGGTCGGGCGTCGCTCGGTTGTTTCGGCGCGCGCTCAAGCTCTCGCTCACCGCGCCGTGCCCGACGGCGGACTCACGGGTGACGGTTCGACGGTTTTTGGAGTCGACGCAACGTCTCGGGTTTCTCCCGAGTGGGGCGCGTGGGCGAACGGGGTCGCGGTGCGCGAGCTCGACTTTCACGACACGTTTCTCGCGGCGGAGTACTCGCACCCGGGCGACAATATCCCGCCCATTCTCGCGGTCGCGCAGCACGCGGCCGCCACGCGCGGGGTGACCGGTCGCGACCTCGTTCGCGGGATTGCAACGGGATACGAAATTCACATTGATCTTGCGCGATCAATCGACTTGCACTCGCACAAGATTGATCACGTTGCGCACGTGGGTCCGTCGGCTGCCGCGGGCATTGGCACTCTTCTCGGGCTCGACGAGGCGACCATTTTTCACGCGATTGGGCAAGCGCTTCACACGACGACCGCGACGCGACAATCCCGCAAAGGCGACATTTCAAGTTGGAAAGCGTATGCTCCCGCGTTTGCGGGAAAAATGGCCGTCGAATCAGTCGACCGCGCCCTGCGGGGCGAAACCAGCCCCGCACCGATTTACGAGGGCGAAGACGGCGTGATTGCGTGGTTGCTCGACGGGCCCGCCGCCGACTACGCGGTGCCCCTGCCCGACCTCGGCGAACCAAAACGGGCGATCCTCGAGAGTTACACGAAAGAACACTCGGCCGAGTATCAAGCGCAAGCGCTCATCGATCTTGCCCTTGATTGGCACACCGAGCACCCCGAGCTCGCGGATCCGCGGAACGTGTCAACAATTGTCATTGACACCTCGCACCACACCCACGTGGTCATTGGCTCGGGAGCGCACGACCCCCACAAATACGACCCCGGTGCGTCGCGCGAAACGCTCGACCACTCAATCGCCTACATTTTCACGGTCGCGCTTCAAGACGGCGAGTGGCATCATGAGCGATCATACGAGCCCGAGCGAGCGCGGCGCGCCGACACCGTCGAGCTGTGGTCGCGCGTGAGCACGCGCGAAGACGATGAGTGGACGAGACGGTACCACTCACTCGAACCCGATTCTCACGCGTTCGGTGGCCGCGTGGAAGCGACCCTCGTTGACGGTCGGACCGTTGTCGGCGAGATCGCCGTGGCCGACGCGCACCCCCGCGGCGCGCGACCATTTGGGCGAGACAACTACGTCGCGAAGTTCCACTCGCTCGCCGACGGAGTTCTCGACGCCGACGAAATCGAACGGTTTCTCGACACCGCCCAGCGCTTGCCGACGCTGACCGGACCCGAATTGGCAGAACTGACGTTTGTCGTCCCGCGCGACCGTCTCGGCGCACAGACACCGCGAGAAGGGCTTTTCTAGTGCTGTATTCGACAATAACGCCCGCGGTAAAGCGCGCGCAGCTTCGCAAGCGGCTCTCGAGCGGCGCGCTACTCGCCTTCCCGGGGGCGTTCAACGCGCTGTCCGCGAGGCTCATTCAACAAAAAGGATTCGACGGTGTCTACGTTTCGGGGGCCGTTGTGTCGGCCGATCTGGGCTTGCCCGACATCGGCCTGACAACGCTCAGCGAAGTCGCTGACCGGTCAATGCACATGACGCGAATGATTGACCTCCCCTCAATTGTCGACGCCGACACGGGTTTTGGTGAATCCCTCAATGTTGCTCGCACGGTGCAAACGCTCGAAGACGCGGGAGTATCGGGTTTGCACATTGAAGACCAAGTGAACCCCAAGCGGTGTGGCCACCTCGAGGGCAAACACATTGTGAGTCTCGACGACGCAGTCGAGCGCATTCGCGCGGCGGTGAGCGCGCGGCGCGATCCGAACCTGCTGATCATCGCGAGAACCGACGCTCGAGCCGTTGACGGACTCCCGGCAGTCATTGAGCGCGCGAAAGCGTTCCGCGACGCGGGGGCCGACGCAATCTTTCCCGAGGCACTCGAAAGCCTCAGCGAATTTGAGACCGTGTGCTCAGCAGTTGACGCGCCCGTGCTCGCCAACATGACCGAGTTTGGCAAAAGCGACCTGTTTAACCGACAACACCTCGAGGCCGCGGGCGTTGCACTCGTCATCTACCCGGTTTCGCTCTTGCGGCTCGCGATGGGCGCCGCCGCGCGCGGGCTCGACACGCTTCTCGCTCACGGGTCGCTCGAGTCAGAACTCACGCACATGCACCGTCGCGCCGACCTCTACGACCTCGTTGACTACGCGGGATACGGTTCGTTCGACGAGTCGGTCACCACGTTTCGCGCTTCCCGAGCCGACTAGGTCGGCGGTTCGCCGCTAGATTGGGGGGTACCCAGCCACGCGTGAGGAGCACAATGAGCACCACGAGTCCGACGGCAGACATTCGCAAGGGTCTCGATGGCGTAATCGCCGACTCGACCGCAATTTCTTGCATTAACCCCGAGACGAATTCGCTTCTTTATCGCGGATATCCCGTGCACGAACTCGCCGCCAATCGCTCCGTCGAAGAGGTCGCGTATCTCGTGTGGAACGGCGAGTTACCGACGTCGGAGCAATTGGCAGAGTTCGAATCGGTGGAACGATCGCACCGCGCGCTTCCCGAAATTGTCCGCGCGGTCATTGACGCGGTGCCGACATCCGCTCATCCGATGGACATTGTGCGCACCGCGATCAGTGTCATTGGCGCCGCCGACCCCACGACAGAGGTCTCGTCACCCCACGCGAATGAGTCGAAAGCCGTTCGGCTTTTCGCGGTTCTTCCCGCAATTGTCGCGTACGATCAGCGGCGCAGACGCGGCCTCGACCTCGTCGAACCGCGCTACGACTTGGGCTACGCAGAGAATTTTCTGCACCAGACATTTGGTCGCGTTCCCGACGGTCCGGCCGTTGACGCGTTTCGAGTGTCTATGATTCTCTACGCGGAGCACGGCTTTAACGCGTCGACATTCGCGGCGAGGGTCATCGCATCGACCCTGTCCGATCTCTATTCCGCGGTGACGGGAGCCGTCGGCGCGCTCAAAGGCACGCTTCACGGGGGCGCAAACGAAGCCGTCATGCACGCATTCGACGAAATTGGCTCGGTCGACCGTGTCGACGCGTGGCTGGACAACGCGTTCAACGCGAAGCGCAAGATCATGGGATTCGGTCACCGCGTCTACAAAAACGGCGACTCGCGCGTCCCCACCATGAGCGACGCTCTCGCGATTCTCGCCGAACACGCGGGTCGAAACGACTTGCTCGACACCTACCACGCACTCGAATTGGCGATGGACACGCGAAAGAACGTAAAACCCAATCTCGATTACCCCGCGGGGCCGCTCTACCGACTCATAGGATTCGATACGCTCACCTTTACGCCGCTGTTCGTCGCGGCGCGCGTGATCGGGTGGACCGCACACGTCATCGAGCAATACGAGTCAAACTCGCTCATTCGGCCTCTCAGTGTCTACACGGGATCCCCCGAGCGCCACGTCGACGAGCCGCGTCGCGCGGCGCCAACAGCGTGATCGACGCCGCTCGTTTGGCCGATTTGCGCGCCGCATGCAGCCCGAAACGGCCGCCACGTCTTAGTGTCGAATCATGAGCGAACTCGAGCGCCAGCGACACGTGAGCGTGAGCGACCTCGCCCAGGATGCCATCGAGACGGTCCGCTCGTGGGTTGCCGCGAGCGCTCGCGCGGTTCCCGAACCGGGCGCCGAGTACCTCGCGAGCGTATTGCGCGATTCCGAGGGTCTCGACTTCACGGTTCGATTCGTCGATGGCGTTGCCCGACCCGACGATCTCTCGGTTGCCGGGCACAATCTCTTCACCCTCTCGCACAAGGTTCCCGCGTTCTTGCCCCTCTACTTGCGCTGGGCAATAGCCGTCGGTGGCGCATTGGGGCCCGTCATCCCTCAGGTTGTCGTTCCCATCGCACGGCGCATTTTGCGGGAGATGGTAGGCCACCTCATCGTTGACGCGACGCCCGCGCGCCTGGGTCGCACGCTCGCGACCCTGCGCGCGCGAGGCGACCGATTGAACCTCAATGTGTTGGGTGAAGCGGTCCTGGGTGACAAAGAAGCCGAGCATCGCCTCGACGGCACAAGAACGCTCATTGAGCGAGACGATGTCGACTACGTGTCCATTAAGGCGTCGTCAATTACGAGTCAGTTGTCCATGTGGTCTTTCGACGAGACTGTTGATCGAGTCGTCGAGCGCTTAACTCCGCTCTACGAGCGCGCTTCGACAACGACCGTCCCGACGTTTATAAATCTCGACATGGAGGAGTATCGAGACCTCGATCTCACGATTGCCGTTTTTGAGCGCCTTCTGAGTCAGCCGCAACTTCTTCGCGTTGAAGCGGGCATTGTGCTTCAGGCTTATCTGCCCGACGCGCTCAGTGCCCTTCAAGGAGTGACCGAGTGGGCGATTGCGCGTCATGAAATCGGCGGTGCTGCAATCAAGGTGCGGATCGTCAAAGGGGCAAATTTGGCGATGGAAAACGTCGACGCGCGCGTGCACGACTGGCCGGTCGCGCCGTATCACACGAAGCAAGAAACCGACACAAACTACAAGCGCTTGCTCGATTGGGTTCTCACTCCTCGTAACACACAAGCGGTCAAGATTGGAGTCGCCGGCCATAACCTTTTCGACGTCGCGCTCGCGTGGTTGCTCGCGCGCCGACGGGGTGTCGAAGACCGGGTCGATTTTGAAATGCTTCTCGGCATGGCGACCGGCCAGACCGCCGCGGTTCGCCGCGATGTCGGCCGCCTCTTGCTCTACACGCCCGTCGTCGATCCGCGCGAATTCGAATCGGCAATTGCGTACCTCGTGCGGCGCCTCGAAGAAAACGCGAGTCCCGACAATTTCATGTCGGCGGTGTCCGACATCTCGTCAGACACACGTCTATTCGAGCGAGAACGTGATCGGTTTCTCGCGTCGGTTGCCAACCTTGTCGCATCGGCGGGGTCAAACCCGCGACCCTTCCGATCTCAAAATCGCGAGACCGAGTGGGCAACAGACATTGCGCCCGGCGGGGTTGGGGCGCCGGGCAATCGCCAAACGACGGCTCCCGTTCCGACCTCAGACCTCACGGCGGTCGTGCTGGGCTTGCGTCGCGGTTCGCACGGCACGAGTTCATCGTGGTTCCGCAACGAACCCGACACCGATCCCGCAATCGCCGCGAATCGCGCGTGGGGACGCACGATTCTTGCGAACTCCGTCGACTCGCACGTGGGCGAAGAAACCCTCGCGGCCTCGACAATCACCGACTCCGAAACGCTCGACGCGACCATTCAGACCGTCATTCGATACGGAGTTGCGTGGGGTTCGAAGCCCGCGATGAAGCGCGCCGAGGTTCTTGATCGCGCCGCCATCGCGCTCGCCGCAAATCGGCACCGACTCATTGAAATCATGGCCCACGAAACCGGAAAGACGATTTCCGAGGGCGACACCGAGGTGAGCGAAGCCGTCGATTTCGCGCACTACTACGCGGCCAGAGCGCGCGATCTTGATCGTGTTCAGGGGGCGACATTCGTTCCCGTGCGATTGACGGTTGTCGCGCCACCGTGGAATTTTCCGGTCGCAATCCCCGCGGGAGGCGCGATTGCCGCGCTCGCCGCGGGAAGCGGTGTGATCGTCAAACCCGCACCGCAAGCGCGTCAATGCGCGGCGGTCATGGTCGAAGCGCTGTGGGAGGCCGGGGTGCCTCGAGAGTTGCTCGCGCTCGTCGATATTGACGAGCGCGAACTCGGGCGCCATTTGGTCGCCCACGAGAGCGTGGACCGCGTCGTGTTGACCGGTTCGTATGAGACGGCCACGCTCTTTCGATCGTGGCGAGCCGATCTTGCGTTGCTCGCCGAAACGAGCGGCAAGAACGCCATCATTGTGACGCCGAGCGCCGACCTCGACCTCGCGGTGTCCGACATTGTCAAGAGCGCGTTTGGGCACGCGGGACAGAAGTGTTCGGCCGCGAGCCTCGTAATTGCCGTCGGATCGATCGCGACGTCGGATCGCTTTAAAAAGCAGCTCGTTGACGCGGTCTCGAGCGTGCGGGTTGGGTATCCCAACGACGCCGAAACACTCATGGGGCCGCTCATCGAACCCGCGTCGGGCAAGCTCCTTCACGCGCTGACGACCCTCGGAATCGGCGAAGAGTGGCTCGTCGAACCGCGTCAGCTGGATGACTCGGGGCGACTGTGGTCGCCCGGAGTGCGAACGGGCGTGCAATCCGGTTCGTATTTTCACCTCACGGAGTTTTTTGGTCCGGTCGTGGGAATCATGCACGCTCCCTCGCTCGCCGACGCAATCGACATGCAAAATGCCGTCGAATACGGCCTCACCGCGGGGTTGCACTCGCTCAATTCGACCGAACTGGCCGAGTGGGTTGATCGGGTCGAAGCGGGAAATCTCTACGTCAATCGTGGAATCACGGGGGCAATCGTTCAACGCCAACCGTTCGGCGGCTGGAAACGCTCGTCGGTTGGTGGGGGAGCAAAAGCGGGAGGCCCCAACCACCTGTTCGGTTTCGGTTCGTGGGTGTCGTCATCCGTCCACACGAGCAGCACTCTTCACCTTCGCGGCCTTGACTCGCGCGTGTCATCGCTCATCGAAGCAGCCCAACCGCACCTCGAGTTCGACGAGTTCGACGTTCTTCGGCGCTCCGCGCTGAGCGACGCAATTGCGTGGGACAGCGAATTCAGTCGAGTGCACGACCCGTCCGGACTCGGCGTCGAACGCAACCTCTTTCGCTACCGCTCGATTGCGGTCACCCTTCGGGCAAACGACGACGCTCGCCTGGGTGAGACGATTCGAGCGATTGCGGCCGCGCTCGTGACTCGCTCGCCCCTCGAAATCAGCGTCGGGGTTGAACTCCCCGAGTTGGTGCAAACGGTCATAAACGACAACGAAACCGTCATGCGCGTCGAATCAGACGCCGACTGGCTCGAGCGAGTCGGTTCGCCGAACGGAATCGCAACCCCCCGGGTGAGGCTCATTGGTGGTGGTCGCACGGCCCTTGCACACGCCCTCGGTCCGAGTGTGGACACCGCTATTTACGCCGATGCGCCCACGCTTGCGGGCCGAGTGGAGCTCTTGCCGTACGTGCGCGAGCAGGCGATCTCAATCACGAACCACCGATTCGGCAATCCCGTGACGTTTTCTGACGGCGTCGTGTGACCCCGAGCCGCGACGCTACGCGCGCCTCCCGCGTGCTGACGTGGCAAAATAGAGGGACGGCGTGCCTTTGGCCCCTGGACAGTGTCCGCTGAAACCCATCTGGAGACACATGAGTACCCGGTCAGTTGGCCCCGAATTCGATCAGCACGCGCGCACCGCATCCGACGGTGTGGAAGCAAAACGAAAGACCGCGTCGCCAAAGAACGTGCTCATGTGCAAGCCCGAATTCTTTACCGTGAGCTATCGAATCAACCCGTGGATGAATCCGCTCGCGCCGACAGACACGTCGCGCGCTGTTCGACAGTGGCAAAGCCTCTACAATATATACGCCGATCTCGGGTTTGACGTTCAGCTCATTGATCCGGTTCGCGGTTTGCCCGACATGGTGTACGCGGCAAACGGCGGTTTTGTCATTGACAACGTCGCATACGGAGCGCGTTTCGCGCACGTCGAACGACAACCGGAGGGTCCCGCTTTTATGGAGTGGTTTTCCGCTCACGGTTTCGAGGTTGCCGCACCCAAAGAAACGAATGAAGGCGAAGGAGATTTCCTTCTTGTTGGCGCAACGATCTTCGCGGGGACGGGGTTTCGCAGCACCTCGGAGAGCCACGACGAGGTTGCGCGCGTATTTGGGCGCGAGGTCGTCAGCCTTACTCTTGTCAACCCGTCGTTTTATCACCTCGATACCGCGTTGGCCGTTCTCGACAGCGGTTCCGATGAACCGGGAGATTCGGGTGCCATTGCGTACGTGCCGAGCGCGTTCGATGAGCGGTCGCGCGCACTACTGACAGAGCGCTTTCCCGACGCGATCATCGTGAGCGAAACCGATGCGGCGGTTCTCGGGTTGAATTCGTTTTCCGACGGGTACAACGTCGTGATTGCTTCGCGCGCCGAAGACTTCGGCCGCCAACTGTCGGACCGCGGATACAATCCCATCGGTGTCGACCTGTCCGAGTTGCTGCTCGGCGGCGGCGGGGTCAAATGCGCGACTCTGGAGTTGAGAAATTGAACACCGTCAAGAACCTGCCCGAGCGCGGTGCCGACCACCGTCGCACTCGCACCGACGACGCCATCGCGCTTGAAAACGATCACGCGGCGCACAATTATGACCCGCTCCCGATTGTTGTCGAGTCGGCGAAGGGGGCGTGGGTGACCGATGTCGAGGGCAAGCAGTACCTCGATTGCACGGCGGCCTACTCCGCGATCAATTTCGGACACTCGAACCCCGATATTTCTCGCGCCGCGAGCGAGCAACTCGGTCGAGTAACGCTCACGAGCCGCGTGTTCCACAACGACCAACTCGGCCCTTTTGTCACGGAACTCGCCGCACTCGCGCGAAAAGACATGGTCTTGCCGATGAATACCGGGGCCGAGGCCGTCGAGTCGGGCATTAAAGTTGCTCGCGCGTGGGGGTATCGAATTAAGGGCGTCGAGCCCGAAATGGCCAACATTGTCGTCGCGAACGGCAATTTTCACGGGCGCACAATCACAATCGTGAGCTTCAGCGACGATGAGATCGCGCGCGACGGTTTTGGGCCCTTTACGCCCGGATTCCGTTCCGTCCCGTACGGTGACGCGAGTGCGGTTGACGCGGCGATTGACGAGAACACGGTTGCCGTTCTCATCGAGCCGATTCAAGGGGAAACGGGCGTCGTTGTGCCACCCGCCGACTACGTGCCCGCTCTTCGTCAGATTTGCACGACACGAAACGTCTTGCTTATTGCCGATGAGGTTCAATCGGGCTTAGGGCGAACCGGTGAAACCTTTGCGTGCGACCGCGTGGGCGTTGTTCCCGATTTGTACTTGCTTGGCAAGGCTCTCGGCGGTGGAATAATGCCCGTTTCTGCTGTCGTGGGCAACCGCGACATTCTTGGAGTGTTGCGACCCGGCGAGCACGGCTCGACTTTCGGAGGCAATCCGCTCGCGTGCGCGGTGGGTCGCGCGGTCGTCGCGCTTCTCGAAACGGGTGAATTTCAGGAACGCGCGCGCGTTCTCGGCGCCCACTTGACCGAGGGTCTTACGAGGATGCTCGGGCACGGCGTCGTGGCGTTTCGGTCCGTTGGTTTGTGGGCCGGTGTTGACATTGATCCGAATCGCGGATCCGCGCGCGACGTGTGCGAGCGTCTATTGCGACGCGGAATCCTCGCGAAAGACACACACGGAACGACCGTTCGAATCGCGCCGCCCATTGTCATCTCACGCGAAGAACTCGATTGGGCGATTGAGCAGCTTGCGGATGTTCTCGCGGAACGCCGGCAAATGACCGGGTAGTTCGTGTCACTAGATGCCGTCCGACGATCATGGGAGAATCGGCTCCGTGCCGCACTTCATCGACAAATACGGGGTTGAGGTCACGTATTTCTCGTGGCTTATTGAGAGGCCAATCGCGGTCGTTCAGATTATTCACGGTGTCGGTGAACACGCCGCGAGATATGCGCCTCTTGCCGCCGACCTCAATCGCGCGGGGCTGAGCGTCTACGCGCATGACCAGCGCGGGCACGGTCGCACGGGACTCGATCAGTCCCGCGGCGACCACTCGACGTTAGGCAAGCTCGGGCGAGGGGGTTTCACGGCGGTTCTTGCGAATGTGAGTGAGCTCACGGCGATCATTGCGACGGCTCATCGAGGAGTACCGGTCGTCTTGCTCGGGCACAGTTGGGGTTCGCTCATCGCACAAAAAATTCTCAACCGGAAAGCCGACGACTATTCGGCTGTTGTCTTGACGGGCACCGCGTATCGCATGCCGGGCTCAATGGAATCCGGAAACCGCAACAAGCGTCACAAGCACTTGGGAAGAACGGGCCACGAGTGGCTCTCGCGCGACCTCGCGGTCGCCCGCGCGTTTCACGCCGATCCGCTCACGTTCGAGGCCGCGGTGTTCTCGCTCTTTGGGATCGTGAACGTCGCGCGTCTGATCGGTCTTCCCGCGCGCAATCTTCCTCGAGACCTTCCCGTGCTCATCATGATTGGAAGCGATGACACGTTTGGCGGTCCCGTGAGCGTGGGCAAGCTTGCGCACGCCTACCGTCGCCGATCCGGGTTGAGCGACGTGGGTGTGAAAGTCTATGCGGATGCGCGGCACGAAGTGTTCAACGAAATCAACCGCGACGACGTTATTTCTGATCTCGTCGCGTGGCTGCGGGCTCGCGTTTCACAGCGCGGGGATCCACTCGACCTCGGAGCGGGTGAGACCGCGAGGTGAATTCCGGCGCGGCGAGGTAGGGTATCCCAATGGATTGGTGGGTCGCGGGCGCAATTTGCCTTATTATCCTCGTCCTCGTGGTCGTCGCGGTGCTGTGCGGATGGGTCGATTTGTCGAATAAGAATCGGAGATCGGGAGGGTCTGCACCGAGCCTCCTCGGTATTGGCGACGAAGTTTTTGCTCCGGCTCGCCACGAGGCCTCCCTCGAGCACGAGCGGCAATCCGCCGCACCCGCTCCCACTCCGCTCGCGGGAGACGGTGATAAGGGGATCTACGACGGATCAATTCGCATTACGCTGCCGAGTCACAATGACCTGACACAATTGGCACATGATGACCCTCGCCTCAAATCGGGTGATCCACGCCGATAACGCGGCCGTTCTTCCGCTTTTCGACGACGCCTCGTTTACGGTTATTTACCTCGACCCGCCGTTCAACACGGGTCGCACTCAAGCGCGCCAGACGATGACGTCGGTTCGCTCGGACACCGGGGTATTTTCGGGGTTTAACGGCAACCAATACGAGCGGATTCTCGGCGACCTCATTGCGTTCGATGATCGTTTTGACGACTATTGGGCGTTTCTCGAACCCCGCCTCGTCGAGGCGTGGCGCGTGCTCGCCGACGACGGGACTCTCTACCTTCACCTCGACTACCGCGAAGCGCACTATGCAAAGGTTCTTCTCGACGCACTTTTTGGTCGAGAGTCATTTCTCAACGAGATCATTTGGGCGTACGACTACGGGGCAAAATCGCGCCGTCGATGGCCGACAAAACACGACACCGTGCTCGTGTACGTCAAGAATCCGGCCGCGTATTATTTCGATTCGGAGTCGGTTGATCGCGAGCCCTACATGGCGCCGGGCCTCGTGACCGCCGAACGGGCGGCGCGGGGCAAGCTTCCGACCGACGTGTGGTGGCACACGATTGTCTCTCCGACGGGTACAGAAAAAACCGGGTACCCGACGCAAAAACCGGCCGGAATAATCAGGCGAATGCTTCAAGCTTCGTCTCGCGAGGGGGATTGGGTTTTAGACTTTTTCGCGGGGAGCGGGACGACGGGCGCCGTCGCAGCCGCGCTCGGTCGTCGTTTCGTTCTCGTCGATCAATCGGCGGACGCGGTTGCGGTCATGCGCACGCGCTTTACGCACGAGTCTGACGTTGAATTCGTCGCGGAAGCGGAGCTTCTTTCTCTCGCGCTGTGATGGGACCGTTCTCATCCTCGGCCGCTTCTTCGAGGGCCGATTTCGAGCGAAGGACGGGTGTCTTGAGAAAAAAGCTCAAAACAAAGGCGATGAGGAGGACCCCGAGACTCACCCAATACGCAGAGATATTGGCGTTGACAAAACCGACCATAAACGGCTCGGCGAGGCGCGGATCCACGGAATTTAAAAACGAGGTGTCTCCGTCGAGAAGCGTTCCGAGTGACGAGTAATTACCGCTCACGAGGGGGCCGACGATTGCCGCGTTCGCGGGGTTCGACGCGACGTGCGGGTCCGCGAGCGCCGCTGTGACGCCCGCTTGAACGGTTGCGTCCCCGAAAGCGTTTCCAATGGTTTGCGGAATTCGAGTGAACAGAATAGAGAAGATGATCGCGGTACCGAGCGTTCCGCCGATTTGCCGAAAGAACGTCGACGAACTGGTCGCGACCCCCATGTCGCGCGGGCTCACGGAGTTCTGGCTCGCGATAATGAGCGTTTGCATGAGTTGGCCGAGTCCGAGGCCGACGAGGACCATTCCGATCTCCATGAACGCGGCCGGTTTGTCTGCCGACGCGAATGTGAAGACAAAAAAGCCACCCGCCATGAGACCGGTTCCGACGATTGGAAAAATCTTGTAGTGGCCCGTGCGGGAAATGATTTGGCCACTGATGATCGATGAGACCATGAGCCCGAGGATGAGCGGGAGCAACAGCAATCCGCTTTCGGTCGGTGTTGCGCGGTCGACGAGTTGAAAGTAAAGGGGAATGGTCATGAGGGCGCCGAACATTCCGAAACCGACAAACACTCCCAAGACGGTTGCCATCGAAAACGTTGACGACCGGAATAGCGAGAGCGGAATGAGTGCGTCGGATTTCATGCGGCGCTCGATTGCGATAAACGCCGCGGCGCCCACCGCGCCAATGACGTAGCACGCGAGTGCACCGGGAGAGCCCCAGCCCCATTCGCGGCCCTCTTCCGCGACAATGAGGAGCGGAACGAGCGCGACAATGACCGCGCTCGCGCCCCACCAGTCAATTCGAATTGCGCGCGGGCCGTGCTTCGGCACGTGCAAAAATCGCATGACGATGCCGAGTGCGATGATTCCAATGGGGATATTGATAAGAAAGACCCACCGCCACCCGGTGATCCACAAAATTGTATTCGCCCCCGCGAATAGACCGCCAATGAGGGGGCCAACGACGCTCGAGATTCCAAAAACCGCGAGGAAATAGCCTTGATACTTCGCGCGATCTCGCGGGGCAAGCATGTCGCCCATGATTGCCAACGGGAGGGCCATGAGTCCACCCGCCCCGAGGCCTTGAATCGCGCGAAAGATCGCGAGTTCGTACATGGATGTTGAGAATGCGGCGGCGAGCGATCCCGCGAGAAAAATGGCGATCGCAATGATGAAGAGGGGACGTCGTCCGAACAGGTCGCTCAGCTTTCCGTAGATCGGAGTGCTGATGGTTGAGAGGATGAGGTAGGCCGTCGTGACCCACGCTTGCATGCTGAGGCCGTTGAGGTCATCGGAAATTGTCCGGATCGCCGTGCCGACGACGGTCTGATCGAGTGCCGCGAGAAACATTCCCGCCATGAGCCCGACGATCACCAAGAGAATCTGGCGGTGGGTCATTATCGGGTTCGGCGAGAGAGGCGGGGATGCTTTTGTGGCGCGTGACATTAATTCTCAATCGGGGCTGGCTCGCGGCGGTGACCCTCACGGGCTCCGTGTGGAATGTGGTTAAAAAATTGCGTTGAGCGCAAATTTACACCCAACGTAAGTTCTTTGGCAACAAGCGGCGGAGCGACGCTCGCTGTTCGTCGCGAGCGAGCGGTCATCGTCACGTATGCTCGAAGCGTGACTCGCCTCAGCCGATTTTTGCGGGCGAGCGAACGCGGCCGGCGATGGCACATCATTGGTATTGCCTCGGGAAGCGCGTTCGTTCTCGCGGGAATTGCCATCGCGATTGTGGCCCTCAATAGCATGAATGGCGGCGCGGAAACGGACAAGATTGGCGCGAATCCGAGCGCGAGCGCGAGTGCTCCGACGGTCTCCCCGTCGCCGCCCGCCGCTTCCCCGCCCACCATTTCGCCGCAACCGAAACCACCCTCGGCTTTCTCGACAGACGACCCCGCGAGCCTGTGGTTTGTCGTGAACAAAATACGGCCGTTCGCTCCGCGCAATTTTGTTCCAACCGATCTGGTTTATCCGGACGTGCCGTACATCAACCGGCAGCCACTGCGCCACGCGGCCGCCGACGGACTCACGGCTCTCTTTCAGGCCGCGACGAACGAGGCGGGACTTTCGTTGCGCGTCCAAAGCGCGTATCGCTCGTTCGACAGCCAAGTGGGTGTCTACAGTGGATGGATAGCGAGCCTCGGCCAAGTAGAGGCCGACCGGACGAGTGCGCGCCCTGGGTTCAGCGAGCATCAGACCGGACTCGCGGTCGATATTACGGGAACCCCGTCGGTGTGTGCCCTCGAAATGTGCTTTGGCGCGAACCCCGACGGCGTGTGGCTCGCTGCCAACGCGTGGCGATTCGGATTCCTCGTGCGATACGGCGCCGGAAAGACTCCGATTACGGGTTACGAGTACGAGCCGTACCACTTTCGGTTCGTCGGGACCGATCTCGCCGCGCGCATGCACGACACCGGCGTTGCGACACTCGAGGAAGAATTTGGTCTCCCGCCCGCGCCCGACTACGACTAGGGGCACCGCGCGCGGATCAGTTGAGTGGGCGCGCGCTGTACGATAATCCGCAAGGACGTGTGAACCCGGGGGTCGAACCATGAGGCAACTGCTCGTAATGTTGTCGATACCGGTTCTCATCTTTGTGACATACGCGGCAGTGTGGTTGCTGACCGAATCAGGATGTTGGGCGGCCATTATCGGCGGCGGCGTCGGTGGCATTGCCGGTGTTCCCGCTCTCCGATGGGTCAGGGAACGCAACCGACGGGCGTGGCACGACCGCAATCCCTCGTAGCATCGCGATCGAGCAAAAGGCGAATCGCGGCGAAGCGCCCCGCGTTCCCGTATTCAGTGCACGATATGCCGCGTGGCTGATCTGACGAAAAGCGTCGTCTGTCTTGTGGCTGATTGTGGCTCGCTCGGGTTTTCGATTTCGACACGCCGACCAAATCGGGTCAACCAAAAAAGGTGTTGACGAGCGAGTAAGAAGCGCTGAATAGTGATCCTATCAACGGTCAAAAGCTGTACTCGAGAGCATTTGGGCCTCCGAAATTAATCCAGGAGGAATCATGAAATCGAAGACAATAATGCTCGTTCTGTTCGCGACAACCCTCGGTGTTGTCGCATCTCTGGAGTCGACCGCGAGCATCGCTCATGACGGAGAGACTCCCACCTCGACGGCGGCAGAGCCAAACTACCGGATTAGTCCCGCCGAGAACGGGGACGGCGTGACCATTATCCTCGACGGAGCACACGCGGTATTGTCGGAGTCACAGGTGTCTATCGTGGGATCCGATGGTCGTGTTCTCGCAGTCCTCCCCGAGTGGATTGCGCATCCCACGGGTGAGATTTCTCTCGCGTCGTATGACGTGTCTGATCCGCGCACTATTTGTGTATCGCTCGCCCGGCATACGACCGACGCAAAGGACACCGAGCAGCGTCGTGTGCCCCCCGCGGTTCCAGCCGGAAACGGGGATTGGGATGACAGCTGGGAGAAATGTGTCTCCGGCGCGGGAATAAGCGGAGCAATTGCCGGCGGGATCGGTGCGGTCGCAGGCGGTCCCGTCGCCGCACTCGGGTTCGCGTCCATTGGACTCGTTGCCGGCGGAGTGTCATCAATGTTCGTCAATTGCGCGGGAAAGCATCACATGCACGACTAAGACGGCACTTTGTATTCAGATCGAGGAGAACTCTCGAATTCTCGACGATTTTCTTTGTGATTGGCACCGCTGCGGCAGTTACAGGGGTATTCGTCGGCCTGAGCCTCATTCGAGGGTGAAATTTCTCACAAGGTATTGCGCTCTAGCGGTCGGCCCTGCCATCGTGGCGACAACACCATTTTGTCTCGATGAGGAGAATCTGATCCCATGGTTACTATCAGAAGAGTGTCACTCGCAGTGACTGGCTCGGGCTTGTCGGCAGCACTGATTTTTGGGTGTCTCGCTACTCCCGCGAACGCAGCGGACGAGCACTCAACCGCGTGGCCGAGCTCCGCGAGATCATTTGCCGACACGGCGAGTCTCCGTGCCGACGCTGATCGCACCACCGGGGGACAGATCCGATTCGATATCCCAACCACCGTTGAGGTCGATCCGCGCTTGGAGGCAATCCTCACCTACGTCTCATCGCGCGATGGCAGCGCATACCTCGATTATTCTGCGGCAGCAACAGTGGTTGACCCCCCTTATCTGAATGAGTTTGCAAGCGGATTCGCGAGTGCAGGCGGAATCGTCACTGGAAACGATGCTTTTGCAGTCGACAGCCGGGCACCGTCCCGCGCAACTCGAAACGCGTGCGTGGGACGAAACCGCGCGTGGAGCGACTCGTGGGGCCGGCATATTGAAATGGATTCGTGCCACGTCGACTCACTAGCAAATATCCTTACCGGTGTTTCCGAGCGGGCGGGCGGCCTGGCCGCGGCCTTGGGTAAAATCCCGGGAATTGGGCAGTGGGCGCAAACAATCGCGACGGTCGTCGGGGCAATAATTGCTTTGGGCGCCGCCGTACTAAAAGCGTGCGGTTCCCCGCGGGGAAAACCCATGGGAGCCACCCTCCACGTGACCGGCGTGCCCTGGTGCGGAACGCAAACCTAACGATTCACGCACCGTCGAGGGCCGCGTCGATAATCGCGCGAGCGTCTTTCTGTACCTCGCGCACGTGCTCGGGTCCGCGGAACGACTCCGCATACACCTTGTAGACGTCTTCCGTTCCGCTCGGTCGCGCGGCAAACCACGCGTGTTCCGTGACTATTTTGACGCCGCCAATGCTCGCGCCGTTTCCCGGAGCGTGATCGAGTTTTGCGATGATCGGGTCGCCCGCCAAGTGGGTTGCCGTAATGGAATCGGTCGTGAGATTACACAGCGCCTCCTTGACGGTCGCACTCGCGACCTCGTCAATGCGCTCATAGACCGGGTCACCAAACTCTTCGGTCAATTCGCGATAGCGTTCGCTCGGTGACGTTCCCGTGACGGCGCGAATTTCGCTCGCGAGTAGCGCAAGCACGATACCGTCTTTGTCGGTCGTCCACACGGTGCCGTCGAATCGGACGAACGTCGCTCCCGCGCTCTCTTCCCCGCAAAACCCAAGCGAACCGTCGGTGAGTCCGCCAACAAACCACTTGAATCCAACGGGCACCTCACTCAGCGTGCGCCCGAGAGACGCCGTGACTCGGTCAATCACTGTCGACGACACGAGCGTTTTGCCAACGGCCGCGTTCTCGGACCACCGCGGGCGATGGCGAAACAAATAGTCAATCGCGACGGCCAGAAAATGGTTGGGATTCATGAGACCGCCGTCGTGCGTCACGATTCCGTGCCGGTCGGCATCAGCGTCGTTTGCCGTCACAATGTCAAAATCGGCTTGACGCGCGACAACCGACGCCATGGCCGACGGCGACGAGGGATCCATGCGAATCGCGCCGTCCCAATCGAGCGGCATAAACGACCACGTCGGATCGACCTCGGGGTTCGTCACGCACACGTCGATGCCGTACCGGTCACGAATCGCCGCCCAATACGCGACGCTCGCGCCACCGAGCGGATCGGCGCCCATTCGAATGCCCGAATCTCTAATAGCGTCAATGTCGATAATGCTCGGCAGGTCGTCAACGTACTCGCTCAAGAAATCGTAGCGCTCGAGTGTGACCGGCGTGTCTCGGGGAACCGCGTGCACGCCAGACTCGAGTATCGCGTTGGCACGCTCGGCAATCCACTCACTCACGGCACTACCAGACGGGCCGCCGTGCGGCGGATTGTTGCTTAAAGCCGCCGCTGTCGGGCGGGTTATGGCTCGGGGTCACGACGATTCCGTCGGCCACGTCGGTGTGGTCGGGGTCGCGATTGTACGTGATAATCGCGTGGCTGATCGCGGGAGTGGGCGTGAATGCGCCATCCTCGGCCGCGAGAACGCGAACTCCGCCCGCCGACAGCACCTCGATTGCGGTGGTCTGAGCCGGGCCGCTCAGAGCGTGAGTATCCCGGCCGATGAAGAGCGGGCCGGTCGTGCCGTGGAGCGTGCGGTACTCGACGATGGCCCGAGTGATCGCAACAACGTGGTGCTCATTAAACGCCGAATCGAGCGAACGACCCCGGTGGCCCGAGGTCCCAAACACGACCCGTTGCTCGGGAATCGATGCGTCCGGTTTAAGCGAATAATACGCGCGAGTGAGTTCCTCGACATCGACCAGATCGGACGCTTGAGCGGGAGTCCCCGCGCGGTTGTTCATGCGTATTAGTCTTGCACCCGGATAGGCTCACTCCATGCGTGAGACACCCCGAGACGCTGACCCGAGCACGTACAGTTATCTCGGCCCGACGGGAACATTTACCGAACTTGCGCTCGCGCGCGTTCCCGAAGCCCGCGGCAAACCCTGGCGGTCGGTCAACAGTGTTCCGGAGGCGTTCGACGACGTCATTGCGGGTCGGAGCGTCGCCGCAATGGTCGCGATTGAGAGCTCGGTCGACGGGGGAATCTCGGCAACGCACGACGCCCTCGCGCGAACGCCGGGACTTCGCATTCTCGGCGAGTATCTCGTTCCGGTGACGTTCGTGCTCGTGACTCGGCGTGGAACAACGCTCGACAACGTTCGCGTCGTAAGCGCGCATCCGGTTGCGTACGCGCAGTGTCAACGATGGTTGCACGCGACGATTCCTCGAAACGAACACGTTCCGGCGTCGTCAAACGTCGCCGCGGCGACGAGCTTGATCGAGTCCACCGTCGCCGACGCGGCAATTGCGCCACCGAACATTATTGACCGCTACGACCTCGACATCGTGGGCGACAACATTGGCGATAATCCCGACGCGATTACTCGCTTTGTCTTGGTGAGTTCCTCGCGCTCGGTGCCGCCCACGACGGGCGCCGACAAGACGAGCGTCATCGTCGAGCTTCCCGCAAATCAACCGGGGAGTCTCCTCGATCTTTTGGAGCAATTTGCAAGCCGGGGCGTGAACCTCCGTTTCATTCAGTCTCGTCCAATTGGCGATGTCCTCGGTCGCTATCGCTTTGTGATCGACATTGACGGGCACATTCGCGATGAGCGCGTCGCCGACGCTCTGCTCGGAGTTCGCCGATATAGCTCCTCGACGATTTTTCTCGGCTCTTTTCCTCGAGCTGACGACGTGCGGGTCGACTTTGACTCGCGATACGATGACCGCGTTTTTGTTGAGGCGCGCGATTGGTTGCGCGGACTCACATCGGGCGACAGCGCGCGGGAACCTTGACGAGCAACGATCCGGGGTTGACTTCTATCGAGACCGACCGCACTCGACCGTATTGGTCGCCGTCGAGCTGAATGTGTTCGGGCGGATCGACGGACACTTCAAGACGCTTGCCTCGCATGTAATCGAGCGCGCGCATACGGGGCGGTTTCGATTGGTCGACGCTGTCATACCGCAGTGCGCGGCGCCGTAAAAAACCGTTCTTCCACGCGACCCGGTGGCCCACTTTAATCCACCCCACGACCCCGTCGGGCTGAACGACCGCAATATCGAGAAAACCGTCATCAATTGCCGAGTCGGGCACGAGCGTGATCCTGCCCGGAATCGTTCCACAGTTACCCACGAGCAGAGTGCTCACGCGGGCACTGCGTTCGCAGCCTCCGTCGAGCGAGAAGCACACCGTTATCGGCGTGTGCGACCAAATCGACTTCATGCCGGAGTCCACGTACGCGAGCCACCCGAATCGGTTCTTGAGAGCCGGTTTCGTGTTCGCGATCAAGTGAGCGTCGAGGCCGATCCCCGCCATCACGACGAAAACCTTCTCGATGGTCTCTCCCGTTTCGAGTGCGAGTGTTGCGACTCCCACATCGATCGCTCGCGTGCTGCCCGCGAATGCGACCGCGACAGATTTGGCCGCGCGAGCGGGAGCGAGTGACAGGTTGCGCGCCAACAGGTTTCCGGTACCCGCCGGGATAATCGCGAGCGGAACCCCCGTGTTCACGAGCGTTTCAGCAACCGCGCGGACTGTCCCGTCGCCTCCCGCTGCGAGAACCATTGCAACGTCGTGTTGAAGGGCTTCCCGGGCCCTTTCGGTTCCCGGGTCGCTTTCAGTTGTCTCAAGCCACACGGAGGCGTGCCAACCGGCCAAGCGCTCCGCGTCGGCAACCCGTTGTTTCAAATCGGGCACGTCTACTTTCGACGGGTTGTACACCACGGCACCCCGACGTGCGGCGGTGGGACGGGATACCGATTCCACGAGTATCACGTTATGCCATGCGGGCGCGTCGTGGTCCGTTTATTGGCGTCTAGAATCGCAACGTGATTGATCCGGCGCTCTTGCGCGAAAATTCCGACGTCGTGAGGCGTTCGCAGAGCGCGCGCGGAGCATCCGTCGAGCTCGTCGATCACGCTCTCGACGCCGATTCGGCCCGGCGGAGCGCCATTTCAGCGTTCGAAACAGCACGAGCTCGGCAAAAAGGCGTGAGTAAGCGAATTGCCCACGCCCCTCGCGACGAACGAAACACCCTCATTGTCGACGCTCAAGCGGTAGCCGCCGAGGTGAAGAACGCGGCACAAGCGGTTTCCGACGCCGAGATTCGGTTTGCCGACGTTGCCGGTCGCATTGCAAATCTGATCGTTGACGGTGTTCCTTCTGGCGGAGTCGACGATTTTGTCGTTCTCCGAACCGTCGGCGAACGACCGACTTTCGCTTTCGCCCCCAAAGATCACCTCGAGCTGGGTGAAATTCTCGGAGCAATTGACATGCCGCGCGGGGCCAAGGTGTCGGGCGCTCGATTCGCTTTTCTTCGAGGTGTCGGAGCGCGCCTCGAATTGGCGATCATGAATTGGGCGCTCGACCGCGCCCTGACGCACGGGTTCACGCCGCTCGTGACTCCCACGCTCGTGCGCCCCGAAATCATGGCGGGGACCGGATTCCTGGGCGAGCACGCCGACGAAACCTACTACCTTCCCGCCGACGATTTGTACTTGACCGGAACGAGCGAGGTCGCCGTGGCTGGCTACCACGCCGACGAGATTATCGACGTCTCGGCGGGTCCCATGCGGTATGCGGGGTGGTCGACGTGCTATCGGCGCGAAGCCGGCTCGGGAGGAAAAGACACGCGGGGAATCATTCGAGTCCACCAGTTCAACAAACTCGAAATGTTCAGCTTCGTCACCCCCGATGACGCTCAACACGAGCACGAACGCTTGCTCGGTTGGCAAGAGGCCCTCATGCACGAGTTGGGACTCAGCTATCGCGTTATCGACACGGCGGCGGGCGACCTCGGCTCGAGCGCAGCCCGAAAGTTTGACATCGAGGCGTGGATCCCGACTCAAGACGCGTATCGTGAACTCACATCGACGTCGAATTGCACGACGTATCAAGCGCGTCGACTCGACACTCGATATCGCACGGGTTCGGGAAAGACCGCTCCCGTTGCGACGCTCAATGGAACGCTCGCGACAACGCGGTGGCTCGTCGCCGTGCTCGAGACGCATCAGCGCGCGGACGGCGCGGTCGAGGTTCCGCTCGCGTTGCGCCCGTACCTGGGCGGCCTCGAGGTACTCGAGCCGGTGAATCGGTAAATGGACCCGGTTCGTCGAGCAGATCGATGGTTTGTCGTGCTCGACATCGACGGCACACTCATGCACCAAGACGGTGCCGTGAGCGACGTCGTGTGCGCGCACGTTCGGCGGGTCGCGTCGCTCGGACACGAGGTGACCGTCGCAACCGGCCGATCCGTGTCGGGCACCTTGCCCGTTTTGGACCGCTTTGGACTCACGCCCGACTTCGTGGTGTGTTCGAACGGCGCGATTACACTGCGGCGCGACCAATCGGCGCCGACCGGCTACGCGCGCCACCACGTCGAAACCTTCGATCCGGCTTCGGTGCTCACCACAATTCGATCCCACTTGGGTGGTGCACACTTCGCGGTCGAAGATGAGAGGGGTTTCTATCGCTATACGGGGACCTTTCCCGATTTGACCATTGGTCTCAACAGCCAGCGCGTTGAATTCGACGATTTGCTTCGCGGCCTCGCGACGCGAGTCGTTGTCAGTTCGCCGGATCACGACACGGAAGAGTTCTTGGAAGTTGTCGAACGAATGGGCTTGCAACGAGTCAGCTACGCGATTGGGTGGACCGCTTGGCTCGACATTGCGTCACACGGTGTCAACAAAGCGGCGGCTCTCGAGCGCGCGAGGGGCGCACTAGAAATTCCCCGCGACCGAATTTTGGCAATCGGCGACGGTCGGAACGACGTCGACATGCTCGAGTGGGCGTCCAAATTTGGGCGTGGAGTCGCCATGGGACACGCACCGCGCGACGTGATTGGAGCCGCAAACGAATTGACGGCGACCGTTTCGGAAGACGGCGTGGCCAGAATTCTCGAGTCGTCGTTCGCGTAGACGGAATCACCCTCGACCGCCCAGTCGAGTGAGGGCGAAAGCGTTCAGTGTCTTGCCAGCTTGGCTCGCCAGGGTTGTTCTAATCGAAATCCATTACAATTTAGCCTTGTCTGACAGTCGGCCGCGGGTGGTACTTTCTCTCGTCTGGTTGGTGAATGTTGGGGAGGGCTGTCCGAGCGGCCGATGGAGCCAGTCTTGAAAACTGGTGGGCAGAAATGTCTCGTGGGTTCGAATCCCACGCCCTCCGCGCCGCGCAGGTCCGGCTGCGCAGTCTAAGGAAAACCATGAGCGATCTCCGCCCTCGCTCGGTGAAGTCGCGCAAACGGGGTGCCCTTGCCCGACACGGTCGATTGCGCACCGCGCGTCCGGTCTCGACCGTGTTCAAGTTTTGTGCGGGTGCCGCGGTGGTTCTCCTCGTGAGCGGGGCGTCCGTCGCGGCGATTGCCGCGTGGGACGTCGCGCGAAGCATGAAACGTGGTGTGACTCTCGCTAACGAGACTCCCGGAGGGCAGCCTTCGATTGGAGCGATTGAAGGCGGAGTCAACCTTCTCTTGGTGGGAAGCGATAGCCGGCACGGCCAACCCGAACTCTTCGGTAATCCAGCGGAAGAAATCGGCAACCTCAACGATGTGACCATGCTTTTGCACATCTCTCACGATCACTCGCATGCCACGGTCGTGACTTTTCCGCGCGATCTCGTCGTGCAGGTTCCCGAGTGTAGTGACCCCGACGGCCGGAAATTCGAGGCCGTGCGGTCGAAGAAAATCAACGAAACGCTCTCGCGAGGCGGACTCGCGTGCACGGTCGCGACGGTTGAAGAGTTAACGGGACTCGCGATTCCATTCGCCGCGATGGTGCAATTCAACGGCGTGATAGAAATGTCGAACGCGGTCGGAGGCGTTTCCGTGTGCGTCGCAGAACGCATTGAAGACCGAGAAACAAACACGTTCTTGAGCCCCGGCGATCACACGCTGAGCGGCCTCGACGCGCTCCAGTTTTTGAGAACGCGCCACGGTGTGGGCGACGGAAGCGACTTGGGGCGAATAAGCAATCAGCAGGTCTTTTTGTCCTCGCTCGTTCGAACGGTCAAGAGTTCCGCGACGCTCACCGACCCCCTCAAGGTCTACGGACTTGCCAAAGCGGTCGTCGAAAATACGGAGCGCTCGAACAGTCTGAACAACGTCGACACGATCATCTCAATCGCGCTCGCGCTCAAAGACATCAACCTCGACGAGGTCGCGTTCGTTCAATACCCGTGGGTCCTACAAAATGACGGAAACGCCGAAATCGTTCTCCCATTCGAAGAATCGGCGCGCGTGTTGACGAACGCGGTCAAACTCGACCAAGCGGTGACCCTTTCCGGTTCAACGGGTCGCGGTTCCGTGGGTCCGGGTGCGCCCGCCCCACCGTCGGCCGCACCCGCCGGACAGACACCGCAGCCTCAACAGCCACCCGGAGTCGTCTTGCCGCCCGACGTTCAAGGTCAGACGGCCGAGCAACGCACGTGTTCGAAGGGGCGCTCGCTCAGCAACCAGTAGCCGTGACCGGCTCGTGACAATCGACACTCGCTCGTCGCCGATATGATGGTTTTCGTTCATTCCGCCGCGAGTGTTCGGGAGACGTCGCATAGTTCGGCTTAGTGCACCACCCTGCTAAGGTGGAGTTCCCGCAAGGGAACCGTGGGTTCAAATCCCACCGTCTCCGCTCTGAGCTAGCCTCTCAAACCTTTGCAATCACGCGGTGTGGCGTAAATCGTGCAGCATCATGGGTCCAAGCTCTGCCTCGGCGAGAGCAGATTTGAACCATGATCGTGATCCGGTGCTAACCCTCGTACGTCGCATGTGCCCACCGTGTTCAGCGGGATCTGTTTCACTCGTTTAAGCAGAGACAAGTTCCGTGGCACGTTTGTGTTCTGAAAACTGGGAAACCGCAGGCTTGGTTGTTTCGTTAGAAACGACGCCATGGGCGCTGATAATCGCTGATTCGATCACACCTACACCGACACGTTCAGCATGACCAAAAGTGTCCGAATCCACCACCAGAGCCACTGTGACCTCACGTTGAGAAAGATTCGCCGAGACATCAGCATCCGTGATCGCCCCTCCCGACGCGGCCTCGGCGTCCAACAGCGCTGCCATAACACGATCAGTCTGCTCATCAAGGTCACGTGTTCCACCGACGAAGAACTGCGCACTGACACTCACATGCATAAGATTCTCCCTATAAGTTTTTATAACACGTTTGATTGAAAAGCCACTGGATTTTGTGGTTCGCATAGTTTGGGCTACTCGGTGTCAAGTGAATATAAGTCTTATGTTTCTCACTACACGGACAATAAACCTTGTAATACTTGGGCGGATCAAAAATCGTCCACCCCGCCTCATGGAATTCACCCAGAAGCGCCTCTAGCTCCTTCTTCGGATGCTTCTTCCAGTATCGCCCCAACGCGTTCCCTTACGCTACGTTTTGATTTTTGGAAAGCGTCTTGTTGACCGCGGTCTCGACGCATCGAGCGTGTTCCGAAGGTCGCGTAACCGCTGCGCAGAGTCCAGTTGAGTCGCCGACGAACCGTGAGGAAGTGTCATCATCGGCGGACACGGATTCAGATTCTCCATGCTCGACTCCGTAAGGCAACCGTAACTCGTTTCCATCGTCTGGTTGATGAAGTCACAGCATAATCCGATATTCGACCAACCCGCCACCATCAAAATTTGGACCGAGAACCACCCCCACGGGGTCAACCCCAAGCCGACGCTACAGGGTCAGTCTTACGCGGTCGTCAACAGGCGCTACGTGGGTACTTTCACTAGCGCAGATGAAGCACTTTCAATTGCGCGCTGCGGGCAGCTTTACCTTGCGCCTGACACCCGTGAATCAACATGGTTTGTTCATGAGAAGGAGCGTAAACGAGAATTCCGACTCGAGCAGATTCCAAGCTTTGCGCGCCTGGGATGCCCCTCGGTCGAGGGCGCTTATGATTTACCCATGTGCGGACGGTTCGCTCTCAACGATGACGTCAACGAACTGATCGAAGAATTCGTCGCGAAAGGCGGCAAACCAGAAGACTGGCGTCCGTCGTGGAACATCAAACCAACGCAAGACATCATGGTGCTGTTCGAAACCGACAACGACGGCACCATAACTCGTCGTGCCGAGTACGGACGATGGTCACTCGTCCCACCGTGGTCACCGACCCTGCATCTTCGCTATCCCACGTTCAACGCACGCATAGAAGAAGCCGCCGCGAAACCGACATGGAAACCGTCCGTCACATCGAAGCGCGCACTCATCCCCGCAAGCGGGTACTACGAATGGAAAACAAACGGAAAAACCAAGACCCCGTACTTCATCCACTCGGCCGGCGGCGAGCTGATTTTGTTCGCCGGACTCTACTCGTGGTGGCCAGACCCGACCCTGCCCAAGGAAAACGACACCCGGTGGCACCTGACCGCCACTATCCTCACCACGGACGCGGTGAAAAACCTCGCCACCATTCACGACAGAAACCCCGTGCCGCTCCCCGAAGACTGGTGGGACCACTGGATCGATCCCACGATCACGGGCGACCAGAAACTCCTTGATGACGCCACGAAGGCCGCAACCCCTATCGCCGACGCCCTGACCTACCACGAGGTCGCACCTCTGAAAGGCGATGGTCCCGACCTCGTCACACCAGTCGCACAACATCACTAATTGTGTAGTACCCGTGCCCACATTTTGCCCACAATTCACTACCGTTCATCGTGATTGCAGCGCAACGTATGAGATCAAAAACCCCGTAATTACAGGGGAGAGATTCTGTACCCTCGGTGTTGTCCAGGTGGAATTAGGGTTCAAATCCCACCGTCTCCGATCAGAGAGCCTCGCCCAATCCCGTGCCAGCAATCCCGTGCCAGACACCGACCCGGCGGGCCGCGCTCACGGTACCGTTGTCAATCCTTTAGAGTTTCGCCATGACGCAGCAACGCTGGCAGAGGCTCACAGACTGGCCGCTGACGATCACGGCGTTCTCGTTTCTGGTCGCCTACGCGTGGGAAATTATTGTTGACGTCCGCGGACAAACCGCGATCATATCGTGGATCATCATTAGTTTCACGTGGGCTTTCTTTTTTGTTGCTTATCTTGTCAACCTCGTTCTCGCTGAGCATCGATGGCGATGGTTCTACACACACATTTTTGACCTCGTTGTCGTTGTGGTCCCGTTGCTGCGCCCCCTGCGTCTTTTGCGGCCCGTCACCGTATTGAGCGTCCTCCAGGGCACCGCGGGCAACGCTCTCCGAGGTCGGCTCGTGATTTACGGTGTCGGAGCATCGTTACTTCTCGTGTTCATCGCTTCACTCGCGGTTCTTGGCGCGGAGCGAGGCGCAAAAAACGCGAACATCACGACGTTCGGAGACTCGCTCTGGTGGGCATTCGCCACGATCGCGACCGTTGGTTATGGAGACTACGTCCCGGTGACGTTCGAAGGACGCCTCGTGGCAGTCGGACTCATGCTTGGTGGCATTGCTCTCATTGGAGTTGTGACGGGAACGCTCGCGTCATGGTTAGTCGAAAAAGTGGCCAAACTTGATTCGAACGCGTAGCCGTGCCGCGCACGGGGCTGGTCCGGAGTGGGATTAACCGCTCAATTGGGCGCTGCCCGCGCATGTGGGTGCTTCCCCGCATTGGCACATGGCGTGTGTGCACTCAGCGTTCTGGGGTTTCTTCTGACGAATAATGTGCGGCCGAAAGCGCGAACCACGCTCCGACTCCCGCCATGTGTGCCCACCGTTGACGCAAAAGTCCAGGCCTCCGCCAAAGCGGCACAAGAAGGCATTCACGCGGGAAACCGAAGCGAGGCGATCCGGTGAAGCAATCCACTTCCCTCCCGCGCCAACCTTCAGCAAGTGAACGGAAGAAAGGCAAATTGCCGACAGACACATCGCGGTCAGCTCGTCAAAAGCCCGAGGCACGCGTTTGCAACATTTCTCTACTCAGTCAATTCATAAGAAAGTGGTGGGCCGTTTCGCCCCCGTTGCCACGGTCACTCAATGCGCGTTCTTGTAATTCTTGATCCTCTTGTACCAAGCCTCGGCGCAAGCCAACGCTTGGTCCATGTCCTCGAATTTTGGCGGATTAGCATTCAGCTCGTCGACATTGTCATGCCGACGCGCCCACGTCGAAACTTTCCTATATTCACGTTGGAATTCTTCGTTGTCCTCTTCTGTGATCGATGCAAGTAGTCGGATCATAGCCGGGTGTACATGTGACGTTTCGCGAGTAACAACTGGATAAATTATGTCATTTCGCACAATTCGCTCGTATGTTTCCGACAGACAGCCCGCCCAATTGCACGCGTCCTTCTCATAATCGTCTCCCTCGGGACTGTGTATTAAACGGTGTTTCTGGCCTGATTCGTCGCACGTGATTGTGTGGCGGGAAGGGTGCCGTTATGTCGAGCACACTGGACGTTATGAGTCCGAAGAAACACCAGAATAATAATGATGACCGTTCTGTGGAGGCTGCGGCTGCTGCCGAGCTGGTCCGTTTAGCGAAGGAGCAGGGCCTGGCGTTGACGGGCCCGGAAGGGTTGTTGAAACAGTTCACGAAGAACGTGCTCGAAACAGCGTTGAACGAAGAGTTGACCGAGCATGTGGGTCACGAGAAGAACGGGGCCGACCCAGGTCGCCGGTCCTCGAACGTGCGGAACGGGTCCCGCCCGAAAACCGTGTTGACCGAAGCGACCGGGCAAGTCACGATCGATGTTCCCCGGGACCGGGATGGCACGTTCGAGCCGCAGATCGTGAAGAAACGGCAACGCCGTTTGAACGGCGTCGAAGAAATGGTGTTGTCGTTGTATGCGAACGGTCTCACCACGGGGGAGATCAGCGCCCACTTCGACCACATCTATGGTGCCTCTGTGAGTAAGGAGACGATCTCGCGGATCACGGACAAGGTCGTTGAGGAGATGAACGAGTGGGCTTGTCGCCCCCTCGACGAGGTATATGCGGCGATCTTTATTGACGCGATCGTGGTGAAAATTCGTGACGGGCAAGTCGCCAACCGGCCGATCTATGCGGCGATCGGTGTCACTCTCGCGGGCGAGAAAGATGTTCTCGGGTTGTGGGCCGGGACCGGCGGTGAGGGGGCCAAGTTTTGGATGAGTGTCCTGATCGACATCAAAAACCGCGGCGTGAAAGACGTGTTCTTCCTCGTGTGTGACGGACTGAAAGGTCTGCCCGACGTCGTCGGGAACGTGTGGCCGCTCACGACCGTGCAAACCTGTGTGATCCATCTGATTCGTAACACGTTCCACCTGGCGTCGAAGAAACACTGGGACGCACTCAAACGTGACGTGAAACCGATCTATAGCGCCCCGAACCATAACGCCGCCCGGAACGCGTTAGAAAACCTCACCGAGAAATGGGGCAAAAAATATCCGGCGATCATCACACTGTGGGAAAACGCGTGGGAAGAATTCATCCCGTTCCTCGACTACGACCTCGAGATTCGTACCGTGATCTGCTCAACCAACGCGATCGAATCATTGAACGCCAGATACCGGCGGGCGGTGCGCGCCCGAGGCCACTTCCCCACCGAGCAAGCCGCACTCAAATGCCTGTATCTTGTCACCCGGAGTCTTGACCCCACCGGGCGAGGCCAAACCCGGTGGGCGTTGCGCTGGAAACCCGCACTCAACGCATTCGCCATCACCTTCGCCGACCGCTGGCCCGCAGCAGAAACCTACTAACCAAAAAATGCCGAAAACACCGTTCATGAAACAGACCCTCTCCCTCGGCTTTTGAGTAATCTTTCTTCTTCATTTTCGCCAGGGAACTGGACAACTCGTGGAAGCGGCCTCTTGCATCTTTCGCTTTCCACGGATAGGAGTTCTGGATATGTCCAGGGTGCTTCAAACTGTTGCCGTCGATAGACCTCCTTTCGATAGAGCGTTCAGTTAGTAAAATGTTTTGCTCGGCGGCCGCGGTGGAGAGGCCGTTAAGAAACACAAGGTCATGGGTAAAGACAATGACCTGTCGATCCGTTGCCAAATCGACAATTTGTTGCGCAACCCTGCAGCGACGGGAATGGTCTAGGGGGCTGCTGAGGTTTTTGTTGACTGCTGATCTCTGAGGGCCGTGTTGGTTCTTGGTGGAAAGATGTGTGTCATGTCTAAGCCTTACCCGATCGAATTTCGTTGCGATGTTGTTGCGGTTGCTCGAAGAAATGAAGCGTCGTTGTCGCAGGTAGCGAAGGATTTCGGAATTTGCGATGCGACGTTAGCGACGTGGTTGAAGCGAGCTGATATCGAGGACGGTGTTCGTCCGGGTATTACCGATGCTGACGCTGCCGAGATTCGTCAGATGAAGAAGCGGATGCGTTTGCTTGAGCAGGAGAACGAAGTTCTTCGGCGGGCTGCCGCGTATTTGTCGCAGGCGGGGTTACCAAAAAACTGATGTACCCGCTCGTGAGAGAGCTTGCCGCTGCCGGTGCCCGAATCAGGGTGCCGGTGGCGGTGACGTGTCGGGTTTTGACGTTCTCGAAGCAGGGGTATTACCGGTGGGTGCGCACCCCTGTCAGTGACCGTGCGTGGGACGACGCTCACGTGACCAATGCGGCGGTGGATGTTCACCGTGATGATCCGATGTTCGGTTACCGGTTCATTGCTGACGAACTCGCCCAACGGGGCTTCGCCGTCTCGGAACGGCGCGTGTGGCGCCTGTGTTCGCAGCAGAAGCTGTGGAGCATGTTCGCGAAGAAACGCGGAAGAAACCGCACACCCGGTCCGCCCGTGCACGACGACAAAGTCAAGCGAGTATTCACCGCAACAGCAGCGAACGAGCTTTGGTTGACCGACATTACGGAGCACCCAACGCAAGAGGGAAAACTGTATTTGTGCGCGGTCAAGGATGTTCACTCCAACCGGATCGTCGGGTACTCCATCGACACACGGATGAAAGCATCACTAGCTGTTCGGGCCGTCCGAATGGCAATCCAACGCCGCAACCCGATACGAACAGTGGTCCACTCGGACAGGGGGTCCCAATTTCGTTCGAAAACGTTTGTTCGCACGCTCAAGAACAACGGGCTCGTCGGATCGATGGGAAGGGTCGGTGCGTGCGCTGATAACGCCGCAATGGAATCGTTTTTCTCGCTGCTGCAAAACAACGTCCTGAACACCCGGCGTTGGCAGAACCGGGAAGACCTCCGCCTCGCGATCATCACGTGGATTGAAGCCACCTACCACCGCAGGCGCCGACAACGCGCCCTCGGGAAACTCACACCCATCGAATACGAGACAATAAGACCAGCCGCCACCCAGGCGGCCTAAACCAAAAAGTCAACAAAAGCTACAGCAGCCCCCCGTCATTGAAAACGCGAACGCGCCCACTCGCTATGACTACCCGATCACGGTCCCGGAGGGAAGCAAGCTCGTTGCTAACGAGGACGGGTCAGTCGTTGCAAAGGATGATTCGGGTGCGGTCTCTCTCCTGATTGCTGCCCCGTGGGCCAAAGACGCGAACGGGAAAAACATCCGAACGAGTTATGAAATCAGTGGCACCACGCTGACGCAAAAGGTTGACCATACACAAACAAAAGATGTAAGTTATCCGGTGGTCGCGGACCCTGAAGCGCGATGGGAATGGTGGGGAGTTGCCATAAAATTGAGTCGGGGCGAAACGTTAGAGCTGAACAGATTGGTTGGGCATCACGCCTCACTTGTCGCAGTAATGTGCAGGTTCATTCCAGTGGTGGTTGGGAGTGTCGCTTGTGCCTTAGGGGTCGGGCTAAGAATATACACGTGGATTGAGCCCATCAAGCAAGCCGCCGCTGAAGGAAAATGTGTCCAGGTCAACCAGCCTTACGGTGGCGGCATATTGACTTCAAACGTAACGAAAGAACGATGCTGACAATAATCGGAAAGAACCTTCTGGCTGGCGCGATAATATTCGTCGTTTTCTGGCTGGTTCAACTACCGTCTCCCCAGTTGTATCTTCTTTCAGCCGGGTGGGTGATTGCGGGGTGTGGCGCGGACGTAGTTCGCGCCAGGCGAAGGGGAGTGGTGGGGCCTCTCGCTATCGCGCTAGGAATAGGTGGGGTCGTGTTTCTCGTGCTCTGGTTAATTCAGATACCGTTACGAGACAACCTCGTGTATTCGATTATAATATTTCTGTTCGTTTTCTTGTCTGAGTTTATTCCGCGCAAGAAGGAAGCAGTCGGGCCCTGATTCACTATCGAGTCGGGTGACGTCGGCAACGATCACGGGGCTGCTGAGTTTTTTGCTGACAGGGCCGGAGCCGAGAAGCTGCCACACCCCCCGCCACGAGTGCCGCGGTGATTCGGTCTCACGGTGACCGCGCACATCAAATAATTGCCCTGGCGCGTCAACTCAGTCCGACGGGTGCGTCGGTGTGAACATCGGTGACCGTGTGCGTTTACGGTACTGCTCTTTCGCGGAGTGCCAGCGCGTGCACACCCCTGCGCCACCGTCGGGGACTCGACTCACGGCGCGCCGCGGAGCGCGATGACACGAAAAACGAACGAGAATAGGTATTCTAGGTTTTAGTCATGACATCCTGATCAGGGTCGATGTGTGGATTGAGTGAAACGATGAGCTCCTCTCAACGAAGACGTTCTCGGCGCCGACGCGGTCGTCACACAATTCACCCTCGACGACCCGCGGTGTGTCGGGTGCACGCGGCTGCTGGCCCACTCGTCGTGCTCGCGTTTATTAGTGGCGCGTTCTCGTCATCGGCGGCTCTGGCTGCCGCTCCCGTAGCACCCCCCGTGGCGGCTCCGCTCCCAATTGTTCCAATAGAAACGCACGTGGTCGCCCCGGTCGAAACGCCAGCGGCGAATATATATGATTTGGACAAACAACTTCGTGGCATTCCGGAATTGGCACAATTCTTCACGAACATTGACACGAGCCGCGTTAAGGTTTTCAACCGCATCAACAAAGCGGAAGTTACCGAAGCCGTTCCCGATGGTGCCGTTTACTCGACGGGTGTCGATATTGACAACAGTGGCGCCAGCGAGCAAGCGCAAACGGCTCAATCTCCGAGCCTGAGCGTGACCGACTCCCACGATATTGAAAATACGATCTCCCATGGCTTGAATCTGGGAGTCGAGGTTTCTGCCTCTCAGAGGGTTGATTTTCTTGTCGCTCAAGGAGGACTCGAGGAGAAGGTCTCCGCCGGTTTTGAGATGAGTTGGGCGACCAGCACACGGGACACAAAAACGGTCTCGTACGAGTTGCCACCCCAATCGGTCGTCGCTCCGCCCTACACGAGAGTCCACGTGAGCGGCGTGATGCAAAAGGTCAAGAGCTCGGGAAATCTCATCATGAGCGGGGACCTCGTCGGCGAGGTTGTTTTTCGCAAGTCGTGCGGTGGCGACATTGTCGTTCCGATTGGTCAACTTCTCGCGATGACGTACGCCAACGGGTCTCGCATTGCTCCCGCTCATATCTCGCCGCAAGGCGACACCGCGCGTTTTGTCGGCGAGTCTCGATTTTCTGGAGCAATCGGTCTGCACCTCTCGATTAAATACGATTACATTCCGTTGAGCGCGAGCGCTCCTCCCGCGAAATCGGAAATTAGACCCGTGCTGGCGAGACCGACGGAGGCTCTTCCCCCTATTCAACCCGTGGTGCCGATCCAGTCGACGATCGGCCGACCACTCGCGACACTCACGACAAACGCGTGTCCGGGTTCCGGCTTCACGAGGACCATCGAGAATCTGCAGGTATCGAGCGCCGACCTGACAAATTATCTTGATTACGATTCACTCGTGCCCGGGGGCGCGGCCGTGAAAGACGAAGATCACAAGCCGCACGATATGTGGGTTTTCGCTCCGCTGGGAAACGAACAGGGACTCTTCCGTTTGCTGTACGGGAGATCGGGTTTGTGTCTTGCGACAAAAAAATCTCCCGTATGGACCCAGAATAATCAAATTTACGACGTTGTCGTCGAACCGTGCAAAGTCGCAACGGGAGTCGTTGAATTGCGACACGTGTGGGGTTTAGTGCGAACAAGAAGTGCCGAACGCAGTACCGGCGATCTTTATCAGCTCGAAAACGTCGGAGTCCGATCCGGGTGCGCGGCGCGACCGTACCCCGGAGCTGCTATCCCGATGGTCATCTCGTGTCATCCCCCCGGGGCCGGAGAAATCTCAACCTGGCACGGCGGCCCAGACGACGCAAAATGGCAATTCACGGTTGCCGAATCGACGCGGGTCGATACGGTCCGGGAATCACTTCGCGCGCATTCACGACAGTGGAGTCACAACAATCAGGTCGATCGGGGAGCCGAGGGCGAGTGCACGAGCATGAGACCGACCCACTCGCCCGATCGGTGGCAATACGTCGAATTTCGGTTGTGCGGCAAGAAATCCGGCACCGGATTGCTCTTTACTCTGACGCTCAAAGAGATGCAATACAAGTGGGGTGGTCCTCTCGGGGCGTGGTATTACAACACTCGGTACGCGCAAGGCCGCGCACACGTTGAACTCTTTTCTGAAGACGGCACGAAAATCAAAACCCTCATGTTGGGCGGCAGTACGACGGGCCGCACTCTCGAGCTTTCGAGCAAGATTGCCGGATTGCAACCGGGGGAATACCGCCTCGTCGTCTCGCACGTGGCACTCGCGGGAATGTGGTGGTCCACGACAGATTCCAGCAGCGTGTCACCCGCAACTTTCACGCTCGATATTGCGGTGTGACACGGTTTCGCTCGTGTGGTTCCGCCCAATCTGCTGCCCCTGGGCGCGGAACGACAACGCGCGCGTTGCGAAAGGACGCGTGGATTCTCGGCCCCGCGACCGACTCACGCGAACGTCCGTGCGGTGCGGCGACAAGTCGGATTGAGCGCCCAACGCGTCGCGAGCTGGCACCGCGGTTGGTGCTCCTGTAGTCTTTAGCACGACTTGCCCGCGGGCTCATCGCCCTCGCAGCACACCTCGGTGCCCGGCAAATCCCACGCGCCTGTAGCTCAACGGATAGAGCATCTGACTACGGATCAGAAGGTTGGGGGTTCGAATCCCTTCAGGCGCACACGTGTTGAGACAATCGAGGAGCGGTCGAGACGGCTGATCACGCGCTCTTCAGCCACGCGCGGAGCGCATCCCGGATAACGTCGCTTCTCGTGCTGTGATCATGGACTGCCCGTCGGGCGAGTGCGGTGCCCAACTCCGGGTCGAGGCGGATAGTCGTCACGCTCGCTACACCGTTACCCATCCGAGGTCGACCGCGCCGCCTGAGTTCGCCAATGGTGTAGCCTCGTTCGGCCTCGTCGGCCCAGTCCTGAATCTGAGCGTCTGAGACGGGCTTTCCATTGATTGTGCCCTTGGCCATCATTTACTCCCTTCCGGCAACAGGTTAAGGTAGCGCTTACGAGCTTTCATCGCGTGGATTATGAGATTGTGGGTGTCATCGAAGGTTAGTACCACTGTTTCGATCAGCTGGCCGTTTTGATCGAAACCGAGACGCAGCTGCCTGCCTGGTTTGCCTTCTTCAAGGTCAACGGTCACAAGATAGTGCCGTGCGGCGAAGATCGAGTCTTTCGGATCAACGCCGTGCTTGAGCGCCGACTCGTGGACCCTCACATCATGAGTGTAATACGAAAATCGCATCGTCGTCACGAGCAATCGTGATCCAGCAGTTCACCACGAGCGCAGGTACCGCGCTCGAAAAAGTATTCGGCTCGACAAAAACCTCGCGATCACCCGCACGGCCTCAGCACGCTATCGTTTGTCGCAAAGGAAACACATGGCCGCCAAATTTACCGTCCTGTTCGTCTGCATCCACAACGCCGGCCGGTCACAAATGGCCGCCGGTTATCTGAGAGCGCTCTCGCACGGTGCCGTCGACGTGTTTTCGGGCGGATCCGAACCGGCCAATCAGATCAATCCGGTAGCAATCCAGGCCATGGCGGAAGAGGGCGTCGATATTTCGGCGGGCGTGCCCCAGTTGGTGACGACCAACCAGGTTCGCGAATCGGATGTCGTTATTACCATGGGCTGCGGCGACGTGTGTCCCGTCTTTACCGGTAAACGCTATGAAGACTGGGAACTCGCCGACCCGGCGGGCAAGAGCCTCGACGAGGTTCGCCTGATCCGCGATGAGATCAGGGCGCGCGTCGAGCGCCTGCTCGGCGAACTCATCGCTGAGACGACCTAGTCAGTTGCGAATTGTCGGGGGTCAACCCACGAATATCGTGCTGAAGCGCCTCGACGTCTGACTACTCGAGGTCGCCTCCTCGTACTCGAACTCGTGCAGAGGGCACCATTTGGCGGTGCTCAAGGTTGAGGTCGGCCACGGCTTTGACTCCATCTTGATAGACCTTGAGGGCCGGGTCAATCGACCGAAAGGTGACGATCACGTAAACTCGCTGCTCGACTGTAAGTTCTTCCTGTATGCGTTGGGTGAGCGTGAGACGTAGTGCCCAATTTCCGCCCTTCGTGCCACGAAGCGAGCGTTGTCTATAGGTCTTGATTGGCGACCATTTACCGTCGTCAATTAGCTCATTTTCCCATCGATAGTCTTTATCTTTCTCTTGCGCCGCTATGCTGCGGCATGTCCAGTCGTCGCCGTTCTTGGTCAAGTGACCAAACGCTCCCGAAACGTCGTAGCGCACGGCCTCTGATCCGAATGCAGGGTTTATTGGGGGAGAATAAGTGATCGTCACGATCACCTCGCCCCTAAATTTGCCGTCTACCGTAGTGACGGCTTTGGGGACTGGAAATGGGTTTTTGAACCACTCAATTCCAGGGGAGAGCATTACTTCATGGACTGTCGTGAAGGCGTCGTCGCCGTTGCCGAGTATCTCGGCGCTCGAGGGCGGTGTGCCCCAACCAAAGTACTGGCGGTGATCGCCGCGCGATGGCGACTGGTTGATCGACGCTGAATGCACAAGCAGGCCTTTGATTAGCTCTGGTCGGACCGTTTCGACGGAGCCGCTCTTCTCCACCCTGTGCCACAGGTGTGCGGCGATGGTGCTCACGATTGGAGTTGAAAATGACGTCCCGATTGATTCGGCCACGTCGCCCGAGGGGAGCAAGGAGTTGATTCCGAACCCTTTGGTCGCCCCGCCGCTGGGCCCCACGTCGCCCGCCCAGTGGCACACCTCCGGTTTGACGTGGAGCGCAAAACTCGGCCCCCGTCGTGAATAGGAGGACGGCATGCCAATGGGCACGAAGCCGCCCTTATGGGCGAGGGCGCCGATGGTGACGGATCTGATCGCCTCGGCGGGGCTGGTTATTCCGTCTTTGAGCACAGAGTCTGACGCTGGCGGCCATTTTCGCAGAGGCGATGCCATATAGTTTCCGGCGGCTTGAACGATTAGAACATTCTCGCTGTCCGAAAGCTCATCTATACACTGCGCAAAGGTCCCATACTCTGAAGTCCCGCCATCATGATTTGAACCAAACGAGCAGTTCCAGATTTTGATCGAATCATTTCGCGTGATTGCTTCGAAAATGCGTTCCTGGAGGAGGTTTTCTGCGATCCCAACGCGCGGGAGCACCTGCGCGTCGAAGATTCGCGACGAGTCAGCAGGAAAGGCCTTTGCGCTGTCCCGATTGGTTTGAGCGGATGCGACAATAAGGCCCCCAACAAACGTGCCGTGGTCAGGATTGATCTCAGAACTGCCATCCCAATTTTCGCGACCCGCGATCACGTTCTCAAGAATCGAATTCTGGATACCGGAATCGAGAACCCCAACCGTGGGGGCAGACGCCGGTGGAAGCGAGATTTCTCCATCATCCAGTGGACGGATTGGGGTGAAAGCCTGCGGCGAGGAATGAATCGTCCCGTACTCAGGAGCGACGGACACGCTGCGGATGCCTCTGGTCTTTGCCAGCCCCGCCGCTGTAATTTCACTGCCGGGAACATAGTATGCTACCGGTCTCGTAGAGGAGGCGTTGATGGCATTCACGGCCAGGCCTCGCGCCGCAGTAAACGCCTCGAACGCGGCGGAAGAGTTCGACGGCCCCTGCGCAATCGCGAGACGAGATTTGGCCGGTTCGCGAGATGTCCACGGGAAGAACGTTACCTTGAGTGCACGGCCTTCATGACGGGCCGTCGCCACCATGGATTCAGCCTTGTCGGCGTCATTTAGTCCGAAAATGACATCAACCGTGTCCCAACGGGTAAACGATTGGAACGTTGAAATACAATAGAGATCTGCCTTGGTGCGAGCGGTCCGAATTTTTTCGGAGAGTTCGCTCAACCGTTCCTGAGTTCCTTCGATAATGAGTTCACCTGGGCGTCTCGCTCCAACCGCTGGAAGGTCAAACGACCCAAGAAATGCGTAGGGTCGATTCGATTTGGCTAAGACTATTTCGCTCTCTTTAGGTTCTCCATCAGGATTGGATTTGCTTGGAGTCGTCTTTCGGCGGCGGAGCGTCACCAACACTGGAAGCGGATCGTCCGGTGTCGCTCCAACGTCGTGGGCTGCATGAGCGAGTTCATCCAGGGCGGTGGCCAGCTGCGCTCTCAACGTGGGAGTGATTTCCACAAGTGGCGGTTGCGTCCGCCCTTTGCGTTTTTTTGGCCGCAGCTCTTTTTGCGCGAATGGAAGCAACAGAATCGGATTCTGGACGCTCATGAAGTTCCCTTACATATTTGGAGATTGTTCTCGTGTTAGACGAGAAGATATCCGCCAAAGCAGAAAGAGTAAATACCTCTGTTGCCCATTTCCGAAGGGTCCGCACTTCGGCTGCTTCATCTGTGAACGCATCGAGATTGTCATACCACAGGAACCGAGCAAGCCGCTTGAGAGCGTGTGGAAGGCGAACAGTGTTTGAGTCGGCCATGATTTCGCAACGAGCGACGTCCATCGCCGCCATTTTGATCGCCGCGCCGGACATTCCTTCGGAGTATCGACCGAGCGTGGCAAGGTCGCGCTCCTCAATTTTCAGGTCCGTGAGGTTCTGTGACCAAATGGCGACTCGTTCGGCATCACGCGGAAGGTCTGTCTTCAGCGTGTGCGAAAATCGTCTCCAGACGGCGGGGTCAAGAAGTTGTGGGTGATTTGTCGCGGCAATCATGACCGTGGAAGCGTCGAGGGCATCCATGTTTTCAAGCAGCGCGATCACGACTCGTTGAAGCTCGCCCACGTCGTGGGCATCGGCGCGATTCTTCGCTAACGCGTCAAATTCGTCCAAGAAAAGTACGCACGGCCAACGGCTTGCGTAGTCGAAGACCTCTCGAATGTTTCGACTTGTTTGTCCGAGGAGAGACGAAACGAGCGCGTCACTGCGCGTTGTGACGAGCGGAATCTCGAGTTCCTTCGAAATGAGTCGGGCAATCGATGTCTTTCCCGTTCCCGGTTCACCGTGGAGCAACATTCTGCTGGCGATGTGCACGCCCCGCGCCTGCAATTTGCCCCGAGAGCGTGTTGTCTCGATGAACTCGGTCACTTGAGATTCAACGAGCCTCGAGAGCGCGAGAGGCGTACCCTCTACGTCGGGAAATTCGATGTCTACCGTCGCGAGTCCGCTTTCTTCGTCAGTCGGACTCTTGGGGCCGAGCGACGAGGTTCCCATCACCGCGCGAGCCGGGGCCTTGCTGAGGATGGATCGAAACAATCGAGCCTGGCGGTTTGCTCCGTCTCGCTCGAGTTTGTCGGCCAACAGGAGCGCGTAGTTGACCGCCTGTTGGGGATCGTGTCGGATCGCACCCTCAAGAATCTTCGCGACTTCAGATGCGTGGTCGATGATCTGCTCCTCGTGCTTTCAGATTCTCGTTCGCGGCGCCATCTGACACTTTAGTCGTGCCGTGTAGCCACCTGCCGCATTATTGAATCAATGTGGGGACCCGGCGGCGTAGAGTGACGGTTATGACAATTGCACTCCAGTATTGCAACATCACCGTCAATGACGTAGACGAATCGATCAGGTTTTACCGCGACGCGCTCGGTCTCGAGGTGCGCAACGACGTGGCCTCGGGTGAATTCCGCTGGGTCACGCTCGGCAGTGACGCGCAACCGGAACTCGGGATCGTGATCTCGGTGCCCCACGCGGGTCGGTCGCACGCCGACGGCGACGCGCTTAAAGAGCTCCTCGATAAGGGCGTCCTTCCCATGCTGGTGTTTGGTTCTGACGACGTTGACGCGACGTTCGAGACGGTTCGCGCATCCGGCGCGACCGTGCTCCAGGAGCCAGCGGATCAGTCGTGGGGACCACGCGATTGTGCGTTTCGAGACCCGTCAGGCAACGTTGTTCGAATTGCTCAGGCGCCCGCGGCCTAAGCGCACACGCACGGCACTACCCCTCATGACGAACCCCCTGCTCGGTCTCCTTCTCGACGTCGATGGCCCGCTTGCGAGTCCGCTCACGCGCACGATTACGATTCCGTCAATCGTGCCGCAGCTCGCGCGCCTCGTGAACGCGGGTGTACCGATTGCATTTAACACGGGACGATCGGTCGAATTTATCAACCACCACATTGCGGGGCCGCTGATTGACGCGGGTCTCGACTCGTCCGCGCGCGTCTACGGGGTGTGTGAAAAAGGCGCACTGTGGTTCCGAATTACGGGGAAAGGCCTGGGCGAGATCGAGATTGATAGCGATCTCGCGGTTCCCGGCGAAATTTTTCGCGACATTGCCGCGCTCGTCGCTCGGTCGTTCGAGTCGACCATGTTTTTCGACCGCGAAAAGAAAGCGATGATTTCTGTTGAGCAGCGCGTCGACGTCGATTCTGAGACGTTTTGGCGAGAACAGCGGGTTTTTGACGCTCAAGTCGAAGCGCTCTTGGTTGATCGAGGGTACGGGTTCTGCCGATTGGGGGTCGAGACTCCCGATCCGAGCGGAACCGTGCAATATCGCATTGACCCCACGTTTATTTCGACCGACATCGAGTCGGTTTCGCTCGGAAAAGATCGCGGTGCGTCGCGTGCGCTTGAATTGATCGAACGCGACGGCCCGGTCCCGACGGTGTGGCGCACGGTAGGCGATTCGCGCAGCGACTACGCCATGGCCGATTGGCTGCACGAGCGGGGATTCGAGGTCGAGCACCTCGACGTTCGACCCGCCGAGGGAATTCCCGCCAAACCCTACGGCGTTCTCGTTGCAGACAATCTCATCCACGATCAAGCGGGTGCCCTGTATCTCGATCGCTGGGCGAATGAGTTCGCCTGATTTTTGTGCTGCAAGCGGAACCTCGCGGATTCTTGATCGCTATCGATCACGCGCACACGCGGTGAGTGCGCCAAAAATAGCGACAATTCGCGCTTTTGCGTCATATCCGGGTGATTTCCAGTACTAATTTCTGGACTTTCGCAGTTTACGCTCAATTTAGTGTGGCATCTTCGATAGAAGTCGCCCGTGAGTCCCCCCTCTTTTGCTCGCGGGCGGCACTTCTTCCATCGTTGGCCCAGCATCGCACTCCTCTGCTGGGCCAACGATGTTTTCCCAGCACGTTTTTCCTCGCGGGTCGCGAAATAATCCCGTCGACGAAAAACTCACGCGGTCACAGATTCTCGGCGCTCGGCCTCAACAGACCCGTGAGCCTCGTCGATGTGGCGGATGTGCACATCCGCGTGGCGATCAAAACGGTAGCCAATTCCTCGCACGGTTCGTACAATGTCTTCGTAGCGGCCAAGCTTTGACCGCAAGCGCCGAACGTGGACATCGATCGTTCGTTGGTTCGGAACCTCGTCGTCACCGGCTGTCCACAGCGACGCAATGAGTTCTGCCCGATCAACCGTGCGTCCCTCGCGGACGACCAGATAGTGGAGGATCTCGAACTCTCTATAGGTCAGTGCGGTCACGACTCCGTCGCGAAGCACGCGCTTGCGCGAAATATCAACGACGATCCCGCGGGTTTCGCGACCTCGAGAGTCCTCCGCCGCGAGATCGGGTCGTTCTCGTGCGCGGGGGTTGTTTAAGGCCAAACGGACAACCTCGACATCGCTCCCTCCAATTCCTCGCGGGGCAAGAGCGACAACGGCGTGGGTTTCGGTGCCGGGGGCGATTTGAAGCGTGAGCCGCTTGAGCGAATCGACGATTCGACCCAAATTCGTTCCAGCGGCGGTGGCAGTCGCTTCGTTAATGCCGACATAGAGGACAAAACCGCGAGCTTCCGTTCCTTCCGGGACAGTTGCGATGCGACGAGCGGATGGTGCAGTGTCGATAAGGGAGAGTGACATGGGAAGAAGTCCAAGATTCTCAAATGGCAACGCGCATATTGGGAGCCGCGAAGCGATCACTTGTGCGTGAGGCCGACGATGACGCCGGAGAAGGATGCACTCGAGGGGCACCCTAACGAACCCCACCCATCCACTCGTGACGCGGTCACGGGGCTTATACGTGCGGGTTCGTTGCGAGGCGAAGTCTGGCTATCGACACATTCGACACAACACCCGTGCGCGACGCAGCATGGTCGCGCTGACGTTCCCAATAGCCTCGGCGGAGGTCGCGGGGTTCGCGGTGGTAGTCATGCCGTAAAGTCTGGTGCACAGTGGTGCCGTCCGTCAAATAGGCTCGCAGTGCACGCGAAGAATCACGGGCGTGACCGCGCGTTTTCAATCCGCTCCACATTGGGGGTGATCCATGGCACTGCGTGCGCCCGACCACTATTCCCGTTGGATGGCTCACGCGCTCGCCGAGGCGCGTCGCGCAATCGACACACGCGACGTTCCCGTCGGGGCCCTCGTGTTTGACTCGACGGGCGCCGTCATTGGAGCGGGGCACAACGAGCGCGAAAAACAACGAGACCCAACCGCACACGCGGAGATTATTGCCGTGCGCGAAGCATCCGCGGCGCGCCGCGACTGGCGTTTGCTTGAAACGACGCTCGTGGTGACGCTCGAGCCGTGCGCGATGTGTGCCGGTGCCATTGTTGCCGCGCGAATACCGGTCGTCGTTTTCGGGGCGTGGGACGACAAAGCGGGAGCGGCCGGATCGGTTTACGACATCGTGAGAGACCGGCGCCTGAACCACCGCGTCTCAGTCTATGCGGGGGTCGAAGCCACCGCGTGCGCGCAACTCTTGAGCGAATTCTTCGACGAACGACGCGGCGACTGACCCACCTCGATTCCGCGTCGCGTCGGTCCGACTCCGTGATCTCGATTGTCGTGCCGCGGGTCGCACTCGCGACGAGGCCGCACGAGGTGCGGGTTTCGAAACAATACAATCGGTTTATGAAACCACCACGGCGCGAGGCGTTTCCCCTCGTCGCCGTCGTCGGTGCGGGGTCGATGGGCCGCGCGATTGTGACGGGCCTCCTCGCGTCGTCCGTCATCGCCGAGGGAAACATTCGGCTCACGAACCGCACCGCGCGGGCTGCCGACCCGTTCGCGAATGACAATCGCATTCAGTTGTTCTCGACCGACGTCAACCCCGACGCGAATCGTCGTGCGGTCACGGATGCCGAAATTGTGATCATTGCCGTTAAACCGGCCCTCGTACGTGCGGTCCTCGACGAGATCGCGTTGGCGCTTCGCTCCGACGCGATTGTCGTCAGCGTCGCGGCGGGCATTGGGGTCACCGTCGTGGAACAGTCGTTACCCGCGACGGTTGCCGTGCTTCGCGCGATGCCCAACACGCCGGCCCTCGTGGGCCGCGGTGTGACCGGATTGAGTGCGGGAACGAGGTCCCACAAGCGTGACCTCGACGTGGTCATGACACTGTTCGAGACGGTCGGAGACGTTGTGGTCGTTCCCGAGCACCAACTCGACGCGCTCAGCGCAATTTCGGGGTCGGGACCCGCTTACGTGTTCTATCTGATCGAGCAACTGACGAAGGCGGCAATCACGAAGGGCTTTTCTGCTCATGACGCCGCACTGCTTGTCAACGCCACCTTTCGAGGGAGCTCTGAACTTCTCGCCCACTCGAGGTCCACTCCCGCGACGCTTCGCGCACACGTGACGAGTCCGAATGGAACGACCGAGAAGGCAATCGCGGTACTCGAGAGCGCGCGGCTCTCCGATCTGTTTGATCGGGCAACCGACGCGGCGCTTGAGCGGGCCCGCGAACTATCCCCTCCCAGCTGACGACAGATCGGGGCATACTCCGTCGTGAGACGGCGCGAGAGCCGACTACCCTGGTGGGATGGCTGACATTTTTGACGTGATTGCGGACTCCACCCGCCGCGACATCCTGCACAACCTTCTCTCTCGCCACGTGGCCGAGGGGGACCACGCGGGCGAGAGCAGCGTCTCGGAAATCGTGGCACAACTCGAACTCAGTCAGCCAACGGTCTCGAAGCATCTCAAGGTTTTGCGCGAGGCCGGGCTCGTGTCCGTTCGTGAAGAAGGGCAACATCGGTACTACAGCCTCCACTACGCTCCCCTCGAACAGGTGGAAGACTGGTTGATTCCGTTCTTGAGTTCCGATTTCGACGACGCCATCGCTCAAGACGCGGTCGTCTTGCTCGGCGCCGATGCGGCCGCGAGGGCCGAAACCATTGGTCGCGTTCTCGCTGAGAAAACACACCGGGTCAAATCGGTGGTTCACGACATTTCGTCGGGCGTGACTGACGGCGCAAACAAAGTCGTTTCCGCCGTGCGTCGCAAACGCTGATCGCGCGAAGCCCGCGCGGGGAGGAACGCGTGCCGAGGCGTCGACGAGCATCCGGTACACTTTCGTGAGGCGAATTTCGCCGAAGTATTCGCGGGTTGAGCGATAGCACCCCAAAAACGTGTGAGGTCTGTGTGGGTTCGGTAATTAAGAAGCGTCGCAAGCGGATGGCCAAAAAGAAGCACCGCAAATTGCTTCGCAAGACTCGCCACCAGCGTCGCAACAAGAAGTAGGGTTCTCTCGTTGTGCACCGCGAGACGGTTGTCACTCTCATTGGAAGGCCCGGTTGCCATTTGTGCGACGTCGCCCGCGGAGTCGTTTCGGGCGTCATTTCTGACGTGAGACAAGAGCCGAGCGGCTCGCAGATTCGCCTCGATGAACGGTCGATTCTCGACGATTCTGCTTTGTTTGACGAGCACGCTGACACCGTCCCGGTCGTGCTCGTCGACGGTCGGGTTCACGGTTATTGGCGCATTGAACCCGACGAGTTTCGTCGAGATCTTCGTGCTACGGTGTCAAGCGGTTTGGCCCGCGAAAAAGATAACTGACGTCTCGCAAATTGCTTCGATTGAAAAGCAGCATCAACACGCGGCCGACTCCCATACCAAATCCACCGTGCGGCGGAACGCCGTATCGGAAGAAGTCGAAATAAAACTCCAACTCGTGCGGGTCAATGCCTTTTTCGCGAGCGTGCGCCTCGAGGACGTCGACTCGGTGTTCGCGTTGCGCGCCCGTCGTAATTTCGGTGCCGCGCCACAACAGATCGTAGCTTCGAGTCACGGACGAATCGCTCGGTGACCGCATGTGGTAAAAGGGCCGAATACTCGCGGGGTAGTCGGTCAAAAACACAAACTCATGCCCGACGTTTTCAGCGACGTGCGCGGCGATTTGGCGCTCGCCCTCGGGGTCCATATCGTCGTCGTCGCGCTCGATTCGGTGCCCGCGTTCGGCAACAATGCGTTTCGCTTCGGTCAGCGGAATTCGAGGAAACGGCGCGGTCGGAACGGTCACATCGACTCCCGCGAGGTGCGCGATTTCGGCTCCGTGCTTTTCTTTGACCGCGGTGAAACCGGCAATGAGCAGTTCCTCTTGCATGCGCATGATGTCTTCGTGGCTCTCGATCCAGCTGACTTCGGCGTCGATGCTGATGAATTCCGTGGCGTGTCGTGACGTGAACGACGGGTCAGCACGAAAAACAGGACCGATCTCGAAGACCCTGCCGAATCCGGCCGCTTGCGCCATTTGTTTGAAGAACTGCGGACTCTGCGCCAAATACGCGGTTGTATCGAAATAGTCGAGCGAAAAGAGCTCCGCGTTGGACTCCGACGCGCTGCCCATGAGTTTGGGAGAGTGGACCTCGACGTATCCGTTGTCGATCCAATACGAACGCCACGCGTGCTCCAACGTCGTCTGAACGCGAAACACGAGCGCGTTGCGCGGTTGACGCAAGTCGAGGAAGCGCCAGTCCATTCGCTTGTCAATTCCGCTGTCGGCTGCGATGGGCGCCTCGGCAATTGAGTGCGACTCAACGCGAAAGTCGCTCACTTCAATCTCGATTCCGCCCAGTTTTACGCGCTCATCGTGCTTGAGCTGACCGGCCACGGTCACAAACGATCCGTGTGTGACGGTGCTAATGGCGTCTGAAATCGGCGTATCGCGCGGATCACCCGCGTCAGAAAATTGTCGTGGATTGACGAGCTGAACGGCTCCCGATTCATCGCGCAGTACCACGAACTGGACCTTCTTTTGGTCGCGCACGGTGTCAACCCACCCCGAGACGATGACGGGACCGTCGGATCGGCCGGGGAGATCATTGACGAGTACGCGATCAGTCACAGCGCTCAAGCCTAGCTCGCATCGACGCCGCGTCGGACGTTCCCAGATTTTTCGAGGCCGGCCTCTCCGTAGACTTGACGGCGTGGCCGAACGTCAACTCCATCTCGTCCGTCACGGCGAGGTTTCCAATCCCGACGGAATTCTCTATGGCACGCTGCCCCGATTCGGCTTATCGGCGCTCGGGGTGCGCATGGCGGGACAAGCCGCGAGTGAGTTCGTCTCTCGCGGGAGCCTCGTGACAGCGCTCTTCTCGTCGCCTCTTCAGCGAACTCGCGAGTCGGCATTCCCCATTGCGGCGGCTTTCGAGATTTCAGTGCACCTCGATGAGAGGATCATCGAGCCGTGGAATTCCTTCGAGGGACGTCGATTACGTGGTCGCGGTGGCGCTCTTCGCGATCCACGCGCGTGGATGACGTTGCGAAACCCGTTCACGCCGAGTTGGGGTGAACCGTATCGTGACATTGCGAATCGCATGCTCGCCGCGATGGCGCACGCGTGGGATTCGGTCGATGACGGAGACGTCGTGTTGGTAAGTCACCAACTCCCCATTTGGATCGCTCATCGGGCGATTGCGGGCGCCCACCTTTTTCACGATCCTCGATCTCGCCGCTGCGCGCTCTCAAGCATTACCTCGTTTGGCCGCGTCGGAACCGCATTTCGAGAGGTCGCGTATTGCGATCCCGCTGAGGGACTCCAGTCGCTCGCAACCGATCTCGGAGCGACATGAGAATCGCACGGGTGCGGTATGCTGCGATAGCGGTCGTGGCCGCGCTCTCGCTAACCGGGTGTTCGAACGACAGGCTCGCCGACCAGTATCGCGAGGGGAACAATCCGGGTTATATTTCGGGCGATGGTGCAATCACCGAAGTTAAGCCCGCGAACCGAGAGCTCCCCGTTGAATTTTCCGGGACGACCGCGTCGGGAACGTCCGTGTCGTCGCCCGAATTCGTTGGCTCGGTGGTCGTCGTCAATTTTTGGTACGCGAATTGCCCTCCGTGCCGCGCCGAAGCTCCCGTACTCGAGCGCATGAGCGTCGACAACGCGGGTAACAAGGTGGCGTTTATTGGCGTCAATGTGCGAGATCAGGCGGAGTCCGTGACGACGTTCGAACGGGCCTTTGGCGTGACGTATCCCTCGATTGTCGACACCGACGGAACGACTCGGCTTGCGTTCGCGGGAACGGTTTCACCGCGCTCGGTGCCCACGACGGTCGTTCTCGACAAACACGGCCGAGTCGCCGCTCGAATTCTGGGGAGAGTCGCGGACGCGTCAATACTGCAAACGCTCATTCGTGACACGCTCGCCGAAGCGCCACTCTGATGGGCGACGTTGTCATGAACGGGACGCTCGTCGCCGCGATTCCGATTGCCCTCTTTGCGGGGCTCGCGTCTTTTGTGTCACCGTGCGTGCTGCCGCTTCTTCCGGGCTACGTGGCGTATATTGGCGGGTTTTCCCGATCCGGTGAGTGTGAAAACCGACGCAGGCTCCTCATCGGAGTCGTGCTGTTTGTCGTGGGTTTTTCCTTCGTCTTCGTGGTGCTGACGGGAGCCGTTGGGGCATTAGGGTGGTGGGTCGCTCGATGGAGCGATCTCATCGTGCGGATCCTTGGGGGGGTCGTCATTGCCATGGGTCTCGTTTTTATGGGACGCGTCGCGTTCTTGCAGCGCATTGTGAAACCGTCGTGGCGCCCCGTGACCGGACTCGTTGGCGCCCCGCTTCTCGGAATCGCTTTTGGAATCGGTTGGACTCCGTGTTTGGGTCCGACGGCGACAACAATTGCCGCTCTGAGTCTCTCGAGTGGGTCTGCGGGGCGTGGCGCACTGCTCGGCTTCGCTTATGCTTTTGGGTTGGGTATCCCGTTCGTTGTGGTCGCCGCGGGTTTTGGCTGGGCAACCCGCTCGGTCATATTCATCAAGCGGCATATTGCGATTATTAACCGTGTCAGCGGAATTCTCTTGATCCTCATTGGAGTCGCAATGGTCGCCGGCGTGTGGACGGCCGCAACCGATTACGTTGCTGGGGCGGTGACAGGTCTTGTTCCGCCCCTCTGACCACATCGATACCGACGCACACGGCGACGAGCGTCGGCACGCCCCGCTCGCACTCGGGCTCGTCGGCTGGTTGCGCTGGATGTGGACGCAACTAACGAGCATGAGAACCGCGTTGTTTCTGCTGCTGCTGCTCGCGATTGCGGCGGTGCCGGGGTCGCTCGTTCCTCAGCACGGTGCAGACCCCAACGGAGTCGCACAGTATCGCGAAAAAAATCCCGACCTCTCGGTTTTTCTCGACGCGGTTCAGGGCTTCGATGTCTACTCGTCAGTCTGGTTTTCGAGCATCTATCTTCTCTTGTTCATCTCGCTCATCGGTTGCGTCATTCCGCGCACGAAGTACCATCTCGCCGCACTGAGTGCGAAGCCGCCGGCGACCCCCGCGCGCCTCTCTCGTCTGCCGGGCTATATGACGAAAAAGATTCCCGCGGGCACGAACGACACGGCGGGAACGCCCGTTACGTGTGCGTCTGCCGCAAGCGCCGCGCGCACCGTGCTTCGCAAAGCCGGCTACCGCACGGTCGCGTGTGACGAACCCGATTCACTCTCGATTTCCGCGGAGCGCGGGTACGTGCGGGAGACCGGCAATCTCGTTTTCCATGCCGCGTTGGTCGGTATTCTGGTGGCCGCCGGAATCGGCAGCGGGTTTGGGTACAGTGGCCAGCGGGTCATTGTCGAAGGCGGAACCTTCGTCAATTCCCTCACGACGTATGATTCTTTTAATCCCGGACGATTCTTTCGCCCAGAATCACTCGTCCCCTTTGCTCTCACGCTCGATTCGCTCGCGGTCACGTATGATCGTGTGCCGGGTAAATCGTCTGGGCAGCCTCTTGATTTCCTCGCTCGGCTCACGCAGCGATCACAAGATGGTCGCCTCGAGACGGATCGACTCAAGGTCAATGAACCGCTCGCGACGGGTGGAGCGACCGTCTACTTGCTCGGAAACGGGTACGCCCCGACGATTACGGTTCGCAGGCCCGGCGGCGAGGTCGTCCTCACCGAATCGGTGCCGTTCCTTCCGAAAGATGCCAATCTCACGTCGCTCGGCGTCGTCAAGGTGCCCGATGGCCTCGCACAACAAGTCGGCATGATTGGTTTCTTCTACCCCACCGCGCACAAATTGCCGTCTGGTGCGTATGCGTCGGCGTTTCCCGATCTCTCGTCCCCGCTCTTGACGCTCGCGGTTTATGCGGGCGATTTGGGCCTCGATGGCGGTGCGCCCTCGTCGGCGTACGCGCTCGACACCGATCAATTGGCGAGTCTTGCGGGAGGCAAATCGGGTGCACGCGCTCTCGAGTTGAGGCCCGGTGAAACCGTTGATCTTCCGCGCGGACTCGGCACGGTGACACTTGAAAACGTTTCGGGCGGTGTTCGTCGCTTCGCATCTCTCGACATTCGCAGCGACCCCGCTCAAGGCTGGGTTCTCATATTTGCTCTCCTCGCCCTCGGCGGCCTCGTGACGTCGTTGTTCATTCCACGGCGACGCGTGTGGGTGAAACTCCGTGACGGGGTCGACGGCGCAATCGAGGTTGAGTATGCCGGCCTCGCGCGCGGGGACGACCCCGCGCTCGTTTCCGCCGTCGGTGCGATTGCCGCGCGCCACGGGCTGATCGTGGGGACCGTGCCGCGCGCGGCCTCGTGACCGAATGGAGCGCGGTAAAAATTAGACCTAGGCTTGCCTAATGCCGCAATCGTTGTCGCAATTCTCCGTTCTCGTCGCGTACTCGGCCATGGCCGTCTACGCGGTCGCCTTCATCGCGTTTGCGTGGGACTTTGCTCGTCGATCAGTGGCAACGACACGCGAACCGCGTGAAATCGACCGCGGTACCAATGTGGTCCAGGCTCGCGCGCAACCAGAGCCCCCGCGAGCGTCTTCTGGTTTGCTTGCTTCGCGGATCGGATTTTCTCTAACGGTTCTCGGTGTCGTGCTCGAGGCGGCCGCGGTCGTTCTTCGAGGAGTTGCCGCGGGCCGCGTTCCGTGGGCCAATATGTGGGAATTCTCGCTTACCGGCACGACAATCATTGTCGGGGTTTTTCTCCTCACGAATCTCGTGTTCAACGTTCGCTTCGTCGGCGTCTTCGTCACCGGCCTCGTTGTGATTCTGTTGGGAATCGCATCCGCGCGGTATTACGTTGACGTGGTTCCATTGCCGCCCGCACTGCAGTCGCTGTGGCTCGTGATCCACGTTCTCGTTGCTCTCACGGCGACCGCGTTTTTTGCGCTCGGATTTGCCCTGTCGGTCGTGCAACTCGTGCGCGCTCGCACCGAGTCCGCGAGCGTCACCGCCGACCCGCGGAAATCACGGTTGTTGGCGGCGGCGCCTTCCGCGGAAATCCTTGAAAATAATGCGTACCGCGTGACCATTGTCGGGTTTATTTTGTGGACCTTTACTCTCATCGCGGGTGCGATTTGGGCCGATAGAGCGTGGGGGCGGTACTGGGGATGGGACACTAAAGAGGTGTGGACGTTCATAATTTGGGTGATCTACGCCGGGTACATTCACGCGCGAGCAACTCGCGGATGGCGAGGGTCACGATCAGCCTGGCTGGCGATCATAGGATTTTCCGCTGTACTCTTTAACTTTGGCATCGTGAACGTCTTCTTCAAGGGGCTTCATACGTACAGCGGATTGTGACGCCGTCCGAATGGGGTAAGAACGCTAGTTGTCTTCGAGTCGCACGTCAATCATCGTGGGACCAACCGTGCGTTCGGTGAGGGCTCTTTCGAGTTCGCTTCGGTTAGTCGCCGCACGATACTCCCACCCGTAAGCGCGCGCAAAACCGGCAAAATCAGCCTGTTGAGGGGTGAGCAACACGCGAGACATTGCCGCCGGATCCGCCGTGGCTGCGACCTCGAGATCCGCAAAAATAGTCCCCGCCCCATCGTTTCCGACAACGACTTGAACGAGCGGGCGTGTCTCACCGGGACTGATGAGCATTCCCCCGACATCGTGGAGCAGCGCAAGATCGCCCAGGAGAACGCGCGTTATTCCCGCTGCCCCGTCTCGCTGGCTGGCGATTGCAACGCCGAGTCCGGTCGACACGGTGCCGTCGATGCCCGACAAGCCTCTATTGCTGTGGACTCGAATTTTCTTGCCGAGAACGGTCGCGTCCGCGACGCGAATGAGTCGAGACGCACCAAAAACGAGACGATCATGCGGCCACGTGTTTCGCCACACGGCATCAACGAGCATTCGCCGTGTTACCGGCTCGCGAGCTGAACTGAGGTCCTCGCGAGCTCTCGAACGGCGATTGGCTGCGGCGGTTCCCGATCCACGAGCCGGACCGTCGCCGCCGGGCGCAACGAGAGAGGAGTCCCTCCCCTCGTCGCCACGGCCGTCGAACGCCGCACGGCTGGCCGCGACCGAACTGGCCAACCACTCTCGGTCGGCGACCGAGGGAGGAACAGTGTCGGTCGAGTTGTGTACCCGAATCGACAGCGTGAAGTGGGTGACCGCGTGTCCCGGGTTGTACCAATCGGCACCCGGCGACGCAACGACGATGGTTTCCGTCGCAGCCGTGGCAATGAGGGCGGGGACCTCGCGCGAGAGCGTCGGATGCCCAAATACGATGACGCGGTCAATTCGATTCGAAAACTCCCGGTTGCACAACAGGTCGGGATAACACACGACGAGGTTGGGACCGAATCGTGCCCCGCTTGACACTTCGGCGAACAGAGGCCAACCGCCAGCGCGTGCGACTCGCTCGGCCTCGTCGCCCGCGTTCGCTCCGGCCACAACGACGGTGCCCTCTCCCGCGGGGACCGAGTACTCCGGAGAAAAGCGGTTCTCGATCTCAGAGGGCACAATCGACTCTGTCTGGGCGGGCGCGGGCGATTGTGCACCCGGATCTGACCCGTGAGAGCGATCCGCGAATTCTCGCGACAAGTCCCGCACGGCCGACGACAGTGGTTCCCGAAACCCGAGGTTGAGGTGAATCGGTCCGGGGCCTGTCGGAGTCGAGCCGCGAGCAATTTCTATTGCGCGTTGAGCCAGCGCTTGCGCGTGGGCGCCGTCAGTGTGATCGGTGGGAGCTGCCACATCGATAGCCCAGCGTACGGCGGCGCCGTAGATGCCGGTTTGATCGGTCGTCTGATTCGCTCCGATGCCCCGCATTTCCTCGGGTCGATCCGCGGTGAGCGCGATGAGAGGCACTCCCGAGTGGTGCGCTTCAAGAATTGCGGGAAAAAGGTTTGCCGTTGCGGTTCCCGACGTCGTGATCACGGCGACGGGAGCGCGGGATTCGAGTGCGAGGCCGAGAGCGAGAAACCCCGCACAGCGCTCGTCGATCCGCACGTGCAAATCGACCGCGCCCGCTCGCTCGAGTTCAGCCGCGACGAGCGCAAGAGCTTGAGACCTCGACCCCGGACTCACGACGATGTCGCGAACTCCGGCATTGACGAGCGTCGTCACGAGTGCGATTGAAAATGCGGTCGAGGGTGCCTCGGACTCAGCAGCAGGGCCGTCGTGCACTCGACCGGCATCGTGGTCGACGGTCACCTCACTCATCCCGACGGTCCGGTGGATTATCGTCGGACTCCTCGTCGAGATCGGCGATTTCTCGTTTGAGGCGACGCATTTGGTCGTTCTCGTCGGTTTTCGGGTCAATTGTCCGAAGAAAATCGGGATCGTCGTCGGGCGCAGAGGACCGCGACCGCGAATTGGTCGACGACCTGCGCGCGCGGCCAATTGTCAACCACAGAATTCCGCCGATCAGCGGGACCAGCACGATCACAATAGCCCAGATCAATTTCGGTAAACCGCGCACGCGAGCTTTCTCAATCATGAGACAATCAACGACAGCGTATATTGTAAAAACGACGACGGCGACCGCCACGACAAGCCAGAGGCGAACCATAGCTTGATTGTACGCGCGCCGGTACCTTCCCGTTCTCCAACCGAGAATCCGAATTGGATTGGCAGCGCCCTTTAGACTGAACTCGTGAAAAGGGTGCCGCCGTGGATTGTCTTTACGGTCCTACGCCTCGTGCTCTTTGCCGGTCCACTCGCAATCATGCTCGTGTGTGGAGTCGAACCGTGGATCGCCGCACTGTCCGCCGCGCTGATCGGCCTGTCGCTTTCCACCGTGCTGTTGGCGCGTCAGCGGCGCGCGGTTGCTCTCGCGCTGTACAACGCGCGCCATCCCGCGAATTCGCGCGTCCGTCGCGACGAACAATCGGAAGACGCAGCGGTCGCGCCCGCGCGGTCGCCGAGGTGTGTCGCGCACGCGGTTAATTCAGAAAGCGAACGCAGCGCCAAGAACCAGGGCGTAGAAGATACTCGTCCCGACCGCCAATCGTGACACGAGTGCGAGTTCGCGCGCAGACGTAGCGGTGACCGCGATGAGACACGCGGGCACCGCGATGAGCAGTCCGAAGAGTGCAAACGTTGCGAATGAGTACGCGATCGAAAAGAGTGTGGAGATTCCAAACGGAACGAGCATGAACACACAAAAGAGCACCTTTGAGAACCCGGGACCCACGAGGGTTGAAAGCGTGCGCTTGCCCGCCGCGCGGTCTGTTTCGCTATCACGCATGTTATTGACCATGAGAACGGCGCTCGCAATAAGGCCGAGTGCTATTCCGCCGAGGACACTCTCGTCATTTGTGCGTCCCGCTTGAACGTACGTCGATCCAATGGTCGCGACGAGGCCAAAAAATAGGAAGACGGCCACTTCGCCGAGCGCGAAATATCCGTAGGGTCGCCTCCCTCCAGCATAATAATAGGCCGCGAGGATTGCCGCGACCCCGACCACGAGGAGCCACCATTGACCGCTCAGAATGATGAGCGCGAGGCCCGCGAGCCCGGCGACGCCGAAGAACGCCATCGCGACCGTGAGGACCGTTCGCGGGTTCGCCGATCCACTCGCCGTGAGTCGCAGTGGTCCGACGCGATGCGTGTCGGTGCCGCGAATGCCATCCGAGTAGTCATTTGAATAGTTCGCACCGATTTGCAGACACACCGCCACGATGAGGCACAAAAGTGCGCGACCGGGATGCTGTCCACCGCTAGCGACGACAGCCGCTCCAGAACCAATCGCGACGGGGGAGACCGCGAGCGGCAGAGTCTGTGGTCTCGCGCCGAAAATCCACGCGGTGACTCCCGCGTGACGATGAGCCCCCGAGGTGCGTTTCGCGGGGTTCCCCCGCGCACGCGTCGTCGACCGTCGTTTTTGGCGTGACTTGGTTCTTTGCGACACGCACGAAGCTTATCGAAGGTCGTTCTTGTGGGCCGTGTCATCGCGCACAATCTCGCGAATGCGATGTCGGTCGGGCTTTCCAGACTCGAGAGTAGGAATCGCTTCGAGTTTGACGAGCCGACCGGGGGCCGACGCGCGCCCCACGCGGCGCACGACCGCGTTGCGAAGCATTTCGAGGGTCGGCGTCGTTTCGGCCTCGGCGTGCGACGGCCCGATCACGACGACGGGTGTTTGGCCCCACTGGGCCGAATCGTCGGCAACCACGACGGCGTGGGCGAGCGAGTCGGCCGCCGAACGGGCAAGATCGCGCACCGCCAGTTCGACCGCGTCCAGTGAAATCTTGACCCCGCCAGAAATAATGAGGTTGTCAGCGCGCCCCGCAACGGTGACCCGACCGCGATCATCGACGGTTCCCCGGTCTCGGGTGCGAAACCATCGCACACCGTCTGCCACGGAGAACGCGTCGCGTGTGAGGACCGCATTGCCCAGGTATCCCTCGGATAGGTGAGGTCCGGCGATCTCGAGGAGGCCATCGCGTTCGCGCACCTGAGTCGCCCCAATTGGGTAACCGTCATACACGCACCCACCGCACGTCTCCGTCGACCCGTACGTGACACGGGCGCTGACTCCGGCTCGTCGCGCCCGATCAATGAGCGAGGACGGAACCGCTTGTCCGCCGACCAGAATGCCATCCATCCGCACCGCGTGCGCCCTGACGCGGGAATCGTCTTCGGCCGCGTCGAGCAAGCGCATGAGTTGAACGGGAACAAGAGACGCGTAGCGTCGCTCGTGAGTGAGGGCCTCGGCTGCGCGAGCGAAGCGCTCGCCCGTAAACGACCCCGTACTGATCGTGACGGGGACGGTACCCGCAACGAGAGAGCGAACCAGCACACTCGCTCCCGCAATGTGGTGCGGAGGCAGTGCGAGCACCCACTGTCCGGGGCCGCCAAGAGCTGCATCGGTCATTGCCGCGCTCGCGAGAAGCGCGTTGGTACTGAGGGCGACCCGTTTTGGCTCGCCCGTCGAGCCCGACGTTTCGATCACGAGAGCGACGCTCACGGGAACGGTCGTGGGAAGGGGTGCGAACGTCGCGCTCGCGACTGGTTCTCGCGACGGTGAGTGGGCGTGTGCTCGAGGAAGTATCGCCGGTCCGTCCCCCGAAAGCGACGAGCGGAGTGATTCGAATAGCGTGGCGTCGTCGTGAGAAAGAACCCTCAAAGCGCGCATGTCCGACTCTAAAACTGCCAAGGAAAGGGCGACCAACCCGGCGGGCGCTTCTCGAGGAACGTATCGCGCCCCTCGACCGCACGCGCGTCGCGCCAATCCGCCGAGTCGAGGAGTTCGGAAACCGTGTTGCTCATGGTTCCCACCCTATTGCGGGCGCTGCGTGCAGAGTAAGGACCAACGAGCGACCGAACGCGTCACAATAGAGCATGGGCCCGCGACGCACTAATCGCTGCGAACCGACCGACCCGGTGGAGAATCCGGCGACGTTCCCGTCGCTCGACGAGCTCATGTCGAGCGCGCGAGTTGTCGCTCTTCCCTTGGTTACGCCGTTTCGAGGAGTTGACCGACGCGAAGTGCTGCTCTGGGAGGGCCCCTTCGGGTGGAGCGAATTTTCGCCATTCCTCGAATACGACGACGCGGAATCGACGCCGTGGCTCGCCGCGGCAATCGAGTTCGGGTGGCAACAGATGCCTCCCATCGTGCGCAATTGGATTCCAGTCAACGCGACTGTCCCGTCGATTGACCCCGACCGAGTGCCCGAAACGCTCGCGCTTTTCCCCGGTTGCCGGACCGCCAAGGTCAAGGTGGGCGACTCGGCGGACACTCTCGACGACGACGTGGCGCGCGTTGCCGCGGTACGCGAAATCGTGGGCGCCGAGGGACGCATTCGAGTCGATGCGAACGGCGCCTGGACGTGCGATCAAGCGGAGCGGGCAATCACTGCGCTGGCTCCTTTCGACCTCGAATACGTCGAACAGCCGTGCGCGACGGTCGACGAACTTCGAGAAATTCGGCGTCGCGTCGCGCACCTCGACGTGCAAATCGCCGCCGACGAAAGCGTTCGCCGCGCCCGCGATCCCGCGCTTGTTGCTCGCTCCGACGCCGCGGACATCGTCGTCGTCAAGGCGCAACCGCTCGGCGGCGTTCGACGCGCGCTCTCGACCGTCGAGGTCGCGGGCGTCCCCGCTGTTGTGTCGAGTGCGCTTGAGACATCGGTGGGGATTGCACTGGGTGCCGCGCTCGCGGCAAGCCTTCCGAGTCTTCCATTTGATTGCGGTTTGGGAACCGCGGCCTTACTGGGCGCCGATGTGACCGACGCACCACTTCTTCCGGTTGACGGTCGCGTTGAGGTTCGGAGGCCTCGCGTAAGTGTCGCCGCACTCGAGCGTTACGCAGTGTGTGAAACACGCCACGATTGGTGGGTAGAGCGTCTCGCTCGGTGCTATGCGCGGCTCGTCCGTTGAGTGTCGAGTATTCGAGGGCGCCACGAGTCGACCACCACGTACTCGTTCGTTCTTGGTATGTCACCGTCGGCTGAGGGTGTGGCGGCCGTGATCGGGACGAAAAAAATTGTGGTGATGATCCGCACGAAGCGATCAACAGAGTCTTGACCGGAGCGATCTTCGATCCCGGGGGAGGATGCTCCCAATCGGCCGGTGACAAGCGATAGGCCAACGGCACATCTCGCACGAGCCGAGACATACGGTAGACGTGTCTGTGACCGTTGGTGAACATTGACGGGTTTGCCCGATCACTGTCGAAGTCTGCGTAGTGAGCTCGAGCGGATACGGACTCTCCGCGATCAGTTCTGCTCGCAAAAACGCTCGTCTCCGACAAGCCCCAAAACGCCATTCGACCTGTTCGGATTCGTGCGGCCTCATCGCGTTGTTGTTGTGGTAGGTGACCGCCTGCAAACCGGTCTGACATCGCAACGTTGAGTGACTGGGCCTCAAACCTGTTCGCCTGCTGATTGATCGGTCGAGCCGGACCCTGGGGCGGAAATCTCCGGTTGACCGCGAGGACGGCTTCGCTCCGACCGTGCGTCAGGGCCTCTTCGACCTCGATTGTGGGATGTTCGTAGAGGGACGCTCCCGGATTGTCGACGTCAGGGATAACCGCCGTGTACGTCACCGTGTGATCGCGGTCGACGAGCATTCCCATGAGGCTGTGACTCGCATGAGTCAGCTCGTGGACCATGATTTCCGATGGCGTGAAGAGGGCGAGCCGACCCACAGTGTCTCGCGCGGGGACGTACGCGTGAGCGTCAAACGCGATGACCGACGCGGAACCGCGTCCATTGCGCGCGGCAGACGTGTTCAGGGAGCTTGAGGACGAATCACCGTTCGTGATCGGTGCGAACACAACTCTGACGGGTGAGATCGTGTTGTCGCCGACGTTGACGAATCGGGACTCTTCGACGTCGCCATCTTCGGGCAAGTGGGGAAGCGGACCAAGAGCCGAAATTCCCGACAACAAGCGGCGTCCGTCCGGAAACTCCGATATTCGATCCAGGCTTTCGTGCACGGCGCGAACGTAGTTGCGACGGTCGGTCGACGACTTCTCGGTCGTTGCAATCGCGAATTCCGGGTAGCGGGAAATTTGTTCTACTGGCCCGTGGAAAAACGAGCCCAACGACGAATTAGGCTTCCCGCCTCGCAAACACAGCAGCGCTCCCGATTCCGATGCTGATTCTCGACTCTGAACGCAACCGGGCACGGCAACGGCCGGTGAGAGTGTCGGAAACCCGGGAAGCATGACCGTGAGTACGACAGACGCCACAGCGAGACGGAGGGCACCGGGCCTTATCGGTTCGCGAGACGCGAGACGCGTTCTCGCTCTCTTGTCGATGTTTTGCACCGCCGCGCCCCCTTGCGTGTTCGAGTGTCACTGAGTGGATTGCTCGACCGAACCGAACGCGTCGACAATCGGTTGAAACTTCATTCGCGTCTCGGCCAATTCGCGTTCGGGTTCGGAGGCGCCAATGATTCCCGCACCCGCGTACGCGGTCACCGCGCCGTCCGACGCGATCTGTGCGCAGCGGAGCGCAATTGCCCATTCGCCATTTCCGCGCGCACCCACCCAACCGACTGGTCCCGCATAGCGTCCACGGTCGAACGGCTCCAGTTCTTCGATGAGCTCGAGAGCGTCGAGGGTTGGCGTGCCCGCGACCGCGGCGGTGGGGTGCAGGGCCGCGACGAGGTCGAGCGAAGAGGAACCGTCGGAGAGCGTCCCAATGAAATCGGTCGCGAGATGCCACAGATTCGGGAGCTTCAGCGGGGAGGGCTTCTCACTCCGGGAGAGGTCTTTACTGTGCCGAGTCAGAGCGGAAAATACACTGTGAACGGCGAACTCGTGCTCGTCGTGATCCTTCGCGCTTCCGCGCAGGATCGCCTCCGCCTCGCTATCCGCTCGCGCGTCGGCGCCCCGAGCGACCGTTCCCGCGAGAACGCGCGCGCGAACCTCCCGGCCGCTCACGCTCACAAGCGTTTCGGGACTCGAACCCACGAGTCCGTCGACCGCAAAGGTCCACGTGTCGGGATACTGTTCGGCAAGTGTTGTCATCGGGACGCGAATATCCGCCTCGCGAGGGAGGTGCCCCACGAGGTCGCGCGCGATGATCGCCTTCGAGAGGCGATGCTGCTTGATGAACGTGATCGTCGTCGCGACCGCTGCGCGATACGCGTCGGCGCTCATTTTTCCGGGCGTGAATGCGATTTCGGTTTCGATACCAAACGGGAGCGGGTCCGGAATTGCGTTCAGTCCACCGTCGCGGTGTCGCGCGCGCGCGTCGCAGCCGTCGTCGTCGTTTTCCGCCCGTATTCGCGTCAACCACGACACACCATTGCGTCGACCGAGAACGAGATCGGGCACAATCAGGACGCTGCGTTCGTGAGACCAATCCGAGAATGCGAAGGTTCCGAACGCGATGAGTCCGGTGCCCGAGACGACGACGGGGTCGGTCACACGCGCGGCGGTTGAGATTGCGCGCCACCGCGCGGCAGCGTCGGTGAACCGTGTAGGACCCGAAAATTCGAGGCGAAGGCACGAGCCGATTCCGACGATTCCCTCACCGTTGCGAATCCACGCGAGTGGGTCGTGCGGGTCAACGAATGGAAGAAGGCCACGAAAATGATCGACGGGCACGGTCTCTGCGGCGAGCGATGGGAGGATCGTTGCCGTCATCTTCACTAGCCTACGCTCGCAGCCACCGCCCAGCGGGCCGTCGGTAGACTGGGGCACTGTGACGAAGGCGGACCTTACTAAATCGCCCGACCAAGTGGCGGCAATGTTCGATGAGGTGGCCGCCAATTATGATCGTGCAAATGCCGTGCTGTCGTGGGGACACTCGGCTTTGTGGCGCATCTCGACGAAGCGGGCAATCGATCCTCGGCCGGGAGAGCGCATTCTCGATGTCGCCGCGGGCACCGGAACCTCGAGCGCGTCGTTGACCCGTTCGGGGGCGTCGGTCGTTGCGGTTGACTTTTCACCCGGAATGATCGAGGTGGGCCGTCGCAAGCACGCACGTAATCCGCACATTGAATTTGTCGAAGCCGACGCTATCGCGCTCCCTTTTGCCGCCGCGAGTTTCGACGCCCTGACGATTTCTTTTGGATTACGCAATGTTGTGAATCCGAACCGGGCACTCGCCGAGTTTTTCCGAGTGCTGAAACCCGGCGGACGCATTGTCGTGTGCGAGTTTTCGACGCCGCCGGTGTCGTGGATTCGCTCAAGCTTTCGCGCGTATCTCAGGTGCGTGGTACCCGTGGTGGCCCGCGTGGCAAGCTCGAACCCGGCCGCGTACTCGTACCTCGGCGACTCGATTTCGTGCTGGCCCAATCAGCGGACCCTTTCGCGGTGGCTCCGTGACGCGGGATTCAGTCTCGTCGCGCATCGCAACCTAACCGAGGGCGTTGTCGCGTTGCATCGCGGAGTCAAACCTCGTCTCGAGAGCGCTGCATCCGATACGCCCGTGTCACGAATCGCTAGTGTGTAGAGTGTGAATCCGAGCGTTCCCGGGGTGCGGCGCGCCAAGGCGATGACCACGCAACAGGGCTTGACCGAGCGCATCTTCACGTCGGCTAAAGACCGCTCGATGATGCGCGCCGTCGACGATGGGCTGGATCGGGTTGAAGCGGGGCTCGCGCGCGAGGTTGTTTTTGCCGACAGCATTGCCGACGTGACGAGCCGATATCTTCTCGACGCGGGCGGCAAGCGTGTTCGCCCGTTATTGACTCTTCTCATGGCCCAACTCGGTGCCGGGACCAACGATGCCGTGATTACCGCGGCAGAAGCAATTGAGATCACTCACCTCGCGTCGCTCTACCACGACGATGTGATGGACGATGCGGACCAGCGCCGCGGGGTGCCGAGCGCGCAATCCGTGTGGGGAAACTCGGTCGCTATTCTCACGGGGGACCTGTTGTTTGCGCGCGCGAGCCAATTAATGGCTGGCTTGGGCGAGAGGGCAATTCAACTTCAAGCGGCAACGTTTGAGCGACTCGTTCTTGGCCAGCTTCACGAAACGGTCGGACCGCAAGCGGGAGACGATCCAATTGAGCACTATTTTCGCGTGTTGGCCGACAAGACGGGTTCGCTCATTGCCGCAGCCGCGCACGCCGGGATTGTGTTTTCGGGCGCGAGCGCCCGGTTCGAAAAGCCGGTTCTCATGTTCGGCGAGAAAATCGGCGTGGCATTTCAGCTGATCGACGACGTGATTGATTTGGCTCCCTCTCGCGAGCACACCGGCAAGACTCTGGGTGTTGACTTGCGCGCCGGTGTTCCGACGCTACCCCTCATGCGCCTTCGAGAACTCGCGGCGAACGATAAGGGAGCACGTGCGTTGGTTGATCGGCTCGATCAAGAGACCGCCGAAAGCGATTCGTCGGGCACGCGGTCGGCGGCCGTGCTCGACGCGATTGCGCAACTGCGGGAGCATCCGGTCACCGCGCGCACGCGCGACGACGCGGCCCAGTGGGCGCGCGACGCCGTTGCCGCGATTGAGCCGCTTCCCGCGGGCACCGTCAAGCAAGCGCTCACCAAGTTTGCGACCGTCGTGGTTGAGCGAGCGCGGTAGCGCTCGGGGACTGTTTCATTAGCGGTGTTTTCGGCGTTTTTTGGTTAGTAGGTTTCTGGCGGACCCAGGATCGACATCGTGCTCGTGACCTAACATCCGCGGACGAATCACCGGCTCGCTGAGTCGAGGAGCCACAAGCCCAAAAATACTCCGCCGCCTATCGTGACGACGTAACTTCCGACTCGGACAGCGATTCGGAGTCGGCCGCGGGATTTCAATGAGTCAAGCTTCGTGAAGAATCTTTCAAGGACATGGCAAACACCGCCGAGCAAACCGGCCGTGACCACTAGATCACTGAGCGTCCCGCCGAGAGGCGGGCTTCCAGCGAAAATCACAAGCACATTCGCAATCATGATAATTAGCGAGGCGGATATGAAGACGACGGATGACGTTGCATCATGACCAGTCCTTGCTTGTACTCGTGTGCGTCTGTCAAAAAAAAAGACGAAAACAAGGATCACGAATCCTGAAAGAATCTGAGTGCAGTCGAGGGCGATCTGAAATGCGGTCGTTGGCATCACCGACACCTTTCCAAGATCCCGTTGATTCCCGAGATGTCACCAATGAGCGCGCCCAGCAACCTACCGTGGTCACCGAAGTTTTTAGCATGCTTGAGCTTGTCAATGAATCGAGCAACGCCGCCGAGTTTCAAAATCCGTGATGCAAGGACCGTGTTGCCCACTATTGCTCCGGAAATTTCCAGACCACAGGCGACCCATCCCCAGAAGTCGTTGGGGTCGGCGACGACAGGGTACGCGGTTCCGGGGCCGTGTCCGATTGTTTGAACAAGGTCGGTGCCGTCGATAGTGTATGACGTTGTCACCGGGTTTCCGTTCGCGTCGAATGCCCACGGTACCCTGAACCCACCGAGTACTTCATTGTGCTCGTTTTTAATTGTTACGGCACCGTCCGGTGTGACTGACGCGGTGGCGCCGGACGGGATCTCGAGGGGGAATCGGTAGTCTTGTGCCGCGGCGGGGCTCTCGATGGTGATGAGGGAGTGGCTTCCGGTTTCTGTCGCATATGTGCTGACGGAAGCGTCGTGCAGCCGGGTGCTCATGAGAGGTTCCCCGGAGCCTTTGAATAGTCCGGCGGGTACCGTGCTCACATCGACCGGTCTCGCGTCGGTCAACTCACCGGGAACAGCAATCGTGAGTGTCCCTGCTTGCGAATCGACGTTGGTGACCGTCTTGGCTGTCTTGTCGACCTGGTGCACACGGTTTTCAGCAGGCTGATCGGCGCCCCTATCAGTCTTGGGGTGTTGATCAGTCTCGTTCGCATGGGCGATTCCGCTCCCTGCAATTGACATCGCACCGGTGAGCACCGCCGCGACAATTCCTCGAGCGATAAAACGTTGTGACATATTTTTCCATTCTCAATTTCGACCCGCGGATCTCACGGCTGGTGCCACCGTAGAACACCCCGCAAACGGGGGTCTATGCCAAATTTTGTGTGGCCACAATCCGATATTCTCGGCCCCTCCGAAAACGCGGCACGATTCCGCACGATTCCAGCCATCGGCGCGCGGCCGGGTATCCTATTCACTACCAACCGACTCAAAGAAATTCACTCGCACGCGACCCAGAAAATCACCCGGACCCATCACCTCGTGCGGGCGCTTCGACTGCCAGGGTTGAGAGTGACAGAAAGACACGATGTGACAACTCTCAGACTCGCGATTGTTGGTGCCGGACCGGCTGGTATTTACGCAGCCGACATCCTGCTCAAGATGGAGCGGAGTTTCGACGTTTCCATTGACATCTTCGATCATTTACCTGCCCCATACGGCCTCGTCCGCTACGGTGTTGCACCCGACCATCCCCGTATAAAAGGCATTGTCACGGCTCTTCGGGAGATTCTCGACAGTGACAAGATTCGCCTCTTCGGAAACGTGCGTTTTGGGGTCGATCTCACCCTCGACGACCTTCGGCGGCACTACAACGCGGTCATTTTTGCGACCGGGGCGGTGCAAAACGCGACCCTCGATATTCCGGGCATAGCCCTCGAGGGGTCGTTTGGTGCCGCCGATTTCGTGAGCTGGTTCGACGGGCACCCCGATTATCCGCGAACGTGGCCACTTGACGCTCGGTCTGTTGCCGTAATTGGCAACGGCAATGTCGCCCTCGACGTTGCTCGCATGCTCACCAAATCGATCGACGACTTGCGGGCAACCGAAATTCCGGCAAACGTTGACGACGGTCTCGCCAATTCGGCCGTCACCGACGTGCATATTTTCGGTCGACGCGGTCCCGCCAACGTGAAGTTCACCCCGCTCGAACTCCGTGAGCTGGGCGAGGTTCGCGATGTCGACGTCGTGTTGAACGCCGAAGACTTCGCGTCGGCGCCGCACACGGCGACCGAATCGAACAAGCAAGTGTCGGTCATTAATAGGGTCTTTGCGGCGTGGCGTGAGCGGCCAATGGGCGCGGCGGCGCGCCGGTTGCTTTTTCACTTCTATGCAAGACCCGTCGAAATTATCGCATCGCGCGGCGCCGTGTCGGCAATTCGGTGGGAGCGAACCGCCCCCGACGCCGCCGGGGGCGTTCGCGGCACGGGAGAAATTCGTGAGCTCGCGGTTCAAGCCGTCTACCGAGCGGTTGGTTATTTCGGGTCACCACTACCCGGGGTCCCGTTTGATGAACGGAGCGGAACAATCCGAAATCGCGAGGGTCGCGTCGTCGAACCCGCGCGCGAACCCGGCGACTTCGAGCGCCCGCTCGCCGGACTGTACACGACCGGGTGGATCAAGCGGGGGCCGGTCGGCCTCATTGGCCACACCAAGTCGGACGCGATGGAAACGATTCGCCACCTCGTGAGTGACCGCGCAACGTGGTGGAATCCGCCCTCCGCGTCACACGCCTCGGTCGTTGACCTTCTCGAAGCGCGAGGAATTGAATTCACGACCCTCGACGGGTGGACTCGGCTTGACGGGCACGAGATTGCGAAGGGCGCGGCTCACTGTCGAGAGCGAACCAAAGTTGTGCCGCGCGAAGAAATGGTCGAGATCTCTCGCCGACGCGACCGGACGCGACCGGAAGCGTGAGCGTCCTTAGCGGAAGTTTACGAACTGAATGTCGATGTCGAGTTTGCTGCCCTTGAGCACGGTCATTGTCGCTTGAAGGTCGTCGCGACTCTTTGAATTGACGCGAACCTCGTCGCCCTGAATCTGGCTCTTGACCGACTTGGGCGCTTCAGCCCTAATAACTGCCGTGATTCGTTTGGCTTGTTCGCTGTCGATCCCCGACGTGAGGCTCGCCTCAATTCGGTATTCTTTGCCGCTCGCGAACGGCGTGCCGGCTTCGAGGCTTTGAAGCGAAATGCCACGCTTTACAAGTTTTGACTCGTACACGTCGAGAATCGCTTTGACGCGCTCTTCGGTATTGGCCTTCATGAGGACCTTGTCGCCACTCGCGGCAATCGAGGCCCCGACGTTCTTAAAATCGTAGCGTTGGCCGACCTCTTTACTCGCCTGATTGAGCGCGTTGTCCGCCTCCATGGGGTCAACCTTGCTAACAATGTCAAAAGAAGAATCGGCCATGCGCACCATCGTAGTTGGCCGTTCACATGAGAGCACTCCGGCGTTCCCGTGTGCGGCGCTGACAAATTTCTCGTCGGGACGCGCGGCGAGTATTCTTGACCAGCGCCTCCGATCGGGTGCTCGCGTGCGTGGTCGGGCGTGAACTGGCGAGTTACCCAAGCGGCCAAAGGGATCTGACTGTAAATCAGCCGGCGTAGCCTTCGGGGGTTCGAATCCCTCACTCGCCACAGGCCCGGAATTATGCGGAATTCCACAAAGCCCTCACCTACTCGGTTGGGGCTTTTTCCTGTTTTGCGCCGTATCCTTGCGCCCCGGCGGTTGTCGAGGATGCTCCACGAAGGGCCTTAGCGGCTTAAAGGAGGCCTTCTGCAGCCCGCTTGCGCTCCTCAACCTCAGTAGCCCCACCTGTTCAGGGGGTTTAGCCTTGACTCATGTGCGGACGGTTCGCTCTCAACGATGACGTCAACGAACTGATCGAAGAATTCGTCGCGAAAGGCGGCAAACCAGAAGACTGGCGTCCGTCGTGGAACATCAAACCAACGCAAGACATCATGGTGCTGTTCGAAACCGAAAACGACGGCACCATGACTCGTCGCGCCGAGTACGGACGATGGTCACTCGTCCCATCGTGGTCACCGAACCTGCATCTTCGCTATCCCACGTTCAACGCCCGCATAGAAGAAGCCGCCGCAAAACCCACGTGGAAACCGTCCGTCCCATCGAAGCGCGCGCTCATCCCCGCTAGCGGGTACTACGAATGGAAAACAAACGGAAAAACCAAAACCCCGTACTACATCCACTCGGCCGGCGACGAGCTGATTATGTTCGCCGGACTCTACTCGTGGTGGCCAGACCCGACCCTCGCCAAGGACGACGACACCCGGTGGCACCTGACCGCAACTATCCTCACCACGGACGCGGTGAAAAACCTTGCCCACATTCACGACAGAAACCCCGTGCCGCTCCCCGAAGACTGGTGGGACCACTGGATCGATCCCACGATTGCGGGCGACCAGAAACTCCTTGATGACGCCACGCGGGCCGCAACCCCTATCGCCGACGCGCTGACCTACCACGAGGTCGCACCTCTGAAAGGCGATGGTCCCGAACTCGTCACGCCCGTCGCACACCGTAAGTAGGGACCCAGCTCGGGAAAGCGAAACGTCCCGGGAACTCCCGGAGGCCTGAGGCCGACCGACCTCCGACACTCGACCGACTGGACACACTGCGCACGCGATAACGAGTCACGCTTGGCAATCGTCCAAACGCACGCTACCCTTGACAGGTTTGTTACTTTCGTACGCTGCGTAAACTGTTCGATCCCGCGAACCAATCGAAAGAATACGATACTTGGGACGCCACTCTTTGCAGACCGGTCCGTGGGCTTTAGCCCCGACCGATGACGCCGTGCGGACACATGATCACGGTGCTTCGACCGCCTTTTCCGCACACCCACCCGTGACCCGCAGAGACCGGCGCGCGCGCGAGCGAGCGGCCGAAGGAGCCAGAGCGACGACGCCCGCCGCGCCCACCGGTGCCGTTTTTCGCGTCGTGCCCCGCGACCATGACGTCACGACTCACGCAGCTCGTCGCGAAGAACCCGCGGGTCCCATCCCCTCGCGGCGCCGTTCGACCGAGGTCCACACCGCGAGTCTTCCGCTGAGGCGCGAGAGATCGAGAGCCAAGGCACCGCTCCGATTACCGTCACTTTTTTTGACGACGAGCGCCGCCGTATCGAAACAGGGTCGCGCATCGCGCGGGTTTGCCGTGACCGCAATGGGATTTGCGGCTCTTATTGCAGTGGCCACGTCAGTTCCGGCCAACGCGCTGCTGACGGCGAGCGACGTGGCCGCGCAGGCCGCCGCCGCGAGAAAATCGACCGAGACCGGGCGGCAGCAATTTATTGCGCAAGATGGCGATGGTCCGAACGTCGAGCGCGACGGGTTTCGTTCGAGCACGGTCGCGCAGCTCGCGCTGCAACGGGGAATCCGGGCCGAAGACGATACGTTCGTCAACAACCCCAACGGAACCGTCCAGTGGCCGTTTGCGGTTGGGGTGCACATTGGTGATCGATTCGGTCACCGCAATTGTGATGACAGCTGTACGAGCAACCACTTGGGGCAGGATTTCAACCCCGGAGTGGGCGCGCCCATTCAGGCGATCGCCGATGGCCACGTGAGGGTCGCGGAACGCGGCGCCGGCGGCGCGCTTGGCGTTCACGTCGTGATTGATCACGTCATTGACGGTCAACATGTCAGCAGCCTCTACGCCCACATGCAGGTTGGGTCCATGCCGCTCAACGTTGGGGACTTTGTGCGGGTGGCCGAGCACATTGGCGATGTCGGCAACACGGGGTTGTCGACGGGCCCCCACTTGCATCTCGGAATTTTGCTCAACGGCACCGACTACGTCGATCCGCTCGCGTTTCTTCGTAAACATGCCAACTAGGCGGTCGCTCCTCCTCGTCATACCTCGTCCGCAATGACCGCGACCGGTCCATGTCGAAATGCGCGGACGGTCGTGTGAAAGCCTGCAGCTCGCCCATTTGCGGGAGAGAACGGGCGAGAAAACGACCGAATCTCGTCGATCTATCGCAGAATTGGCGTCGTTTTTTCGCGGACTTTCCGCGGGCGTTGGGATGATATTCTCAAACGGTGCCTCATGCGGTGGAGTGCGTTCGAGCCGGTGGCAACGCCCCGATAGCTCAGTGGTAGAGCACTTCCATGGTAAGGAAGGGGTCGTCAGTTCAATCCTGACTCGGGGCTCTGACCTTGTTGGCGACGTGTCGCGAGCAAGGTTCGCGGCGGGGTAGCTCAGGTGGTTAGAGCACACGGCTCATAATCGTGGTGTCGCGGGTTCGAGTCCCGCTCCCGCTACAAGGTTGAAAACACGGGGATCGGCGGCTATCGCATGGCCGCCGATTATTCGATAACCGGGCTGTTTGCCCACATTTTGCCTGCACCTAATTTTGTCGCGGCTTGATTGAGGGGGTCGGCCACGGTATTGAGGCCATCGTCGAACACGCCCCTCTTGGTAGGGGTCTTTTTGTGTTAGTCTTCTGCGTCCTACAGCTGTAACAAGGTGGGTCAATCCGCGCCTCGGCAGCATGTAAAATCACCCCCCAATTCGCCCGGGTGTCCCGAAAGTGGGGGTGTGGCTGGGGGCGAAAGTCTGGCAATATCGTCTCTCATGACTCAATCCCCTCAACAAAATTCATACCGTTCTTCCTACTCTCAGAAGCGAGGAAATGGTCTCGGTGTTGCCGCGCTTGTGCTTGGTATTTGCGCTCTTGTTGGTTCGCCCATACCGTTCCTGAACTTCGTCACGGGGTTCATCGCTTTCGTCGGCCTCGTTCTCGGCATCATCGGTGTGCTCCTCAAAGGACGCAAGAAAGGAACAGCGATAGCCGGCACCATTATTAGCGCGATTGCCATGATCGTGTCGATCACGCTTGTCGTGGTGTACACGGCGAGCTTTCTCAAAGCAGTTGACAAGTCGGCCACACAGTTGGGTGACAAAGCGGGAGAAACGGTCTCCCTGGTTTACGAGGTAACAGGAGAATCGACCGACTCACTGATCACGTATGCGACGTTCAACGACGGCAAGGCGGGGACTGAGCAGCAATCTGACCAGGCGCTCCCGTTCACGAAAACCATTCCCGTGAAGAAGGGCGGCGTGCTCTCATTCTCCGCTTACACGCTGTCCGGCTCAAACGGCACCACGTCCAAGGGAAGTGTTTCGTGCAAAATCACGCTCGACGGCGCGGTGATTGCGGAACAAGCCAGTTCGGGCCCGCATGCGATCGTCAGTTGCTTCGGGAGCGGTCGGTAAGAAACCGCGAGGGAGATTATGGATTGTCGCTCGTATCGGCCGGTCAGCGGTGTCGACGATATGTAATTCGTAGGACGTTCGAGGAGCGTTCACGCAATGTTACGAAAGATCGATGCTGAAAACAGTCGCATGGGCCCTCCTGACTGGCGGCGATCTGTCACTCTCTTTTGTCGTGACACGAGTGCCATACCCAAGAGTGCTCACACCCCCGCAGTCAACAAAAGCCTCGGCAGCCCCGTCTGGTAAAATGGGGGGTCTATAGAAAGAAGTGAACCATGGTGCACGCGCTCGCTACCGCTTGGCCCACCGATGCAGAGGTGGAGCGTCGGCTTGCTTTCGCGGATGCGGCGTTGGCTGTTGCCGGACATGAGGTGACGGACCCAGTTTTGCGCGACATTCTGGAGCGGGCAGCTCGTCACGAGATCACGGGAGATGAGGCGATTGTCGCGACTCGTCGGCATGTCCAGGGGTGAACCCCCGAAAGCACATTTTTCGTACCTGGAATGATTATTTCATTCCACATACGACTGTCTTAAGGAACAAGTTCGCTTCGCCAGGTAGTCCCCACGGCGAATCAGACTCGAATGCTCTAATGACCTTGGAAGAGATGAGCGCTGCGGTCCGCTTGGGGGAGTTAGACGAGACTCCCATTGACGGTCGTTTCGACTACAACCATATGAAGGCAATCCATCGATACGTGTTCCAAGACGTATATGAGTGGGCGGGACAGGAGCGTGTGGTTCCGGTCGGTCAGTTCATGAGTAAGAATGGCCGCAGCTACTATGGCGCTGGCCCGCATCTGACGGCCGCGGCCGAGGCGGAGTATGCGAAGTTGGCGGATAAGAACCTGTTGCGCGGACTCGGGCAGCGTGAGTTCGTTGACGAGCTGGCGGAGCGCTGGGGTGAGCTGAATACTGGTGCAAGGTACGTATCAACCCATGAACTATGCGCTTAGTACTCAGCCTTGTTCTGTTCCGCTCGCAGCGCCGGATACTCGCCCCATGTCCCGTTGCTGAGTGAGGCATACCGTTCGAAGGTCGCCACTGTGAGTCCGAGCATGTCGGCCAGCACCTTCGCCGGCGCGGTTCCCGCCAGCTTGAACCGAGCGCTGTTCTGGAGCTGAGACACGGTGCCACCGAGTGGCCTCAGGTGGTGCACGAGGTATTGGACGTCGCGCTGTGATCCGGGTCTGCTGCCCGGGAACAGCCACCGGTTGCCGTTTTGGAGTGAGGCCAGATATGAGCCGACCACCTCGGCCGCGGGCACCGGTAGGGCAAGCGGGTGGTCCGTGAAGAGGACTTGGACGCCGCCATCGTCGGTGAGACGCAGCTGGTTAAGGTCGGAGCGTAGCACGCGGGTGGCTGGCTGCCCGAAGAGAGCGACGAGCAAGCAAGCCACTCGCGCATCCAGCGGCACCTTATCGTCAACCAGCAATCTGGCTATGATCCCCCGATGAGTCTTGTCGTCGAGTTCGACCGTAGGCGCACCTTGCGGGCGACTGGGGAGACGGACTGGGTGAGGTGATTCGTGCTGACTGCTCCAGGTTAGGAACTGTGGCAGCCAGCGAGCAGTTGAGTGCGAGAGCCCGAATTGTTCGACGGCGAGCTGTGTCACGGGATTAATCGTGAGACTTTGCTTGTCGAGCCAGGCTAGAAATGTCCTAACGCCACGGAGGCTCGCCTTGGCGTGCGCGACAGCGCCCCGAGTGAGATCTTTCTTGGTCGCCTCGCGCCGCGCCTTTCGCAGGAGGCTCCAAGTCGCGTATCGGCCGATCGTTTGCGCGTGATTGGTGGGTAGCTGTTCGACGAATCGGGCTACCCACTCCTCGAGTCGGAGAAGCTCGGGACGTGGTCGGGGAAGTGCTCCTGACTGGTCGAGTAGATCGCGAAGGTAGATCATCCCCTTGTCCTGCGGGCCGGCCGCGAGAGTTTCATGGCTCAAAGGTAGGTCGCCGCGCCCGATTGCGCGAAGGAGATCCGAATGCGGTCCTCGGTATAGCCACTTGATGACGTGCACGGGCTTATCGCTCGATTCGAGATGTGAGCACAGCAAGGACAATTCTGGCCCGATGATGCCCTTGTCGTTGGACAAGATGTCGAGGGCTCGGTCGGAAAGCGTGCACCGTGCGCAGAGTCGGCCGTAGTGATGTTCCTCGGATCCGCATTGTCTGCAAGCGAATCGGGCGGGCTGGCCAGCGCATGCTGCGCAGAGGTGTTCGCCGTGTGGCCCGAGGAAGGCGAGGATCTTCCCTTCTCCGCATTGGGGGCAAGGCTGCGCGTGGCGAAGGATCTTGTTGTAGCAGCGCTGGCAGTGCGGCCCGCCGAGGATCGTCGACGCGACCTTGGTTACGCGACCGCAGGACGTGCATGGCTGTGGACGTTTGGGGTAGCGGTTCAGGCACACAGTCTGGCCGTCGACCTGAGTGGTCGTGCCGGAGGTTCGGTGGCATTTCGAGCAGACTTCGCCGGGTCGTTGGATGCCAGCGCAGCGCAAGCAGAGGGCACCCGCCTCCGGTGTGGTGGCGATCTTCTTGTAGCGGAGGCATCTGGAGCATTCGCCGTAGTTAGGTCGCCCGGCGCAGCGGAAGCACATCTTCCGGCCGTCGGCGTCGCGACAGGTCAGGACCTTGCCGAGATGGCAGCCGGGGCACGTTGGCAGGAGGACGCGACGGTCGAGGGTGAGTGCAGCGGCTGCGAAGAAGCGTTGGACCGGCACCGCTGTGTCCGGGTCCAGCTTCTGCGGTTCATGGTTGGCGAGGAGGGAGATCAGTGCGGATTGGTGGCTTGGGCGCGTGACCATACGGCTTGCGATCCCGACCAGCTGATCGCGATCGTTAGGAGCCAGGCCTGTCATCGCCGCCGCGAGCTTCACCGCAAAGTCGCCGTCAGTGGCGAGCGTCACTGGGCTTGTGTCGGCCGACGGACTCTAGCTTGGACGATGCCATCTGTAGTGATCGCACCGCTGGATCGATCACTGCCGGTCTTCGCGATCGGTGCTTGCGCTGACGCGGACGTGAGTTGGAGGAGATCGTTTGGAGTGCATTCGAGCACGGTGCAGAGCGCGGCAAGGACCTCGATATTGAGCCGCTGAGGCGGCTGCGTCACGAGCCTGAATACCTGCTCGCGGGACAGGCCGATCCCTTGCTCGCGCAAGGGTCCCACGAGGTCTGTGGTTTGGAATAGGCCCCGCTCGGCCATGACGTGGCGCAGCCGCCACGACAGTGTCTGGGTCATCTCGGCCTGCTTTCTAACTGAGTAGCTGGTTCACCGCGTTCGCGACCACGGAGTTGCGGTAGTCGTCGCTGACGTTGGTATAGATCGCGGTCGTTGAGGCATGTCGGTGTCCCACCTGGTCCTGGATGAACTTGGTGGGGTACCCGAACTCTGCGAGGTGCGTCACGTACGAGTGCCGGAGGCAGTGGAGGGTGAGTTCCTTCGCCAGGCCTGCTTCGTCGCGGAGGTCGGCAAAGCGACGGTCGAGCGACCGGAGCCCGACACGAGTGCCGCGTTCTGTCGGCCACAGGGCAGCATTGGATGTCTGCCCGAAGCGTGGGCGAGAGGCCTCGACGTAGCTCCGCAACCCCTCGATCGCCCAGTCGAACTCCGGAAGCGCCAGCACGGTCCTCCGCTTCGGAGGGCTGCCCTTCGAGGCCTTGCCCCAGCGAACATGCACCGCGCCGTATCGACCCCACTGCTTGGCCTTCGGATTTGATCGAACATCGGTGAGGTCGAGACCGAGGACCTCCCGCCGTCGTAGCCCGAAGGCGTAGGTTGTTTTGAGCACCTGGGAATCACGAAGGGCGGCGAGAGCACCCTTACGTCCGGCCGTCGTGATCGCGGAGATCCCAGCGTCTGCGACATCGAACAGGGCCTGCAACTCGTCATAGTCGAATGGACGTCGCTCAGGTCGACCTTCGTACTCGGAAGTGTGAGTGATCGTGTTCCACTCGAAGCAAATCTGCGATGGCGTAGCGCCGAAACGACGCTGACATTCTGCTACCCACGGGTACCGCTGATCGCAGAGGTAGTCACAGAAAAGCCGGATCGTCGAGTGCATGATGCGAATGGTCGAGTGGGCAAGCCGATTGGGTCCGCTGATGAGACTGGTCGTGAAGTCTTCAAGGTCTCCCGGCAGCCACTCCCACGGGTAGGTTCCGGCGAATCGCCGGAACCTTTCCAGCTGCCAGCGTCGGCCGCGGACCGTATCGGGGTCGAGTCCTCGGCTGTTTTGCTGAGTGGCGAAGCCGTCGAGCATGGCGTCGAACGTCACCGCCTCCTCCCGAAGTATCGCCACGCCAGGCAGCCGCAAGAGGCTGCTCACTGGCAATTCCACTTCCACCGCATCATCGTTGCATTAAATTCATCTTTCTTGCAACGGGCGTCGCCGTGTTCGCCTCCGATTCGATGGAACAGTTCTCCTATTCGGTCTCTCGCGGGCATCGGATCCCGTTAGGCTCAATCCATGGACCCTGCGACGCAGTTGTCCGGGCCAAGGAATGTCCGACATGCGCAGACATCCGGGTGTTGCATCCGTTCGGATAGTTCCCGGTTCGTCGTCCATAGTTTCCGGGAGGGGAACACCCGCACGCAATTCGTATTCTTCTCTCAGCTTGCAGAACAGGCGGGTTATCGCCTCGATACGAAAAAGTTCGCGCCCGGCGCCCCGCTTCGCGACGAGTTCGTGCAGGCGCGTTTCCACAGTCAGGACACCGGGCGCAACGACCGACTTGAGACGGTACTTCGACGCGCTGTCCTCCCTATTGACCGACGCCCCGGCCGATATTCACCGACGATGGAGTGATCGAATGACCGACCCCACGCCTGACCGGGTGCCAGTGGCGGCGGAGGACGGTAACTACGACGCTGCCGAAGCAGACGTTTGAGAACGAACCGGTATGAACTCCACTCGGGTTGGCGAGTTACCAATCTCTTTCCCATCAACCCGCGCGTGGATCGGGTACGTACCCGCCACCACCGACGTGACCGTCACGCTACATTTGCCCGTGGAATTGGTCGTGCAGGTTGGGGCCGAGAATGTCACTTCCGGGCTCGATGAAAACGTCACCACAACACCCGCGACACCCCTATAGCGCGCGGGGTTTGCCTCTTGCCACGCAAGAACCTCTTTTAGCTGCTCGGCCCACGTCCCCGACGGCTGAGGCATCGGCGGCAAAAGCTCCCCCGTCTTCCGGGAATACGCCTCCTTCACGAACGCGCTCGTTGTGTACTCATCTTCACCATCGGCCTCCGCCGGATCGCCCCAACCGCCACCAAGAAAGGTAGTTGTATACGAATCACGACCCTCGTCTTTCGTCGCGATGCCAATCCCCGCTCGATAAGGCTCATCGGAATTGTCCAGTACGACAATGTGTGACGTACTGTGCGAGCTGAGTTGTGGGGTCTGTGCGGCGGCCGACGTGAGGGGTGTGAACGTGAGCGCGGGCACCGCGACCGCGGTCACCACGGCGAGAGGCAACCGAAAACCCTGGCGTGCTCGGGCGGAAAAATGCCGTGCGTCGACAGTCGCGGCCGAGTTGTTACGAGTGAAACGGGGAAAATCTTTTTGCATAATGTTCTTGCCTCTTTACAGAAATTAGGAATGGGTTGCACTGAATAACCCCTCAACAGGGTGTGGTTATTGTGATCAATAGCTAAACGCACCCGCGGGATCGGCACCGACCAAATTCATCCCTCGACCCAACGGCCGATCACCCGCGAACGGAGGGGGCATGGTGGGCACACGAAACGACACGACGTAGCGATTCGTAACAAAGGTTGGCGCGGCGCAACAACTCGTCTATGCTCCAACGCATGATGGTTGTGGGCACCTGGCTGCGCTTGGACTCGTTTCGTCGAGCGGCGAGCGCACGCGGCGTGCGGCGATGTTGAGACGTATTTTTCGCGAAATTACCGATTAATCGTCCGCCACCATTGGCCTTCGGAAAGGCACCTCACTATGAGTTCCTCACCTTCGTCTCCCGCACCCGAACCGTTTACGAGCACACAAGCGAGCGCTTCTCCGCCGACCCGAAAGAAACGCGTCACGGTTCCCCGATGGTCGCGATCATTTGGCGTACAAATAACGATTGCCCTCGTTCTCGGCATAGGAGCCGGACTCTTCGCTCGATTTGGCGTTGGGGCCGACGGCGAGGGATCGAAAAACTGGCTGTCCATCACACTCGACACAATCGGCAGCAACTACGTATTGCTCTTGCAGACGCTTGTTGCGCCGCTCGTGTTCACCGCCGTTGTGAGCAGCATTGCGACGCTTCGCGTGGTGTCAAATGCGGCGCGGCTCGCGGTTCAGACACTTGTTTGGTTTGCGTTGACCGCACTCATTGCGGTTGCGATTGGAATTGTGATTGGCATTGTCGCGAACCCCGGGGGCACCGCCTCGGTCGATGCCTCAACCTCGGCTCAACCGTCGCGCACCGGATCGTGGTGGGCCTTTGTGTCGAGCATTGTTCCCCAAAATATTCTCGGGTTGGGAGCCACCACGACGATTTCGGGAACGTCCGGGGAGCTTGGTGGCGTCACGTCGCTTCGTACGAACGTGTTGCAGCTTCTCGTCATTGCGATCACGGTTGGTCTAGCGGCTCTCAAGATTGGCGCAAAAGCCGACCTGTTCTTGCGGTTCAATGAGTCGGCATTTGCGATCATTCGTAGAATTCTCTGGTGGGTCGTCCGCGTGGCGCCGATCGGAACGTTCGCACTCGTTGGCAACGCGGTCGCAAGCTACGGTTGGGACGCGCTGGGAAAACTGGGAGTCTTTAGCGTGTCGATTTACGTCGGCTTGGCGCTCGTGATCTTCGTTGTTTATCCGACGCTCATTCGCGCAAACGGACTCGGTATTCGTCCGTATTTTTCTGGCGTGTGGCCTGCCGTGCAATTGGCATTCGTGTCGCGGTCGTCGCTCGGCACGATGCCTCTGACGCAGCGCGTCGTTGAGCGCAATTTGGGTGTTCCTCGAGCGTATGCGTCGTTTGCAGTGCCTCTTGGTGCGACGACCAAAATGGACGGGTGCGCCGCAATCTACCCGGCGATTGCCGCGATTTTCGTTGCGCAGTTCTACGGCATCGAATTGACCGTGGTTCACTACCTTCTTATTGCGCTCGTGTCGGTTCTTGGATCCGCGGCGACCGCCGGCACGACGGGGGCTATCGTCATGCTCACTCTCACTCTGTCGACGGCTGGGTTGCCTCTTGAGGGCGTCGGGCTCTTGCTCGCGGTCGAACCGATCGTTGACATGGGTCGCACCGCGGTCAATGTGGCGGGGCAAGCGCTCGTGCCGACGATCGTCGCAAAACGCGAGGGAATCCTCGACACGAATCTCTACAACGCGCCGCGTACGGGGCTTCCATTCGACGACGACAGCGCCGAGGGTGACGACGAGCCCGATGCGATACCGTCGCGTGCGAACGATGATGGGGCGTACGGGGCGGCGTGCTCGATCAGGTGATATCGCGCACCCGGCAGGTTTTTTTCAAACCTCCTACTATGGACGAGAGGGTGTCGAATTCTTAGCATTCGAGGGAGTGACCGTGATCCACGCGCGAGGGTTGACGAAAACGTTTACCTCGAGAAGGGGAAAGCAGCGCGCGGAGGTGTTGGCCGTTGCGGGCGTCGATATTGACGTCAGCGAAGGCGAAATTGTTGGATTTCTCGGCCCCAACGGTGCTGGCAAAACCACCACGCTTCGCATGCTTAACACGCTCTTGAAGCCGACTGCCGGTCAAGCGACGGTCGCCGGGGTTGACCTACTCACGAATCCATTGGACGTTCGTCGTCGCATTGGTTATGTCGCGCAAAGCGGGTCTGCGTCTCGAGACGCAATCTCGGGCGAAGAGGTTGTCGATCACGCGATGCTCTACGGACTCTCAAAAGAGACGGCCACCGAGCGGGGGCGGAAGCTCTTCAGCAGCTCGACCTCGACGGGCTGTGGACACGCAGGGCCGGAACACTTTCGGGTGGCCAGCGGCGCCGTCTCGACATCGCAATGGGCTTAGTGCACGAGCCAAAGCTCGTATTTCTCGATGAGCCGACGACCGGACTCGATCCTCAAGCCCGCGCAAACCTGTGGACGCACATTAGCGCGCTCCGCGCGGAGCGCGCGAGCACACCGTCTTTCTCACAACCCACTATATGGATGAGGCGGATGCGCTGTGTGATCGCTTGCTTGTCATTGACAACGGGTCAATCGTCGCGAGCGACACTCCAAACGCTCTGAAACGTCGAGTTTCTGGCGAACGAATTGAAATTGTGACGGCAGATCCGAGGCAGGCTCCCGCGGTTGCCGCGCGCCTCACAGCGATCTCGGGGGTGAGCGAATTGCAGTGTGCCGATAACGTGGTTTCGGCGCGCGTTCCGAGCGCCGCCTCGGAGCTGCCGGCGCTTGTGCGCGCGTGTGACTCCGACGGTATCGCGCTCGAGGGAATCGATGTGCGTCGCCCGACGCTCGATGACGTGTTTCTCACGCTAACAGGACGCTCTCTTCGCGAAAATGCGGCGTGAGCGAGATTTTAGGGGAGGGCTTGTCGTGACGTTTCTTCGAGAGTCCGGAGTGGTTTTTCGTCGGCAACTTCGAATCGGCTTGAGGAACCCGGTGTGGATCATTATCGGGTTATTGCAACCAATTCTCTATTTGGCGCTTTTCGGGCCGTTGCTTTCTCCCCTTGCCACCGAGCTCGGTACGACGAATGCGTACACTTTGTTTGTTCCCGGCCTTCTTGTGCAGCTCGGCCTCTTCGGCGCCCTCTTTGCCGGATTTGGCCTCTTAGGCGAGTGGCGTGACGGCGTTATTGAGGCAGAGCGGGTGACTCCCGCAAATCGTACGGCGCTTCTCATGGGGCGGATCGCGCGTGACACGCTTCAGCTGACCATCCAGGGCACTATTCTGATCGCCCTCGGATTCGCTTTTGGCCTCGAGGGATCAATTCTCGGCATGGTCATCGGCCTCATTTTGGTCGTGCTTCTCGGCGCGGCGTGCGCCTCGGTGTCGTATGCGCTCGCGCTCACGACAAAGAGCGAGAACTCTCTCGCATCGATTCTCAATGGCGTTTCGATCCCGGTTTTGTTGCTCTCGGGAATCTTGCTTCCCATGACTCTCGCACCGCGCTGGCTGCAAATCCTTTCAGATTTTATCCCGGTCACACACATTGTGGACGGCGTGAGAGCGCTATTCAAGGGCGAATTCGTCACCGCTCAAACGGCGTGGGGAGTCGTCTGGGCGCTCGTGCTCTTTTTTGTGGGAGTCTGGATCGGAACTCGAACGTATCGCAAAGAGAACGCGTAACTATTCGGTTACGCGACGAGGAGTACGCGCGAGTTCCGATTCGTTGGCCTTCGTTGTACCAGTGGGGGGCGCCTTGAGACTCTTGTCTTTAGACGTCGCGACCGGAGTCTTCACCGCGGATTGACTCGACGACGAATCTGAACCGGCCGATTTGGTGCGCGGGGTGCTCGTTGGCGAGGCCGTCCGGGGCGCGGTTGGTTGAGGGTCGCGCGCGCGGACCGCGTCGACGGGCGCGCTCGCCTTGGGTGCCGGAGCCACCGCGGGTTTCGAAGGCGCGCTCGCCTTCGGTGCCTGCGCTTCTACCGGTTTCGAGGGCGCGCTCGCCGTGGGTTCCGGAGATGTCGCGGGCTTGGAAGGCGCGCTCGCGGTGGGTTCCGGAGTTGCCGCGGGTTTCGATGCCGCGGCAACCGTCGGAGCCGCAGCGTTTGGCGCCTGAACCGGCTTAACGACGGGAGCGTCACTCGGAGTCGAGGCTTGAGCGGAAACACTCGGAGTCGCGACCGAGGATGTCGGTGCAGCCGACTGTTTCGACGGACCGTCAACTGAATTGCGAACGACGACCGGTAGTTCATTATCGAGGACAGGAATGTCGAGGAGCCGAACCGTGGCGTGTTTCGATTCGCTCACTCGAGGAGTACCGAGTTTCAAGAGCTCGGTCGTCGGCGCGTCTGCGAGCGGTGCCGCGGCGTGCTTCGCTTCTCGTACCAAAGGAGGAGGCGTGGACTCCGCTTGCGAGTGGTTGGGGGCATCTGCCGGAGGCCGCGCTACCGCGTTCCCGGCAGCAACAGAACCAGACTTGGCGCTCCTCAAAATGGTCGAGGCACCCGTCGAGGCACCCGTCGTGCCGCCGACGTTGCCGAGAGCCTGCTGGTCCGGCGCTGGAGCGGGTTGGGGTGCAGGAGCCGCGGTCGGTTGAGGTGTCGGAGCGGCGGTCGGTGTGGGAGCCGGAGCTGGGGCAGGTTGAGGTGCCGGCGCGGCGGTCGGTGCCGACGGCGCGGTCGGAGCCGGCGGTCGGGTGGCGGTGGTGCCGACGTTGCCGTTGTCGGGTTTGTCGGTTGTGGGGGTGGTGGGTGGTTTGGTGGCGGTGGTGCCGACGTTGCCGTTGTCGGGTTTGTCGGTTGTGGGGGTGGTGGGTGGTTTGGTGGCGGTGGTGCCGACGTTGCCGTTGTCGGGTTTGTCGGTTGTGGGGGTGGTGGATGGTTTGTCAGTTGTGGGGGTGGTGGCGGTGCTGGATGGTTCGTCGGTTGTCGGATCCGTCGTTGGTTTCGGGGTCGTACCGCCGACCTCGGTGTTGCTATCCGGCTTGGTGCCACCCTTTTTGTCTGCGGGTTTTGTTCCATTCAGACTAAGACCGGGTTCTGGCTGCTGCTGATCCGACGCGTCAGTCTGAATGCCATCGGTTTTTTTCACGTCCCCGTCAACGGTCGGCACACCCGTGGTGTTGCCAACAGTCTTGTTGGTGGTGGGGCTCGCAGGAGCCGCAGAGGCGGTGTTGGGGTTCGTAGGGGTGGGAGTGTTGGCACCCGCGTCGCTCTTACTAGGCGCGTTGCTCGTGACGGTCGTCGTCGCGGGATCTGTCGCCGACGAGTCGATACCCGTCTTGACTCCGTCGCTCGGAGCCTTTTTCGCGGTCGCGTGTGTCGATGGCGAATTCGCGATGGGCGCGCTCGGGGGCTTGTCTGCTGAATTGTTGGGACCCGCGTCGTTATTTGAAGGAGGGGGCGCACTCTCGGCCGGAGACGACTCGCCCTTTTTCTTTGCGGCGTCGGCGGCGTTTTCAGTGTGTTCATCGCCGATCCGCATGGCGGCAATCGCGGCAATTGAGACACCGCTGACAAGAACGATAGCCATCGTTATCGCGAGCGTTCTGATGGTGACGAGCCAGCCAAGCGGGAAGACGCCCCCGAGGCTGCGCAGCCGATTACGGTGGCGCGGCGTGGCGCGGCGGGCATTGAGCAGCGCGTCAATCGCATCGCGGCGATATTTGTCTATCTTTCTAAACATCGAACCCCCCTTAGCGGAATCCATTGTGCGGGGCCTCATTGATGGTTGTTTGCTGTGGCGCAATTAAGCCGGGCCGCCGTCCGAAAGAGCATATACACGATAAACCGTGAATTTACTAGAAGTTTCATTATTCATCCGGCGGATTTAGCCGCCGTTGGCCGGTAAGACGGGCTTTTGTACGTGATCTATCTTTTTTCGGAATCGCTCGATTGCGCGGTGAAATCGTTGAGTGTGCGTGGGTGAACGGGGTTCTCGCGGCGTTCGCAGCGGCGAGAGGCGTCGAAAAAACTTCCAAAACACTACATCTAGTGGAATGACAGGAGTGTCATTCGCGTTATATAGTGGAGAACCGCCGCAAACGCGACGGTTAAGCACAAAGAGGAGGTCACAATGAGCTACGACAGCGACAGTGTCGGCGGCTACGCAGTTCCCGTTGACCCCATGGACCTCGTGCAGTGCGACAGCTGCCAATAGGCAAATTGTTTTCGATTATCTGCAGGAGAAAAACCTGACTGCGTGAACTCCGGTCCGCTCATGGCGGATCGGAGTTAGTCGGTTATGGCGCGCGCCATTGTGTGATTGGCCGTTGAGTTGACGCACGAATCGGCGCGGCTAGACTAACTCGGTGCCCGTCAACGCCGCTCTCGCAGGCCGCTCATTTCCGGCCACCGATCCGTACCTCGTTGGCCGCGAGAAGGTTCGTGAATTTGCTCGCGCGGTATTCTGCACTCCACCGGTCTCGGTTGACCCGGCGGCAGCGAGGGCCGCGGGGTACGCCGATGTTGTGGCCCCACCGACGTTTGCGTGCGTCGTTCAAGAACGCGCGCTCGCGCAGGTCCTTGCCGATCCAACGGTCGGAATCGACTTCGAGCGCGTCGTGCACGGTGACCAGCGGTTTGGCTTTTCGCGCCCGATCGTCGCGGGCGATGAACTCACCGTGACGCTCACGATCACGAGCGTTAAAAGTGTTGGCGGTCACTCCATGGTGACGGCGCAATCGGTCGTCGTCGATGCGGAAGAAAACCACGTCGTCACGGCCACGTCGACACTCGTCGTACGAGGAAATCCATGACATCGGGTTCGGCAGTTGATAAGCTCAGCGTCGGCGGCACCGTTGCCGGCGCTGAATACCACATTGATCGAGACACCTTGGTGAAATATGCGGGGGTATCAGGTGACTTCAATCCGATTCATTATCGAGATGATCGCGCGCGCGACGTGGGTTTGCCCGGCGTTCTCGCTCACGGCATGCTCACAATGGGCATGGCCATCGCGCCGGTTGTCGAGTGGCTGGGTGACCCGTCGCGAATTCTCGACTATGAGGTTCGCTTCTCGAAGCCGGTCTTTGTCGACGCAATCCACGGGGCCGTTGTTTCTGTCGTTGCGCGAGTTGGCGAGCTTGACGCCGAATTGCGTACAGCGAGAATTGACCTTGTCGTGACGGTCGCCGACCAGACGGTGCTGGCAAAAGCTCGCGCCCGAGTGAACCTCGCCTAGCCAATGGCGCGCGCGTTTGCCGACCTCACGACGCTGCGGGTTGGCGGCTCGATTCGAACGGTCATCGAGCCGAAGAGCGAAACCGAACTCGTTGACGCCGTCAGGCGAGTGTGGGCGAGCGGAGACGAGTGGGTTGTTCTCGGGGGCGGGTCAAATACCGTCGCGTCAGATCGAGAATTCGAGGGAACAGTCATCCACGTCGTCACGAGAGGGATCGACAGGATTCCCGTTGACGACGGCGCGAAGCCTCCGAACGAACGAGGTGGCCCGGGCACCGTGCGCTTGAAAGTACAAGCGGGCGAGTCGTGGGACTACTTGGTGAACTACACGGTGCGACGCGGTTGGGCGGGGCTCGAGGGCCTGTCTGGAATTCCCGGATCGACCGGGGCGGCGCCGGTTCAAAATCTCAACGCGTACGACTACGAACTCGCCGCGAGTTTGGTCGCGATCGACTTTCTCGATTTCGCGACCGGCGCGGTTCGCCGTGTGTCGGCCAGCGAGCTGCAGCTCGGCTATCGAATGTCCGCCCTCAAACGAGGAGTGCGCGGAGTTGTCATCGCAATTGAAATCGACCTCGACAGTTTCGGTCGGCGAGCACGTGGAATCAGTCGACCCGTGAGCCATCCCCAGCTCACCGAGTTTCTAGGGATTGGTGCCGGTGACCGCGCGCCCGTGAAAGACATTCGACGCGGCGTACTCGCCCTGCGATCAGCAAAAGGCATGGTGCTTGACGATGCTGACCCCGATTCGGTCAGTGTGGGTTCATTCTTTATCAATCCGACGGTGACTGCGTCGCACGCCCGGACGCTTCCCGATGCCGCGCCGCGCTGGCCGGTCGCGTCGATTGATTCGGGGCGTCAAACGATATCGCGAATCGACGGCAACGGCGCAGTATCGAGCGACGTCGACAATTCCGACGACCGCTCGGTGCGCTTCAGCGCAGCGTGGTTCATTGAGCACTCGGGAGTTCATCGCGGCTTCTCATTGCCGGGGTCGCGCGCGGCAATCTCGAAGAAACACGCGCTCGCGCTTGTCAACACGGGAGGAGCGACTGCGGCAGAGATCGTCGAACTTGCCGACTTCGCGCGAGCACGCGTAGCAGCCGAGTTTGGCGTCGTTCTCGAGACCGAACCATTCTTCGTGGATCGCGTGCGGAGCGAGGTCCTCGAGTTGGCGCCCTAAGACGCTCGCGAAAAAAATGTTTGCAGACGCTGAACCCCGTCGAGAAGATGATCGTCGCTGAGAGCGTACGAGAATCGAAGGAAGCCATTCCTCCCAAATGCCTCTCCGGGTACGACGGCAACGCCGATCCGGTCGAGGATGAGTTCGGCCAGCTCGAGCGATGTTGCCGGCGTCACACCCGACCACGAACGATCGAGAAGCCCGGTGACGTCGGGATACACATAAAACGCGCCGTGCGGGGTCGGCGCGTTGACCCCGTCAATCGCATTGAGCCCGGCGACGATTGCGCGCCGGCGTCGGTCGAACGCGAGTCGCATGGCCTCGACCGCGTCTTGCGGACCCGTCAGCGCCGCGATTGCCGCGCGTTGCGCGACGTTGTTCACGTTCGACGTCACATGCGATTGTAGGTTCGTCGAGGCAGCGGCAATGTCGGTTGGTGCGACAAGCCACCCTACTCGCCATCCTGTCATTGCGTACGTTTTCGCAACACCGTTGACCAAAACGGTGCGGTCCGCAAGACCCGGTACCGCGCGCACAATAGATTGAACCTCGACTCCCTCATAGCTGAGGTTTTGGTAGATTTCGTCGCTGATGATCCACAATCCGTGGGAGTCGGCCCATTCCCCGATTTCTTTGGTTTCCTCGGGCGAGTAGACGGATCCGGTGGGGTTCGACGGTGATACGAACACGAGCACTTTCGTCCGCTCGGTGAGTGCGGCATCGAGCTGCTCGACGCTCACCCGGTAGTCACGATCTGCGCCTGCAAAGACCTCGACTTGAATGCCACCCGCGAGCGCGATTGCCTCCGGATACGTCGTCCAGTGCGGCGAAGGAACAAGAACCTCGTCTCCCGGATCGATGAGGGTTGCAAAGGTCTCGTAAATGGCTTGCTTGCCGCCGTTTGTCACAACAACCTGATTGTCCGAGACATCGAGACCACTGTCGCGCCGAGTCTTCGCGGCGATAGCGTCGCGAAGTTCAGGTAGTCCCGCGGTGGGACTGTATCGGTGAGTTTTCGGATCTCTCGCCGCCTCGACCGCGGCATCGACGATGTGGGGGGGAGTCGGGAAGTTGGGTTCACCCGCCGCATAACTGATGACCGGGTTGCCGCGCGCTTGAAGCGCTTTCGCTTGAGCGTCGATCTTGAGAGTCGCCGACCCGGTTATTGCCGCAATGCGTCTACTCACTCGTTCCTTTTCGTGTGTCACACTACGAGCATACGTCGGCTCGCGAGGGTCGTTCTTTCACCTTCGCGTCTCGGCTTTACAGTGCATCGCGCGTCACCTAGGCTTAGGTTCGGCAGTTGAAATCTGCCATGCTTTTTTGCGCCCAAATTATCTCAATCGAAACGTGGTTGGCTGTCGGTTGGGCGCAACGGTATGGCGCTTTCCGTGCCAGGAAAGTAGCCCTAGGGCGGTGGCTCAATTGGTAGAGCAGCGGTCTCCAAAACCGCAGGTTGCAGGTTCGAGTCCTGTCCGCCCTGCAAGTCGGGTCGTGCCTCGCGGCGCGTCAACCGACAAACCGTCGAGCGTTTTTCACGATCGACCGGTCAGTGCTGGAGATGCCGGTGCGGGAAAGGTGTGCAAGTGGCCCGGAAAGTGATCGACGAGCCAAGCGAAGACGTTGTCGCGAACGCAAAGCAAGCCCGTGCCGCCAAACGCAATCCATTTGCTCGAATCGTGCTGTTTATCAAGCAGGTCGTTGTCGAGCTAAAAAAGGTCGTCACTCCGACTCGTAAAGAATTGCTCAGCTATACCGCGGTTGTGCTCGTGTTCGTTGTCATCATGATGGCGTTGGTATCGGGGCTTGATTGGTTGTTTGGTGCCGCCGTGTACTTCGTGTTTGGTTCTTAGAGTGCAGACCTGACGTGCGACGCAAGCGTGAACGACGTTCAAGCAATGAGGGGCAAGAAGCTAACGAAATGAGAGTGTGTGTCTAAAAATAATCGCGATGAGGCCGATTGGGCTTCCGCCGCTGAGCAGTCGTCAGAAGTTGAAGAAGCCCAATCGGGCAACATTGCCGAGCACGATGAGAAATCCGATGACCCGGCCGAAATGCGCGCTTTACACGTCATTCCCGAATCCGAGAGCGACGACGGCGGGGTCAACGGCACACACGGTGACTCCACCGTGACCGAGGCGCTCGACGCTGTCGACGAGGCGAATGACCCGGAAGCCGACGCGACGGTCGATGACGCTCTTGACGTCGAGTCAATTGATGAGGCGAACGCTGCTGCCGAGGCGGTTGGCGGTGAAGAAGAAGACGAGGAGGCGCTCGCGAGCGAGCGTCAACCCGAGGTCGAGTCTTATGAGGAGGAATTCGCGCACGAAATCGAAACCGAGACGTCGGAGCGAGACGCCGCCGACGACCAACCGGTTGACCCGTACGAGGAGTTTCGAGCCGAGCTCAGGACAAAGCCGGGCAAGTGGTACGTCATTCACTCGTACGCGGGCTTCGAAAAGCGCGTGAAGCAAAACATCGAGAACCGCAAAGTGAGTCTCGAAGCAGAAGACTACATTTTTCAAGTCGAAGTACCGATGGAAGACGTGGTCGAAATCAAGAATGGCCAGCGCAAAATGGTCAATCGTGTTCGTATTCCCGGCTACGTTCTTGTTCGCATGGATCTCAACGAAGACAGCTGGTCGGTCGTTCGGCACACACCGGGCGTCACCGGATTCGTTGGGAACGCACACAACCCCACGCCGTTGCGATTCGAAGAAGCATTTTCGATGCTGAAAAGCCTCGTCGAGATCGTCGACGTGCCCGAGTCGAAGTCCTCGGGCGCCAAGGGATCGAGGGTTCAGTCGCGCGCGATACCCGCCGAGGTCGACTTCGAGATCGGCGAGACTATCACGATCAAAGAGGGTTCATTCGCGGGATTGCCGGGCTCGATTAGTGAGATCAAGCCCGAGAGTGGCAAACTCACTGTGCTGGTTTCTCTTTTCGAACGCGAGACTCCGGTCGAACTCAGTTTCGACCAGGTCTCCAAACTGTAGAGAGTTGTCAGTCCACCGGGACTCGGATATACCGGGTGCCTGGGAGAGCGTGCCGGGTCCTCCGGGCGTTCGATCATCGAAAAGGTAAGGAAACACCATGGCACCGAAGAAGAAGGTCACGGGTCTGATCAAGCTTCAGATCAAGGCCGGCGCCGCGAACCCCGCTCCGCCGATTGGCCCCGCGCTCGGCCAGCACGGCGTCAACATCATGCAGTTTTGCACCGAATACAATAACGCGACAGAGTCGCAACGGGGCAACGTCATTCCTGTTGAGATTACCGTCTATGAGGATCGGTCATTCACCTTCGTTCTCAAGACGCCACCCGCGGCCGAACTCATTAAAAAAGCGGCCGGCATCACAAAGGGTTCGTCGACTCCACACACCGACAAGGTCGGGTCGCTGTCGCGCGAGCAGGTTAGCGAAATTGCCGAACAAAAACGAGTTGACCTCAATGCGAATGATAGTGAAGCAGCCGAAAAGATCATCGCCGGGACAGCCCGCTCGATGGGCATTACGGTTGAAGCCTAACTACCCCATATTTTGTGGCAGAGTCGGCCAGGCTCACAACACCACACTCTCGAACCAGGAGAATCATCATGGCGCACAAATCGAAAACCTATCGGGCGGCCGCTGAGAAGATTGAAGCGGGAAAGTTCTACACTCCCGCGGAAGCCGTTGTCCTTGCCCGCGAAACCGGGTCGGCAAAACCCAACTCGACCGTCGAAGTCGCTCTCAAGCTGGGAATAGATCCGCGCAAAGCAGATCAAATGGTGCGCGGCACGGTTGTGCTTCCGCACGGGACGGGCAAGACGGCTCGCGTGATTGTCTTTGCGACGGGGCCCGCCGCCGAAGCGGCGACCGCGTCGGGCGCCGACGAGGTGGGCGGACCCGAGCTGATTGAAAAAGTTGCTGGCGGTTATACGTCGTTTGATTCGGCCGTGTCAACGCCCGAGCTCATGGGTCAGGTTGGCCGACTCGGTCGCGTTCTTGGCCCGCGTGGCCTCATGCCCAATCCGAAAACGGGTACCGTGACAACCGATGTCGCAAAGGCCGTATCCGATATTAAGGGTGGCAAGATCGAGTTTCGAGTCGACAAACACTCGAACGTGCACTTCGTGGTCGGCAAGGTGAGTTTCACCGACGACCAATTGCGAGAGAACATTACCGCCGCGCTCGATGAAATGGTTCGGCTCAAGCCCGCGGCCTCAAAAGGCCGTTACATTCAGAAGGGCGCGATTTCGACAACGTTTGGCCCAGGCATTCCACTCGACGTCAACGTTTTTTAGCGCCCGCGATCGCGCGCAAGAGTTCGTCGGCGAGCGAGACGAGACGCGCGATTTCGGCGTCGTCACGATCCACCCATCGATAGTGCGGATCCGCGGCGACCGGAACGAAGTCTCGGTGTATTTCCCACACGACGAGTGTGCGCTCGGCACCGAGCACGTACTGTTGCCACCACACCTGGCGCAAATATCCCCGCGGAATTGTTCGCCACGACTTTGTGGTGGTTTTGATTTCGGCCAGCTGCAGTCGGCCACTTTTATCGCACGCCACGCCGTCGGGCGTTGCGAGGTGTCGGCGCTCCGTGGGCGCGTGAAAAAGCGAACGATTCGACGGGATACCGTGCTCGCTCAAGACCCACGCGGCAATGTGCGTCTCGCGCGCTCGCCCGTGGTCGGTGAACGCGTTGCCGGTGAAGCGCGATCCGTGGAGCTTGTCGGCGGCGGCCGCCTCGATTGATCGTGCGGAAGCGAGCCGCGCTGCATCCGTCGCAGTGACGCCGCGTGACCGCTCTCGGAGCCACGTCACTCGGTCAGACGAGTCGGCAACGATCCGATCACGATGCGAGAGCACGGGATCGGGTTCCAATCGTGGTTCTGACCAGCCGGATGCGCCGAGGTTTTTCCACGGAAAGGCGAGCGGCGATTGGGTCACGTCTCATTCTTGCGCGTTTCGTTTTTCACGATGACCCGGTCGCGATTTGATCTCGCGCTTTCACGTGGCCAATTCTGACGAGGGGGCGAAACTATTGAGGAGGGCGAGAAGCTTCGCAAGCATCGCAACGTCGTCGAGTGGCCAATCGCGAAGCCCCGCGTAGAGGGTTGCTTGATCGTCAGCGCGAATGGCGTTGACTCGGGCAATCGCCGTCGGACTCGCCACGAGGAACGCGGCGCGTCTGTCTGACTCGTCGATTTCGCGAATAATGAGGCCGAGGCGCTGCATCGCCTTGATTTGCCTGCTGACCGCGCTCTTATCCATCAGGAGCGAGTCGGCAAGAGACGTGGTGTGAGTCGGTCCGCGCCTCACGAGCTCGTTAAGGATTGTGTAGCTGACCGGTTGCAACGAGGGATGGATTCGTGCGGCCCGACTACGCAATCGCGACCGCGCTCGATTGAAGAGAATCCCCAGTTCTTCTTCCACGACCGCAATGGAATCGTCGGGCACAAGATCGGCCGTCGAGGTGGTCATTGCAGAACGGTAGCAGCCGCGACTCGGTGTAAACCGCGGGTTTCGTCCGCTGCGTACACCCTCGGCGTGTCGCGCTTGGGGACGGGTTTGCGTGAACGGTGTTCACCCCGTAACGTTGGGTTACAGCCACAGACCGCTGGTTTTGATGAGTTGTTGTGCAACGCGTCAAATGAAGACTCGCTCACGCGAGGGCCCGCGCAGGCGTTGGAAACGTGATGAGACGGTTAACGAACCGTGTTCCTTGAGCTCCGGCGTACGCGTTGGAGCTTTTTTAGTGGGTGCGTTGCGGTTAAAACGGATTGAGACGATCAAGGAGTGTCATGGCTGACAAGGAGGCCGCGGTTGCTGAGCTCACCGAAAAATTTCGCAGCTCCGCCGCTGTTTTGCTAACGGAGTACCGGGGGCTTACGGTCTCGCAGCTCAAGACGCTCCGCGGCGCGATCAGCGAGCACGCCACTTTCTCCGTCGTCAAGAACACACTCACCAAAATCGCGGCAAATAACGTCGGTGTGAGTTCGTTCGACAACGAACTCGTCGGTCCGTCAGCGATTGCATTCGTGCACGGTGACACCGTTGCGGTTGCAAAAGCGCTGCGAAATTTTGCCAAAGCTCACCCTCTTCTCGTGGTAAAGGGGGGGTATTTCGACGGGAATCCGCTCTCCGCCGACGACGTCAATACGCTTGCCGATTTGGAGTCCCGAGAAGTCCTCCTTGGAAAACTCGCGGGTGCCGTCAAGGCGTCGCTGTTCGGCGCGGCGTACTTGTTCAACGCTCCGCTATCGAGAGCCGTTCGTACAGTCGACGCGTTGCGCGAGAAACAGGATTCCGCGACCTAATGTGCGGTCGAACCAATCACAAGTAACAGGAGAAACGCAATGGCAAAAAAGCTCACAAACGACGAACTCATCGAGGCGTTCAAGGAACTGACGCTCATTGAGTTGAGCGAGTTCGTCAAGAAGTTCGAGGAAGTCTTCGAGGTGACCGCAGCCGCTCCGGTGGCCGCTGTTGCGGCTGGTGCTGGCCCAGCTGCCCCCGCCGAAGAAGTGGAAGAAAAAGACTCCTTTGATGTGATCCTTGATTCTGCTGGTGACAAGAAAATTCAGGTCATTAAAGAAGTTCGGGCGCTCACAAGCCTCGGTTTGGGCGAAGCAAAAGCACTCGTTGACGGCGCACCAAAACCGATTCTCGAGGGCGTCAACAAAGACGCTGCCGACAAGGCAAAAACGCAGCTTGAAGAAGCCGGCGCGAGCGTCACCGTCAAATAGATTCGCGATGGGCGAGGCGCACTCGCTTGGGCACCGCCTCCGATGGGGGCGGTGCCCTCGCTTATTCCCCGCGCCCGTCGTCGTGAGCGAGCTATTCGCGGGCCCAACGACGAGCTAAACTCGAGCCGACTGCGCGGCGCGGCGTGCCGCGTGATGTGCGCGCGAAAAGAGGTGGCATGTGAGTACGGTGGGCGGCTCCGGACCAGCGAGCGCGATTCGCGGCGGTCGGCGTGAACGAGAGCCTTCGCTAATACGGGATGCGCGCGCGCAGCGGAAAGCGAACTCGAGCGCACCTCCGATTCCACATTTGCTCCGCCGCGTTTCCGGGCTGTTTCGCCCGCATCGAAGAGCACTCATCGTGACGGTCGTGCTCGTTTTCGTTGGGGCGGCTTTGAGCGTATTTCCGCCGCTTCTTACCGAGCAAGCGTTCGATGTCGGGCTTTTTCCACCGAGTGGCAAGCCGAATATTGGTGTGCTCATCGAACTTGTATCGCTCATGGTTCTTGCGTGGGTTGCCTCAGCGGTGCTCGGAGTCTGGCAAAGCTACCTCACCGCGTCGGTGGGAAACCGGGTGATGGGCGGATTGCGAGTCTCGCTGTTTGAACACCTTCAAAAGATGGAGATCGGCTTTTTCACTCGCACGAAAACGGGAGCCATTCAGTCGAGGCTCGCAAATGACGTGGGGGGAGTGTCGAACGTCGTGACCAACACCGTTTCGAACGCGTTGGGAAACGCCGTCACGGTCATTGCGGCGCTCGTTGCGATGCTCATTCTCAGTTGGCAATTGACCGTAGTCGCGATTTTTTTGATGCCGGCGTTGGCATTCGCTCAGCGTCGAGTCGGCCAGGTTCGCGCCCGCATCGCGACGGTCACTCAAGAATCACTCTCGGATATGACCGCAATTACGCAAGAAGCGCTCAGCGTTTCCGGAATCCTGCTCACGAAGAGCTTCAATCGGCAACAGGTAGAGGTGTCACGATACGCGGAAGAGAACCGCAACCAAATCCGTTTGCAAGTTCGTCAGCAGATGAGCGGCCAGTGGTTCTTTGCTCTTGTCACGATCTTTTTGTCGATTATTCCCGCAATCGTCTTTGTCGTTGCCGGCTATTTGGTCGCGGGCGGTGTCAATGTCACGGCGGGAACAATCGTCGCGTTCACGACTGTTCAGGCTCGCCTCATGTGGCCGCTTCTTGGACTCATGCGCGTTGCGCTCGATTTCCAAACGTCTGGTTCGCTTTTTGCTCGCATTTTTGAGTATTTGGATCTTGTTCCGGCAATCGAAGATAGTCCGACCGCGAGCATCATCAATCCAGACGATTCTCGCCTCGGTCGCGTCGAATTCGACGACGTCGTATTTCGCTATCCGGATCAAAAGGCGACGGCCAAACCGACCCTTGAGCGCGTCTCGTTCGTGATCGAACCGGGCCAGGTCGCCGCTTTTGTCGGGACATCCGGAGCGGGCAAGACAACCGTGAGCTATTTGATCCCGCGCTTCTACGACGTTGCCGAGGGAAGCGTTCGCTTTGCGGGCGTCGACGTGCGCGACCTTCAGCAAAAGTCGTTGCTTGCCCACGTCGGTATTGTGAGTCAAGAGACGTACCTCTTTCACGCGTCGATTGCAGAAAACCTGCGTTATGCGCGGCCCGATGCGTCGCTCGCGCAGCTCGTGGTTGCCGCGCGGTCGGCGAACATTCACGCGACGATCGAGTCGTTCCCCGACGGCTATGACACGCTCGTGGGCGAGCGCGGATATCGGCTTTCTGGGGGAGAAAAACAGCGAATTGCGATTGCTCGGGTGCTCTTAAAGGATCCCGAGGTGCTTATCCTTGACGAGGCAACGAGCGCTCTCGACTCGGTGTCAGAAAGCGTGGTTCAAGAAGCCCTCGACGATGCGAGTCGCGGCCGAACAACTATCGCGATCGCCCACCGCTTGTCGACAATTGTCAACGCCGATGTGATCTTCGTTGTCGACCGCGGGCGAATTGCCGAGCGTGGAACGCACACCGAATTGCTCGCCGCTCGCGGCGCGTACGCCGACCTCTATAGAAAAGAGGCGGGCGAACGAGCCTGAGCGGCGACACGTAATTTCTCTCAGTACGGTGACACCGACGCTCAAATGCAGCGGGCTCGCCAATTCGGAATAATCCCGAGCAATTCGGCCAGCCTCTCGAAAGCTACGTTGTTCAGCAGTTCACCCCCACACGTTGGTTGATGACAGCGGGGTCGGATTAGACGCGTGGGTTCCGCGTCGGCGTTTCATTCACGGGTTCGACAACACGAGCGAGATGAGCGCGACGTTGAGCGCGACTAGGAACGCCGTTGTCACGACGGCCAAAACCGTCGTGAACCACCTGTTCGCATCGTCGCCCAAAAGTGAGCGTTGCGACGTGAGCCACGCGAGCGGAATGAGTGCGAAAGGAATCCCGAACGACAGCACAACCTGGCTCAGCACAAGTGCCCATGTGGGGTCGAATCCGAGTGCTAGAACCGTCAGCGCGGGTATCAGGGTAATGAGACGGCGAACAACGAGGGGAATGCGCACGCGCAAAAGACCCCGGGTGATCTCGGAACCCGCGTAAGCTCCGACCGATGTCGACGCAAGTCCCGAAGCGAGAAGCCCGAAAGCGAACAACGTCGCGACGACCGGGCCGAGCGTAGCGGCGAGAGCCGCGTGGGCGCCTTCGAGGGTCGTGGTTCCCGCCACCCCCTGCAGTGCGGCCGCGGCAATGAGAAGAATCACAATGTTCACGGTGCCGGCAACGACGAGCGCAATAGTCACGTCGACGCGAGTCGCACGAAGCACGAGACTGCGCCGCGGCTTCGGCGCAACGCGATTGAATCGGTCGCGGACGAGTGCCGAGTGGGCATAAATCGCGTGCGGCATGATCGTTGCCCCGAGTATCGATGCCGCGAGCAGCACAGAACTGGAGCCGTCGAATCGAGGGATCAGGCCTGCGACCGTCGCGGCGGCATCGGGAGGCCGAACGAACACACCCGCCGTGAACCCCGCGGCAATCACGAGCATCATCGCGGCAATAACTCTCTCGAATTTTTTTGCCCTGCGATCATGAATGACGAGGATTGTGATCGACACCGCGCCCGTAATTAGACCGCCGGCGAGGAGCGGAAGCCCAAACAAGAGGTGGAGCGCGATTGCGCCGCCGACAACTTCGGCGAGGTCGGTCGCCATTGCGACGATCTCGGCTTGCGCCCAATATGCGCGCCGACCCCACTGGCTGCGAATACGAATTCCGAGAATTTGTGGAAGGCTCTGGCCGGTTACGATCCCAAGCTTCGCTGAGAGATATTGTACGAGCCACGCCATGAGGTTCGCCACGACAACAACCCACACCAAAAGGTAGCCAAATTGGGCTCCCGCGGTCATGTTCGCGGCGACGTTTCCCGGGTCAAGATACGCGATGCCGGCGACAATAGCGGGACCAAGGAGGGGAGCGATACCGCGCCAGGTCGGCGCGGATGGTGTCTTTCGAGCGGTCGTCGGGTTCACGGGGTACCAGCTCCCGTCTCGTCATCGCTCGGACCGTTTCGAAGGTCCAACATTATCGCGAGTCGCGCGCCGTTCCGCATGGCGGAGTCAATCGGCGTGTTTGATTCGCTCGAACCCCTAGCATCCATTCGTCCGCGACGGTAGGGTCGGGTCAGGGGTGAAAAGACCCGAGTCAGCGGGCGCGACTGACCTCGACGAAGGTCGTCGCAGCGCTGATAATCATCGTCACGGGGGAGATCCATCATGGCAACAATGGCGCGGCTCGCACACGCCCGAGCGTACCTCAAAGACGTCGGTCTGACGTTGGTGGTCGGTGGAGTTGTGGCGGGCCTCGCCCTTGTTCCCCCTCCGCGGGCGTGGGCAGACGATGGCCCAATCGCAACGAGGTGCTCTCCCGCTCACGCTCAGTATTCTCACGATCAATGGCAATATGCGGAGTTCTCGCTGTGTGCTGAGAAGGTCGGTTCTAAAATCACGTATCGCGTTAAGGTCACAGAACTCCAATATTATTGGGGGTCGCATTGGTACTACAACAAATATCGGTCGTCCTTGAAAGCCAACCTCGTCGTTCACCGCGATGGCCGCACGGTCACGTCTTCGGTGAGTGCGGGCGCTACGCCGGGGGGCAAGACACTGAGATCGAATGGACGCTTCGAGGCTCCGGTTCCGGGTGTGTACAGCCTCATTGCGCAAGCCGAAATCGGCGGTGTGTACTGGTCGCCCTACGTGGATAGCCAGGTTCTTTCTCAACCATTTCGTTTGGAACTCGTCGTCGCCTGATGCCGCGACTACGTTTGACACGGTTTGCGAAGCAGGTTCGAACGGTAGCATTCGCTGCCGTGCTCGCTCGAACGCGGGCATCGCGCAGCTCGCTCGATCACCGTTCTTTTCGTCTGCCGATGCGAAAACGTGGAACACTCGAGAATTCAATGTGTGCAGCGCGCGGTCTTGGGTATGTTGTGCCTATGGGGAGGCGTCTGAGTGTGAAGTCCGCCGTCGTGGTGGCGGTCATCCTCGGTGTTGTCGTGCAGCCAGCAATTTCGGCGTCGGCATTCGACGGCATCATTCAAGAACGGTGTTCGCCCGTGACGGCCCAGTATTCTCGCGATCATTGGCAGTACGGAACGTTCTCACTGTGCGCGCGCAAACAGGGCAGCACGATCTTCTTCACGGTCCGGACGAATGAACTCCAGTACCATTGGGGCGGCGCGTGGTACTACAACAAGCGTCATGCTTCTGTCGTGACGCGGCTCGCAATGAAACGCGATGGTAGCGTGGTCGACGTGCAGGCGGTGAGCGTGAACGCGTGGTCCAAGCACGCAGTTGCGCAGGGAACATTTGTTGCCTCTGCGCCCGGGTTCTACGCGCTCATCGCGCAAGTCGATGTGACGGGGATGTACTGGTCAAGCACTCCCGGAAGCGCTGTGCTGAACGTTCCCATCACACTGGAACTCGTCGTCGCCTGATCGAGGTGGAGGCGGCCTAGTCGCACGTCACCACCCGCGGAATTACGTGCCGCTCGGCGTCGTTATTCACACTTACTCGCGCGCCGGAACGAGACGCCAGCACCTCGTGTATGTTGTGCGTATGATTTGGGGTTCACGGTTCGCGAGGGTCGCGCATGTGATTCTTGCGGTCGTCGTGACGGGTGCGGTGGCGCTGCCAGCAAACTCGGCGTCAGCGTCAGACGGCATCATTGAAGAACGGTGTTCGCAACCCACTTTTCAGTATTCTCATGATCACTGGCAGTATGGCGAGATCACCCTCTGTGCCAGAAAAGACGGAAGTACGATCTTCTACTCGGTGACGACTGCAGATCTCCAGTACCACTGGGGCGGCGCGTGGTACTACAACAAGTATTGGGTGAGACTGCAGACCCGGCTTGTTCTCTTGCGCGATGGCGGCGTCGTCGATTCCCAAACGCGAAACAAGCTCGGGAAGGCGAAAACGGTAACGTCTCGAGGAAGCATTGCGGCCTCCGCGCCGGGAATCTATACGCTTGTCGTTCAAGCGGATGCGGCCGGCTTGTATTGGTCGCGTTATGGCGACAGCGCCGTCATCTCAGAGCCGATCCGGCTGGAACTCGTGGTCGCGTGACGGTGGGGATGATAGCGTCGCCGCGCCGCCGTGCACCGCTTCCGTAACGATTACTCCCGTTCGCAGCGCCGAGTTGACGCGTGGTGGAAGACACCGACTCCCGGTTTCTGAGGCGGCAGGGCGACTCCGCTTACGGAGACGTTTGGTTCTCGTAGAAGTGGTAAAGAATTGATTCAAGCCCCGCGAAAGCATCTTCTCCGACAATGTGATTGAACGTCAGATCCAGGTAGAGGAGATTGGACGCGAGGCCCACCAACGCGGATACGTCAAGAATCTGGTTGTTGCTGAGGATTAATGCCATGAGGCTGGTAAGGGTACTCAAGTCCGACACATCAACGACTTGGTTTCCGTCCATAAACAGCGCAATAAGGTTCGTGAGGGCGCCGAGAGGCGAGATGCTCACGACCTGGTTTCCGGCGAGAAATAATCCCGTGAGACTCGTGAGGGTGCTCAGCTCCGACACGTCAACAATGAGGTTTTGGCCCAGATTGAGGGACGAGAGGCTCGTGAGGGTGCCGAGCCCAGACAGGTCAACTATCTGGTTCTGGGCGAGCGTCAAGTCGGTGAGGCTCGTGAGCGTACTGAGCCCCGACACGTCGTCGATGAGGTTTCCTCCCAAATAGAGCGTGGTGAGGCTCGTGAGGCTTGCCAGTGGCGACACGTCAACAATCTCATTCCCGCTCAAGTCCACGTGAGTGAGGCTCGTGAGGGTTGCCAGTGGCGACACGTCAACAATTTGATTCCCGCCGAAAATGGCGTTGGTGAGGCTCGTGAGGGTAGTCAGGTCCGACACGTCAACGATCAGGTTTCCCGCGAGGTTCAGATTGGTGAGGCTCGTGAGGCTGGACAACGCTGAAAGATCGCTAATCGCGTTGTAGCTGAGGCCGAGGGAGGTGAGATTGATCGCGTTACCGAGGCCGTCAAGCGCCTCAATCGTGCCAAGACTCGGGTCGGCCGTCAGGCTCGTGAGCCCCGCCAAGTCTTCGACGGTAATGTCTTGCTCAGGATCATGCCCGAGCGTCGCGTTTAATATTCAGTGCGAGTGCGGCGTCAGTGATGATGGACTGACTAACGCGAGCCGTCGGAGAACCCATTTCGGGTGTGCCCGGGTGCGCCACTGCGCGTACGACCGGGTTGAAAAAACTTGCGAAAAGACCGGCAACGATAGCAACCGCGTATGACGCGCGAACAACCTTATTCATGTTCCCCTCAATCCCACGTCGGTGAGTCCCGAAACTAGGACTAACACACAACAGACCGGTCTTCTCTCCAACACGCGGCGAAGAAGGTGTTTGGCGGGCGTTTTGGTGGCTCGTGCCGTGTGCGATCCACCCTAGACATGCGCCAAAAGAGCGCGTCACAATGAGGCGTGTGCACAAGACCACCACGCATCATTCCGCGGTTCGGAGCGTGAGCGATCCGACTAGTTGTCAGACACGACGGGTTGGCACCGTCGCCCTCGTCGCGGCGGCCCTCGTCGCGGTAGAATCCTTCTGGATGGGCAGCGAGTCCGCCCGCGCGATGACCGGTAACGACACGTGCGCCGAGGCGCCTATGGCATCGATAGGGTGCGACACGGCTGACGTTCCGATTTGGTTGGACAATCGACCCATATACGTTGGGATCCTTCCGACGACTCTGTATCGGGTCGACGCGACTGCGCCCCTCGGCGTAGGCGGAGCTTTCTACGAGGGTCTCCCCGCAGCGGGATTGGGCCTGAGCCTCGTCGATCACGTCTTGGCCGGCCCGCCACTGGGGAACTCGCACGTATTCGTTGGTACAACTGCGAGTCCGATTGTCGCCGCTCGAGTTGCCGAATCGATTCGTGCTTCGGGCAGGATCCCCTACGTCTACACCGTTCGCGCGACCGAGAGTTATTTCAACGTCGACCAAAGCTTGGGTTGGATGGCTGAGAATGACTTCGCTCCAGAAGCTCGCAGGACTCGCATCGCGCGGGCACAGGAAATGACCGCTGGGTACGCCCAGTGGGTGACTCCGACGTCCATTCGCCCGGACGACATTATGAGCGCGCGCGAGGTGACGCTCCCATTAAATCGCGATCAAGATTTTCGCGAGCAAAATCCCGACGACGTTGTGTACGTGCACCGCGGGCCTTCGCAGCCCGGGACGACGCAGGGTTCGCGCCAGCTGCTGACATGGTAGAGGCGACGAATTGCGGTCGAATGTGACAGTAACAACCGTCGGTCGATGCGCGTGCGCGGCGGAGCGATGTCGTCACATTGCGTGCATAATTGTCAGTGGCTGCACGTCGCTGCGAGCCTGATGAGGCAAGTGAGGGCTGGTCTGCATATGGCACTGGACGCGGAAAAACCACGACCGCCGAGTATTCGGGACGTTGCGAGGCTCGCGAGCGTTTCTCATCAGACGGTATCGCGAGTTCTCAACCGTCATCCGAGCGTTCGGCACGAAACAGAGCGCCGCGTTCTCGACGCGATCACGACGCTGGAGTATCGGCCCAATCGTGCAGCGCGAGCTCTCGTGACGAGTCGTTCGCGAACGATCGGCATCTTGTCCGCTTCACGGTCGTGGTACGGACCGGCATCGAGCATTCAGGCTATCGAAGAGGCGGCTCGAGAATCCGGGTACCTTGTCAATACGACAAACTGCGACGGCGGCAATGTCGAGTCCATTCGCGGTGCGCTCAACCACCTCAATAATCAGGCGATTGAGGGTCTAGTCGTCATTGCGCCCCAAGTGCGCGTCTTCGACGCGATTGAACACATGTCTCTCAGGATTCCATTTGTGTGTTTGCAAAACGACGAGCGCGTGCAGGGCAAAGTACTCGCGGTTGACCAATTGGCGGGGGCGCGCTTCGCGACGCGGCATTTGCTCGACCTCGGTCATCGTCGCATTTATCATCTTGCCGGTCCGCAAGATTGGATCGAAGCCAAGGCGCGCGTGCGAGGATTTCTCGGCGAAATGGCGGCGGTTAATGCCTCGACGACCGCGCCGATCCTGGGTGACTGGAGCGCCGAGTTTGGGTACCACGCGGGACGTGAGCTTTTGAGAAGGCGCGACTTCACGGCGGTATTTTCGGCAAACGACCAGATGGCGCTCGGACTCATGCACGCGGTTCGCGATGCCGCGCTCGACGTCCCGCGCGATATCAGCATTGTGGGATTCGACGATGTTCCCGAGGCCGAACATTTTTGGCCACCATTGACGACCGTGCAACAAGATTTTGCCGAACTCGGTCGCCGCGCGATCACGCTCATTCTCGGCGACATCAACGGTGACGGCGACGGTCACGGTGGCACAATTACGCCAAACCTCATCGTACGCGCTTCAACGGCTCTTCCCGCTTTCTGATTCGAGCGCAATTCGGGAGGGGCGCGTCCGCGAGCGTGAGTTACCGCGATTTGACAGCCGTGCCCCACATGTGGCTACCTTGAAGTGGAATTTGTGACCGTTCACATTAGGCGCATTTTCGCAACTAAGTTTGGACCGCGCGGCAGTGCCGCGTGGGGCCGAACGGACTGCTTGGGAAGCGCGACACCGCATTCCCGCGTATCTAGTTTTTACGACAAAGGGGTCGACCCGACATGGAACAAACCCGCCCCACCGGTTTCGATGATGCCTGTGCCGTGGGTGTCGATTTTGGAACCCTCGCCGCCCGTGCGGTCGTCGTTCGCGTGTCCGACGGAACAGAATTCGGCTCGGCCTCGTTCGACTATCCGCACGGTGTCATGGATACGACACTCGGTGAAACCGGAATTGCCCTTGATCCGGCGTGGGCTCTCCAGGATCCATCCGACTACATCGAAGCGCTCAAAGCCGTTGTGCCTCGCGCGCTCTCCAACGCGCGCGTCCCTGTCGACCGAGTAATCGGAATCGCGACGGACTTCACGGCCTCGACGCTTGTGCCAGTGTTAGCCGACGGAACACCACTGAGCGAGATTCCCGAATTCGTTGACCGCCCCCACGCGTACGTCAAGCTGTGGAAACACCACGCCGCCGCGGACCACGCGAGCCGAATTACCGACCTCGCCGCCGCCCGGGGCGAAGCCTGGTTGTCTCGGTACGGCGGTGTCATTTCGAGCGAGTGGCAATTTGCCAAGGCACTTCAATTGCTCGAAGAGGATCGTGAAATCTACGACAGCATGGACAAGTGGGTCGAGGCCGCCGACTGGATCGTGTGGCAACTCACCGGCACGTGCATTCGAAACGCGTGCTCGGCCGGCTACAAAGGATTGTTTCAAGACGGCGTTCATCCGACGCGCGAATTCCTCGCGGCGCTCAACCCGGACTTTGCGGATTTTGTCGACGCAAAGATTCCGCGCGACACGCGCGAGGCCGGCGCTCGTGCGGGTTCGTTGTCGACCCGGGCCGCAGCGTGGACGGGGCTCCCCGCGGGCATCGCGGTCGCCGTCGGCAACGTCGATGCTCACGTGACGGCCGCCGCGGTGCAAGCAACGACGCCGGGTCGGATGGTCGCGATCATGGGGACGAGCACGTGTCACGTCGTGAACTCGGAGGTCTTGACGGAGGTACCCGGCATGTGCGGCGTGGTCAGCGGAGGTATTGTGCCGGGCCTGTACGGGTATGAGGCCGGGCAATCGGGCGTGGGAGATTTGTTCGCGTGGTACGTCGCTAATCAGGTTCCCTCCCACTATTACGACGAGGCGGCCTCGCGCGGGGTCGGAATACACGAGTACCTCTCTGACCTGAGTGAAGACCAACCGGTTGGTGGGCACGGTCTCGTCGCGCTCGATTGGCACAGCGGAAATCGTTCAATACTCGTCGATCACGAGCTGTCCGGCCTCGTTCTCGGTGCAACGATTGCGACTCGCGCAGAAGAGGTCTATCGAGCTCTCTTCGAGGCGACCGCGTTTGGCGCTCGCCGAATTGTCGAAGCGTTCACAACGTCGGGCGTTGCCGTGACGGAACTGATCGTCACGGGCGGCTTGCTCAAGAACGCGCTCCTCATGCAGATCTATTCGGATGTTCTTCGCTTGCCGATCTCCGCGATAACCAGCCACGAGGGTCCCGCACTCGGCTCGGCGATCCACGCGGCGGTCGCGGCGGGCGCGTACGACGATATTTTTGCCGCGAGCAACGCCATGGGACAAGTCAGTGCTCGCGCATACGTCCCTCGCGACCTCGAGGCCGCCGTCTATGACCGGTTGTACGCGGAGTATCTCACGTTGCACGATTACTTTGGGCGAGGCAACAACTCGGTCATGAGACGTCTGACTCGTTTGCGGCGGGAGGCGCTCTCGCGCACCGCGATTGACCCGGTCGCTGCCGTGAGTCGCGAGGTGCACTCGTGACTCCGTCTCCCGCTGAAATCGAAGTTCAAATCGCGCGTGCGCGCGCCACCGTCTCACGGCTCCACGCGGAACTCGTGCGCTACAAGCTGGTTGTCTGGACCGGCGGGAACATTTCGGAGCGCGTGCCCGGCGTGGACCGATTTGTCATTAAACCCAGTGGCGTGAGTTATGACGACTTGCGGCCCGAAAGTCAGATCTTGGTTGACCTCGACGGATCCGTGGTCGATGGTACTCCCGGCTCGACGGGGACGCCGTCAAGCGACACGGCTGCGCACGCTTACGTCTATCGGACAATGCCACACGTTGGGGGGATAGCGCACACGCATTCGCCGTATGCGACCGCGTGGGCGGCCCGCGGCGAAGCGATTCCTTGCGTTGTCACTGCAATGGCCGACGAGTTTGGCGGCGAAATTCCCGTTGGCCCGTTTGCGACGATCGGAGATGACTCGATCGGACGCGGCATTGTCGCGACCCTCGCGAATCACCGGTCGCCAGCCGTGCTCATGCAAAATCACGGTGTCTTCACAATAGGGAGAGACGCGACTGCCGCCGTCAAGGCCGCCGTGATGGCAGAAGACGTCGCTCGAACCGTGCATATTGCGCGCCAGATCGGCGAGCCGCTGACCATCCCGCAGGACTCGATCGACACCCTGTATGAGCGGTATCAGAGTGCGTACGGGCAAGTGCGCGTGGCGGGTGCGACATGAGTAACTCGATAGTTCCCGTCCTCGCGGACTACGAGGTGTGGTTCGTCACGGGCAGCCAGAGCTTGTATGGCGAGGACGCTCTTCGGCAGGTCGCCGACCAATCGCGCGAGATTGCACGGTGCCTCAATGCGTCACTCGAGATTCCCGTGACGATTCGATGGAAGCCCGTTGTGACGAGTGCGGACGGAATTCGTCGCGTGATGCTCGAGGCAAATTCAGATGATCGCGTCATCGGCCTCGTCGCGTGGATGCACACGTTCAGTCCCGCGAAGCAGTGGATCAGTGGTCTCCTCGTCGCGGACAAACCCCTGCTTCACTTCCACACTCAAGCCAACGTCGAGTTGCCGTGGAGCGAAATCGACTTCACCTTCATGAATCTCAATCAGGCCGCACACGGCGACCGCGAGTTTGGCTACGTCCAGACTCGAATGGGAGTGTCGAGAAAGACCGTCGTGGGTCACGTCTCTAACCCCACGGTCACCGCGGCAATCGGCACGTGGACCCGCGCGGCCGCGGGCTGGCACGCCGCGCGCACTCTCAAGGTCGCGCGGTTTGGCGACAATATGCGCTACGTCTCGTCGACGGAGGGTGACAAGACAGAAGCGCAATTGCGCTTTGGCACTCAAGTGAACTCGTGGAGTGTGACGGAACTCGCCGATGCTGTCAGCGCCGTTGGTACGACCGAGATCGATGCGCTCGTCGCCGAATACGAAGAACTCTATAGCGTGGCCCCCGAACTTCGCCGCGGCGCAGAACGGCACGGTTCTTTGCGCGACGGCGCCGCGATCGAGCTGGGATTGCGCGCTTTTCTCGAGGCCGGTGGGTTGTGCGCGTTGACGACAAACTTCGAAGATTTGGGTGCGCTCCGTCAACTTCCCGGACTCGCGATTCAGAGGCTCATGGCGGATGGTTACGGGTTTGGCGCGGAAGGCGACTGGAAGACCGCGATTCTCGTTCGGGTCGCGACCGTGTTCGGCGGGCAATTGCCGGGGGGCGCGTCCCTCATGGAGGATTACACGTATCACCTTGTTGCGGGCGAAGAGAAGATTCTTGGCGCGCACATGCTCGAGGTGAGTCCGAGCTTGACCACTTCTCGCGCGTCACTCGAGATTCATCCGCTCGCAATTGGTCGCAAAGACGACCCGGTGCGCCTCGTCTTCGATGCCGACCCGGGTCCGGCCGTCGTCGTCGCGTTGGCTGATTTGGGGGACCGATTCCGACTCGTCGCGAACGAAGTCGACGTGATCCCGCCCGACGAACCACTCCCCAATTTGCCGGTCGCGCGGGCCGTGTGGCGACCTAAACCCGATTTTTCCACGTCGGCCGCCGCGTGGTTGACCGCGGGTGCTCCCCACCACTCGGTCTTGTCGACGGCAGTCGGCACGGAGGTTTTTGACGATTTTGCCGCAATGGCAAACGTTGAACTCCTAACAATCGATGCCACGACATCCCTCCGTGATTTTGCGAAGGAGGTGCGGTGGAACCAAGCTTATTATCGTTTGGCCTTAGGTATTTAGACCCTCCGATTTATCCGGGGGTGGTTGCCTCCCGCCCCCGGATAATGCCGCACAGACCGGACCACATTGTTTTGACATAACCCAAAGCGTTCGGTGCAGTGAACAATCAAGAAAAGGAACCACATTGAAAAAGAAAATTCTGCTTTCTACCGTCGCAACTGGCGCGTTGCTCGTCTCGCTCACAGCGTGCGCAGGCGGCACCTCGGCATCGTCCGACAAGGGGCTCATTGGCGTTTCGATGCCCACGAGAGCCTCGGAAAGGTGGATCAAAGACGGCGAAAACATCAAGAATCAGCTCGAGAATGTGGGCTACAAGGTCGACCTCCAATTTGCCGAAGACAAGATTCCGACGCAGGTCTCTCAAATCGAAAACATGATTACCAAGGGGGTAAAAGAACTCATTATCGCCTCGATCGACGGCACGACGCTCACGAGCACGTTGCAAACCGCGGCGGACAACAGGATTCCGGTCATCGCATATGACCGTCTGCTTCGCAATTCGCCGAATATCGATTATTACGCGACATTCGACAACTACAAAGTCGGCGTCGAGCAGGGGACCTCGCTCCTGACGGGCCTTGGCCTGCTCGACTCGAAGGGCGTCGACACCGGAAAGCCGGGTCCGTTCAACGTCGAGCTGTTCGCGGGCAGCCCCGATGACAACAATTCGTCGTTCTTTTTTAACGGGGCATTCGACACGCTCAAGCCATTTATCGCGAGTGGACGAATAGTCGTGAAATCGGGGCAAACCGATTTCAACACCGTCTCGACGCTCCGCTGGGATCCGGCAACCGCCCAGGCTCGCATGGAAAACATTCTCACGTCGACCTATTCGAACGGCTCGAAGGTAAACGGGATCTTGTCGCCGTACGACGGCCTTTCGCGAGGCATCATATCGGCCCTCGTGTCGGGTGGCTACGCAAAAGGGTCGAATTTCCCGATCATCACCGGTCAAGACGCAGAACTCGATTCCGTTAAAGCGATCAAGTCGGGCGAGCAATACGCAACCATCTTCAAGGACACTCGAGAACTCGCAAAGGTTGCGGTGAAGATGGCGCAAGCGGTGCTCGACGGCACAACGCCCGAAACAAACGACACGAAAACCTATGACAACGGCACGAAGGTTGTTCCGGCGTACCTGCTGCCGCCCGTCATTGTGACGAAAGATTCTATCGATTCCACGCTCATAGGGTCTGGTTACTACACTCAAGCGCAAATCGGTTAGGACGCGGTCGTTTCAGAGGTGGGGCGCTTCGGTTTCCCCACCTCTGGCCGACTGTTCGCACTATCTAGGGAGAAATTGACACCGTGGCCACCACGATTCTCGAGATGCGGGGCATCACCAAGTCTTTTCCGGGTGTGAGAGCGCTCGACGATGTGACCCTCGACGTCGCGCGCGGTGAAATCCACGCGATATGTGGTGAAAACGGCGCCGGCAAGTCGACCCTCATGAAAATCTTGAGCGGTGTTTATCCGCGTGGGACGTATTGCGGCGATGTCGTCTTCGAAAACAAAGAAATGGGATTTCGAAATATTCGAGACAGTGAAGCCGCTGGCATTGTCATCATTCACCAGGAATTGGCGCTGAGTCCGTTCTTGTCGATTGCCGAAAACATTTTCCTCAATAATGAAATTCGTGGTTTCGGCGGACTCATCAACTGGAACGTCACAAATCTCGAGGCGGCCGCGCTTCTTTCGCGCGTGGGGCTTCGTGAGAACCCGACGACGCCGATTCTCGAATTGGGTGTTGGCCAACAGCAACTCGTCGAGATCGCTAAGGCGCTCTCGAAGCGTGTCAAGCTGCTCATTCTCGACGAACCGACGGCGGCGCTCAACGACGACGATTCCGACCACTTGCTCGATCTCATCGTGCGCTTAAAGGATCACGGCATAACGTCAATCATCATTAGCCACAAACTCAACGAGATACAGAAAATCGCCGATTCGGTAACCGTGCTTCGCGACGGCGCCGTGATTGAGACAATCGCCAATAAAGATGTCACGGAAGATCGGATCATTCGAGGAATGGTGGGCCGTGATTTAGAGAGTCGCTATCCCGAGCGCACTCCAAACATTGGCACCGAGCTCCTTCGCGTCAAAGACTGGACCGTTCATCATCCGCGCGATGCGAACCGGGTCGTTGTCGACCACGTGAACGTGTCAGTTCGCCGCGGCGAGATTGTCGGCATTGCCGGGCTCATGGGGGCCGGACGAACGGAATTCGCGATGAGTGTATTCGGTCGTTCGTACGGCAGTCGTATCTCGGGCACCGTCTACAAAGAAGGCGTCGCGATCAAAACCCGCACCGTGCCCGAAGCGATTGCCAACGGTCTCGCTTACGTAACCGAAGATCGAAAGCGTTTCGGTTTGAATCTCATCGACAACATCAAACGAAACATCACCGTGGCGTCGCTTCACAAGGTGCGGAAGCGCGGATTGGTTGACGAGAAAAAAGAGTTTTCAATCGCCGAAGGTTTTCGCACGAGCATGGGAATCAAAGCCCCGTCTGTTCTCGCGACGACCGGAAAACTGAGCGGTGGCAACCAACAAAAGGTCGTGTTGAGCAAGTGGATCTACTCCGACCCCGACGTGCTTTTTCTCGACGAACCCACGCGTGGTATCGACGTCTGTGCCAAATACGAGATCTACGCACTCATTAATGCGCTCGCCGACCAAGGCAAGGGGATCATTGTCATTTCGTCGGAACTGCCGGAACTCATCGGCATGTGTGATCGAATCTACACGCTAGCCGAAGGCACGATCACGGGAGAGCTCCGAGCGGTCGACGCAACTCCAGAAGCACTCATTAAGTACATGACAATGGCAAAGCCATCCACCGCCGCTTGACCACACGATCAACTGTTCGTCACCAAGGAGAAACCCACCATAATGCCCGAACTCGAAACTGCTCCAGCCAAAAAATCGGCGGCTCGAGAGCACATCAACCTGATCGCCCCAATTCTCTCGTCAAGGTTCGGCACTTTTATTTCCGACATCGGCAAGAACGGAATTTTTATCGCCCTTATTGTCGTGGTCGTGTTCTTCGAGGTGCTCACCGACGGAGTACTCTTGCGCCCGCAAAACGTGACTAATCTCATCGTTCAGAACGGCTACATTCTTATTCTGGCCATCGGTATGGTGATGGTCATCGTCGCGGGTCACATCGACCTGTCGGTCGGATCAATCGCCGCTTTCATCGGTGCCGTGTCCGGCGTTTTCGCGGTCAACCTCGGATACCCGTGGTGGCTAGCCATCGTGCTCTCGCTCGTCATTGGAGCGCTCGTGGGCGCGTGGCAGGGTTTTTGGATCGCGTACGTGGGGATTCCCGCGTTCATTGTGACGCTCGCGGGAATGCTCATTTTTCGAGGACTCGCGCTCGCGGTGCTCGGCAACTCGAATATCGGCTCGTTTCCCGACGGCTACCGATCTCTCGGCAGCGGATTCGCACCGCGTCTTGCGGGACAAAATGCCGTTGACCCCCTGACGATCGGTGTGGCGATCATCGCGATTGTGTTTCTCATTGTTCACCACGTGCGCGTGCGTCGCGGTCGCCACAGCTACGATCAGGCCGTCGACCCGATTGCGTGGTTTGTTGCCAAGCTCGTCCTTGTCGTCGCGGGACTCGCGTGGTTCGCTTTTGCACTCGCGTCATTCAAGGGTCTCCCTGTTACGCTCCTCGTCCTCGCGCTTCTCGTGTTGATTTACGGCATAGTGATGAACCGCTCGGTATTCGGGCGTCATATTTATGCCATTGGAGGCAACCGGCAGGCAGCCGAATTATCGGGCATCAAGGCACGCTCCGTCACGTTTTGGCTGTTTGTGAACATGGGAGTGCTTGCCGCACTTGCGGGACTCGTTTTCACGGCGCGTTTGAACCTTGCGGGTCCCAAAGCGGGAGACGGATTTGAACTGGAGGCCATCTCGGCCGCCTTTATTGGCGGCGCCGCTGTTCAGGGCGGCGTGGGGACAATTAGCGGTGCAATTATTGGGGGCCTCATCATTGGGGTGCTCAACAACGGGATGTCGATCCTCAATATTGGGATTGAATGGCAACAGGCTGTCAAGGGCCTTGTGCTCTTGCTCGCGGTCGCGTTTGATGTCTATAACAAGCGCCGCTCGGGCGGACGCTGACGAATCGGCGCACCGCTGTCGGTCGTTGGGGTGCGGGAGGGGTAGATTGCTGTTCGCGTTCAGTGCGTGCGCGAGAGGAAGAAAAAGTGAAAAGACTCGGTGACGGCGATCCGCGTAGCTCGCGGCGATCACGGCAATGACGTCCGCGCGATCTGCGAAGGCTATGGCTCTCGCAACGCTCACGTCTCGTGCCTTGGGGTTTGTCAAGGCGATTTTGTTAGTCGCCGCTATTGGTGGCACGAGCCAGGGGGTCGGCGGGCAGGTTTTCGAGGTCGCGAATTCCGTGCCGATGTACCTGTATAGCCTCATTGCCGGTGGGGTTCTCGGGGCAATCCTCGTTCCTCAAATTGTCGCGGCGCTCCACGAGGGACGCGACGGGCGTGAGCGGCTTGATCGACTCTTGACGGTGACCGTCATTATTGGTGCACTCATCACCCTCTGTGCAACGCTCGCCGCGCCAATCCTCGTGTGGCTTTACGCGGCTCAGTGGCCGACTCAGTGGCTTGGGTTGGCGACAATCATGGCGTATTGGTGTATTCCCCAGGTTTTCTTTTTCATTGTCTACGCCGTTATCGCACAAATGCTCAACGCTCGCGAGGTTTTCGGATTGCCGGCGTGGGCTCCGGCGCTCTCGAACGTCGTGGCGATCATTGGCATCGGCGCTTTTATAGTGTTTTTGCCGTCTGGCCTGGGCACCGTCGAATCGTGGAACCCGTCCATGGTCGCCGTTCTTTGCGGCACCGCGACACTGGGGGTGGTCCTTCAAGCGGTCATTCTCGTGCGGCCACTCAAGAACGCCGGTTTTCATTTTCGAGTTCGCTGGGGCGTCAAGGGTCTCGGGCACATGTCTCACGTGGCATTCTGGGCGTTCCTTGGCGTGGCGTGCGGTCAAATCGCGTATCTGGCGGTCTCGAATGTGGCCGCCAACGCCGGCCAAACGCTCAATGGACTCCAGATCGACGGCCCCAGTATCAACTCACTTTCGTATGCCTATTTATTAGTGCTTGTTCCGCACGCTGTTGCGACGGTTTCATTGGCGACGGCCATGTTTACGAGGATGAGTCGCGCTTCGCATGTGGGAGACTACGTCGAGGTTGATCGAAACGTTCGCCGAACGAACGCGATGGTCATGTACGTGACTTTCGGTGTCACCGCCGTATTTTTTGTCGCGGGGCCGCTCATTACCCAGGTTTTGTGGCAAAAGCCGGTGATCGGCACCGTCGTTCAACCGCTCGCTCTCGGTCTCGTCGGCTTCGGTGGCTCGTATGTTCTAGGCCGGGCATCGTATGCCATGAAAGACGCGATTAGTCCGTTTATCACGCAAGCGCTCATGGCCGTCGTGAGCGCGGTCGGGACGATTCTTGTCGGAGTGATGCTACCGCCCGAACGAGTGGTGCTCGGCGTTGCCGCTGCGATCTCCGTCTCAAACCTCGTCGGTTGGGGCGCGGCACACGTGTTATTCGTTCGGCGGCTTCGCACGAAGGCGCCTCTCGATTTTGAGCACAAGCGGTCTCGGCCACGGGGAATGGCGGTGTATGTGCGCTTGGTCATCGCGGCCGCACTCGCGTGTGTGATTGGATACGTCGTGGCCCACGTTGTCGAGTCCGCGTCTCTCAACGCTTTTGTGTCAACGGTGATCGTTGTTGGAACTGTCGGCCTGATCTACTGCGCGGGGGCGTGGGTGCTCGGTGATCGTCACTTGGGCGAAGTCGCGAGGGCGGTGCATTCGCGATGATTCTGGACTCGAATTCCTTTCCCATTTTCTGTCAGGCGTGCGGCAGAGCTTCGGGTGTGGCGTCGGTGCCGACAGATACTGTCTAGGTATGATGCAGAAGGCTCTCGGACGTCCCCTAGCCGTTGACTTGTTCGCGGGAGCTGGCGGGCTCTCCCTGGGCTTCGAACAGGCGGGCTACGACATCGCGGCGGCAGTCGAGCACGACCCGATTCACGCCGCCGTGCACGAGTACAACTACCCGTACTCGACCGCCTTCTGCCGCGATGTGGCAACCATCACGGGAGACGAGATTCGAGCGAGGTCGAGCATCGGGGATACGGAGATTCATGTTGTCGCTGGTGGGCCGCCATGTCAAGGAATCTCTATGATCGGTAAGCGAGCAATTGAGGACCCTCGCAATGTCCTGCTCAAACAGTTCGCGCGGCTCGTGAAGGATCTCCAACCTCGCTACTTCGTGATGGAGAACGTGGCGGGTTTGACTGTGGGATCGCACAGGCACCTGCTTGACGAAGTTGTCGAGATCATGGGCGATTCGGGCTACAGCGTGGTTCTTCCGTATCGTGTGCTGCAGGCCGCTGATTTCGGAACTCCGCAGTCTCGCCGACGGCTGATTCTTTTAGGTGCGCGTGCTCACGCGCCGCTTCCGTTCTACCCGACACCCACGCACTCTCCGCGCACGATTAGGGGAAGCGTACCGACCTCCGGCGAATTGCCACTCGGGCCGAGTGTGTGGGACGCGCTCGCCGACCTTTCGGATGCCGAAGCCTTCGATGCGCTACTCGGCTCCGATGAAACCCCCGCCGAGTACGGTTTCCCGTCCGCATATGCCGCACCGCTTCGAGGCGCGGTGAAGGACATTGAGGATTTCTCACACCCTAGGGTGTTCGATTCGAGCGTGCTGACATCCTCTGCACGTACCGCTCACACCGCTGTTTCCGTTGCTCGGTTTGCCGCAACGAAACAGGGAACGACGGAAGCCGTCTCACGCTTCCTCCGACTGCACCCTGAAGGCGTGAGTAACACACTTCGGGCAGGGACAGCGGCAGATCGAGGAGCGTACACCGCACCAAGACCGATTCACCCAACCTATCCTCGAGTGATCACAGTTCGTGAGGCAGCGCGACTCCATGGCTATCCTGATTGGTTCCGCTTCCACGTCACGAAGTGGAATGGCTTCCGCGAGATCGGTAATAGTGTTCCCGCGAGACTCGGTCGAGCAGTAGCTTCGGCCCTGCTCCGTGCGGACAATCTGACGCCTACCCATGGCTCGGAAGTAGTTCCCGGGTCGAAGCAGCTCCTGCACTTCACGTCGACGGAAGCCGAGCGACACTTCGGCATTGCTGAACGGGTTATTCCGCAGCGTGAACGGAAGGTGAGCTAGAGGTCGTGCCAGCTGGTAAAAAGGAGAACCGCTACTCACAGATCCTCGCTCTCGTGTTCGAAGCTGGATACAAGCCGGACGCGACAGAGGTTACATTCGCTCGTACAGATTTAGAACACGCTGCGGGCGCGATTGGCATTGACCTGCCAAAGAACCTCGGCGATCTGATCTATTCTTTCCGCTTTCGATATCCGCTTCCTCAGGCCATCATCAATCAAGCTCCCGAGGGGCACGAGTGGATTATCCGAGGTGCTGGACGAGCGCAGTACAGCTTTGTCGCTGTTCCCAATCAGGTACGAGTACGTCCCCGAGAAGGCCTTCTCACCACCAAGATTCCGGACGCGACGCCGGAGATAATCCGGGCAACAGCACTCGGTGATGAGCAAGCGCTCCTTGCTCTTGTCCGGTATAATCGGCTACTCGATGTGTTCCTCGCGCTTACGACCTACTCGCTACAAAATCATCTGCGGACAACCGTCAAAGGAATCGGCCAGGTGGAGGTCGATGAGGTCTACGTAGGCATTGATCGCCACGGTGTTCAATACATCCTTCCGGTGCAAGCCAAATGTGGCACTGACGAAATCGGGCTTACACAGATCGAGCAAGACCTCGGAGTGTGCGCCGAGAAGTGGACGGAGATGGTCGCGAGACCTGTCGCGGTTCAGTTCACGGATGACGACAAGATCGCCATGTTCGAGTTGGGATTACAAGACAACCAGGTCGCCGTCATTCACGAGGCACACTACCGGCTCGTATCATTCGCCGATATCACCGACAAAGATCGGACTCTCTGCCTGCGCTCACGCGACGTCTGAGTGATGCTCTGTGAATGGCGGGCGGTCACCTTTTGGGGTGATTCTCGACCAAGTGGTGGTGAAGCTCGGACGTAAGGCGATGAATCTGCCTCGTCAGGTCGGTGTTCTCGTTGAGGAGCTTTTCCGACGAGAGAAAGTCGTGGTCCGCTTTGGTCTGCTGGAACGCGGCTTGACGGTTTTGACCAATCATGACGAACGTCGAGAGAAAGATTGCCTCGAGCGAGACGACGAGCGTCAACGTGGGCCACGGACTCGGCTCGACGACGATCATCCACACGGCAAAAACGGCAATGTGCATGTAGACGAACTTCATTGATCCGGCAAAAGCGGTGATCGCATCGGCAATGCGAAGTTGCACTCGCGCCGCGCGATGTTCTGCCTCTGTGAGAACGGAGGGATGGTGGGGCGCGTTTCGGGCCAAAAGACGACGCGGCACAATTGTCGGTCTGCTGGACCCTCTCAAGCGATTGTTCATGGCAATGACGGTTCCTTTCCGCTGTCGGCGCGCGTGCGGGTGCACGTGCACGCGCATTCGTGGTCAACGTTCACGTCCACAGAGCAAGTCTGAGGCGAGGCGGCTGAAAATTCGCTCACGGCGCGGCGTCACATCGGTCACGAGCGAGCAGAAATGGCGGAGGATGGGGGATTCGAACCCCCGAGGGCTTTCACCCAACACGCTTTCCAAGCGTGCGCCATAGGCCACTAGGCGAATCCTCCTGGCGGGCCGCTGGTTGATTGCGAATCGGCGCGACCCCACAGCATCTTACCCGTCGGGCGCCTCGCGCAGCTCCGCCGAGTTCGGTCGCGTAAGCTAAAGACCGGCTCCTCGCGTGACGCTATCTCGGCCAATTCCCCCAGGACGGAAACGAAGCAAGGGTAACCGGGCTCTGGCGGGTGCGCGAGGAGTCTTTATGTTGTCGTGGCGGATACGATTGGTGGGTGGTCACCGCTCTGTATCGTCGCTATCGGCCCGAAACATTCTCTGAAATGATCGGCCAGTCTCACGTGACCGAACCGCTCATGACCGCGCTTCGTGCGGATCGAGTCAACCACGCGTATCTTTTTAGCGGTCCGCGCGGTTGCGGCAAGACAACCTCAGCGCGCATTCTTGCTCGGTGTCTCAATTGCGCCGAGGGGCCAACCGATACACCGTGCGGAGTCTGTGCGAGCTGCCGCGAATTGGCGCGCGACGGTGGGGGTTCGCTCGATGTCGTCGAAATAGACGCGGCAAGCCATAACGGTGTTGACGACGCTCGTGATCTTCGAGAGCGCGCTGTTTTTGCTCCCGCTCGTGATCGTTACAAGGTCTTTATTCTGGACGAGGCGCACATGGTGACGCCGCAAGGATTCAACGCGTTGCTTAAGATCGTGGAAGAGCCGCCCGATCACGTCACGTTCATCTTCGCGACGACCGAGCCGGACAAAGTCATTGGCACGATCCGGTCACGGACTCATCACTATCCCTTCCGGCTAATTCCTCCGTCTTTGATGGTCGACTATGTGCAGTCGTTGTGTGTGAGCGAGAGCGTGGACATTGCGCCGGGTGTCGTTCCGCTTGTCGTTCGGTCGGGAGGCGGTTCGGCTCGCGACACCGTGTCGATCCTCGATCAACTCATGGCCGGTTCTGCCCGCGGCGTGATCAGTTATGAGCGTGCAATTGCCCTCTTGGGCTATACACCCGCGGCTCTTCTTGACGAGGTTATTGACGCGCTGGGCGCTCGAGACGCACGATCGGCATTCGGAGTGGTTGACCAGGTCATTCAATCTGGTCAGGACCCGCGTCGTTTCGTCGAAGACGTGCTCGAACGGTTGCGCGATCTCATTGTTGTTGCCGCGACCGAGTCAGACGCTTCTGCCGTGCTTCGGGGTGTTCCCCGCGACGAAATCGACCTCATGGCAACCCGCGCTGCCTCGTTTGGCGACGCGGCACTGTCTCGCACGGCTGATATTGTCAACGCTGCGCTCACCACCATGACGGGTGTCACATCGCCCAAGCTTCACCTCGAACTCATGATTGCGCGGATTCTTGTGCCCGCAATCGATGACACGGACCGCGGTGCGCTCGCGCGGGTCGAAAGGCTCGAGCGTCGCGTCGGAATTAGTGCGGGAGCGAGTGGCGACGGTGGCCGAGGCGGTGGCGACGGCGCACTGCCTGTGCGCGTTGGGCACCCACCGGAATCGACCGGCGCTAGCGCGTCGCTTTCGTGCGGTGACGGTGACAGTGTCGATGTCACCACTGCGCCTGACGTTGACGAACCGGTCTCATTGGTGACGGTCCAGCAAGTCAGAGACGCGTGGCCACAAATTCTCGCCGTCGTCGAGAAGGCAAAACGCAGCGCGTGGTTGGTGATTTACACCGCGCGAGTCCACGAGCTGCGCGGCGATATCCTTGTTCTTTTCTTTGCGAGCGAAAACGATGTCGCGAGCTTCAAGGAACACGGCGCGTCGAACGGTGTGAGCGAGTATCTTCGGCGAGCGATCATCGATGTGCTGGGTGTCCGGGTCAAATTCCTCGCGAAAGTCGATGCGTCTCAATCGGTAGCCGGGCCACGCGAGTCGGCGGCTGCGCGAGAGGGTGAGCACAACACCGCGTGGGCAACTGTCGCAATTCCCGGGTCACGCGACGAGTCGCAATCATCCGCGGCAATTTCTGTTTCGTCGGCGGCTCGACAAGAATCGCGCGACATGGTCAGACCCCCTCGCGAGACGACGGCCCGCAGCGAGGCGCGTCAGCGTTACGGCGAATCGGTCGTGCGTGAGATTCTTGGCGCGAGCTTTATCGAAGAGCACACGATTACTACGCCGTCGGATCGTTCGAGAGTCGAATAGCCGTGTACGAAGGAATTGTTCAAGACCTCATCGACGAACTCGGTCGCCTACCCGGGATCGGCCCGAAGTCGGCCCAGCGGATTGCGTTTCACATCGTCCAATCGCAGCGCGTTAGTGTGACCGCCCTGGCACAGTTGCTCCTCGACGTGCGAGACAAGATACGGTTTTGCGAGATTTGTGGCAACGTTTCCGAACACGAGCACTGCGCAATTTGCCGAGATTCCCGCCGCGACCGGTCCCTTGTGTGCGTTGTCGAAGAGGCAAAGGATGTTGTCGCGATTGAACGCACGAGGGAGTTTCGCGGTCTCTATCATGTTCTTGGCGGTGCGATCAGCCCCATCGACGGAATCGGCCCCGATGACCTCTCTATTCGTCAGCTGCTTGAGAGAATCGCCGACAGTTCCGTGAAAGAAATCATTATCGCGACCGATCCCAACCTCGAGGGCGAAGCAACGGCAACCTATCTCAGCAGACTCGTGGGCGAATTCGATCTTCGAGTCACTCGGCTTGCCTCGGGCTTGCCGGTCGGCGGCGACCTCGAATACGCCGACGATGTGACTCTCGGGCGCGCCTTCGAGGGGCGTCGCGTCGTTTCGGGGTAGCTCGACCACTATCCCAGCTAGAATTCGTGGTGGGGCGTCTCGACCCGCTTGCCCCACGCTGGGAGAACACACGTGAGCCTCATCGTGCAGAAATACGGGGGATCGTCCGTCGCGGATGCTGAAAGCATCAACCGCGTGGCGAAACGCATCGTCGAAACGTTGGCGGCTGACAACGACGTGGTCGTCGCCGTGTCGGCGATGGGTGACACCACCGACGACCTGCTCGATCTCGCTCACGAAATAGGCCCGAATCCGACGCCTCGCGAACTCGATATGCTCCTCACCGCGGGCGAGCGTATTTCGGTCGCGCTCTTGGCAATTGCGATTAACGGCATGGGTTACGACGCTCGCCCTTTTACTGGCGGCCAGGCCGGAATGTTTACGGATGCTCGACACGGTGCCGCCCGCATTGTCGACGTGACTCCTGATCGCGTCAGGGACGCTCTTGCCGCGGGTGCGATCCCCATCGTTGCCGGGTTCCAGGGCGTCTATCGGGCGACGGGAGATCATACGACACTGGGCCGCGGCGGATCCGACACGACCGCGGTGGCTTTGGCATCCGCTCTCCATGCCGACGTGTGCGAAATTTACACCGACGTCGACGGAATCTTTACGGCCGACCCGCGCGCGGTTCCAACAGCCCGTAAAATCGACCGCATCACGAGCGAAGAAATGCTCGAACTCGCGGGATCCGGCGCCAAGGTGCTTCATGTTCGCGCGGTCGAGTTCGCGCGGCGGCACGGGGTGACGCTGCACGTGCGTTCTTCGTACAATCACAAGGAGGGAACAATCGTCTACAATCCCGTGAGTGAGATCGTTGGCGATTCGGCCGAGAACGGAACGAGCGTGGAAGAACCCATTATTGCCGGGGTCGCAACCGACCTCAGCGAGGCAAAAATCACCGTGCTCGGCGTTCCTGACATTCCAGGAAAAGCGGCACAGATTTTCACGATCGTTGCCGCCTCGCATGCAAACATCGACATGATCGTGCAAAACGTCTCGGCCGCGGCGACCGGCGTTACCGATATTTCGTTTACCTTGCTCAAGACCGACGGCGATAGAGTGCGCGCCGCCCTTTCCGCCGCGCAGGCCGATGTGGGATTCGCGAGCCTGCAATACGACGATCAAATTGGCAAGCTTGCCCTTGTCGGCTCGGGAATGGGAACCAACGCGGGAGTGTCAGCCACGCTGTTCACGGCCCTCTTTGACGCGGGGATCAACATTGAGATGATTTCGACGAGCGAAATCCGAATCTCGGTCGTCACTCGCGCTGACACCATTACAAAAGCGGTCCGCGTTGTGCACACCGCGTTTGGCCTCGACACTGTCGACGAGGCGGTCGTGTACGCGGGATCAGGCCGCTAAGGAATGACCCGCGAATCTGGCCTTCGCATTGGCGTCGTGGGAGCAACCGGTCAGGTTGGATCGCTCATGCGCACCCTCCTCGACGTGCGCGCCTTCCCAATCGCGAGTGTGCGGTTCTTCGCGACCGCGCGATCCGCAGGAACCACGTTGCCGTTCCGCACCGAGCGAGTTCTCGTCGAAGACACCGAGCGCGCCGACCCGTCGGGTCTCGACGTCGTCTTGTTTTCGGCGGGTGCGACCGCGAGTCGTGAGTACGCGCCGCGTTTTGCGAGAGCCGGTGCCACGGTCGTCGACAATTCGAGTGCGTGGCGATTGGATGCCGACGTGCCGCTCGTCGTCAGCGGCGTCAATTCACTCGCAATTGCGAGCGCCCGCAAGGGGATCATTGCGAACCCGAACTGCACCACAATGGCGGCAATGCCGGTGCTCAAGGCCCTCGACGACGACGCGGGCCTGACTCGTATCGTCGTGAGCACGTACCAGGCCGTCTCGGGAAGCGGTGTCGCGGGAGTCCGCGAGTTGGCCGGACAGGTTGCAGCGGCCGTCGACGGCGGAGACATGCTGAGCCTCGTGAGCGATGGCACCGCGATTAGTCTTCCCGAATCGGAGGTCTACTCGCGCTCGATCGCGTTCAACGTGATTCCAATCGCGGGTGAGGTTGTCGATGACGGCAGCAATGAGACAGACGAAGAAAAAAAGCTGCGGAATGAGAGCCGAAAAATTCTTGGCCTTCCGAATCTTCTCGTGAGTGGCACGTGCGTTCGAGTGCCCGTTTTTACCGGACACTCGCTCTCGATCAATGCCGAGTTCGCGCGCGCCATGAGTCCCGAGCGGGCGGCTGAAATCCTCGGTGACGTCGACGAAGTTGAATGCACCGACGTGCCTACTCCCCGTGGCGCCGCGGGCACCGATCCCATTACTGTCGGTCGGATTCGTGCCGACGAGGGCGTCTCGAACGGGCGCGGAATCGCGCTCTTCATTTGCAGCGACAATCTTCGCAAGGGCGCGGCCCTCAACGCGGTTCAAATCGCGGAGTCAGTCGCCGCGAGACGCTTCGGGACCGTTTCATAGTCGGTGAATTTTCGCGCGGGCACTAATCGCCGAGCGCGAGGGATGGTTTTTGTTAGGGAGCCAGGCTAAATAGACTAGCCTCGGTCTGATTGGCCTGTTAACAATTTGGAACTCGTTCTCTCGAATCCCAATACCGTTGCTTCGTGCGGCGTCTATCGGGTTTCCAATTTCGATCAGAGTTGAGATTACAATTGCCCAACTTGCCCGTGATCGTATCTTCAGCCACCATTTTCAATGGATAACCCGTTTGTCGAAATCTCTAACATCCCGAACGCCGTGCGTGGCTGCCCGGCAGCCACGCACATGACCGCGCGTATGCGCGAAGTGGGCGCGAATAACGGTCACAATTTGACCGAGCACGCGGAGTTCTCGCCCCCGATTCTCGTTGGCGTTCCTCGCTTGCCGGTTCGCGTTGTTGCCCGCCCGCGAGTCACCGGGCTGCTCGACGACCTGTGGCCATCGGGTGTTACCGCTGTTCGAGGGGGGACCGGTGCGGGCAAAACGATCGCGTTAGTGTCGTGGCTGCACTCGTCAGAAATTCTCACGGGAATCGCGGTGTGGCACACGATCGATTCGGTGACAGCTCGTCGAGCGGCGTTTTGGCAACGGCTCCATGCGCTCGTAGGAGAAGCGAGAGCGGACGGTCGAGTCGTCACCTCGGCCGTACCTGCGCCCCCCGAGATCACGTCACGTGGTTTCCGGCACGCACTCGTATCGGCCGTGGCCACCCTCGGTATGCCGCTCACCCTCGTCCTCGACGAATTCGATCAGGTTGCCGACGAGGTCATTGTCGACGACCTCGCTTACCTCGCGGCGGCCACCCCGCAATTTCGGATCGTTGCTGCGAGCCGAATGCCATCGGGATTCGAAACACCGCGGCGGGCCATTGGCCTCGACACGAGAGTGGTCACGGAAAACGATCTGGCATTTACTCAACCCGAAACGCGCGAGGTGCTTGAGCGAGCAGGCGCGTCCGTGGGGCCCACGGACGTCGACGCGCTCACGAGTCGGCTTTACGGGTGGCCCGCGGGCATCCGCGTTTCCGCGCTCGCAATTGAGGCATCGAATTTGGCCGGGGGGCTCGAACCGATTGTCGAGATCGCGGAAACGGCGATGATCGCATACGTTCGCAATATTTTGTTCACGCTCGACGCCCTCAAGCCGGGTTTGCTGACGTTTCTCAAAAAGACATCAATCGTCGACGATGTCGTTCCCGAACTCGCGCGCGCGCTCACCGGCGCCGACGACAGCGCCGAACTGCTTGAATTTGTCGAGCAAATGGGCGTTGCGTCGCGCGTCGTGTGCGGGGGCGTTCCGCTTTATCGATATGGAAACATCGCGACGGCCGCTCTTGCTACTGAGCTCGCCGACAATAATCGAGACGACACTGCGACCCTGCACGCGCGCGCGGCGCGCTGGTACGAAGCCAACGGGAACGTCATTCGCGCGTTCGCGCACGCGGTCGAGTCATCCGACGGCGACCTCATTTCGACGCTTATCGAGCGGCACAGGCCGATCTTGCTGTCTCTTCACGCGAAAGAGTTTCGCGAACTCGTCCAGAATTTTTCCGAGGACGTTTTGTGGCGCGACCCCACGCTCGTGACGATGCTCGCGGTTGCGTACCACGCGCCTCCGGTTGCTTCAGATCGCCTCATCGACCTTTTTTCTCGGTCCACTGATCGACGAGAACGGCTCTCGTCGTCGGCGAGTGCGGGGGAAAAACTCGCGTTAAACGCCGTGTGCGTCGTTGCGAACCGGTTCACTGGCGAATTCGAGGCGGCGGTTGTCGCGGCTGATGAGCTCATCGACGCCGTGTCGAGACTCACGCCGCCTGAAGAAACGGCAGTTGCCCCGATACGTGCAATCGTGTGCCACCAGGCTGGACTAACACATCGTGCGGTTGGGAATTTGGCTCGAGCTACCGAGTGCTTCGCTTCCGCGTGGAATCGTCGATCCGACTTGCCGGCGGAACACACGCCGTTTCACATCGCGGCGAGTTCAGCGCTCTGCTGGGCGCTCGGCGGTGACGTCGGGCCAGCGCGCTCGTCGATCGAACAAGCGCGCGAGTGCGATCCCACGGGAACCCTGATTCGCACTCACGGTGGGATCGACCTCATCATCGCCGAGGCGCTCGTCGCGGCCCACGCATTCAATCTCAACGATGCGGCGCACACGCTCGCAGCGTGCGCGGACGATGCGGCGCACACCGAATCGCTGCCGATCCACGCGTGGGCGTGGGCAACCGTTTTGGGTCTGCAGGGCGAACCGCACGGCGCTCTTGACGTTCTCGATGTGTATGACAGTCAAGCCACCGCTGCGCCGACCGCGAGCGTTTTTGCCCGGTCGTTGCTTGCCTCGGTCCGGGCAACGACGTTCTTGCGGCTCGGACTCGCGATCCGGGCGCAAAATGCCCTTGCTGACTCGCCGTGCGAAACACAGTGGACAGCGCTCGCACGCACGACGATTGACCTTCTTGCCGGGGACAACGATAAAGCCTCGCGGATGGCGGTCTCTTGGGTGTGGCGTGCCGGGACGTATCGGTTTCCCCGCGCCGCGCTCCTCGCGCTTAAGGCCGCCGCGCTGCTTCGACGCGGAGACACCAACGAGGCGGGGATACAATTTCGCCGCGCGCTCAGCCTCATTGAACGAAGCGGTGCGCACTTTGCCCTCGCCGCGGTTCCTCAGCGGGACCTCGACGCGCTCGTGACTCTCGTCAACACGAACGCGGCGATTCCGAGTGACGTGCACGCGATGCCCGATAGCGTCCGCGTCAAGAAGCTCAGCGCGGCCGAGTTGCGTGTCCTCGAGCAACTCGCGGACACATCTCGCATCGACAAGATTGCCGGGCGGCTCTTCATCACACGAAATACGGTGAAGGGGCAACTGAGGAGCGTTTATCGCAAACTCGACGCATCGGGGCGCAGCGAGGCACTCGAAACGGCATACCGCTTCGGACTTTTGGCGCCGTGTGATTACGCGGGTGACCCTCGGTTACCACTCCGACTTGAGCGCGACATAGGCTTGGAACCGTGAGCGCTCGCCCCCAAACAGTTGATGTGGCCCTGATTGGCGGCGGAATAATGAGCGCCACCTTGGCGGTGCTTCTCAAACGCCTCGAGCCCGATTGGTCCATCGTGATTTACGAGCGTCTATCCGAGGTGGCACTCGAGAGTTCGGGACCGTGGAATAACGCGGGAACCGGCCACGCCGCCCTGTGCGAGGTCAATTACATGCCTCAAGCGCCCGACGGTTCAGTGACCGCCGAAAAAGCCGTCGAAATCAACGAGCAATTCCTCGTGAGCCGCCAGTTTTGGGCTCATCTCGTCGCGGAGGGCGCGCTTGGCGAGCCCCACACGTTTATCAATCGGGTGCCCCACGTGACGTTTGTTCGCGGAAGCAAAGATACTGAGTACCTTCGCAAGCGCGTCGCAGCGCTCAAGGCCGAGCCGCTTTTTAGTGCGATTGAATACTCGGAGGATCGCGCGGTGATCGCCCAGTGGGCTCCCGCGATAATCGAGAATCGCTCGGAAAACGAGCGCGTCGCGGCAACCCGCTTTGCCGGCGGCACCGACGTCGACTTCGGGTCGTTGACGCGCCAGCTCGTTGACCACGCGGTCTCGAGAGGTGTCCAGCTCGCTCTCAATCACGAGGTCACGAAGCTGACAAAAGAGTCGCGCGGTGGCTGGAACGTGCGGGTTCGCGACGGGGGCGCACGCACGTCCTCGACGGTGACAGCGCGTTTCGTTTTTGTGGGAGCTGGGGGCGGAGCGCTCCACCTCTTGCAACTGGCGGGCATCCCAGAAATCGCGGGATACGGCGGGTTTCCGATCAGTGGACAATTCTTGCGGACGGAGAACCCCGGTGTCATTTCACGGCACCAAGCAAAAGTCTACGGAAAGGCGGCGATTGGCGCACCGCCCATGTCGGTTCCTCACTTGGACACGAGGGTCGTCGACGGTCGTGCGTCCGTGTTGTTTGGCCCGTACGCGGGGTTCAATCTGAAGTTTCTCAAGGAAGGCTCGTGGCGTGATCTTCCGACGTCGGTTCGAGCGGGCAATATCGGCCCGATGCTCGCGGTCGCACGCGACAATCGCCCTCTCATTCAGTACTTGATTCGAGAACTCGTTGCGACGAAGGCGGCTCGATTCGCCGCATTGCGCGAGTTCATGCCGACCGCCGACCCCGCAGACTGGCACCTCATCACGGCGGGACAACGAGTTCAAATTATCAAGAAAGATTCTCGCGGTCGCGGCGTTCTTCAATTCGGGACAGAACTCATTGTGGCCGCTGATCGATCAATTGCCGGCCTGCTCGGTGCTTCGCCGGGGGCCTCGACCGCGGTTCCGATCATCATCGAGGCCCTCGCACGCTGTTTTCCCACGCGATACCGCGAGTGGGAGCCGCAATTGCGAGAGTTCGTGCCGAGGCTCGGCACGCGGCTGTCCGAGAACCCCGCGTGGGCGCGATCAGTCATGGACGAAACGGCTGCCATTTTAAAAATTGGCGCGTGACGCTCATTTCCGGGGAGTAGACGCGCGCTCGACGGAGCGCACAGCGCGGACGAACGCACGACGATTTATCGGCGTATCAATCGGGTCCGGGTTCAGATTTCCGTTAGTCGAGTGTGAATCCGGTCCATTTGTGCCGCCAGTTATGGGAGCATAGGCCAGGTTCGACACGAGCGCGATGGTGTGTGCTCGTCGCGATTACCGTCATCCCTCATCGTTTTGAAAGGCTACCCGCGTGGAACTTCGCGACTTTATTCGAGTGTTGCGAAGGAGCTGGATCGCGATCTCTCTCTTTTTGATCGTGGGCGTGGGGGCGGCATGCGCGTATATGGTCGTGGCTACGCCAATGTACAAGTCGTCGGCTCAAGTGTTCGTCTCCACGGAGTCGACGGGAACCGCTCAAGACCTCGTTTCAGGTACGACGTTTTCGCAACAGCGCGTGAAGACCTACGCTTCGATTGCGACATCTCCGCTCGTGCTTCAACCGGTCATCGACAGGCTCGGTCTGACGTGTTCGGTCGCGGAACTGACCCAGCTCGTGACAACCGCGGTGCCCACCGATACGACTCTCATACACATTACGGCGGCAGATTCCGATCCGGCTCGCTCCGCTGAAATCGCGAATGCCGTGTCGCAGAGTTTGACGAAGGTTGTTGCGTCAATTGAGCCGCTGACCAAACACACACATACCTCGGCCGTGAAGCTCACGCGCGTGCAGGATGCGACGATTCCGACTCGACCGGCGGGCTACAGTAGCGCACTCGCTATCGCGGTGGGGGTCGCAATTGGTCTCGTTCTCGGCGTCGCGTATGCGATTGTGCGTGATCTACTCGACAACCGGGTTCGCGACGAATCCGATCTCGAGCGATTAATACACGTGCCGATCATCGGACGAATTCCCTTTGATGCCCGGGTTGCGGACCGGCCGCTTGTCGTTCACACCGACGCGAACAGTCGGTCCGCGGAGGCTTTTCGTGCTCTTCGGACGATCGTGCAACCCCGTGGCGGTGCAAGCGAGCCGCGCTCTCTTGTCGTCACGTCGGCGGTTCGTGGCGAAGGCAAGAGTATTACCGCCGCAAATCTAGCCATCGCCCTTGCCGACTCGGGAGTTCGTGTGCTTTTAGTTGACGCTGACCTTCGTCAGCCCGACATTACTCGGCACTTGGGGCTCGAAGTGGCAGCCGGTCTGACAGACGTACTGATTGGCCAATCAACGCTCGCGACGGCGATTCAACCGTGGGGCAACCGGACCCTCCGCGTTTTGCCCGCGGGAAAGATCCCCCCAAATCCCAGCGAATTGCTCGATTCGCGAGCGGCCGCTCGGCTGTTTGCCGAACTCGAGCGCGAATTCGACGCGGTCATTATCGACTCATCGCCGCTTCTCCCCGTCACGGACGCCGCGATTCTTTCACGGATCACGAGTCGGGCGATTGTTGTCGTCGGTGTTGGCATTGCACACCGCACACACGTCACGTCGGCGCTCGCGACGCTCTCGAGCGTCGATGCGAGCGTATGCGGAGTCGTCGCGACAATGCTGCCTTTGCCCGCGGTTGGTGTGGTTGCTCGTGCTTGACCATTTGCCACGGGGCGCAAAAGTATTGTGGATCGCATCGGCTGGCGGTCACCTCGCGCAACTTCTTCGCATGGACAACGCGGTGATGTCGCACCGAGAGTCGCTGTGGGTGACATTCGACAATCCGCAATCGCAATCGCGGTTAATGAATCGGCGGCGCACGTTCGTCGACTACGTCGCTCCTCGCGATTTTCGTGGCAGCGCTCGAGCGGCTCGAACCGTTTCGCGAATCGTTCGCGGGGAAAAATTTGATCTGTGTCTCAGCGCGGGCGCCGCGGTCGCCGCGTTCGCACTGCCGCTCGTTGCGGCTCGAGGAATTTCTACGCACTACGTCGAGAGCCTTGCGCGTGCTCTCGGGCCCTCTGTAACCGGTCACCTCATGGCGATTGCGCCGCGAGTCTCGACGTATTCACAATACGAAAGCTGGGCATCTCGGCGGTGGCCGTGTGCCGGAACGGTTTTCGACGAGTGGAGCGCCGAGCCGTCGACAAGCGTCGCGTCCTCGGGGCCGCGGCGGGTTCTCGTCACTCTTGGAACGATTCGGCCCTACCGATTTGATCGTGCCGTCGATGCCGTTCTCGCGATCCTCCGACCCGACGACCACGTTGTGTGGCAGCTCGGCGCAACGCGTCGCGAGAATCTACCCGGCGACGTCTACGAAGAACTTCCGACGGACCGGCTAGACGCGATCACCGCGGAATCCGATGTCGTGGTTGCACACGCGGGGGTCGGCTCGATTCTTCAGCTGTTGGAATCGAATCGATGCCCGGTGCTCGCAGTTCGGAGCCGAGCGCACGGCGAGCACATCGACGAACACCAGGGTCAGATTGCCGCCGCGATGGCGGAGCGTGGCTTGGCCCGCATTCTCGACCTCGATCACCCAGAGCGGTCAGTCTTCGAAGCGGCGGCGGCGACCCACATCGCGCAAAACCAATCCGTCCCGCGCTCTCAAGGGTGACGGTGAAAGAACCAACCGTGCACTTCTCTGATCCGCCGTCGGCAGTCGACCAATTAATTGTTCACCAATTCGATCCATCTCGACCGTTGCCCGGAGGCATCAACACGTGTTTGCGGGGCATTTGCACCTATTTTCCCGAGGGGCAAACGGTCGCCGTGATCGGCGTCGACACCGGTTCGGGTCCCGAGGGACGACGAATCGGTCGGTGGGAATACCACCAATTGGGCGACCGCGCGGTGTGGTTTCTTCCCGTTGCCCAGCTTGCGATGACCGGTCGACTCCGGCGAATTCCGCACGGATTGCGTGTTGCAGCCGGCTTGATTCGATTCCGACACACGATTCCGCGGCACGCACTCGTTCAAGCGCACCGCTTGGATCTTGCGGTCATTCTGCGAAGCGTGCTGCGCACGCCTCAGTTGTATTTCATCCACACTCAAGAGAACGGACTCGCGAGTCACGCGTCGGATTCCTTGTGGCGCTTCGCGGGCGGGCTGCACCGGCGACTCGAGCGCGGAGTCGTTCGCCGTGCGACAGCGGTCTTCGTATTTAACGAGGGCTATACCAGGATTGTGCAGAAGTGGAACCACAAGGCGGTGTTTTCGCCCACGTGGTTTGACCCCGCGCTCATTCAGACCGGGTCGAAGTCGCGTGATCCGCACTCGATTGTGTGGGTGGGTCGCTTGGAGGCCCCGAAGGATCCCCGTCTCGCAATTCGCGCGTTCCACCGACTCGTCGAGCGGGACCCCGGCGCGCCGTGGACCCTGGACGTTCTCGGATCAGGCTCTCTTCACTCCGACATCAACGCGGTTGTCGCGCAGCTTCCAGCACTCGTGCGCAATCGCGTGGCAATTCTCGGCCGAGTACCACCGCCCAGCGTTGCCGAGCGCATGGCTCGCTCTGGCGTCTTTCTCATGACCTCTCAACCCGGTTACGAGGGGTACCCAACGGTTCTCGTCGAATCGCTTGCGTCGGGGCTTCCCGCAGTGGTGACGGCCGGATCGGACACGGGTGGCCTTGTCGTCAACGGGAGCACGGGTTTTGTGTGCGACCGCGATCCCGACGAATTGGCGGCGCGGCTGATCGATGCCCGCTCCCTCAACCGAGACGTAGTCGCCGATGCTGTCGCGTCGCTCGACGCTCCGACCCGCGTTCACCAAATTGTTACTCATGCATCCGGCGGGGCTCGTCAATCGACTCGCCCCACAGTGGGAATACTCGTCTCGACCCTCAGCGGTGGCGGCGCAGAATTTGTCGCGGTTCAGTGGGCAACCTATCTTCATGAACACGGGTACGACGTGACCGTGATCACGACTCACGATTGCTCGCGCGATTCAATCGACGGAATCGCGGTTGTCTCCCTTCGCGCGACGTCATTCTTGTCGCGCATTATCGAATTGCGGGCCCATGTGGCCCGCGGCCGCTACGACGCCATTGTGTCAATTGGGCCGCACTGGAACATCCTCGCGCTTCTCTCGATTGCCGGGCGCCACAAACGCTCACCCGCAATCGTCATTAGTGGGCACACGATTGAGAGCGGTCTTCGCGGAGTGCGCGGCCGCAAGGCCGAAATCGAAATTGCGCTCGCACGCCGGTTGTATCGTCGTGCCGACGCGTATGTTGCGGTGTCGCATCCCGTCGCCGCTGAAGCCGCAAGTTTCTATCGCATTGACTATTCGCGCATGTGGGTCGTTCCCAATCCCGCGACAGCAAAAACTGATCGCGTGTCTCGTCTCGTCTCGCGCGAGCATGGCCTCTACGATTCGCCCGACGGCCAGCGAACGGTAACGCTCGTTATTCCCGCGCGGCTCGTGCGGCACAAGCGTCCGGAACTCGCCGTGCACGTCGCAGATCGTCTTCGCTCGGATCACGGAATTGTCGCGAAGGTCGAGTACTTTGGCGCAGGTCCCGAGGAAAATCGCGTGAGCCATGAAGCGACGCGTCTCGGGATCGACATCTCGTTTCGCGGATGGGTCGCAGCGTGGTTTTCCGAGTGCGCGCGCGATGCGGTGGTTCTTCTTCCGACTCGGGTTGAGGGGTTTGGGAACGTCTTTGTCGAAGCCGCCGCGGTCGGTATTCCGAGCGTGGCGTCTTCGCGCGCGCTCGGCGTCGCCGACGCGATTGTGCCACACGTCACGGGAATCTTGTGCCAAGGATCCTCCGCGAGCGATTTCGCGGTCGCAATCGTTGACGCCATGGACCTGGTTCCCGTCGACGAACCCGAGTGGTTGCGTCGCTTTTCCGCGGACTCGAGTGGTCGACTCCTCTCGGAGGTTCTCGACGCCGTTCGCTCTCGCACGATCGCTCGCGTTCGCGAGGGGTGACCGTGGCTAATCGGCGCGACGCCGTCACGAGTGCATCGGCCCTCGCGGCTCTTCTTCCCGGATTTCTCTTTCCCTTCGTTCTCGCCCGAATCGTAGGAACGGGAACGAGCGACCTTTTCTTGCTCGCGACGTCGGCGTCTCTCACGCTCACGAGCATTATTGGCAGCGCCGTCGAGATGCATTCGATGAGCGAGGTGGGACGAACCCTCGGTCGGGGCGTCGTCGCGGACCGCCGTTCGTCGAGATCGTATGAGCGTCGCATTCTCCTATTTGTGCTCGTTACAACGCTCGTTCTCGGACCCGCGCTCGTGGCACTGTATAGCCTGAGTGGGCCACCGTCGGCCGAGTTCTGGCTCGTCAGTATGACCGTCCTCCTCGTTCCCGCGGTTGGGGGAATGGCAGCGATTCGCTCGGGCCACATCATTGCGCACGGCAAGGCGGCAATTGCAATAGCCCTCCAATCGACGCGAAGCATGCCACCGCTCGTGGTCGTGGTCGCGTGGCCGCAGGTTCCGCTTCTCGGATTGGCGCTCGCGTTCGTCGCGGGCGAATTGATTCGATTCGTGGCTCTCACGGTGGTCGCTCGGCGGCTCGAGGGATCGAAAAAAGCGGAATCGGTCGACTTACAGACGACGGGACTCATTTCGCAATCGGCCGCGACGGCAACCGCGAACGGAAGCCCCGTGACGGATCGTTTTTTTCTCGCGGGCCACGCGGGAGGCATCACCGCTTTCGAAATCGCTGACAAGCTCTTCTTTGCGGCCAGTCAATTTCTCAATTTTGGGTTTCTCGTGCGAAGGGTCGGCCACTGGTCGCGCCTTCCGGTGCGCGAGCCGGCGACGGGAAAAGCACTCCTTCGCACCGACTCAGTGGCCTTGCTCGTGGTCACGTCGATTGTCGCGCTACTCGGTGCGCTCGGTCTTGCGGTAGCGCCGAACGTGCTTCCCATTCCCAACGAGTGGGGGACGGGTCTCGCGTGGACGGCGATCCTTTTCGTTTCGATTCCCATGAGCATGGGAATCACGGTGATTTCGCGCTTGCTCATCATTGCGAGGCGTCAAAAATTGCTTTTCAAGCTCTCGTTCATGAGTTTTGCGATCAACGCGCTCTTCGACTGGGTTCTGTTTATTGCCTTGGGGCCCATCGGAATCCCCGTCGCGACCGTTATCGCCCGGACTCTCGCTCTCGTCGGTTATGCTCTCGTCGCCCGGCGGGTTGTCCCCGACATGCTGGGGGCCGATAGGGGACGAGATGCCGCGCGCCTCTCCCAACGGGAGCGCCCACCGCGCGAGCGAGCCGGGCTTCGCGTTTCCGCCCGATGGGCAACTCCGTCGGTCATGGCTCTCGCCACGATTGTCCTGACGGTAGTCGCGGTTGCATCGCCATTCGGGACGCTCACCGTGGCCGTCATTCTTGCGGTATTGATCGTGTTGTGCATACCGCTCTGGACACTACCGAGCATTGCCCTTGTGATGTACGCGTGCCTTCCGGTCGGGTACATTGTGGGTGTTCCCGAACTCGTGGGACGATACTTCGCTCCCGCCGTCGTTGTCCTGCTGATCTGGGTCCTCAAAGCGGCATGGACCGTGCGCGCCGGTCGAGTGTCGGTCGGCCTTATCTTTTGGCCGTTCGCGCTCCTCGTCGTGCTGGTTCTTGAGTCGCTGTTTAGCGTGCAGCCCGTGCGAAGCGCGGTGTGGGTGGCCGTTTTCGCGATTGCCGCACTCGTTCCAGCGCTTCACGGTCGTCACGCGGGACATCGAGCCGTCACCGCGCTGACGGGCACGTGGCTTGCGGTCGGTTGCGTGCTCGGCGCCGCCGCAATCGTCGAGTCGATGACTCGCTTCAACCCGCTCGCACAGTTTTACACGGTCGAACAAACGTGGGCGGTCTATCGAGTCACGACGACGCTCGGTCATCCGCTCATGAATGCGACGTTTTTTTCGGCGACGGCGTGCTTCGCTCTTTTTATTGTGATTCGCCGAGGTTCGCGGTGGCCCTTCGCGCTGTGCGCGTTTTTCTTGTCGGGTATTGCCTCGGCTTTGAGCGGCTCGCGGAGTGCGATTGTGGCGTTGGCCGTGGGAATCGGGGTCGGTCTCATTGCGGTGCTGCTTTCTCGCGGGGTTTCGTTTGCGTCGAAGCTCGTGAGTGTCGGCGGGTCGGTGTTCGCGGTGTTCGCGGTAGCAAATCTTCCGCTCTTCGCGGAGCGAGGGGAATCCGCCGAAGCGCGGTCATCGAGCGATTATCGCGATTTCACGTGGCACCTCGCGACTCGACTGATCGACCAAAATCCACTCTTTGGCGCGGGGCCGAGCACGTCGGGCTTACTCGCGGTTCGCACGGGCGCGCCCCACCCGCTAGAAAACGCGATTCTCGGCACGATTGTGAGCGTCGGCATCGTGGGAGGCGTGTGTTTGGCCGCTTTCCTCGTGTGGCTTGGCATCAGGGCGCTGCGAACGGGTCGCATAGAATCTCTCGCCGCGTTGGCATCGTTCGTGACGTCGGGGGCGGCTTTTCCACTGTGGGAATCAGTTGCGGCAAGTTTCGTCGTGGTGGGACTCATCGCAATTGTCGGGGCGCGTCCCGATACTGTTACTGCGAGAGGTGCGATTCGATTACCGTCGATTGCGAGTGTGCGCGATTGATTCCGGGCAGTGGCCAGAGCCGTGGATGGCGCCGGTTGGTGTTTTGAGTATTGTCGTACGCGACGAGGTGTTCGCCGTACGAGGATTGCGCCGCGAAATAGGTGACATCCATTCCCGCGTGGTCGGCGAGCGAGTATATTTTTTCACCGAGCCGGTTCCACGAGTTCGTCGAATCGGGCCAGTCTGGTTGAGACGCGGCGCGCGGCCACCCCAATTCGCCAATTGAACAGCGAACCGTCCACCGTGCGCACCACGCAGCGAAACCGCTCACGGCCGTGATAGTGGGGGCGTCGACGGTGGGGGTATACCGCTCGTTCTCAAGCGCGGTGTGTCCCGGGTAAAAATGTTGCGAGTAGGTGACCTTGAGTAACGGGTCGTGAATCCAGGGGCCGCTTGTCATCGTTGACACGCGATTCGCTCGATCTTCGGGGAATTGGATCCAGACGGTGTGAGTGTCGCCCGTCGCGCGGATCGCGTGAACGAGGCTTTGAGTGACAGTCCGGTACGTCACGAGCCCGCCGGGAAACGACGTGACGATCGGTTCGTTCAGAATGTCATATGCGAATACTCCGCGGCGGTTTTTGAAGACAGTGGAAATTGCGGTCCACACGCGAGAAATGCGATCCGCGCTAATTTCCCCGCCGCAGAATAGGGCGGAATCATTCGAACCGGGTTTTTGGCGATACGGAAAGCGGCAACCGGAGTGGAGCCCAATGACCGCTTTCATTCCAGCGGTGTGAATCTTGTCGACCTCGGCGGCTACCCGGTCTAAGTACGATTCGTCGACGGGTCCATCGAGCGCCGAGGTGAGTTGGCCAATCGTCAGCGGGCCTGACCCCGTGCGCGCGATTGGTTGGATGCGTTCCCACGGTATCGGCAGCCGAATAATGGTCATTCCTCGTTGCGCCAAATAGTCGTAACTGCTTTGCGGTTCGCCGATATCGACGGCATCACGACTTTGCTCTCGGCTCGCAAAAAGGCTGTAGACGTTGACGCCTCTTTCGTAGCGGTGTTTCGGGGCGCTGTGACCCGTCGGTGCCACCGCGCTCGCGGGTTGCTCGCCGACGAGGAGCAGGGAAATCGCACAACTGATGGCAACAAGAGCCGGACGGGCGGGGGTACGGCGATAAGAAGGTTGGCGGCTCGGCCACGTCTCTCGTGCGTTGAAGCTATTCTGCTTGTCCGTTCCCCTCGCGTGGCGAGGGGTGACCAGAGCGAAAGCGCAAAGTGCTCTCATCGCCCTTCTGATCGTGGTTCCCATAGCCGCAAGTCTCGCGGTCGTTACCGCGAAGCCGTGATGTAAAGTGAGTCGCACACTGAATTGTCTCAATGCCGGGGGATATCGAGTTGAGCTATCACGCTAATACTTTTCTCTTGTTTGTCGTGGCACTTGCGGGAGCGGTTGTCTGGAGCGTGTGGAGAGTCCCGTCAGACTCTCTCATTGACCAGGTCGGGCCGCTAATTTTACTTTTTGCCGTATCTAGCTGCGGAGGGCTGGCCTCGCAATACCTACGTAAACGGCGAGATTCCCGTGATCGTAGCGACGCATCGGAAAGCGTCGAAGTACACGCTGCCCACGTTGCCCAAGCAAAGGTTTTTTTTGACGGAATAGTCGGGGCCGTCGCGGTCGCGGTCGTGATTGGAGTGCTCGGATTCGCGATCAACGCCGCCGTCTCGCTGCTCGTATGGGCCGCTGTGATGGTGATCGATTATTGGATTCGATTTGCGATTGTCAAGCGTCGCCTCACCACCGTCACTGTCGAGTAAACGATGAAAAACAGAGTAACGTCTCTTCGGCGAGAACGGCATTTAACTCAGGAGGAGTTGGGAGAGCGAGTCAAAGTTTCGCGTCAAACAATCATTTCCATTGAGAAGGGGCGCTTCTGTCCGAGTTTGCCGCTCGCTTTTCGACTCGCGTCAACCCTTAACACTCCAATTGACGACCTTTTCTTTCCCGAAGACGAGGCGTGAAATCCCCTCCTGGTTTCTGCCAATACCATATCTCAATCCCATGCATTTACGCTCTTTGAAAATTGCTCCCAGAGAGATAACGTCAACTATCCCATTCGGGGGTGACAACAAAGGAGCACCATCATGAACCATACCGTCCGTTTCGCCGCGACAATCGTTGCCGTATCGGCACTTTCCTTGGGGGGAAGCTTGGCCGCACATGCGGGAGAGCCTGAATCGCCCTCGGTGATGAGAGATCAGCAGGCAACTCACGATGCGGACGCCGTGGCGACAGACAGTCAGGTTCGACAGGTCATTAGCTCTCTTAGACACGCACCGCTCGCCCCAACCAAAAGCACCGAGGACCGCGCGACAGCGGTGAATCAGCTGGAGAGCACACTTAACCGTACAGATTCACAAGATTTCCACGCGCGAGCTAAACGGCTTGCGGTTGGTTTTGAGAATGGCCGACTCTACCTTCAATTAAACGGGACAGATCAAGATCTCGTAGCGGCCGGCACCACCTTTTGGTTGACTAAACTCATTTGCCTTATTCCCGGTTTAGGACCGGTTGCATGCGTAGCGGCGCAAGCGCTAATCACAGTCGCCGCAACATTTCTCAGCCGCCACGGCAGATGCCCAAACGATCGAGAAATACGGATATTCGCTGGCGGAGCGGGGCGTTGTCTTTGAGCCCATCGCACGTTCATTTGGGTCCGAGGATGTCCGTTCGGTGACCCGAAATTCTGAACCCAACGTCGCAGGAATAGCGTCAGTCTGAATGGCGCTGGATTTTGTGGATGACCCGCATGAATAACCAAATGAGCACCCCGAGCCAATTCGGTAATACCCAGTTATACTTACATATATGAAGACCGCGATTTCCGTCCCCGACGACACCTTTCGACGAGTGGATAGTCGCGCCGCCGAACTCAAGATGAATCGGTCGGAGTTCTTTTCCCGGGCTGCCGAGCACTTCTTGAGGGAGCTTGACGAAGAGTCGCTGACCGAGGAGATCAACGCGGCGATCAAACGCGGCGATGACGTGGTGCGCAAAGAAACGGCGTCCCTTGCGAAGACCGGCGTCGCGCTCCTTGACGCGCTGACCTCCGACGACGAATGGTAATTCGACGCGGCGAAATCTATTGGGTCAACGTTGGAACCCCTCGAGGAAGCGCGCCCGCAAAACGTCGGCCCGTGCTTGTCGTCCAGACCAATCCCTACAACGACAGCCTCCTCGCCACGGTGATTGTGGCCGTCATCTCAACGAATACCCAGCTCGCCGATCATCCCGGCAATGTTTTTGTTCCTGCCGCCGCATCGGGCCTTCGCAAAGATTCCGCCATCAACGTATCTCAGCTCGTGACAATCGACAAAGCGCTTCTAGAAGAAAAGGTATCCGACCTTCCTCGCTACCTCGTCGCGGACGTGGGCGAAGGACTCCACGGGGTTCTCGGCCACTGAGTCCGCGGGCACTGAGTCCGCGGCCACTGGGCGCGCTGGGGTCGTTGTCTGACGCGGCTCACCCAACGAACGAAGATGACCGCACACGTACAGCGTGCCCAGGATGAATTTGCGGACCATTCCTCGTATTTGCCCCCCTTTCCTCTGCTAAAAATGACCGTCCGCAAGCGGTCACTGGGCATCCGAGGGAGAGAATTACCCGTGAAAATATCTGTAGTGGGCTGCGGTTATCTTGGCGCGGTCCACGCGGCGTGCATGGCCGAAATGGGTCACGACGTCGTTGGCATTGACATTGATGCGGCAAAAATCGCGCTGCTTTCGTCGGGCCGCGCGCCCTTCTTCGAACCCAATCTTCCCGAAATGCTGAGTGTCGCGCTTGAGACGGGACGCTTGCGTTTTTCGAACTCGATTGCCGATGCGCGCGGCGCCGAGGTGCACTTCGTTGCAGTGGGAACCCCGCAAAAGAAAAATCTACCCGCCGCCGATCTCACGGCGGTCGATGCGGCGTTTACCGCGCTTGCTCCTCACTTGTCGAGCGGCGATCTCGTTGTCGGCAAGTCGACCGTTCCCGTTGGAACGGCAACGCGTCTTGCCGAGCTGGTTCGTGTTGCGCAACCCCACGCCGATCTCGCGTGGAACCCAGAATTCCTTCGCGAAGGCTTTGCCGTCCAAGACACCGTGTCGCCCGACCGTCTCGTCTACGGAGTGCCATCGGGCGCGGCCCACGAGCGCGCAACCGCGGTCCTTGATCGGGTGTATGCGAAAGCACTCGGTGCGGGAACACCGCGCGTCGTGACCAATTATGCGACGGCAGAACTTGTCAAGGTCTCGGCCAACGCGTTTCTCGCGACGAAAATCTCTTTCATTAACGCGATGGCCGAGATTGCCGAGATCACGGGGGCCGACGTGATGCAGCTCTCCGAAGCGCTCGGGTATGACGTGCGAATCGGTCGACTCTTTCTCAAGGCCGGCGTCGGATTTGGCGGCGGGTGCCTCCCGAAAGACATTCGTGCGTTTGCGGCCCGCGCCGACGAGCTCGGTGTCGGAGAATCGCTGGCATTTCTCAAAGAGGTCGATGCGATCAACCTGCGGCGACGCCAGCGAGCAATTGACATTGTCATCGAATCACTCGGCGACACGATTGACGATAAGAAAATCGCGGTCCTTGGCCTCGCCTTTAAACCGTTCTCCGACGACATTCGTGACTCGCCCGCGCTCGATATTGCCGTCGCCCTCGCGAGTCGTGGCGCGGCGGTCGTGGCAACCGACCCGCACGCAATCGGCAACTCGCGCCGCGAGTATCCGCACCTCGTGTACACCGACTCGATCGAGGAGGCTCTGTGCGGAACACACTGCGTCGTCGTTGTCACGGAGTGGCCGCAGTTTCGCGATATTGACCCCGCTTGGGCGGCAACCCTCGTGGCTCAACCGCTCGTTGTCGACGGTCGCAATTGTCTCGACGCCGTCGCGTGGCGCGCCGCGGGGTGGACGTATCGAGGACTCGGTCGACCGTAGGTGCGACATGTCGCACCTGACCGACCGAACGCTGGCCATTTGGGGGGTGGGTGACCTACGCTGAAACAAATGTCTGCCCACAATCCGCCGCGCTCGCGCGCGAGCTCTGCCGTTCTCTCTTTCATTGGAATGAGTGCGGTCGCGGGCGTGCTGGTGGCAGCTGCGACGACACCCGCGGTCGTTGTCGCGTCGCTGACCGCGGGCAGCACGATCAGCATTTTCGGCAGTCTTCCCGACTACCTCGAGATTGGACATCTCTCGCAGCGATCCACCATCTTTGCAAAGGGCGAGAACGGTGGAGACGTGCCAATCGCGCAATTCTATGCGCAAAATCGTGAAGAGGTATCCCTCGACAAGATCTCAATTTTTGCTCGGGAAGCCGCACTCGCGGGAGAAGATAAAGACTTCTATCATCACGGCGGCTTCGACATTATGGGCACATTCCGGGCCGCGTTGGCGACAGCGCTCGGGCAAAGCACGCAGGGTGGTTCGGGCATTACGCAGCAATACGTCAAGAACGTGCTCGTTGAGAAGGCGGCGGCCATTCCCAATCAAGAAGAAAGAAAGGCGAAGTACGCCGAAGCGACGGCATTCTCATTTGATCGCAAGCTCAAGGAGCTGAAGTACGCAATTGGGGTCGAGAAAAAGTACTCGAAAGACGAAATCCTCGCGGGATACCTCAACATTGCGTATTTTGGTGCAAACGTCTACGGTATTCAGGCGGCCGCGCGATATTATTTCAATGTTCTTGCGGCAGACCTCACGATTGCGCAGTCTGCAACACTCTTGTCGATGGTGAACAATCCCGACGTTTTGCGTATTGATCGCCCCAATAATCCAGAAAACGGTGCGGCAAACGGTTACGCGCGCACGAGTGATCGCAAAAATCACATTGTCGGGTTGATGTTGCGAAACGACAAGATCACGCAAGCCCAACACGACGAGGCGAGAGACGCACCAATTGTCCCCGCAATAACTCCCATGACGAACGGGTGCGATGCGGCAAAAGGTGCCGAATACTTTTGTCAATACGTCAAGAACGTCTTCAAGAACGATGAAGCCTACGGGTCCGATCCCGATGAACGCTATGAAAACTTTCGACGGGGCGGGTATGAGATCTACACGACTCTCGACCTTCGCTTGCAACAAACGGCCCTTCACGAAATCAACAGGATCGTGCCCAAGGTTTTCGAGGGCAGAGACTTGGCCGGGACCTCGGTAGCCGTCGAGGTCGGCACGGGTCGAATTTTGATGATGGTTCAAAGCAAAGACTTCACCGAGGATCCCGACGTGGCCAAAGCGGGCAGAAATTACACGTCGCTCAATTACAACGCCGACGAGGACTACGGTGGATCGTCCGGGTTTCAGCCCGGATCCACGTACAAGATCTTCACGCTTGCCGAGTGGGTCTCGACCGGTCACACCGTCAGCGAACCGGTCAATGGCGCGCGGCGAAATTGGTCTCCCATGAATGACCGGTGTTCGGGTCCGTTCACCGAACCGTACAATCCCGTCAACGATGACGGCAGCGGGGGTGGCATGTCGAACGCCAAGATCGCGACCGAGCAATCGGTGAACTCCACGTATATGGCGATGGCGAAACAGCTCGATTTGTGCAATATCAAGGAGAGAGCCGAGAAGTTCTTTGCGCATCGTGCAGACCGTGACCCTCTCTTTCACGGCGCGTCGTCTGTGCTCGGTGTGAATGAAGTGGCGCCGCTGACGATTGTGACGGCAATGGCGGGGTTCGCGAACGGGGGGAAAACCTGCAGTCCCGTCGCAATCGACAGGGTTCTTCGCCCTGACAAGAGCGAGGCTCCGACCCCCAAAACCAAGTGCGTTCAGAGTATCGAACCGTCCGCGGCCGCGGAAGCTAATATTGCCCTCGCGGGCGTGATGACAAATGGGACGGGACGACGGTCGATGCCGAGCGGCGGAACGCCAATGATCGGTAAGTCGGGGACCAGCGATAACAACTACGACTCGTGGATGACCGTCGCGAGCACCAGAATGGCGGTCTCGTCGTGGGTTGGCAACGTCGCGGCGTACGACGGGAGCAAGACCAACATGCGTCGATATTCGTTTTCGGGGACAAATGCGGATCAGACTCGCCACCTTTACACGAAGCCCATTCTAGAAGTGGCCAACCGCTTGTATCCGGGCGGCGCGTTCCCGCTTGCGAGCGCCGCGCAATCGAGTGTTGACCACATGATCGTTCCTGATTTGCGGGGCACATCGGCGGCATCGGCCGAATTGACGCTGAGCGGATTTGGCTTTGAACCGGTCAAGGGCTCAACCTTAGACGACGCGGCCCCGGCCGACACGGTCGTGCGAACAGATCCGCCCGCGGGGGGTTCGGCCCCCAAGGGATCGCGCGTGACCTACTTTTAAAGTAGCGGCAAAACGAGCTCGGCTGTTCCTAATGTCGTGGGAAAGAGGCTAGGCGTCGCACTCGCACAGCTCTCTGCCGCCGGGTTCACACCTCGACAACACGGAGTCGGAGTAACCGACAAGTCTCAAGACAATCTCGTTGTTCGGACTCAACCGGCCGCGGGCACTCGCTCCAAAGCGGGGTCAATCGTAATTGTCTTCAAAAACGAATACCGGGCGCCTTCCGGGAGCGTCCCGGCACCGGCGCGCCCGCAAGCACCGGCCCGCCCGCCGAGACGGACTATTCTGCCCGGGCGCGCCTATCGGTGCCGGTCGTCTCGAGTGACGCGCGCCAACGGCGCACTCGACTAATCTGGAGGCGTGCAACCACAAGAAAGGCAACACACGTGTCCACGTTTCCCCGCCTGATTGCGTTTGATCTCGACGACACACTCGCCCCATCGAAGGCGCCAATTGATGCGCGCGTCGCTCGCGCCCTCGTCGATCTCGGCGCGTTCATGGACGTGTGCATTATTTCGGGCGGACAGTTTGCCCAGTTTCGCCGCCAAGTACTCGGCAATCTTCCCGAAACATCCGAGCGCCGACTCGCGCGATTTCACCTCATGCCGACGTGCGGAACCCAGTACTACCGGCGGGAAGACGGCGACTGGGGGCAAGTTTACGCCGAGAATTTGACGGATGACGAGAAGCGACGCGCGCGAAGCAGCGTCGAAGAAGCCGCGCGCGCTCTCGGCTTGTGGGAGGCGCAACCGTGGGGTCCAATTCTCGAAGACCGCGGATCGCAAGTGACGTTTTCGGCACTCGGACAAGACGCCCCTGTCGCGGCGAAGACCGCGTGGGATCCGACGAGTGAGAAGAAGAGGGTGCTTCGTGATGCTGTTGCCCGGGGGGTGCCCGACCTCGAGGTTCGATCCGGGGGATCGACCTCGATTGACATCACACGGAAGGGAGTCGACAAGGCGTACGGAATGAAGCGGCTGTCCTCGATCACGGCGATTCCCCTTTCAGAGATGTTGTTCGTCGGCGACCGACTCGACGTGGACGGCAACGACTACCCGGTGAAGCTCCTCGGCGTTCCGTGCCGAAACGTCTCCGGCTGGCACGACACTATTGCGTTTCTCGATGAGTTCCTCGCGGGCCTTCGAGCAGCCGCCTAGGGCGCGGGCTGGTTGAGCGCACCCTCGACAATCGGCGTGATGATATTGGCGAGTTCCCTGTGACCCAGATTGGTCGGGTGGAGGTCGTCGTCGCCAATATATTGTTTCGGGTCTGGTTCGAGCCAGTGGTCCGACAGTGGATCAATGAACTGAACGCCGACGTCGGCGGCCGCGTCGCGCACCGCGTCGCGGCTCGTGAGAATCCCCTCGCTCGGATTGTCATTGACCCAAAACGTCGCGATTGCGATCACGTGTGCGTGGGGGGCTCGCTTCTTGACCGTCTCCAGCGTGGTGGAGGCGGCTTTCTTCGTCTCGTCATAAGGGGAAAGCTCGTCGTTATCGCTACCGAGCACAACGACGAGCGCGCAGGTTTCAGGAACCTGGGCTGCGAGATCGCCAAAGGTGAAGCCGAGGGCTCCCGGAACAGTGTAGCCAGAGCCTCCGTCCGCGAGCACGAGAGGGGTAACCTTCGCCGCATCTGAAACGAGTGCGGGCCAGCGAAATTCTGGTCCGGAGTCCTGCGCGGAACCTCCGATAAACGAGTTTCCCACGTAGACAACCGAGGGACGTTCCCGCGGCGGCGTCGCACGGTCGGCGTCGTGCGCCGCCGCGACGAATTGGGCGCGGGCAAGTGACCGAGTCGCGTCGAGCGCGAGTGGCGCGATGACCGTGATCGACACGAGCGCGAGGAGCGTGATTCCGGCAATGACGGCAACGGCTCGTTTGTTCGCCGCGGTCTTTTCGTTCGGGTCTTTTGAAAAACGCATGACGCAAATATTCTAGGTGATTTGCGAAAAAGACCACTATCGTCGGTTATTTTCATTGCCGACCCACGTCCCGTGGTCGGGGTGACAGGATTTGAACCTGCGGCCTCGTCGTCCCGAACGACGCGCGCTACCAAGCTGCGCCACACCCCGGTTGGGTCGTGCGAGCAAACGCTCAACCGACCGGAACCCCGTCAATGCTAGCCGATCGATCCGCTTCCGGTGAGCGTCACGAGAGTTACTTCGGGAGGACACGCAAAGCGGACGGGGGCATATATCGACGTTCCAAGACCCGCCGAAACGTGCAAGTGCGCTGCGCGGTGCGCGTGGGTCCAGACGCTTGCACCGCGCGCTTGTGATCGAGGAATATCACAATTCGTCACGAGCGCACCGAAGCACGGAATCCGAACTTGGCCGCCGTGCGTGTGCCCCGCAAACATCATTCGCGCGCCGTGTGTCACGAATGAATTGAGAACTCGTCGATACGGAGCGTGCGCAACGCCGATGGTGATTGCGTGGTCGGTATTGTCTGATTCGCGAGGCCACGGAGCCTCGTCGTAAAACGGGCTATTCTCGCGCTCTGCCTCAATCGAGCCGGCGAGAATGTCGAGCTTGTCGTAGTCGCGGTGCGGATCATTGACGCCCAAGAGTTCGAGGCGCGTTCCGTTGATCGAAAGCGACGCGGCCCGATTGTTGAGGTCGATCCAGCCAAGATCGTCGGCGAGAAACGCTGTGAGTTGATTGGTGTCGATGCGCTGCGGAGTGTGCTTGAGGGCGGAGGGCCCTGCGAAGTAACGAAACGGGTTGTGCGGTGTCGGTTTCCAATAGTCGTTCGAGCCGTTCACGAACACCCCGGGGATTCCGGCAAATGGCTCGAATGCTCGACGAATACCGTCGAGTCCATTCTCATGGCCGAGATTATCGCCGGTGTCGACTATCAAATCGGGGGCGAGGTCGGCGAGGCCCCGGATCCAATCTTGTTTTCCCGATTGCCACGGCGCCATGTGAACATCCGAAATATGGAGCACCGTGAGCGGTTTCGCATCGGGAGGAAGAACGGGAATGCTCACTCGGCGCACCGTGTAGAGCCGCCGCTCGACGAGAGTCCCCCACGCGCCGGCCGCCGCGCCCGCTGCAACGACGGTCGCAATCGTCCGTGCCATGAAGGAGGGGAGGGCCATTATTGCGGCCCGTGATCGAGAGGACCGCGTCGCCCGCTCCGTCCGTGAGGACGAATTCGGCCGCGCGGACGCGCGTGCCCCGGTTGATGGCCGGGAACCGGCAACGGTACCGGCGCGGGCGCGGGCGCCGTTGCGGGCGGGGACGTGAGCGCCGGATCGGGTCCAGCATTGGGATCAGGTGCTGGCCCGGGCCGGTATTTATTCTTGACGACGATGACGGTTGCTCCCTCTTTCGCGTGCGCGCCGGCCGCGGGGTCGGTTCGAGCCACGAGGTTGTCCTTAGCCGCCTCGGTCACGTTCACGTCTTGTACGCGAGGGGTGTACCCGGCAGCCGAGAGCTGAGCGAGCGCCACGTCGACGCTCTTGCCTACAACATTGGGAACAGCTGAGCCAGCTTTGCCGCTACTCAACTGGTAGGTCACGCTCGACCCTTTCGCAACCGAAGCTCCCGCGGGCGGATCTGTTTGTGCGACCGTGCCGGCCGGGGCCGAGTCATTGACTTCATCGCCCTCGATTGGTTCAAAGCCAAGCCCCTCGAGCGTCGATTCCGCGGTCGCGGCAGACGCGCCTCGCAAATCGGGAACCGTCAGTTGATCGTCACGCGGTTGCGGTTGCGATTTTGGTCGTGTCACTGGAAAAGAGCCGCCTGGATACAATCGGTTTGCCGCCTCGACAATGGGCTTCGTGTAGACATGGCGAGCCTGATCCGCTTTGACACCCGCGATATCGAATGAGCGTAAGTCGGATTTGTTCCCCTGATATTCGGCCACGTTTCCCACCCACGACGAGGTCGCAACTCGGGGGCTCGACGTCGTCATCCACGAGCCGAAATTGTCTTCGGCCGTCCCCGACTTGCCAATCATCGGTGTTCCGTCGCTCGGTCGAGATTTTCTCCCAGTTCCGTTCTTCATCACGCCGTCCAGCGCAACATTTGCCTCGGTGGCCACCGTGGGGTCAACACTTTGAGAGCATTCAGACTTGGGAGTGGGAGCCTCGCTCTTGTCGGGGAGAAGGATCTTGTCGATTGCGATCGGACTGCAGGTTTTTCCACCGTTTGCAAACCCCGCCATCGCGGTTGCAATCGCGATGGGCGCGACCTCGTTCGATCCAATGACCGACGCCGGATAGTGCTCGAGAGGTTTGCCGTCGGCGCGATGCATGAGAAATTTCTCGGCTCGTTCCTTAATTTCGCACAGGTCGAGTTTTTTGGCCATTGCCATATAGGTCGTGTTGACGGACTGCTCGGTTGCGATCTTTGCGTTCGACATTCCGCCGCTGCTTCCGTCATCGTTTTTAGGATCGTACTCGCCAGTGTACGTTCCCGTACACTTGTCGTTCATAGGAGCCCAATTTCGCTTCCTGCCATCGATCTCTTCGGTAATCGTGTGGCCTTTTGATAACCACTCGGCGAGAGTGAATATCTTGTAGGTTGATCCGGGTGAAAATCCTGACGATCCGCCAAAGTCCTTATCGGCGTTGTAGTTGAGCGACGTGTAGTTTCGTCCGGTTTCGGCAAGGTCAGAATCTTCTGTGAAGTCCTTACTTTGAACCATTTGCAAAATGCGACCCGTTCCGACTTCGACCGATACCGAGGTTCCAGCCACATCTCTGCCCTCGATGACCTTGGGAATGACGTGCTCAATTTCTTTATGCGCTGTTTGCTGGAGGCGAAGGTCGAGCGTCGTGTAAATCTCGTATCCGCCGCGCCGAAACGTCGCGAAACGAGCGTCGGAATCGGGACCATACGCGGGGTCATTCAAGAAAACGTGCTTCACATAATCGCACGCAAACGCGGAGCCCATCGGGGCGGATTCACACCCATTCTTTGTCTGAGTGATGACGGGGGCCACGGGCGCCCGGACCGCCTCGTCGTACGCGTCCTGACCAATTCTGTTGTATTTCACCATCAACCCGAGGATGTGGTTGCGACGATCACGCGTGCGTTCGTACCCATTCGCGGCTCCATTGTCGGGATCGCTCGGGCGGTCAATTCGCAAGACCTCGGGATTATTCAAGATCGCAATTATCGTTGCTGCTTGGAACGCTGTGGCATTTTTCGCGTGAACGCCGAAATAATACATTGAGGCTGCTTCAGCGCCATAGACGTTCGCGCCGGCATAGAAGACATTCAAATATTTGTTCATGATGAGGGATTTGCTGAACTTTTTCTCGATGCCGATCGCGAACTTCACCTCCTTGAGCTTTCGATCAATCGTGAGCCCGGTGGCCTCGGCATACTGTTTGTCTCGTTCGGCAGGATCGGGATTCGCTTCCGCCTTCTCGACGAGAAGGTTCTTGGCCAATTGCTGCGTGATTCCTGAGCCACCCTGGGCACCTTGACCCGTCAGTGTCGCGAGAAATGCCCGGACCGTTCCACCGAGATTGACTCCGCTGTGGTTGAGAAAATCGTTGTCTTCCCCTGAAATAGCCGCGGCCTCGAACCACGGGGACATCTCACTAGCGGGCACTTCTTCGCGGTTCTGAGTGAAAAACGTCGCAATGGGGACGTCGGCATTGTTGTCGCCTTTGGCATAGATCGTCGATTTTTGGGCTAAATGCCCGATGTCGAGATAATCGGGCAGGCTCTCGAATAGTCCTATTGAGCCGCTCGCCGTAAGCCCCGCGATCGCGACGGCTGGCGTCGCGGCGGCGGTCACGAGGAGACCCGCGACCGCGCTCAATCCAATGAATCGGAGAAGGGCAGAACCGGCGCGAGGAGCCGGGGGATTGGGGGGAGACATATGATTCAGCGTAGGTGAATAAACTGATAAATCGCCAGAACGGAGTCCCATGCCCAACCAGACTGAGTTAATAGCGTGGGAGTACCTCACGACACCTCTCATGATTCATAACACGGCGGCCATTCTTAACAATTGGGGGTCGGACGGGTGGGAACTCGTTCAGGTCGTTACCGGGCCGGAGGGCGGCCTCGTGGCCTACCTCAAGCGACCGCTCGGGTCGGTCAACGACGTCAATGGAAAGGACACATAGATGTCGAGAACCGAAGCTCGTTTGGCTGAATTGGGGCTTGAATTGCCCGAGATCGCGGCACCCGCGGGAGCGTACGTTCCCGCCGTCGTGAACGGTTCGCTCGTGTTCACGTCGGGGCAATTGCCGCTCGTTTCCGGCGAACTGGAGCGCACGGGGGCCGTCGGCGACGGCGAAGGGATGATTTCGCCGGCACACGCAAAGGCTGATGCCGCGCGGGCGGCTCTCAATGCTCTCGCGGCAATCAAAGGGGTGATCGTCAACCTTGATCGCGTGACTCACATTGTCAAGGTCACCGGGTTCGTCGCATCGGATCCGTCGTTCAGCGGTCAACCGGGCGTCCTCAACGGGGCATCCGAGCTTTTGGGCGACGTCTTTGGCGAGCGAGGGAGACACGCGCGGTCGGCGATTGGCGTGGCCGCGCTGCCCCTTCACGCGCCCGTTGAAATCGAACTCGTTGTCGCGTTTTCGCCTGAACTGGGCGATCCGCTGCATGACCGGGGTATTCCTGAAATTCACGGTGTCACGCAGCCGTCGCCGAAAGATCTCGCATAGGCGCTCATCGAACATCCTTCACAGCGTCGGGTTCACACGGTTTTTACACCGGTTGTGGCCACGGCGCGGGCTCGCATTATTGTTCGCACTAGCGTGGGCCGATGCGCGAACGGTTTGTACCACGTCGGGGTGATCCCACGAGCCCGTCACCGTGTCCTCGTGCGCAACCCGATCTCGGTATTCTCAACGACTTCGCGCGTGACCCGTCAACAACAGACATTTTCGTCAATGGCGAGCGCGGTTTGTGGATCGATCGTGGGAACGGTCTTGAGCACCACCGGGCGTGGAGCGCGAACGAGCACGCGGTTCGCGCCCTCGCGACGAGTCTCGTTGCGTCGGGAGGGCGTCACGTTGACGAGGCCCATCCGTGTGTCGACGCGTGCCTTTCGGGTGGCGTGCGCGTGCACGCGGTATTGCCGCCCATCTCGACGTCGGGAACTCTCTTATCTATCCGGCTTCCCCGACTAAAGGGAATGTCGCTGAGAGAGCTAGCGCACGCGGGACTCGCCGACGAAAAGCTGCATCAATTTTTAATTGCGGCGGTGCACGAGAGACGCAACATTCTCATTAGCGGATCCGCGGGGTCGGGCAAAACAACGCTTCTTTCGGCACTCTTGGCACAGTCGTCGCGAGATGATCGAATCATCGCGATTGAAGACAGCGCAGAATTGCGCGTCGCGCACCCGCATTTTTTGTCGATTCAGACCCGCCAGGCAAACCTCGAAGGAGCCGGCGAAATTGGCCTCGAGCGCCTCGTGCGCGAGGCGCTTCGCATGAGGCCCGACCGTCTCGTGCTGGGGGAGTGTCGAGGAGCCGAAGTGCGAGACCTTTTAGCAGCGCTCAATACCGGCCACGACGGCGGAGCCGGCACCGTCCACGCCAACTCGCTTCACGATGTTCCCGCACGATTAGAAGCCCTCGGCGCTCTTGGCGGGATCGGGCCCGCCGCACTCGCGCGCCAAGCCGTGAGCGCAATTTCAATCGTGTTGCATCTCGAACGGCGAGAAAATCGCCGTCGGTTGACTCACGTCGGTCGGCTGACTCTCGGGCACGACGACCGTCTCCGCGTCACCGTCGTCATGACGGGTGGGTGACGGCTGTGGGGGTCGCTAGTGGTCGTTGGCGCGTGGTTTTTGGTCGCGTCAATCGCGATGGTGCTCCGGACAACGCTCTCGAGCGCGTCGCCGACGTTGTGCACAGCGCAGCGGTTCTGATTCGTGCCGGAATTCCGCCGCCCGCGGTGTGGGCGTATTTGGCCGAGTCGCATACGTCGCGTGTGTCGCATCCAGGCGATCAGAGCCGACCTCATCGGTCGCGCGGTTACCGCACGCGCGGCGGTCGCTCGCGAGAAGACGGAGCGACGACCGACGTCAGCGGTATCCTCCGTGGAATCGCGGTCGCCCGCGAAGAGCAGACATCGGATGCCATCGCAGCATCGGCGCTGCGCGCTTCCGGGCCAGAACGGACGGCGTGGCGCGCGCTTGCGTGCGTGTGGCGAGTCGCCGAACGAAGTGGTGCCCCGATGGCCGATTGTCTCGTTTCGCTTGCCGATTCACTTCGATCACTCGCGGCAACCGACCGCGAAGTCGACGTCGCATTGGCGGGGCCCGTATCAACGGTTCGCTTGCTTTCTGCCCTTCCCATCGTTTCCATCGGTCTCGCTTGGTGCCTCGGATTCGACGTACCGGCGACTCTCGCGACAACGAGCGTCGGTGGTGGTCTTGCCGCGACCGGTTTCGCGCTGTGGTGCGCCGGCGTGATATGGGGCCGTCGTCTTATCGCGCGCGCGCGATCAGTTCGGCCACTCGCCGGGTTCGAACTCGATCTTGTCGCGGTCGCCGCCGTCGGCGAGGCTACCCACGAGGCGGCCGGCGCAGTCGCAATCGAGGCGCTTGATCGGTGCGGGCTTGCCTCAGCACGAGAAATTGACGATTCTCGCGCGGTGTTCGATTTGGCGGCGAGAGCTGGAATTCCCGCTCAATCCCTTTTGCGGTCGCGCGCGGACCACGCGAGACGGTGCGATCGACATTCGTCACGACGCGCAATTGCACGCCTCGAGGTGAGTCTCGTTCTTCCCCTCGGGTTGTGCATCATGCCCGCGTTCATCGCCCTCGGGATCGCTCCCGTCGTGCTCTCCCTATTCATTTCCACAGTCGCTGAATTATCGGGGTAGTGCACGGAAGCACCGTGGCAAGCCGCTGGTGTCACCGGGGGCGCAATGCTTGTTCACCGAGCGAATCGTGCCGATTCGTGGGGCGGTCAGACATCCACGCGTGACCGCGCAAACCGCAACACAAAGAGAAAGATTTTTGAGGTGCCGCGTATGTTCACACGCAACCGATCACGCCCCGCGAACCCGGCCACACGCCGTCGCGCAGCATGTGACTGTCGATCTGATCGGGGTTCCGCTACCGCCGAATACGCGATCGCGACGATGGCTGCGGTCGGGTTTGCCGGCCTCCTCGTGGTCATATTGCGGGGCGATGAGGTTCGAGGAATGCTGACCGATATGGTGCGAAATGCGCTCTCTTTCACGGGGTAGTCTCCGATTTCGCGATCAGCGCGGCAGCGTGACGGCAGAGTGTGCCATCGTGATGCCCGCACTTGTCGTCGTTCTCGCCGCGTGCGTCAGCGCGGTCGGGGCGATGGGTGCGCACATTCGCACGATTGACGCGGCGGCGACCGCGGCTCGGAGTCTCGCTCGCGGCGGCTCGGTCGCCGAAGCGACATCCATTGCGTCGCGTCTCGCCCCGGGATCAACTCTGACGCATCGCGAGACTGACGGGTTCGTCTGCGCGACGGTTTCGCGGTCGATCACGGTAGGAATCATCACGCTCGACGCCTCCGATAGTGCCGACGTGTGCGGAGCAACGGGCGGTGTGTAATGAACGCGCGGTGGGCACGGCAGACGAGGGTGCCATCGCGGTAACGACCATTGCCGGAGTCGCCCTCATTATCACGGCGGTCGCTTTAATTCTGCCGCTGTGCGTCGGAATCGCTGTACGTCACTCGGTCGCTGCCGCCGCCGATGCGGCGGCTCTCGCCGCATCCGACACGTCACTTGGCGCAATTCCAGGCGTCCCGTGTGATCGAGCACAAGAAACCGCGCTCATGAACGGCGCGGAACTCGCCGCGTGCGAGATCGACACGTTGACGTCGTGTGCGACGGTTACCGCTCGACGCCACTATTTTGGTGTCGAAATTGCGGTTCGGGCGCGAGCCGAGCCGCAGCACACCGCGAATCCTGTGCAATTATGATCATTGCCACCCACGACGTCGATGAGTGGGCGATTGCGGTGCAACCGCCCGTTACGCCGTGAGCCAACTCGTCAATGAGAGCGTGTCGTCCAGTTTGGTGTGTATGGTGTGGCTGGTGGGCGACAGCGCCCTGTCCCCTCGGGTTCGTGTTCGCACGCCCGACCACCGTTTGTTTTAACACGAGATACCCACGATCAAGGAGCAAAGATGTCTGGCCCCAAGAAGCTAGTCATCGTCGAGTCACCGGCGAAAGCAAAGACTGTCGCCCAATATTTGGGAGCGGATTACGACGTCCAAGCGTCAATCGGGCACATTCGCGATCTAGTCGAACCGAAAAATCTTCCACCAGAACTCAAGAGCGGGTCGCTCGGCAAGTTCTCGGTCGACGTCGAAAACGGGTTCGAACCGTATTACGTCGTTTCTAGCCAAAAGACCGCGGTCGTGGCCGACCTCAAGCGCGCGCTCAAGTCGGCCGACGAACTCTACCTCGCTACCGATGAAGATCGCGAAGGAGAAGCGATCGCGTGGCACTTGCTCGAGGTTCTCAAGCCTACGATTCCCGTGCGACGCATGGTTTTTCACGAGATTACGAAAGAAGCGATCCAAGCGGCACGCGATAACACTCGAGACATTGACATCGCTCTCGTCGACGCTCAAGAAACGCGCCGAATTCTCGACCGGCTCTACGGGTACGAGGTATCACCCGTCTTGTGGCGAAAAGTGGGGCCGGGTTTGTCAGCTGGTCGCGTTCAATCGGCCGCGACCCGACTCGTCGTTGATCGCGAGCGCGAGCGCCTCGCGTTCGTTTCCGCCCATTACTGGAACCTCAGCGTGAGCGTCGCCAAAAAAGTCGACGATGTGAATAGTTTTATCGCGCGCCTCGCCCGATTCAACGGAGAGAGAATCGCTACCGGGCGCGACTTTGACGACCGTGGTCGCCTCAAGACGTCCTCAATCGTTCTCGATGAGAACGCCGCAACCCAAATTGCCTCGGCGCTTAGTTTTCCGACGACAACAATTGCCGTTTCGAATATCGAATCGAAACCGTATTCGCGGCGCCCCGCCGCTCCGTTCACGACGTCGACACTTCAACAAGAAGCGGCGCGAAAGCTCCGGTTCTCGGCGCGCCAAACGATGAGCGTTGCGCAATCGCTGTACGAAAGCGGCTACATCACATATATGCGAACCGACTCTCCCGCCCTGTCGAGTCAAGCGATCAACGCTGCGCGCGGCCAGGCCACCGACCTGTATGGCGCCGAGAGCGTGTCGAACGAGCCGCGACACTACGCGGGAAAGAGCAAGAACGCTCAAGAAGCGCACGAGGCCATTCGACCCGCTGGCGAAACGTTTCGCACGCCGGGCGAACTCGATGTCGTTCTTCGCGGCAACGAGTTGAAGCTCTATGACCTTATCTGGAAACGGACCGTCGCTTCTCAAATGGCCGACGCAAAGGGCACGACGGCGACCGTGACAATCACCGCGTCCATTGTCGAAAAGCTTGAGAGCGACGTTTTGCCCGTGACGAGCGGAAAAAATGACGCTGATTTTACGGCGAGTGGAACCGTCATTGCATTTCGAGGCTTCTTGCACGCGTACGAAGAGGGGCACGACGAAGACCGCCACGCGAAAGCTGATCAGGCAGATGCGAAACTCCCGCAGCTGGGCACGGGCGAGCACCTCCGTGTGATCGAAAGCGACGCGAAAGATCACGAAACCTCTCCGCCGCCGCGATACACCGAAGCAAGCCTCGTCAAAACCCTGGAAGAGCTGGGTATTGGTCGGCCATCGACGTTCTCGTCGATTACGTCGACGATCGTCGACCGCGGTTATGTCTCGCCTCGCGGTCAAGCTCTCGTGCCGAACTGGATTGCATTTTCTGTCGTTCGCCTTCTCGAAGAATTCTTCGCGGATCTCGTCGAATACGACTTCACGGCAGAAATGGAAGAGGACCTCGACCGAATAGCGAGCGGCGAACACAATCGTGTGGAATGGCTCACGAGATTTTATTTTGGCGGCGACCATCATCGCGGCCTTCGTAGCGTCATCGATAGTCTCGGCGATATTGACGCGCGTGCAATCAATTCCATCGGCCTGACCGACAACATCACTCTTCGAATCGGCAAATACGGGCCGTACCTCGAGGCGCTCGACAGCAATGCCAACCCCGATGACCCCCCTCGCCGCGTCAACGTTCCCCCCGACCTCGCTCCGGACGAACTCACGAACGAGAAAGCTCGCGAGCTCATCGAAGCCCCCGTCGTAACCGACAGAATTATCGGGATCAATCACGAAAACGGTAAATCGATTATTGCGAAAGATGGTCGATTTGGGCCGTACGTAACCGAGCACGATGACGCACCCGCGGAGCCAGCCGAGTCGGCCGCGTCAAGCGATTCAGAGGGAGCGCCGGTCAAGAAAGCGACTCGAACCGCTAAAGCGACCGTGCCGAAGCCGCGAACTGCGTCGCTATTTAAAAACATGGACCTTGCGACGATAGACCTCGACACGGCGCTTCGCCTTCTGTCATTGCCGCGTGTGGTTGGGGTTGACCCCGAGACCAATCAAGAAATCTCGGCCCAAAACGGGCGCTTCGGACCCTACTTAAAAAAGGGTACAGACACCCGCTCGCTGACGAGCGAAGATCAAATCTTCGAGATCGATTTGCCCGGTGCTCTCGACCTCTTCTCTCAACCCAAATACGGTGGACGCCAAGCATCGGCAGCCCTCAAAGAGTTCGACGCCGATCCAGAAAGCGGCAAGCCAATTCGAGTGAAAGACGGGCGCTTTGGCCCCTACGTGACCGACGGTACGACCAACGCGACCATTCCCAAGAGCGAGAGCGTCGACGAGGTTGACTTTGACCGCGCGGTTCAATTGTTAGCGGACAAGCGCGCAAAGGGGCCTAGCACGTCGAAGCGGTCCGCCACGCGAAAGGGCGCCGCTCAACCGTTGACGGCGAAGAAGTCCACCGCGAAGAAGTCCACGTCTAAGAAGCCCGCCGCAAAGAAAACGGCCGCAAAGAAAACCGCGGCCAAAGAACCCGCCGCCAAAAAAGCGGCTCCCGACGAGCCGGGCGATTTGTGAGCGGCCTCTTTATCACATTCGAGGGTGGCGACGGTTCAGGAAAGACAACCCAAGCCGAACGCGTGACCGCGTGGCTTCGCGAGTGCGGCAACGCGGTCGTGAGTTCTCGTGAGCCGGGTGGTACCGCCGTGGGTAATGAGATTCGCCGTCTCGTGCTTCACCATCGGGGCGCTATTGCATCGCGCGCCGAAGCGCTGCTCTATGCGGCGGATCGCGCTCACAATGTTGCGACGATTGTTCGTCCGGCACTTCTTCGCGGCGAAATTGTCGTGCAAGATCGCTATTTTGACTCATCGATTGCGTATCAGGGCGCTGGTCGAGAGCTCGATGCGGCAGAAATCCGCGAACTCTCGCTGTGGGCGTCCGAGGGCCTCGTGCCCGACCTCACGATCATCCTCGACCTCGACGAGAAGGTCGCTCGCGCGAGACTCGACGCTGAACGCGACCACTTTGACCGATTGGAATCAGAAAAATCGGACTTTCACGCTCGTGTTCGCGCGGCGTATGGTGAACTCGCTGTTGACGAGCCCGATCGGTTTTTTGTCGTTGACGCATCGGCCCCGGAGTCGTCAATCGCCGAGCTCATTCGTGCGCGCGTCGAGACGCTGCTCGACTAGTGCGGCTTGTTATTGATTGCCCGTGCGGCGTGCGCACCGCACCCGAGCGCGCTCGGAATGGTCGGTAAAATTCGTTGACATGACCGTTTGGAGTGGCTTCACGGGCCAAGAGCACGCAATTGAGGTGCTTCGAGCCGCCGCGCACGATTCGTCCCACGGCGGCTACGCCACCGACGACCGCGACGACGCACGGGGCATGACCCACGCGTGGCTCATGACGGGCCCACCCGGCTCGGGCCGATCCACCCTCGCGTTTGCCTTCGCTGCCGCGTTACTGTGTGACGACCACGGTTGCGGAGCGTGCTCCGATTGTCGCCTTGTCGAGGCGCGCACTCATCCCGATTTGACCGTGTTGACGACCGACCGAGTGATTATCTCGATAGACCACGTGCGCACGCTGGTCTCGGGATCGCAACTCTCGTCGGCACGGGGCCGCTATCGCGTGATGGTCATCGAAGACGCGGATCGAATGAGCGACCGCACGTCAACCGTGTTGTTGAAAGCACTTGAAGAACCGCCCGCCAACACGGTATGGATTCTCTGCGCGCCCAATGACGCAGACCTTATTCCAACCGTGCGATCACGCGTGCGCTCAATTAGACTCCGACTGCCCCGCGTTGTCGATGTCGCCGCCCTGTTGCACAGCAGGGACGGTATCGACCCCGAGCGTGCCGAGCGGGCTGCCCGGCACGCACAGTGCCACATCGGCATGGCTCATCGACTCGCGACGAGCGATGAGGCTCACGCCCGACGCGATGAGACGCTGTCGATTGTTGCGCACCTGACGGGCGTGGCGAGTGCGGTTGGGGCCGCCGCGCGCCTTCTCGAGATTGCGCACGACGACGCGAAAGCTCTCGCGGCAGATCGTGACGAACACGAACGTCACGACACGCTGCGCTCACTCGGCGTCGAGCCTGGCGCCCCCGTGCCGCCCGCCGTGCGTGCCCAGCTTCGCGGTGCCGACGATGATCGAAAGCGGCGGACGGTGCGAGCCCTTCGTGACGGAATCGACCGAATTCTCATCGACCTTCTCTCGTTTTATCGCGATGTCCTGCGGTTGCAGTGTGGCGTCGAATCAGACCTCGTCAATATCGAGATGAGGGGGTCTCTTGATCGACTGGCCGACGAGCTGACTCCCGCGGCGACGCTCGCGACGCTGAGCGCGCTCGAGGGCGCACGAGAGAGAATAGCCGCCAATGTGACGCCCCTTCTCGCTCTTGAAGCGATGCTCGTTGTTGCGGCGCGGCGGGACACCGTTCGATGATCGACCACCCCTCTCCCAGCGGGTGGCGCGACCGTATTGCGAAGGGAGCCCTCCTCGCGACAATTTTGTTGGTCGTCCCATTCCTGGCTGCGTGCGGGCGCGAGAGTGCCCCGGTGCCGGCTCGCACGTCCGCTCCCACGGGCGAGTCCGTTCAAGCGGAACTTGAGCCGTATTACCGGCAGGTTCTCGAGTGGACCAATTGCGGACACGAAACGGAGTGTGCGTTTGCGTCGGTTCCTCTCGACTGGGCCAATCCGACCAAAAAATCGATCTCTCTTGCCTTGGCCCGCCACTCCGCAACGGGAGAGAATCACCTCGGCTCGCTCGTGATCAATCCGGGGGGGCCCGGTGGCTCAGGGGTCGAAATCGTCACGCGGTCGCTTGCGACCATCGTGGACGAGAAGCTAGCGTCTCAGTTTGACGTCGTCGGATTTGATCCGCGCGGTGTGGGAAAGTCGGAACCGGTTCGCTGTTACGAACCGGACCAAATGGACGACTACCTTTTCGGCGTCCGGGCGGGATTTCGCGAGAGTGACGAGCGACTCCGCGACGACGCGAGGCACGCCGAGGCGTTTGCCGCGGCGTGCCTGAATCGGTCGGGGGATGTGCTCCCGTACATCAACACCGAGAGCACCGCGAAAGACCTCGACCTCTTGCGAGCGGTGCTCGGAGACACGACGCTCAACTATCTCGGATTCTCGTACGGCACGCTGCTCGGTGCAACGTATGCCGGATTGTTTCCGGCAAAGGTCGGCCGCATGGTTCTCGACGGCGCGCTCGACCCGGCGTCGTCGGCTCGCGATCTGGTCCTCGGCCAAGCAGCAGGATTCGAGAGTGCCTTGCGATCATACCTAGCCAATTGTCTCGGCACCCGGGAGTGCCCGTTTTCCGGGAGTGTCACAGACGGAATGGACCGAGTGCGCGCCGTGCTCGATTCGGTCGACGAGCATCCTCTCACCGTGAGTGACGGTCGCACGCTCACGGGAAACAGCGTATTCATTGGGATTGCCACCGCGCTGTACGACGAGGCGACGTGGGGGAGACTCAGTGCGATGTTCGACGAGCTTCTTGCCGGCAATCCCACAACCGCGGTGATGTTCGCCGACTACTATTTTGGTCGAACCTCGGGGGGGCACTATTCGAGCAACACGACCGAGGCATTTTTTACGATTTCTTGTAGCGACTATTATTTCGACACCGAGGAATCCGCTCGTCGCGACTTTGTTGCGCACGTGCGCGAGACGGCCCCGGTGTTTGGCTCGTACGTCGAAACAAACACGCTTCAGTGCGTGACGTGGCCGATCAAGCGCCCCAGCGCCCCGGTTGCGATCCGCGCGGAAGGGGCCGCTCCCATTCTCGTCGTGGGCACGACAAACGACCCGGCCACGCCGTATCGGTGGGCGCAAAATCTTGCCGGTCAGCTCGAACGCGGTCACCTCGTTACGCACGAAGGACAGGGCCACATCGCGTACCGCAAGGCCAACTCGTGCGTGGATGATGCAATCGACGACTACTTGCTCGTGGGGAGGGTTCCCGAGAGCGATCCGCACTGTTGAGGCCCCGACGGCCAATTGTGAAATATTGCACACCCTGCAATAATTGTGTCATGGTGATCGACGAGCAACCGTGTGGTCTCCGCGAGCGCAAGCGCCTCGCAACGAGGCGCGCAATCGAATGCGCTGTTCTTCGACTCGCGGCTGAGCGCGAGTTCGACCGGGTCACGATTGACGACATTGGGCGCGCGGCCGGTATCTCTCCGCGCACGTTCTTCAACTATTTCGCGACGAAAGACGACGCGCTCATCGGAGAAGTGCCCGCCTTGCCCGACGACGACGCCCTCGAGCGGTTTGCGACGGCCGGACCCCGCGCGAGCGTTATCGGGGGACTCGGTGAACTCTTTGCCGAGTCTGCCGACGTGTCCAACGATGACCGCGAAATTTACCTGTTGCGCAAGGCGATCATGAGGGATCACCCGCATCTTGTCGGAAAAAAAATCGCCACAATGCGGCGCTTTGAAGAGCGAGTGCGCGAGATTGTCGAGAGGCGATTGCGCGGAGATCTGGCCGAGTCCGAGTGCGATTCGGCGAAAATCGTCGACCGGGCCCGGTTGGTCACCGTGGTTGCGTTCGCTGGACTTCGTCACGCGTGGCAAAATTGGGCCGACGCCGATGATGCGACCTCCCTCGCTGATCGGGTGCGTGCCTCGTTTGACGAACTCGTTGACGTCGTTACCTAGCATTCGTCGATGACCGCTAAACTCGACAGCTGTGTCGTGCGGTTCGCGCCGTGGTCCACGCCGCCTTAGCTCAGTTGGTAGAGCGATTCACTCGTAATGAATAGGTCTGGGGTTCGATTCCCCAAGGCGGCTCAACAAAGCGTCAGGGTCACGTACGCGGTGACGGTCACGAACACGGGTCAAGTGGGGTGCACGACGGCAGACCCCGCGTATTTCACAGACGACCTGTCAGAGGTACTCGACGATGCAACATACAACGGTGACGCGACGGACGGGGCAACCGTGAGTCGAAGCACTCTTTCGTGGAACGGACCTCTGGTGTTACGCGCGATGGGGGCGAGTCATGCTCCTCGTGGTCGCCCACTGGATCGTTGACATCGTGTCATTTGTCGGGTATCCGATCACGGTCGCGTGGTTAGCGTGGCTTCTTTAGATTCCCTACGGCACCGCAACGCACCAGAGGCGCATGCTCCCGCGCCAAAAGTAAGCGCCACAAATGGCGTACGAATCGTGACCATGATCGCATCAATCGGCATTGCCAACACCGTCGGCAATGCCGATCATTGTTCAAGCAGGCGTCACCTCGGGGGTCTGTTTCATGAACGGTGTTTTCGGCATTTTTTGGTTAGTAGGTTTCTGCTGCGGGCCAGCGGTCGGCGAAGGTGATGGCGAATGCGTTGAGTGCGGGTTTCCAGCGCAACGCCCACCGGGTTTGGCCTCGCCCGGTGGGGTCAAGACTCCGGGTGACAAGATACAGGCATTTGAGTGCGGCTTGCTCGGTGGGGAAGTGGCCTCGGGCGCGCACCGCCCGCCGGTATCTGGCGTTCAATGATTCGATCGCGTTGGTTGAGCAGATCACGGTACGAATCTCGAGGTCGTAGTCGAGGAACGGGATGAATTCTTCCCACGCGTTTTCCCACAGTGTGATGATCGCCGGATATTTTTTGCCCCATTTCTCGGTGAGGTTTTCTAACGCGTTCCGGGCGGCGTTATGGTTCGGGGCGCTATAGATCGGTTTCACGTCACGTTTGAGTGCGTCCCAGTGTTTCTTCGACGCCAGGTGGAACGTGTTACGAATCAGATGGATCACACAGGTTTGCACGGTCGTGAGCGGCCACACGTTCCCGACGACGTCGGGCAGACCTTTCAGTCCGTCACACACGAGGAAGAACACGTCTTTCACGCCGCGGTTTTTGATGTCGATCAGGACACTCATCCAAAACTTGGCCCCCTCACCGCCGGTCCCGGCCCACAACCCGAGAACATCTTTCTCGCCCGCGAGAGTGACACCGATCGCCGCATAGATCGGCCGGTTGGCGACTTGCCCGTCACGAATTTTCACCACGATCGCGTCAATAAAGATCGCCGCATATACCTCGTCGAGGGGGCGACAAGCCCACTCGTTCATCTCCTCAACGACCTTGTCCGTGATCCGCGAGATCGTCTCCTTACTCACAGAGGCACCATAGATGTGGTCGAAGTGGGCGCTGATCTCCCCCGTGGTGAGACCGTTCGCATACAACGACAACACCATTTCTTCGACGCCGTTCAAACGGCGTTGCCGTTTCTTCACGATCTGCGGCTCGAACGTGCCATCCCGGTCCCGGGGAACATCGATCGTGACTTGCCCGGTCGCTTCGGTCAACACGGTTTTCGGGCGGGACCCGTTCCGCACGTTCGAGGACCGGCGACCTCGGGTCGGCCCCGTTCTTCTCGTGACCCACATGCTCGGTCAACTCTTCGTTCAACGCTGTTTCGAGCACGTTCTTCGTGAACTGTTTCAACAACCCTTCCGGGCCCGTCAACGCCAGGCCCTGCTCCTTCGCTAAACGGACCAGCTCGGCAGCAGCCGCAGCCTCCACAGAACGGTCATCATTATTATTCTGGTGTTTCTTCGGACTCATAACGTCCAGTGTGCTCGACATAACGGCACCCTTCCCGCCACACAATCACGTGCGACGAATCAGGCCAGAAACACCGTTTAATACACAGTCCCGACGGGTTTGTTAGTACCCTCTTATGCCTCCGCCGCGCGTGGGTACCTGTGTTCCGCTGGTGAACATTTCGCTCCATGAGTGGGGTTGGTAGTTGGCGGGGGGAGGTGCGAGGAGTGTCGATGCGATTAGGTTGAAGGTGTTGCCGGCCTGAATGAACCATGTACTCCAGAATTTCGCGCAGCGGGTGGATAGGTCGCTCGATGAGGCGGATGCCACTGTAGCTCCTGGGCTGAAAAGCGCTAGGGCGGTGTCGACAGCGCATTTCTTTTCCTCTGGGCTGGCTGTTTCCCACCAGTGAATAATGGCCTTGACGGCGACGTACACGGTTGCGCCTACGGCGACGAGTTCGCCGACCGCGGGGACCGCTACGGCGACGAGGATCCCGGCTAAAGCGATTGTATTGACCGCGATGAGTTCCGCGTTGTTGCTCTGGGTTCCGTCGTAAATACCGATTGACTGCCCAACGACCGGAATGAAGGATGCGAGGTCCTTATAGTCCAACGGTTTCCCTTTTTTTTCTGACAGTGACGTAATGGCAGTCAGGAGTGCCGCACCCGAAACCACTTTTCCCCCAACACCGGAGACCTTGTGGGTTTCACCGGGGATCGAATCGAGCTTGGTCTCCAGCAGAGAGTGCGTTTTTTCGATATCCGCCGCACTCATCGGCTTGTCAGTTCGTTTGGGAAGCGAATCCATGAATGCCTTATCGCCGACAATCTTTTCCTCAAGTGTCTGCGCATTCTTTTCTACCGTCGCAGCATCGAGATCCTTCCCCTGAACCCTAACCACAGCCTTAGCCGCGGCCGCCGGCTTCGGCGTATTATCTGCAGACGCACCAGTCTCCTTCGTCGCCTCCGAGGGAACCGAATGGTTCGTGGATGGGTGTTCCTTGAAGTATTTCTTCAGCACGGCGGCCCGCTCTGCTTCGGCGGGCTTCGAATACTTGACGTCATCTTTACACGGCAAGAAATTTTCCGTCAGTGCGCCGCACGCTGGAACCGTCGCCACTACTTGAGGGGGGCCGGTTAATCCCGGGGGCGTGTTCCAGAGCGCGGGCGTGAGCCGATACCCGCGCGTCACCTCTTGTTGACGACCAGGAATGCGATAGATCTTCATCCGTTTGAAAAATGTTGGATTCTGAGGGTCCGTTGTGGCGAAGATTGGGTTGTTCCAGTCGTCTTGAAAAAATGCGTATGAGGCTCGAATAGGGGTGCTCACGCTATTTGTCTTCATCCCGCCGAGAATGGTTGTTTCAGATAGGCCCCACGCGGCCATGCGGGCCTTTTGAATCGTCCTGATCGTTGTTCGTTCGTTCGAACTTGCTGTTGCTGCAGCAGTTTCCGCAACGGTATCGGCAGAGACGTCGAACCGATTGGCTCTTTTTCCAATCGAATTGAATCTTCCCGAAGAACCATGGTCCTTGTCGATAATTGCTTGGGCTGAGTCTCCCCCGTGAGTAATCGCCTCCTCGAGAGGTATCTCGTGATTCTCGACTGGGCTTGCTACCGGATTGTCTACGTCGGGTACAAAAGCCATATACCTCACCGTCTGGTCACGAGGGACACGCGTCCCAGACAGGTAATGGATTGCATGAACAAGCTCATGCGCCAATGCCTCTGCCGGCCTAACGAGAAACGGGCGGCCATCGGCATTTCGCATTGGGAAGTATGCTTCTGCGTCGAAATGGAGTTGCGCGGCAGAGCCTCGCCCGTTGCTTGACGCTTCCAGACTCAGCGGCCGGGCCGCATCAATACCGTTCGCGTTGGGGTGGAGCACTATTTTAACGGGCGACACGGCGCCGTTCGCTCCATTGACGTAACGATCAAAATGCAATTTGCTATTTTTAATGACCGTCTTGTCAAAAGGCAGGGGTTCTATGTCGGTGAGTGCTCGCAGTAAGCGGGCACCATCGGGAGATTCTTTAATGATGTCCAGGCTTTCGTACACCGAGTTCAAAGTGCTCGTGAGTGCGGCCCCCGATTTCCCTTGATCGCGGATAGCGAGCCAGGGATAGTCCTCACGTATCGTTACTGCTTCGTTGGTGAGCGCCGATGCGCCGTCGCCTCCCGTGAGGTGTTCGGAATGCGTCGTCGCAGGGCTGCCCGCGCCCCCCCGCGAAGCGGTCGGACGGGCAAAAGCGATATCAGGTTGCCCCGGGAGTGGGAATATTGTGGCGACAATGACGAGCGTTACAAACACACCAAATCCGGCTAGGGTGCGTCTGGGCCATCGGGGTGCGGTGCGTTCTTGTGCTGCTTTATCGGTTTTTGGCGCGCTAAAATCGAGCATCGGGTATCTCGTTTCGGGCTATTCGGGTTCGGGTATTTAACGCGCTAACGAGTCGAGTCGCGTTATTAGTAGACGATCATTAACGACTAATTGGAGTCGAAGTGACGGGCCATTATCCTTCCGGGTGATCCGGCCAGGATTGCGAACCGTCAAACTCAGTCGTTGTGGAACGACCCGCTCGAGATGCAGCGTTACGGCCTCGAGGATGCGCTCAGATCATCCGCGGATTTCTCGAGTTCACCCGCCCACCCCCCACGCGAGAGTCGAAAGCGCCGATTTGGTTTCGAAAGTACTGTCCGACCGAGCGAAATAATTCACCCCCAGAGAAGTCGGTGCGCGAACCAGCATCACCCGCACTTCCCGAATGCGTCCACAGAGTCGGTGCACGGAACTTTTCTCTTGCCTCACTCCGCTTTCTTCCGACAGGATATGAGGAAAGGCAACGGCTCTTTTTTTAACCAGGCGAGGAAGAAAATTGACCTAAATGGGTCAATGGGGCCGTTGCCTTCCTCTTGACTACAGGGTTAGACAGATGGGCACACGGCGCAAATCGCGTGGATGGGACGTTCGACGATTGTGTCGGTTCACTATTGCGGTGGCAACCGCCGCGGGAACTCTCGCAGCTTTCGCGCTTCCCGCGACGGCTGAGCCGACCGCAGGTGCTTCGGGGCGCGAGAATTGCACACCGGTCGCGGTGCTTGCGTTCCGAGGAAGCGAAAATTTGAATATCGATGCGGCGCAGGTTTCGTCGGAGGGCGCGTCATACCGGTATCCGAATAGCGAATTGGTGACGAACGGGTGGGAGGGCAGAGTTCTCGAAAGACTCTTTCGCTCTTTTTCGCTCGAGCGGTACGGTGACGGCTTCAGACCCGACCGGGTGCCGGTCATTGCGGTCGGACCCGGATCTGTCGGTTCGAAAGGATATTCGGCCACCGACCCCCGTCGTCCTCGACGAGACCTCATGGCCTCAATCGACGGCGGTGTTTCAGCCGGCGCCGAGGCGGTTCACCGCGTCACGCGCGCGCAATCCGCGTCGTGCACCGCGGAACCCAAATTTATTGTCGTGGGTTTTTCACAGGGCGCAATCGTCGCGCGGCTACTCGCGCAGTTGTATCCGCGCGCCGTGGTCGGCGTCGTGACGATTGGCGATCCCGTGCAGAAGGCCGGTGCGTCGGGGAACGAGGGCACGGGAGCTCACGGAACGGGTATCATTCGGTCAGCGTTCCCGTACTATCGGGAGAGACTCGACCGCTTCTATTCGCTCGCGGCTCACAAGTCTGCTTTGTGCCACGCGGACGATCCGTTTTGTGACTTCCGCGGAGAGGACAGTCTTCTGGCGTTGTTCTCTCCCGTGGCGCACTTTTCGTACATGACCGGACCGTTCTTGAGCGAGGCCCGCGTGAAAGGCAAAGAAATCGCTGATTTGGCGCGCGAGCAGCACGCGGGTTCGAGCGCTCAGGCCGCGGTCGACGCGTCGTCTCGGTCACGCGGCGCGCTTCGAATTGGAGTATCCATGCTCGCGACCGCCGGTGTGCCGACGACGGTCGTCGTCACGGGCGGCGCCGTCTCGCACGGGGCGCGTCGAATCGTCTTCGATCTCAACGGTGACGGGGTGTTTGAAACGGTCAGCGCATCGGGGATTGTCGAGACGACTTTTTCGAAGGCGGGAGCGGTGACCGTGTCCGCTCGAGTGACCGATGAGCGTGGTCGGTATTCTGACGCTCGCGAAACCGTTGACGTTGCGCCGGCTGAGGCACTCGACCAGACTCTCGAAACCCCGGAAACCGCGGTGTCGACCGAAGCGAGCTAACTCAGGTTCGAGTCGTAGTCGACGTGATTGAGTTTTGCGCTTAAGACGAGCGCGACAATCGTCATGAGGGCGGCCGTGCTCAAATACATGCCGACGAGAAACAGGTTTCCGTTCGCGAACCGCCACAACTGGAGCGTAATGATTGGCGCGAGGGCTGCTCCGAGAATGCCCCCCATGTTGTAGCTAATGGCCGATCCGGTGTAGCGGACGTTCGCCGGAAACAACTCGGGGAGCTCCGACCCCATGGGGCCGTAGGTGAGGCCCATCAGTGTGTATCCAATGACAAAGAAGATCACGACCCCGGCGATGCCGGTGGCAAGAAGCGGCACGAAAAGGAATCCGTACGCGAAGATTCCCACGGTCGTCCAGATGAGGAGTTTTTTTCGCCCGCGGCGCTCGGCGATTGGGCCGGAGATCAGGACAAAGAGTCCAAAAAAGACGTCTCCCGCAATCAAAATCCACATGAAGTCGTTGCGCGAATACCCTAAACCGGGAAGCTCCGCGTCGGTTGCGGTGGTTCCGTAGTTGAAGACGAACATTGTCATGATGTAAAAGAGCACGTACGTCGCGAGCATAATGAAAGTGCCGAGAATAACTTGGCGCCAACTCGTGATGAATACGCGAGCGAGCGGCATTTTGGCAACGGATTCGGCTTGCTTGACGTGTTGAAACGCCGGTGTTTCGACGAGGGCGAGACGAATGTAAAGACCAACGATTGACAAGACCACGCTCAGCAAGAACGGAACCCGCCACCCCCACGCATAGAATGCCTCGGTCGACAGCGTCGCGTTGAGCGCGATGAAGATGAGGCTCGCCGAGACAAAGCCGATCGGAGAGCCGAGTTGAGGGAACGTGCCGTAGATTGTGCGCTTGCCTTGGGGGGCATTCTCGGTTGCGAGAAGTGCCGCGCCGCTCCATTCGCCGCCGAGGCCCAGGCCTTGGCCAAATCGCAACAGGACGAGAAGCAGCGGCGCTAAAAGCTGCCATCCGGGTGTGTCGGCGGTGGGCAAGCATCCGATAAGGAACGTCGCGATACCCATTGTTAAGAGGGTTGCGATGAGTGTCGCTTTGCGACCGACCCGATCACCAAAATGCCCAAACAGAATCGAGCCAACGGGGCGGGCAATAAATGCGACACCGAACACCGCAAAAGAACTCAGCAGTGCCGTCGCGGAGTCTGTGTTGGGAAAGAACAGCGTTGGAAAGACGAGCACGGCCGCGGTCGCGTACACGTAGAAGTCGTAGAACTCAATCGAGGTTCCAACGAGGCTCGCAACAATAATGCGATTGCGAGAATTGGTGGGCGTGGCCTGGGCAATAGTGGTCGACATGCGAGTGGACTCCGAAAGCGTCACAAGACAATCGGCGTCGTACGTCAGCCACGAGGGTGGCTGACGAAAGAGGCCGTCATCGGCGATGGGTGGGGGAATTCTCGGGCATGTGTCACTTGTGGCGACACGTTTACACTACGCGGTCGCTCTCACGACCGCGACTTTGTTACGTCTCATGTCACCGTGTCTCAATCGGCTTGTGAAGTTCTGCGAGGGTCGCGGCGGTAGCGAGTGCGGCCTTCGCGGCTTGTGCACCACTGTTGTGGCGCGATCCGTTTAAACCCGCCCGGTCGAAACCCTGCTTTTCGTCGTCGAGAGTTAATACCCCGAAGCCGACGGGTTTTCCGGTGAGGATCGCGACCTGAGTGAGTCCGCTCGTGGCGGCTTGGGATACGTAGTCAAAGTGCGGAGTTCCCCCGCGAATAATGACCCCGAGCGCGACGACCGCGTCGGCTCCGTTGTCGAGAGCCGCGCGCGCGACCACCGACAGCTCAAAGCTGCCGGGTACTCGGACGAGTGAAAACTGTGCCCCAGAGTCTTTGAGAACGCCGGTTGCTCCTGAGATGAGGCCGTTGACGATGGGTTCGTGCCACCGCCCGGCGACAATGGCGACCCGCAAGCCGTGGCCGTTCGCGCCAATGTGGGGTGCTCCGTCGTGGCTCATGAGTTGTGTCCTTCCATAAAATAGGACTGCTCGATTGAGTGGCCCATTCGGTCGCGTTTGGTTTTGAGGTAGTTGCGGTTCGCCGAGCCAATGCCGACGACGAGGGGCACGCGTTCGGTGACTGCGACTCCGCGCGCGACGAGCTGATTGACTTTGTCGGGGTTGTTGGTGAGCAGTCGCACCGACGCAATCTTGAGGTCGGTAAGGATTCCGACGGCCGATCCGTAATCGCGCACGTCGGCGGGAAACCCGAGCGCGAGGTTTGCATCGAGCGTATCGAGTCCGTGTTCTTGCAGTTCATACGCGCGCAGTTTGTTCGTCAGGCCAATGCCGCGGCCCTCGTGGCCCCGCAAATAGATCACGACTCCACCGTCGCGCTCGATAGTGTCGAGTGCGACGGTCAGCTGTTGGCCGCACTCACACTTGAGCGACCCGAGCGCTTCGCCCGTGAGACACTCGGAGTGGATGCGCACGAGTGCGTCATTCGTGAGCGGTCCCGAAATGACGGCGACGTGGTCGGCGCCCGTCTTTCGATCACGGTACGCACGAACTCGAAACGACCCGTGCGTCGTCGGGATCGTCGTTTCGACCTCGAATGCCACCCGAAGCGTTTCGTCGACGGCCACGGCGGGAGTGACGTTTTTTGCGGTGGCTTCCTGATCAAGATACGCGATGAGGGCTTCAATTGTGATGACCGCGACGTGCTCGCGCTCGCCGAGAGCAAGGAGTCCAGGAAGCCTCATCATTTCGCCGTCGTCATCGACGATCTCGGCGATGGCCGCGACGGGCACGAGGCCGGCGAGTGTCATGAGATCGACGGCGGCCTCGGTGTGCCCCGCGCGTTCGCGAACTCCCCCCGCGGCCGCACGCAACGGAAGCACGTGCCCCGGACGATGCAGTCGTGCGCGCCCAGCAGACGTTTCGGCGAGAACGCGCAGCGTGTGGGCGCGATCAGACGCGCTGATTCCCGTGCTCGTTCGGTCTGCAGCGTCCACGGTCACCGTGTAATTCGTGCCGCGAATGTCTTCGCTGTCGAGCACCATGATCGGGAGGTCGAGCCGATCAGCGACGTCGTTCGACATGGGAGCACAAATGAGGCCCGACGACTTCTTGACCGTCCACGCTATCCACTCTTGAGTCGCAAATTGGGCCGCGATAACAATGTCGCCCTCGTTTTCTCGCGACTCGGCGTCGATCACGATGATGGGCTTTCCCGAGCGCAACTCGTCAAGCGCGTGCGGTATTGTCGAGAGGTTCATGCCGGGTCCTGGTGTGTCGTGACGGTGTCGCTTGTATCGCACATCGATTGGACGTCACGAGCGAGGAGTCGTTGAACGTGTCTCGCGAGCACGTCGGTTTCAATGTTCACGTCGTCGCCCGCGCGAAGGAGGCCGAGGGTCGTCGCCGCGAGTGTTTCGGGAATGAGAGAAACCTCAAACCACGCGTCGCCCTCGTGCGGGGCGCTGACCGCGCTCACCGTGAGCGACACGCCATCAATCGCAATTGACCCCTTTCCGGCGACGAGGGGCGCCAAGGTCCGCGCGAGGGAAAAACGGATGACTCGCGAGGCGCCCTCCGAGACGATTGCGTGAACACGCTCTGTTCCGTCAATGTGCCCTTGCACGAAGTGCCCACCGAGGCGCCCGCCGACGAGAGCCGCGCGCTCGAGGTTGACTCGAGCGCCGACCTCGATGTCGGCGAGCGTGGTCGTCGTGAGCGTGTGTGCCATGACGTCTGCCGCGACGCGCTCGTGTGTGTGGTCGACAACCGTCAAGCAGACTCCGCTCACCGAAATTGACGCGCCGCGAGTCGCGCCCTCCGCGACGAGCGGGCCACGAATCGAAATACGCGCGGTACCGCGCGTGAGCGTCCGTGATTCGACCGTGCCCATCTCTTCGATAATTCCCGTGAACATGTTATTTCTCCGTGCCAATTGAGGCGGGTGAGTCGGTGGGCGGCGACGGGCGCGCGACAATCAAGATATCGCTGCCCACGCGTTCGGTCGACACGATCTCGAGGTTGTGCTGGTGTGCGATCGTCGAGACACCAATGTCTGTTAGGGCGAGCTGGCCGCCCCCCAAAAGAGTCGGAGAGAGATACACGGTAAATTCGTCGACGAGGGCGGCGCCGACAAACGCGCTGGCCAGCGTTGCCCCTCCCTCGACGAGCACTTTTTGCATGCCGCGCTTCCAGAGATCGTCGAGTGCGGCGTCGAGGTCGTGTTCGGGTATCACGATTGGAGGGTGCGGATGGCGCCACACCGCCGCAGCCGCGGGGATCGGTCGCGCGCCAATGACGACGGGAACCGGTTGAGCGGTCACGAGGGTGCCGTCCGAGGCGCGAGCCGTGAGGCTCGGGTCATCGGCGAGGACCGTTCCGATTCCAACGACGACTGCATCGTGGGCCGAGCGCTGTTCGTGCGCACGACGCCTCGCGTCGGCGCCCGTGATCCACCGGCTCGATCCGTCGAGGGCGGCAACCCGACCGTCGAGACTGCTCGCCCACTTGAGCGTGACAAAGGGTCTGCCGAGCCGCGCGGCAACGAGCCAATCGCGAATGAGCTCGGATGCTTCGTCGGCGAGCACTCCGCGAACGGTCTCGATCCCCGCCGCCGCGAGCGTGCGTGCCCCACCGCCCGACCGAGTGCCGGGATCGCCGACCGCATACACGACGCGAGAGACTCCAGCCGCGATGAGGGCGGCGGAGCACGGACCCGTTTTTCCGACGTGGTTGCACGGCTCAAGCGTGACGACAACGGTCGATCCTCGAGCGTGGCCCGGTGCGAGCTTCGCCAACGCGTCGAATTCTGCGTGCGGTGTTCCCGCACCGCGATGAAAGCCGTCAGCGAGAAATCGACCGTCTGCCGAAAGAACAACCGCGCCGACCCTCGGATTCGAATTGCGCGTCGAGCCTCGGCGCGCGCAGTCAATTGCGTGCCGCATCGCGGTGTCGTCGTGCGAGCGGCGCGATCCGCGAGCACCGTGTTGCGCGCGCGTGAGCGGGCTGTTGGCACCGGATTCGCGGAGCATGTCATCCTCTATGGTTCGTGCTGCGTAGGCAGAGCGAACTCCGGGGGATGACCGTTGGCCCACTGTCTACGCCGGGCACCGCCGTAGACAGTGTGTGCTTCCTTCCATCCGGACTCTCACCGTCGGCTCCGGAATTCCACCGGATCGGCCACTCGTGTCGCCCATTTGAGCGGCACGCGAGGTTCGCGGACTATCACCGCCGGTTCGGACTTTCGCCGATCCCGGAGCACATCAATAGTGCGTCAAGTCTAGTTCACGCGCGTGAAACCGTCGTGTTCGTGTTTCTCGGCGCGGGACCGTCGCAATGCTTTCTCCGCTGTCACCATGGGAGCAAGCGGGCCCAATTGCGGGGGCGCACGCTGTCTTGCTTTTTCCACCGTGAAGGCGGGAGCACCTCGTGGCGACAGAATCGGTAGCCGCACGCGGTGACGAACCGCGCGCTCGCGAGAACGTCACCGAAATCCGGTCGCGGCCCATCGCCCAGGTTCTCATCATTGGGGGCGGGATTAACGGCATTGCGACGTTTCGCGACCTCGCCGAACAAGGCGTCGATGTCGTACTGGTCGAACGCAACGATTTCGCGTCGGGGGCGTCGGCCGCATCGAGTCACATGATTCACGGCGGCATTCGATACCTCGAGAACGGCGAATTTCGTCTCGTGCGCGAAGCCGTGCGCGAGCGTAACGGTCTGCTCGCGAGTGCTCCCCACTATGTGCGACCGCTCACGACGACGGTGCCCATTTTTTCGCTCGTGTCTGGAATCGTTTCGGCACCGCTGCGTTTTCTGACCCACAAGCAGGGCAAGCCGAAGGAGCGAGGCGCGCTTCTAATCAAGCTCGGACTGACGCTGTACGACTCGTTTTCGCGCGGCGGAGGGGTCGTGCCGCGACACCGATTTGTCGGCAGAAAGAAGTCATTTGCCGAATTGCCGCGCCTCAACACCGCCGTTCAAATACACGGCCACCTACACGGATGCGTCGGTGCACGACCCCGAGCGTCTCGCTCTCGACGTGCTCAGGGACGCGTGTGCCGCCGGGAGCACCGCCCGGTGTGCCAACTACGTTGAGGTGGTCGGCGCGGCCGACGGCGGTGTCGTGTTGCGTGACCGTGAGACGGGTACGGAGTTCGTGTTCACCGCGCCCGTCGTGGTTAACGCTTCGGGGCCGTGGACGGACCTCACTAATGGTGTTCTCGGTCGTGAAACCCGGTTCATGGGTGGTACGAAGGGTTCGCACATTGTCGTCGACAATCCCGAGTTGCTTGCCGCGACCTGCGGGCGCGAACTTTTTTTCGAGAACGACGACGGTCGAATCGTGTTGATCTACCCGCTCAAGGGCCGTGTGCTCATTGGCACGACCGATCTCGACGCCTCCGTGACCGAGCAAGCGGTGTGCACGGACGACGAGATTGACTATTTCTTTCACCTTGTCGCGCACGTCTTCCCGACGATTTCGATTGACCGCTCGCACATCGTCTACTGGTTTGCGGGGATTCGTCCGCTTCCGAAGCACGCCGACGTGCAGCCCGGATTCGTGTCGCGTGACTATCGGATTGTTCCGAGCACCCGGTCGGCGTTGCCCGCGACGACGATTCTGAGTCTCGTGGGCGGTAAGTGGACCACGTTTCGGGCCGTTGGTGAACACGTGGCAGACGAGGCACTCGCGATACTCGGGGTCGCTCGAACGGTGTCGACCGTTGGTATGCCAATTGGCGGCGGTCGCGATTTTCCGCTCACGTCGGATGAGCGGACTCGGTGGATCGCGACGCACTCTGGGAGTCTCGATTCGGCCCGAGTCGAGCACGTGCTCGAGAGGTACGGCACGCGAGCGAGCGAAGTCATTGAGCTAATCAAAGCAACCGGAACGGATGCGCCGTTCGCTACGACGAAAGACCTATCGACGCGCGAGGTCGAGTATTTTGTCGCCCGCGAATACGTCGTGCACCTCGCGGATGTCGTGTTTCGCCGGACAAACCTCGCGTTTACGGGCGAGGTAACGGGCGCGATTCTCGACGAGCTCGCGGGAGTGCTCGGAACGCTTCTCGGGTGGTCCCCGGCGCAGCGCGACGCCGAAATTGCCGCGGTGTGCAAGGAGCTTCTCGTGGCGCACGGGGTGAGGCTCGACGGGGGGGCATAGGGTCACGCGGTTGTGGCAATTCGCTTGAGAAGGCTTGAGAGCAGGATCACCGCGTTCGCTGTGACTTCCGCGGGGTGTGTTAGGGGCTGGGTGGTGTGGTCCAGGGGGCGGTGATTGTCCAGGCGGTGTTTTGGGTGTAGTTGGTGGGGTTGTCGGCGTGGGGTTGGCCACCCCATGCGGGTGCTCCTGCCCAGATGTGGTTGTTGGCGTTTCTGATGAGGCGGAACATGTCGTGGTGGTTGGAGAAGGATATTCCTTGTCCGTAGGCCGCTTTTTCTGCGCACCATGTTGCGGCGAATGGTGCGTTGGGGCTGCTGAGGGTTATTCGGGCCGTGGTGGTGCGGGTGAGGTATGTTCCGGGGGTGGTGGTGGATTCGAAGCTGTAGCAGGTGGTGTCGGCGAGTCCGGGCACGAGTTTCCAGGTGGCTGCTTGGCGTTCGTGTTCGGGGGTGGTGGTGGTGATGTGGGTGAGGGTGATGTCGCCGTTGTTGTTGTGGATAGACCAGTTGGGGGGGTCGGTGATTGATCGGATTGAGATGTAGCTGCCCAGTGGGGCGATGTCGTGGAGGGTGTTGCCGACGGTGGTGGTTGTCCAGTGTTGGGTGGGGTGTGCGGTGTAGGGGGTGTGGGTGACGGGGTGTTGGGGGGTGGGTGGTGCGGTGAGGACGTGGTTGGTGGTGGTGTTGCGGATCGCGACGGTGGTGGGGCTGGTTGTGGTGAATGGGGCTGCTGAGGCTTTTGTTGACTGTTGATCTCTGAGGGCCGTGTTGGTTCTTGGTGGAAAGATGTGTGTCATGTCTAAGCCTTACCCGATCGAATTTCGTTGCGATGTTGTTGCGGTTGCTCGAAGAAAAGAAGCGTCGTTGTCGCAGGTAGCGAAGGATTTCGGAATTTGCGATGCGACGTTAGCGACGTGGTTGAAGCGAGCTGATATCGAGGACGGTGTTCGTCCGGGTATTACCGATGCTGACGCTGCCGAGATTCGTCAGATGAAGAAGCGGATGCGTTTGCTTGAGCAGGAGAACGAAGTTCTTCGGCGGGCTGCCGCGTATTTGTCGCAGGCGGGGTTACCAAAAAACTGATGTACCCGCTCGTGAGAGAGCTTGCCGCTGCCGGTGCCCGAATCAGGGTGCCGGTGGCGGTGACGTGTCGGGTTTTGAAGTTCTCGAAGCAGGGGTATTACCGGTGGGTGCGCACCCCTGTCAGTGACCGTGCGTGGGACGACGCTCACGTGACCAATGCGGCGGTGGATGTTCACCGTGATGATCCGATGTTCGGTTACCGGTTCATTGCTGACGAACTCGCCCAACGGGGCTTCGCCGTCTCGGAACGGCGCGTGTGGCGCCTGTGTTCGCAGCAGAAGCTGTGGAGCATGTTCGCGAAGAAACGCGGAAGAAACCGCACACCCGGTCCGCCCGTGCACGACGACAAAGTCAAGCGAGTATTCACCGCAACAGCAGCGAACGAGCTTTGGTTGACCGACATTACGGAGCACCCAACGCAAGAGGGAAAACTGTATTTGTGCGCGGTCAAGGATGTTCACTCCAACCGGATCGTCGGGTACTCCATCGACACACGGATGAAAGCATCACTAGCTGTTCGGGCCGTCCGAATGGCAATCCAACGCCGCAACCCGATACGAACAGTGGTCCACTCGGACAGGGGGTCCCAATTTCGTTCGAAAACGTTTGTTCGCACGCTCAAGAACAACGGGCTCGTCGGATCGATGGGAAGGGTCGGTGCGTGCGCTGATAACGCCGCAATGGAATCGTTTTTCTCGCTGCTGCAAAACAACGTCCTGAACACCCGGCGTTGGCAGAACCGGGAAGACCTCCGCCTCGCGATCATCACGTGGATTGAAGCCACCTACCACCGCAGGCGCCGACAACGCGCCCTCGGGAAACTCACACCCATCGAATACGAGACAATAAGACCAGCCGCCACCCAGGCGGCCTAAACCAAAAAGTCAACAAAAGCTACAGCAGCCCCATTCGTGTTGCGTGGGTGGTGTCGGGTGTGGGTGTGGGGCCGTGGCAGTTTTTTTGTGTGCTTGTGGTTGCGAGGGCTGCGAGTTCGGGGCCGTGGGGGGTGGTGCGGGTTCCGGGGGCTCCGGCGTCGCCGGGGCACAGGGGTGCGTTGGTGGTGGGGGTCAGGGTGAGTTCGTGGGTGGTGATGGTGGTGGGGGAGAGTTGTGCGGTGTGGGGGGTGGTGGGGATCCACACGGTTGGGGTGCGGCCCCATCCGGTGAAGTCGAGGTGTTCGGTGGTTGTTGGTGGGGTTGTGGCGAGTTTCACGGGGGTGTTGGTGAGGTTCGGGGTGGCGAGTTTCAACAGGAGCAGGTCGCGGCGGGGGGTGGTGGTATCGGGTCGAATTTCTTCGACGGTCGTGCCGGGGTTGTCTCGTTGGGTTGCGTGTGGTCCGAAGAGAACTTTTGTGGGTGTGGTCGTGCCGGGGGTCAGGGTTGCGTAGTCGGCGGGGTGTGGGCTGAGGCAGCTCGCGACGGTCGCGACCCAGTAGGGTTAAACGAGGGCGCCGGTGCACGTGCCGTGACCGGTGACAATCTTGACGGCGTAGCCGCCCGCGGTCGGTGACGCCGTGGCCGGTGTGGACGGTGTGGTCGTCGGTGATGTCGCGGTCGGTGGTGTGGTGGTGGGGGTTGAGCTAGAGTCTGCGGTCGTGGGTTCGTTGACGCGGAGTTCGACGAGGACGACGGCGTCTCCAATGGCGGTGGTGACATCGTGCCGCGCCGCTTTCGTAATGGTGTGGGTTTGTTTCTGTCCGTTGTTGGTTGTGGTGACGGTGAGGTCGTTGTTTATTCCCGCGCGAACGCCGTAGGAGCCGGGTATTTCCATGGTCAACCATCCGGTTGACCCGGTGAGGGCGAAGCACAGGTTGCGGTTCGTCGCGGCGGTTCTGGTGACTTGGATGTGCTCGCGGCTGTTTGTGCAGTCGGTCATCATGAGATTCCCGTCGCCTTGTTTCAAAACAATTCCCGTTGTCTGAGCAATCATTTCTGCGTTGGGATGCGTGAAGTCCTCGACGAGGTATCCGGCGTCGACGGGCGCGGTCGCCGGCGCGATGGGAGGGCCACCGGTCGTTGCATTTGCGGCACTGGTTGCTGTTCCGACGAGCAGGGTCGCGCTGAGGATCGCGATTGCTGCTCCGGTTTTCACGACGCGGTGGTGTGGTGTGAGCACGGGATCTCCTCGGGGGGTCGGTATTTTGCTCGTCGAAATTCCGCGTGTGATCACGCGTATCGTGGCACAGTTCTCGCGGTGGTTGCCCCTTTTTCGGGGTTGTGTGACACGACCTTAGTGGTTGGGTGCCTCGTCGTGCCAGTTCCCACGTTTGAGGGTGATTTTTCTTGCCGTGGGAGGGGCTGAGCTGGTTCAATAGCGCCCATATTGAGGGTGGTGCCCGACCGCTTGTGTGTCGTTGTTGTTGACCTATTTTTTGAAGGTTGGGGTGCCTCGTGTCGCGTCGTTTCCGCTGTTTGAGCTGGTCTGTTTTTGTGCGTTTGGTGTTGTCGGGTGCCGTTGTTGCCGGTGCGTTGCCGTTTGTTGAGGCCGCGGTTCCCGCAGCTGTTGCGACCGAGTCGCGTCCGATTGTCGGTGGCGGGACGGCGTTAGTTCCGGCGACGGACAGGCTGGGCGTTGTCGAGTTGTGGCGTAAGGGTGGGGCGTCGACGAAAGAAGCCGCGAAGGCGGCTCTCGTTGGTGACGATGTCCAGTTTCGGGAGTTTATTGCGACGGGGCAGTACGCCGCGATTGGGGAGGACTACCGCGCGGCCGTGATTGGGTTGGCGTTGGTGGGGCGGCAGACGATTCAATCGGAGGCGTCGACCGCGTTGGCTGACGGGAGTTGGCAGGTATTGGGGGAGTTTCTCACGTCGGGGTGGAAACAGGCGTGGCTCAATGATGATCACAGAGAAACGTATCGCGATGCGACGCGCGGTGGAATTGAAGTCAGAGCGGCCGCGAATAGGGCGTTGGATGCGGGAGACGCCGCGGTGCAAGAGTTCGTGGCGTCGGGGAAAGCGGAAGCGGAGTTCGATGATCTGCAAAAGGCGCTTTTTAAGCTCGTGCACTCGTCCCCGACGGTCGCCGCTGCCGCGAACGCCGCGCTCGATACGGAAAACCGTGAGGTGTATGAAGAGTTTTTCCGTTACGGGCAGTTCGTTGCTGCGGCGCGTGATGTTGAAACGGCAACCGTTTCCCAGTTAGCCGATCAGGCGAAAGCCGCGTCGCATCAAGCTGTTGAGCTAAACCGGAGAGCGAAGGACGCGTCTGATCAGGCGGTGAACGCGGCCCGCTTAGCGAAAGAAGCAGCCGAACGCGCGGGTGCCGAGGCTGCTGCGGCGAGTAATTCGTCGGCTCGTGCCGGGAACGCGGCACTGCGCGCGGGGTCGTTGGCGGAGCAAGCGGCGAGGGCGGCGCAGGTTGCCGTGAGTGCCGCGAACGACGCGAAAGCTGCGTTGCATCAAGCATCACGCGCGTCGGCGAACGCGGCCGCTGCGGCGGCGAGGGCGCAACGTGCCGCGGCGGGTGCGCACAGGGCTGCCGTGGCTGCCGCGTACGATTCGGCTCAAGCGGGTGCTGCCCGCGCGGCAGCGCAAAACGCGCGGGATGCTGCCGCGGGTGCCCAGAGTGCGGCGGAGGCCGCGGGGTTCGCGGTTGACGCCATTGCGGCGTCGTCGGGTGCGGCGGACGCGGCAGCGTCGGCGGGCAGGAACGCCGCGCACGCGGCGAACGCGGCGGCGGCTGCGGCGAACCAGTCGGGTGTGTCGCGCGCTGAGTCTGATCGAGCGAAAGCAGCGTCCGAGCGTGCCCGGGTGGCCGCGGCGAGTGCTGAGCGGGCCGCAGCACACGTGACGTCTCTTGCGCAGCAGGCCGCTGGTGCGGCGGGCGAGGCGCGCCAGGCGGCGATGGATTCCGTCGCTCACGCGAACGCGGCCGCGGCGAACGCTGATGAGGCCGCGCGGCAGGCGGGCAATGCGGGGTTCGCGGCGGCGAGGTCAACCGAATACGCGGCGGCCGCGCAAACGGCTGCGAACGCGTCAACCGTGGCGGTTACGCGGGCGAAAGCGATTCGGGATCGTGCGCGGGTTGCGGATGTTGAACGGCTTGCGGCGGAGAGCGAGTTCAAAAAGGACGTTGCGGCTTTTGATCGGGGGCGCGTTGAAGCGAAAGAACACGCAGCTGCGGAGAGTGCGACGCGCGCGCGTGACGCGGCTGCGACGGTGTCAACGCTGGTTCCTCAGCTGACTGCTGCGACTTCTGATTTGAATGAGCGCGGCGGTGATGTCAAGAAGGCGATTTTTGGTGTTATGGAGAGTGGTGGGCCGTGGGCGAGGGTCGCGGCTGAGAACGCGATGGCCGGTGACCCGGCAGCTCACAAGCAGTTCATTCTCGTCGGTTTGCAGACCGCGAAAGAGCAAGACCAGTGGGATGAGACCGTCAAGCCGCAAACGAGGGAACCCTCCGGTTCGACTTGCCGCTCAAGACGCGTTAATCAGTGGCGAGGAAGCGTTAACGAGTTTTTGACCACGGGGTTGAAGAAACTGACGATCGACGATGATCGGAAAAACGTGTGGCATGGTCTTCGTCGTGGGAAAGCGGTGAAAGCGGCCGCGAATGCCGCTTTAGACGTGGATACTGATGAAGCGATTTACGAGTTCCTCGAAAAGACACAGCATGCGGCCGCTGTCGAGGACGATGAGAGAACCGTGTATGCGATGCTCGCGACCGCGACTCCAGAACTGAGAGTTGCCGCGGAGGTCGCTCTTGAGGGTCCGCACTCGTCCCTCACGAAGTTTCTCGCGACAGGTCGTCACGAGGCCGTGAGACGGGATCACGACGCCGCGTCGCACGCGGCGTCGATTGACGCGATGATCGGTCACGCGGAAGCCGACGCGCACACCGCTCACGTCTCCGCGCAACAAGCCGCCGAGACCGCGGCACGCGCGCGGGCTGCGGCCGTTGAAGCGAACGGGTATGCCGCGCAAGCGCGACAATACGCGAACAATGCGAAAGCGTCCGCGAACCAAGCGCACGCCTTCGCCGCTCAAGCGACCGAGTCGGCGAACCACGCAGCCGAGTCGGCGCGCACCGCTCGCGCGGCGGCCGACCAGGCGCGAACGGACGCTCACGCCGCGGCGCAACACGCGGCGAGTGCCGCCGTGTCAGCGAACAGCGCAAGATACGCTGCGACCGCTGCGGCACGCTCGGCGCGCAGCGCTCAGAACTCTGCCGTTCAAGCGGGCAAAGGCGCAGACCTTGCCCGGCAAGCCGCGCATGAAGCGATCGTGATCGCGATAAACAAACAGCGCGAAGAAGACGAAGCCGCCGACTTCCAAAAAGCCGGCTCCGGCGAACACGACGCGTCAACAACACAGGCCGAAGAAGACGCGGCCCGACAAGCGGGCGGCGAAGCGGCGGTACAGGAACTCCGCGACGCGCGAGCTCTTCTCTCAATGGGCGGCTTGATTGCGTTTCTCGGTCATGAGAGTGGCCGGTTCCTTCTCGACGTTATCGGGTGGACCGATCTTGAAAACTGTTTTACGAAGGGCGACCTCCTCGCGTGCGGCCTCACGGGCGCCTCGTTCCTCCCGTGGGGCTTTGCCGGCAGAGCCGGCACTAAAGTAATCGCGAAGTTGATCGAGATCGTCCCCAAGGTCGCGGTATACATGGAGAAGTTCGCAAAAGCCGTCAACGTGGTAAAAAAGTGGGCGTTCGTCAGAAAAGCCGCCCCCGTCGCCGCCGCAATAGGTCGGACAACCAATCCCGCGTTCCTGGAGAAGTACGTCCCGCCGTGGATCCTCGGCAAATACGGAAACGACTCCATGGAAGCCGCCGGATTCAGGGCAAGCGCCGACACTCCGTTCAAGAGCGGAAAAGAAATCAGTTATGAGGTAAAGCAACCAGACGGATCAATAAAAATGCGTCGCGCCGACGGGATTGATGTTGACGGCAATATTTGGGAGAACAAGAACGCCGCCCGGGTCGGCGGGGAACGCAATCGTATGCAAATTGAGGACGCAATCCGACACGCGAAAGACGATGTAAACGGTAGTAAAAGGGTGAAGCTTCAAGTGCGATGCGACGCGAACGGGAAAATGAAAGGTCCGAAGAACGCGAAGTCGAACGAGGAGGAGTATTACACGAAAATCTCCCAGTCCATTCTTGATCTGCCCGACTTCAAACAGATAGTTGATATTGGGTGCATCCCCCACAGTTACTAATCACCGAAAATCTCAACACGAATTTCGAAGGAGTGAACATCATGACCGAGGAGCCCTCGTACATTGGCGATAGGCACAACGGTTTCGTTGACGAATTGTTGGCCGCGGGCGTTCCGTATGGGAGCAAAGATTTAACGAAACACGGTGTCTGGTCGAATCCGCAGCTCAAACCGATTTATGTGGACTGGGTACAGAACTACCGCACTCGGCTCACGCCGGGAGCGCAGTGGTTTCGGTTCCTGTCGGCTCTCAGCGGCTACGCACCGCCTCCGGGTGAGCAACCAGAAGTTCTTGCCGCGTTGATTACGGAGTTTCGGAATCTTTGCGATCTTGACTTCGAAAAGGTCATCGCTTCCGAGCTATACGATCCCCACTATAAGGGAAATTTCATCGCGAACTTCAGCCTCGCTATTGGTTACGCTGCGGGTCCTGCCGATTATGATCGGCTTCGGGAGCTATTCTTCGAACCGAAGTCCAAACCTTTCAGGTGGAGTCTTCTGACTCGCTATTTCGGTCAGTCGAAGAATAAGGACCTCCCGAACATTCTCGCCGAATCATTCAAGAGCACCTTGGGTCTTCCGGCGGCGCATATTGCTGCGCTTCGCGGGTTTACCCAGTTCCTACCCGAGGTTCGCGAAGTCGCCCGACGTTACGAAAACGACCCCGACATTGAGTGGAGAGAGCAAACAAGCGGCGATCTCTATCGGCTCGAGAAGAAGGATTACGCCAACACTCACAAGGGCACCAACACCGACGACTTGATCCGTGACCTCGACGACGACTCTGTCGCGCCCTACGCTGCCCATGTCCTGGGGGCAAGGAAAGACCCTGCTGCGCTTGAAGCCCTCCGACGGAAAACGACAAGCCCGATTACCCGGTTGCGGCAAGAAGCAAAAGCTGCCGTTAAGAAATCGAAAGACACGCCCGGTGAAGCGTGGTGTGCGCGGTCAATCCCGCCGTATTCCGCGTGTGCACGGTGAATGGAAAGACCCCCAAGCTCGTCAACCACGAAGCCACCGCAGCCCTCGAGGCGATCACAGGGTGGACCGTCGCACGTTTTACACAGGTACTCCCGCACGTCGGCGGTGCCGTCTACACTCTCGGAAGTCGGGAAAAACCCGCTGCCCCTGACCCCCTCAACGGAAAACGATGAGCCGAATTTCTCGGCTGCGAAAGGACGCACAAACCCCCTCAAAAAGAGACAAAAAGATGCGAAATACTGACGGTGGGCGATGGGTCGCGGGCCAGGTGCCGACAGCACGGTCGCGAATCGAGTGTGTCTCCCGGTCAGTACTCAAAACTGTCACCTCCTCACCAATATTCGGGGGCACCACCGGTGCCCCGGCAAGAATCGGAATCAAAAAAATGAACGTTCGTAACGACTTCGACAACACACCGGTCACGGCCTCAGACCCGGGCGAAACGCGCAGATTGCGCAACGCCCCGCCGCCACCGGCTCCTGCCGTTGGCGATCCCCCAACATCGACGAGCCTTGTGGGAATGATCATGGGCATCGTCGGAGTCGCATGTCCACCGTTCCTTGCCTTCTCAATTGCCGCACTTGTTCTCGGCTACAAGGGGCGCAAGCGCGAACCCGCAGCGCGAGGATTCTGGGTCACCGCACTCACGACGGGGTGGATAGGTCTCGCAGTCGGTGTCATTTTTGTTGCGGGGGCTGTTCTGATGGTCGTGGCGAACCTGAACGATCCCTCGAGCAGTCTGAATCGGCGGTGACCACTTCCCCTGGCGCGGCTGAAACACGCGGATCGTGCAACTCCCTGCCGCTGCCGGCTCCGCACTCGTGCGGTGGAGCAAAAACGCTGAGTCTTATCGGAATGATTGTGGGCACGTCGGAATGTCTTACCCGTTGGGTTTTGGCATCGGTCTTCCTTTCTCGATCTCTGCACTTGTTCTCGGCTTCATTGGGCGCAAGCGCGAACCCCGAGCGCGAGAATTCTGGCTCACCGCACTCATTACCGGATGCATGGGTATCGCGGTCACGGTTGCCTTCCTTCTGTGGATTCTGCTCTAGCATCGTGACCCAAAAATAAGGAGCACAGATGGCCGACCGTGATCTTCACGATCAAGACAATCTCCGGGGGTTTGACGATGAGATGCGCGCGGTCGGGGTTCCTATTGGAAGCGACGACCCCGATCGAGGCGACATGAGGGTTTACCCGCAGATTGAACCGATTGTTATCGACTGGATCGCGAACTACCGCACTCGTTTCTGTGAAAGAACCGAGTGGCAAGATTTCATGCGGCGGGTTGAAGGAATTGTTGCGAGTTCGGGGAAACAGCCCGAGCTCGCGACGGCGCTCATTGACGAGTTCCGGGCGCTTATTCCTCTGGACGTCATGAGCGTTTTTGCGCCGGGCACCTGTTACCCGCTTTTCAAGGGAATGTTCCTGCACGACTTCGATGGTGCTATTGCACGTGCGGCCGGCCCCGAGCACTATTCGGTTCTCCGAGAACTCGTGCTCGACCCCCGGTTCAGCGACCAGTGTGGGGGCCTCATGGTCAAATACTTCGCAAGGTCTCGCAACCGGGACCTCGCCGCGTTGGTTGATGAAGCGTTCACGAAGGGCCTGGATTTCCCAGCGGCGCACATCGCCGGAGTTCGAGGGTTGACCCAGTTTTTGCCTCGCGTGCGCGAACTCGCTCGAAGCGTCGAATACAGCGACAATGTCCTTCCGCTCGACAATCTGCGAGAGATCATCTACAAACTCGAGAGAAAATTGTACGCCGAGATTAATGACGCGACCACGGCAGACGATCTCATTGCCGATCTTGACCACGACGATATTGCGCCCTTCGCGGCGTATGTGTTGGGGGTCAGAAAAGAACTGCACGCGGTCGATGCCCTCGAGGTGAAACTGAAAAGCTCGATTACGAGGGTGCGGCAGGAGGCGCAGTCGGCGTTGAAGAAAATCGACAGGCGACACAAGCTGACCTCGGAGCCGGGTAAATCCAGCCGCTGGTCGACGCTCATTACCTACCAGACGCTTCCTAGGCCCCGAGATTATTACCCGGTAACGCACGTCATGGCGCTGAAAGGCGGGGCCTACTTAAACCGGTATGACATTTTCTATGTGGATTTGGTGGAGGCCGGACTCTCCACTATCGGAGCGCTCGAACCTCACGACGACGATGACGTTCATCCTGATGTGAGGTGTCACCCCGAGATCGAACCGGTGCTCATCGATTGGATCGGTTCGTATCGTCAACGAATTGATGAGGGATTGCCGTGGGCCCTGTTCGTCTGGAAGATCACCGGCATCGCCGCCGCGTCGGGCGAACAACCCGGACTCGTCACCGCGTTGGTCGCAGAATTCTGGAATCTCGTCAACCTCGACTTCGCCAATGTCGAGGTTCCGGCGGGATATGAGGATCAACCCGACGTCTATAAATACGAATTTATTCAGAACTTCTGCATCGCGATCGTTCACGCCGCGGGGCCCGACGATTACGAAGAACTGCGAAAGATTGTCTTCGACGACAAAGCCAGCGAATACTCCCTGTACCTCGTCAAGCACTATTTCGGTGAGTCAGACAACTGGGACATCCCGGCCGTTCTTCTCGCGGCCATGAGCGCACCCGACCTTACGGTCAAATGGTCGGCAGCGCACATTGCCGCGGTTCGCGGTTTCACCGAATTTCTGCCCCACGTGCGCGCGCTAGCAGACGACTCCGACCCCGTCGGGGAAGACGAACAACCGTGGATTGATCAGCTCAAAAACGATGTCACCACTCTCGAACAAACGCTCGCCGCGGACAACGACAAGTCAAAGACCCACGGAAAAGACACGGAGGCAAAGTGACGGGGTGAATTCAATCGCAATCTATGTACCCCTGCTTTAGGGTAGTTCCGGGCTTCCCGGCGAGGATTCACTTGTGAGTTGGGAAGCCCAGTAGTCAGATTTTCGCGTAACGGGGAAGTAGCTCCTTTCCGGTGCCAGCCCATGAGAGGTATCGCATTTTGGCGAAGCAACCAGCGCTCATCGAGGTCAGTTCTGTCAGCAAGACTTACGGGACCAAAGTTGCCCTCGCCAATATCAGCTTCACGTTCTTGCAAGGGGAAATTCTTGGGCTCTTAGGTGCAAACGGTGCCGGTAAAACAACACTCATTTCTCTTCTCCAGGGCGTGGCCAAACCATCGAGCGGTTTCATAAAACTATGGGATAACTCGCCAAACGACCTGAGTGTTCGCGCCAAGATCGGTAATACGCCGCAGGATGACGGGGTTCCTGGCAATCTCAGAGTTCTAGAGACTGTAAAATACGTCGCCGCACACTACCCGCGACCGGCGTCGCCGGTGGATATTCTTGAAGAGTTTGAATTGGAACATATTGCCCGGCGGCAAGTTGGCGAACTGTCTGGTGGGCAACGCCGGGCACTCTCCTTAGCGCTCGCCTTCGTTGGTAATCCTGAACTTGTGCTCTTGGATGAGCCAACTACCGGTTTGGATGTTGAGACAAGGCGTCGCATGTGGGATGTCATTCGGGATCGAAACAAGGCAGGGACGTCGGTTCTTCTCACAAGTCATCACCTCAACGAGGTAGAGGAATTGGCTGCCAGAGTCGTTGTTTTATCGCGCGGGACAATGGTGGCTGACATCAAGGTGTCATCTATACCGAGTGCGAGTGGAGAAGGTGTCGTCCGCGTTGTGAGTTCGGATGTGCACGAGATCACCAGGCTGCCAAATGCGGCTTCAGTCCACGTTGACGACGACATCGTTTCGATCAGCACAACAAACTCAGATGCGCTAATTGGAGAACTCTTCGCGAACAACATTGCGTTCTCGAAGATTTCCATACAACATAGCGGCCTCGAAGATTACTTCTTGCAACTCATTCGAGATGTGAAGCATTCTACTGAAAGAACAGGAGCTAGGGAATGACAGCGATTGACCCTATGAGGCTCACGCTTATCCATGCAAAATATCAGCTCCTTGATACGTTCAGATCGCCAACGAGCGTTGTCATGGGACTCTTGACCCCGGTCATCGCTTTTGCTTTCTTCATCCTTCCACAACGATCCATCGCCGATAACCCTGTCTTTGCGACCGAATCGCTGATCGGCCTTTGTGTATTCGGTGTGATGGCGAACTGTCTTTTCGGGTTCGCATTTGAAATCGCGCAATTTCGCGAGAAGCCATGGGGCGCGTTCATGCGTACGCTTCCAGGATCACCCTCAGCGAGGTTAGCCGGGTACGTATTTTCAACAGGACTCCTAGCGCTGCTCTCAACAATTCCGCTGCTGCTAACCGCGATGTTAGCCACAAAGGCCACCATTCCTTCCGAACGGTGGGTTACTACGTTAATTTCGCTCGTACTCACCGCCGTGCCATTCATGTTCATCAGCATGATCGTCGGCTACCTGACAACCTCTCGCACAGCAATTGCGACCATACAGCTCCTTATGCTCAGCCTGGCATTTGGCGGAGGCCTACTCATGCCACCAGCGTTGTTTCCAGACTGGCTCAACACAGTCTCCACTGTCTTGCCGGCGAGGCAAAGTCTCGAACTGACACTGTGGGGAGCGCGATCTGGGGAATTCCCCATCGCGAGCTTCTGGGGATGGTTGGCCTGGACATTTGGAACATTGATGCTCGCTACCCTCGTCGCACGACGAGAATGCGGCAAACGGTCCAGCTGACTCCAGATAGTAAAGGAAGTTATGCGGTATTTGGGTTCTCGAGAAGATATTGGTTCTGCCTTGGTCGCACGCATGCGCGCCTCGACGGTAAACGGGGCCTGTCTCACTAACGGCGTTTTTGGCCGGGCGCATTGAACTCTCCCGTGCGCCGATTGGCTCAAGCTCGCGAGCGCTCAATCACGGTATCGCGCGGGGAAGGAATCCCATCCGGTCATACGCGGTCGCGAGCGTCGAGCCGGCCACGTGTGCGGCACGGTCGGCATTGCTCGCGAGAACGCGGTCGAGTTCGCCGGTGTCCTCTAACAGGTCGAGCGTGCGCTCGCGAATGGGCGCGAACGTGTCGATGATGACCTCGGCGAGCGCCTTTTTCAGATCGCCATACCCGCGACCGGCAAACTCCGTTTCGAGCGAGTCAACGGGCCGCCCCGACAGCACCGAAAAGATCGTCAACAGGTTCGAGACGCCGGGCTTGTTTTCCGGATCGAAAACGATATTTGCGTCGTCGTCGGTGACGGCTCGCATAATCTTCTTTCTCGTCTCCGCGGGATTATCGAGCAACCAGAGCACGCCCGCGTGAGATTCGGCCGATTTCGACATTTTCGCGGTCGGGTTCTGGAGGTCATAGATTTTGGCCGTGTCGTCGAGGATCATCGGCTCTGGAATCGCAAACGTCTCTCCAAACCGCGAATTGAATCGCGCCGCGAGGTCGCGAGCGAGCTCAATGTGTTGCCGCTGGTCTTCTCCCACCGGGACAATCGCCGATTGGTAGAGCAAAATGTCGGCGGCCATGAGCGACGGATACGCGAAAAGGCCGAGGGACGCCGATTCGGCCCCCGCTCGGTTGCTTTTGTCTTTGAACTGCGTCATTCGGCTCGCCTCGCCAAACCCGGTCAGCGTATTGAGGAGCCACGCGAGCTGCGAGTGGGCGGCGACGTGTGACTGAACAAAAAGCGTGGATCGCGACGGGTCAATTCCGGCGGCAATGTATTGTGCGGCGGTTCGGCGGGTGTTTTCGCGCAAGTGCTCCGGGGCGTGGGGCACCGTAATCGCGTGAAGGTCGACAATGCACAAGTACGCGTCGTGAGTGGTTTGCAAAGCGTTCCACTGCACGAGCGCGCCAAGGTAATTGCCGAGGTGCAGCGATTCGGCTGAGGGTTGCATCCCGGAGAAGAGGCGAGGTGAGCCGGTCACAGTCGACCTTTCCAAAGCGGTGAATGAAGAGAGGTGTGCGGGGCGGTTTGTGGAAAAACTAGAGGGCGTAGTCCACAACGACGGGCGCGTGGTCCGACCATCGTTGATCCCACGCGGCGGCCCGATCAACCGCGTAGTCGGCCACGAGCGCGTGGAGTTCGGGCGTCGCCAAATGGTAGTCGATACGCCACCCGGTGTCGGAGTCGAATGCTTTACCGCGCATGGACCACCACGTGTAGGGGCCGGGTGTATCGCCCGCCCACCGTCGCCCCACGTCAATCCACCCGAGGCCGACACCGATTGACCCGTCAACGCAATTGATTGCGGCACCGAGTTCTCCCGTGAAGCGGTCAAGATACGAGCGTTCGCGAGGCAAGAAGCCGGAGTTCTTGACGTTGCCCTTCCAGTTCTTGATGTCGAGTTCACCGTGGCCGACGTTGAAATCGCCGACCACGAGCGTCAACGGGTTTCGAGCGCGCAAGTCGGAGAGTCGGTCGGCCATTGCATCGAGAAATCGGTACTTCTCGACTTGCTTCGGTGTGTCGGCTTCTCCCGAGTTGACGTAGACGCTGACGACGGTGAGCGTTCGGCCTTTAGTATCAAAGTCTGATTCGATCCACCGACCAGAACTGTCAAAATCGTCGGCGCCGAGAGTGACCCTGGGCGCCCCTGCCGCCGGGATGCGGCTCGCGAGCGCGACACCCGCGCGCCCTTTTGCGTGCGCGATGTCGTTCACAATGGTCCAGTCGGAGCCAAGCAGACCCTCAAGATCGGTTGTTTCGGCGCGCACCTCTTGCATCGCAAGAATGTCGATGCCCCGGCCCTCGAGCCAATCGTTCATGCCCTTGCGGTAGGCGGCTCGCACGCCGTTGACGTTGACGCTTGCGATCCGAATGGGGCGGGATGGAGAATCGTTGGGCATGAGACCGAGTTTACGACGATGTGCCGGGCCCTGAAGCGAAATGAGCGAGGGCTCTCGCGGGTGGGCGTTCGCGCGGGCTCAACGAGGTGTGCGCGGACGCGACCGATTCGTCGATTAAGCTGAGCGACGGACATCGGGGCGTGGTCGCCCTGCCCCGAGCGGCGGCCACGAAATCAATCACTGTCCCGTGCTGGAGTCGCGTTCCTGGAGGTGCCCGAATTGCTGTGGTTTGCTCGCCCACGAGCCGTCGCCACGACGGTATTTTTTTTGCTGTGCGGATTTGTTTTCTCTCCTCACTTATCTCTTGCCGCGAGCGGGGATCCCATCGATTCCCACCCCCGCGAGACGCGCGACATTCCGGCGTACGCGGGATGGCTTGTCGCCGCGATGGTTGTGCTCATGATCGCGGGCCTCGTGGGACTCTTCCGTCGTCATCGGCGTGCCAAAAAAGCGCGAGATGCCGGCCGGAATCGAGACACAACGGGCTCCGGGAGCGCTAGATCGAACCGATAGCCGGGCGGTTATGTCAGGGTGACTCGCGCAGGCCGTTCGCGTGATCGCGGATGAGAGCCCGCTCGCGGTCGTATGACGTGCGATCCGTAGCCGGATGAGAACCGGCAAATCGAGCCACGCGGACGATGTATCTGTTAGTTACAGAAACAAATACGGTTGCCCGAAGAAACCCGCGGCAGCTTCGCCCCCTCCCGAAGGAGCTGAACAACAATGTCGTCATCAGCCACCACCACGTCGCGCTTTCGATACCGAGCGCTATCCAGTCTTGCCGGCGTCGCTCTTGTCAGCGGCGGACTTCTCGTTCCACCTATTTCGGCCCACGCCGACGCTCCAGCGGGGAGCGTTTATAACCTCGACAAAGAAATTACGAGCGCTCGAGAACTCGCGGTATTCGATAAAAAAATCGATACGACCGGAGTCAAGGCCACGACCGGGGCTGCGGTTGCGCCAGCCGACACCGTCAAGGCGACCGATAAGGGTGTCGTCGCGCAAAATTCGAGCCTTCTCATTAACGACCTCGACACCGAACAGACGCTCCACAGCGCTCCGATTTCCGTGACCGACGTGAACTCGGTGTCCACGAGCGCGACGCAGGGGATGAGCCTCGGGGTTGAGCAGTCGGTGACGGCCAAGGCCGAATTCCTCGGCACGGGCGCCGAAGCAACGACTACCTTTTCGGCGAGCTTCAACGCGAGCTGGACCCAGTCGAAGACCGCGACGAACTCGCAAACGTATGCGCTTCCCGAGCAACCCGTGCGCGTCGCGCCACACCGGAAGGTGCGGGTCGAGTCGTGGCTGCAAAAGGTTCAAATCGAGGGGGTTCTCAAGCCGGTGACGACCCTCGAGGGCACCGTCGACCTTCGGAAATCGTGCGGTGGTGGCATTTCGGTTCCGATCGGCGAACTGATGGGAATGCTCCACAACGACGGAAAACCTCTGCACCCGGCCATGATGACGACCGAAGGGCCGGTCGCGCATTTCACCGGAGACATTCCTTTTAAGGGTGTCGTGGGAACGGCCCTTCACGTTCGATTCTTCGACGGTGGTCCTTCTTCGCCGGGCTCGAATACGCCCCCGACGAGCCCCGAAACGAAAGGTTCTGGCCCCGCAGCCGGTCTTCCCGCAGACGTCGTATCGGTTCCGGCACCGAGCGAGCACGCGGGTCAGCCGACGGCAGAAAATGGTCCCGCTAAAGAACAGCCGGCGGTGTATCTCAATTCCCTCGATGAAAAGGCCCCGTGCCCCGGCGGTCAAGAATCGCGATTGGACCGCCAGTACTCGAGTGATGGATGGCAATACGGTGAATACCGGTTGAGCGCCAAAAACGTGGGAAACACCGTGCCCTATACGGTAACGATCTCTAATCTTGAGTACCTGTGGGGTTCCTATTGGTACTGGAATCGCTATCCCGCGCACGTAGACGTCACCGTTAAGCTGACCGGGGACGGGGTCTCGATCCCGTCGCAAAAACTCTCGGCCGACACGACCGATAAGGGGGTAACGCTGTACAACGCCTTCAGCTGTCTTCCGCCCGGTCACTACCGCGTGACCGCCGAAGTGACCGTGACCGGTATGTGGTGGTCAAAGGACGCGGGAAGCACGGTTCTGTCTAATCCGATCAGTGTGGATGTCACGATTTAGGGGCGCCAAACTGCTCGCGACGTGATCGCTGCGAGATCCTCGACAGCGTGGGTGGGTGCGCATGTAATGCGCACCCACCCACGCTTAGCCCCGGTCGATCCACGAATTCGTCCGAGACATCGGCACCATCATGGCCATCTCTTGCCAACGAGCACACCAACTCATCAACGATTGACGTCCGTCGATATTCTCTAGTGCATGCTTGCACTTCTTGCAAGTGCACTCTAGAATAGTCTGTGTGAAGCGTCGGGACCTACTGAAGAAGATCGCCCAGGAATCGAAACGGAAAGGCGTCACCTGGACACTGAACCGCAATGGGGCAAACCACGACGTGTACAACCTCGACGGGGCAATGATACCCATCCCGAGGCACACCGAAATAGGTGACAGATTTTCGGTTGAAATCTTCAAAGAATGCGAATCAAAACTAGGAAAAAGGTGGTGGAAATGATCTACCAAGTTACGGCAGAACTAGACGGACGGTTCTGGCTCGTCCGCGTACCATCAATCGAACGAACCACCCAAGCCCGCAATGTCGGCGAAATCGAAACAATGGCGAAAGACCTTATCGAGATCATGACCGACACAATAGACCCTGTTGTCCACGTTACCCTCGTGCTCCCGGAGAAAATCGAAGAGCACCTCAAAAATGTTGCCGCCTCGCGTGCGCTCGAAGAACAGGCTCGACAATCAGCAGCAGCTGAATTACGAGTAGTAGCCCGTGAACTCCGTGAACAACGCCTCTCACTCGGAGATGTCGGTGCTGTCCTCGGCGTCTCCCACCAACGAGCACACCAACTCATCAACAGCTGACGCTTTTTACGTGGGGGCGAAAAGGTCTGCTACAGACCCGTCTTGAAGTCCCTTGCGAATTGTGACGCGCCCGCAATCTACCTTTTTCGACGCAAGACCGCCTGTTTGACGTCCGCAATCGCTTGCGTCACCTGGATACCGCGCGGGCACGCGTCAGTGCAATTGAACGTGGTGCGGCAGCGCCACACGCCCTCTTTGTCGTTGAGAATATCGAGGCGCACGCGACCGGCGTCGTCACGGCTGTCGAAGATGAAGCGGTGCGCGTTGACAATTGCCGCCGGTCCAAAATATTGGCCGTCGGTCCAAAATACCGGGCAGCTTGACGTGCACGCGGCGCATAATATGCACTTCGTTGTGTCATCGAACCGGGCTCGCTCGGCCGCGCTTTGGAGACGTTCCTTTCCGCCTACGGGCTTGTTTTGTGCCATAAGAAACGGCTGCACGTCGCGATACGACGCAAAAAACGGTTCCATATCGACGACGAGGTCCTTTTCAAGCGGAAGACCCTTGATCGCCTCAATGTGAATCGGTTTTTTTATCTCGAGATCTTTAATGAGCGTCTTGCACGCGAGGCGATTGCGGCCGTTGATCCGCATCGCGTCTGATCCGCAAATGCCGTGCGCACACGAGCGGCGAAAGGTTAGAGAACCGTCTTGCTCCCATTTCACAGTGTGCAACGCGTCGAGCACGCGATCCGTCGAGCGAACCACAACGTCAAAATTTTGCCAGTGCGGCTCGGTGTCGAGTTCGGGAATGTATCGACGGATCCGCAGCGTGACCGTGAATTGTGCGACCGAGGGAGCGGGAGCAGCTGGTTCGAAAACCGCCGTGGTCATCTCTAGTACTTCCTTTCCATCGGCTGATAGTTGGTAATGACCACGGGTTTCGAATCGAGACGAATGGAGTCGCCCGCATTGCCTGACGAGGAGTCGCCGGCCAAATACGCCATGGTGTGAACGAGAAAATTCGCGTCGTCGCGGTCGGGATAATCTTCTCTCGAGTGCCCGCCCCGACTCTCCCGCCGATTGCGAGCGGAATAGACGAGCACGTCGGCGAGGTCGAGCAAGAATCCGAGTTCGACGGTTTCCAAGAGGTCGGTGTTGAAGCGCCGACCACGGTCGTGCACCGTGACATTCGCGTACCGCGCTCGCACGCTCGCGATGACCTCGGTCACTTCGCGAAGCGTGTCGTCGGTGCGATAGACCTGTGCATTGCGGTCCATCGAGTTTTGAAGTTCTTTGCGAAGCTCGGAAACGCGTTCGGTTCCCGACGAGCTGCGAAGACCGTCGAGCATGTCGCGCACCGTGCGCGAGGGATCCTCGGGGAGGGGAACCCACTCGGCGTCTTTGACGTAGTCGACCGCGTTTTTGCCCGCTCGACGGCCAAAAACGTTGATGTCGAGGAGCGAATTGGTCCCGAGGCGGTTCGAACCGTGGACCGAGACACACGCACACTCGCCCGCGGCAAAGAGACCGGGAACAATCGTCGAATTGTCGGCTAACACCTCCGCGTTCACGGTGGTCGGAATTCCGCCCATTGCGTAGTGCGCGGTCGGCGTGACGGGAACCGGTTCGGTATACGGCTCGACTCCGAGATACGTGCGGGCAAACTCGGTAATATCCGGCAGCTTAGCGTCAATGACGGCGGGATCGAGGTGCGTAATATCGAGATACACGTAGTCCTTGTTGGGACCGGCCCCGCGACCCTCGCGAATTTCGAGCGCCATGCAGCGAGCGACAATATCGCGCGGCGCGAGATCTTTGATTGTGGGAGCGTAGCGCTCCATAAAACGCTCGCCTTCGCCGTTTCGAAGAATTGCCCCCTCGCCGCGAGCCGCTTCGGACAACAGAATGCCGAGGCCCGCGAGCCCCGTCGGATGGAACTGGAAAAATTCCATGTCTTCGAGAGGAAGACCCTTGCGCCAGATAATTCCAACCCCGTCGCCCGTGAGTGTGTGCGCGTTTGACGTTGTTTTGAAAATCTTTCCGAACCCGCCCGTGGCAAAAATGATCGCTTTTGCATGAAATACGTGTAAATCACCCGTCGACAGCTCATACGCGACGACACCGGCCGGTTGGCGCGAACCGTCGCGAGCGTCGTCCGCCATCACGAGATCGAGAACATAGAATTCGTTGAAGAAATTGATCCCGAGCCGCACGCAATTCTGGAACAGAGTCTGCAAAATCATGTGACCGGTACGGTCGGCCGCGTAGCACGCTCGACGCACGGGCGCCTTGCCGTGGTCGCGCGTGTGGCCGCCAAATCGACGCTGGTCAATTGTGCCCTCGGGCGTGCGATTAAACGGTAGCCCCATGTTCTCAAGGTCGATGACCGCTTCGATCGCTTCACGCGCGAGAATTTCGGCCGCGTCTTGGTCGACGAGGTAGTCGCCCCCCTTGACGGTGTCGAAGGTGTGCCACTCCCAATTGTCTTCTTCGACATTCGCGAGTGCCGCCGCCATCCCACCCTGCGCGGCTCCCGTGTGGGAACGGGTCGGATACAGCTTGCTAATGACCGCGACGTTCGCGTGCGGACCCGCTTCAATTGCGGCGCGCATTCCGGCGCCCCCGGCACCCACTATCACGATGTCGAATTGGTGGTTGTGCACGGGTGTATCGGTCACGTCAGTGATTCCAATTCTTCACGGCGGGGTGGTCTAGCGGGTCGGGCAAAACGACGGGAGAAGAGAAGCGGGAGACCCGGGCGGGCACGGGTCGAACGTGTAGATGACAAGCGTTCCCAGCACGAGCAAGGTGACGACCGCGGCGAGCATCGCGCCCTTGAGAATTCCTCGAGTCACGCGAGAGTGAGCGTAGTCGTTGACGATCGTGCGCATTCCATTCGTGCCGTGGATGAGTGCGAGCCACAGCATGAGGGTATCCCACACTTGCCAAAACGGATTCGAGAGTTTTCCCCCGACAAACGCGAAATCGACCGCGCGGATTCCGTCGCCCGCGACGACGTTGACAAACAGGTGACCAAATATGAGCGCAATGAGCAACACGCCCGACACTCGCATGAAGATCCAGCCCCATTTTTCTCCATTTACTCGCCGACCCGCGCGAGCGCGCGACGGCGAGCGCGGCGCTTCGATGACCGTTGTCACACTCACGCTCCCTCCGAAAACACCGCGATGAGGTGACGCGGGACGAACAGGGCGAGGAGAACCACCCACAGGATCACGACAATCCACAACAGGAGACGCTGATACTTGGCACCGCGACTCCAAAAGTCGATCAAAATAATGCGGAGGCCGTTGAACGCGTGAAACACAATCGCTCCGACAAGAGCCACTTCGCCGAGACCCATGATCGGGTTCTTGTAGGTGCCGATGACCGCGTTATACGCCTCGGGGCTGACGCGAACGAGCGCCGTATCGAGAATGTGAACGAGAAGGAAGAAAAAAATCGCGACGCCCGTAATGCGGTGGAGGACCCACGACCACATACCCTCGCGACCGCGGTACAGCGTCCCGACCGGGCGCGTCATGCGTCGGGCGGTCGACACCGGGAGCGATTCTGCCGCCTTGACTGACACGAATAACTCTCCATTCTCTTCAATCGGCGCGTTTTATCGGCACGAGCGGCGCGCGGCGTGTCGAGAAACGCCGCCTTCTCGCGTGAACACACGCTCACCTAGCATACGACGCACACGATCAGGCTCGTACGCACCCGCTATTCTCGTTGGATGGTTCACGAACGACGCGCACTCGACAACTTCTACGCGGTCATCCCCGCGGGGGGCATCGGATCGAGATTGTGGCCAATTTCGCGCGCCGATGCTCCGAAGTTCTTGCACGATTTGACGGGATCCGGTCAAACGCTTCTTCGCGACACGTGGGACCGCCTCGTTCCGATTTCGGGCGATCAACGCATTATGGTCGTGACGGGACGCGCACATCGTGCGGCCGTCGAAGCGCAACTTCCCGATCTGGCCGACCGAAATGTCGTTTTGGAGAGCGAGCCGCGCGATTCGTCCGCGGCCATTGGCTTGGCCGCCGCGATTCTTGAACACCGCGAACCGGGCGTGATTATCGGGTCATTCGCCGCCGATCACGTCATTGGTGGAGCCAAACTGTTTCGTGATGCGGTCGCCGAAGCGGTTGCCGCGGCGGCCGCGGGATACATTGCGACGATTGGAATTCACCCCGTCGAACCCGCTATTGGATTTGGCTATATCCACTGCGGAAAGGGCGTTGGTATCGACGGAGCGCCGTCGGCACTCGCGGTCGACTCTTTCGTCGAAAAGCCCGACGCGGCGACCGCAACCTCGTACGTCGAAAGCGGCTCGTATTTATGGAACGCGGGCATTTTTATTTCTCGAGCGAGCGTCTTGCTTGAGCAGCTCGGGCGGTCGCAACCGGCCATGCTCGCGGGTCTCAACGAACTTGCCGAAGCGTGGGACACGTCCCGGCGGGGTGCCGTGGTTGATCGTGTGTGGCCGGGACTCGCCAAGATCGCAATCGACTATTCGGTCGCGGAACCCGCCGCGGCCGCCGGTCGGCTCGTCGTTGTCCCCGCGCACTTCGATTGGGACGACGTGGGTGATTTTGCATCGATTGCGAAACTCCACTTGGGCGGTCGCAAGTCGGATCTGGCAATTCTCGGCGAGGACGCGCGAGTATTGTCGGATTCCAGCAGCGGAATCGTGGTGAGCCAGGGATCGCGGACAATCGCACTCATCGGTGTTCAGGACATCGTCGTGGTCGATACTCCCGATGCGCTGCTCGTGACTACCAGCGCAAACGCGCAAAAAGTCAAGAGCGTCGTCGACGCGCTTCGGCTTTCTGGGCGGGGAGACGTTCTCTAAATGGGCCGTGCACGAGTGGACCGATTCCTCGGCGTTGCAGTTGCAGCGCTCGTCCTTGCGGGCTGTTCGTCGTCTCCGCCCGCGTCGACGGCCGAGGCGACATCGAGCGCGGAAGCGGCCCCGAAATTTTGCGCACGCTTGGTCGCGAATTCGAACGGTGTGGATGATCGCGCCCTGAACCAATCGAGCTGGCGGGGTCTGCAGGCGGCCAAGAACGTCGGCAAAATCGACATCGGTTCCGATTCTGTGTCAACCCCGGAAAGCGTTACTCCAAAACTTATTGAGGCCGTCGACTCTCAGTGCCCAATCATTGTCGCGGTCGGGAGAGAACTCGCCGAGGCAACGCGCGCTCAAGCGATAGCGAACGAGGGCGTCCATTTTGTCGTCGTCGATGGCGAGGTCAGCGCGCCCAATGTGAAAACGGTCGAGTTCGATACGTCGCAAGCCGCATTTTTGGCGGGCTATTTGGCGGCCGCGGTCAGCAAGACGAAGATCGTCGGGACATTTGGGGATACAAACGAAGCGCGTGTCACATCGACGATGGACGGATTTGCCGCCGGCGTCGCCAAATACAACGAAATTCATCTTGGAACGGCGGTCGTTCTCGGCTGGGACCCGGCGACTCGAATCGGCGCGTTTACGGGAGTAGTCGATGACAACGCGGACGCAAAAAGTGCCTCGAAGTCGACCGCCAAGACGCTTTTGGACGGTGGAGCCGACGTTATTCTCCCGATTGCCGGACCGGCCAGTGTGGGAGCCGCCGACGCGGTGCGCGAAAAACGAACCGCATTGCTCGTGTGGGACGGCAACGACGGGTACGAGACGCTCCCACCCGAATTTCGAGGAATTCTTCTCACGAGCATCGTCAAGAAGGCGGACAATGCCATCGCGGATATTGTCACGAATGCCGAGGCCGGAGTATTTTCCCCCGCGCCCTATCGCGGCACCCTTGCGAACCAAGGGGTGACAATTGCACCGCCGCACTCGCTCGAACCCGACGTGTCGCCCGAACTGGCACAAGAACTCGATCAAGTGCGCGCGCAACTCGTTTCGGGGCTCATTGCCGTCGGTCCTCCGGGCGTCGCTCGATAGGCGAGTGCACAGGTCGGCATGAATTTTCGAATTCTTCAGCATGAATTCGATATGCTTCCTGAATTATGCGAAGTGCACACCGTGAGAGGACAACGTGAAGGTATCCACCCGAAAGATTTCGATTACGAGTCTTGCTGCAGTGGGGATCGTGTCCCTTCTAGCCGCTTGCGGTAGCCCACCACCGAGCAGCGGCACGGGCGGCAAAGCGGCGAGTTCATTTCTTCCGTGCATGGTGAGCGACGGCGGCGGATTCGACGACAAGGCATTCAATCAGCTCGGTTACAACGGTCTCAAAACGGCGGCAGAAAAACTTGGCGCACGTCCTTCCACGGTTGAGTCAAAGTCGGAGTCTGACTTCGCTCCCAATCTCACCAACCTTGTCGGTCAAAACTGTGGAATCATCGTGACGGTGGGGTTCCTTCTGGCCGACGCCACAAAAGCATCGGCGACCGCGAATCCAAAGACGAAATTCGCGACAATCGACGACAACTCGATCACGCTCGACAACGTCAAGCCAATCGTCTATGACACCGCGCAAGCGGCATTTTTGGCGGGGTATGCGGCGGCGAGTTTCTCGAAATCCGGTCATGTCGGGACCTTCGGTGCCCTGCAGATTCCGACCGTGACGGTGTTTATGGACGGTTTCGCGCAGGGAGTCGACTTCTTCAACAAAAAGAAGGGCAAAAGCGTCAAGCTTGACGGGTGGGATAGTGCGGCTCAAAAGGGATCCTTTACGGGCGGATTCGACGCCGGGGTCGAAGCGAAAGCGGCCGCGCAAAGCCTGATTGACCAGAAAGCCGACGTCATCATGCCGGTCGGCGGCCCGATCTTTCAGAGTGCGGGTCAAGCGATTCGAGACTCGGGCAAAGAGATTGCGCTCATCGGTGTCGATTCTGACAACTATGAGACGGCTCCCGACCTCAAAGACCTTTTCTTGACGACCGTTGAAAAAGACGTGTCGGTGAGCGTCGCCGACGTCGTCGGGGCCGCGGCCGATGGGACGTTCGACAACAAGCCCTACATCGGGACGCTCAAGAACAGCGGAGTCGGCATTTCGTCGTTCCACGACTTTGAATCCAAAGTCAGCCCCGATCTTAAGAGCGAACTCGCTACGATCAAGGCCGGCATTATTGACGGGTCGATTCCCGTCACGTCGGTGTCGTCACCCAAGTAGATCCAGATTGATACCGTGCACGCCCTAGCCGAGAAATCGGGTCGGACAGTGTGCGCGTGAAGCTTGAGCTGCGCGGTATTACGAAGCGCTTCGGCGCGCTCGTAGCAAATGATTGCATTGATCTCGTCGTGGAGTCCGGGGAAATTCACGGACTCCTCGGCGAGAATGGTGCCGGCAAGTCGACCCTCATGAATGTCCTTTACGGACTGTCTCGAGCCGACGACGGCCACATTCTTCTCGATGACGCGGTTCAGGACTTTTCCGGCCCCGGCGATGCGATGGCCGCCGGAATCGGTATGGTTCATCAGCACTTCATGGTGATCCCGGTCTTCACGGTCGCTGAGAACGTCATGTTGGGCCACGAGCAGACGACCCGCGGCGGTCGGCTCGACGTGAGCGCGGCTCGAGCGCGCGTTCGGGAAATCTCACGACGCTTTGGCTTCGATATTGATCCGGACGCGGTCGTGGGAGAGCTTCCGATTGGTGTCCAGCAACGCGTAGAAATTATCAAGGCTCTGTCTCGCAAGGCTCGCGTGCTCGTCTTCGACGAGCCAACCGCGGTTCTGACTCCCAACGAAACCGACGAACTCATTGGCATCATGAGCCAATTGCGCGACGTGGGCACGGCGATCGTGTTCATCACACACAAGCTCCGTGAGGTTCGTGCAATCGCTGATCGTATTACCGTCATGCGGCGTGGAAAAGTGGTGGGCAGCGCAGCGCCGAGCGCGACGGCCGCCGAGCTTGCGGCCATGATGGTCGGACGCACTGTCGCACTGACCGTTCCGAAAGGGCCGGCTCAACCCCGTGGCGTCGCGCTCACCGTTTCGAATCTGTCGGTCGTCGATTCAACGGGACAGCGGGTTGTCCGCGATGTCAGCTTCGAGGTGCGCGCTGGAGAAATTATGGTCATCGCGGGCGTCGAGGGAAACGGGCAGACCGAACTAACCGAGGCGCTGTTAGGGATTCAATCGCGCGTCGAGGGCGATATTCGTCTCGATGGTCGGTCATTGCGCGGCCTCAGCGTCCGAAAAATTCTCGATGCCGGTGTCGGATTCGTTCCAGAGGATCGCACCGTTGACGGCCTCGTGTCCGCCTTTACAATTGCCGAAAATCTCATTCTCGACAGAGTAAATCGTGCGCCGTTTGTCCGTGCCGGAACCCTTCGACGGGGACGCGTGGCCGCGTTCGCGTCCGCACGCATTGACGAATTCGACATTCGAGCGGACGGCGCATCGACGCTCGTCAAAACGCTATCGGGCGGCAACCAGCAAAAGGTCGTTCTCGCTCGCGAACTCAGCCGTACGCTCCGCTTGTTTGTTGCCGCGCAGCCAACGCGCGGAATCGACGTGGGGTCAATCGAATTCGTCCACCGACGAATCATTGCGACACGCGACCGCGGGGTTCCCGTTGTCGTGGTGTCGGCAGAACTCGACGAAGTGACGGCGCTCGCGGATCGAATTGCGGTGATGTACCGGGGATCGATCGTCGGCATCGTGCCGGGTACCACGCCACGAGAGGTTATCGGCCTCATGATGACGGGCGAGATGCCTGACGGATTTGCGCGGGACGCGAAAGGAACAGCATGAGCACTCGTGTTGACGACCCTCACCGCCGATTGCGACCCGAAACCGTTGTGCGGGACATTCTCGCGGGAAGCGGTGTTATCTCAATTGTGGCGGTCATTCTCGCGCTCGCGGCGGGTGCGGTTCTGATCGCCGTGACTGATCGCGCGGTGCAAAATTCTGCCGCGTATTTCTTTTCTCGTCCGTTCGACACGGTCGAGGCACTAGGGCGCTCGATTGCCGGCGCCTATTCGGCCCTGTTCCAAGGATCGATCATTAACTTTCGCAAAGATAATTTTGCCGAGGCGGTGCAGCCCCTCGGGGCAACAATGACCTTTGCGACCCCGGTGATTGCTGCCGGACTGGGTGTCGGCGTCGCGTTCCGCGTGGGCTTGTTCAACATTGGCGGTCGCGGACAGATTCTCATTGGGGCGGCGTGTGCGGGGTGGGTGGCGTGGTCGTTTGTTCTGCCCCCCGGAATTCACCTCGCGCTGGCCGGCCTCGCGGGAGTCGTCGGAGCGGCCCTCTGGGGGGGAATCGCCGGACTTCTCAAGGCGCGAACGGGAGCCCACGAGGTCATTGTGACGATCATGTTGAACTACATTGCGTTCTATTTGGTCGCGTATTTATTGCGCACTCCCGGGGCGCTGCAAGCGCCCGGCGCGACCAATCCAAAGTCTCCGCCGACGGCTCCTTCCGCGATTTTTCCGCCTATTTTTGAGTCCGGGCCGCTCAACCTCTCGTTCATTGTCGTCATTGTCGTGACTCTCGCGGTGTCGTGGCTACTCAATAGGTCGAGCCTCGGTTTTCGGTTTCGCGCGGTGGGTATCAACTCCCACGCGGCACGAGTCGCGGGGATCAATGTCAAGAATATGTACGTGTACGCGATGCTGATTTCTGGCGGCCTCGTCGGATTCGCGGGCGTTACTCAAGTGTTGTCGAGCGTCACGACCGGCTTTGGTTCCGGGATCGACGCGGGCATCGGGTTCGATGCGATTACCGTTGCGCTCCTAGGGAGATCGAAGCCGTTGGGCATCTTTGCGGCCGGCATATTGTTTGGCGCGTTCAAGGCGGGCGGATTCGCAATGCAAGCCTCACAGGGGATTCCCGTCGACATTGTGCTGGTTATTCAAGCGCTCATCGTGCTTTTCATCGCGGCACCGCCTCTCGTGCGCGCAATTTTTAGGCTCCCTGCGCCGAGCGCACGAGTGACAATCCCGCGCGGGCGCGAAGTGGGGGCCGCGAAATGAACCGCCTCATTGCGCGGCGCATTCATTCAACCCGAGCGTCCGGAGCGCGTGATACGAGGGTTGTCACACGCTCGCGGTTGCCGATAACGCTGGGAGTGTGCGCGCTCGTCGCGGTCGTCATATTTGTCGTGTTCGGTCGAGATGGGTTGAGCAGCTTTCGCATCTCGACCGACGCCGATCTGGTTCAGGTCCCGATTTTCGAGCTGCCCAGTCGCCTCACGGGCGCGTGCGCGGCCGGAATTCTCGTGATCATTGCAGTCGCGTCGTTCGCCGTGGGACGAACACGGCGCACTGCACGCCTCTGGATCGTTTCGAGCTTTGGCCTGGTGTTTTTCATTGGATTCTTGACGTGGGCCGCGGTCGGTGCGACGGTGCCCGTGTACGGTCTCGTCGTGGGAACAATTACGCTGAGTGTTCCCCTTGTTTTCGGTGCTCTGGGCGGCGTCATTTCCGAGCGCGTGGGCGTCATTAACGTCGCAATTGAGGGCCAGCTGCTCGCGGGCGCTTTTGTGTCGGCTCTCGTCGCGTCGATTACGCGGCAGCCGTTTCTCGGTCTCGTCGCCGCACTCGTCGCGGGTGCAATCGTGTCGTTCGTGCTCGCTGCCTTTTCGATCAAATACCTTGTCGATCAGGTGATCGTGGGGATTGTTCTCAACGTGCTCGTCGTGGGATTGACGAGCTTCCTCGTCGTTCAGGTACTGACGCCTAACGCCGCTTTTCTCAATAGTCCACCGCGGTTCGAGCGAATCGATGTTCCAATTCTCGCCGCGATACCGCTCATCGGGCCCGCGATGTTCCGCCAGACAATCGTCGTGTACATCATGTACGCACTCGTTGCGTTCGTGTATTTTGGTGTCTTTCACACGCGCTGGGGATTACGCTTGCGAGCGGTTGGCGAGCAACCGCAAGCGGCCGATACGGTCGGAATCTCAGTAAACCGAACTCGATTCTGGAACGTGTTACTCGCCGGTTCGATTGCGGGTCTCGGCGGTGCCTATTACACGCTCAGCGAGCTGGGAGCATTCGGCAAGGAAATGACGGCCGGTTACGGCTATATTGCGTTGGCGGCGGTGATCTTCGGCCGATGGGATCCGATCAGGGCAACACTTGCGGCGCTCTTATTCGGATTTGCGACCAACCTTCAAAACATTCTCGGGGTCATTGGTTCGCCCGTTCCGAGCGAATTCATGCTGATGCTTCCGTACGTCGTGACAATTGTCGCGGTTGTGAGTTTTGCGGGCCAGGTTCGCCCTCCCGCGGCAGCGGGGACGCCTTATGTCAAGTCGTAGCGAGAGGAGAGCGGAATGAGCGGCGACCTCTTAAGACTCGAGGACCTTCCCAAGGTCTCGCTTCACGACCACCTCGACGGGGGCGTGCGTCCTCGTACCGTCCTCGATCTTGCACGTGAGATCGGGCTGTCGACACCCGAGAGCACGGAAGCGGACCTTGCTCGCTGGTTCGTCCACCGCGCGAGTGCCGGTACGCTCGCTGACTACCTCGCCACGTTCGACATGACGATTGCCGTCATGCAGACTCGCGAAGGCCTCGCGCGCGTTGCACGAGAATACGTCAACGACCTCGGAGACGACGGAGTCGTGTACGGCGAAGTCCGATGGGCACCCGAACAACACCTCACTCGCGGACTCACTCTCGACGACGCGGTCGATGCGGTGCGCGACGGGCTCGAGCGTGGGAGCGAGGACGTGCGAAATCGTACCGGTCACTCGATTCGCGTGACGCAGCTCGTGTCGGCCATGCGGAACGCGCATCGAAGCCGCGAAATCGCCCAGCTCGCACAGTCTCATCTAAACGACGGTGTCGTTGGTTTCGACCTCGCGGGAGACGAAGCCGCGTTTGGGCTGAGCGATCACCGCAATGCGTTCGACTTCGCGGCTCGGAACTTTGTGCCGGTCACCGTGCACGCGGGTGAAGCGGCGGGAACCGAGAGCATCCGTTCGGCGCTCTTCGATGCGCGCGCGCTTCGGCTCGGACACGGTCTCCGCGTGGCCGACGATATTGAAATTGTCCGCGAGGACGGTGACTCGACTCACGTCGCTCTTGGCGCGCTCGCGCGGTGGGTGCGGGATCGCCCCATTGCGCTCGAGTTGTGCCCGACATCGAACGTGCAAACCGGTGCGATTTCGCCCTGGGGCGGTCGGCTTGCGGACCACCCGTTTGATATGCTGTATCGCCTCCAGTTCGCGGTGACGGTCAACACGGATAACCGATTGATGGGAGCGACAACCCTCTCGCGCGAACTCGGCTTGCTCTCCGACGCGTTCGGTTATGATCGCGACGACATTGAGATATTCCAGCTGAACGCAGCCGACGCGGCATTCCTTTCGCGCGATGATCGTGATGACCTCATTGACGTCATCCGCTCGGGCTTCGCGAAGGCTCGATAGCGGAGAGGACATCACCCAAAGAGTTCGGTGAGGGAGTGGCGCGAGTAATTGCCGTCAACGTCTTTTCCCGCAATGCGCACTCGGTTCGTATATTGGTGAACGTCCCACCTCGGAAATGAGCCTCGAAGTTGCGGTTCGTGGTCGGGTGTGTGGCCGTTCGGTTGGGCACCCCACGCGGCCCACCACACCCGGACACCGAGGGCAATCACGCGCGGCCACGGAGCGTGCCCTCGCGCGTTCCCCGCGTCAATGTAGAGCCACACGCGCTTCGCGGGAATTCCGGTGCGCTGGACCACTCGCAATAGAAACGCGGCGGTGTCCCGATCCGTTAAGAACACGCCGTTGCTGTCGAGAACCTCGTTGTCGAGTGCGAGAGTGTCGCGATTTCGATCAAAGTTGTGCAAGTTGTTGACGAAGAAGTCCGCTTGCGCTACCGGTGAAAGTCCCCGCCCCGGAACGTAATAGTGTCCAATTCGAAGACCCGCCGCGCGCGCTCGGTCAACCATCGCGCGATAGTGGGGCGAAACGTATTGGGGAGCGACGTTGAAACCGCCCAATTTGATGATCGCAAACTGGGCTCCTTCTCGTCGGACTTGCGCGAAATCAATGTCGCGTTGCCACGTTGAAACGTCGACGCCAAACGTTCCACCGTGAGCCGATTGTGTACTTCCGGCACACGACGCCGCGGCGGCGGCAATCGCGATGACCGTCGCGGCCCATCTTTTTCCCGCGTGAGTGCGTTGTCGCATTGTTCGGTCCCCTCGACTGTGCGCTGCGATTTTCCACGCCGCGCTCCGCTGTCCCTCCTACGAAGATCCAGCTCAGTGCCACCATATCGAGGGAGTGGGGAAAACCACGGAACCTTGAACTCTACGGGTGCGCCGACGCCACAATTTCGCGCATCGCGGCACACGCGGCGCTCACGTGGGCCCACGCGCGCACCCGTCGTTCGGCAACGCTGCCCTCGTCGCTTACGGCGTCAACGTAGATTTTCAACTTCGGCTCCGTGCCACTGGGGCGGATCATCACCCGCACTCCTTGCGAGAGAACGAAGCGCAACACGTCGCTCGGGGGAAAACGTTCGAAACCATTGACAAAGTCGTCGATTCTCTCGACAGCGAGGTCGCCAATGGCGTGCGGCGGACGAGTGCGCAGCGTCGTCATGATTCGGGACAGGGACGACACGTCGGTGACACGAATTGAAACCTGGTCCGACGCGAAATAGCCGAATCTTTCGGCAAACTGGTCAAGCTTGTCGGCCAGTGTCTCGCCGCGCGCGGCGCTGCGCGCGGCGAGATCGAGAACAAGCACCGCGGCAGAAATTCCATCTTTATCGCTCACGGTTTCGGGATTGACGAGGTATCCGAGAGCCTCCTCGAATCCAAACACCAGATTGGGAACGCGCGACACCCACTTAAATCCCGTAAGGGTCTCTTCGAAACCGAGCCCGTATTCCGGTGCAACGCGCGCCAATGCGGGGGAGGACACGATTGATGCGGCGAGAGTCCCGCCACCGTGAACCGCGGCCCGTTCGGCAACAAACCATCCCAAAAGAGCCCCCACTTCGTTACCCGTCAAGCGACGATACGTCGCGCGCGCGTCGGCGTCGGAGACGGCGATTGCAAGCCGATCAGCGTCTGGGTCGTGTGCGATGACGAAATCGGCGCCAACCGCACGAGCCGTTTCATACGACAGGTCGAGCGCTCCCGGCTCCTCGGGGTTCGGAAAAACGACCGTGGGAAATGACGAGTCGGGTTCAATTTGCTCGCGCACGACGACGGGTTCGACAAAGCCGGCCGCGACGAATACGCGCCGCGCAGTGTCCCACCCCACTCCGTGCAGGGCCGTATACACGACCGAGGGTTGAACCGCCGGTCGGGTTGCTATCGACGCGGTCGACCTGACGTATTCGTCGACAATTGACTCGTCGGCGGCCTCATAGGTGAATGAGCGCGGCAGATCGGGAACACGACGGTGGGTCGCGACGTGGCCAATGTGTGAGGCAATTGCGGTGTCGGACGGCGGAATAATCTGCGAACCATGATCCGCACCGCCCAAATACACCTTGAATCCGTTGTCGGCGGCCGGGTTGTGCGAAGCGGTCACCATGATTCCCGCGGTCGCGTGAGTGTGTCGAACCGCGAAAGCGAGCACGGGTGTCGGAAGCGGCCGGTTGAACAACACGGCGCGGAGCCCAGCACCAGCCAGGATCTCGGCGGCATCAGTTGCGAAGACGCGCGAATTCTTTCGTCCATCAAATCCGATCACGACGGACAGAGCGTCGGCACCGCGCGCCCGGTCGGTCAAGAAGGCCGCGAGTCCGGCTGCGGCTTGAGCGACGAGAACGCGATTGATTCGATTTGGTCCGGCCCCCAACGCACCGCGTATTCCCGCGGTTCCAAACGCGAGCCTCGAGTCAAATCGCGCGTGCAGTTCGGCGAGCGCACGAGAGGAACCGGATTGCGCGCTCGTCACAAGCGCGTCGAGTTCGGTGCGAGTCTCGGGGTCGGGGTCTTGAGCGATCCACTCGGTGGCGGCATCGAGAACGGAGTCGGTCACAAGTGCTCGATGACTCGCGCGAGGAGAGAGCTGATCGACGGCCCCGCTGCCGCGCCCGCCTCGAGAACGTCGGAGTGATGAAGGGCCGTTGGTTGAATTCCCGCGGCAAAATTGGTAACCAAGGACAATCCCAGGATTTCCATGCCCGATTGCCGCGCCGCAATCGCTTCGAGGGCGGTCGACATTCCGACGAGGTCGCCGCCAAGGAGTGCGGCCATTCGAACCTCAGCGGGCGTTTCATAGTGTGGACCACGAAACTGGGTATAGACCCCTTCCGCGAGCGTCGAGTCGACTGAACGAGCAAGATCGCGCAAGCGGCGCGAATACAGGTCGGTGAGATCGACAAACGTCGCTCCCTCGACGGGCGAGTTGGCGGTCAGGTTGATGTGGTCGGCAATGAGTACCGGGCGCCCGGGCGCCCAGTCTTTTTTTGTCGACCCGGCGCCATTTGTCAAAACCATGATGCGCGCTCCGGCCGCTGCCGCGGTACGAACACCGTGAACAACACGGCGAACACCGTGCCCCTCGTAGTAGTGCGTGCGAGCGCTCATGACGAGCACGCGTTTTCCGGTGGGGAGTTCAATCGATGTGATCGCGCCCGCGTGTCCGGCGACGGCGGGCGCGCTAAAGCCATCAATTTCGCACGCCGAAATAGTTGCCGTCGTCTCGCCAATGAGGTGTGCCGAGTCACCCCACCCACTGCCGAGCGTGACCGCAATCTCGTGACGATCAACTCCGGTTCTCTCGGCGATTTGCGCCGCGGCCGTGCGAGCCACATCGAAGGGATCGGTTTCGGGCGCGTCGAGAGGGTTGGGATCGGCCATCAGCCCACTCTACTGCGCGAGTCCTGGGCCGGGGGGCCAACACAAACGCTCGTAGTCGGCACGAGCTTTGCCGAATCGACGGACCTTGAGACAATGAGCACATGTCGCACGAGTTCGAGCGGGCCCAGAGTATTGCCGTCGTCGGAGGCGGACCCGGAGGATATGAAGCCGCGCTCGCGGGCGTCCAATTAGGCGCTGAGGTCACGCTTATCGAGCGCGTCGGGGTGGGGGGTTCTGCCGTCATCACCGATGTGGTGCCGTCGAAGACGCTTATTGCAACCGCCGAGGCAGCGCACGAGATTGGCAAGGCGGGGAACCTCGGCGTCCATTTTTCGGGTAGTACCGTGCATTCCGACGTTCCTGAGCGCCCCGGGGTCGTCGTGGACTTGGCGGCCGTCAATAAACGGCTCCTTGCGCTCGCGCACGCTCAATCGGATGAAATGCGACAAAACCTGGTCCGCGCGGGCGTGCGCGTGATTCACGGGCACGGGCGTCTCGACGGGTCCGGGGGAGTCGTCGTGTCCGCCGGAGCGGGCGCCGCTCGCGACGAGATCGAGCGGGTCGCTGCGGACACGTTCGTTGTTGCGGTCGGCGCGAGTCCGCGCATTCTTCCGTCGGCGGTCCCCGACGGCGAGCGAATCCTGACGTGGACACAGGTGTACGACCTAGACGTGATTCCCGAGCGCCTCATCGTTGTGGGATCGGGGGTCACGGGGGCCGAATTTGCGTCGGCGTACACGGCGCTCGGGTCGACCGTTACGTTGATCTCGAGTCGCGACCAAGTGCTTCCCGGCGAAGACGCGGACGCCGCGCGTGTGATCGAAGACGTTTTTCGGCGAAACGGCATGACCGTCTTGTCGAAGGCCCGCGCGGAATCAATCGTTCGGCGCGATAACGGGGTCGTTGCAACGCTCACCGACGGGACGATTATTGAGGGCACGCACGCTCTCATGGCCGTCGGTTCCGTTCCAAACACCGCGGATATCGGCCTTGACGCCGCGGGGGTGCAAGTAATCGACACGGGACACGTGCGCGTCAATCGAGTTGCCCGAACGAGCGTCCCCAATATCTACGCCGCGGGAGATTGCACAACCTCTATGCCCCTGGCATCCGTTGCCGCGATGCAAGGACGCACGGCGGTGTTTCACGCGATGGGAGACGCGGTCAACCCGTTCGAGCTCCGCAACGTTGCCGCCAACATTTTCACCCAACCCGAAATCGCGACCGTCGGCTGGACTCAAAAGCAAATTGAAGAAGGCGTCGCGCAAGGAGACATCTACAAGTTGCCCTTGTCGTCGAATCCGCGGGCCAAAATGATGGGAATCAAAGACGGTTTCGTCAAGCTCTTTGCGCGCATCGGATCGGGCACTGTGATTGGCGGCGTCATTGTCGCGCCAAAGGCAAGCGAACTGGTCTTTCCCCTCGCGCTCGCTGTCGAGCATCGTTTGACCGTTGATCAGGTTGCTCGGGCATTTGCCGTTTACCCCTCGCTGTCGGGGAGCATCTCTGAGGCGGCTCGCGCGATGCACATCGTCGTGTAACGGATGCTTCTCGCGTCAGCCCGTGATTGTGAGCAAGACGTGCCCCGACGCGACGGTTGCCCCCACTTCTGCCGCAATCGGACCGACGATACCGTCTTTGTGCGCGGTCAGGGACTGTTCCATCTTCATTGCCTCAAGCACGAGCAAGTGGTCGCCTAGAGCGACGCGGTCTCCCTCGCGGACGGCTATTTTCACGACGGTTGCCTGCATGGGCGCCTTGACGGCATCGCCGCCAATTGTCACGGACTGCGACGAGTGCTCGCGACGCCGTGGCGGTTGGCGCGGGCCCTGTGTCGCAGCGTGGGTTCCGGCACCGTGTCCGTCGGGACCAGAAAGAGAGGATCCCCCGAGCGCAAATGGAAGACTCACCTCAATGCGGCGGCCGTCGACTTCGATCGTGACGGAGTGTCGAGCCGGTGCGGTCGCCGCTTCGCCTCGGGCGCCTCCCCACGGCTCAATCGAGTTATTGAATTCGGTTTCGATCCAGCGAGTGTGCACTCCAAATTGAGCGCCGGTTGTCGCGGTAAACGCCTTCTCGCGCACGACCGCGCGGTGGAACGGGAGCACGGTCGGCATCCCCGCGACGTCAAATTCGTCAAGAGCGCGCCGCGCACGCTCGAGTGCCTCACTTCGTGACGCGCCGGTCACAATGAGTTTTGCGAGCAGCGAGTCGAACGCACCCGAAATGACATCGCCAGCTTGCACACCGCTGTCCACGCGTACGCCGGGGCCACCGGGAGGGCGGAAGACGGTCACGCGACCGGGGCCGGGGACAAAGCCGCGCCCAGCATCTTCGCCGTTAAGACGAAATTCAAACGAGTGCCCCGTTGTGATCGGGTCATCACAATCGAGGGGTTCTCCCGCGGCGAGTCGAAACTGTTCGCGAACGAGGTCGATGCCGGTGATCTCTTCGGTCACGGGGTGTTCCACTTGAAGACGCGTATTGACCTCGAGGAAGGATACGGTCCCGTCGGCGCCAATGAGGAATTCGCACGTGCCCGCGCCGACATAACCGACCTCGCTCAAAATTGCTTTCGAGGCGCGCTTAATTTCGACGTTTTGCTCGTCGGTGAGAAAGGGTGCGGGTGCCTCTTCGACGAGTTTTTGATGTCGTCGCTGCAACGAGCAATCTCTCGTCGAGACGACGACGACTTTTCCCGTTGTATCGGCCAAGCACTGTATTTCGACGTGTCTCGGACGATCAAGATACTTTTCGACGAAGCACTCTCCGCGCCCAAACGCCGTGATCGCTTCGCGCGTCGCCGACTCGAAGAGCTCGCCAACCGCGGTTCTCTCGCGAACGACTTTGAGGCCGCGCCCTCCTCCGCCGAATGCGGCTTTGATCGCAACGGGAAGGCCGTGCACGTCGATAAAGTCAAGCACCTCGGCCGTGGAAGCGACCGGATTGAGCGTTCCGGGCGCAAGCGGCGCACCCACTTTTCGAGCGATGTGCCGGGCCGAAACCTTGTCGCCGAGGCGTTCGATTGCTTCGGGGCTGGGGCCGACCCACGTCATTCCGGCATCGATGACGGCTCGCGCGAAATGCGCATTCTCCGCCAAAAAGCCGTAGCCGGGATGCACCGCGTCGGCGCCTGATCGGTGAGCGATCGACAGGATCTTGTCGATCGAGAGGTACGTGTGGGCGCTTGTTGCACCGTGCAGCGCGAATGAATCGTCGGCAAGCGACGCGTGAAGCGCGTCTCGATCTTGGTCGGCATAGACCGCGACAGACGAGATTCCGCTGTCGCGCGCGCCTCGGATAACCCGGACAGCAATTTCTCCCCGATTGGCGACGAGGACCCTCGTAATGCGCGACATAATTCTCTAGCCTATTGATCCGTCGAGCTCGCCCGTACGCCGCGGTTGCCACAGAGAGTGCCAGTCCACCCCGACGCGACGCACGAGTGATCGCAATAGGGGGACGGAGACGCCAATGACCGTGCTCGGATCGCCGTCAATTGACGCGATAAATGCCGCGCCGATGCCATCAATCGTAAATGCACCCGCAACCTCGAGTGGCTCGCCGGTTTCAACATACGCGGCAATTTCGGTGTCGGTGACGTCGCTCGCGAGTGTCACGCGTGCGTTCGACACGCCACCGACCGCGGCGGTCACGCGACCATTGTGCACACGCGCGAGCCAGTGACCCGAGTAAAGTGCACCCGTTCGTCCACGGAACGCGCTCAATCTGCGGATCGCCGCGTCCTGGGTGTGCGGCTTGCCGTAGATCACTTCGTCGATCACGAAAGCCGAATCGCCCCCAAAGACGAGGCTGTTGCGCCAAAAATCGCCCTCGCGCTCGACGTCTACGGCGTCATTAGCGAACCGGGAAATGATCGATTCGGCCTTGGCTTTCGCGAGTAGTTGCACGAGAGAACCCCCGTCTAGCGGACCGGATTGCGCCTCCACGCGTGTGACGATTGCCGCTTCGTCAATCGCGCTGGGCACCGCGATTGGATCGAGCCCGGCGGCGCGAAGCACGCTCAAGCGCGCGGGAGACGCCGACGCGAGATAGAAACGCACAATTTTCCTTCCTGACGCTGGTCCATCGTTGCTCATGGACGTGTCTTTGTCGAACGGTCGCGACGCCGCGTGCGCGGCGTAACCGTGCCCCGTGACGGATCGTCTTCAAAACCATATTCTGTTTACTGATCGCCGATATGAATCGGGCTGGTTAAGATTGGGTCGAACACAGAGCAGGTTGAGACGGGATTAGGGTGACAAAATCAGCGCAGAAAAGTCGTGGCCACGCGGTTGCCGTCGCGAGCTCGCCTGTCACTGTGGGGATTGTTGACGATCATGAATCAGTCCGTATTGGATTGAAGGCATCGTGCCTTGAGGTGGGGTACACCGTTGTCGGCACGGGAGCAAACGTCAAGGAATTCGTGAGAGAACTTTCGGGCCAGCCGTGCGATGTCGTCGTTCTCGACCTTTCTCTCGGCGACGGGTCGACCGTGACGAGCAACGTCAAAAGCGCGCAATCCACGGGCGCCGCCGTTCTCGTTCACACAATCGCGGATCGTGTCGCGAGCGTTCGCGAGTCACTCGCGGCCGGCGCGGCGGGCGTCATTCCCAAATCGATCGGGACGCGCACAGTCATGGCCGCAGTCGCAACGGTCGCGCGAGGCGACGTGCTCAATAACCTCGAGTGGGCAACCGCGATTGACGCGGACCGCGATTTTGCAAAGGCACAATTGGGCAGGCGAGAGAGGGATGTCCTTCATCTCTATGCGTCGGGGCTTCCGCTCAAGTTGGTGGCCTCGCAGCTGGGTATCGCGAACTCGACCGCGCGCGAATACCTTGACCGGATCCGTGTAAAGTACGTCGAGGTCGGTCGTCCGGCCCCGACCAAGGTTGATTTGCTGCGCCGAGCTGTCGAAGATGGTATCTTGCCGGGTCTCGACCCCGATGGTGGCGATGCCACCCGCTAGCGGCGCGACCCGGATCGAAGCGCCCGCGCCGACGGTGGCGGGAAAGTTTCCCAACCCAATGAGCCGCGCGCGAATCGAAAAAATCGTTTCGCGCGCCGTTGGAGGCTTCGGTCTCGTGTTTGGCCTACAAGCTGTGCCACTGATGGTCGCTGTCGTTCCCGTTACTCGACCCGTGTGGTCAAGCGCAATCGATGCCGCTCTTTTGGGTGGGATGTGTGGCGTCGTCCTTGCCGCAGCGCTCAAACGCGGTGTTGCGATAGCAAACGGATTCGTGGCGATTACCTACGTGCTCGCACTCCTATTGTGGCCTACCTTTGTGTTTGAGCCTCATCCAGACGGCGATGGTCGGCCGTGGTTGTGGTATCTCTGCACGGTCGCAACGTCGTGCGCCGCGGTAGCGTTCAGGACGCGATGGGCGGCGGCGTTCACAATTGTCGTACCAGTTGTGTTTGGCGCGGTTCGCATGTCGCCCTCGTGCGGTTCAATTGGGTGGGGCCTCGCAACCCTCGACACGGCGTACGCGATCATTCTTGGCGGCACCATCCTCGTCATTATCACGATGCTCCGGCAAGCGGCGGTGACGGTTGACTCCGCTCAAGGCGCCGCGCTCAACCGGTACTTTGACGCCGTGAGAAAGCACGCGATCGAGAGCGAGCGAGTGCAGGTCGATGCGATCGTGCACGACAGCGTGCTCACGACTCTGTTGTCCGCGGCTTTCGCGCACGGCAAGGACGCTCAGCACCTCGCCGCAACGATGGCTAAGAATGCAATCGGTCACCTTTACGAAGCGAGTGTTGAACAGCCCGACGGGGATTCGTCATCGACCGTGGTTGAGATTGCCGCGCGAATTGGACAAACGGCTGCGGCAATGTCTTTTGACATTCACTCTCGCGGAAGCTCGGCCGCGAGAGTGCCACTCAGCGTGGCGGAGGCACTCCATGCGGCGGCGGTTCAGGCCATGGTCAATAGCGTGCAGCACGCGGGCGACGGTCCCGCGGTCATTCGAACCGTGACGACAGACTGCCCAGAGCGAGGCGGCATTGTTGTTTGCATCGCGGATACGGGCCGGGGCTTCGATGAAGCGTACGTTCCCGAGGAGCGTTTGGGGGTGCGCGTTTCGATCCGCGAACGGATTGAGAACGTCTCCGGAAGCGTGTCAATTCACGCGCGCCCAGGGAGCGGGGCCGTTGTCACAATTCGGTGGCCTGCCGAGCACGGCGCGCGTGCTCGACGCCGGGACGAATCGTCGTTGCGGGGGAGTCTTTCGCGATGATTGCGATTCCTCGCGCCCTCATCCTTAGCCTCGCGGCTGTCGTATCCGCCTACCACCTCGTTCTTGCCGCGTCCTCGATCAGCAAGGCCGCGTCGGCTGTTCCCTTTGTCGTCGCCATGGCGCTTTACGCGGTGACCACGGTGATAAGCCTGTGGCCAGCAAGTCCCATATCAATGCCTCGGTGGCTTGGCGCGGGCAATGTAGCGGTGGCTGTCGCACTTCCTGTTCTCGTGACGAGTCAGCTCAATCCAGCGAGCGACAACGGTTACGCGACCTGGTATGTCGCGGCAGTCGGGACGCTCATGACGATAACGGTCGTTCGCCGCAGAAAGACGTATGCGTGGCTTGGCGTAATTTTTCTTGTCGCACACTCGGCGGCGTGGGCGGGGTTCGCCGCGTTACCCGCCCTCGGGGTGATCGGCAGCGTCGTGTGGGTCTGTATGGCGCACGTGTTGACGATTGCGCTTGAGAGGGCAGAAAAAGACGCGCTCCAGTTTGTCGCAGCCGAGCGACAAGCCGCCGAGTGGCAGGCTGCTTCGGAAGCGCACCTTTCAGAACGCACGGGGAGGCTCGGACAAATTTATTCGATTGCCGCGCCGATGCTGAGGGAGATCATCGGTCAAGACGGCGATTTGACTCAACCAAAAAGGCAGGAGTGTCTCTACCTCGAGGCGGCCATTCGCGACGAGATTCGGGGTCGAACACTTCTAACGACCGAGTTCGAGAAGGCGTCAGGGCCGCTCGGCGGCGCGGGGCAATGGTCACGTTGCTCGACGAGGGCGGACTCGACGACCTCGATCCGACGGCCGTTCGCGGCGTGCTGAGCCAACTTGCCACCGCAATCGAGCACACGGGAGCCAACCGTATCATCGCGAGAACCGCACCGGAGGGGTCAGATACGGCGATCACGGTTGTTGGTCTCGTCAGTTGTGACGACGGGGCGAGTGTTCTCGGGCACGATTCGTCGGATGACGAAGTGCACCTCTGGTTGGAAATTCCTCGACCGCGCGACAGATAATTGTGATGAAGGGCCGGTCATCGTGACGACCGGCCCTTCATTCACATCCCGAGTCAAGGAAATAACCCGAATATTGCCCTGACTCGCCCCCAAACTTTCGCCGACTCTCGTCGAGTTGGTGAAAGTTTGGCGGTGCAACTCTTAGAGAGAGACACCTAGCAAAAGTTATCTTGCACTGCCGGGCGAGCGTCCGGCTAGTCGTCATTTTGGGGGACACCGTGCCAAACGCGACCGTCAGAATGACACGGACATCGGCGTCAGCCTTTCGCTCGCGAGGCGAATTAGCCCGAGAATCCCCGCCACCGAGTCGTGCCCGGTACGATGGGAGCGGGCACGCGTGACCGACTACGCTCCCACAAATTTGCTGGACGATTCCACCCTCGTGCCGCCCACGCCTCGCGAGCGAACGCTGCCCCAACGACCGCGATGATCGCAGCGGCCTCATTCTCGTTGACGACCGGTCGGACAATAACCACGTCGGGTACGAGCTGCGACTCCGACGCAGCGGCTCGATGAGCGGCCCGCGTCACAGTGGAATATTCCCGTGCTTTTTCGCCGGCAGCGTGCTTCTCTTGGTTCGAAGGGCTCGGAGCGCCTTGATGACGGCTACTCGCGTCGTCGCTGGTTCAATGACACCGTCGAGCTCACCGCGCTCGGCAGCGAGAAACGGGCTCGCCACGTTGTAGGTGTACTCGTTCGCGAGTCGAGCACGCACCTCCGCGACGTCTTCGCCCGATTCTTCCGCGGCCGTGATTTCATTGCGATAGAGAATGTTGACCGCGCCCTGCCCGCCCATCACCGCGATTTCGGCGGTGGGCCACGCGAGATTGATGTCAGCGCCCAATTGTTTCGACCCCATCACAATGTAGGCGCCGCCGTACGCTTTTCGGGTAATCACCGTCACGAGCGGTACTGTCGCCTCGGCGTACGCGTAGAGGAGTTTTGCACCTCGACGAATGACCCCGGTCCACTCCTGATCGGTTCCGGGCAAGTAACCGGGAACATCCACGAGTGTGAGGATGGGTATTGAAAATGCGTCGCAAAACCGCACAAAGCGCGCGGCTTTCTCACCCGCCTCAATGTTGAGGGTTCCCGCCATCGAATCGGGTTGATTTGCAATAATTCCAATCGAGCGGCCCTCGACCCTCGCAAAGCCAATCACGATGTTGGGGGCAAAGAATGGTTGAACCTCGAGGAAGTCGCCTCGGTCGATGACCCGTTCGATAATGGCGTGCATGTCGTATGGCTGATTGGGGCTGTCGGGAATGATCGTGTTGAGCGCGCGATCCGCGTCGGTGACCTCGAGTGACGCGGTGCTGTCATACGCGGGAAGTTCGGCGAGATTATTGTCGGGGAGAAACCCGAGAAGGGTGCGCGCGTAATCGAGCGCGTCGCTTTCATCGCTCGCGAGGTAGTGGGAGACGCCCGAGACGCTGTTGTGTGTGAGAGCACCGCCCAGCTCTTCGAAGCCCACCTCTTCGCCCGTGACCGTTTTAATCACGTCGGGACCGGTCACGAACATGTGGCTCGTCTTGTCGACCATAATGACAAAGTCGGTCAGCGCGGGAGAATAGACTGCGCCCCCCGCTGCTGGACCCATAATGATCGAGATCTGAGGGATGACTCCAGACGCGGCGGTGTTGCGGCGAAAAATTTCGCCGTATTTTCCCAACGCGACGACGCCCTCTTGAATTCGCGCACCACCCGAGTCGAGAATTCCGATGAGCGGCACGCCCGTCTTGAGGGCTAAATCCATTACCTTGATAATCTTCTCGCCAGCGACCTCGCCGAGTGAACCACCAAAAATTGTAAAGTCTTGAGAATAGACGGCAACCTGGCGACCGTGAATTGTGCCCGTTCCGGTGACGACCGCGTCACCGTAGGGCCTCCTTGATTCCATGCCAAACGCGTGAGTGCGATGCCGGACAAACTCGTCGAGCTCGACAAAAGATCCCTCATCGAGCAGTTCGTCGAGGCGCTCTCGGGCTGTCATCTTGCCGCGGGCGTGTTGTTTCGCAATGGCTGCATCGCCACTCGCGGTCACGGCTTCGTGGTAGCGGTCAAAGAGATCGGCAAGCTTACCCGCCGTTGTCGACATGGTATGCGTGGGCACGGATAGTTCCTCGGTCACGCGATTCACTCTACCTTCGGACCCGGTGCCGCAGTGGGTAGATTCGAGGGCATGAACCTCCCAGAGAGCCGTGCGCGAGTTCCTCGCTTGGTGTGGCGCGAAGAGACCGGGTCGACAAATGATGACGTGTGCGAGCGCATCGCGCGCGGCGACGTCGCGAATTGGCCGAATTTTGCGACGATTGCGACCCTCGACCAACGCGCGGGACGCGGTCGACTCGGTCGATCATGGGGCGCACCGCGAGGCACGTCCCTCGCGGTTTCGGTCCTTGTTCGCCCGAGCGTTCGTGGCGACCAACTGCCGAACGACAGAGTCGGGTGGCTTTCGCTTGGAGCGGGCCTCGCGATGACCGAGACGGTCCGCGCCGCACTGTCGCGAGCGGGCGCCGACCCCTCTCGAGCCGAACTCAAGTGGCCAAACGACGTGGTCGTGAAAGTCTCGAGCGAGCTCGTGGCTCGCGAGCGAAAGATTTCTGGAATTTTGTGTGAGGTTGTCGCAGACCGCGACGGCGCGCCCGTCGTCGTTATTGGCGCGGGTCTTAATGTTGCCTTCGATGCGGAAACCGCGCCAACGCCGACCTCGACCTCGTTGGCGATCGAACACGCGGTTCCCAGTGGGTCGCCGTTGGACGAGACGATTGACTCGCTTCTGGCCGATTACCTCACGCGACTTACGGCGCACGTGAGTCGATATCTCGAGACCAACGGAGATGTCCGCACGAGTGGAATTCGCGACGCGGTGACCGCCGTGTGCGGAACACTTGGCCGTCGCGTGTCAGTAGAGCGCAGTGGGGAAGATACGATGATCGGGATCGCGGTCGGCTTCGACTCCGCGGGTCGCCTCCTCGTGCAGACGACGACGCGTGGCACTCAGGCTGTCGCCGCGGGCGATATTACGCATTTGAGGTATTAATAGGAAATGGTGTTCTCGAAGCAGCGGAGTGTGCTCGCCGACGCGTATTCCGCGCGAAGCGATGCGGTTCCGGCGGAGCACGTTATCGCGCGTTTGCGCCCCCACGCGCGCATTCTCGTTGCGCCGAGCATCGTTCTCATCGCAAGTGCTGGCGCCGTCGGCTATTTTGCCGGGAATCTTCCCGAAGCGTGGCAAAATAACGTGATCATCGCGGGCGCGGTCGTCGTCGCGGTTGTGCTGTGGTTGGTGCCAATGGTCACGTGGCTGAGTCAGCGGTACGTGATCACAACGCGGCGGATCATCGTGACGCGCGGATTTTTCGTTCGGAGGCGCACTGAGCTGTTGCACAACCGAAGCCACGAGATTACTCTCCGACGGACCGTGCTCCAAACCGTGTTCCGGACGGGAAACCTCGTGATCAAATCCGATGGCGGTGTGCGCGTCACCGTACGTGACGTGCCAGGCGCGCTCCACGTGCATCGTGCGCTGCACGATCTCATCGAAGAGCACGACGTGAGCGTTTCTCACGTTCAGTCGTACCAAACGGCGCTCGCACCCGACTTCGCTGCGTGGGGTCCGCGCTAATCGCTTTCTTTTTTTCGGTTGTTGGTGCCGAATACGCGCGCGAGTTGAGCAACGCGGCGTCTGATTCCCCACAGGGTAACTTTTATCATTGCTTCGACGACGATTGACTGGCTCATTTTCGAGGTGCCGGCCTCGCGCTCGCGAAACTCGATGGGTACCTCGGCAATCCGGAGTCCGGCATCGAGCACGCGCACGGTCATATCGACTTGAAAAAAATACCCTTTTGAATTCACATCGTCGAGCTGAATGGCTCGAAGTGCATCGGACCGAAACACTCGAAAGCCCCCCGTCGCATCGCGCACCGAAATCCCCAGAATGATTCGCGCATACGCGTTGCCGCCCCGGCTGAGCAGCTCCCGATGTGCGGGCCAATTGACGACCGTGCCACCGGGGGTCCATCGCGAACCGATCACGAGGTCCACGACTCGTCCCGTGGCGTCGGGTTCGGTCGCGACGCGAATCATCTCGGGCAACGACTCGGGCGGATGCGAGCCGTCGGCGTCGATTTCAACAACGAGACGGTAGTCGTGATCGAGGCCCCAACGAAAACCGCGAAGATACGCCGAGCCGAGCCCGAGTTTGCCGACCCGATGAATCGCAAAAATCCGTTCGTCGTGCTCGGCGAGATTGTCTGCTTCAGCCCCGGTCCCGTCGGGACTCCCATCGTCAATGCACAAAATGTGCGCCGAGGGGACCGCAGTGAGAACGCGCTCTACGATGGACCGCAAATTGTCGATTTCGTTGTAGCTCGGGATGATGACGAGCGTGCCACGAGCGACCGTCTCGTGGTCGCGAGGCGATGGGCTAGTGGCCACCACGTTCTCCCTGTGTGCTTGTTGAACGTGGGTGCGACGCCGGAGTCGCACCGCGGGGCGCGACAATCTCGATTGGCGCGGTCGGTTCTTCAAAGAGCGCGCGCTGGGCTTCTTCGACCCGAGCGGTCGTTGAGAGCCCGTCGGCGCGATGGTGCCCGTACACCCAATAGCGGTAGAGCACGAAGCGAAACGCCGTGCCAAGACAGAGGCCAATGACGTTGGCCGACAGATTATCGGCCAGCAGGCTCACATAACCGAGAACGTGGTGGGTAAAAAAGAGGCAAAATAGCGCAATGACCATGCCGCCAATTGAAACAATCGAATATTCGACGAGCTCGAGGAGAAAATTGCGGCGTCGGTGTTCTCGAAACGTCCAATAGCGATTCCCAATCCAATTAAAAATGATCGCAATGGAGGTGCTTATCGTCTTTGCGCCGAGCGGAGACGACCACCATTCTTCTCCGGTTCCAATCAGACGAAGAACATTGAAGATTCCCGTGTCGATTAAAAACCCGAGCAATCCGACGACGCCAAATTTGATCGAGTACTTGACGAGGCTCGACCACACGCGTATCGCGAGAATCTCGACCTTGTGCTTCACTCGTTCGTAACTCCTGGTCTCGGGATGCATCCCGCGCACAACGGCGTCGGAGTGGAATCGTTCGCGGTTGGGCGCTCCGCCACTAACGCTGATAGGGCCGTCGAGTCACACGCCGCTGCGCGAACAGCTGGCGGTCGGCACGTGCCCGCCGGTGGTAATCCTCACAGTGTAGCCTGAGCCTCGCCTGGGAACGGTGCGCGCAGCCCCCTCGCGAGCGCGAGTTAGGCTTGATGGCGTGAACGCGACGGTGGGAGTCATCGGTGGTGGGCAGCTCGCCCGCATGCTAATTCCCCCTGCAATTGCTTTGGGCGTCACTCTGAAGGTGTTCGCCGAGTCTTCCGACGCCTCAGCAAGTCTCGCCGTGACCGACCTCGGGGATTTTCGCGATATCGATCAGGTGCTCGCGTTCGCTCAGACGGTCGATGTCCTCACGTTTGATCACGAACACGTACCGCCAACCGTGCTCGCGAGCCTCGATCATTTGGGCGTCGTCATGCGTCCGGGTCCACACGCCTTGCGCTTTTCGCACGACAAGATTGCGATGCGCGAAGCGCTCGACACCGTCGGCCTCGCGGTGCCCGAATGGCGGACTGTGGTGGGGGCGAGTGACGTGACCGATTTCTTGTCCGCGCACGGTGGTCGCGGTGTCGTGAAGACCGCACGCGGCGGCTACGATGGCCGCGGAGTGCGAGTTGTTTCCGATTCGCGCGGTGCCGACGACTGGTTGGCCGCGCTCGAAGCACACGGCGATGAGAGAGCGCTTCTCGTCGAAGAAGTGGTCCCGTTTCGTCGCGAAGTTGCGCAATTGGTCGCGCGGAGACCCTCCGGCGAGATTGCAATGTGGCCCCTCGTGGAAACTGTTCAGCGCGAAGGAGTGTGTGCGGAAGTCATTGCGCCCGCCCGCGGTGTCGATTTAAAGGTGTCGCGCGCGGCCGCCGAGATTGCGACCGAGATTGCGACGCGCCTCGACGTGGTTGGCATTCTGGCAGTAGAACTCTTCGAGACCGACGATGGTCGACTGCTCATCAACGAACTCGCGATGCGACCTCACAATTGCGGGCACTGGACAATCGACGGTTCAACGTCGAGTCAATTTGAACAGCACCTTCGCGCGATTCTCGATTGGCCGTTGGGAGCGTCGGAGAATCGAGAATTGTGGTCCGTCATGGTCAACATTATTGGCGGCCCCTCGAGCGGGCCCCTCGTCGACCGATATCCGGCCGCAATGGCCGCGCACCCCTCGGTAAAAATACACAATTATGGCAAGGTTCCCCGGCCCGGTCGCAAAGTTGGCCACGTGACCGCGGTGGGCGACGATCTGGACGACGTTGCTTACCGCGCTCGCGCGGCGGCAGCATTCTTCCAGGACTGATACCTACCATTGCTTCAGTACGGCGGAAAGGAAATTCGATGAGCGAGACCGTGGGCGTCGCATCCCACCCCGGTGCGCGGGGCGTTGGCGTCGTGATGGGTTCGGAGTCTGACCGCTCTGTGATGAATGCCGCTTGTGAGACTCTCGCGCATTTTTCCGTCCCGTACGAGGTCAATATCGTGTCGGCGCATCGCACTCCAGAGCGAATGATCGACTATGGTAAGTCGGCGCGCGACCGGGGCCTTTCCGTTATTATCGCCGGGGCCGGAGGAGCCGCTCATCTTCCTGGAATGCTCGCTGCCGTGACGACGTTGCCCGTTATCGGTGTTCCGGTCGCTCTTGAGCGGCTCGACGGACTCGACTCGCTGTTGTCCATTGTGCAAATGCCCGGGGGCGTGCCCGTGGCAACCGTTTCAATCAACGGCGCCCTGAACGCCGCACTCTTGGCCGTGCGGATTCTCGCGATTTCAGACGACGCGCTTGCTGCCGCCGCGGTCGCGTACGCGGAAGAAAAAAAGGGCGCGGTTGTGAACGCCGATCAGAATCGCGAGAAACTCGAGTGACAATTCTTTCGCCGCTGCGGTACCCGGACTCGTCGTCGGTGGTCGGCATGTCGAGGCGTGGATGGTGGCTCATTATCTTGAACGTGCTGATTCCCGGATCCGCGCAAGTCGTGGCCGGCAATCGGCGCCTCGGTCGATTTGGCCTAATTGCCACTCTCACGCTGTGGGCTATCGTGATTGCGCTCACAGTCACGTGGTTCGTCTCGCGAGCAATCGTGCTGACGGTACTGACGATGGATGTCACGCTGTTGGTCGCTCAGTGCGTCCTCGTCGCGTACGCGGTTGTGTGGATTGTGCTCACGATTGACACGCTTCGGCTCGCTCGCCTCATTCGCGCTCTTCCGTCGGCGCGCGTGTTGATTGCCGGGTTTGCGACCGTGATGCTCGTTGGCGTCGCGGGAACAGCATCGTATGCCGCGTATTTGGTTGGAGTTCAGCGGGGATTGCTCGGCGGAATTTTTGCGTCGGGTCCACCGGTACCGCCCGTTGACGGTCGATATAACATCATGCTGCTGGGAGGCGATTCGGGTCCGGATCGTGATGGAATGCGGCCAGACTCGATTTCGGTCATTAGCGTTGACGCCGATACGGGAAGGTCCGTCACAATTGGCTTGCCTCGTGACCTCGAAAACGCGCCGTTTGTCGCGAATTCGCCGATGGCTGAAAAGTATCCAAAAGGCTATGGCTACAAAGACGAGTGCGCGGTTGATATGTGCCAGTTGAATACGATCTTTACCGAGGTTGAATTGAAGAGGCCCGAGTTCTATCCGAATGCGACGGCCGCGGGCAGTAGACCGGGTGTTGAGGGGATGCGCGATGCGGTAGAGGGTGTCACGGGTCTCACGATTCAGTATTACGTGTTAATCGAAATGCAGGGATTCGCAGATTTGGTTGATGCTCTCGGTGGCGTCACGGTAAATGTAGCGGAGCGCGTGCCGATGGGTGCCGGACACGATGAACGAAACAATCCCGTCAAAATTACGGCGTGGATTGAGCCCGGAGTTCAAAAACTCGATGGGTTTCACACTCTCTGGTACGCCCGCTCTCGATACTTGACGAGCGATTATGATCGCATGGCGCGACAGAGGCAAGTTCAAGAGGCAATTTTGCAGCAAGTTTAATCCGGCCACCGTGCTGACGCGATTCGAAGAAGTCGCGAAGGCGGGAGTTCAGGTCGTCGATACGGATCTTCCTCAAGCAATGCTGGGGTATTTCGTCAACCTCGCCCTCAAGTCGAAAGAATTGCCCGTGACAAACGTTGCGCTCGTGCCACCTCAGATTGACCCGGCAGACCCAGATTTCGATGCTATCCGTGGCATGGTGAAGGCTGCGATTGCCAACCCGCAAGCAGCCCAGCAGCACTAGGCGTCGCGCGACTAGAGATCGGCGTGGAGTTGCCACACTCGCTCGGCCGAATCCCGCCAACTAAACGCGCGCGCGCGGTCGCGTCCGGCAACCGAGAGTTGCATGGCGAGATCGTGGTCGGTTGCCACCCTCGTGAGCGCGTGGGCAATGCGCTCCGGGTACCCCGAGCCTGATCGCTCGACAACGAGGCTTGCTTCGGCGCCGACTTCGACGAGCGCGGGGGCATCCGAGTGAATGACCGGAGTACCGAGGCAAAATGCTTCGATCACCGGTAGCCCGAAGCCTTCTGCGAAGCTCGGATACACGAACACCGTTGCTCGATCAAGAACAACCGCGAGGTCGGTATCGCTCACAAAACCGAGGGTGCGCACGCGCCCCTCACGAAGACCCGCGTCGTACGCGACGGCGGCAACGTCGATTCCACCCCAACCGGTCGGGCCGACGACCACGAGAGGAAGATCGGGCGCGTCGGGCAGCGCGAGCGCCTGAATGAGTTCTCTCAATCCCTTTCGCGGTTCGAGCGTGCCAACCGAAACAATGTATTCCGCGGGTAAGTCGAGGGCCTGGGCGCGAGCGTGGGCATCGGATGGGACCGCGAGGGACGAACTCGCGGCGCCTCCGATTACTCGGATCCGGTCGTCGACGCGAAGAATCTCGGCAAGCTCGTGGGCGACCGCGTGAGTGGGAACAATGATCGCGTCCGCGTATTTCTTCGCGCGCTTTGCCATCGCTTTGTGCCACGCAACCCCTCGTTTGGTGAGTGTCTCGGGGTTCGTCCACGGAACGACATCGTGAATTGTCACGGCAATCTGATCACCGGGATTGTTGACGTGGTCGTGGTGGCGAAGCGGCGCACACAAGCTCGGCGCGTGAATCATGCTGTGTTTCGTTGTCACTGCAATTCCGAATTGCCACGCGGTTGCGAGGCCCCGGCGCGGAAGCACTGATTGGCGCAGTCCGGCAAGCCCGGGCACTTTCGCTTCGATTTCGCTCGCTTGTGCGTTGGTGAGCGCCGATGTCATCCCCTCGACCTCGCAATCGGCCGGGGCCGTGGTAACGAGCTGCCGCGTGAGCTCTTCGGTGTAGCGACCAATGCCGCCCGGTACCGGTGCGGCTAGCTGATCAAGAATCACCCGCAGAGTCGTCATTGTGTTTCACAACTCCCTCGCTCGTAGCTTCGTCGAGCGCGCTTTCCCACGGTCGCATGGGTCGGAGGCCGACGTGTTCCCATTTGTCTTGACTGAGCACAGAGTTTGCCGGCCGGGGCGCGGGACGCTGAAATTGCGCGCTGTCCGTCGGAGTGACCCTATCAGGGTCGAGTCCCGCCTGAGCGAACACCGCGCGGGCAAAATCGAACCACGACGCACGACCGGAATTGGTTGCATGATAGATGCCGGCCGACGCATGTGAATCGACGAGCTGAAGAATTCGGCGGGCCACATCGCGCGTCCAGGTTGGCTGGCCGAACTGGTCGTCGACGACGCTCACGGTCTCGCGCGTCGCGGCGAGTTGAAGCATTGATGTGACGAAATTTGACCCGCCCGAGCCGTACAGCCACGCGGTGCGAAGAATGAACGTTCCCGCGGGATGCGCGTCGAGCGCGAGCCGTTCGCCCTCTGCTTTCGACCGACCGTACGCCGAAATCGGGTTGCGAGGGGCATCTTCTCGATACGGTTCGGGTGCCCGACCGTCAAACACGTAGTCGGTTGAGAGATGTACGAGTCGCGCGTGAGATTCAGCGGCCGCGACCGCGAGGTTGCGCGCGCCGGTTGCATTGACTGAAAAGGCCTCATTTTCGTTGCTCTCGGCGTCGTCCACTTTTGTATAGGCGGCGGTGTTAATGACGACATCGTGCCCCGCGACGGCGTCGCGAACCGAGTCAAGGTTGGTGATGTCGAGACTGTCGCGACCACGTGCCGTGAAATCGCGATGGCGGAGGGTCTGTTGCACGTCGCGACCGAGCATTCCGCTCGCGCCCGTCACCAGGTATCGAGTCATGCGCCGAGCGATGCTTTTGCCTTGAGCGGCTCCCACCACGAGCGGTTGTCGCGGTACCACCGCACAACGCTCGCGAGGCCGCTGTCAAACGGCACGAGCGGCACGTATCCGACTGCAGCGTGAATCTTGGACGTGTCGACCGAGTAGCGCAAGTCGTGGCCTTTTCGATCGGCAACGGGAGTAACGAGAGACCAATCGTGATTGGTCGCGTCGAGGAGGCGCTGAGTAAGTTCGCGGTTCGTGAGTTCGGTTCCGCCACCAATGTTGTAGATCTCTCCCGCCGAACCCCTGGTAAGCACGAGAGCGATCCCTCTCGTATGATCGTCGACGTGGAGCCAATCACGCACGTTGTTTCCGTCGCCGTAAAGCGGAACGGGTGAGTTGTCGATGAGGTTCGTGACAAAGAGCGGGATCAGTTTTTCAGGAAAGTGGTAGGGTCCGTAGTTATTGGAACACCGGGTAATCGAAACGTTGAGGCCGTGCGTGCGATGGTAACTTCGCGCGATCAAGTCGCTTGAGGCTTTTGATGCCGAATACGGTGAATTTGGTTCGAGAATGTGGTCTTCCGTCCACGAGCCCGTCGTGATCGAGCCATAGACCTCGTCCGTCGATACGTGCACAAAACGCTCGATGCCGTGACGCACCGCGGCGTCGAGCAACCGCTGTGTCCCGACGACGTTCGTTTCGACGAAGACGCTCGCATTGCGGACTGACCTGTCAACGTGCGATTCGGCGGCGAAGTGCACAACCGCGTCGACCGACGGGAACAGTGAATCGAGAAGGGCATTATCGCGAATATCACCCTCGACAAACGAGTATCGCGGAGAGTTTGCCACGCTCTTGAGGTTCTCGAGGTTGCCCGAGTACGTCAGTGCGTCGAGAACGACGACCTGGGCGTCTTCGAGGCCCCCATAAGAATTTTCGATCATGCGACGAACGAAATTCGAGCCAATGAATCCGGCGCCACCAGTTACAAGAATTTTCATGGTGCGAATTGCTGCTTCCTGTCGAGATAACCGCCTCGAGTCTACCGGGGATACCCGTTGCTAGACTTCGAGGCGTTCCCTCCGATGATTTCTCGGCGTCGGAGTCGAAATCTTCCCGTGTTGGTCGAGTATCGGCTAACCGCATCGTCGCTTACGTGTGCCCCTGGCGAGGGCCATTCTCGAGGAGTAGGCCCTATGCCTCGTGTGTCAGTCGTGGTTCCCGCGTTCAATAATGAATCGTTCATCGCGGAGACACTGCGCTCGGTGCTCTCTCAGGATTTTGGCGACTTTGAACTCATCGTTTCGGACCATTCGTCAACCGATTCATCTCGAGAGATCATTGAGAATTTTGCGGGCGACCGGCGCGTGACCGTGTTGTCGACGGCGCCGGGCGGTGGCGCGTGGGCGAACTGGCGTCGAGTGACCGACGCGGCGTCGGGCGAATATCTGAAGCTTCTCCCGGGCGATGACGTGCTCTACCCGGGTGCTCTTGAATCCCACGTGGACGCTCTCGCGGCCCATCCGAGCGTTGCGCTCGTGTCGTCGCCTCGCGATATTCTCACGGCTCGCGGTGACGTACGCATTCGCAATCGGGGCCTCCAGGGCGTCAAGCGAGGAGTGCAGTCGGGTGTCGACGTCGTGCGCCACGCGGTGCGCCGCGGGACAAACGTCTTTGGCGAACCCGGTTGCGTGACAATGCGCAGAAGCAGTCTCGAATCGGTTGGAGGGTGGGATGGTCAGTTTCCGTACCTCATCGATCAGACAACTTTTTCTCGAGTGCTCTTCACCGCCGACTTTCTCGCGGTTGATCGAGTGCTCGCCGGGTTTCGAGTGAGCACAACACAGTGGAGCGTTGCACTGATGGGCAATCAGGCGCGCGACGCGAAGGCCTACAACCGGTGGTGCCGACACCGGGTTCCCGCTCGCATAAGCGCGTCAGATGTCTGGATCGGTAATAGGCGGGCCGAAGCCATGGCCCTAGCGCGCCGCGCGTTTTATTCGGTGAACCGACAACGAATGGTCGTTGAATCGTGACGGGTCGGCGGCAGACGACTGTGCCGAAGGGGTGGTACGTGGTTCGCTTCGCATCGCACGAGTGGCTGCTTTACGCTTTCGCCGCGGTCTTCTCGTTTGTCCTCGTCTGGTTTGCGCTCGACCTCGGGTCGCTCGATTGGCGAATTCCCCTCTATTACAACGGTGATGCGCTCGCGGTTGCGTCGCATTTCAAGACCGTCATCGAGACGGGGTGGTTCACGAATCAGCCCGCTCTCGGGGCGCCGTTCGGACAGCACTATGGCGACTATCCAACGGCCGACAATCTTCACTTTGTCGTGGCGCGAGTACTCGGTTTCGTGAGCGGTGAATTCGGCGTCACCATGAACGTGTACTTCATTGCTGGGTTTCCGCTGGCGGCAATCGCGGCGGTTTGGTTTTTGCGGATTGTCGGAGTCTCGCGAGCATTCGCCGTGGCCCTCGCCGTGGTGTACTCACTTGCGCCCTATCACTTTGTCAAAGGTGAGGGGCACCTCTTTCTCGCGTCCTATTATGTTGTTCCTTTGGCGTTGGTGGTCATTTATCGCGTGGCGATGGACGAGCCAATTTGGCGAGTGCGAGACTCCGGTGTGCGATGGACGAGATTTCTCACGACGCGCACGATTACCACGGTTGGAATTCTCGTGCTTTTGGGCACCGCCTCGTCGTACTATTCGATCTTTGCGGCGCTCATTCTCGCCGTCATCGGAATCGGCGTCGCGTGGCGAACGCGATCATGGCGACGGTTGTGGGGGGCGACCACCGCGGGTGTTCTCATTGTCGTCACTATGTTCGCCAATGTGATTCCCAGTCTCCTGTTTCGATTGACGAATGGAGCGAACGACGCCGTTTTTGTTCGGAGCCCACCTGAAGCGGACCTTTACTCGTTCAAGTTTGCGGCGCTCCTCCTTCCGATGCCCGGTCATCGTTTTGAACCTTTTCGCGTGCTGCGAGAACTCTATGACTCGCACTATCCGCTTCCCTCGGAGGAGCCGGCGCTCGGGCTCATAGCCGGAGCGGGATTTGTGAGTCTTTTTATCGTCGGGCTGTATTTTCTCTTGGCCGCGGGTCGACCAGAGTGGAGCGGACCGCGCAGCTACGTCCGGCGCTTGTCCATTGTGGCCGGTATTACGCTCGTTGCGTTCTTTTTCGGCACCGTCGGCGGCTTGTCGACTTTTCTCTCGTTCGCGTCATTTCCTATTCGGTCGTGGAATCGCATTTCCATCTTCATCGCGTTGCTTGCGCTTGCCGCCTTGGGACTCGTGCTTGATCGCTTGGTAGCCTGGATCGTCCACCGAATGAAGGCCAATCGTGCGATTGCCCGAGGGTGCATTGCCGCGGTTATTTCCGTTCTCATGATGGCTTTCGCGGTGTGGGACCAAGTGCCCCCGGTCAGCCCGGCTGCTCGCGCTCACACCTCCGACCTTTTTTCTTCGGATGAAACATTTGTGCGAGGGATTGAGAATACGGTCCCTCGGGGCTGCCTTATTTACCAATTGCCATACATTGCATTTCCCGAATCACCCCCCGTTAACGGTGCGACCGATTCTGACCAACTGAGAATGTTTTTGCATTCATCGACGCTCACGTGGTCGGGTGGGGGAATAAAGGGTCGGGAACCGATTGACAAAGTTGGCGCGTACGCGTCGTTGCCGGTGCCCCGCATGAAAGAATCGCTCGCGGCCATCAACGCGTGCGGTGTTGTCATCGATCGGGTGGCTCTTGGCGACAAAAGTGCCGAGTTGCAGGGTGCAATCTCGCAATCCTTTGGTTCGACCGCGGTGATTTCGCCCGATGGCAGATTCGCGTTCGTGCGCCTTAAGCGCTGATTCGAATAGAGAAGGCGAACGAACGTGGTAAATTCACGTCTCGTGACCCTCCCCGTTCGTCACCGGACCTACACGGTTTCGGTTGTGATTCCCGTCTTCCAGGGTGAGCGCACGCTCGATGGCGTCGTCGAGGAACTCAATCGACTGACGGCACGCAGCGTGACGCCCAACGGAAGATTTTTTCGGGTTGCAGAGGTCTTCCTCGTCTACGACAACGGTCCCGACGAATCGGACACGGCAATTCGGCGAATCGACGCCGCGTATCCGGTTGTGACGGCGCTGTGGCTCAGTCGCAATGTGGGGCAGCATGCCGCGACGCTCGCCGGGATGTCATCGTCGGCTGGCGAGTGGATCGTCACGATGGATGAGGACGGCCAACACGATCCCGCCGCGATTGGCGCATTTCTCGATGCAGCGATCGAAAGCAAAAGCGCCGTTGTTTACGCCCGATTCACGAATAATCGTCCAAACGGTTTTTTCCGCAGTGCGTCGTCGAAGATGGCGAAGCGATTGCTCGGCAGTTTTTTTCGCACGCCCGATTCCAGCGTGTTCCAAAGTCTTCGCTTGGTTCGTGGCGATGTGGGTCGACAGCTCGCGCAGTTTGCGGTATCCGGGGTGTACCTCGATGTGGCGCTGTCGTGGGTGACCACGCGGATCACGGCCGTACCGACCGAATTGCGTTCGGGCGGTCATCGGCCATCGGGTTATTCGATGACGAGACTCTTCGGGTATTTCTGGCGAATGGTTTTGACGAGCGGCACTCGCGGCCTGCGGTTCGTCAGTGTGCTGGGCGCGTGTTCCGCACTCGCCGGCGCGGTATTTGCGCTTGTCATTGTCACGAAAATCCTTGTCGGCGGGACCGTCGAGACCGAGGGCTGGGCCTCTCTCATGGTCGTGGTCTTGATGTGTTCGGGTGCCATTCTCGTTTCGTTGGGCGTTATCGCCGAGTACGTTGGCATGAGTCTTCACGTTGCGATGGGACGACCGCTGTACGTGCTCGTCGGCGATCCGGAGTCGGGTGGCGACGAAGAAGCGCGATCATCGGTCAAGGACGTCTCGAGTGCCGAGCCCACGGGTTCGGCCCGATCCGTGCGGAACGATTGCCAGAGCACACCCACGTGATGAACCGAGCGTTATTGACGTGATGTGTGGGACAGCGGTGACGACTGTCGCCGACGACGGAGTCTGTAGACTCGACGCCGTGCATATTCGCGAACTTTCGATACCGGACTCGTATGAAATTACCCCGACAGTTCACGGGGATGATCGCGGTATTTTTCTTGAGTGGTATCGATTTGACCGCGTGGAGGAGGCGGTCGGGCACTCCCTGAACCTTCGCCAGGCAAACACGTCGGTATCGAAGCGTGGCGTCGTTCGCGGAATTCACTTTGCTGATATTCCCCCCGGTCAAGCGAAATACGTGACCGTATCTCACGGGGCGGTCATGGACTACGTGGTCGATATTCGCGTCGGCTCGCCCACTTTCGGTCGGTGGGACAGCGTCCTCCTCGACACGGTTGATCGACGGGCAATCTATCTCGCCGAGGGCCTGGGTCACGCGTTCATCGCGCTGACCGACAATGCGACGGTGAGCTATCTCGTCACCGACGTGTTCAACGCGGCGCGCGAACACGGAATCAATCCACTGGATACCGATGTCGCTCTCGAGTTTCCGACAGATATTCAACCGCTCGTGGGTCCAAAAGATATCAGTGCACCGAGTTTGACCGATGCCGTTGCGAGCGGCATTTTGCCGACGTGGGACGACGCTCGTGGGTATTACGCATCGCTCGACACGGAGGGCTAACGCATGAGAGGAATTATTCTCGCGGGCGGCAGTGGCACGCGCTTGTGGCCGATAACCAAGGGCATCTCGAAACAACTGATGCCCATTTACGACAAGCCAATGATCTACTATCCCCTCTCGACGCTCATGATGGCGGGCATCAAGGAGATCTTGATCATTACGACGCCACACGACAACGCTCAGTTCCGGGCCCTTTTGGGTGATGGGTCAGACCTAGGAATTCGCCTCGAATACGAGGTGCAGCCCTCACCCGACGGTCTTGCTCAAGCGTTCGTCATTGGCAAAGAGTTCGTGGGGAACGAGAGCGTTGCCTTGGTATTGGGGGACAACATTTTCTACGGCGTCGGACTCGGTGCGTCTCTCCACGAGCACGCCGAAATTAGTGGCGCACGCATCTTCGCGTACCACGTGAGCAATCCACGCGCGTATGGTGTTGTCGAATTCGACGAGACGTTGACGGCGCTTTCAATTGAAGAGAAGCCTCAGCATCCGAAGAGCAGTTATGCGGTCCCGGGCTTGTATTTCTACGACAACTCGGTCATCGACATCGCCGCATCGATTACGCCGAGCGAGCGCGGAGAGCTAGAGATCAGTGCGGTCAACGAGCGGTACCTTGAGAACGGTACACTTCACGTGCAAGTGCTCGACCGCGGAACGGCGTGGCTCGACACGGGGACCGTTGAATCCATGATGGATGCCTCGGAGTTTGTCAAGGTTGTCGAAGATCGTCAGGGTTTCAAAATCGGTTGCGTCGAAGAAATTGCGTGGCGTGCGGGGTGGATTAGCGATGAGCACCTCTCCGCCCTCGCGTCGCCCCTCATGAAAAGCGGATACGGCGGATATCTGGCTTCTCTTCTCGAGGAGCGCGCGTGACCGTGCGGTGGGCGACGACGTGCGCTTTGACGTGTCGAGCCACACCCTCGTGAGGGTCTCGACATGCCTGACCTAGAGAATTCGCGTGCCGGAGAGATGGATCGCGAGGCATCTCGCGGTATCCGCGACGCCCCGCGCGGCGGCGGCATTCGCGCGCATTCGGGTCCCCGAATCTTGGTTCTGACGACCGATGTGTTGGGGGCTCGGATGGCCGGGCCCGCCATCCGAGCGTGGGAAATGTCGTGCGCGCTGCTCGCGGTCGCTCACGTCCGTCTCGTTTCGACCACGAGGGCCGCGCGAGAGTGTGACGACTTTCTTGTCACTCAGGCGGTCACCGCCAAACAATTGCGAAGCCACGTCGAGTGGTGTGACGTGATAATCCTTCAGGGGTACCTGCTCGCTATTCACTCGTGGCTTGGCGAAACCTCGAAAATCATCGTGGCTGACATCTACGATCCGATGCATCTCGAGCGACTCGAACAAAGCAAGGGTTATCCTCGCGATGAACGCTGGTCAATGACCGCGCGCACAACAGAGGTCTTGAACAACCAAATTGAACGAGCTGATTTTTTGATGTGCGCCTCGGACAAGCAGCGAGACCTGTGGTTGGGGCAGCTTGCGGCTCTTGGCCGCATTAATCCGGAAACGTACGATGACGACAGCAGCCTTCGTTCGTTGCTCGCCGTTGTTCCGTTTGGTGTGGCAAACGACCCTCCGATCCAGCGCAATCATGGAATTCGTGGAGCGGTTCCGGGAATTTCGCACGACGACAAGGTCATTGTGTGGGGCGGCGGAATCTACAATTGGTTCGACCCGCTCACACTGATCAAAGCCGTGCACGCCGTGTCCCAGCGTCACGACAATGTGCGCCTTTATTTTCTTGGGGTTGAACACCCGAGTCCCCACGTAGAAACCATGAAAATGGCGCGTGACGCGTACGCGTTGGCGGACTCGCTCGGGCTCCGTGACTCGGTTGTCTTCTTTAATCCGGGATGGGTACCGTATGATCAGCGCGCCGATTATCTTCTCGACGCGGATCTCGGGGTCAGTACCCACCTTGACCACTTGGAGACGGCGTTCAGCTTCCGCACTCGTATTCTCGACTATTTGTGGGTTGGGTTGCCCATTGTGAGCACGGACGGCGATACATTCGGTCACGTCATTCGCGAGAACGGGCTCGGGCGCGTTGTTCCCGCGAATGACGTCGATGCCCTTCGGGTTGCGCTTGAGGATCTTCTCTATTCCGACGCGCTACGCGCTGAAACCGCTGCGCGCGTTCGGGCATTTGCCGCTTCGATGACGTGGCAAACCGCGCTCGAACCGCTCATCGAATTTTGTCGTGCTCCGCGACGAGCACCCGATCTTGTCCGCGGAAATTTCACAAGTCGCTCCGTCGAACAATGTGATCTTCGTGCGCTTCGTCGCGAAGTACACGAGTTGAAAACGAGCACGTCGTGGCGAATAACGGCGCCCTTTCGAGTAGTGGTCACCGGAATTAAGACGCTTTTGAGTCGCGCACCGAAGCGCAGTGCGCCCTAAGTGGGGTGACCTCGGCTCATCACGAGAAATCGAAGCTTGAGCCCAATCCGCACCGCCAATCGCACGGGATACCAGTACCACGCGCGATACTTGCGAGACAGATAGCGGTAAGCGCTCGTGTGATGGGCTCGAAGCATTTTTCGTGACTCGTGCGCGGTCGAGTGCGCGCCGACGTGAATGACCTCCGCGTGCACGGCATAAATATTTTTCCACCCGTCGCGACGAAGACGGTCGCCAAGATCGACGTCTTCGAAGTACATGAAATACTCTTCGTCGAATCCGCCGACGCCGTCAAACGCCTCGCGCGCGAGTGCGAGACACGAACCCGAAAGCCATTCTGACTCTCGTTCGTTCGCCGTCGACTCGGTGGAACGTCGATAGCGTTTAGTCCACGGGTTTGAGGGCCACACGCGAGAGAGAACGGCGTGAGGCGCGCCGAGCCCGATTGATGGAAGCGCGCGTGCCGACGGGTAGATATCTCCGGACTCTGATCGAATGAGTGGACCCACCGCTCCCACGCGGTCGTACCGATTCGCGGCGCGAATCATTTCATCAATTGATCCGGGAAGGAATCGAATGTCAGGATTTGCCACGACGATCCACTCAGGATTACTCGTCAATTGGGAAATCGCGCGGTTTGCCGCGCTTCCATATCCGACGTTGTGATCGAGCCGGCGAAGCGCGACGTGAGGCCACCGGTCAAGAGTCGCCTCAACGGCGCCGTCGGTCGAAACATTGTCGACAACGATGACCTCGGTTGGCTGTGCGGTGGCCTCGCCAATCGATCCCAAGAACGTCTCAAGAAATTCGCCCGGGTTGTGGGTGATAGTGACGATTCCAATACTCACGGCGACGCCTTTCGGTAGGCACGATAGTGCTCGTGGGCGCTGGCTTCCCACGTGAAAAGCCCCGCGCGCGTGATCGCGCGCGCGCGCAATTCTGATCGTTTTTCGGGACGAGAAGCAAGGACGGCTTCGAGTGCAGACGCGATTTCAGGCCACGAGGTGCCCGTGTAAGCGACGGCGTCGCCACCGACCTCGGGAAGCGCAAGTTCATTGGTCGTCAGTACGAGCGCTCCCGATGCCATTGCTTCGAGAACGGGCAAGCCGAACCCCTCGCCCAGGCTCGGGTAGACGACAACCTCGGCGTTCCCAAGAAGGCCCGGCAGAGCGGCACGGTCGACGTATCCCGGCAGAACGACAATCCCGGGCGCATAAACAGCTGCGACCTCGTCATCGATCGTGGGACCCCAGCCGGCGGAACCCGCCAAGACGAGGGCCGGTAATTCGCCGTGTGATGGTCGTCGATCGGCAATCTCACGATACGCGCGCACGAGGGCTGCCACGTTTTTTCGGGGTTCGAGTGTGCCAAGAAAAAGGAACCAGCCGCGCGCGGCCGCGTCGCCAACGATTACGCGCGCACCCTCGGATTCTTTCTCGCTTGGTGGGTGAAATTGGGCGGTGTCGACCCCGTGGTGAGCGACGACAACGTCTCGAGGGTGCCGAGCGTAGCGGCCTAGTTCGTCTGCCGTCGCACGACTGGGAACCACGATCACTCGTGCTTTCCGCAGCGCGGCTCGAGTCCACGCCCGAAAAAAAATGCGCTTGATTCGATTGTGCAGTAGTGGATGACTAAAAAAAGTGGCATCGTGCACTGTGACGATTCGCGGCAGACGAGTGAAAATCGGAAACGTATAGTGCGGCGAATGAATCACGTGAGCGTTGAGTCGGCGCGCGACTCGCGGCAAAACGAGTTGTTCCCAAAGGAGCCGTAACGGGCGGGCCTCAATCCAGTGACCGGGGACCACGACCTCGGCATTGGGCGCTATCGATGTGAAGAGTGCCGCGTCGTAGCGTTGGCACAGCACGATCACGCGCAAATCATCGCGGGGAGCGAGTGGCTGGACAATACCCTCGATATATCGCCCGACGCCACCTCGATCACGGGGAATGGCGGTTGCGTCGAGGACGACAGTGAGACAATTTCTCAAAAGTGCGTGAGCCTTCGGTTGTGTGACCTCGATAAGATCGCGATTACACTAGCTAGCTTAGACACCTCACGACGAATCTCGTTGCCTCACTGGAAAGTTGGAGAATGAACTCGCTGAAAGCGATTTTTGTCTCGCGAGAACTCCTCTTCAACCTCACACTTCGTGAAATTCGAGGTAAATTCAAGCGGACAATTTTTGGCCAGCTCTGGTCTTTGGCCAACCCTATTGCGTCAATGCTCGTCTATACGGTGGTTTTCGCACTCATAATTAAGGTACAGCCGGCGCCTGGCAACCCGAGCGGCATGAATTTCTATGCGCTGTGGCTCTTGTGCGCGCTGCTTCCCTGGAATTTTTTTGTCGCAGTGATCATGGGCGGCATGGGGTCGATCCTTGGAAACAGTGATCTCATCAAAAAGGTCCATTTTCCTCGGAGCACTCTCGTGCTGTCTCAGGTTCTCTCGGCTAGTTACACGTGGTGCATCGAAATGGTCGTGCTTTTGGTGGCGCTGTCGCTCTTTGGCGCTTTCGTCGTTCCGTGGATACCGCTTCTCGTAGTCTTCATGTTCTTGCTCGTGCTTTTCGCGGCGGGTGTCGCGTTGGTCTTGGCAATAGCGAATGTGCACTTCCGCGACACTCAGTACCTGGTCGGAATTCTCTTGCAAATGTGGTTCTATTTGACCCCGATCTTGTATCCGGTGGCAAAAGTGGCGGAAGTGAGCCAACGGAACGGCGGCCAGTTAGGCACGAACATTACGATCCTTGACATCTATCGCTTGAATCCCATGGAGCGTTTCTCCGCCGTGTTCCGCAATCTTCTCTATGACAATCGGTTGCCGGAGGTTGACGACGTCTTTTGGTGCATTGGGTGGGCGTTGATTGCTCTCGTGCTCGGATTCTATGTGTTCCAACGAAGTGAAAAGAAGCTGGCTGAACTGCTGTGATGGACTCTGCGATCTCTATTAATTCGGTATCGAAGCGATTCCGTATTTACCACGAGCGAAACCAAACCCTCAAAGCTGCCATCATGCGCGGACGGCGATTTATCCACGAAGATTTTTGGGCGCTCGACGATGTCTCTTTCGACATACCGGTCGGATCGACGTACGCACTCATTGGTGACAACGGTTCGGGAAAATCGACTCTCCTCAAGTGCGTCGCTGAGATTCTGTTCCCCGACACCGGAACGATTGCTCGCCACGGGCGAATGGCGGCGTTGCTCGAAATTGGTTCCGGGTTTCACCCAGAATTGTCGGGGCGCGAGAACGTTTTTCTTAACGGGTCGATTTTGGGGATGTCGAAAAAAGAAATCCAATCGAAATTTGATTCAATCGTTGATTTTTCGGGGGTCGAGAGATTTATTGATCAACCCGTCAAAAACTATTCTTCCGGGATGTACGTGCGTCTTGGCTTTTCCGTTGCGATAAATGTCGATCCGGATATTCTCCTGGTTGACGAGGTTCTGGCCGTCGGTGACACGTCGTTTCAACAAAAATGCGCCCAGAAGTTCCGTGACTTTAAGGCCGCGGGAAAGACGGTCGTCATTGTGAGTCACTCAATGCAAACGCTCCTCGAGATGTGCGACACCGCAACGTGGCTTGCCCACGGTGCGGTTCAGAAAACCGGACCCGCTGATCGAGTCATTGCCGACTATAAAAAGGCGACGATCGGTCCCTCGTAGGCTCTCAGTCCGGAACGGCGAATCGCGCGACTCGCCGTCTGTCATTCGCGCGTGTGCGACGTCGTTCGAGAGCGAACGGTCCGACTCGCATGAGGATTCTCCCCAGCGTGCGAAATCGCCGACGTCGTTCGAGGGCGCGGGTTCGTCTCATGGATTCGCCGCGAGCGCCCCACAACCGGCCGCCGAACGCGTGAAATGTAGCGCGCACAATCGCGCGAAACGCGATTCCAAGCGTCCCATTTTTTACTGCGACGAGGACACGGTTCGTCTCGTTCCACGTGCGAAACGTGGCGGAGCGGGCGTCGGATGAGGCGGCGTGTCGATGAAAGACGACGCCAGCCGGTGCGTAGTGCACGTGCCACCCCGCGAGCCGCATTCGCCACGAGAGGTCGGTGTCTTCGTAATACATGAAGAGGCGCTCATCGAAGAGGCCCACGTCGTCAAGCGCGGACCGCCGAAGAGCCGCGCCGCCTCCGGAAAAACCGAAAACCTCGCGGGGTGACTCACGGCAGGACACTGGTTTCAGCCAATCGCGGTCCAACCCGTTTCCCGAGCGCGTGATTTGGTTTCCCGTGCTGTTGAGGAGAGTCATCCCGCGAGGGGCCCTCTGCCACGCGAGACCGTCGTGAGTGACAAAACCGGAGTCGCGCGAGGGGGAGTGTTCAAACGTGCCATCGAGTATTATCTTCGCCGTGACGGCCGCGATTCGTTCGTGTGTGTTGAATGGTTTCACGAGTTCGCTCAAAAGATTGGGGTCTGCCCGAGCGTCGCTATTGAGAAGCACGATGATCTCGCCGTCGCCGCGCGCTATGCCCGCATTGACTCCAGCGCCGAAACCCCTGTTGCCGGACATTTCGACGACTTCGGCACGCGGGTGACGGGTTCGCACTCGGTCAACCGAGTCGTCTGTTGACCCATTGTCGACAACGATGACGGACACGCGGTCGAGTGGATAATTCTGAACGTCGAGGCTCGTCAAGCACTCGTCGATCACGGCGTCGTTATTAAAAGTGACGACAACGACGTCAATGCGAGGCGCTCGATTTAACACTCAACCATGGTAGGCCGCGAGCGGACACCGGCTGTTACTATTCTCTAGTCGTCCGACATCGAGGAGGTTTGGATGCCTGGGGTGCGGTCGGGTGTCGTTTCGGTCGTGCTGGTGAATTATCGGGGCGCGGGCGACACGATAATTGCCATCGAGCAGCTCAAGGTTGTTGACTGGCCGGCAGACCTCAGAGAAATCGTCGTCGTCGATAATGCGTCCGGCGACGACAGCGCGGCAAGAATCCGTGAGGCGCATCCCGATGTCACTCTCGTCGAATCGACATCAAATTTGGGCTTCGCGGGCGGGTGCAACCTCGGTGTGTCGCGCAGTTCGGGCGAATTTCTCGCATTTCTCAACAATGACGCGTCCCCCGATGCCGCGTGGATTCGTGAGGCAATCGCAACGTTCGCCGAGTCATCGCGCATTGGCGCGGTCGCGAGCAAAGTATTGGATTGGGAGGGCGAGCGGATTGACTACGTCGGTGCGGGACTCACGTGGTTCGGGATGGGATACAAGCCCGGGGCTGCCGCTCCGTTTGACGGTCACGCCGATTATGCGACCGATGTCTTATTCGGGACCGGGGCAGCCATGTTTGTGCGCCGCGAGGTTTTTGAGCAGCTCGAAGGGTTCGATGATCGCTATTTTATGTTTTTCGAAGACGTCGATCTCGGTTGGCGGCTGAACCTTCGCGGGTGGCGATTTAGATATCAGCCGAGTTCTCTCGCTTTTCACCGCCATCACGCATCCATGGCGTCGCACGGGGAACACAAAGAAAACTACTTGTTAGAGCGGAATGCGCTCTTTACGCTTTTCAAAAACGTCGAACAACCGACGCTCGGTCGCACGCTCTCGGCGGCTCTCGCGCTGGCGGTTCGTCGTGCGGTCGCGCGCGGCGGTTTGGATTCAACGTCATACGAGCTGACAAACAGTGACGAGGACGATGGCGTTACCGCGACCGTATCGAAGCACGCGCTGTCCACTTTTTTTGGAATTGATCAGTTCGTCGAAGAGTTGCCAAACTTGAGAGCTTCTCGAGATCGCGTTCAGGCGAGTCGGGTTGTTTCGGACCGTCGCTTGCACAAGCTGTTCGGAATAGCCGACGCTCCGTTGTATCCGAACCCGTATTATCGCGACGGATACCAAAAGATCGTCTCGACGTTCGATGTGGTCGGTGGCACGACCAATGTGTTGATTATTACCGGAGACCCGATCGGTGCAAAAATGGCCGGGCCGGCTATTCGCGCGTGGAATATGGCCCTTGCGCTGTCTCGAGAAAACTCTGTTTCGCTCCTCTCTTTTGCCGGTGTGACCGAGATTGACGCCCCGTTTTCCGTCTCTGCGATTCAACCGGGTGACAATCGCGCATTCGCGAGGCACGAGGCGTGGGCCGACATCATTGTCTTTCAGGGCCACGCGATGGCCATTTTCAACGGTTTACTCGCGACCAACAAGATTGTCGTCGTTGACATTTACGATCCAATGCACCTCGAACAGCTCGAGCAAGCGCGAAAGTTAAGCCGCGGAGACTGGGAGAAAGAGGTCAACCACACGACCGCGGTCATGAATCAACAGCTTAAACGGGGCGATTTCTTTTTGTGCGCATCGGAGCGCCAAAAGCACATGTACGTTGGCCAGCTTGCGGCTCTCGGTCGAATCAACCCGTCGAACTACGTTGACGATCCGGAACTCAATCGACTCATCGCGGTTGTCCCCTTCGGGTTCGAGGGGCGCGTTCCCCGCCACAGTCGCAGTGTCCTCAAAGGCGAAGTGCGCGGCATCGCACACGATGACGCGGTGCTGCTGTGGAGTGGCGGTCTTTACAACTGGTTCGATCCGCTTTCGCTTATCCGGGCGGTGGCAAAGCTGTCGGAGACGCGCCCGTCCGTGCGTCTATTTTTTCAGGGGACGAAACATCCGAACCCCGGAGTGCCGGAAATGACAATTGTTCAAGAATCGCGTTCTCTCGCGCAACGACTCGGTGTTCTAGACACATCGGTTTTCTTCAATTCGTCGTGGGTCGACTATGCAGACCGCGAAAATTTCTTGCTCGAGGCCGATGCCGGGGTCAGTACTCATCACGCGCACATTGAAACGACGTTCTCGTTCCGGACTCGAATTCTCGATTACTTGTGGGCCGGATTGCCGATGGTCGTCACCGAGGGTGACAGCTTTGCCGAACTCATCGCTCGTGAAGGGCTTGGCATTGTTGTCAAGCCCGGTAATATTGATGAGCTCGTGCGCGCGTTGGATCGAGTTCTCTTCGACGAGGCGTTCATTGCGGAGACTCGCGTGAATCTCGAGCGCGTGCGTGACGAGTTCACGTGGGAAAATACGCTCGATCCGTTGGTGGAGTTTGTCTCTGATCCGCACCACGCTCAAGACCTCGTCGATAGCGGTGTTTTTTCGTTGACTGCCGCGCAAAGAAAACGGGAAAGGCGGCCGGTCGCGATGCCCGGCGCCCTGGGAGACGTGGGAATCTTGTTTAAGCATCTAGTTAATGGCGGTCCATCCCTCGTTGTGAGTAAGGCGCGTGATCGGATTAATCACAATCGAGAGCGGAAAAAGGGCTAATCTCACTCTTGATAGTGCGAAACGTGACGGCGAGTCAGTGTCGAAATTTCGGGAGTATCACCGCTCGGAACCCGAGTGGCTCGCCATACAAACCACAGTCCGATTGCGATGAACCCCGTGAATATTAGCGTGAGGCCCTCCCACGACAGGGGAGGTTGCCACAGGGGGTGGACGACCATGAGCCACACGTCGTTTGAGCCGACAACGTAGCGAGCGAGAACCCACACAAACGCGGCAACGTGGCCAAAGCCAACGAGGAAGACAATTGCAGCGATTACTCGGTTCCACTCTTTCGCGAGGGCCGGCCGTGGCGAACCGACTCGCGACGCGTCGAGCGCGATCCCGCACGCAATCATGAGAAAGAAAAAGAGGGCAAGAGTATATCGACCCTGCCACACGAGTCCCAACGTCGAGATCACAGCCGCTTGTGAGAGTGCGGGGAGGAGAACAATCGTGAGGAGCACGATGACAATTGCAATCCGCGCCCGTTGTCGTGCAAAGAGGGTCGCTGCGATCGTTATTGCGACAATGACGGTTGTCCAGATTGCCAAGCTCACGAGCGGGACGAACCGGTCCATCCAGCCGAATAATCCCACCCACGCTTGGTTGTAGTCCAGCGTGAATAGCACCATGTCCTGAATAGTCTTCAGTGCCGACGCGCCAGGCTGTGCGGGGGGCCCGACGGTGCTTCCAAAACTTCGACTGAACCACGCGAGCGCGAGTCCGCTTGCGGTCAGGGAGAGGCCGAGTGTGACCCACGTGGCCGTGCGTGAGACGAGTTGGCGAACAATTGCTCGTCGAGAAAACAGGAGCGCGAGAATCAGAGCGAGAACGAGCCAAAGGAGCGAAATATTTCTCGTTGACGTGAGAAAACACGTGCTGAGAAAAATGATTGCTCCGCGCTCCCACAGCAAAATCCGCGGCGAGGGTTGAGAAAATACCACAATGAGGGTCGCGAGCAACGATGCTCCCGCGGCAAACTCAACGCCGTTCGGATTGAGAACGCCGCCGAGAAAAAGCACCATCGGGGTAACAGACACCGAGAGCGCGAGTGTCGCCCATCGATTGCGCGCGAGCTGGCGAAGAGCCATGAAGGCGAAGGCGAGGAGACCCGCGGTGAGAACCGCGTTCACGCCGCGCATGGCATACAATCCCGCGTTTCCCGACATCACCAGGCTGGGCAAGCCCGTCACCAGGTAGTAGGTCGGATTGTTGACTCCAGCGGTAGTTGACGTCGTAACCGTTTCGTTTGGGTCACCACGGAGGGCAGGCTGGCACGCGGCCGATATTTCGGCGTGGAACGCCATGCACGGCAGCTCGACAGAATGCGCGACCCAACGCGGCACTGAGGCGGTCATACTCCAGGTTTGGCCGGGTTGTTCCCCAACGAAATTTCCGCGCACGACTGCAGCCGCACGAATCGCATGAGCCGGTTCATCGGGCGACGCGCTCAACGGCGTCGCAAGCGTCCACGCGAGCATCGGTGCGAGCGTCACAAGGAACGCGAACGCAAAGGTCCTCCAACGACGGTGGGTTGGCGTGCGAGCCGCTCGGTTCGACAAACGCATGCGACAAGTCCAATTCAGAAGGGTATCGGGGACCGACGAAATCCGAGACTAGCACGGGAAAAGGTGGCTGAGACGAAACCGGTGGGTGCCGAGTGCCGCGTCGACGTCAGCGCGGTTGGTGGCCCCGTGCGGAGCTTGCGCGAAGCGAATAAAGGACGCCAATCGTCACGAGGGCGCCGACGAGCGCGCCGCTCGTAAAACCCCACGCACCCGCGAGAATTCCAAGACCCGCGAACCCGAGTGCCGCGGCGACGGTCACGGTAATCACGAGCGTGGAAAACGAGATGACCGCCGCAATACGGGATCGTCCCATCGCGAGAAGCGTCGTGGTCATCACAATGGTCACCGTGAATGGCGCAAGTCCCATGAGCATGACGCGCATAGAGTCGGCCGCGGAAGCATATTCGACGCCATAGAGCGCGGTGAGCGCGGTGGGCGTCAAGAACGCGACGACTCCAAGGAGGAGAATGATGACGACCGTGAAACGCACGATGAAGGGCTTGGCGCTACGGCGGATCGATTTGCCGCTCGAAAGCGAATGGGTAAACGCTGGAAGTGTCGCGAGCGCGACCGCTTGACCAATCATCGATACGGGCGTGGCAATTGAAAATGCCGCGGCGAAGAGGCCCGTGTCGTATTGCGAGCTGAAGAGCGGCGCCGTCAGCATGGGCACCTGAAGGCTCGCATTAGAGGCAAATCCGGTGAGCGCGGTCCACGATGCGTAAGACACGACGTCGCGCCTGACCCGCGGGGCTGGGCGGTAGGGAGTGCGCGCGCGTGGCCAACAAAAAACGGCAAAGAGCGCGTATCCAAGAGTCAGCGGCATGAGAATCAGAGCATCGAGGTGACCAATGATCACCCCCACGACGAAGGCCAAAGAAAGAACGGACGCGACACCGTCCCACAAAACGGTGTGGCGTGCCCGCCCGAGACTGATTTGCGCTGCGCGCGCGTACGTATACACACCGTAAGCGACGGTGAGCGCGGCGCTGAAAATGAGCACCGTCGGGTTCTTCATGACCGGAGCCGCAAGTGCGATCGTCGTGATCGCGAGCACGGCGCTCGCAATCACAATCGTCCGATTAAGCAGGGCCAGTACGGCGAGTCTCGCTTCGCGGTCGGTCGCCAAGAAATTTGCGTAGTGAGCGAAGGTATTCCCAGTGGGTGTTGGCCAGGTCAAGGCCAAGAGCACCATGATCGACAACGCGTAACTGAGTTCGCCCAGCACCTCGGGTTCGAAGAATCGCCCGATGAGAATTGTGCACAGCAATCGTGCGAGGCCCTGGACGAGAACTCCGACGAGCGACTGGGCAGCGACAGAGGCAATTCCCTTAGACACCCTCATCGGGCCAATTTCGACTGAACGGTGCCACACATGCCAGGAATCACTCCGGTTTTCTTAGCGCGGAACGACAAACGGGCGGCGAAAGCTGTCACAGACCGTTCTCGGTTAGTATAAAGGTCGCGATCCCGATGCCGGGAATCGCCCGCGGCCCCATAAGACGGTTCTTGATTTTCGATCTTCGCTACGAAGGGTTTTCCGCACATGGCCATCGATCTTCTCGTCGTCGGAGCGGGCTTTTTCGGATTGACGATTGCCGAGCGGGCCGCGAACGAACTTGGTCTCTCGGTCACAGTAGTCGAGAAGCGATCTCATATCGGAGGGAACGCGTTCAGCGCGCCGGATCCGGATACCGGTATCGAAGTGCACGAATACGGAGCGCATCTCTTCCACACCTCGAACGAGCGCGTGTGGGACTACGTTCGCCAGTTCACGAAATTCACGAACTATGTCCACCGGGTTTACACGCGTCACAACGGTGTCGTCTACCCGCTTCCGATCAACCTAGGGACCATTAATCAGTTTTTCCGGGCCGCTCTCGGTCCGTCGGAGGCGCGCGCGCTGATTCTCGCTCAAGCAGATGGCGGGGCATCGGCTGCGGCAACAAACCTCGAAGACAAAGCGGTGGGTCTTATCGGCCGACCTCTTTATGAGGCGTTCGTCAAGGGGTACACACAAAAGCAGTGGCAAACGGACCCTCGCGAACTTCCCGCCGAGATTATCTCGAGACTCCCGGTACGGTACACGTATGACAATCGGTATTTCAACGACCGCTTCGAGGGACTCCCGGTCGATGGATACACGCCGTGGCTCGAGAGGGTAGCCGATCAGCCGAACGTGACAATTAGGCTCGATACCGACTTTTTCGACGACCGACAGCCTCTCAACCGCACTGATGCCGTGGGCCAGATCCCGTCCATCATCTACACGGGACCCGTTGATCGCTATTTTGACTATCGATACGGTCGACTCGGATGGCGCACTCTCGACTTCGAACGCGACGTCGTCGACGTGGCAGACTTTCAAGGCACCTCGGTAATGAATTACGCGGATCTCGACGTTCCCTTTACGCGAATTCACGAGTTTCGTCACTTTCACCCCGAACGCGACTGGTACCCGCGTGACCGGTCGGTCGTCATGCGAGAGTATTCGCGCGTGGCCGAGAATGACGATGAGCCGTACTACCCGATTAATACGGCCGAGGACCGAGAACTGCTCGCTCGATATCGAGGGGACATGGGGGGCGAAAGGGGCGTGCTTTTTGGTGGGCGCTTGGGCACGTATCAGTATCTTGACATGCACATGGCGATCGCTTCCGCCTTGACCGTGTTCGACGGAAAAATCGTTCCCTTCTACCGCGAGCGCGCTCATTCGAGCACGGGATAAAATCGAGAGAAATCACCCATGAGACTTGACATTATGCTGCCCTACTACGGTCGCGTCGACCATATGAAGTTGGCCGTCGAGAGCATTGTTGGCCAAACTGATAGAGACTGGCGGCTGGTCATTCTCGACGACGGATTCCCAGACGAATCAATTCCCTCGTGGTTCGCGTCGTTGAACGACGACCGCATTGTCTACACGCGAAATGACACCAACGTGGGCGCCAACGTCAACTATCGCCGGTGTCTTGATCGGGTCGAGGCCGAGTGGTTTGTCATGATGGGCGCCGACGACGTGATGCTTCCTGGGTACGTTGCAAGGATCAAGGCGCTCATTTCTCGTTTTCCCGAAGCCGGCATCATTCATCCCGGTGTCGATGTGATCGATGAAAACGGTGTCGTGTGGAAGCCGCTCGTAGAGCGAGGAAAAGACCTGTATCGCCCCCGTTTTCGAGGCGATTCGAAGGCGTTCATGGGTGAAGAGATCGCGCTGAGCCTGGTTCGTGGGGCGTGGATGTATTTTCCGAGTATTTGCTGGAACACCGCGGCGGCGCGGTCAATTGGGTTTCGCGAGAACCTCAACGTCGTTCAAGACCTCGCGCTCGTTCTCGACGTTGTTGGTTCAGGAAAGCAATTGGTTCTTGATCGAGAGGTTGTCTTCCACTACCGCCGCCACTCTCAAAGCGATTCGTCGTGGCGTGCAGTCGAGGGAACCAGGTTTCTCGAGGAAGGCGAGTTCTTGCGCTCGTGCGCCGACACGTTTTCGGCGCGGGGCTGGAAGCGTGCCGCACGCGCTGCACGTTTCCACGCTTCGTCGAGACTGAACGCTCTGACGTTCTTGCCGAAGGCTCTCATTCAGCGCAACCGGACGGGCATTCGGAATCTCGTCAAGCACGCGTTTTTGCGGTGACGTGACCGTGTTCTCTCGGTGGAGGCACATGGGTGCAGCTCCCGTGATCTTGATGGCAATCGCGGTGTCGGGTGTCGCCGCGTATCTTCTTTTGGCACTCGTAGCGACTCGAGTGTCCGCCGCCGACTACGTTCCTTTCGGAGTTTTTTGGGCGGCCCTCTTTCTCATTGTTGCCGGGCTTTCCGGCGTGCAACAAGAGATTGTTCGCGCGACCGGTCCTCGCCGCGCGGAACCGGCCCGCACGGCTTCCGCATCGATTTTTGCGGTGTGCGCGCTCGTCACGGTCGCAGCCATAATCGCGATGAGTTCGCCACTGTGGGTCGTCCCGGTGTTTGGTATTGCGGGTTGGCACTTCGTTACGCCGCTCGCCGTTGGTGCGGGTGGATACGTGATTGTCGCGGTCGTTTCGGGGACACTGTACGGCTTGGAAGCGTGGCGCACGATTGCGGTCATCATTGCGGGCGAGGGAGTCGTTCGGCTCGCCGCAATCGTTCTTGTGTTGTCACTCGGTCAATCGACCGTCGCGCTCGCGTGGGCCGTCGCGCTGCCGTTCGGGTTGACGCTCGTATTGTGTTGGTTCCTCATCCGACGGGATGCGCGGGGCAAATCAGAACTCGACGTCGGCTATCGACGACTCTCGTGGAATGTTGCTCGCACGGTTGGGGCATCCATCGCCGCGGGCTTGCTCGCGAGTGGGTTTCCGATCATCCTGAAACTCACGTCTCCCAACGAATCCGATAGTGCCTTTGGCGCGCTTATTTTTGCGGTCACACTCGTGCGGGCGCCGCTCGTCGTTGTCTATCTTGCGATGCAGAGCTATATGGTTGTCGCGTTTGGGGTCCGTGGTCGCGGCGCAACTCGCTTTCTCGTCAAAATCATTGGTGGCGCGGTTGCACTCACGATGGTCCTCTCGGCCGTCGCCGGATTCGTCGTTCCGCAGGTATTCTTTTGGTTTCGCCACGACTACGCCATTGACGGATGGGTGTTAGCGGGACTCGTGTCGACGTCGGGGGTTCTGGCCGCCTTGACCGCGACCGGGGCGCTGATTTTGTCTCGAGCGCGGCACGGTTTGTACGGCGCCGGGTGGATCGTTGCCGCGATCATGACGGTTGGAATTCTCATTGTCGTACCGGGTTTGATCGAAATCAGAATGCTCGCGTCACTCGCGCTCGGTCCGGCCTTTGGCGTTGCCGTCCATCTGATTGGACTGAAGACCGGAGCGAAACACGAGCTGTAGTAGCATCATGTCTATGTCGCTCGTGCTCGTCGATCTTCTCTTTTACACGGGGGCCAGGGGAGGCCGAGAGACATACGTTCGCGAGCTCTATCGACAGCTTGGCGCAATGGAAACTGGCATGGAGTTCGTGGGGTTCGCGAGCACACAAGCATATGCGCTTGATAACTCGTGGTTTCCGGGCACGATGATCAATTCTGGAATTAGCGGCGAGAACAGATTCCACTGGGCGTACGGCGAGCTTTTTGGTGTCCCTCGGCGGGCGAAAAAAATCGGTGCCAATCTCATTCACGCTCCCGCGATGCTGGGGCCGTATTCGTCATCCATGCCTACCGTTTTTACACTCCACGATGTCGTGCAGTGGAGCCGGCCGGATCTCGTGCCGAAGCCGTTTTATACCGCGGTGGTGCGGTGGATGCAACTGCGAGCGTCCAAGAACTCGGCACACATTCTGACCGACAGCGAGGCCTCGGCTCGCGACATCGTCCGGTTCCTAGGATTCGATCCGGCCCGACTTCATGTTGTTCCGCTCGCGGGCACCGTGTCACCGGGTTCTGCGCCCGAGCGTGCCTCCACGCCCGACAGCGTCATTCTCGCGACGGGAAACCGCTATCCACATAAAAACTGGGGCGGTCTCATACGCGGTTTGGCGCTCATTGACGAATCAATTCGGCCTCGCCTCGTCATCACGGGTCATCACCACGGCGTTGATCCTTTGCGTTCTGTCGTCGACGAACTCGGCATGGAGAAGTGGGTAGATCTCAAGTCGTGGGTCAGCCCCGACGAACTCACGCAGCTCTATCGAAGCGCCGCCGTCATGGCGATGCCGTCCTTCTTCGACGGGTTTTCGTTGCCCGCGCTTGAAGCGATGATGGTTGGATTGCCCGTCATGATCTCGGATATTCCCGTGTACCGCGAGGTAGTCGGAGACGCGGCCCTCTTTTTCGATCCTCACGATGACGCGTCGATCGCCGCTGCAATGGTAGAGGCGGTCACCAATCCTGAACGCATGGCGCAATTGTCTCAAGCGGGTTACGAGCAAGCGAGCCGATTCTCGTGGGAGAAGGTCGCAACCGAAACTCTGAGCGTGTTTAATGCGGCGCTCGGTACGAAGCCGCGTTCGCGCGTCGGCGTCGACAGGGTCGAAACGCCTATTTGATCGACGCGATCATCTCGTACAAGAGATCGATCTCGGCGTGGATCGGATAGTGGTGGTTGCCGACAAAGAGACCGTCGGCGGCAATTTTTTCTGCGCCCGGTAAAGAGTCGGGAACCTGCGCATTGAGAAAGCGCATGACGGGATTGGCGGTAAAATTGCCCGCGACAATCGGTCGCGGTTCGATGCCCGCAACGCTCAACGCTCGCGCGACATCCGCGCGACGACCGGCTAGTTCGTTTTCGAGCACGAGCGAGAATCCGAACCAGCTGCTTTCGCCCGTTTCTCTCTGAAGGCGGACGGTTTCGAGGTCACCGAACGCCTCAACGAAATAACGGGCATTTTCCCGTCGGCCCGCAATGAGCGCCGGAATTTTCGCCAATTGCTCGATTCCAAGAGCGCCCGACATTTCGAGCGGTCGCACGTTGTACCCGGGGAGCACGAAGCGAAAGAGGTCGTCGAAAGGATCTCCCGACTTATTGTGAACGAAGTTTTTTTCGGGGAGCTCACGCGTCCACCCGTGCGCGCGAAGCGAAACGAGTTCGTGCCGCAGTTGTTCGTCGTTGGTCACAATCACGCCGCCCTCCATGGTGGAGATGTGGTGAGAAAAGAACGCGCTGAACGTTCCCATAAGCCCGATGGTTCCCGCGCTACGATTGTCGTTTCGAGCCCCGAGTGATTCACAATTGTCCTCGAGAAGAACCAGGTTGTTGTCGGCGGCAATTGTTTCCAGTCGCGCAAAATCGTTGGGATTTCCGAGCAAATTAACCGCGAAAATTGCTTTCGTTCGTGGTCCAATCGCGTGCTCGAGCAGTTCGAGGTCCATATTGAGGGTGTCAACATCGATGTCGACGAATCGGAGGGTCAAGCCGTACTGCGAAACCGGATAATACGTCGTCGCCCACGAGACCGCGGGAACAATGACTTCGTCGCCGGCCCGAAGATCAATCCGCGGGTCGAGAACGGCCGCGGCGAGCGCGAGAAGGTTTGCGCTCGAGCCCGAATTGACCATGACCGCGAATTGGGTGTCAAAAGCGTGTGCGAAGGACTCTTCAAACTGAGCGACGAGCGGTCCCATTGTGAATCGCCCACTCGCGATGACACGCTGGATCGCAGCGTATTCGGCATCGTCCCACGTTGAGGTGGCGAGCGGGAACGTGATCGGGGCCGGAAGAGTGCTCACGGTCGTACCATCGATTCGGTTCTTGCCCGCGAGGCGAGGAGGTCACGATACGCGTCATAGGTTGCCCGCATGCCTTCGTCGAGCGACGTCATGGGGTTCCAGCCCCGAGCGCGAGCCTCGGATGAATCGAGCAACCGCTCGCGCGCGCCCGCGGGTTTCGATTCGTCGAAGTCAAAACCGCCTTGGTAGCCGATCACACGCTTGGCTGTTTCGTAGTATTCAGTGATCGAGTGATCGATACCACATCCCACATTGAGCAGGGGTGGCCACTCAGCGAGGTGTCCCACGGTGTCGACGAGCCAATCGGCGAGGTCCGGAACGAAAGTGAATTCTCGCCGCGCGGTGCCGTCGCCCCACACCTCGACCGTGCGCGAGCCGGACTCGCACGCGGCGTGTACCTTCGAGAGTGCCGCGGCGACGAGGTGAGCGCGCTCTGGCGCAAAGTCATCGTTGGGTCCGTATAAATTGGATGGCGCTATCGCACGATACGCGACTCCAAACTGACGGCTCGCGAATTCACACAGCTTCGCGCCCGCGATTTTGGCGAGACCGTAGCCCTCGTTCGCCGACTCGAGTCGGCCCGTCAGAATATCGGATTCGACAATCGGTCGTCGGATATCCGCCGGGTAGACGGCTCCGCTCGAGACATAGAGAAGTTCGTTCACTCCCGCTTCGAGCGCCGCGGAGACAACGCTCGTGTCGATGAGCAAATTGTTCAGCAAGTACGGTGTCGGCTCGGCGAGCTTCGCTGCGATTCCGCCCACGTCGGCAGCCGTATGCACGATTGCATCGGGCGCCAACCACGTGATGGCGCGCTCCGTCGCGGCTCGGTTGGAGAGGTCGACGTCGGTCCGGGTGAGCACGATGAGTTCGTCGTGCGTGCGTCGGTCGCGCCAGCTGTGGGCGATGCTTGTTCCGAGCAACCCCGCTCCGCCGGTGAGAAGCGTGCGCATGTTACGTCGCCACTATGCCGATGGAGGGCGTTTCCGGAGCGTCGATGTACGGGGTGCCCTCGGTCTCGAGTGCGGTCACGTCGGCATCGACCATAATTTCAGCGAGACGCGGCGCGTGGATGTGAGGGACCCAGTCAAGAACCTCGCGTGCTTTCGACGCATCGCCGACGAGCGACTCGACCTCGGTCGGACGCACGTAGCGCTCGTCGAAGCGCACGTATTTTTCCCACTCGAGGCCCACGCGCCCAAAGGAAAATTCGAGAAAATCGCGCACCGTATATGCCGCGCCGGTTGCGATGACAAAATCTTCGGGTTGATCGCCTTGAAGCATTCGCCACATCGCGTCAACGTACTCGGGAGCGTACCCCCAATCGCGAACCGCGTCGAGGTTGCCCATGTACAGTGTGGACTGTTGGCCCGCCGCAATGCGCGCGACAGCTCGGGTGATTTTGCGCGTGACAAATGTCCCTCCGCGTCGTGGCGACTCGTGGTTGAAGAGAATCCCATTGCACGCAAAGAGTCCGTATGCTTCGCGGTAGTTCTTGGTGATCCAATACGAATAGACCTTGGCAACGCCGTAGGGCGAGCGAGGGTAGAACGGAGTGACCTCGTTTTGGGGTGGTGGAGACGCCCCAAACATTTCGGAGCTCGACGCCTGATAATACCGGCAATCGAGGTTGGACGCGCGGATCGCCTCGAGCAATCGAGTCGACCCGAGACCCGTCGTGTCAGCGGTGTACTCGGGTTCGTCAAAACTCACGCGAACGTGCGATTGAGCCGCCAGATTATAAACCTCGTGCGGTTGAATCTGGCTGAGCAACGTCACCAAGCGCGAACTGTCGGTCAGGTCGGCAAAGTGCAACGAGAGCCGGTGGTTTTCGGATTGGGGATCTTCGTAGATGTGGTCGATGCGAGCGGTATTGAACGAGGACGAGCGACGAATGAAACCGTGAACCTCGTATCCCTTCGCCACGAGGTATTCTGCGAGGTAGCTGCCGTCTTGACCGGTGATACCGGTGATCACCGCGCGTCGTGTCGTAGTGGGGGTCATGGTCGTCGTTTCTGCGCTCGTTGCGGAGGTTTCGTGTGAGGGCGCTCGGCCCAAGGCGCACAAACAAAGGTAGCTTATTGCCGTGCATAAGGCCGATAAGCCGCAAGCATTCGTTGAGATAGCGCGCGTCGACCGGGGATCACTCGCCAGGTTCGGTCGTGGATCGCTTTTCCGGACGGTCATTCGAACCGTCGGTGTGACGGTGTCGGGCTTCGAGTTCGCGCAGCGTTCCGAATAGATTCTCAATTCGAACGCGTTGAAGGGCTTGTCCTTCCGCGAGAGTTCGGATCTTATTCTCGAGATCGGTCAATTCCGAGCTGTTCTGGAGGCACACGAGGAACAGGATCGCGATGCTTGCGAAGAAGACGAGATTCGTAGGGATTTCGACCCCCACGACGCTCGCTGCCCACACGAGTATCGACGGAAATACGCCGACAATGAGTGCGACGATCCCTGCAAAAAGCCACCAGATGGCGTGCCGCTCGCGCAAGCGTCGTCGGCGAAGCATCTCGATGACAATTCCGAGCGTGACAAGAGCCGCCACGACGCCAAGAAGGTAACTAGTGATGTTCACGGCGTCCCGTTTCTCGTTCCGGCAGATCGGCCACGCGTCGCTCCGGGGGCCGCACTCGCGTGCGGAACGGGCGGGCGGAGCAGCGCGAAAATGATCGCCATGCCCGCGCGGCCCAAATAGATCGCGGACCTAAACGGCGAGTGGGATGGCGTTCCTCCCGTTCGAGGACGCATCGCAACCGGAACCTGTGCGATAGTGCACTCCGCTCGTGTCGCGATCACGAGCGCCTCGATTGTGTCACCGAGATATTCGGCCGGGTAGTGTTCCGCGAAAAGCGAGACGGCTCGGGGTCCGCTCGCCTTGAATCCGGACGTTGTGTCGGTGAGGCGAGTTTTCGTGACACGGGTCAAAATGCGAGAGAGTACCGACATCGCCCAGCGGCGCGGACCTCGCGCCGTGACGCCACTCACTCCCGCGAATCGCGCACCGATCACAATATCCGCGTCATCGAGTTTGTCGAGGAGAGCCGTGACGTTTGAGGGATCGTGTTGACCGTCCGAATCGATTTGCACGACGTTTTCGAAACCGTGCTCGAGCGCGTAGGCGAATCCCAAGCGCATAGCGCCACCGACCCCGAGATTAAAAAGGGAAGTCGCGCTACGGTTGCCCCGGCACGCTTCGCTTGACACGCGGTTGCATCGGTTGATCCGTCGTCCACAACGAGACAGCGAATTCCCGGAAGCGTCGCGAACACTTCGGTTACAACCTCCAATACCGACGCTCTTCGTTGAACGCGGGCATGACCACGAGCGTTCGTTCGAGTGAGCGCGTCATAGTGTCAATTCGGTTTGCTTCATATTCACGATCAGTATGGCAAAACGCTACACGAACGCCGCGTGCCCCGTGATCGCGCGGCCCACAATGAGGGTATTTATCTCTCGTGTGCCCTCGTACGAATAAAGCGCTTCGGCGTCGGCAAAGAAGCGCGCGACGCCGAAGTCAAGCACAATTCCGTTGCCACCCAAGAGTTCGCGACACAATCGAACTGTCTCTCGCATTCGCGTGGTCGCGAAGGCCTTCGCGAGCGACGAGTGCTCGTCGCGCTGGTCCCCCTGATCGAGCATTTCTGACACGCGAGTCGCGAGCGCGATGCTCGAGGTAATGTTCCCGATACACGTGACGAGAAGATCTTGAACGAGTTGATGGCTCGCTATTGGCTTGCCAAATTGCACGCGCTCTTGCGAGTACGCGAGAGCGACCTCGTACGCGCCAATTGCGGTTCCAATTGCCGCCCACGCGACTTCGGCGCGAGTGAGCCGGAGCACGGTCGCGGTGTCGCGAAAGCTATTGGCTTTCGCGAGGCGCAGCGATTCGGGAACCGTGACGTTGTCGAGAACGATGTCGGCGTTTTCAATTGTACGAAGGGCTTGTTTTCCCTCGATTTTCGTGGCGGTGTATCCGGGAGTATCGGTCGGGACGATAAATCCCTTCACCTGATCGTCGGCGGTGCTCTTGGCCCAAATCACCGTGATGTCGCTTACGGTCGCATTGCCAATCCATCGTTTAGACCCGTTGAGCACCCAGTTGTCACCGTCGGGAGTTGCCGTCGTGCGCAATCCGAGTGCCGCGTCGGAACCCGAGAGAGGTTCGGTGAGGCCAAAAGCGCCGACGACCTCGCCGGACGCCATTCTCGGCATCCACAGGGCTCGCTGATCGTCAGAACCGGTCAGGCCGATTGCGCCAAGGGTCAAGCCGTTTTGAACCCCCACATACGTCGCAACCCCGGCGTCAATGCGCGCGAGTTCGAGGGCAACCCAGCCTCTAAAGACTGCGGAGTTGGCGAATGGTTGCGTTTCGGGAAACGCGAGGCCGACCGCGCCCACGGTTCCTAATCCGCGAATGATTGATCGGGGAAACTCGTCCCTTTCCCAATAGTCGTTGACAATTGGCTTAACGTCGTTTTCTAGATAGGTTCGCAGTGCTGCGATAAACTCGCGCTCTCGTTTCGTCAGGAGCGATTCGAAGCCGAAGAAGTCGCTTGCGAGGAGTTCCAGTTCCATGCGTCAGCTCCGCTCGAGGCCAATTGCGAGGGAAAGCCTAGGGTTGGCGAGCGCGTGCGGCAAACGGATTGGTATTTTTGACACCGAGAGCGCGGGATAAACCCGCTCGACTTGTTGGTTGACGACAACCGACGGCTCGGAATCCACCGTGACCGACGAGACCGCGAGGAACCACAATGATTGTCGAAATTGCCAACACGCCTCGGGATTACGCGTGGGGATCGGCTACCGCGATCGCGCACGCTCTCGGACGCGAGGCGTCTGGCCGACCCGAAGCGGAATTGTGGCTCGGCGCGCATAGCGGATCGCCTTCTCGCATCGTAAAACCCGAATTGGTGGGTGGTGCCACGACGCTTCTCGAATGGATCACGCGCGATCCGGTGACGACCCTGGGGGCGCGCACATCCGATCCACGCGCGCGTGCGTCGAATCGGGGCGGCGGTGCCGCCGCGAGCGCGGTCTGGTCGCGGTTGCCGTTTTTACTCAAGATTCTCGCGGCCGACCAGCCGCTGTCATTGCAAGCGCATCCCTCGTCCGACAAGGCACTCGAAGGCTTTGAACGCGAAAACCTGCTCGGTATTCCGCTTGATTCTGCTGAACGCAACTATCGTGATGTGTTTCACAAGCCCGAGTTGGTCGTCGCGTTGCGTTCGCCATTTGAGGTGCTGTGCGGATTTCGTTCCGTGCGCGACGCTCGTCAGATCGCGTGCGCATTCCGGACCGCTGACGAGGAGAGTGTCGATTCGACGCCAGAGATTTTCGCCGAGTTCGTTCGTCGCCTCTCGGGTTCTGACGAGGTCGGAGGCTCCGCAGCGATCACCGACGCCGCCTCGACTGCTGCGCACGAGCGCCGGCGCGAGAATGACGAGCGCACCGTACGCGGGATTGTCGAGTGGCTTCTCGACGTGGCTGGCACCCAAATCGTTCCGCGGCTCGTCGATCTTGCCGCGGTTGTCGCGTCGAAACCAGCCGCACCAGCGCTCGTCACGTGTGCGGCAAACACCGTGACGCTTCTCGACCACTACTACCCGGGCGATCCGGGAATAGCCCTCTCGCTTCTCTTGAACCGGATTTCGATTGAAGCCGGGCACGCACTCTACGTCCCCGTGGGCACTATTCACGCTTATCTGAGCGGATTGGGTGTCGAACTCATGGCGTCTTCCGACAATGTGTTGCGGGGCGGACTCACCCCCAAACACGTTGATGTGGTCGAACTTCTCACGGTCCTCGATTTTTCGCCCGGTCCCGCGCGCCTTTTACTCCCGGAATTGTCGCAAGACGGTGTAGAGATTTTTCGCCCCGACGTTCCCGATTTCGTTCTCGCGCGCGTGAATTGCACGGCCACGATGCCGTTTGCCGGACCCGTGCACATTCGCGGACCGGCAATTGCAATCGCCACAAAGGGCAAAGGAGAATTGCGTGGACACAATTCATTCGGACCCGTTTCTCGCGGCGAATCGTTCTTTATTACACCGGATGAGGGCGAACTGACGTTCTCTGGTTCGGGGGAGGTGTTCGTCGCCACGAGCGGCGACTGATCCGCGCGCACGGCGCTAGTGTGGACTCGTGTTGCGGTGAAGTACGGAGGTCGATGCATGTCGTGGCTCGTGACCGGCGGTGCGGGGTACATCGGCTCGCACGTCGTTCGTGCTTTCCGAGCTCGGGGCATCGATGTCGTCGTGATTGACGACTTGTCTACCGGGCATCGCGCGTTTGTTCCCGACGAGGTTCCTTTTATTGAGGGGACGATTCTCGACGCGCATCTCGTGCGACGCGCGTTTGGCGACCACGAAATCACCGGCGTCATCCACATTGCCGGTTTCAAATACGCGGGCGTCTCGGTTGAGCGGCCCCTTCACACGTACGAGCAAAACGTGAACGCGACGGGGACGCTCTTGGCAGAGATGCACCGAGCGGGCGTGAACGTGATCGTCTTTTCGTCGAGTGCTGCTGTCTATGGCACTCCAGATACCGATCTCGTATCGGAAAACACGCCAACTCGCCCCGATTCGCCGTATGGCGAATCGAAATTGGTTGCGGAGTGGTTGCTTCGCGATCAAAAGGTCGCGGTCGGGCTCGTTCCAACGTCGTTGCGATACTTCAATGTCGTGGGATCGGGGTATCCCGACATCGTCGATATGAGTCCGCACAATCTTTTCCCTCTCGTGTTTGACGCGCTTCGTCATTCTCGCGTTCCGCGCATTTACGGCGACGATTATGCGACGCCCGACGGAACGTGCGTTCGCGACTACGTCCACGTTTCAGACGTGGCCGCGTCGCACGTCGCCGCGGCTCTCCAGCTCGAGGGGGGGGAGCCGCTCGAATCGGCTTACAATCTCGGAAGCGGTGTGGGCATTTCGGTGCGAGAAATCATGACAACGGTCGCGAATGTGACGGGAATTGACTTCGAGCCCGAGATTGGTGAGCGACGTTTTGGCGACCCCGCGAGAATTGTCGCGTCGGGCACCCTCGCGGCACGGGACCTTGGCTGGCGCATGAGCCACACGCTTACTGACGCCGTTAAAAGTGCGTGGCACGCGAGGTTATCACCGCCCTCAATGGGTGTTCGCCGGGGTGAATTTTCTCCGTAAACGCGTTTTCGGCGCGTCATAAAGTCTCTATGGATGGTTGAGAGTTAGCATACGCAGCTTGACTCGACCCTAACTACAACGATGTAATTACATTACGCGCGTGTGTCGTGCGCGATTTACGGGTGGGAGGCGGTATGGCGATTCCCGAATATCGTTCTGGGGTACCGGAGAACTGGTTTGTCGATCCCGTTCAACTGGGGACACCGGGGGTTCGTCCGAAATCGGACGAAGACAATCCCTTGGCGTGGCAATCCGATTCGCTTTGTGCGCAGACGGATCCAGAGGCGTTCTTTCCTGAGAAGGGCGGATCGACTCGAGACGCTAAGAAGATTTGCGCGTCGTGCGAGGTCAGGGCGCAGTGTCTTGAATACGCCTTGAGCAACGACGAGCGCTTTGGAATTTGGGGCGGTTTGTCGGAACGCGAGCGGAGAAAGCTTCGCAAGCGCGCCGTTTAGTGCCGCGCGGTCGCGGTTAAGCCGAACGATTCCGGCCCCGCATCATGAGGGGCTTCGCGCCGCGCCCATTTGCGTGTTGGTTCGCTCCCGAGAGTCAATCTAGGCTCGTCCTGTATGAATCCGCGAGTCACTGTCATCCTCGTCGTCCACAACGGAGCCGAGTACCTTCCGAGAACCCTTGAAGCGATCACCGCTCAGACGCGCAGACCCGACAGCGTCACCGTCGTCAACCCGGGATCGCGAGACGATAGCGATGCCCTCTTGGCACGCTTTGGGCCAACGAACTACGTGGGATTTGCCGAAAATTTGTCTTTTGGGGACGCTGTTTCCCGGGCCGTTCGAATTGCCGGACCGGCGCAATCCGATTCGGAATTCCTGTGGCTTCTCGCGCACGACGCCGCACCCCACCCGACCGCGCTCGCGGCTCTTCTCGATGCCGTGGAAGTAGCCCCATCGGTCGGCATCGTGGGACCAAAACAAATGTCGTGGGACCGGGACAACGTCATTCGCGCTTTCGGCCAATCGATCACGCCCTTCGGTCGCTCGGTTGAATTTGTTACCGAAGAACTCGATCAGGGGCAACACGATACTCGAAGCGATGTTCTCGGAGTCGCCGCAAATGGCATGCTCGTGCGGCACAGCCTGTGGCAAAGACTCGACGGATTTGACCGTGGATTGCCCACCGTCGACGACGCTCTCGATTTTTCGATTCGCGCGCGGCTCGCGGGATACCGAGTAAGCGTGGTTCCCGGTGCACGAATAACGACCGCGGCGCAACTCGCCGGATTCGGTGGAAAATCAGCGCGCTCATTGTCGCGCCAGACTCGCGCGGCGCGAACGGCCCAACTCCACCGTCGGCTTGTGTACGCGCCCCCTTACGCGGTTCCATTGCACTGGTTGACGCTTGTTCCTCTCGCGCTGCTTCGAGCGCTCGTGTGCCTCTTCAGAAAGCAACCGGGTGCCGTTGGGGGTGAACTATCGGCGGCGTTCGTTGTAGCGTTCGCCCGAACGCGAATTGCACGCGCGCGACGCACCCTCGCGCACGGACGAAAACTCAATTGGTCGGCGATTGCGCCGCTGCGAATTCCATTCGGCGAGGTTCGCAGAAGTCGATCACTTCAGCGCGAGAGCGACCTTCTCGAGCTGCGAGGCGAGAGAATCGCCCTCCGGTTTTTCTCTGGAGGCGGGGCTTGGACTGTTTTGGGGGCGCTCATAGTTGGCTTCGTCTTGTTCGCGCCACTTCTTGGTGCACAATCGATCACGGGTGGTGCATTTTTGCCCCTGTCGAATCGAGTGGCCCACTTGTGGCAGAACATCGGATACGGGTGGCGCGATCTCGGAGTGGGGTTTTTTGGTGCGGCCGATCCCTTCGCGGCGGTCGTCGCAATTCTCGGGACGCTCACGTTTTGGTCGCCAAGCGTCTCACTCGTGGTGCTCTATTTTGTGGCGTTGCCTGCGGCAGCTCTCGGGGCTTGGATCCTTGCGTCGAGGTTCACCGAACGATCGATGGTTCGGGCGATCATTGCAATTGTTTGGGCCTTGGCGCCGCCCCTGTTGAGTGCACTCGCGGCCGGTCGCGAAACGGCGGTTCTCGCGCACCTCGCACTTCCGTGGGTCTTCGTGTGTGGAATGAGAGCCGTCCGCTCGTGGTCGGCGGCGGCAACGACTGCCCTCGCGGTCGCGGTGACTGTCGCGTGCGCGCCGTCGCTAGCGCCGGCCCTTGTCGCCGTGTGGGTGGGTTTCGTCGTGTCGAATCCACGCAAGATTGCATTGACAGCCGCGATTCCCGTGCCAAGCCTCGTCATGTTTGCTCCCCTGGTATGGGACCAAGCGAGACGAGGCGCGTGGCTGAGCCTCCTCGCGGATCCCGGAGCCGTTGCGTTGAGTGCACCCGCGACGCCGTCGCAGCTCGCTTTAGGATTTCCGACGGTTCATCCCGGCGGGTGGGCTGACATCACGTCAATGCTCGGGATTCCGCCCGCTGTGCAGGCCGTCGTTGTCTCGGTGTTACTCATTCCTCTCGGGATTCTCGCGTTACTCTCGTTGTTTCTTCCCGGTTCGCTGCGTGCAGCGGGGTGCCTTGTCGTTGCGCTCCTCGGCTTGGGCACCGCTGTCGCCGCGGAGCACATCGAAGTCAGCATTTTGGGTTCGCAAGTGACGTCGGTGTGGCCGGGAGCGGGGCTCAGTCTGTATTGGCTGGGAGTATCCTTGGCAGCCGGGATTGCTCTGAGCGCTCTCGGCCGGCGTGCGATGGTGCCCGCGATTGCGACGACGGTCGCGCTCGCCATTGCGGTCGCTCCATTGGGCGCCGCGGTCGCGTTGGGCCAGTCGCCAGTGAGGGCGTCGGACACTCGCACCCTCCCCGCTTATGTGACTGCTCGCGCGCTCGATGACGCGCGAATTGGGACTCTCGTTATTACGCCGCAACCCGACGGCGGAATAGCAGCCACGCTCGAGCGTGGTGCGGGCGAGACCCTCGACGGTCAATCGACGCTTCGCAGCACCGCAACGGGAACACGTCCACAAGAAAATCAATTGGCCACGCTGGCTGGCAATCTTGCGTCGCGAAGCGGCTTCGATGTCGCGAGCCAACTTGGTGCGTTGCGTATCGATTTTGTCGTTTTGGCACCTCCGGCAGCGCGAGCAATCGATAGACGGGGCGAACAGGCTCCCACGAGCGATGCGACGACGACGAAAATGAGGGTGTCGCGAGCGCTTGACGGGGTCGCCGAATTGACGGCGGTCGGAAACACCGCCTTTGGATCGCTCTGGCGATCCAACCTCAGTGCGCTTCCGACACCACCCCTCGCGGGTGCGGTCCCCAATCGAGCAGGCGGCGCGATCTCCATTCTGGTTCTGATTGTTCAAGGAGTCATCATTGGATTGACCGTATTGTTGGCGATTCCGTCCGCGTCGGTTCGTGTGCGCGACCGACGGCCCGTCGCGGGGTCGTCTGGAGCGCGCGCGGAGGGGAGTCCGCCGTCGGCGTCACGCAGAGGGAGCCGACCAGTGGGAGACGCGAATGACTAATCGGAAAACCGTCTTTCGGCTTGGAGCTCAGGCGACCGCGGGCCTCATAGCGAGCGTCATCATAGCCACGGTCGTCGTCGCTGCCGTCGCGTTACCGTTTCCTCGGCACACGGTGACACCGCCTGCCGAACTCATTGTGCCCACCGCGGGTGAGGGACAGCGCGTGTGCGCGGGTCCACTCTTGTCACGCGCCGACCACGCGGGCGATGCAACCTCGCTTGCGCCGATTGGCGAGGTTTCGGTGGTCTCGGCCCACGCCGATCCAATTGACCAGGGGATCGGTTCGGGGCCGCCCGGCATTGAAATCGGCGCGCCCGCCTCGGCCGTCGAAGCGAGTCGAGCACGGGGAAGTGTCAATGCGGGCGCGCAAGTAATCGCAAATCCCGGTGATGGCGCGGGAGCGCTTTCGCTCGCGGCGGCAAGCGAGTCACAATCGGTTTCAAACGGTGAATTTTTTGGATTTGCAGCGAGCGCGTGTGGTGAACCGTCGGCCGAAAGCTGGCTCGTCGCGGGGTCAACCGACGTTGGCCGGACGAGCCTCGTGTTGTTGACGAATCCCACGCACGTCACGGCGAACGTTTCGATAACGATCTATGGTGAATCGGGCGTCGTTGCGACTCCCGGTTCGAATGGTATTGCGGTGCCCGCACGGTCGCAAAAGGCCGTTGCCGTCGCGGGTTTGGCTCCCAACGTTGTCGCGCCCGTGGTGCGCGTTTCGAGTCGAGGGGGACTCGTTTTCGCGACGGTGCAGCAGAGCATCGTTCGGGGTCTTAAGCCGGGCGGTATTGAGATGGCGACTCCCTCGGCGGCGCCAGCCACGACCCAAACGATTCCCGGGGTCGTGTTCGCACAATCGCCGTCGGCGGCCCCGAGTGACTCCGGTTCGACGAATGACGATTCCGAGCCAGTCGTCCGGTTGATGTCAACGGGAGATCGAGAATCCGTCGCGACCGTGACCGTAGCGAGTGAAGATCCGGCGGGCCCCACGCACGCTTTTACCGTAGTCAACCGGCCATGGGCCAGTTCAGACATTCCGCTCAGTGGCGTTGGCGATGGAACGTACACCGTGACGGTTTCGGCAGACACGCCGGTGGTTGCGGCAGCGCGGGCCACGACTGTGGGCACGGCCGGGCGTGACTTTGCGTGGTTTGCATCGGTCGCGCCGAACGACTATCCGTTTGCCGTCGCAACGGCTCCGGGCGCGCCGGCGAGGCTTCACGTCGTCAATCCGTCGCCCACGGCTGTCGTTTCGCTCACGGTTACGCCAGAAGTAGGTTCCCCGACGACCGCCACGCTCGGGGGCGGTCAAGCGTTCGCTCTCGACGTCCCGGGGACCGGGCGAGCACTCGTGTCAAACAGCGGACCCGTCGTCGCATCCGCGAGTTTCCTCGGCGACGGCGTGCTGTCGGCTATTGTGATAGCCCCGCCTGATGCGGGCGCCGCGCCTCTCACCGTCTACACCGGATAGCCTCGACACGCGCGAGTCACACGTGTCGAAATCGCTCTGGCGCCAAATCCCACGGATCCTTGCCGAGAAATTCTGCAACAGCTCGAAACACCGAACTCTCCACGATCATGCGTTGATGGAGCTCGTCGTTGCGATGAAGCCGGCTCAGGCGCTGGATGGGAAGCCGATAGAGCACAATACGCTGTCGGTCGCGGTCGATGCGCCATCGGTCTATCCCGTCATTGCCGACGACGCCAATAGGGTAGGCGGCAACGTCGAACCGGACATCCGAGAGTTCGTTCGGCCACACCCCTCTCAAGTATTCGGCGGTCGAAATTGCGGTTAATTCGAACACGTCGATTCGGTTCTTGAGCATCGGCAAGTGGGGCCCCGAGATCGAACTCCGTGGGCCACGACCGTGGCGATCACGAATGCGCCCGCGAGCCGACGGCGCAGATGCCGAGGGACGCGCGCGATTTCGAGCCATGACGAGAGTCTATTCATGTTGGATCGGTACTCTCATAGAGACGTCAAATTGACCGCCCAGATGTGCACGCGTTTCTCAGCGCGGCACATTTGCTCACAATTCCCTTCGGTTTGTTACCCGCCACAATTTTTCGTGTGAGCACCCGCGTCCCAACCGGGGCGGACACAGTCGAGATCATGGCTCCTCCCCACTCGTCAATCACGCCTCTGTGTGCTACAGCCCTCATCGACTTCGCGGCGCTTATTCTTCCCGTGCGATGCGCGGGGTGTGGCGCGGTTGATCGGCACGTGTGTCACACGTGCATCGCGGCCGTCGTTCCCGCTCCCCGGTGCCGCACAATTCAATCGGCAGCACTCCCCGAGGGGTTCTCCACAATAAGCGTCTGGAGCGCGCTCGAGTATTCGGGCGTCGTTCGGCGCCTCATTCCCGCGTTTAAAGACGCCGGCTGTACCGCGGTTGCCCGGCCCCTCGGGCGCGCTCTCGGTGCCGTGATCGACGCCGCGATGAACGAATGGGGTTCAGTAGAGATGACGTCCGTTCCATCGACGCGCGCTTCGATTCGCCGACGCGGTTACGAACCGGTGGCCGTTTTATTGCGCCGCGCGCGGCTCCGTGATGCTCGTGTACTCGTTAGTGCCCGACGCACTCGAGACCAGGTTGGTCTCACGGAGATCGAACGCTGGAACAACGCGTCCGGCTCGTTGCGTTCGCGATTTCGCAGCATTGCTGGTCGACGCTTCGTCGTGATTGACGATTTGCTGACGACCGGAGCGACGGTTTTCGAGGCCCGCCGAGCACTCGAGGCTGCTGGTGCGCGCGTCGTCGGCGCGGCGACGCTCGCGTACACGCGACGTCGGCGCAACGTCGCGTCCGTGGCGGCGGGCGACCGCGTGAGCGGACTCGTCCCGAGTGCGTGCTCGGGGTGACTTCCGAGAAATTGCTTGATAGCTCGTGTCAACCCGCGTCGTGCGGATTACGGTTAGTGAAAGAGCGCGAAAGATCGTGTGCGGTCTTGAGTGCGTGAGCCCACGAGCTGGGAGAACAACATGGACGTAAATTTTATCGGACGGCAGCACGGCCTCACCGACCGCTTTCGAAACTATGCCACCGAAAAATCTGACAAGCTCAGCCGGTTGGCCCCACGAGCGACCACTCTTGAGGTCAAGTTCACGCGGGACCACGAGAGGGGAGCACGCGATGACTGCGTAGAGCTGACCGTGATCGGCATCGGCCCCATTGTGCGAGCGGAGGCGGAGGCAAGCGACAAATATGCGGCGTTCGACCACGCGTTCGGTCGCCTTCTTGAGCGTGTTCGTCGAGCGCACGACAGAAAGAAGGTGCATTCGGGAAAGCATCGCCCGCTTTCGCTTCAGAAGGCGAGTGCACGCGATTTCAGCGATGTAGACGTCACCCCCGCGGATGCCGACACCATGAAAAGAGTCCTGAGCGGAGAAATTCGTGTCCCACCGATCCAATCGGACTCGGAGGCCGACGAGGTCTATTCACCGGTCGTCATTCGGTCTAAAGTATTTTCGGCCGCTCCAATGACGATTGACGACGCGTTGTACTTCATGGAACTCGTTGGTCACGATTTCTACCTATTTGTCGACTCCGAGTCGGGACGTCCGTGTGTCGTATATCGCCGAAAAGGATGGGCTTACGGGGTCATCGGACTCGAGACCGCGAGCACCGACACTTCTCGTTGAAAGACTGTCAATCACCGCATTCCGCTCTAGTAGCATGTCAAGGTGGCTTCCGTACTCGAAAAAATGCTCCGCGTCGGTGAAAGCCGAGTTCTCCGGCGGCTCGAAAACTACGCGAAAGCAGTCAACGCCCTCGAAGACGATATTAAGCATCTGTCGAGCGACGATTTGAGGAACGAAACGGTCGAGTTGCGCGAGCGCTATTCGAGCGGCGAATCCCTCGACGAACTTCTTCCCGAGGCGTTTGCTGTCGTGCGCGAAGCGGCATCGCGCACCCTCGGCCAGCGGCATTTCGACGTGCAAATTATGGGCGGTGCGGCGCTTCATCTCGGCAATATTGCGGAGATGAAGACCGGTGAAGGGAAGACGCTCGTCGCAACGCTTCCCGCTTACCTCAACGCTATTGCGAGCCGGGGCGTGCACGTTGTCACCGTCAACGACTATTTGGCGAGCTATCAGAGCGAGTTAATGGGGCGCGTGTTTCGCGCTCTTGGAATGAGCACGGGAGTTATTCTTGCCGGACAGACTCCCGAAGAACGACGCGAACAATACGCCGCCGATATTACGTATGGCACCAACAACGAGTTTGGGTTTGACTACCTGCGCGACAATATGGCGTGGACAGCGGGTGACATGGTGCAGCGCGGTCATCATTTCGTGGTCGTCGACGAAGTCGACTCTATTCTTATTGATGAGGCTCGAACGCCCCTCATTATCTCTGGGCCGGCGTCGGGCGAAGCGAACCGCTGGTTTACCGAGTTTGCGAGTCTCGCCAACCGATTGGTGCCCGCTGAAGACTACGAGGTAGACGAGAAAAAGCGCACGGTCGGCGTTCTTGAATCGGGAATCGAAAAAGTAGAAGACTACCTCGGGATCGGCAACCTATACGAATCCGCGAATACGCCGCTCATCTCGTTCTTGAACAACTCGATCAAAGCGAAAGCTCTCTTTAAACGCGACAAAGACTACGTCGTTTTGAACGGAGAGGTGCTTATCGTCGACGAACACACCGGTCGCATTCTCATGGGTCGTCGTTATAACGAGGGGATTCATCAGGCGATCGAGGCGAAGGAAAACGTTGACGTCAAAGCCGAAAACCAAACTCTTGCCACGGTGACACTCCAGAATTATTTTCGGCTTTACAAGAAGCTCTCGGGGATGACCGGTACGGCCGAAACCGAGGCGGCCGAATTCGCGAGTACGTACAAACTTGGCGTCGTCGCGATTCCGACCAACAAGCCAATGCTTCGAACCGATCAGCCCGATCTCGTCTATAAAAACGAGCAAACGAAATTCAACCAAGTGGTTGAAGACATCGTTGCCAAGAATCGCGAGGGTCAGCCCGTTCTTGTGGGCACGACGAGCGTTGAAAAGAGCGAGTACCTTTCACGGCTCCTCGCCAAGAAGGGTGTTCGCCACGAGGTTCTCAATGCAAAGAACCACGCTCGAGAGGCCGCAATTATTGCTCAAGCGGGTCGCCTCGGCGCGGTAACGGTTGCGACAAATATGGCGGGGCGAGGAACCGACGTCATGCTCGGCGGGAATGCCGAGTTTCTTGCGGTCGCTGAAATGAACGCGCGCGGTCTGAGTCCCGTCGACACACCCGATGAATACGAAGCGCAGTGGGAATCGGTTTTCTCTCGAGTGAAAGACGTCGTTTCCGAAGAGGCCGAACGCGTTGTAAAGACCGGGGGCCTCTACGTGCTCGGGACCGAACGACACGAGTCTCGACGCATTGACAATCAGCTTCGGGGCCGGAGCGGTCGACAGGGCGATCCCGGAGAGAGTCGTTTCTATCTCTCGCTCACTGACGATTTGATGAGACTGTTCAATGCCGGTGCGGCGGAGGCGCTGATGGGGCGCAGCGGAGTCCCCGATGATCTAGCGATTGAATCAAAGGTCGTGAGTCGGGCGATCCGAAGCGCGCAAGCACAAGTCGAGTCTCGGAACGCAGAAATTCGAAAGAACGTCCTGAAATATGACGATGTTCTCAATCGACAGCGTGAAGCAATCTACAGTGATCGGAGGCACATTCTCGAGGGTGACGACTTGCACGAGCGAGCTCAAAAATTCCTCGAGGGCGTGATTGACGACATTCTCGACGTCCATACGAGTGACGGAAACGGAGACGATTGGGACCTCGACGCTCTGTGGGTTGACCTCAAGGTTCTGTATCCGGTCTCGATCTCAATCGATGAAGTGGTGTCTGAAGCGGGCGCAAAAGGAAAAGTGAGTCGGGCGTTCATTCGCGATGAAATTCTCTCCGACGCGCGGCTCGCGTACGAAAATCGTGAGCAATCGCTCGGTTCGCCCGCGATGCGCGAGCTAGAGCGGCGCGTTGTGCTTTCTGTTATCGACAGGCGGTGGCGAGAACATCTCTACGAAATGGACTACCTCAAAGATGGCATTGGCCTTCGTGCAATGGCGCAACGCGACCCTCTCGTGGAATATCAGCGTGAGGGCTACACGCTTTTTCAGCAGATGATGGGGCAAATTAGAGAAGAATCCGTCGGGTTCCTTTTCAATCTCGACGTTGAGGTGACAGCCGGAGCAGGAACGAGCGCGGTCCCCACCGTGGCTGCGAAGGGCCTCGGAATGGGAGAAGCTCCGGGTGATCGCTTCAGCTATTCGGCGCCAAGCGATTCTGGCGGTGTGGAAGTCCGAAACCAGCGCGGGCAAATTGAGCACGCGGAAACAACCCGCGCGCAGCAACGTTTCGAGAGATCAGAACAGCTTCCCAGCAGTGAAAATCAAAAAGCACGCGAGGGTGCTATGGCAAGCGGTGACCGCAAGGGTGCGTTTGGTCAGATCACCGTCGAGCCGTCAAATCCTGGACCACCCGCTAACAATCGTCAACAGCGTCGGACGCAAAAGCGCAAGAAACGCTAGCACGCAATTTCGCTACGCGTGAACCCGGTCTCCAGCACCTCAACCTAGAGGACGGTAATGGCGCTTGCACGCCAGCGGCCGTCGAGACCTTCGAGACGAATTGCGACTGCCCTGCCGCGTTGCCGATTATTTACCATGACGACAGCTTCGATGACGCCGTCGCGGGGTTCGCACACAAGCGTGCGGCCAATCGTAAACGCGGGTCGAGACGCTGATCTTCCACGAACGCGGCGGGCCCGAGCGGCAATGGCCGTTCTCTTGAGCACGTTTTGGTAAACATCGTCGGTCACCCACCGCGAGATTTGTTCGACTTCGCGGGCACCTGACAGGATCTCAACAACGCACAGCGCCATTTTTTCGAGCAGCGGCTCGGGAGGTGGAAGCGCGTCTCGAGCCGACGGCTGCGGACGGAAAAACTCGTCGCGACCAATGTGGTCGGGTGTCCGTCGACGCGGATTCCGGTGGGGATGCGGGGACGCGTGAGGGTCAAGGGCCCGTGCGACAGGTTTGGTACGCGGTAGTTGCGTGCTCATGGGTCTCCGGCGGTGGGAGGGGATCACGTTTTCGGTGAGAGCGACCTCCGGCGGTGATCGCTCGCGCGGTGGCATTCTTGTGAAAAATACGCAAGAACGCCATCGAGTGGCTCGGGACCCGTGGAGGCTTCCCTTACGTGGAGTAATCAAAACACTCAAAGCAAGGTCTGGAGACAAAATTCGTCCTCTACTGTGGAAACTTCGCCAATAAATTTCACCGTGTGCGATTCGATGTGGGGGTTGCCTAAGCTGGAGAGGTGTCGGCGCTTAGCGATCTTGTTCTCGCCCAAGGCCGCTCGTCGCAAGCCGACATCGAGTGGCTCCACTTTCTCGTTGGCGACTGGCAACTTCTCGCCGATCTTGCTTTTGCGGACGTTGTGCTGTGGGTCCCCGCACGCGGCGAGGGCTTTGTCGCCGTCGCGCACGCGAGGCCGTCGAGTTCGGCCACGCTCTTTTACCGGGATTTTGTGGGTCACGACATCAAAACGGAGTGGCGAAATCAGGTGATGAAAGCATTCGAGACGGCGCACATCGTCGACTCGGCAGCCCCCGATTGGTATGAGGAGATTCCGACGCGCGTTCGCGCCGTTCCCGTCATTCGCCCGGTGACCACAAACCGTACGCCGCCACCCGCATCACCCGTGGCTGTTATCACCGTGCACTCGAACTTGAGTGAGGCACGAACACCCAGTCGCCAGGAATTAACCTTCAACGAGTGCGCCGACGACCTTTTCGCGATGATCGCGAAGGGGGATTTTCCCGACCTCGGTGCACCAACTGGTCCGAGGCACGGAGCGCCTCGGGCATCGGACGGCTTGATGCGGCTCGACATCGACGGTGTCACTATTTTTGCGAGTCCCAACGCATTGTCGGCGTTCAATCGAATGGGGTTCGAGGATGAACTCGAGGGCGAAGTCCTCGCGGACGTTACGACGGGGCTCCTCGTCGATAAATCGCTCGCCGACGAGTCGCTGCCGCTCATTGTTGCCGGCCGAGCTCCGTGGCGAAGCGATATTGACGTAAACGGCGTCACGGTTTCGCTTCGCGCGATCCCCCTTCGCAGTAACGGTAATCGCGTGGGAGCAATCGTCTTATGCCGTGATGTGACAGAAATTCGCCATCAAGAGCGGGAACTCATTACCAAGGATGCGACGATTCGTGAGATTCACCATCGCGTTAAGAACAACCTTCAGACGGTTGCATCGTTGTTGCGCATTCAAGCGCGTCGAACCCATTCTGCCGAAGCCAAGGACGCGCTCTCGCAAGCAATGCGCCGCGTCGCCGCAATTGCGGTTGTTCACGATACGCTTTCTGAAGGACTCTCTCAACAGGTCGACTTCGATGAGGTGTTTGATCGGGTTCTTTTGCTCGTCGCGGAGGTGGCGTCTTCACACAACACGATGGTGCATCCCGCGTCGTCGGGTAGCTTTGGCATCTTGCCGAGCGAGTACGCGACACCTCTCGCTCTCGTGCTCACGGAACTCGTTACGAACGCGGTCGAACACGGCCTTGCCGGGCGTGAAGGTGAAGTTGAGATCGAAACGGCGCGGAGCGAAGAAACGCTCACTGTCACGGTTCGCGACAACGGAGTGGGTCTCGCGGCGGGCAGAATCGGCGCGGGACTCGGTACTCAAATTGTTCGCACACTGATTCAAAGCGAACTTGGAGGAACGATTGATTGGCGTGCGCCTATTGGAGACGGCACCGAAGTAACCATCCAGGTACCGCTTCGCTGGCTTTCGACGACGTGAGCCGCTGCGCGAGATCTAGCTCGCTCGGCGGGCGCGGGCAGCGCGACGCTTGAGGGCGCGACGCTCGTCTTCGCTCAGGCCGCCCCAGACGCCGGAGTCTTGCCCGGTTTCGAGAGCGTACTGAAGGCACAGCTCAGTTACAGAACACCGCGCGCAAACAGCCTTTGCTTTGTCGATTTGGTCGACCGCGGGTCCGGTGTTGCCAACCGGAAAAAAGAGTTCCGGGTCAACAGCCAAACAGGCAGCGTTATTGCGCCAATCCATAATTGTGCTCCTTTATTGCTGCGTGCAGGGAAACGTAGAGCACAACTTTCGGGTGTTGTTCACGACAATGCTAGGGATTCGAAAGTGGGGATTCTACGAGATGTGAACCAACCCACGACCGTGTGGGCGGCATTTCGACCTGAATTATGGTCGCATAATGCATGACGCAAATCAATAGTTTTGCCAAGGTCGTTTTTAATTATGAAGAACGCGATACTAACAATGAAGTGAACGGTCACATCGGCGACGAGGCATTCGCCATGTGAGCGTTCACATCTAGGCCTGACAAATCTCGCGGCTCGCCCGCGTTGCCCGCGCCCACCTAATATTCCGTTGGCGGGATGCAAGTCGGCAGTATTCGCACTACTACGTGGCGATCCCGAGTTGTGATCGAAGAACCCCGACGTGTCCGGTGGCCTTGACGTTGTAAAGCGGGAGCGTGACCGTGCCCGCTTCGTCTACGACAATCGTCGAGCGGATGACTCCCGTCGTCGTCTTGCCGTAGAGAACCTTCGTTCCGTACGCGCCGTATGCGCGATGCACCGAGAGATCGCTGTCGCTCAACAGCGGAAACGTGAGATTGTGATCCGCGTGGAATTTCGCCAGGTCGGATACTGAGTCTTTCGAAATACCAAGAACGGCGTAACCCGAGGACGTCAATGACGCGAGATTGTCGCGAAAATCGCATGCCTCTTGCGTGCACCCCGGAGTCGCGGCTGCGGGGTAGAAGTACACAATGACCTTGCGATCGCGGAAATCGGACAGTGAAACGCGCGAGCCATCGTGGGCCGGCAGAGTAAATTCGGGAGCCTGGGCTCCGATCATGAGGCGTGAAGAGTTTTCAGACATGTATCTACTCTATTGGGGGGTGCGTCACTTGGGGTCGGTGAGTTGCGCGATTCGCTGATCGTGACCCGTCACCCCGGGTTGCCGGATGCGGACTGCACGAGAGTCTCAAACAATCGCTGTAGCGAATCGAACCGAGCGTGACCACTCTCGCCGAGGTCGCCTCGAGCGATTGCCTCGACAATGGCGCAATCGGGCGAGTTGGTGCGGTGGGTGCAGCCTCGCGGACAACCCTCAGCGAGCGGGGCAAGGTCGGAGAACCCTTTGAGAATGCTGCTTGGGTCAACGTGGCCCAGGCCAAATGAGCGCACTCCAGGCGTGTCGATGAGCCAGCCCGTTCCCTCAGCGGCGGACAATCGCAGCGAAACAGTCGACGACGAGGTGTGCCGGCCGCGACCCGTCACGTCATTGACGAGGCCCGTGGTCCGGTCCGCACCGGGAACAAGTGCGTTAAAGAGCGTCGATTTTCCGACACCGGAGGGCCCGACAACGACGGTTGTGTGGTCGACGAGAGCAGACCGGAGAGCTTCGAGGGGCATAGAATCGCGCGCGCTCGTTACGACCCGAAGATTGAGATTGGCGACGTTTTCTAGAAACGACTCGGGGTCGGCAAGGTCCGTTTTCGTGACGCACACGAGCGGCACGATTCCCGCGTCGTATGCGGCGACCAGATAGCGATCAACAAGTCGTGGTCGTGGTTGCGGATTCGCCGCCGCGACCACGATAAGCATTTGGTCCGCGTTCGCGACGGCAATTCGCTCGATTGCGTCGGTATCGTCTCCGCTTCGTCTGAGCACTGTTGTTCGGGGCGCGACGCGCACAATGCGCACGAGGGTCCCGGCATTGCCCGACGCGTCTCCGACGACGTCGACGCGGTCACCCGTCACGACGGCGTTCCGGCGCAACTCTCGCGCGCGGGTTGCCATGACGAGCTGCTCGGTGGCTGCCCCGTTTCGCAGAAGAACGCGAAAGCGTCCGCGGTCCACCGACAACACGGTGCCGCCAATCGCATTGGCGTGTTCCGGTCGGATTTTGGTTCTTGGGCGGGATCCCTTGGGATTGGGACGAGAACGAACTTCGAAATCGTGGTAATTATCGTACTTTTCGGCGGAGTCGGGCTGGGGAAGATTCACGGCCCGGTCGAGTTCGTCTGGCCCGTCTTCGCCCGACTGGCTCATGGTGCTCGCTGCCCCGCCATATCGATCCACAGGTTGGCAAACTCGGGCATTGTTTTCGACGTCGTTTCGATGTCGTGTATGTGCACTCCGGGCACGTTGAGCCCGATCACGGCGCCCGCGTGGGCCATGCGGTGGTCGTGGTAACTCTGCCATTCGCCGCCGTGCAAAGGCCGCGGCGTGACGTGGAGTCCGTCGTCGAGTTCGGTTACGTCTCCGCCGAGGCCGTTTATTTCGGCGGCGAGCGCGGTGATCCGGTTCGTCTCGTGAGTGCGGATATGATTGATCCCCGTTATGCGACTCGGTTTGTCGGCGAGCGCCGCGAGAGCGACAACGACTGGAGCGAGTTCTCCCGCGTCTCGCAAGTCGCGGTCGCAAGCTTTGATGCGCTTGCCACCCACGACCGTGAGCGTTCCCGTCGTGGACTCGTCGTCGCTGTCGCTGGGGTCGAGCGAGACGGTCGCGCCCATTTCCGCGGCCACGTCGAGAAAGATTGCGCCCGCTTGCGTCGTTTCCAGTGGCCAACCGTCAATCGTTACGCGTCCCGCGGTCGCGATCGCGGCGGCAAGAAACGGTGCGGCGTTAGAAAGATCGGGTTCAATCGCCACTTCGGCGCCGCGAATTGCACCGGGCTTGACAACCCACTCGTTCTCGGTCGGTGCTTCGGCTTTTATTCCTCGCGCGGTGAGAGCCTTAATAGTCATGTCGATGTGCGGCTGGCTGGGGAGTTCGTCGCCCTTGTGTCGCAAGCGCAGCCCCTTCTCGAACCGGGGCCCGGCGAGCAAGAGGCCCGAGACAAACTGGCTCGAAAGCGAGGCGTTGATCGTGACTCTGCCACCCGTAATCGTGCCGAGTCCGTGCACCGTAAACGGGAGGGCGTTGCGTCCTTCATCGGCGATGTCGACACCCAACGAGCGAAGCGAAGACACCGTCATCGCCGCGGGGCGACGACGAGCACCCTCGTCACCATCGAATGTCGTCGGTCCGAGCGCGAGGCCAGCGAGAGGCGGAAGAAAGCGCATGACGGTTCCTGCGAGGCCCACGTCAATTGTCGTGCTGCCGACAAGGTCGTGGGGCGTGACAACGAGGTCTGGGCCGTACCGGCCGGTGCCGGGCAATTCTTCGATTCCTGTTCCGAGCGAGCGAAGCCCCGCGATCATGAGCGCGGTGTCCCGTGAGTGGAGAGGTTCGCGGAGCACGGATGGGCCGCTCGCGATTGCCGAGAGGACGAGTTCTCGGTTGGTGATCGATTTTGATCCGGGGAGGGTTATGTGCGCGACGATATGGTCACGCGCGAACGGTGCGGGCCACAGTCCGGGGACCTCTTCGGGAACCGAGTTGCCGTAGGGGTCGAATTCTGGAGTGGAATATCGTGAGGAAAGCATCGGTTACCAGAATAACGGTTTGAAGAAAACCCGCGAAGACCGGGGGGTTCCACGGCGCACGATGAGGAGTTTCGGTTGTCAGTAACGGCGATATACGCGCGATCCGACGTAAGATTGCCCGTGATGACAACCAGGAAGTCTGCGGTCGCACACGGCATTCGTGCCGACCGAGAACGCGAGGAAGCGGCAGAAATTCGGCAGCTCTTCGAGGACCAAGCCTTGCCCTTTATCGATCAGCTTTACGCCGCTGGACTTCGAATGACGCGAAATCCAGCGGACGCCCAAGATCTCGTTCAAGAAACGTATGTCAAGGCGTTTGCGGCCTTTCGACAGTTTCAGCAGGGCACGAATCTCAAGGCGTGGTTGTATCGAATCCTTACCAATACCTTCATTAATACGTATCGCAAGAAACAGCGAGAGCCATACCACGACCCGATTGACGACCTCGGTGATTGGCAGCTTGGCGGTGCGGAGTCGACCACGTCGACGTCGAGGAAATCGGCCGAGGCTGAAGCAATTGATCATTTGCCCGATAGCTCCGTGAAGACGGCGTTGCAAGAAATCCCGGAAGATTTTCGACTCGCGGTGTATTTCGCCGACGTCGAGGGCTTTTCATATCAGCAAATTGCCGACATTATGAAGACACCGGTGGGAACCGTCATGAGTCGGCTCCATCGCGGGCGAAGAATGCTGCGAGAGCTGTTGTGGGACTATGCAAAGGATCGTGGCTTCTCGGGTGTGACGGGGAAAGACCCTCTCACTCGGGCCAAAATTCCGGATCCGGGTACCGCCAAAAATACGATTTCTGGGAGAGACAAATGAGTGACTGCGGATGTGACAAGACTAAAGCCGAACTCGAAGAGTTCATTCACAATGAACTCGTTCGAGAAAACGCAAGCGACGTTCAGGATCACATTGAAAATTGCACCGATTGCTCGGGTGAACACAAAGTCGGAATCGTTCTGACCGAGGCCGTTCGGCGTGCGTGTAACGAGTCAGCTCCGGAAGATTTGAGAGAGCAGGTGTTGTCGACTCTGCGGCGCGAGCATGAGGCTCACGAGGCGGCGGTTGCCGCGAGCGGGGGCGGTATTGTCGGGTGCTGCGCGACCACCTCCGTCCGCGCGGCCGGCTTGCACGAAGACAAGGCGAAGTCGGACGGATCCTGTTCTTGTGCACCCGGCGGAGCGTTCGATGCTGGGTAGGGCGTTGTTGCCGGTTGCCGCAATGGTAGTTTTGGCGCGTATATAGGGAAGACCACGCTCAGCTTGCACTCCGTCATTGGATGTTTGCGTGGTGAGACGAAGGCGTTCATCAAAGTGGTTCATTCTCGTACTGTTTGCGGTGTTGTTTGCGTCGTCGTGGCTGTCTTCTGCGGGACAATGGTGCAAATTATGCAGGCCACTGCGAGAAATAACGATTCGTGGCCTTCACCCGTTGAGTGCGAAGCTACGGGAGACCGAGGAATTTTTGGAGACGGTTCCGCGTCCAATCCTCCGAGTGACGCCGCCACTGGTCGTCCCCGCTACACCGGCACCGTGCCGACTTTTCTCTATTACCCCAGCGTCACTCCTCCCAACGCGGGCGCACCGTCTGATTTCTTCAGTTTTGTTCCGCATGCGTATGTGGGGCTTGGCCCGCAAGAGGGAGCGATCGCGATGGGGAATGATGCGGGTGCCGGTCGCCGATTGAGCGTTGTCGACCACGTCATAGATCAAGGTATCGCGCACTCCGATTTCCTGGTTGCGTCTCTGACCGCCAATCCGATTTCTGTCTCGGCTTTGGCACACCACGTGAGTGTTATCCTGGGCGGCATTCCCGTCTATATCTATGTAATTCACGCCGATCCGAACATGTTCAACGTGATGCAAAGCCTTGACTGGATTCGATCCCACCACCCCGATCAGCACCGTCGCATTGAGGCTTCCCGCGCGATTGAGCTGCTGACGCCACTAGAAAGAGACATGTGGGTCGCGGTTGGCCCGCTCTCTCCCGACCAAGTTCTCGAGGCGCACGTTGCGACTCCCACTACAGACCCGGAGTGCGATTTTCGTCGGCAACACCTTCAGATTGTAACGAACGAGGCGTATGTGGGCGGAAACTATCGCTACATGCAAGCGTCCGATCAGTTATTGACCGAATGACCCTGCCAATTTTGCACGATGAATGCGGTGGTGGTGTGATTATGAAGAGGTGCATTCATCGTGGGTTGCTCGCGGATATTTCTTGGCGTTTCGAGTGTGGCCGTGTTGGTCGTGTGCGTGGTGGGGGGAGCGGTCACTCCGGCGGTCGCACGAAACGCAAATTCCTGTTTCGCACCCGGTGAGCGCGGTGGAGCGCGAGACGACGATGTCGAGATAGACCTGCCGTGCAATGCGTCAAGTGATCGACCGCGATACAGTGGCTCGCCACCAACGTATCTCTACTTTCCCAGCGTCATTCCTCCCGTCGTGGAGCGGCATGCAGAATTCCTTCATTTTGCTCCGGAAGCCTATTTAGGTGACGGACGTCGCGAGAGCGGTGTTCCCAATGACGGTCAGGCGAGAGCTGGCACGAGGCTCAGCCTTCTCGATCACTTGGTTGACTTCGAAGTGACAGACCCCAACTACAGCGTTGTCGCGCTGACTCACGATCCCGCCAACGCCGCCCATCTAGCGCACCAATTGAGCAATGCGCTGGGTGGGAGTTACATTTACATCTACGTTGTCCACGCGGACCCGAATTTTTTCAATGTGGGCCAAAGCCTTAATTGGATTGTCCACAACCACCCCGCCGCGCGGCAACGCGCCCGTGCCGCCCAGGCGATTGCTCGGCAGACGTCAATCGGGCCAACCATTTGGGTGGCCGTGGGACCGATTTCGTCAGAGCAGGTTCGGGAAGCGCACGTCGCGACATCGGCCGTGAATCCGGGGACTGATTTCCGTCAACAGGGCCTTCGTGTTATCAATAACGACCGATATCTGGAGGGTGACCTACGCTATATGCGCGCCTCGAGCCAGCTCTTGACGGAGTGACCGCCGCGTGTTGCTCAGAATGCGAGCGCGCGCTGAATCAGTTTTGTTTGCTCGTGAGCGTGCCGCTTGGCTGATCCGGCGGCGGGTGACGCCGCCGCCGGCCTCGAGACAGCGCGAATCGCGTGTGACGCAAAGTGTTTGTTGAACTCCACGAGAATGAAAGGCCACGCGCCCTGGTTTTCCGGCTCTTCTTGCACCCACACAAACTCGGCTTTGGGGTAGCGCTCTATTATTCGACGAATGGCATCAATCGGGGCAGGGTAATACTGTTCAAGGCGAACGAGCGCGACACGCTCGTTCGGGTGCTTGCGACATTCGTCGGCAAGGTCGTAGTGAATCTTTCCCGAATGCAGAATTACTCTTTCGATTTTCGCGGCCTCGCCGGGGTCTTTCACTATCCGAGCATCGTCCATCACGGTTTCAAATCGACCGCGCGTCAATTCGGCCAACGAACTCGTCGCTTCCCGCAGCCGCAACATCGATTTGGGCGTAAAGACAATGAGGGGTGTGCGTGGGCGCGCATACGCTTGGCGACGCAACAGATGAAAGTAGGATGCTGGAGTCGATGGTCGGGCAACGGTCATGTTGTTTTCGGCGCACAATTGCAAATAGCGCTCGATTCGTGCCGACGAGTGATCGGGGCCTTGACCCTCATAACCGTGGGGGAGGAGCATGACAAGAGACGCTCGCTGGCCCCACTTTTGCTCGGCAGATGAAATGAACTCGTCGACGATTGTTTGCGCACCATTGCCGAAGTCCCCGAACTGCGCCTCCCACAGCACCAGGGCGTCGGGGCGTTCAACCGAGTAGCCATATTCGAATCCAACGGCGGCGAACTCGCTGAGGGTGGAATCGTAAATCCAGAATCGGGCCTGATTATCGGCGAGGTTGGCGAGCGGAAGCCACTCTTGGCCGTTTTCGCGATCATGAAACACCGCGTGCCTTTGCACGAATGTTCCCCGCCGGGTGTCTTGACCCGCCATTCGCACGGGGGTGCCCTCGACGAGTAACGAACCCAAAGCGAGCAGCTCGCCGAAGGCCCAATCAATTGCGCCTTCTCGGCTCATTTCGAGGCGCTTCCGCTGAAGTTGTTGGAGCTTTGTGTGCACCGTGAATCCGACCGGAGGATTATTGAACGCGTCGCCAATCAGCTTGATAACGGAGTCAGATACCCCGGTTGTCTCGGGTTCGCCATTCGCCTCCGTCTCTGGGGCCGAAGAGTGTGAAGCATTCCGAGTGTCGAGAGCGCGATCAGAATGTGCCGTTGTTGTCGCGTCACGAGGAACAATCGGAATCGATGCCGTTTGAGCCGCGTGCGTTTCGGCGAACGCGCGTTCGAGGCGGTTCTGGAAATCGCGATGCGCTTCTTCATATTCTTCGACGGTAATGTCACCGCGCCCCACGAGCGATTCCGTGTAGAGCTTGCGCACCGAACGCTTCGCTTCGATGAGGTTGTACATGAGAGGTTGGGTCATCGAGGGGTCGTCGCCCTCATTATGGCCGCGCCTGCGATAGCAAATAAGGTCAATGACAACGTCTTTGTGAAAGCGCTGTCGAAACTCGAAGGCCAATTTTGCCACCCGAACGACCGCTTCCGGATCGTCACCATTGACGTGCCAAATCGGAGCTTGGATCGCCTTCGCGACGTCGGTCGAGTAAATGGAAGTGCGGGCATCGGTGGGAAGGGTCGTGAACCCCACCTGGTTGTTGATGTTGATGTGCACCGTGCCACCCGTGCGGTAGGCACGCAATTGCGACATTTGAAGTGTCTCGTAAACCACCCCTTGAGCTGCCATCGCCGCGTCACCGTGGACGAGAATGGGCAGGGTCGAAAACGACCCAATGGGCTTGCGGTCTTGCTTGGCTCGGACGATTCCCTCGAGTACGCCGTTGACCGCTTCGAGGTGCGAGGGATTTGCCGCAAGATACACGGGAAGGTCAATGCCACTCGTGCTCCGAAACGTGCCCTCGGTGCCGAGGTGGTATTTGACGTCACCCGAACCCTGCCCGGGCCGGGGATCGGGAGCTCCTTCGAACTCGCGAAAAATCTCACCGTAGGTCTTTCCGGCAATATTGGTCAATACGTTGAGCCGACCGCGGTGGGCCATTCCGATTGCGACTCCGTCGAGCCCCGAATCGGCCGCACACTGAAGCACCGCGTCGAGAAGCGGAATTGTCGACTCGCCACCCTCGAGACTGAATCGTTTTTGGCCGACGTACTTGGTTTGGAGAAACGTTTCGAACGCCTCAGCTTCGTTGAGCTTGCTGAGAATTCGCATTTGGTCGTCGTGCGTGGGCTTCTCGTACTTGCGTTCGAAGTGCTGTTGGATCCAGCCGCGCTGCTCCGGATCTTGAATGTGCATGTACTCGATGCCAATTGTGCGGCAATACGAATCGCGCAAGACGCCAAGAATGTCTCTCAAGAGCGCCGTGCGGGAGTCGGAAAGCCCCCCCGTGACAAATTCGCGATCAAGGTCCCAAAACGAAAGGCCGTGGCTCTCTAGCTCGAGGTCGGGGTGCGTTCGTTGGACGTATTCGAGCGGATCCGTGTCGGCCATGAGGTGGCCTCGAACGCGGTACGAGTTAATGATTTCTTGAACTCGAGCGGCCTTGCTGACCGTGTCGGACAAGAGGTCGCCGCCAATGTCGGATCCCCATTGAATGGGTACATAAGGAATTCGAAGCGCCGAGAAAATGTCTTCGTAAAATTCGCGCTTGCCGATGAGCAGCTCTTGCACCTTTTTGAGAAACTCGCCCGATCCCGCTCCCTGTATAACACGGTGGTCATACGTGCTCGTGAGCGTCACGGTCTTTCCGACTCCGAGTTCGGCGAGCCGACGTTCGGATGAGCCTTGAAATTCTGCGGGATACTCGAGCGCGCCCGCGCCAATGATCGAACCTTGCCCGAGCATGAGCCGAGGAACGGAGTGCACGGTGCCAATCCCACCGGGGTTCGTCAACGAAATAGTCGTTCCAGCAAAATCGGGAGCAACGAGTTTACCGGCGCGCGCGCGCGTCACAAGGTCTTCGTACGCGACGAGGAACTCTCCGAAGCCCAAAGTTTCGGCGCGTTTGACGCTCGGAACCTGGAGTGTGCGGGTACCGTCCGGCTTGGGCACGTCAATTGCAATACCAAGATTGATGTGTGCGGGTGTTACAACCGACGCCTTGCCTGAAATTTCTTTGTAATACACGTTTTGGCTCGGAAATTCTTTGAGCGCTTGGACAATTGCCCACCCGATGAGGTGCGTAAAGGAGACCTTGCCACCGCGAGCGCGCGTGAGGTGGTTATTAATAATGATCCGGTTGTCGATCATTACCTTCGCGGGGATCGTGCGAACGCTCGTCGCGGTCGGAACCGTCAGGCTTCGGTCCATGTTGGTGGCAAGCGACTTAGCGGCGCCGCGCAGTGGCGACGTCGAATCGTCTGATTGCTGAGAATCCGCCGGATCACTGACCGCCACCGGAGCCGTGATTGGCGCGTCTGCCGGAATTGGTTGGGGTTTCGGCTCGACGGAGGTCGTGCGTGCCACCGGTTGGGTCGCGGGAATCACCGGTGCGGGCGCGGTCGGCGGGGGTGTCACGGTACCGCGCGGCGATCCGTGTGTGTCAGCGCGCGGGCCGCGCCCGCCAGACGGCGACGAGTCGGCGAGCGTGAGTGAGTAGTCCTCGAGGATCGGCCACCACGACCGGTCAACCGAGAACTTGTCGATCAAATAGCGCTCGTGCATATCGTCGACGAGCCACTCGTTGGCACCGTATTCGCTCGACGTTCCGTCGTCGGCCCCGACCGAGGACCCGTGGCTCGACACAGCCGATCGCCCACTCTCTTGTTGTCGATTTCTTGCGGTTCGATGGAGACTTCGCATCCCCGTCGTTTCTTGATTCCAAAAAGTAAGCCTAAACCCATCGCATGTGCCGCGCTTACTTTGACGCCGAGCGTGCCTCGCGCGATGCGGGTGGCACGGTAACGGGTAGCCTTGTGGCCATGCGTTTCTCTGGAACGACCCCGTCCCATGACCTGACGTATTCGGATGTCTTCCTCGTGCCGAGCCGCTCGGAAGTGGCCAGCAGGCTCGACGTTTCTCTTGAAGCGCCCGATCACTCGGGGGCGACTATTCCCATCGTCTCGGCGAATATGAACTCGGTCACCGGGCCGCGATTGGCAGCGACCTTGGCACGGCGCGGTGGAATCGGAGTTCTTCCGCAAGACACGAGCCGTGACGACGTCGAGGCCGGTATTTCGTGGGTGAAGGCGCAATCCGTCGATTTCGACACGCCCGTCGTATTTCGTCCGGACGAGACCGTCGCAACCGCGCTGACCGTCGTTCCACCCGTTGAGGGGCTCAGAATTGTGCTTCTCGACAAAGCGCACGTCCTCGCCGGTTCTCTCGATGCCGGACGCCTCGGCTCGGCGCTTCCCGACGCGAGGCTTGGTGACCTCATACACGGCGACACCGTCGCGTTCGACGCCGATGACATCCGCGACCCTCGCACGGCGTTCGACTCGCTCGTCCGCGCGGGCCTCGACAGTGTCCCGGTCACGCGCGACAGCGTCGTGGTGGGCACGATATCTCGAAAATGGGCGCTGCGATCAACGATCTATCGCCCCGCGCTCGACGCGCACGGACGCCTTCGCGTGGGCGCCGCAATCGGGGTCAACGGTGACGTCGCGGGCAAGGCCGAGGCTCTCGCGGCCGCGGGCGTTGACGTGCTCGTGATCGACACTGCGCACGGTCATCAGGGCGCGATGCTCGGCGCGATCAAGGCGGTTGCTCGACTCGATCTTGGCGTGCCTATTGTCGCGGGCAACGTTGTCACCGCGCGGGCCGCGCGCGACCTTGTCGAAGCGGGTGCCTCGATTGTCAAGGTCGGTGTCGGGCCCGGAGCGATGTGTACGACTCGCATGATGACCGCAGTCGGACGCCCGCAGTTTTCAGCGGTGCTCGAGGCATCTCGCGCGGCGAGTGAACTCGGCGCGCACGTGTGGGCCGACGGCGGGGTGCGGTATCCGCGCGACGTTGCGCTCGCGCTCGCAGCGGGCGCTTCGTCGGTCATGATTGGGTCGTGGTTTGCGGGAACGATCGAGGCGCCGGGAACGCTTCGCGTCGACAAACGAGGTGCGCTGTACAAAGAAAGTTGGGGAATGGCCTCGACGCGGGCTGTCCACGACCGGTTCACTCAGCTTGATGACTTCGAGCGCGCTCGAAAGGCGCTCTTTGCCGAGGGAATTTCAACGAGCACAATCTACCTCGATCCCCTTCGTCCATCGATTGAAGATTTACTCGACATGATCACATCCGGAGTCCGAAGTTCGTTGACGTACGCTGGTGCACGGACGGTTGGCGAGTTCCACGAACGCGCTCTCGTCGGCACTCAATCGGCGGCCGGATACGAAGAAGGAAAGGCGCTCCAGGTGAGCTGGTAAGACGAGGACCCACACGGCGTGATTGCCAATCCGTGAGCATTGGCAATCACGCCGGTATAGTTGACTGAACAATGGACGACCCTCCCTCTGTTATATCGCTGGTGTCTCGCGTAGCGCACCGCTCCGTAGGGAGCCCATGATCGTGGCCAACGATTGGGTGATGCTCGCGATTGGCGTCGCCCTGACCATTGGGACCGGCCTCTTTGTGGCGTCGGAGTTCGCTCTTGTCACTCTTGATCGCGCCGAACTCGAGGCACGGAAGGCGCGCGGAGAGACGCGATTGGAGATGACTATCGCGGCGCTTCGAATGACGTCGACGCACCTGTCAAGCGCTCAGCTCGGCATTACGCTCACGACACTGTTGACGGGGTACACGATGGAACCCGCGTTGAGCGGTCTCGTCAGCGGGCCCCTCGAGGCAATCGGGTTGCCGTCTGGCGCGGTGTCAGTTGTCGGCGCGACTGTCGCAATCGTTATTGCGACGCTCACGTCCATGATTATTGGCGAACTTGTGCCGAAGAACATTGCGATCGCATTGCCGACGGCCACCGCTCGCCTCGTTGTACCCGTTATTACCACATTTACGGCGGTCTTTCGCCCCGCGGTGGTCGTGCTCAACGGCAGCGCGAATGCCCTCTTGCGGCTTATGAGAATTGAGTCGAAAGAAGAACTCTCTGGCGCGCGGACCGCGGAAGAGCTGTCGTCTCTCGTACGACGGTCGGCGAGCGCGGGAGTTCTCGAGGCTGATACCGCAACACTGCTCAACCGCACGCTCGCATTTTCCACTCGCACCGCGGCCGACGTCATGACTCCACGCTTGCGGATCGCGAGCGTCGACCGCTCCGATACTGCTCAAACCGTGCTCGACCGGACGCGATCGACGGGTTATTCTCGATTTCCCGTTGTCGACGGCACTATTGACGACATTGTCGGTATTGTGCATGTGAAACAGGCAATCGCGATTCCTCGAGCGCGCCGCGGCGATGTTCCCGTTTCGGCACTGCGGTCTGAACCGCTGCGTGTTCCCGAGACGATGATGCTCGACGTTCTTCTCGCAGAACTTCGGCGCCGCGGATTTCAAATGGCGCTCGTCCTCGACGAATACGGTGGCACGGCGGGAGTAGTCACCCTGGAAGACCTCGTCGAAGAGATCATTGGAGAGGTCGCCGACGAGCACGACCGGGCAAAGACGGGCATCGTTCGCGGCGACGGTTTTCTGACATTTCCGGGCATGCTCCGGCCCGACGAGTTGCTCGAACAAACCGGCGTCAACGTGCCCGAAGGGGGACAATACGAGACGGTGGCCGGTTTTGTTGTGAGTCAACTGGGGTGGCTTCCCCGTGTTGGTGACACGATTGCGATTTCCGACGGGACTCTCCGCGTTGAGCGGCTTGACGGGCGGCGAATTGATCGCATTCGATTCTGTACGTCACGGGATGCGTCGGCGAGTTCTCAGCGCACGGAGGGGGCCTCAACCGGTGAATGACTGGATACAGCTTGCGTGGCTTGCCGTGCTGCTCGCTGGAAATGCGTTTTTCGTGGCTGCGGAATTCGCCGTCATATCTGCGCGGCGATCACAAATTGAGCCGAAAGCGCAAGCGGGCAAGAGAAGCGCAAAGACGGCACTGTGGGCGATGGAAAACGCCACACTCATGCTTGCGACGTGCCAACTTGGGATTACGGTCTGCTCGCTTCTGATTCTGAACGTTTCGGAACCGGCCATTCATCATTTGGTCCAGGTTCCGCTCGCCCTCACCGGGTGGCCAGCCGAATTTGTGAGCGCCACGGCGTTTGTGATTGCCCTCGTATTCGTTTCTTTTTTGCACATCGTGATCGGAGAGCTCGTTCCAAAAAACACATCGTTTTCGCTTCCTGATCGGGCAGCCGTCGTGCTGGCTCCGCCGCTCGTTCTGATTGCGCGTGTGTTTCACCCCATCATTGTTGTTCTCAATGTGACCGCGAACAGCATCGTGCGTCTCGTCGGGATCGAGCCGAAAGACCAAACCGCGAGCACCTTCACGCTCGAAGAAGTGGCCACGATCGTTGATCGGTCGACGAGAGAGGGTGTCCTCGCTGACCGGTCGGGTACCCTCAGTGCGGCTTTCGAATTTACCCACAAAAAAGTAAAAGACATTGCTCTCGGCCCGAACGACGTCGTGAGCCTGCCCGATACGATCACGCCGGCTCAGTTTGAGAAAGCCGTTGCACAGCACGGCTTTTCGCGCTACGTAATTTGCAATTCTGCCGGCGAACCGAGTGGGTATTTGCATCTCAAAGATGTCATCGATCATGGCAGTGCTCCGGAAGAGAATGGACACAGCGCGTTCGTAGACAAACACAACACCGTTCCCGTTCCGACCAAGCGCATTCGGCAGCTCGTGTCGATTTATTCTGAAACAGACCTCGAAGACGCTCTGACGACAATGCGGCGGTCGGGAGCCCATCTTGCGCGCGTTTTCGATAGAAATGGCGAATCCTGCGGCGTCTTGTTTCTCGAAGACATCATCGAAGAACTCGTCGGCGAGGTTAACGACGCGACGAGTCGTGGGGCACCCCATTAAAGTGTGTGCCGTGCGTGTCACCGCACGGTCTGGCAATCGTGGCGACACAATTGGCATCTGGCGATTGCAAGCGCAACACGGACGCGGGTGGGAGAAGCCAACGTGAAGGATCCCGGCGAGCGCGCACCCGTGAGTCCCGATTGGCACATTTGGGGCCCGGGAGACGCACGCGCGTGGGTGTCGATTCCGTCCGCTGCCGACGACAAATATTCCCGCGGCGTGCTGGGCGTCATGACCGGTTCGCACAGCTATCCCGGAGCCGCGGTCCTCTCGGTTGAGTCGGCCGCGCGAACCGGAATAGGCATGATCCGCTATTTCGGTCCGTCACTCGCGACCCAGCTTGTTCTTGCTCGGCGGCCCGAAGCCGTGTGCCAAACGGGACGTGTCGATGCGTGGCTTCTTGGCTCAGGAATGAACCGCGACCGTCGCGATTCAGATCTCCAGCGTGCGGGCATTGAAAGCGAGTTTTCGTCGGCCCTCGAATCGGGACATCCGATTGTGCTCGACGCGGGAGCACTCGATGTGTGTGATCGCGTCACCGGACCGATGATCATAACGCCCCACTACCGCGAACTCTCTGCTCTCTTTTCGTACGTTTCCGGTCCCAGCCCCGGGTCTGAAGAGATTGCCGCGGCGCCGTCGGAGTGGGCCGCGCGCGCCGCAGACGTGTTTGGGGCGACGGTCGTGCTCAAGGGCAACACGACGCACATCGCATCTCCAGACGCCTCACAACGATTCGCCGCGGTTTCGGCGCCCAATTGGCTTGCGACGGCGGGAACGGGAGACGTTCTTGCGGGAATTGTGGGGTCGCTCGTCGCGACTCATGCCGATCAGGTTCGGCGCGATTCGCGTGTCTTGGCCCCGATTGCCGCGAGCGCTGCGGTGATTCACGGGCGTGCGGGCGAGCGCGCCGCGCGCGGGGGACCCATCGCCGCGCTCGATGTTGCTGCCGCGTTGCCCGCTACGGTTGCCGACCTCATCGCCGACCCCGGCCACTGAATCGTCGCGCGTGAGCCGTGACGCGCGCTCGCATCGTGCGGAGTTACGATGATACGCGTGTGCGCCGATCATCACCCGACCGTTCGACGGATTCGAGACAGCGGCGTTGCGCTCTGGTTGGCGTTTATCGTCGCACACGTCATTCTTGGTGGCCTCGCGTTTACCAGCCCAGACATGGCTTTGGGCGACATTGAAAAGGTGTATCGCGGGTGGGTACAACAAGCGCTCAACGAGCACGTCGTGGTCGGTATCGACACGACGTGGGTCTACCCAATCGGGGCAATTGTTCCTATTCTTGCCGCGGCGCTATTCGGTCTAGCGGCGTATCCCGTCACGTGGCTCGCTCTGGTATTCGCGGTAGACGGGGCCGCTTTTGCCGTGCTGATCGGTGGCGTGGGACGCGCGCGCAAGAACGTCGCCGCCGCGTGGTGGTGGATTGGTTTCCTCCTCCTTCTCGGTCCAATTGCCCTCGTTCGAATTGATTCAATTGCGGTTCCACTTGTCGTTATCGGGTTGCTCTGGGTTACGGCACGCCCTCGCGTTGCGGGAGCGCTCCTCGCAATCGCGGCGTGGATCAAGGTGTGGCCCGCGGTCGTTGTCGCCGCGGTGGTTGTTGCCTCTCGCGACCGGTGGCGCGTTCTCGTCGCGGCGGGCGTGACAAGCGTCGTCGTCGTCGGCGCGGCTCTGTTGTTCGGAAGTGGCTCACGAGTCGTGAGCTTCATTACCGAGCAAACCGGGCGCGGTTTGCAAATCGAAGCTCCCGTGAGCGGCGGGTACGTGTGGGATGCGGTCTTGGGGTCGTCCGACAGCAGGGGTTCCTACAATCCCGTCTCGCTGACATTCGAAATTGTCGGACCCGGTTCCCACATCCTCGCGATGATTGTTACCCCCGTTCTCACGGTCGTCGCAAGCGCGATCCTCATGGTGGGCGTCGTTGCCGTGCGGCGCGGTGCGTCGTTCGACCGGGTTCTTCCGCCGCTCGCGCTCGCTTTGGTTACTGCGTTGATCGCGCTCAATAAGGTTGGTTCGCCCCAGTTTGTCAGTTGGCTCGCTGCGCCCGTCATCCTTGGACTCGTCGTGACCGGTCGAGAGTTTCGCTTTGCCGCGATACTTGTTGCGGTAATTGGCGCATTGACTCACGTCGGGTATCCCTATCTTTACAGTGCTTTCATTGACCTCAATGTGGGAATGGTCATGGTTCTCACGCTTCGCAATCTTCTCTACTTTGTGCTTGTGGGATGGGCGTTGTGGCGATTATGGACCGAATTGCGCGTGCGCGGCGCGCGACAAGTGAGTCTCTAGTGCTCGTCGCATTTTCTGTCGCGCTCAGTGGGGTCGCGACACGCTCGATTCACGACCCCGGTGACTACGTCGTTCGCGACCACCGACCACGCGTCTTGTCAGCTCGAGTCGGCGAGACCGCGCATAATTATTGCGAGATTTAGGGCTCGTTGTGAACGCGTAAGCTGTCTAAGCAGCCTCTGTAGCTCAATGGAAGAGCAGTTCCGTCCTAAGGAAAGGGTTGGGGGTTCGAGTCCCTCCAGGGGCACCCCGTGCTCTCGCTGTTCTGCCCAGAGACGCTCGGAATGCGTGCGGTCATGAACTTCATGGAAGGACTCGCACGATTCGCATGAGTGTGCTCAAGCAACAGTGCCCCCAGGCAGATTCGAACTGCCGCCCCTGCCTCCGGAGGGCAGTGCTCTATCCCCTGAGCTATGGGGGCCAGGTTTGCCCACCTAGGCTAGCAGCAGAGCGAGCCGGCTTTCCTCGCTGTGCGCGGGCACGACGGTGAAAGGGAGTCCGGGCTGCTGCCAGCCGGCCTACATCGGGAGGGCTTCAAGAACCGCTTCCGCCATTAATTGCGCGTCGCCCGGCTCGAAGTACGCGGTTGACGAGCTTTCGATCCAATAGGGGCCGCGGAACACGGTGGCAATACCTACTCCGTCGGTCTTGTGAAAGTAGCCCTCGATTTGCGGCCACGCTCCGTACGTGGG
>CAWGQN010000003.1:0-37525 GCA_963824885.1 uncultured Actinomycetota bacterium
CTTTAACCGAGGTCGGCAATTTTCATTGCGAGGTTGTCGGGATTCACTTGATACGGAAGCTCCGTCACCACGAGACACGTGCGACCCTGAATTTCTTCAACGGTGACGACCGCTCGCATGCTGATCGATCCGCGCCCGGTGCGGTATGCGCTGCTGATCTCCGCGATTGCCGACAATTTGAGCGCCAGTGGGAAAGTCGGGCCCCTTAACTTCGGGCCATGAGCGCTTCGAGCAGCTCTTCGCGGGAGGCGGTTGGATTCGCAATGTGCCACAACGCGCCCTCAGCTACTTCACGTAGGTTGTGCGGAGGAATGTTCGTTGCCATTCCCCATGGCGATACCGACCGAGCCATTCACGAGAAGATTAGGAAAACGCGCGGGAAGTACCGCCGGTTCTTGCGTGCGCCCGTCGTAATTATCGTGAAAATCGACCGTGTCTTCGTCAATGTCTCGCACCATTTCGAGCGCGAGCGGAGCCATCTTGGTCTCGGTGCATCGCGGCGCCGCGGCGCCGTCGTTACCCGATGATCCAAAGTTTCCCTGCCCGAGAGACAGCGGGTATCGAAGACTCCACGGCTGCACAAGACGGACCAGCGCATCATAAATCGACACATCTCCGTGTGGGTGAAATTGGGCCATTACGTCGCCCACTACCCGGAAACACTTGGAAAACGATTTTTCGGGACGGTATCCGCCGTCGAACATTGCGTAAATCACGCGGCGATGAACCGGCTTAAGACCGTCGCGTACATCGGGAAGAGCGCGCCCCACAATGACGCTCATCGCGTAGTCGAGATAAGAACGCTGCATCTCGAGTTGAAGGTCAACCTGGTTGATCTTGCCGTCTGCGCCGATGGCCGATCCGTCCGAAGAAGTCGTGATGTTGTCGCTATCTGTCATTGGCTTGAGTCTCCGCTAGCCTCGTCGAGGTGTCGATGTCGTCGATGCGTGTGCTAAATGTCCAGAAATCGCACGTCTTTGGCATTCTTCTGGATGAAACTTCGTCGGGATTCGACATCCTCACCCATAAGCGTGGCAAAAATTTCGTCGGCGACGGCTGCGTCGTCAAGGGTCACTTGGAGAAGCGTTCGCGTTCCCGGTCCATCGTCGTGTCCCACAACTCGTGATAGTCCATTTCTCCGAGACCCTTATAGCGCTGAATGCCGTTTTCTTTCGGAATTCTTTTGCCTGCTGCGACGCCACCGGTGAGAAGGTCATCGCGCTCTTGGTCGGAAAAAACGAACTCGTGCGCCGCATTGTTCCACTTGAGTCGATACAGCGGTGGCTGCGCGAGGTACACATAGCCCCGGTCAATCAGCGGTCGCATATAACGAAAAAGGAGGGTCAATAGCAGCGTAGAGATATGCTGACCGTCAACATCCGCGTCGGCCATCAGAACGATTTTGTGATACCGCACCTTGTCTGGATTGAAATCTTCTCCGATTCCGGCGCCGAACGCCGTGATCATCGCTTGGATTTCATTGTTCGCGAGGGCACGGTCAAGTCGGGCCTTTTCGACGTTGAGAATCTTGCCGCGAAGGGGAAGGATTGCCTGAGTTTGGGGATTTCTCCCCTGGACGGCGGATCCACCGGCCGAATCACCCTCGACGAGAAAGATCTCGGACACACTCGGATCCTTGCTTTGACAGTCTTTTAGTTTGCCGGGCATTCCTCCGCTCTCAAGAAGGCCCTTTCGGCGGGCTGTTTCTCGAGCCTTGCGCGCGGCCATTCGAGCGGTCGCCGCTTGCAAAGCTTTGCGGATTATCTCTTTTGCTTGCCCTGGATTCCGATCAAACCAGTCCGCAAGCTGTTCACCAGCAACTCGCTGAACAAACGCCTTCGCTTCGGTATTACCGAGCTTCGTCTTCGTTTGGCCTTCGAACTGCGGTTCCGTCAGCTTGACCGATACGACCGCGGTGAGCCCTTCGCGCACATCGTCGCCGCTCAGATTGTCGTCTTTTTCCTTGAGGATTCCTTTTTCGCGCGCGTATCGGTTGACGAGAGACGTGAGAGCGGCTCGAAACCCCTCTTCGTGGGTTCCCCCCTCGTGAGTGTTAATTGTGTTGGCATACGTGTGGACGCTTTCTGTGTACCCGGTCGTCCACTGCATGGCAACTTCGAGAGCGATTTTTCGATCAGAGTCTTCCGATTCAAAGGAAATGATCTCCGCGTTGACGATATCCGCTTTCTTGGCCGAATTAAGGTCTTCGACATAGTCAACAAGGCCGTTTTCGTAGAGATATTCACTGTGCGCTTCCCCGCCGCGCGCACCGTCGGCGTCCGGCATTCTAGCTCTCTCGTCGGTGAGGACGAGTCGTAAACCCTTGTTGAGAAACGCCATCTGTTGAAAGCGCAACCGCAGGGTTTCGTAGTCGAAATCAACCGTCTCGAAGATCTCCTCGCTGGGCCAAAAGGTAATTGTGGTTCCCGTCTTTGGCGACGGATCGGCGCGAACGAGCGGCGCCGCTGGCACTCCATTCCGATAGGTTTGCCGCCACTCAAACCCTTGGCGTCGGACCTCGACATCAAGCCGACTCGACAGTGCGTTGACGACCGAACTTCCAACGCCGTGTAAACCACCTGACACCGCGTACCCGCCGCCGCCAAACTTTCCTCCCGCGTGCAAGAGGGTCAAAACAACTTCGACAGTTGATATTCCCTCCACGGGGTGCGTATCGACGGGGATCCCTCGGCCGTTGTCGACGACCGTGATGCTCCCGTCTGCACGAATCGTGATGTCAATTCGGTCACAGTGGCCGGCAAGAGCCTCATCGACCGAATTGTCAACGATTTCGTACACCAAATGGTGGAGTCCGCGCGGTCCCGTCGAACCGATGTACATCCCGGGACGCTTGCGTACGGCCTCGAGGCCCTCGAGAACCTGGATCGCGTGTGCCCCGTATTCCCCCTTGTCGTCAGGGTGGATCTGGTTCGATTCAAGTGCCATATTTGGTGGGAGCTCCTGATTTAACGTCGCGCAATTCGCCCTTTAGCCTATCAAGACAAGCGCTCGACTGAGGCCGAGGCGCCATTCTGACGCCTTTTTTTCTTTGTGTTGGTCAGATTTGCATTATCAACCGTAAGTATCGCGCGGACCACGCCCTGGAATTGCTCTCGGGCCGCGTTTCCACGAAGGGGCCTGGGGTCCAATAAACCGAATGGAGTCGATACCTGAATCTGGGAATTCGACCGAAATGCGCGTCATGATGTCGCTCAGCATGAGCCTCAACTGAGTCGCCCACGCTGTCGAGTCACATCGAACGACGAGAACGCGCTCCCTTATCTCTTCTGGTTGACTGTGTTTTGCCGTCTCGTTGCCCACAAGATTGACCCATGAGAGCACAACATCGGATTGGGCGAGAGAGGGATTCCAGCCCATGTCATGCGTGAACGTCGCGAGAACGTCACGGACGTTATTCGGATCCCGGCCAGAACCGAAAGGAATGCTGTCGACCAACCGAGAGCGCCGGCGAAATCGCCGACGATTCGACCGTTGTGTGGGATCTCCAAAGAGCTCTTTGAGGCGCCGGTAGACAACCAATGATTCCGGCTCGTCGAACTCACTCATCGTTTTCCCCCGAGATGGTTCCGCCAACGACGTGCACGATTCGAGAAGCGGAATTGAGCGGAACATCCTCACTGACGGCCGCAGTCACCACTACTTGCTCGTAGTCCTGAATCGCACTCGCTAGCCGTGAGCGACGCACCTCGTCGAGCTCGGCAAAAACATCGTCGAGTATTAAACAGGATCTCCTGATTGTGACGATTCGCGCAATAGCTCGGCCGATGCCAATCGCAACGCTATGACGAATGACCAACTTTCACCGTGGCTCGCATACCCCTTCGTTGGTAACCCGCGAAGCGAGAAGACACAGTCATCCCGGTGTGGACCGATGAGCGTGACACCTCGGTCAATTTCGCGGGACCGAATTCGCGATAATGCTGCCGCAAATCGAGACTCGGTCGGGTTATCGGGAGCGGGAATATTTTTCCCCTCGTTCTCCGGCCGACCGGTGTCGTCCATCGATTCGGGATCGCCCGAGTCGATCGAGAGTTGGGAACTAATATCGGGTTTGTGGTCGTGTCCTACAATCGCGAAGTACGCCTCGGCGAGGGGAGTTTTCAGTTGGCGAATGAGGAAGAGACGCGCGTCGATAATTTGAGAACCGAGCGAAATCAAGCGCTCGTCCCACACGTCAAGAACATGGCGGTTCGCACTCGCTCTCTCCGCTGATCGGAGTGACTTTAATAGTGAGTTTCGCTGGCGAACAACGCGATCATAGTCCGCAAGAACAGAAGAAAATCGTGGCCGATATGCCACCAGAAGCTCATCACTAAACTGTCTCCGGTTGGCTGGGCCACCGCGAATGAGGGAAAGATCCTCAGGAGCAAACAGCACGCTCGAAAAATACTGTGGGACATCGCGAATTCGGGCGACCGAGCGATTGAGTTGTGCACGATTGGCAGAATTGCGGTTGAGTTGCAGTTCAATCAAGATCTCGCGATCCTCGTGCGCCACAACCGCTCTCACGACGGCAGAATCGGTTCCCTGTCTAATGAGAGCACCGTCGTTCGAAACACGATGAGAGCAAAGCACACTGAGGTATCCCAGCGATTCCACCAAATTAGTCTTGCCCTGACCATTGAGTCCAAGGATCAGGTTTTGTCCGGGCTCGAATTCGACTTCCGCACGCTCATAGTTGCGAAAGTCGGTCAGACTCAAGCGGACAACTCTCACAACCTCGCGGTCACTCCACCTTCTTGAGGGAGTGGCCACCGAATTGGTTTCGGAGTGCAGCAACCGCTTTCATCGCGGGCGACTCGGCTTGCCTCGAGACGAATCGGGCAAAAATCGATGCCGTGATTGCGGGAACCGGAACCGCATTCGCGATCGCTTCCTCAATCGTCCATCGACCCTCTCCAGAATCGTCGACGTAGCCCTCAATTGCCGCGAAATCAGGGTCTTCCTTAAGCGCGAGAACGAGCAATTCCAACAACCAGGATCGAACAACAGTTCCCCGTTGCCATGCCGTAAATGTTTCAGGAACATTCTTCACAATGTCAGAACGACGTGTGAGAAGTTCGTATCCCTCAGCATACGCTTGCATGAGTGCGTATTCGATTCCGTTATGTACCATTTTTGCATAGTGCCCCGCACCCACGTCGCCAACATGGACAAATCCCTCGTCGCGCGGTCCGTCTGGGCGAAGCGCGTCGAAAACGGGCATTGCAAAATCGACGTCGTTTTTCGAGCCGCCAATCATGAGTCCGTAGCCGTTCTCTTTACCCCACACGCCGCCCGAAACGCCCGCGTCAAGGTAGTTGATCCCCTTATCGGCGAGGATAGCGGCGTGTTTGATGTCGTCAGTAAAACGTGAGTTTCCGCCGTCAATAACACGATCTCCCGGCGACAGTAGGGTCGAAAGCTCTTTCACGACGCCCTCGGTCACGTTTCCAGCGGGGACCATTATCCACACGAGTCTCGGTGCGGGAAGAACGGTGACGAGATCGCCGAGGGATTCTACGTCGCTTTTCTCACGGTGATGATCGTAACCGGTGACGTCTATGCCCTTGAGCCGCAGACGCTCGCGCATGAAGTCGCCCATTTTACCGAGTCCGACAATACCAATGTGCATGTGTGCCCTTTTCTAATTTCCTTATAAGTCGGTCTATCGCAATAAAAGGTTGGGCTGCAAAAGATACCGATAGTCATCTGAGCCCGCTCGTTCTTTGCTCGACTGACTCGTGATGAGAACCGGTCCCGGCTTATTCGGCTTATCGGTTTTCGTGAATGAAATGCGAACGAACTCTGAGTGCAACGCTGTTAATCCGTCGAGGAGGTACTGAGGTTTCAACGATATGACCGTTTCATCGCCGGTAAGGAGCCCGTCAATTGTTTCCGATGCTTGAGCACTTCCTGAACCAATTGCTTCGAGCATGACCCCGTCATGCCCGAATGAAAAGCGAACTGCCGCTTCGCGATCAAGAACAAGAGAAACACGCCGGGTCGCTTCGATCACGTCCGCCGTGCTCATCACCGCGTAATTGTCGACGGAGTCGGGGAACAACCTTTTCACCGGCGGAAAGTTTCCCTTAATCAAGAGAGACGTGACGGTCTTGTTGTCGGCCGTAAAAGCGATCAGTTCGCGGTCGTCTCGATTAGAAAAAGCAATCGAAATCGTTCCAGCGTTGCCAAAGACCTTTCCGACCTCTTGAAGTGTCCGAGCGGGAATGAGCGCCGTTTTCTGTTCTTCGGAACCACGTGAACCCGGATCCCAGTCGATATTTCGGACGGCAACGCGATATCGATCAGTAGCGATGATTCCGAGGTGAGTACCAGAAATTTCGAGTTCTACTCCCGTAATAACGGGCGTGACGTCGTCACGAGAAGCCGCGACAACGACTTGAGACACTGCGACGGCAAACTCATCCGCGCGAACGAGACCGCTGCGGTCGCCAGCGCGCGGCAACGTCGGATATTCCTCAATTGGCATAGATAAAAGCGTGAATTCTGCCGACCCACACGAGACCGTCACATTCGATTGTTGTGCCTCAAATCGAACCGGAGCGTTCGGGAGCCGGTTTGCAATCTCCGCGAGAAGCCGACCCGAAACAAGCACTGCTCCCGATTCCTCAACCGATACGGCCATCGTCAGTCGTGAAGATACCTCGTAGTCAAAAGAGGACAGCTCGATTCCATCAGAAGTTGCCTCAATCAACACACCGCTCAAAATGGGTAGCGTCGTGCGTTGGGGGAGCAACTTGACTGCAAACGAGACGGCTTCGCTGAAGACATCACGGTTGGCTTCAAACTTCACGGGGACCCCTCTCGGTTACTCGACTCATCGGTGCAATGGTAGCGGTGTTATTTGGAGACGCGAAGCCTTGCGAATTCGGTCAAGGTTATTGATTTCTTAAACGGTGAAATTAAGAGGTTAATCTTCTTAACCGGTGTGGAATATGTGGACAACTCTCGAATCGCCTTTGTTTCGAAGGAAACGACAAGCTTGTAAGTTGTGTGCGATCAGTGGATTGAATCTATTCGATTTGGGAAATGCATTTTATTTCATCGAAGCTCTTCACATAGAGGGTTCGAGATCCCACAAATAACTCGTGATTATCCACCGTATTCCACAGGTTATCCACACGTGGGAAAGTCACTAATTTCGTGAATTCTTCTTTCGGTTTTCAATAACGCTGACTTTGCTTAATGCGGCTTGTCAGTTCGGTCACTTGGTTGTAAATTGACCGTCGCTCTTTCAAGAGCTCACTGATCTTTTTATTTGCATACATGACCGTTGTGTGGTCGCGATTTCCAAAGAGCTGTCCAATTTTGGGGAGCGACAGGTTGGTCAGTTCTCTACACAGATACATGGCGATTTGGCGTGCGGTCGCGATTGCTTGTGATCGCGACGAACCATAGAGGTCGTCGACCGTTAGTTTGAAGTAGTCCGCGGTGTGGTTGATGATGTCGACCGGAGAGATGACATTGTCTTCGTCGAGGGTAATGATGTCTTTCAATACCGTTTGAACGAGAGCCATATCGACCGCGGTGCGATTGAGGCTTGCGAAAGCGGTCACTCGAATGAGGGTGCCCTCAAGCTCTCGGATGTTCGACGACACTTTGGATGCCATGTATTCAAGAATGTCGTCGGGGACCTGAAGTTTTTCGCTTTGCGCTTTCTTGCGAAGGATTGCTATTCGCGTTTCGAGGTCGGGTGCTTGAACGTCGGTGATGAGACCCCATTCGAACCGTGACCGCATTCGATCTTCAAAACCGGTGAGGTGCTTGGGTGGCAGGTCACTCGTAATGACGACTTGCTTGTTGTGGTCGTGAAGCGTGTTGAAGGTGTGGAAAAACGCCTCCTGGGTTTCAGCGCGACCCTGCAGGAATTGAATATCGTCGATCAAGAGAATGTCGATGTCGCGGTATCGGGATTGAAAAAGTGAGCCTCGATTGTTGGCGATCGAGTTGATGAAGTCGTTCGTGAACTCTTCGGAGCTGACATATCGAACCCTTATTCCCGCGTAGAGACTCATCGCATAGTGCCCAATTGCGTGCAGCAAGTGCGTCTTTCCGAGTCCGGATTCACCGTAAATAAAGAGCGGGTTATAGGCTTTCGCGGGAGCTTCAGCGACCGCGACGGCTGCCGCGTGGGCAAAGCGATTCGACCCACCAATGACGAAGTTGTCGAAGCTGTACTTCGGATTCAGTCTCGTCTCAGAATCCCGCACGAGCCGCGAATCAATGAGTGGAGCTGGCGGGTCTTCGGAGGGTTCAACGAGCGAGACCGGATTGATTGGGACGGGTTCGGAACCAATCTCAGGATTCACGACAATCGCAAAAGTCGAAATGTCTAACGATTCGTCAAGAGACCCAATCGCGCTCAAAAGGGGCATTCTCGCGCGCTGCTCTAACATGCCCCTCGTAAATTCATTGGGAACCTCAAGGTAGAGAGTGCCAGCCATTATTCCCTTGGGTTCTACAAGGCTCACAAAACCGTAAAGCGGCGGAGTGATTCGGTCGTCACTTGACAACGTTGCTAACACCGAGTTCCACGTGTCAACGATGGATTTTTCCGCCGTCATTTATCGCACTACCCTTCGCGGAACCAATACACAACGGAATCCGCACTCCCTATCGAACCGACCTCGAACTAGGCCAGTTATTCACATGGTTATCCACTGATGATGCACGAGGGTTCGGGATTCACGCCTCGGACGTGGATAACCTGGGGATAACTCGCTCATTCACGCTAGCGAGTGGACAAGTTCGAAGCAAACTTTTCTCGAAATGAACAGAATTCGCTCGCGTGGTGTGGCGAGAAAAATCAACTCGCGGTGTCGAACATCGCGTGCAGTTTGACCGAAAGAGTGCGAGGCCGTAGATTTGATCAGTTGCCGTCAGGTTTTCGGCTTCCCACAACGTTCCGGGTTCAATTACCCGCGTAATCTAATTTTCTGGAGATCGAGAATGACCAAGAGAACCTTCCGGCCGAATAATCGTCGCCGCGCGAAAGTTCATGGTTTCCGTCTTCGCATGCGTACTCGCGCCGGTCGTGGCATCGTGGCGGCTCGCCGTCGCAAAGGCCGCACCGAATTGTCCGCCTAGGCGGAGGGTGGGCGGCCAACGGTGCTTGCTCGGAAAAATCGGATTGTCGATGGTCGAGAGTACCGATCAATCGTTCGTCGTGGGTCACGCGTCGTTCGCGCAAACACCATCTCGTACGTCGTGACGACCGGGGATCACGATGCGGTCCGATTCGGATTCATTGTTGCGAGGAACGTCGGAATAGCCGTGGAACGGAATCGCGTGCGACGTCGGTTGAAAGCGGCGTCTTTTGACATGCGCGAGTGCGTGGCGGCGGGAACACACGTCGTCATTAGGGCTCTTCCCAGTGCAAAGACAAGCAAGTGGAATACCCTGCGTGATGAAATCTTTCACGCGCTAATCGAAGGAAGCACAAAGAAATGACTGCGTCGATATCGGCCATCTTCTTTCTTCCGAGGAATGTCGTCGTCGCAATTCTTCGGATTTATCGTTTCGCGGTGTCGCCTTTCTACGGCAACGTGTGCCGGTTTTTCCCCTCGTGTTCGGCATATGCACTGCGGGCGATTCAAGAATATGGCGTATGCAGAGGTGTGTTTTTTGCTATTCGCCGCGTGGCGCGGTGTCATCCTTGGTCCGCCGGTGGCGTTGATGACGTTCCGACTAGGTCAAAAAAGACGTATTCAATATCTCGTTTTGGGTTTGTTATTCCAAACGCCCAGAGAAAGGCATAACTAGCCCATGGATGTCATTTCCGCAGTTCTGTGGCCGATCAAGTGGGTAATCGAACTCGTTCTTGTCTCGTTTCACTGGATTTTTTCGGCAATTGGATTGGATCCGGCGGCCGGAATCACGTGGGTGTTGTCGATTGTCGGGCTCGTTCTCGTGGTGAGAGCCGCTCTTATTCCTATTTTCGTGCGACAAATTAGGAGTCAGCGCAAGTTGCTTGAGGTCGCGCCTCAGCTGAAAAAGATTCAAGAGAAATACAAGGGAAAGCGAGACCAATTTTCTCGCGAAGCAATGTCGCGCGAAACGATGGAACTCTATCGAAAAACGGGGACCAATCCGTTGAGTTCTTGTTTGCCTCTTTTGCTCCAGATGCCGATCTTTTTCGGGTTATTTTCTGTTCTCAACGACGCGCAACACAGCAATGCGGGGGTTGGGCCTCTTAATTCTCGATTAGCAGGACAATTTGGCGGCGCGTCACTATTCGATATTGCCCCGCTTCACTCAAGTTTCGGTAGCGCAGCGTCGAGCACACCTCCGCAAGTGGCGGTTATGATCATCGCCGCGGTGATGGTCGTTTTAATGACCGCGTCGCAGTTCTTTACACAGCTTCAAATTGTGTCGAAAAACATGTCTCCGGAGACCAAGGCGAGTCCGGCTTTTCGTCAGCAACGAATCTTCCTTTACGTACTTCCACTGGTTTTTGCATTTTCTGGCTTCGCGTTTCCGCTGGGCGTGATGTTTTACTGGCTCACGTCAAACGTCTGGACAATGGCCCAACAGTTCATTGTGATTCGCAACATGCCCAATCCCGGTAGCGATGCTGCGAAGGCACGTGAAGAACGATTTGCCAAGAAGGGAACCCGAAAAGAGGATCGATCAGATTCGACGATTGTCGTCGAGGAACGTAAATCCGTTCAACGCCAGCAACCCGTGAGAAAGTCGCGCGCAAAAAAGCGATCGGGTGGAAAGAAGTAAAGTGCCGTGAGTGACACGAGTGACGACGCGCCAGAAACGACGAGGACGACCCCTCCGTCGGATCCGATTTCCCTCGAACTCCTTGACGAAGAAGGAGAAGTCGCGGCCGACTATATTGAAGAATTTCTCGATATTTGCGATGTCGACGGTGACATCGATATCGATGTGAGAAACGAGCGCGTCTATATCGCTGTTCGAGCCGCAGAGGACAGCAATCTGAGCACACTTTCTCGTCCCGAGACGGTTACTGCGCTTCAAGAATTGACACGGCTAGCGGTCCAAAACGTGACCGGAGAGTTCTCTCGTCTGATCCTTGACATTGGCGGTTCACGCTCGGCGCGCGAGAAGGAACTTCGAGAAATCGTGGCCGCAGCGATTGCGCGCATTGAGGCCGGAGCGCGGGGTGCAGCTCTTCCCTCGATGTCATCGTATGATCGCAAGCTCGTGCATAATTTCGTCGCCGAGCGCGGATACAGTTCTGAATCGGAGGGTGAAGGTCGAGACCGGCACACCGTGGTTCGACCCGGCTCATAGTTTCACGTGAAACAATGACGACCGTCGATTCCGAACCGGAGCCGCCTATCGCTCGAGCGCTTTTCGGTGAACGCATTGATGTCATCCGCTCATTTGTGTCTAACCTGGAGCGTTTCGGACAACCGCGGGGACTCATCGGACCGAGCGAGTTACCCCGATTGTGGTCGCGGCACATTCTGAATTCCGCGTTCGTGTCGCCCGTCCTTCGCGGCGGTCTGATTGGCGATATTGGAAGCGGCGCGGGACTGCCGGGCATCGTGCTCGCGATCGCACGCCCAGATTGTGATTTTGTACTGATAGAACCCATGGGACGGCGAATTGCCTGGCTCGAGGAGCAAGTTGAGTTGCTTGAGCTCCGCAACGTTCGACTAGTGCGCGCACGCGCTCAAGAGACGGTTTTGGATCAACCACTGGACCAAGTAACCGCTCGAGCGGTGACCTCGCTCGCGAAACTCATTCCTCTCGCGGTCCCCCTCCTTCGCACGGGTGGAGAAATCCTGTTCATCAAGGGGGCGGGTGTCAACGCCGAAATATCAGCGGCAGAAAAGATAATTCGACGTTTTCAATTGCGGGGTATCGAAGTATTATCCCTCGGGCAGGGCCTCGTCAGCGAGGCTACTCAGGTTGTTCGGGCTAAAGTTGAGTAGTTGCCACTTGCATGGCGAGATAGTTACCGTTTTTGGACGAACCGAAGGTTTCACGTGAAACATCCCGATTCCCAACCGAACCGCTCCGGACCAGGATTCGATCCGTGGACTCCGTTAGCGAGAGAACTTGCGGACATTACTCGTCGACGCCAAGCGCTAAATGCCGACGACCTTCCTCTACCTCAATCTCCTCGAATTATCGCGGTGTCTAATCAAAAAGGCGGCGTGGGAAAGACGACGACCACGGTCAACCTCGCGGCCGCACTTGCCCGTTCTGGTGCCCGCGTTCTCGTGATTGATCTCGATCCCCAGGGAAACGCTTCGACAGCACTCGGTGTCGAACACCGACGGGACACACTGAGTGTTTACGACGTTATTATTGGCGAAGCCGACATGGCGGGCGTCGTTCAGAAGAGTCCAGAGTTTGATTCGTTGTACTGTGTTCCGGCGACAATCCACCTTGCGGGGGCGGAAATCGAACTCGTTTCTCTCGTTGCTCGAGAGCTTCGCCTCCACCGAGCGCTGGGCGCGCATATTGCCCAGATGTCGGAGCCATATCACTACGTCTTCATTGACTGCCCTCCCTCGTTGGGTCTATTGACAATCAACGCGTTCGTCGCCGCGCGCGAGGTTCTCATCCCCATACAGTGCGAATATTACGCACTTGAGGGTTTGAGTCAGTTGCTGGGAAACATTGAGCTGATAGAACGCCACCTTAATCCTGACCTTTTCGTGTCGACAATTCTTCTGACGATGTACGACGGCAGAACTAATTTGGCTAATCAAGTGGCAAAAGAGGTCCGCGACGGCTTTCCCGAAGAAACCCTCACGACATTGATTCCGCGGTCGGTGCGAATATCCGAAGCCCCGAGCTACGGACAAAGTGTAATTAGCTACGACACGAATTCTCCTGGTTCTCTTTCGTACCTTGAAGCTGCCGCAGAAATTGCACGACGCGGGACACCGACCAAAACCGCACGACCGAAAGGACTGGCCGAATAGTGGTCACGAAAAGAACGGGCCTCGGGCGCGGTATCGGTGCCCTCATCCCAATCGCAGACGAGAACCGATCTGCACGACCGGTTGACGTGTTTTTCCCCGATGCCGACCCCGTGGACGATCTCGTTGCGGTTCCGGGAGCGCGGTTGGCGATTCTCGACCCCGATGACATCGCTCCGAACCCGCAACAACCGCGAACAACGTTTGACGACGACGAACTCGCGGAATTAGCTCACAGCATTCGCGAATTCGGGGTATTGCAACCCATCGTGGTTCGTCCGCTTCCCGAGGGGGGAATCGCTCACTATGAACTAGTGATGGGCGAACGACGCCTTCGTGCCACGAAGCTGGTCGGTTTGTCGACAATTCCCGCCGTGATTAAGGACACCGCGGATGAAAGTATGCTTCGAGAGGCATTGATCGAGAATCTGCACCGTTCTCAGCTCAATCCTCTTGAAGAAGCCTCCGCATACCAGCAACTTTTGTCCGATTTTGGTATTACTCAAGAGGAGCTCGCGGCTCGTATTGGCCGATCACGTCCACAAATTTCCAACACGATTCGGCTCCTTAAGCTACCAGAATCGGTGCAGAAACACGTTGCGGCAGGGATATTGAGCGCCGGACACGCCCGCGCGATTTTGACCGCACGGGACGGCGCCGCCATGAGGACGCTCGCGGAAAAAATTGTTCGGGAAGACCTGTCGGTGCGGTCGGCCGAAATGATTGCCGCGAGTGGTCCGCGCGTCGTGCGGGCACGCCCAGGCGGGGGTCGACATCGTGGGCATCTCGACGACATTGCTGAACGCCTCGGGGATCGTCTCAATACCCGAGTCCGTGTGAACCTCGGAGCTAACCGCGGTCAAGTTCTGATTGAATTTGCAACGATCGAGGATCTCAACAGAATACTCGGCGAGATTGGTCAACCGGGATTCGGGTCGCGCGACGAATCAAGCGCGACGGGTTTATCTCGGCCGATGAACGAATCTCTGACCGTCACTTCCGTGACGGTTTCAGACGACGGTCCGAATTCTCGAGAATTTTCTGTTGGAGCGAACGCGCGGGGCGTACATCGAATCGACTAGCCGTTCTGCTCTCGAGCGGCGAAGGCGGCCAAGCGAGAATAGATTTCGGCTGGTTTTTGGCCCGAAGACTCGACTGCAAGCGGGAAAAGGGACTTTTCAGTCAAGCCGGGCAGTACGTTGGCTTCCAAGAACCAGGGTGTACCAGATGAATCGACGATAAAATCGATTCGGGAAATGTGTCGAAAACCCATTGCCGCGTGTACCGCGAGGGCCGACTCGGAAACTCGTTTTTCACCTTCTGGATCGAGCCGAGCGGGAGTGAAAAACCGAGCTTCACCTGCGTTGTATCGAGCCTCGAAACCATACGGGCCATCGACGGCTTCAATTTCGACAGTGGGGAGGGCCTGTGGTCCATCGCCCAAATCGACGATGCCCACCGTGACTTCGGTCCCGGTGATTTGTCGTTCGACGAGAGCAACGTCGGAATAGGTGTAGGCATCGACCATCGCGCGAGGCACGTCGACAGCGTCAGACACGATTGTCACACCTTGAGCCGAACCTCCGTGAGCGGGTTTGACAACGAGAGGAGTGGGTATGGTCGTCAGCACCAGATCGAGGACGCTGGCGGCTCCCAACTCGCGAAACACATCGCGCGAAAGGGTGAACGATTGTGGCGTCGATATTCCCCCTCGGGAGACGATTGTTTTTGCGATGGGTTTCGACCAGGCGAGTCTTGCGGCTTCCGCGCGCGATCCAACAAATGGCACGCGTGACGCTTCAAGAAGCCCTCGGAGAGCGCCATCTTCGCCACTCGCACCGTGAAGCGCGGGCCAAACGACGTCGGGCGGCCGCGCGGCGAGGACGTGGAGAAGATCGTCGTCCGGTTCGCGCAGCGTGACCGAGTGCCCGAGAGAAATCAGGCCGTCGACAATTCTGCGCCCCGAGCGGAGCGAAATATCCCGCTCATGCGAAATGCCTCCCGCAAGAACGACAATGTTTTGAGGACGGAAATCGTCGATGATCAGGACTTTCTCTAGTTCGACCGGGTTAGTCGAGATTGGGTGGGGGCGATGAAAAGTGCCGGTCGTGCTCGACGACTTCGAGGGGACCAGTGCCGGCAAACGTGCCCAAGAGGTCGAGTTCGCCGGCGATGACTGACGCCAATCGCCGCACGCCCGTGCGGATGCTCTCGGGAGGGGGGTAACTAAATGACAATCGAATGTTGTGGTGACCGGCGCCGTCGAAATAAAAAGCGGTGCCCGGAATGTATGCCACGCGTTCTTTCACGGCTCGTGCCAACATGACCTGTGAATCAAGATGACGAGGGAGGGTTAACCACACGAAGAAACCGCCGGTGGGGTTCGTCCACGATAGTTCTGGCAGGTGTTCAGACAAAGCAGACAGCATTGCCCCCAAGCGCTCGCGATAGATGTCATTAAATTGATCGATTTGTCCTTTCCAGTCGGAATTGCCGAGGTATTGGGCAATGACGAGTTGGCTAAACGAACTCGGTGAAAGAATTGCCGATTCCGAAGCGAGGATCAGCTTTTCTCGAATTGCGAGCGGTGCGAGGGCCCAACCGATTCGAAAGCCCGGAGCGAGCGTCTTCGAAAACGTGCCGAGATAGATAATCCCCGCGTCATCGTATGATCGGAGCGCCGGTGGGGCGGAACCATCAAACGAAAGAAGCCCATAGGGATTATCTTCGACCACAAGAATCTTGTGACGCCGGCAAATTTCGAGGATCTCGGGTCGGCGATCTTCGCTGAGGGTCACTCCGGCGGGGTTCTGGAATGTGGGAATCGTATAAAGAAACTTGATTCGTTTGCCGCTCCGGCCAATCGCGTCAATCGTGTCACGCAGCGCTTGGGGTATCAGTCCCTTGTCATCCATTTGTGCGTGCGCCACTTCGGCTTGGTACGAGCGGAACACTCCCAACGCACCGACGTAACTTGGTGCCTCTACCACGATCACGTCGCCCGGGTCGATAAGCAGTTTCGTCACGAGGTCAATTGCCTGTTGCGATCCCGTTGTCACGACGATATCGTCAACGCCAGCGTCAATGCCTTCGAGAGCCATGACCTCGCGAATTTGGCTTCGCAACGCGGGATCCCCTTGACCTGAGCCGTACTGTAGCGCGGCGGGTCCGTGATCCCGCATGGTCGCGCTCACCGCGTTGACGATGTGGTCGGGTGGAATCGCGGAAACGAAAGGCATTCCCCCGGCAAGAGAAACGACTTCGGGACGAGAAGCGACTGCAAAAAGAGCGCGAACCTCAGAAGCACCGAGCCGAGAAGTGCGTGCCGCATAGTGCTCGTACCACGGGTCGAATGTAGTTCCCGCGGCACGTTCGGGGGGCGTTAAATCTGCCACGCTCTATCGTGTCGGCCGATTGCTACGCGAGAAAGGATCCCAACTCAGACTCGAGTTGGGGTTTTGGCATCGCGCCGATAATCGTCTTTACCACTTCACCACCTTGATACACCTTCATGGCGGGAATAGACGTGATTTGGTATTTTGCCGCGGTTTGCGGGTTGTCATCAACGTTGAGTTTCACGACGGAGATCGCGTCTGCGTGTTCTTGAGAAATCTGGTCGAGAATCGGACCGACTGCGCGGCACGGTCCGCACCACTCGGCCCAAAAGTCGACGAGAACGGGCTTGTCCGATTTGAGAACCGTTTCTTCGAAGGTGGCATCCGTGACATTTGTGGTTGTTGACATTGATTCTCCCTGTCTACTAGTTAGTTGCTTTGGCAAATTCGGTAGTCGTCTGGCGGCCAATTCCGGAGGATTGACCTAAAGCGGCCAAAAACTGCTCAGCGTCGAGAGCCGCGACGGTGCCCGACCCCGCGGCGGTGATAGCTTGACGATACGTGGGGTCAACCACGTCGCCCGCGGCAAATACACCGGAAATGCTCGTTTTCGATGATCGTCCGGCGACCTTGATCGTGCCGTTGGGCGTCAAGTCGAGTTGCCCGCGCACGAGCTGCACTCGAGGATCGTTGCCGATTGCGATGAAGAGTCCCTCGATGGGGAGCGCTCGAACGTTGCCAGAAACCGTGTCACGAAGGTCGATCCCGGTGACGCATTTGTCTCCCAAGATGCTCACGACCTCGGAGTTCCACACAAATTCGATTGTCGAATTCTCGAGGGCGCGCTCTTGCATGATTTTGGAGGCGCGAAGCGTTTCGCTGCGGTGAATCACGTACACTTTCGCGGCGAAGCGGGTCAGAAACAACGCCTCCTCCATCGCCGAGTCGCCGCCGCCGACGACCGCAATCGTCTTGTCACGGAAAAAGAATCCGTCGCACGTCGCACACCACGAGACTCCGTGACCACTCAACCGATCTTCGTCGGCAAGACCGAGTTTGCGATAGGCCGATCCGGTCGCAACAATGACCGCGTGAGCCTTGTGCGTGGCGCCCGAGCCGAGGGTAACCATCTTTTCGTCGCTCGTGAGGTCGACAGATGTGACGTCATCGAGAACAATGTCGGCCCCGAACCTCTCGGCTTGGAGGCGAAGCATGTTCATTAGCTCTGGGCCTTGAACGCCGTCGGGGAAACCGGGGTAGTTTTCCACCTCGGTCGTGTTCATGAGTTCGCCGCCCGCGTCAATCGAGCTCGCAATGACGAGGGGCTCGAGGCGAGCCCGGGCAGCATAGATCGCCGCCGTGTAACCGGCGGGACCGGACCCAATAATGACGAGTTGACGCAACGACTATTCCTCACTCGTTTCGCGACGTCGCCGCGGCGAAAGTACCTGACAGCGATCACTGGCGAGTAGAACACATCTTAGCTGGATGCTATTCCGCGTTGCGCGGAGTACGAATTCTCGCCGACGTGCTGAGCGGCGCGGCGCACTAATCGGTCACTTCGCGAGCGGTTCCGGACGGAGATCGGGTGGAGCGCAAGCGCCGACGTTTCCTGATGTTGCGCGTGACACCAAACCCAAAAAAAACAACGACAAGCGCGCCAACCACTACCGTACCGACGGTCTCCCATTCGGCGCGCACGTTAATGGGGACGGACACGGCGGCTCCAATTGGCGTCATCGTGGGAGACAGCAAGGCGAGCCGGAGCGTCACTTCCCCGTTGCCCAGTTGGGCTTTGACGGGCACGAGTGCTTGGTCTTGCGTGTCCTTGTCGATTCGAGTTGGCTGAAAACGAGGGTTGTCTACTTCTAGGCGCGAGTTCGAGGGTGTCGCCATCACCGAAATAGTGACGGGGTACACGCTTCGGTTTCGTACTGTAACGGGAATGGAGCCCTCTCGATTGACGAGATTGACGGTACTCGCGGGGACAATTTCGACCGACTGAACGAGCTTGGTGGTGGTGGTTCTCTGTGTGTCGACGCGGTCGCTCCAATCGGGAGATTCTGCCCACGAATTCGCAAGAAGGGCGAGAAGTGACAAGCGCTGCGAACCGGTAATCAACACGGGTTTGTCGATGGCTGTCGCGAACATTTGGGCTTGTGCTTCGTCGCCGAACAGGGCGCGAACGGAACTCAGTCGTTTTTCGTTTTCTTGAGTGTCGACAATCGTGTAATTTGTTGCCGGTCGCGCGTTGAGAGCGTTGTCGAGCGGGGCTGGCGCAAAAGACGGACTGGCCGCGAGGGACGCCAGCGTCTCGGAAAGGCAGTTGTTCGTCGCGGCGCCGGCACGATCAAGGACAACCGCGATTGGGCGAGCAGGGTCTTTCGCCGCGAGCAACGACACGTGCGCGTTGACTGTGGCAATTCTCGCTTGCCACGGTGCGGGCGATTCGGCAGCGACGGCTTCGCGAATTGCTCCCGAAAGAGCGGCATTGGAGACGAGAACGGAGGCTCCTCCGATTGTGGCCGCGCCGCCGAGTGCGGTCGCGTCATCCCGTGTGCGGACGTTGCCGTTGCTGAGGACGGTTGTCACGATGCCGCTCGCGCGAAAGACGTCCATTGTTGATTCGGTTACCGTGTTGTCGCGGGGCAACCCAACACCGGTCCGCGTGTAGTTCCACTGAAGAAGTCGTTTGATCGTGTCGGCAGTCGAGACGCTCGGGTCGAGTGGCGAGGGGGAGCGGGACTCTTTGGATCGGGAATTCGCATGGCGGACCCGTCGACAACGTGATCGAACGAGATTGGTGCGGCAAGTGTCGTGAGGCCGGATTGGGCCTGTGCGGCGATGTCGGAATCAGCGTATGAAAGAGCGAACGTTTCGTTCTGAACGGCAGACAGACGATTGAGCCACCCGATCGCCGATTGAGGGGCCGCGTCGCCGAGGACGCGGATCGACGCGATGATCATTGGGTCGATTCCGATTGCAATCGGAGGATTCGACGAAAGAGCGTCGAGCTGTTTAGTCAAGAGTCCCCCCGGCGATGTGTACGCCTCTAGATCGGGTGCCGAGATCAATCCCTTCGTTTGAGAGGGGGTCACGAGGGGCGCGATCACCGTGATGGGAGCGCGAGGTGTTTCTGTCGCGGGATATGCGGTGATCACGGTTCGACTCGTTGGGGCGACCTCGTCGCGGGGTTCAACGACGGACGCAGACAGTCCGTATACCGCCGTCCGAGTAACCTGCTGCGGAAATTCGGACGCGGGTACGACAATCGTGGTGGGACCGAGAGTACCGCCGGGCGGGATGATCGCTCCGGGACCGGACGCTATCGGCGTGGATCGGGTCGACGACGCACCACGAATCCACTCGTCGACGTCGTCTTGCGTCGCGAGCGTTCCGGACGTCAATCGAACGTCAATTGTGGACGCTGCGACCGGTTCTGATGTTGTATTGGTGACCGCATACGTAATCGTCACGTCGCGGTTGGGGAGCACAACGCCATTGTCGCTCGAGGAGATCGCAATACTCAGGCTCGCGTGTGTCCCGCTTTCGGCGGGCGTTTCTTCGCGGGGATCGGCCGTCGCGACCACCGCGTGCGTTGCGAAAATCGCTATCGCGGAAACGCCCAAAATGGCAAGAGAATGTGGCCGACTCATTATTTTGCCGCGGCATCCATAGAGGAAAGTCTAGACGGCGGGATCTGGAGGATCGCTCGAAGCGACGCGTGCGCGGCGAAGTAGACTCGGTGAAATGCAGAGTGTCGCCTCAGCCCTCTCCCGTCTGGGCGAGCTTGCGTCATCTGTTGCGGTTTCGCGCTTATCGGCGGCGTTTTCTTCCGCTGGCCACGAACTCGCTCTCGTGGGCGGTTCGGTGCGCGACGCTTTTCTTGATCGGACCGTGAGCGACTTGGATTTCACGACCGACGCGCGACCGGATCGAATTCTTGACATCGTTGGACCCATTTCTGAGACGTGGTGGGACATCGGTCGCGAGTATGGCACAATAGGCGCGCGAATTGCGGGACGCGACGTCGAAATTACGACGTATCGATCCGACAGGTACGATCATGAGACGCGCAAGCCCGACGTTATGTTCGGTGACGATCTCGACGGAGACCTTGTCCGCCGCGATTTTACAATCAATGCTCTCGCGCTTCGCCTTCCGCACGTTGTTCTGGTCGATCCGTCCGGTGGGGTCGACGACTTGCTGGCAAAGATTCTTCGCACGCCCAAAGACGCCGGACGATCATTTGGCGATGACCCGTTGCGCATGTTACGCGCGGCGCGGTTTGTCGCGCAATTGGGATTTAACATTGACCCGCGTGCCCGAGGGGCAATCTCGGAGCGCGCGGGGCACGTGGACATCGTGTCGGCGGAGCGTATCCGCGACGAGTTGGGCAAGTTGCTGTGTGCGCCAGAACCGCACGCGGGCATTGATTTGCTCGTCGAGACGGGGCTTGCCGATCACGTTCTTCCCGAGGTCCCCGCGCTACGGCTCGAGCACGATGGCGAGCATCGCCACAAAGATGTATACGCACACAGTCTCACGGTTCTCGACCAGGCAATTGAACTCGAGACGGCTCGCCATCCCGGCAAACCACCCGACCTGATCGTGCGACTCGCGGCTCTTCTTCACGATATTGGGAAGCCCACGACGAAGCGCGTGGAACGGGGGGGCATCGTGAGCTTCTATCTTCACGACGTTGTCGGCGCCAAGCTTGCCGCTCAGCGTCTTCGACAATTGCGTTTTGACAATGAAACAATCGCGGGCGTTCGTCGATTGATTGAACTTCATCTTCGATTCTTTGGTTATGCGGAGGGTGCGTGGACAGACTCCGCCGTTCGTCGATACGTGCGAGATGCCGGGCCGTATCTTGAGAGACTGCACATTCTTACCCGCGCCGATGTCACGACGCGCAATCGGCGAAAGGCTGATCGTTTGTCATTTGCTTACGACGATCTCGAGGCGCGAATTCACCGGTTGTCAGAAGCGGAAGAGCTCGCGTCGGTACGTCCCGATCTCGATGGCAAACAGATCATGCAAATTTTGGGGATCGGACCGGGTCGAAGCGTAGGCGATGCCTATCGATTTTTGCTCGAACTCCGTCTCGACAGCGGGCCGCTCAGTGAGACCGAGGCGGCGCTCAAGCTTCGTGAGTGGTGGAAAACGCGCTAGGCGGAGATGATGCTCGAGCGCCGAGGCGCCGGCGGCCGACCGCGACTCCCCCGACTGGCGCGTGAACTGCACATCGGCTAACCTAAGCAGGTTGTACGCACTTTGACGCATCGGTGTCGAGTTGGCACACAACACGCATACCCTCCTGTTGCAGATAGTCTGCAACCGCACAAGTCCGAAGGAGGTGGGTTGGTCATGCACAAGTACGAACTAATGGTGATTCTCGATCCCGAAATCGACGAGCGCACGGTGGCCCCGAGCCTTGACAAGTTTCTCAACGTCGTTCGAAACGACGGGGGCACCGTTGATGGGACCGACATTTGGGGTCGCCGCCGTTTGGCGTACGAAATCAAAAAGAAATCCGAAGGCATCTTCGCAGTTGTCAATATCACGGCGTCTCCTGCCGCGACGAAAGAACTCGACCGCCAACTGAAGCTGAGCGAAGCCGTCATGAGAACCAAGGTTTTGCGTGCTGAAGACGCAATTGCTCAAGTTGCGGCCGCCACGAAGCTTGCAGAAGAAAAGGCGGCGCGCAAAGCGTCGGCGCAATCGACCAAGACTGCCGCTCCCGCAGGGCCGTCTTCTGAGACGAACGAGTAGACACCGTGGCAGGCGAAACGATCATCACCGTCGTGGGCAACCTCACTGGCGACCCCGAGTTGCGATACACCCAAAGCGGTCTCGCCGTCGCAAATTTCACAATCGCATCTACTCCCAGGAGCTTTGATCGCGCGGCAAACGAATGGAAAGACGGCGAGGCACTCTTCTTACGCGCGAGCGTCTGGCGCGAATTTGCCGAGCACGTTGCTGGGTCACTCACGAAGGGTTCGCGAGTTGTCGCCACAGGGCGCCTCAAACAGCGCTCATATGAGACGAAAGAGGGCGAGCGCCGCACGAGCATCGAGTTAGAGATTGATGATATTGGCGCTTCGCTCCGATACGCGACTGCAACTGTCACTCGCGCGGTGTCATCTCGTTCGCCCGCGGGCGCGACAGATGAGCCGTGGGCGAGTACTCCTCAACCAGAATCGTCGGGGAGCGACGGGTGGAAAGCTCCAGGCAGTTATAACGACGAGACCCCCTTCTAAAGACAGGTTAGGAATCAAATCTATGGCTGGAAAGGCAAGCGGCGATCGCCGGAAGTCTGTTCGTGGCGGTAAGGGCGCAAAAAACGCCGCCCCCGCGAAGTTGATCCGCGTGGGGGTTATTGACTACAAAGACGTCTCGACTCTCCGCAAGTTCATTTCGGAGCGCGGAAAGATCCGTGCTCGTCGAATTACGGGTGTGTCCGTTCAAGAACAGCGTCTCATCGCGCGTGCCGTTAAGAACGCGCGCGAAATGGCGTTGCTGCCTTATGCCGGTGCGGGTCGTTAGGAGGGTTTGAGATGCCACGACTTATTCTGACGCACGAAGTGTCCGGGCTTGGCTCGGCGGGCGACGTCGTTGACGTCAAGAACGGTTATGCGCGCAACTACCTCGTTCCTCAGGGCTTCGCGCTGACGTGGACTCGAGGGGGTCAGAAACAGGTTGACACGATCAAGTCGGCTCGCGCTGCGCGCGAACACGCAACGATTGAAGAAGCGCAACACGTGAAAACCGTTCTTGAGGCGAACCGCGTCACCGTTACCGCGAAGGCTGGTGAGGGCGGGCGACTGTTCGGTTCGGTCACGACGAGCGACGTTGCCGAAGCGGTTGCGCTTTCGAAGCTTGGCGTGCTTGACAAGCGTGCTATCGAGATTAGCTCTCCGATCAAGTCGATAGGTGACTACGAGGCGATTGTTCGCCTTCGCGACAGTATCTCCGCGGTAATTTCCCTTCACGTGGTGGCAGATCGTTAGTATCGTCTGGGTATTGTGCTACTGGTGCGACGAGCGAAATGCTCGCCGCACCAGATCAGTTAACGAGCTGTGAGATGCAATCGCCGCGCCAGAGTTGTACACAGGCAGCGGTTTGCGCAAAGTCTCAACGTTGGGTGGAGACATTTTTTGTCCACAACGCCGGGGGAATAGAAATACCTGGTCAACGAGGATATTTTTGGCTATATCCGTTTTCATTTTCCGGATAGCGCACAGGTTCCTCACACATTTGAGGCCGCTTCCCGCAGATTATCCACAGAGTAATCCCCAACCGCGTTTGTGGACGCGCCGGGCAATTTTCTAGTCTGGGGCCGCGCCTGAGGAATGCGAAGCTGACGCGTCGCGTGATCCGCTTGTCGGTGGTGGGGGCTGAAATGATTGTTAGCACGCGCGGTCGCTAACATCACGACGAGAGTTGCGGAGGTGGGGTATGTCAATTGCTCATTTGGGCTTGGCAACCGAATCGAAGCCCGCCGGAGAATCGCGAGCCGGAGATCGCACCCCGCCCCACGACCTGTTAGCGGAACAGAGTGCGATCGGCGGAATGCTGCTGAGCAAAGATGCGGTGGCCGATGTTGTCGAGAGCGTTCGGGGCGTAGATTTTTACATTCCGAAACACGAAATTATCTTCGACGCCATCCTTTCGCTCTATTCGCACGGTGAGCCAACCGATGTCATCGCTGTCACAGACGAACTCACCAAGTCCGGCGAGTTGTCCCGGGCGGGCGGCGCAGAATATCTCCACACCCTCACGGGACTCGTTCCAACAGCCGCCAACGCGGGCTTCTACGCCTCTATTGTCGCCGAGCGGGCACTCTTGCGGCGCCTCGTCGAAGCGGGCACCCGCATTGTCCACATGGGCTATTCGGGCGAGGGGGAAGTGCTCGACCTGGTTAATGGTGCGCAGGCCGAAATCTATGCCGTTACCGGAGGCACCGAGAGTGAAGACTACGTTGCTCTCACGACTGCTGTTGACGCGGCGGTTGAGGAAATCGAGGCGGCGCAACATCACGACGGACACATGACCGGTGTGCCGACAGGGTTTGCGCAACTAGACGCCCTCACAAACGGTCTTCACCCGGGTCAACTCATCATCGTCGCCGCTCGGCCGGCACTCGGAAAGTCGACCCTTGCGCTCGATCTTGCGCGCGCGGCAGCGATCAAACACAGTTTTCCCGTAATCTTTTTCTCGCTCGAAATGGGGAGAAGCGAGATCGCCATGCGACTCATGGCGGCAGAGGCGTCGGTCCCGTTGCAAAGCATGCGAAAGGGCACTCTCGGTTCTCGAGAATGGACAACCATTGCGAGCACTCGCGGTCGAATCAACGACTCGCCCCTCTATATTGATGACAGCCCCAATATGACGCTCGTAGAGATTCGAGCCAAGTGTCGACGACTCAAACAGCGCGTCGGATTGAAAATGGTGGTGATTGACTACCTCCAACTCATGACGAGCGGTAAACGCGTGGAGTCTCGGCAGCAAGAGGTGTCAGAGTTTTCTCGCGCGCTCAAACTTCTTGCAAAAGAACTCGGGGTACCCGTCGTGGCGCTCTCCCAATTGAACCGGGGTCCCGAACAACGCGCGGATCGGAAGCCAGCTCTTTCCGATCTCCGAGAATCGGGATCGCTCGAGCAAGACGCCGACATGGTGGTTTTGCTGCACCGCGAAAGTGCGTACGAAAAAGAGAATCCCCGCGCGGGGGAAGCTGATTTCATCGTCGCGAAGCATCGCAACGGTCCGACCGACACCATCACCGTCGCGTTTCAGGGGCATTTGTCGCGGTTTGTTGACATGGTTCCGGGATAGCGTGCCAGCGTCGACCGTGCAGCGGTCGTGTGGATGCCACATAAACTGAGGGGAAACCTCGCGAAACGAGAGAGGTCCCCTCGTGGCCACGCACAAAGCCGGTCGTGCGCTCATGATCCGTGCCGTCATTGCCCTCGTGGCCGGACTAGCGGTGACATTCTCAGCCGACCACTCCCCGTTGTTTGGGTTCATCGTGTGTGGAATATTTGCAACATTGGGCGGGATCGCAACCGTCGTTGTTGCGGGAGACACGCCCGCTGACCGAGCGCTCGAGATCGGTCGAGGCGTCGTGAGTTGCGCGGCGGGAGTCTGTGCGCTGTCGTTGTGCTTCTCGACGGTGGGGTTATTCATATTCCTCGTCAGCGCGTGGGCCGCAATCACCGGATTTCTCGAGATTTACGTCGGAATTCGAGCGAATCCTCGGTGGGTCGCCTCCCGAGAAGCAAGAGTCGTTGGCGGGCTCACCGCAATTCTTGCGCTCGTCGAGTTGCTCATTCCGGCCGATTCAGTTCTCGCAATCGGACTGTTCGGCGCGTATGCGATGCTGGTGGGAACCTACTCGATGATTGCCGGGCTGTCACTGCGATGGAACACGGGCACAAACGGCGAATCCGAGCCGCCTTTCCCGTCTTGTCCTCTCGCCCAACCAAGGAGAACGTGTGATGGCCCGTCGTGAACCTCGAAAATCAATGCGACGCGAGGTGCTCAGGCCCTTCGAGTTGGTCTTGCTTGCCGCTCTCGTAGGAGCGTTTGCGGGCGGCGTTATTCTCATTTCAACACGTCAATTCGTTCTCGCCGTGGTGGGCTTCGGAATCGCCTTCATTGTCACTCTCGTCGTCGTTGCGCTGTTTGCTCTCACGCACAAACCGGACGACGCCGAGATCCTCGAGATCGACGAGCGTGACCACGGACACTAACGCTCGCGACGCCACGCACTTGCGCCGCTAGCGTTCTGCTGGGACAGAGCGTTTCACGTCGCGAGGCGCGACGCTTTCGCGGGGAGCGAGGTGGTCAACAAGAGCGTCGGCCAGACCGACGTAGCGTTCGGGAGTGAGTGCGAGCAGGCGCGTTTTTGCTTCGGTTCCGATATCGAGTGTCGCGATGAATTCCTGCATTTCGCGGTGGTCGACGCGCTGGCCACGGAGAAAATCTTTCAGTAGTCCATATGGTTCCGCGATGGAACTACGTCCCGCTGCAATCTCTGCTCGCACGACCGTTTGGATTGCTTCTCCAAGAACTTCCCAGTTGGCATCAAGATCGGTCAAGAGCCGCGCGTCGTCGAGTTCGATTTCTTCAAGTCCGCGACGAATATTGTCAAGAGCGAGAAGCGAGTGTCCGATCGCGACGCCAATATTACGCTGCGTCGTTGAGTCGGTCAGGTCTCGCTGAAGTCGACTCGTGACGAGGGTGTGAGCCAGAGCGTCGAGGAGAGCGTTCGAGAGCTCCAAATTCGCCTCGGCGTTTTCAAACCGGATCGGATTGACCTTGTGGGGCATTGTCGACGAGCCGGTGTCACCGGCGCGCGGAATTTGTCGGAAGTAACCGAGAGAAATGTATGTCCACATATCGGTGCACAAATTGTGAAGAATGCGATTCGCATGGCTAATGTGCTGATAGAGCTCGACTTGCCAGTCGTGCGGTTCGATTTGGGTCGTCAGCGGGTTCCACGATAATCCCAACGAGCCGACGAATTCGCTCGCGATGGCGGGCCAATCGGCGTTGGGATCGGCGGCGACGTGGGCCGAAAAGGTTCCCGTCGCGCCACTGAACTTTGCGAGATATTCGACAGATTCAATCGCGGCGGCAATGCGGTCGAGGCGGTGGACGAATACTGCGATTTCTTTGCCCATCGTGGTGGGAGTTGCCGGTTGACCGTGAGTGTGGGCGAGCATCGCGGTTGAGCGGTAGCGCAAAGCGCGCGTGTGAAGTTCGTCACGAACCGCCTGAAAGGCGGGATTCCACACTTCTTTCATCGCCGAACGCACGGTCGCCGCGTACGCAACGTTGTTGATGTCTTCGCTCGTGCACGCGAAATGCACGAGTTCGACTACCGAGTCGAGATCGCTCGCGCTCAAATGAGAGCGCACGAGGTATTCGACAGCCTTCACGTCGTGTCTGGTTGCGGCCTCGAGTTCGGTCAGACGATTAATTTCGACCTGGCCGAATTCTGCGGCAAATCGTCGCAACTCTCCCTGTTGCGACTGGGAAATCGGAGTGGTTCCAAACATGCCTCGATTGGTAACGAAAAGAAGCCACTCGAGCTCGATACGCGTGCGTTCACGATTGAGCGCGCCTTCCGAGAGATATTCTCCCAGTTGAGCAACGACGGGTTGGTAGCGGCCATCGAGAGGACTGAGCGGTTGGTCGGGCAATGCTTTCATCGTTGGCTGTCTCCGTATCGGATTGCTGGTTCCAGTTGAGAATAGAGGGCACCGCACGCGCGTTCAATCGTCGATAATACTGAGTCAAACGCGGCCGCATCAGAGTAGTACGGGTCGGGAACATCCCCAGCGATTCCGGGATGGTTTTCAAAACCGAGGAGAAGTCTCACTTTGGACTGATCCGATTCGTTGAGCGCCCACGACGTCAGAATCCGATGTTGGCCGTGATCGAGGACGACGACGAGATCGAGCGAGCTAAACCACGCGGGGTCGAATTGCTTGGCACGATGACGACTCCCGTTAAACCCCCGCTTGGTGAGGGCTTCAAGTGTCCGCCGGTCGGCTTGTTCTCCAACATGCCAGTCTCCAGTTCCAGCAGACGACACTGCGATGTTGTCGCCGACTCCGCCCGCGGCAACAAGCGCGCGAAACACAACCTCGGCCATCGGCGAGCGGCAAATATTTCCGGTGCAGACAAAGCAGACCCGGAACACCGCCTCACTGCCGGTGTGCGGTGCCGCAAACGTCATGTCACCGATGGCCTGGCATCGGCTACCGGGCGGCTTCCGCGAATGGCCTCAGGATCATCCCGAGAATCCAGCTAATGAGACCGAGAACAATCGCACCGAGAACGCCCCACCAGAAGCCGGCCACTTGGAGGCCGAAGCCAATGAGAGAACTGAACCACGCAACGAGGAGCAACAACAATCCGTTCACGATGAGGGCAAGCAAACCGAGCGTGAGAATGTAGAGCGGAAACGCGACAATTCGTATCGCGGTTCCGATGACCCCGTTGACGATTCCGAAGATGAGGGCCACGAGAAGATACGTGAGAATCGTCGCGAACGTGTCATTCGCATAGGAATGCACGGTGACACCCCACACGATCAGAGTCGTAAGCCAAAGAGCCAGAGCATTAATTATTAGGGACACTATAAATCTGCGCATAAGTCAACTATGACAGCTGGCTCCCATTGCTGAACAGACGTGAGTTTTTGCGTGTCTCCGTGGGGACGCCGTCAGCAGTGTCAAGAATTCGCGAGAATACGCGGCTGATGGCGCAAGCTGCTGCGTGGATTTGCGACCGAAATTGCGTAAAACCACTTAATCAATCGCTCTCACTTCACGTCGAGGAGTGCGATTGGCGGCGCGTAACCGAATACGAATCCGGGCCGAGGTAGAGTGACAACGGTGACTGCCGAACGAATCGAATCGTCAGCGGTGCAGATCCTCTCGCGCGAGGGGGTGTTCGCACCGAATGAGGCTTCGGTCGAATATGTGTCTTTCGTCGAGAAGCTTTCTGACGCGCAATTGTGTGGCTTCTACCGTGACATGGCACTTGTGCGCCGGTTTGACGCGGAAGCCGCGAATCTACAACGTCAGGGCCATCTAGGCTTGTGGGTTCCTAGCCACGGCCAAGAAGCGGCTCAAGTGGGTTCGGCGCGTGCCGCGCGAGTTCACGACCATATCTTTCCGGCCTACCGTGAACACGCGGTCGGAATGATTCGAGGAATTGATCCAATTGGAATCATCAAACTCTTGCGCGGAGTGACGCACGGAGGATGGAACCCCAACGATCCCGCAAACGGCAATTTTCATCTCTACACACTCGTAATCGGAGCCCAAACTCTGCACGCGACGGGCTACGCGATGGGGCTGCGCCTCGACGGAACCGTCGCAACCGGCGACTCCGACACCGCTCAGGCCGTTCTCGTTTATTTTGGTGACGGTGCGACGAGTCAGGGTGATGTGAGCGAAGCGCTCATCTTTGCGGCGAGCTATCAGACGCCGCAGGTGTTTTTTTTGCAAAATAATCACTGGGCGATCTCGGTTCCGGTCTCCGTGCAATCGCGGACCCCACTCTATTTGCGATCAGCGGGCTTTGGAGTTCCGAGTGTGCAAGTCGACGGAAACGATGTTCTCGCAAGCTACGCCGTTACCGCCAAACATCTTGACGACGCGCGTTCGGGCCGTGGCCCGAGCTTCATTGAAGCCCTCACGTATCGAATTGGAGCGCACACGTCGAGCGATGATCCGACGAAGTATCGTTCCGACGACGAACTCGCATATTGGGTCGCCCGAGACCCGTTAACGCGCTTTGAGACGTATTTGCGCGGACGCGGCACCGCGGACGCCTTTTTTTCGGAAATTGCCGAAGAGGGATCCGATCTTGCTGCCGACATTCGTCATCGCGCAATCGAACTGGGAACGCCGTCACAGGATGTGATCTTCGATCACGTCTATACCGACCCGCATCCAGTGACGGCCGCGCAAAAAAGCTGGTTTTCCAACTATGAAGCGTCGTTTGAGGGAGATGACCGATGAGCGGAGACGTCGAGTCAAGCTCTCTCGCGAAGGCCATTACCCTGGGGCTGCGTCGCGCCCTCGAGAGTGACCCGCGCGTTCTGCTGATGGGCGAGGACATTGGCCGCTTGGGTGGCGTGTTTAGAATCACCGAGGGGTTGCAGGCCGAATTCGGTGCCAATCGTGTGATGGACACTCCACTCGCGGAGTCGGGAATCATTGGCACGGCCATTGGCTTGGCAATGCGAGGGTTCAGGCCCGTGTGCGAAATTCAATTTGATGGGTTTATCTATCCGGGATTCAACCAAATAACGTCCCAACTTGCCAAGATGACAAATCGGCACGAAGGACAGCTGTCGATGCCCGTTGTCATTCGCGTGCCGTACGGTGGCCATATTGGTGCAATCGAACACCACCAGGAGAGTCCAGAAGCCTATTTTGCCCATACTCCCGGTCTTCGATTGGTCAGTCCGAGCACCCCAAATGACGCCTATTGGATGATTCAGGAGGCCATCGCGTCAAACGATCCTGTCATGTTTTTCGAGCCAAAGAGCCGCTATTGGACAAAGGGTGTCGTCGACTTCCGTGCGAGCCCACAGTCGTTGCACAGCAGTCGGACGGTTCGGGAGGGCAGCGATGTGACGGTAGTGGGGCACGGCGCGATGGTTTCGGTTCTCGTGCAAGCGGCTGATATTGCCGCTCAAGAGGGCACGAGCCTTGAGATCATCGACCTTCGTTCGCTCTCCCCTATCGACTACGGTCCTCTTTTAAGTCGGTTCATAAGACGGGGCGGCTCATCGTCGCTCAAGAAGCGCCGTCCTTCGTGAGTCTGGGATCGGAAATTGCCGCAACGGTGGCCGAGCACGCGTTTTATTCCCTGGAAGCGCCCGTGTTGCGCGTGGCGGCATTCGACGCGCCGTTTCCGCCCGCAAAACTAGAGGCGAGTTATCTTCCCGATGAAGATCGCGTTCTTGAGGCGGTGGATCGGTTGCTTGCCTATTGAGTCCCGTCGCAACGAACATGCTAGATACGCGTTGGAGCGCCGCACTACGAAGGAACGGCCATGAGTGAATCGAAGTTCTTCCTCCCAGATGTTGGTGAAGGCCTGAATGAGGCGGAAATTGTCGACTGGAAGGTTAAACCCGGTGATCCGGTAGAAGTCAACCAGATTCTTGTCGAGATTGAGACCGCAAAGTCGCTTGTTGAACTCCCGTCGCCGTTCGGTGGGACGGTGGGCGCGATTCTTGTCGAAGCCGGAACAACCGTCGACGTTGGCACGCCGATTATTACCATCGCGTCCGACGGGGATGCTCAAATGACCGCTCCCGCAGCGACACTCGCGCAAGCGGCGCTACCGCCTCCGACAGAAGCGCACGTCACAATGGCGGACGAAATTGCGGGATCCGACGAGGACGGTGCGGGTGGCACGTCAGCCAACCTCGTTGGCTATGGATCGGTCGCCCACGTGCCGACTCGCCGGCGCGCCGGGGGGCCACCCACCCTCGCAGGTTCGGCGCGACGAGCTGCTCGGGGAATCACGCCACGTGCCAACGAGTCCGTTGTCGCGAAGCCCCCGATCCGCAAGTTGGCGAAAGACTTGGGCGTCGATCTTCGTTCGGTGACGGCAACCGGATGGGCGGGGGAAATTACGAGAGACGATGTCATCGGACACGCGAAGCAAGCGAGTGTCTTTCGGAATATCCGCACTCCCGAGTGGCCGAGTGATCGCGAAGAACGCGTTCCCGTCAAAGGAGTCCGCAAGGCAATTGCGCAGGCAATGGTGTCGAGCGCGTTCGACGCGCCACACGTCAGTCTCTTTGTTGATGTTGACGCCACGCGCACGATGGAATTTGTGGCGCGCCTGAAGACATCGCCCGACTTTGCCGGAATCAGAGTTTCTCCCCTTTTGATCGTTGCAAAAGCGCTCGTGTGGGCTGTGCGCCGAAACCCCACTGTTAATTCATCGTGGACGGACGCCGAAGTTATCGTTCACCACTACGTGAATCTGGGCATTGCCGCGGCCACGCCGCGGGGTCTCCTCGTGCCGAATGTCAAAGACGCGCAAACAATGAGTTTGCTCGACCTCGCATCTGCACTCGAAGAGCTGACGAGTGCCGCACGAGATGGCAAGACCGCGCGCGAGGCAATGTCCGGCGGAACGATCACCATTACCAATATTGGTGTCTTCGGAATGGATACCGGCACGCCCATTTTGAACCCGGGCGAAGCGGCAATTCTCGCCCTCGGCACAATCAAGCACAAGCCGTGGGTCGTCGACGGAGAGGTACGGCCGAGATATGTGACCACGATCGGCGCAAGTTTCGATCACCGGGTGGTTGACGGCGACGTAGCGAGCCGATTTGTTGCGGACGTCGCGAGCATTGTTGAGGAACCCGCACTCTTACTCGATTGACCGGCACTTTGGTGATGTTGACATTCATTATCAATAACACTAGCGTCAGAGGGTGAAATCCCGGCGTGTGCCTTCCCTTCTTCTTGTTGGCCTGACGTTGTGCCTTGCATCATGTGCCTCATCGCCCGCGAAACCAGCGAGCGGATTGATTCGAGTGGTCGCATCGACAAACGTCTACGGCGATATTGCTCGGCGAATTGGGGGTGACCTCGTCGACGTCGTCTCAATTATTGACGACTCGGCGAAAGACCCTCATGATTATGCGGCTGACGCGCGTGATCGATTGGCGATATCGCAAGCCGACGTTGTTATCGAGAACGGTGGCGGGTACGACTCATTTTTCGACACCATTGTGTCGACCGACCGGAAGGATGCGGTGGCGCTCAACGCGGTTGTCTTGTCCGGGTACGACGTCGGCGCGAACGGCGACCGCTTTAACGAGCACGTCTGGTATGACGTGCGCACAATCAAGCGAGTTGCTAACGCGCTCGTCGACGCGCTGACGTCACGCAACCCGTCGGGTTCCGCGACTTTTCGCGCGAATGGTGAATCGTTTGCCGCCGATTTGACGCGCCTTTCCGACACCGAGGCGGCCATTGCCGCCGCGCACACGGGGCGATCAGTTGCGATTACCGAGCCGGTTCCACTTTATTTGCTTGAGGCGAGCGGGCTCGTCAACGTGACACCGGCGGCGTTTAGCGATGCAATCGAGCAAAATACCGACGTTCCGCCCGGGGTGTTGGCCCACGTGCTCGATCTCTTCGCTCAGCGCTCCGTGAGTGCGCTTCTCTACAACGAGCAAACGAGTGGACCTCAAACGGAGGCCGTTCTCGCGGCGGCTCGTGCGAACGGGATTCCCGTCGTGCCAATTGCTGAAACCCTGCCAATCGGTGAGACGTACAGTGGGTGGATGACAAAGAACCTCGGCGCACTGTCCAGCGCTCTCGCGGAGTAACTGCCTGGTGCTGTGCATTCGCGACGCGACACTCTCGTTTGGAGATCGCACCGTGTGGTCCGATCTCAATATCGAGGTTGAACCGGGCGAATTTGTTGCCGTGTTGGGAGCGAATGGGTCGGGTAAGACGAGCTTGCTGAGGGTCATACTCGGGCAGCAAAAACTCACGAGCGGATCGGTCGCGTTCGACAGCGCGCCCGTGACGAGGGGCAATCGACGTATTGGATACGTTCCCCAACAGCGACTCGTGGACGAGGGCACACCGGTGCGGGCGCGCGATCTTGTTGGGTTTGGTCTCGACGGTCATCGGTGGGGGTGTCTCTTCCGTCGCGGGGTCGCCGCCGCCGGATCGACTCGGTGCTCGCCGACGTGGGCGCCTCCGATTATGGAGCGGCATCAGTGTCGACGCTCTCGGGCGGTGAACAACAGCGCCTTCGAGTTGGCCAGGCGCTCGTGGCGCGCCCGACGCTGCTGTTGTGCGACGAACCGCTCTCTCTCTCGATCTCGACCGACAGAGGGCGGTAATTGAGTTGATTGACGAGCGGCGGCAACAGAATATTGGTGTTCTTTTTGTGACGCACGACGTGAATCCCATCTTGCGCGTTGTTGATCGCGTGCTCTATTTCGCCAGGGGGGGCTATTGCCTGGGCACTCCGGCCGACGTCTTTCGATCCGACGTGCTCAGTGAACTGTGCAAGTCGCCCATAGAGGTCATTCGTTCACGCGGTCGCATTATTGTCGTTGGCGGCCTTGACGTGTCAGCAGGCGACGTCAACGGTGAGCACTCTCATCACGTGGGACCACCACTTTCTCGAGGAGGACGATTGTGATCGAGTCGCTCGGAGGAATCCACCTCGTTCTCGCGCTACCTGATGGCGCGTCCGCGTGGTGGTCCCAAATATTCACGTTCGCACACTATGGCGATCTTGTTGTCTTGTTCAAAAACACCATCTTAACCGGATTAGTACTCGGCTTGCTTGGCGGCCTTATTGGGATATTCGTGTTCACGCGAGACTTGGCTTTTGCTGTACACGGAATCAGCGAACTGTCATTTGCGGGAGGCGCCGCCGCGCTGCTCGTCGGCGTCGGGGTCGTGGAGGGCTCGCTCGTCGGATCTCTCGTGGCGGCTCTGCTCGTCGGACTTCTGGGTACACGGGCGCGGGATCGCAATTCTATTGTCGCGGTGCTCATGCCATTTGGTCTCGGTCTCGGAATACTGTGCCTCGCCCTGTATCCCGGACGAGCTTCGAACAAATTCGGGCTCCTTACGGGACAGATTGTCGCGGTTGACGATGGACGCCTCGGCGCCGTCGTCGGAATTTCGGCAATCGTCATCGTTGGTCTGGTAGCCATCTGGAGGCCGCTCATGTTTGCGAGCGTTGACTCAGATGGTGCGACCGCCCGTGGCGTGCCCGTGCGAGCGCTCTCCGTCACCTTCATGCTCATGCTCGGCTTGGCGGTGGCCGTGTCCGTGCAAGTGGTCGGTGCCTTGCTCGTCTTGTCCGTCCTCGTCACCCCCGCGGCGGCGGCGTTACGATTGTCGTCGTCGCCGATCGTCGTACCAGTGTTGAGCATGGCATTCGCCGTCGTATCGCTCGTTGGCGGAATCTTGCTCGCTCTCGGCGGCTCTCTCCCGATCAGCCCCTACGTGACGACGATTTCGTTTCTTATTTATGTGGTGTGCCGAGTGATTGCCGCGAGCGCGGCGAGGCGCGGCTCGATGGGACGAGCGTCGGCCCCATCCGTATCGCCGGCGACCTCGGGAAAGGGAGTGAAATGACGAAACGACACACGTGGCAGCGCGATGCGGTCCGCGAAGCGCTCCGGTCTCACGAGGGTTTCATGAGCGCTCAAGGGCTCCATTCGTCCCTTCGCGAAGCCGGCTCGCCGATTGGACAAGCGACCGTCTATCGTGCGCTTGCCGATCTGGCGGGCGTCGGCGAAGCCGATTCGCTCCACTCTTCCGAAGGTGAGATCGTGTACCGCGCGTGCACGAGCGGTCACCACCACCACCTCATTTGTCGACGATGTCGGCTCACCGTCGAAATCGAAGCCGCCGCGGTCGAATCGTGGGCCCAATCTGTCGCGGCCGAGCACGGATTCACCGAATCTCGGCACGTCGTCGACGTGTTCGGGTTGTGCCGGACGTGCTCGATCATCGAATAGCGCGGTAGCGACGTAGAGTTGCACCGCGCGTTGTATTCACCTATTGTTGAACGCCGGTTGAGTGCAATTAGCGCTCGCCCGTACGCCACCGCTCTCGATCTTGCGCAAGCGGTCGTGCGTGCCGACAAGTGACCTTGGGTGAAGCATATTGCTTTGCGGTATTGATGGAGGAGACATGGCCGCGACGTGCCAAGTGACGGGAGCCGTTCCTGGATTCGGCCACGCAATTTCGCATTCCCACCGGCGCACAAAGCGCCGTTTTGACCCGAATATTCAAAAGAAGTCGTACTATGTGCCGTCGTTGCGTCGAAACGTGACGCTGACATTGTCGGCAAAAGGCATCAAAGTGATCGATGCTCGCGGTATCGAATCCGTGGTACATGACATTCTTGCTCGCGGGGAGAAAATCTAGTGGCCAAACAACACGATGTTCGACCAATAATCAAACTTCGCTCGACGGCGGGCACCGGTTATACGTATGTCACCCGGAAAAATCGTCGGAATGACCCTGATCGCCTCGTGCTTAAAAAGTACGATCCCGTAGTGCGTAAGCACGTTGACTTTCGCGAGGAGCGTTAGGCATGGCAAAAAAGAGCAAGATTGCTCGAAACGAACAGCGCAAGCAGATCGTTGATCGTTACACGGTGCAGCGCCTCGCATTGAAGAGGGCGCTCGTTGATCCCTCGGGAACCGACGAGTCACGAGAGGCCGCTCGAATCGGTCTCCAGAAGCTCCCGCGCAATGCTTCGCCGGTGCGGGTGCGTAACCGCGACGCTGTTGATGGTCGCCCGCGTGGCAATCTCAGCAGGTTTGGCATTTCTCGGGTTCGGTTCCGCGACATGGCACACCGAGGCGAATTGCCCGGGATTACCAAGTCAAGCTGGTAGATTACCCACGGTCGCACCGACCAGACGATTCGACCGTCTTGGCCGCAGTCGTCCCACGAATACCGCTGTCGTGAACAGCGCAACGTCCGAGGAGGACAACCAATGGCTGAAAAGTCGCTGAACCGTACCGAGCTCGTTGCTGAAGTCGCAGCGAAGACTGAGCTGAGCCAGGCCGCCGTCAACGGTGTGCTCGAAGCCTTTTTCTCCACCGTGTCATCGTCGGTCGCAAAGGACGTCAAAGTTGCGATTCCCGGTTGGCTTGCAATTGAGCGCAAAAAGCGTGCCGCTCGTCTTGGCCGCAATCCTCAAACCGGCCAGCAAATTCCGATTCCTGCCGGTCACTCGGTAAAAGTGAGCGTTGGCTCGAACTCAAAGCGGCGGCAAAGTAGCCGCATCCGCTTCAACCGTCGGGGGTGTCGACAACTGTCGACACCCCCGATTGTGTAATTCCTGAATCGGCGCAGTTGGCTGAGGCTGTGTTCCGGTTGATCCGCATTGTCGGCCCGGCGCTCGTCGTGCTGGTTGCTCTTGCGGCAATGTATGTCGGTCTTGCTTGCGGGGGTGGTGCCGCCGCGCCCGTTCTTGCTGACCCGGGAGAGGTCGTGCGGTTGGGATTGCCGACTGCGAAGCTCCTCGTGGATGTGAGCGCTGCGGGAATGATCGGCGCGCTCGTGCTTGCGTGCTTTGCGCTTTCGCCTAAAAACGGCGAGTTTGGTGCGGCACTCGATTGTGCTGCGGCGTCGGCAGCCGTTTTGACTATCGCGTCTGCCCTCACGGGTCTCATGACGTTCTTAACCTTTCTCATGTCCCTTTAGCCTTTGGGCCGGACTTTGGAAACAAGCTCGGCGTCTTCCTCGTACAGTTTGAAGCGGGTCAAGCGTGGCTCATTACGACTCTTGTTGCCGCTCTCGTGACCGTGCTGTGTTGCGCCGTGCGCAACCACACGGCCGTCGCGTTCGTCACGGCCCTTGCGATGGTTGCCCTGTTCCCAATTGCTCAGCAGGGCCACGCCGCGGGCACGGCGCGGCACGATGCTGCGATTACCGCGCTCGGCTTGCATCTCGTGTTCGCGTCGATCTGGGTGGGTGGTTTGGTGACGGTCGTGGTTCTTTGCCGCGCGCTCCCGCCAATTCGCCGTGTTCGAGTGCTCGCGCGTTACTCGACTCTTGCTCTCGTGAGTTTTGTGGTGATTGCTAGTTCGGGCTACGTGAGCGCTGAGCTTCGAATCGGAACGTGGCCGAATATCCTTAGCCCATACGGTGCCCTCGTGATCGTCAAAGTTGCTGCCCTTGTTTTTCTCGGCATTTTCGGTCG
>CAWGQN010000004.1:0-191003 GCA_963824885.1 uncultured Actinomycetota bacterium
CAACGCATTGTCTAATCGAGCGTCGATGAGGTCGCGGCCGAGAGGCTTGCTGATCTTCAACGCGTCACCGCGGAGTACGCGAACTACCGCAAGCGTACGGAAGGCAATCGCGTGGTTGACCGAGAGCGTGCGATTGGCGAAACCATTGCGGTTCTTCTTCCCGCGCTCGACGATGTTGATCGCGCCGAGAAACACGGTGATCTTGCGAACGAACCGTTCGCAACGATTGCTCAAAAACTCCGCTCGAGCATTGAAAGACTTGGCGCGAAACCGTTCGGTGCCGAGGGCGATGCGTTCGATCCGACGATTCACGAGGCGATTTCTCAGCGCCCGAGTCGCGATACTCAGGTTGAAACGATCGCTGACGTGGTTGAAACCGGTTATTTTGTCGGTTCTATTCTTTTGCGCGCGGCCAAGGTCGTTGTCGCGGTGCCCGCCTAGAGGGGGTATCGGGTGGCAAGCCAGGACTGGTTCGACAAAGACTTCTACGCAATACTCGGGGTGCCGAAAGATGTGACGCCCGAAGCGCTCAAGAAGGCCTATCGCAAGCTCGCGCGAAGCTATCATCCGGACTCTAATCCCGGTGACTCTGCTGCTGAATCTCGATTTAAAGAGATCAGCGAAGCCCACTCGGTTCTCTCCAACCCCGAAGAACGAGCCGAGTACGACAAGATTCGCGCTATGGGTTCTGGTGCTCGATTTACGGCGAGTGGGGCCGGTCAGCCGGGCGGATTCGACGACGTGTTTGGGGACGTCTTTGGTGGATCGGGGCAGCGCGTTCGATTTGAACGGGGTGGGTCGCCAGCTGCCGGCGGACGCGACTTCGACGACATTTTTGGTCTGTTTGGGAGTGGTGGGTTCGGCACCTCGTCTGGTGGTTTCCGCGGATATGGCGGTCCGACTCGTGGCCGCGACATCACCGCGACGACGACAATTGACTTCTTAACGGCAACCAAGGGCGAAACGGTGACGCTTCAAACGGCAAATGGAAAGCCGATCACCGTTAAGATTCCCGCGGGCGTCGCCGATAAGCAAAAAGTGCGTATTCGGGGTCGAGGCGAGCCGAGCAGCGACGGTGGCGAACCCGGCGACATTGTCTTGGTCGTGACCGTTCGCAAGCATCCGGTGTTCGAGCGAGATGGACTCGACCTACGATTGTCGCTTCCCGTCACGTTTGTCGAAGCGACGTTGGGGGCGACGGTGGACGTTCCGACCCTGGGAGGAAAGCCGGTTAAGGTGCGGATCGCGGCTGGAACTCCGAGTGGTCGAGCGCTACGTGTCAAGGGTCGGGGGGTCGCGACCGCGAAGGGAACGGGTGATTTGCTTGCGATCGTGACGATCGCGGTGCCCTCTCACGTGACCGACGAAGCGAAAGTGGCACTGTCGAATTTTGCCAAAGTTCTCCCAATGGACGACCCTCGAGCAGATCTGGTTGACCGGGCAAAGGGGTAGACGGTGGACGAGGCGACGCCAATTTTCGTAATCTCTGTCGCGGCCGAATTATCGGGGATGCACCCGCAAACCCTCCGGCAATACGACCGGCTCGGGCTCGTGAGTCCGACGCGGACCGCCGGAATGTCTCGGAGGTACTCGATGCACAATGTCAGACAGCTTCGCGAGGTGGCGCGTCTCGGCGCCGAGGGTGTCAGTCTCGAAGGAATTCGTCGTGTGCTCCAACTAGACGAAGAGGTCGCGGCCTTGACCGCGCGCGTTCGACAATTGGAGACGGCCCTCGCCGATGAGCTTCTCAATCGACCGGGGCGTCGTGTTTTCGCTGCCGGGGCAGAGGGTGATGTGATTTCTATTCGGCACGGGATGCGCCCTCGTCGTACAAACCAGCTGGTGGTGTGGCGACCGGACCGGAATCAGGGCACGTAGCGGTCGGTCTCGAGAGAGATCGCGGATTGGGACGGAGCCACCGCCGCGCATAGATCGCGAGGATTCCAATGCAAAGGAGAGCCGCAATCGCCGACGCGGAGAATCGGGCGAAATCGACCAACGTTGCGTCGCGTGGCAGAGGGGGCAGGTTTTCAACTTCAATGAGACAACCGAAGGCAAAACAGATCGTGAGGATCGCGACAATGCGGGTCTGTAAGCCCCATCTGATTCCAAGAATCGCCCACAGGGCGAGAACCCAAAACGCGTACCACGGGTAAATGATTGGTGACGAAAAAAGGAGCGTTGCAAACGCGAGAGTTAGCCGTGTCAGGGGCTGAATCGGCAGCCGAGTTGTCATTAGGTACGCAATGACCGCGACCGCGATCACGAGGAACACCGTTTTGTCAAGACCAATAACAAAACCGGGGTCCCAGCCGAGCGACGCCGCTATTTGACTCGAGGCGTTGGCGACGCTGCCCGCGGGAGTGAACCAATGCAGGACTGCCCCGGGTGTGCTGAGCGCGAAAATCCAATCAAAGCGAACGTCTAACGCTAAGCCAATTACTCCGAGAATACCCGCCGAGATGCCAAAGCTAATCGCCCAGTATTTCGCCCGTGTTTTCCATCGAGTGTCGGTGCCGGCCCACAACAGTCCGATAATGGGAAGGGCCAAAAGCGCGGCGGGTTTGATCGCAATCGAAGCCGTGACGAAGAGCACGCCGAGCACGTATCGACGGGTTGACGCGAAATAGATTCCGGCCAACAAGAGAGCGAGCATGAGGGCGTCATTGTGCGCCGCAACGACGAAATTAAACAGCACGAGTGGGCTTGCGCTGACGACCCACAGCACCGTCGCCTCGTCGAGGTTGCGCTGCCTCGCAAGACGCCACGCGAAGTAGCCAGTCGCGACGACGCTCACGACGGCTATCGCTCGAAACACGGCGATAGCCGCGTCGGGTGAGTCAACGCCGACTAAATTGACGATCAATTCTTCGATCCACACAAAGATCGGGCCATATGGTGTGGGACTATTGACCCACATTTGGTCAACGCCGAGGTTGTTCCACCCTGAGACCGTGGCGATCGCGTCGCTGTAGGGGCTGTAACCATTCAGTCGAAGGCGGCCTTGGCCCACGTACGCGAAAACATCGCGGCTAAAAAGTGGTACCGTCGCCAACAGGGGAAGCGCCCAGACGATTGCGACCTGAATGACCGTTCGGACCCCCTCGGGGCGACCGCGCACAATCGGACCGAGGAGCAACCACGCGACGACGAGCGTAGCGCCCCCGAGGACGACCAGAATCGCGCACAGGTTTTGAATCGTGAGGTCGACGCGAAGAGTCGCGAACAAGGCCGTCGACAAAAACTTTGAGTCGCGTCCTAGCCATCCGACCCCGAATGATCCGAAAAGAATCAGCACCGATCCGAAGAATCCCAGCGCCGCGAGAATTTCGGGTCTGCGGCCCGCCGCGACTACCATGCGTGCAATTCTAGACAGGTACCGGTGGGAACAATCTGGGCGCGTGCTCAAATCGCTCTCACGGGCGCCTCGAGGCGAACCAGACGCCGTGACGTCCATTGATTTCGCTGGCAGGTTCTCAACTGTCGTAAACTTGAGACGAGTGAATCGACGTTTTCGCAAACGGTGAGAAGGGCGGCCGACCGTGGCGACAGGAAACGTTCGACAGCCCGACGAAGAACCGGTTTCTTCCCTGAGGCAATACGGCACGAACATGACCGAAATCGCCGCGAGTGGCGTGCTTGATCCGGTCATCGGTCGAGACGCGGAAATTCGCCGAGTTAGTCAGGTATTGACTCGGCGCACGAAGAACAATCCCGTGCTGATTGGCGAGCCGGGCGTGGGTAAGACGGCGGTCGTCGAAGGGCTCGCGCAACGCATTGTTGCGGGCGACGTGGCCGATTCTCTCAAAGGCAAACAGCTAGTTTCGCTCGATCTCGCCGCACTCGTCGCGGGAGCGAAATATCGAGGCGAATTTGAAGAGCGCCTCAAGGCCGTGTTACAGGAAATTGACGATGCCGACGGCCAAATCATTACTTTTGTCGACGAGCTCCACAGCCTGATGGGCGCGGGCGGGGGCGAAGGGTCCGTTGCCGCGGCTAACATGCTGAAACCCATGCTCGCTCGCGGGGAACTTCGCCTCATTGGCGCAACAACACTCAATGAATACCGCGAATTCATTGAGAAAGATGCCGCGCTCGAACGTCGATTTCAGCAGATTATTGTGTCAGAACCCTCGGTTGAAGACACCGTGGCAATCTTGCGCGGCCTTAAGGAGCGATACGAAGCGCATCACAAGGTCACTATTGTCGACACCGCACTCGTCGCCGCTGCCGCTCTCTCTCATCGATACATTCCCGCGCGGCAGTTGCCCGACAAGGCCATCGATCTCATTGACGAAGCCGCGTCGCGATTGCGAATGGAAATCGATTCGGCGCCCGTCGAGATCGATGAGCTTCGGAGAAACGTTGATCGTCTCAAGCTCGAAGAGCTTGCGCTCAAGCACGAAAAAGACGACGCATCGAAGCAGCGACTCGCGAGCCTTCGCGATGACCTGAAAGAGCGCGAAGCGGCGCTGTCTGAGCTTCAATTGCAGTGGGATATTGAGCGCGCAGAACTCAACCGAGTTGGCGCCTTGAAAGAAAAGGTCGACGAACTTCGAATTCGCGCGGACCGCGCTCAGCGGGAAGGAAATTTGGAGGACGCCTCTCGCTTGAAATACGGCGAGATACCCGTCATTGAAAGAGAGCTCGCGGACGTTGAGAAGAAGGGCCGCGAGGGGCCGAGAATGGTCAACGATCAGGTTTCGTCAGACGATATTGCGGCCGTTGTCGCGGCGTGGACGGGCATTCCCGTCGGTCGCTTGCTTCAAGGCGAAGCAGACAAACTTGTCAATCTCGAAAGCGAACTCGCCAAGCGCATAATCGGTCAGCAGCGCGCGGTGGGTGCCGTCGCGAACGCAGTTCGACGCACGCGAGCGGGAATTTCGGACCCGGACCGCCCGACCGGATCCTTCCTTTTTCTCGGTCCAACCGGAGTCGGAAAGACCGAGCTCGCGAAGTCGCTCGCCGATTTCTTATTTGATGACGACAAGGCGATGATTCGAATCGACATGAGCGAATACGGGGAAAAATTCTCGGTCTCGCGCTTGGTCGGTGCGCCCCCCGGGTACGTCGGCTACGAACAGGGCGGAATGCTCACCGAGGCAGTGCGTCGGCGACCATACTCGGTGATTTTGCTTGACGAGATCGAAAAGGCGCACCCCGAAGTATTCGACCTCTTATTGCAAGTACTCGACGACGGCCGATTGACCGACTCGCAAGGCCGAACGGTCGACTTTCGCAATACAATTCTTATTCTCACGTCGAACCTCGGGTCACCGTTTCTCGTGGACCCGTCGCTCTCCGTTGACGAAAAGGACGATGCGGTACAGCAGCTGGTTCGCCAAACGTTCAAACCCGAGTTCGTCAACCGCCTCGACGATATTGTCGTATTTTCGCCGCTGTCGAGCGGCGATCTCGCTCAAATCGTTGAACTCTCGATTGACCGTTTGGGCCGTCGGTTGGCAGATCGTCGCCTCAACTTGGCGGTAACACCCGGTGCTCGGACGTGGTTGGCGGAACGCGGATTCGACCCCGTGTATGGCGCCCGGCCGCTGAGGAGGCTCATGCAGCGCGAGATCGATGATCGCCTCGCGCGAGCCTTGCTCGTCGGTGACGTGCGTGACGGCGACACGGTTCGAGTCGACGCGTCGCCCGATGGCGACGGTCTTGTGCTCGGTTAGTGGCCACGACATCAGCTTTTGAGAAACGGTCGCCAACGAGGAGGCGATTCCCGCGTCGTGACCGGTGTTAGGTGGCGGTCACGAATTCTTTTCGCAGCGCTGTCACAAACTCGTCAATATCCGCTTCTGTTGTGTCGAACGAGCACATCCACCGGACTTCTCCGGTTGCCGGATTGGTCTCGTAAAAACGAAACCGCTCGCGGAGACGGTCAGCGACTCCGGGGGGCAGCGTCGCGAACACCGCGTTTGCCTCGGTGGGTCGCGTCACGACCACGTCTGGAATGTCGGCAACGATGGTGGCAAGTCGTGCCGCCATCGCGTTTGCGTGACTGGCCGACCGCAGCCACAAGTCGTCATTCAATAACGCGATGAGCTGTGCAGAAATGAATCGCGATTTCGAGGCGAGTTGCATCGCGATCTTTCTTAAGTAGCGGAGTCCATCGGAGGCGCCGGGATTGAGCACCACAATGGCCTCGCCGTAAAGGAGTCCGTTCTTTGTTCCTCCATACGAGAGAACATCGACTCCCGCGTCGGTCGTGAGGGCGCGAAGTGGAACCCCGAGGGCGGCGGCGGCGTTGGAAATGCGGGCGCCATCCATGTGCACCGTCATTCCGAGGTCGTGCGCGTGGTCGGCAACCGCGCGAATTTCATCGATTGTGTAGACCGTGCCCACCTCGGTCGATTGGGTCAGCGACACCGCCAAGGGTTGAGCACGATGTTCGTCTCCCCACCCCCACGCGTGGGCATCGACGAGGTCGGGCGTGAGTTTGCCGTCGGGCGATGACACCGTGAGGAGCTTGAGGCCACCAACTCGTTCGGGTGCGGCATTTTCGTCGGTGTGAATGTGAGCGGTGTCCGTGCACACGACGGCTCCCCAGCGAGGGAGCATCGATTGCAACGCAATGACGTTTGCTCCCGTACCGTTGAAAACGGGAAAAGCCTCTGCTTGATCGCCGAAGTGGTCGCGCACGACGTGCTGCAATCGCTCGGTGTAGACGTCGTCGCCGTACGCGATTTGATGACCGCCATTAGCCTCGACAACCGCCTTGAGCACTTCGGGGTGAGCGCCAGAGTAATTGTCCGAGGCAAAGCCGCGCTTCTCGGGGTTGTGAAGGGGGGTCGACTCGCTCACACGACAATTCTTTCGCCATTGAGTGTCGACGCGTCAGTGGTCCACAGATCGACAAACCGATCAGCAAGCGTTGTCACACTGGTGTATCCCTCGAATGATTTCGTCGGATCGGCGGCGCGCATCGAGTTATTGACGAGCGCTCGCACCACAAATATGACCGCGGCGGCCCGCTGCGGGCTCGAGGCGTGCGCAGATTTTGATTGATCGCTCGCAAAACCGTCGGCCACCGCGCGCACCCAGGTTTCTGACGCGGCTTTTGCGGCGGCGTACGTCGCGCTTGACGCACTCGGGTTGTCAACCGTGAGCGACGACACTATGGCGAGTCGACCTCCCAGGCTTGCGGCGAGGTCACCGTAAAAAACACGTGACGTGTTGCGTAACGCCGCGAATCCCGGTGATAGCGCACTCCAATCGTCGTCACTCTGACCGGGAATCCCGCCCCCGCCGCGCCAACCGCCGACCAACACGAGAAGCCCGTCGAGGGATCCGTGGTCGGCGTGCACGGCGTCGGCGAGCGCGTTCACGGCCGCTTCATCGGCTAAATTGGCGCGATACGTTGACGCCCCGGGAACGCGGTCTTCGAAGATCGCGAGTCGCTCTTGGTTCGAGCTGACGCCGATGACCTGCGCACCCGCGTTTATGAGTGATCGTCCCGTGGCAATGCCGCTCGCGCTCGTGGCACCGGCGATCATAACGAGGGGAGACGCGGGCGCAGAATACTCAGTCATTGCTTTCCCCAAACACGATTGAATCGAAATAAATACGTCGAGACGGTGCCGTTGTCTGCATAACCTACACGACCGAGGAGCCGGTGAGACCCGCCGTCGACTCAATGACTCCGGCCATTTTCTTTGCGAGTGCCTCGTAGAACATCGACAGCGGGAACTCGTCGTCAAGTACGGCCGAGGTCATGCCCGCGGGAGGACCGCTGAGGACGTCGTCACTTAAACCCCGCGCCCACGCTGACGCCGGATTTGGGGTCAGCGTCGACGAGACGAGGTCGTACGCGGCAAGCCAGTGTGCGGTCTTGGGTCGATCAATTGACCGCCAATAGAGGCTGTCAATCGCATCCGCGAGCGCCGACACGACGCGCGGAACATCGGCCCAGTCAATCGTCAAGCGAGCATCAGTCCAGTGCATCACGTGGTGCTGGTGCAGCCACGCGAACAAAAGTTGCCCGCCCAGGCCGTCATAGTTTCGAACTCGAGTTCCAGTGATTGCAAATCGAAAGATGCGATCAAATAGGATCGTGTATTTTGCTAAGCCCGCGTGTTCTCTCGTCGCACAAGGCGCGTGGCTGTCGTTCGAAATCCGTTCGCACTCGCGAAAAGCGGTGAGATCGCAGCGAAGCTCCTCAAGCGAATAGAGAAAATAAGGCATTCGCTGCTTGATCATGAAGGGATCGAATGGGAGATCGCCGTGCATATGCGTGCGGTCATGGATGAGATCCCACATGGCGTACGTGTGCTCCGTGAGCGTCTGGTCATCGAGCAAGCGTTGAGCATCCGCGGGAAGGTCGAGCTTGGTGATTTCGGACGCCGCGGCGACGACCCGACGGAATCGCGCGGCCTCTCGATCAGCGAAGATTGCGCCCCACGTGTAACGCGAAGGAGTGGCTACTGCGATCGTTTCGGGAAAGAACACGGCCGAAAACGTGTCGTACCCCGACGTGAAATCGAGAAAGCGAATCGGCACAAACAGGCTGTTCGAAAACTCGCTCGCTTCAAGTTCCGCCACAAAGGCGGGCCAAATTACCTCAATAATGATCGCTTCGATGTACCGGTCGGGACTCCCATTTTGCGTGTACATCGGAAACACGACGAGGTGGCGAAGGCCATCAACTCGATGAAGCTGCGGTTGAAAGGCCTCGAGCGCGCGCGAAAAGTCGGGAACGCCAAAATCGTCGTCAACCCATTTTTGCAAGTCGTGTTGCACCGCCGCGAGATACTCGGCATCGGCAGGAAAATACGGCGACAAATCGGTGATCGATGCAACGATGCGGTCGACGTTCTCTTGTGCGTCGGCGTGATCGGCGGCCTCGGGAATCGAGCCGTCTTTGACTTGAACGACGCTGAGTGCCGTTGCCGCGGCTTTTAGCTCTCGCCATGATTCATGATTCACAATATCTGGAGAGACCAGTGGAGAATCACGCTCGCCCGGACGCGTTACGCTCGCAGTTCGGGCCGACTGCGTCATAACCGGCCTCCGGATATTCGGTCGTTTTCGGTGGCTTCACACGCGCTTGTTTCAAGCGTACCCAATTTTAGTCGAAAATCATGGGGCGCTCGTCGTCATCGATTTCGTCAACAGCGAGGTCGACAACAACGGGAACGTGGTCACTCGGAGCGTCGCCGCGACGCTCGTTGCGGTCGATGTGGGCTCCTACGACGCGTTCCGCGAGGGTGGGCGAACCCACAATGAAGTCGATTCGCATTCCTTCGTCTCGAGGAAATCGCAGTTGTTTGTAGTCCCAAAAGGTGTAGCCTTCGGGCGCAAAATGTCGAACGACGTCGGCAAATCCGCGGCGTTCGAATTCAGCGAACGCAGACCGTTCAGCGCGCGAAACGTGAGTCGAACCGGGGCCAAAATTCGGGTCACCAACGTCGGAGTCGAGTGGCGCAACGTTCCAATCACCCGCTAGCGCGATCATTTCGTCGGGCGCTTCTCGTTGCCACTCGGTCACGTTTTCGGCAAGCGCGGCAAGCCACGCCAGTTTGTAGGTGTAGTGCGCGTCGTCGAGCGTTCGGCCATTGGGCGCGTAAAGACTCCACACGCGTACGCCGTTGACCTTCGCTCCAATGGCTCGCGCTTCTATCGGCAACGCGCCGTCGGTCGCCGGTTTTCCGAACCCGGGCGCGCGATCAAAATCACGGTGAACATCGTCGATCCCAACACGGCTTGCCACCGCAACGCCGTTCCACTGGTTCAGCCCGTGGCTCGCGATCTCGTAGCCCGCGTCGGCAAACGATTGGACGGGAAATTGGTCGTCTCGACACTTGGTTTCTTGCATCGCGAGCACGTCAACGTCTTCGCGAACGAGCCACTCGACAACGCGGTCAACGCGCGCCCGAATTGAATTGACGTTCCACGTGGCGATTCGCATACGACCACGGTATCGGGGCCGTCCGATGTGCAGCGATAAAATACTCGCCGTGACCGACTCGCGACAACGACTCATCGATTTTATTTCCGCGCACGCCGTCTTTCACGGTGACTTCACGCTCACGAGCGGGGCTAAAGCGGGGTTCTACGTGGACCTCAGGAGAGTCAGTCTCGATCACCGCGTCGCTCCCCTCATCGGGGAGGTCATGCTTGACCTTATTTCCGACGTGCCAGACGTCGCCGCGGTCGGCGGCCTCACAATGGGGGCGGATCCCATCGCGGCGGCCGTTCTCCACCACGGGGCAACGTGCGGATTCACGTACGACGCATTCGTCGTGCGAAAAGAGCCCAAAGACCACGGTCTCGGGAGGCAAGTTGAGGGTCCTGATCTTCGGGGGAAGCGAGTCGTGGTGCTCGACGACACGTCGACAACGGGGCAATCGCCACTCGCGGCAATTGCGGCAATCGAGGCGGTCGGCGCCGAAGTCGCGGCCGTCGCGGTCGTTGTTGACCGTGCGACGGGCGCTCGTGAGGTTATTGAGGCTGCGGGATACCCATACCGGGCCGCAATTGGGCTGCGGGATTTGGATCTTTCGTAGTTTCGCAGCGGCGGCCACATGGGCGAGGCGCCGCGTGCACGATGCCCTCATTCTCGCGATTCGGCCGATCCCCCCTCGACCATCTCGTAGACACCGTCGAGAATTTCGTCGGGGCGGAAGGGATAGTGTTCGACCTCGGCTCCGTCGCTGATGCCACTGAGCACGAGAACCGTGTGAAGACCGGCCTCGATGCCGGCCACAATGTCGGTGTCCATTCTGTCTCCGATCATTCCGGTGTTTTCAGAGTGGGCGCCGAGCTTGTTCATTGCCGAGCGAAACATCATCGGGTTGGGCTTGCCGACCACATAGGGTTCTTTTCCGGTTGCTTTCGTGATGAGAGCCGCGATCGCACCCGTCGCGGGCATCGGACCGGACGCGCTTGGACCCGTCGCATCGGGGTTCGTCGCGATGAAACGAGAGCCGCCGCCAATCAACCGAATTGCTTTTGTGATCGCATCAAACGAGTAGTTTCGCGTTTCGCCGACGACGACAAAGTCGGGGTTGGTTTCGGTCATGATGAATCCGGATCCGTGCAGAGCGGTCGTAATACCGGCTTCGCCAATGACGTACGCTGTGCCGCCCGGCACTTGAGACGTGAGAAAGCTCGCCGTCGCGAGGGCCGAGGTCCAAATCGACTCCTCTGGCACAGTTAACCCCGAAAAGCGTAACCGGGCGCTCAAATCGCGAGGTGTAAACGACGAGTTGTTGGTCAGGACCAAGAACGGTTTTCCCTGATCGCGCCACTGCGCGAGAAGCTCAGCTGCACCGGGGAGTGCCTGGTTCTCATGAACGAGCACGCCGTCCATGTCGGTGAGCCAGCACTCGATTTCGTCGCGTCGTGCCATCAGTTGCTCCTGTCGTCGGGTTCATTCTATTGAGGAAGCGAGCTAATCTGACGGGATGGATTCACCCGAACTACCCGGCGATCACACGCACAATCGCGGGCACCCGTCACCGGAACTCACGACCGCGGGAGTCGGCCCGTGGCGTGGAGCGTGGCCCGACGACTCCCGATACGACCGGGACCTTCTCGAACGCGGCGATTCGCGCAACGTCATTGATCACTATCGCTATTGGTCAATGGCGGCAATTGTTGCCGATCTTGACAAGCGCCGGCATCCGTTTCACGTCGCCGTCGAAAATTGGCAGCACGACATGAATATTGGGTCCATTGTGCGAAGCGCGAACGCCTTCGCCGCTGAAACCGTTCATATCATTGGTCGTCGTCGGTGGAATAAGCGCGGCGCGATGGTCACTGATCGTTATCAGCACGTCGCGCATCATCCCGATGTGGCCGAATTCGTGACGTGGGCGCGCGGCGTGGAAATTCCGGTCATCGCGATCGACAACGTGCCAGGCAGTGAGGTGATCGAGACTTTTGTATTTCCGCGGCGCAGCGTGCTGTTGTTCGGTCAAGAGGGGCCGGGCTTGAGCGATGAGGCGCTCGCCGTCGCTGATTCCACTGTCAAGATCAGTCAGTTCGGATCTACTCGTTCCCTCAACGCGTCTGCCGCAGCGGCGATTGCCATGCACGCGTGGATTGTCCAGCACGGAGCGCCGGTTCTCTAAACAGGGGATCGGTGCGGGTCACGATAGACTAGGTCGGCCCTTGGCAGCGCGAGCCGGCCACACCCACAGCAGTGAGACTTAAAGCAGCGAAAGAGGGTTCCCGTGCCAGCAATCGTCGTGATCGGATCCCAGTGGGGAGACGAGGGAAAAGGGAAAGCAACCGATCTTCTCGGTAGTCGCGTCGACTATGTCGTGAAGTTTAACGGCGGTAACAATGCCGGCCACACGGTCGTTGTCGGGAACGAAAAATACGCTCTTCATTTGCTTCCGTCGGGCATTCTCACGAAAGACGTCACTCCGGTCATCGCCAACGGTGTCGTCATCGACCTCGAGGTGCTATTCGAAGAGCTTGATGCTCTCGCGGTGCGGGGCGTCGATGTGTCGAGGCTCGTCGTGAGCGCAAACGCGCACGTCATTACCCAATATCACCGAACAATTGACCGGGTCACCGAGCGGTTTCTTGGAAAGCGACAAATTGGCACGACGGGTCGTGGAATCGGACCCACGTACGCTGACAAGATCAATCGGGTGGGTATCCGGGTCCAAGATCTTTTCGATGAAAACATTCTTCGCCAGAAAATTGAGGGGGCTCTCGAGCAAAAAAACCATTTGCTCGTGAAGGTCTACAACAGGCGAACGATCACGGTCGACGAGATAGTAGACGAGCTTCTTTCCTGTGCGGAACGCTTGCGTCCCATGGTCGCCGACACATCGCTTCTTCTTAATCGAGCGCTCGACGCGAATCGAACGGTGTTGTTCGAAGCGGGGCAAGCGACAATGCTCGATGTCGACCACGGCACCTACCCGTTCGTCACATCGTCGAACGCGACCTCCGGCGGCGCCGCGACGGGGTCAGGCGTGGCCCCCAATCGCATTGATCGCGTCATTGGCGTTGTCAAAGCCTACGCGACGCGGGTTGGAGCGGGGCCCTTCCCCACCGAGCTTTTCGATGAATCTGGCGAGTTCTTGCGCGCTAACGGGTGCGAATTCGGTACGACAACGGGTCGCCCTCGGCGCACCGGTTGGTTCGACGTGCCCATCGCGCGCTACTCCGCCCGCATTAACGGTGTCACTGATTTTGTTCTCACCAAACTCGATGTCCTTACCGGGCTGGCCACAATTCCCGTGTGCGTCGGCTACGACATCGATGGAACAAGAGTCGACGAGATGCCCGTGTCACAAACCGACTTCCACCACGCGGTGCCCATGTACGATCACCTTCCCGGGTGGAACGAGGACATCACGGGCGTCCGCAATTTCGAAAGCCTCCCTCGCGCGGCTCACGACTACGTCCTCGCGGTCGAAAATATGAGTGGGGCCCGCATCTCCGCAATTGGCGTCGGCCCCGGTCGTGATGCCGTTATCGTGCGTCACGACCTGCTGAAGTGAGTATCCCCTTGCAGGATGTCGACGAGTGGACAATGCGAGAACGCGAGGGCAGTAGTGTCATTTCATGGTCGAACACGAGCGCAATCAATCCTCCATCTTTGACGCCGCGAGTCAGCTAGCCGAAATTCGGCAGAGCATCGACAACATCGATGCGGCGCTCATTCACTTGCTTGCTGAACGATTCAAATTCACGCAACAGGTCGGCAAATTGAAGGCAAAACACGGCCTCCCGCCGGCCGACCCCGACAGAGAATGTCACCAGATTAAGAGATTGCGCGCGCTTGCTGAAGCCGCGCACCTAGACCCGGCATTTGCAGAGAAGTTTCTTAACTTCATCGTTGCCGAGGTAATCCAGCACCACCTCGAACTCGGCGGTCGCCGGCCGGAGAATTGATCGCGTGGCGGGTTAGTGAGCCGCCAACGCGAATGGGCGCGCGCGATTTCGACACGGGGGCACGTCGTTTCCATTTCGCACGGTCACATGGTATGAACATGAGGGTGAGTTTTTGAAATCATCGTTGATGATAGTCTCAGTTTCGCGAGGGGCTCCGCAACGTTCTGTACTCCAATAGTCATTGTTTTCCATCGTGAGGCTAGGACGATCATATGCAGAGGGATGGTGCCACGTCGGTTTCGTCGTGGTCGAGCGCCTGCTCGCATCGCCGTGGGCACTCGAGGACTACCCGTGCCCTAGTGGGAATTTTTCTGGCCCTGCCGTTGGTAGCCTGCACGCAGACCGACGCGATGATCGAATCGGTCGATTTTCCGCGGTCCGACGTGCCGCTCGCCGTCGGCACGTCATCACCAGTTATCAAGACCGGTTCGATGTGGAACCTTTCTGTTGCGGTTGACAATGAGGACGCTCAACGGGCCGCTCTCAGCGCGCTTCTCGATAAGGGATTTCAGGTCATCGGCCAAAGCGATCCGGCCTCTGCCGACGTATCGTATTCGTTGGCCGACCCCACCTACTCGGTTCGCCTCGGTTTCCGCAAAACCGACAACAACTTTTCGGTCGCGTATGGCGTTGCGAAACGGCCAAATTCGGGTGGTGACACCCAATAGCTGAACCCGGGTTCACAAGCCCGGGAGACGAAGTGCATGATTCCAAATGGATACAAGGTGGGGGATCCGTTAAAAATGAGGGCAAAATCGATTTTCGTACGTCGTTTGAATCGAATCATTTCGATTGCTGTCGTAGGACTTCTGGGTGGTGCGGGACTGACCACCGCTGGCATTGCCACACCGGCGAGTGCCGTCGTATTTAACTTCACGTTTCTGATCAACGACGTGCGAATGATTCCCGACGCGGTTCCCGGCGACGGAGTGTGTCAAACCAGCGGCGCAATTGCCCCCAACCCCAATACCTGCACAATGTACGCGGCGGTGCAAGAAGCCAACGCGCAGAACACGGCCAACCCCGCCGCAACCGTTCTGGTTTCGGTCGCCCCCTTGCTGATTCAGGGCAACGGAACGACGCTGCTTCCTACCGGAAGCATAATGATGCAAAAAGCGGGCGCTCCTCCGGGCCCCGATGGATCAACAGCTGCCCAAAATAACCCCGGAAACACGTCGCCAATGATTACGACTGCGGCGGCCATGAACGCCGCCGCGGGCGCGTTCGTTGACTCCGATAGCCAGGTTTGGTTCGATGTTCAAGGTCAGGTCACGTTCGATTTTCAAAACAGGTTGGGTTCGTATTCGACGCAAGACCTTAATCCACTCGCGGTGATGATTCTGATTCGCGGCCAGAATGCCTCGCTTCGAAACTTCAGCACGATTAGTTCGAATGAAGCTGTTATTTATGTTGGCACGGCCGCCCAGAACATTTTGATCGAGAACGGGACGATTCAAAACCCTCCGGGGAACTTCAATGCCGAACGATCGATCGCCATTGTCGCCGGGGCCCAAAACATCACAATTTCGAATATCACGTTTGGCTCCGTCTATCGCTCCCAACTTCTGTTCATTAAGAACGGCGCGAACATCGCGAACAATGTGACCGTTGATCGGAGCGATTTCAACAACGACAGTCAGGCGATCGGTCCATTTGACAACCGGCCAACCGGTATCGGGGTGTGGGGTCAAACGGGTATTCCGGTCAGTAACTTCAGGGTCACGAATTCTACCTTCCGTGACTTCAACATGGGCGTTGGGCTTTTCGCAGACCGAGGCGACGCAATTTCGACGGCTGGTCTCACGCTCACGAACGCCACTATTCAGGGCAACACTTTCAGTCGCTCGAACCGAGCCATCACCGGTTGGGCGAATGCCGAGCAGATCTATCTCCACACGCCCGCGACGAATCTTGCCATCAGAAACAATGTTTTTCGATGGGATTGGACCACGCAGCCGAATGCCCCCGCGATCAATTCCGACTACGCGGGAAGCAACTCGGGAACCACAATTGAAGACAACACGATTGTTAACTGGGACCACGGACTTGCAAACTCGATTCGATTGGGCAACTCTCTCGGGTCGACAATTCAGACGGACCGCAACACAATGAGCAACAGCGGTGGCAGCACGACGGCTGCGACGGAAAATGCGAATACTCAGAACCCACTGTTCCTCAACTCCGCCAACAACACGATCCGCACCGCTTTTCCGAGTGCGGCGGTGATTCCCGTCGTTCCAGCGTGTTCGATTAACGTGACACTGCAAAATCCAAGCGGCGGTTCCGGCGGAATCGTGTCGACGGCATTTCCGGAACTGGTCGATGTGTACTTCAGCCAGACTCCCGCGGCGGGCGACGGCCTGGCAATGGAGCAATATGTTGGTCGAACCATTGTCAACGCAGCGGTGAACTACGTGCCGGTTCTCGGATTCACCGCGAATCTCCCCTATACCGGAGGTCCAGGCGTTGTTCGCGTGCAGACGATCGACGCGCTCAACAGATCAAGCCAGTATTCGCGAACCGTCGCGCTGACCGGAACAGATAATTGTCCGCCGCAAATGTGGATTCAACAGGCGCTCAGTCAAGCCGATCCGGCCGTAAACCGGAACGTGACGTTTCAGGTGCAATCGTCGGAGCCATTGGGCGCGAATACCCTGACAGCCGGTGATATTTCATTCGCGGGTTCGACAGCATCGAATCCCTCGGTCGTTTCCGTCACACAAACCGGAAAAACGACGTGGACGGTTGTCGCCAAAGCGAATACGTCGGGAACAATTGTCGCCAGTATTCCAGCGGGTTCGGTTGATGATCCGGTCGGAAACGTTCAAGCCCTCGCGTCAAACTCGACCGCGGCACCGTTGAATTTCGCGGTCGACCCGGGAAACCCCAATCAGGGCATGCCGGGGCCGAGCATTGACCACACGGTGACATATGTTTCACCACTGAGTATTGCTCCAGCGACAATTTCGGTCACGGAGGCTGGCGCCGGGGTTCCCTACACCGTGACGACGTCCAAGGCTCCGACGGCAGACGTGACAATGACTCAGGGTTTTGCTCCCCCGGGACTTGCCACGGCGGCCCCCAGTCCACTCGTCTTGCAGTCGACAGACTCGACCGTGAACGCGACGGTCACGGCAATCGATAACACGATTGTTGACGGCTCCAGACCAACGACACTGTCCCACGTGGTGACGTCGACCGACCCCGAGTTCAATGGGCTCGAGTTGGCGACAATAGCGGTGACCGTCGACGACAACGATCAGCCGGTTGCGGCAAATTCGTCGTTCGCAGTGAGTTCAGGAACGCGGCTCGCCAATGGCGCCGATGCACACACGGCGACGACGACGATCAGGAATGCGTTGGGGCAAGCCGTTCAGAACGCGGTCGTGACCTTCAATCTTCCCGCGGGCGTGACCGCGAACGCGGTGGTCGGTCCTGGAACAACAACGGCAGTTTCTGATGCGTCGGGAGTCGCTGCGATCAGTATCACGTCGGGCACGCCGGGCACGTATTCAATCAGCGCGACAGTCAACCCAACGTTCGATCCAATTGGCTCGCCTCAAAACATCACCTTCGTCTCGGCTCCGATTGACGCCGCCCAGTCAGCGCTCGTCATTACACCCGCCGGCCCCCTGGTGGCGAACGGAGTGGCACAATACACGGCGACATTCACGGCGAGAGACTCCTCAGGGAACACTGTGGCGTTTGCACCGGTGTTCTTCACGGTCGGAGGTGGCGCGACCGGTGGAGGTGGCGTGACCACCGATTCGAACGGCGTCGCGTCAATCTCGATCACCTCGACGTCGTCAGGCTCGAAACTCGTGTCGGTGTATGACGGAACGAGCGCCGCCGGACCTCTGCTCAATACGGGCAACGCCGTATTTGTTGCGGGGCCGGCAGACGCGAATCAGTCGACAATTAGCGCCTCCCCAACCGTCGCGGCGACCGGTGGCCCAGGATCGACAATTACCGTCCAATTGCGCGATATCAATGGAAACCTGCTAACGACTAGTGGCGGAACGGTGACGATGAGCGCGCCGGCCTCCTCTGGTGTGTTGACTCCGGTGGTTGATAACGGAAATGGAACATACACGTCGACGTTGACGGACACGGTTACTGAAACGGTGACGGTAAATTTCACAGTCAACGCGGTAACATCGACAAATTTCGTGCAGGTGTCATTCATTTCCGGCGGGCCAGACGCCGCTGCGTCAACGTTGGCGGTCACGCCGGGAAACCGGCTTGCCAACGGAACCGACGGCCATACGGCGACCGTGACGGTGCGTGACTCGAATAATAACCTGGTGGCTGGAGCGACCGTGGCGTTTACCGTGTGCGCGGGCGCCACGCCAACCTCGCCGACCGCCGTCTCCGATGTCAACGGAATCGCCTCAATTGCGGTCACGTCGAATACGCCGGGTTCGTGTGGGGTGACGGCGACGATTGGTGGTGTGGGGGTTTCGGGGAGTCCTGCGTCGGTGGTGTTTGTGGTGGGGCCGGTTGATGTGTCGGCGTCGAGTTTTGTGATTGATGCGGGGCCGAAGACGGCGGATGGTGTGGATGCGTTTACGTTGACGGTGACGGCGATGGATTCGTTTGGGCATGTTGTTCCGGGTGTGACGGTTGATTTTGCGGCGCAGGCGGGGGCGACGTTGGGTGCGCCGAGTGGTGTGACGAATGGGAGTGGTGTCGCGTCGACGACGGCGACGGCGACGGTTGCGGGGACGTACCAATTGTCGGCGACGATTGGTGGGGTGAGTGTGCCGGGTTCGCCTCAGCCGGGTGTGTTTGTTGCGGGTCCGGTGAATGCGGGTTTGTCGGCGTATACGGTCACGGCGGGCACTGTTCTTGCGGATGGTGTTGCGCAGCATCAGGCGACTGTGGTGGCGAAGGATGCGAATGGGAATCCGGTGTCGGGGGTGACGGTTAATTTTGCGGTTCCGGCGGGGGCGACGGGGTCGGCCCCGTCGGCGGTGACGGATGGGTCGGGGACGGCGTCGATTACGATTACGTCGACGACGGCGGGGACGTATTCGATTGGGGCGACGATTGCGGCGGTGCCGGTGGATGGTTCGCCGAAGAGTGTGACGTTTGGTCCGGGTGCGGCGGATGCGTCGACGTCGTCGTGGGTTGTGACGCCTCCGGGTCCGATTACGGCGGACGGTGTGGCGGCGTATACGGCGACGGCGACGGCGCGGGATGCGTTTTCGAATCCGGTTCCGGGTGCGATGGTGACGTTTACGGTTCCTGCGCAGGTGACGGCGTCGGCGCCGAGTTGTACGGCGTCGATTACGGGGATGTGTTCGGTGACGTTCACGTCGACGACGGCGGGGAGTTATACGGCGACGGCGGGGATTGGGGCGAATCTGATCGCACCGAATAGGACTCTTGTTTATGTTGCTGGTGCGGCGTCGACGGGCACGTCGACGATCACCGCGGTTCCGACGTCGATTCCGGCGAATGGTGTGGCGGCGTCGACGATCACGGTCCGGTTGCGTGATGCGCAGGGGAACCCGTTGACGGCCAGTGGTGGGCTTGTTGTGATGAGTGCGAGTGTGGGGACGATTTCTTTGACGACGGATAACGGGGATGGGACGTATACGGCGACGTTGACGAGTACGGGTGTGCAGGGCACGACGACACCGTCGACGGTGAGTTTCACGATCAACGCGATACCGGCTGCGGCGACGGCGACGGTGATTCTTGTGGACGCGGTGGCACCTCCGCCGCCGACGGTGAACCCGACGAATGGGACGACGGTGAGCGGGACGGGTCAAACGCCGGGTGACATTATTACGGTTCGGAACGCGGCCAATGTTGTTATTGGTACGGGGACGGTTGCCGCGGACGGCAGTTTCTCGTTCACGATCGTGCCGACCCCGACACCCGTCAACGGTGACGTCTTGAGTGTGACCGAAACGGACCCCTCCGGGAACGAATCACCACCCGTCTTCGTGACCGTGGACACCGTGCCTCCGGCGCCTCCGGTGGTGAATCCGACGAATGGGTCGGTGGTGTCGGGGACGGCGGAGCCGGGTTCGACGGTGACGGTTTCTGGGCCGGGTCCGGTTGTGTTGTGTACGGCGACGGCTGGTCCGACGGGTGCGTTTTCATGCATGCCTGCACCCGTGCCAACCAACGGCACGATACTGACGGTCACGGCGACGGATCCGTCGGGGAATGTGTCGCCGCCGACGTCGGTGACGGTGGATTCTGTGCCTCCGGCGCCTCCGGTGGTGAATCCGACGAATGGGTCGGTGGTGTCGGGGACGGCGGAGCCGGGTTCGACGGTGACGGTTTCTGGTCCGGGTCCGGTGGTGTTGTGTACGGCGACGGCTGGTCCGACGGGTGCGTTCTCGTGTGTTCCGTCTCCGACGCCCGGTAACGGTACGGTGTTGTCAATCACGGCGACCGACGCTGCGGGGAATGTGTCGCCCTCGACGTCGGTAACGGTGGATTCTGTGCCTCCGGCGCCTCCGGTGGTGAATCCGACGAATGGGTCGGTGGTGTCGGGGACGGCGGAGCCGGGTTCGACGGTGACGGTTTCTGGTCCGGGTCCGGTGGTGTTGTGTACGGCGACGGCTGGTCCGACGGGTGCGTTCTCGTGTGTTCCGTCTCCGACGCCCGGTAACGGTACGGTGTTGTCGGTGACGGCGACGGATCCGTCCGGGAATGTGTCGCCGCCGACGTCGGTGACGGTGGATTCTGTGCCTCCGGCGCCTCCGGTGGTGAATCCGACGAATGGGTCGGTGGTGTCGGGGACGGCGGAGCCGGGTTCGACGGTGACGGTTTCTGGGCCGGGTCCGGTTGTGTTGTGTACGGCGACGGCTGGTCCGACGGGTGCGTTTTCATGCATGCCTGCACCCGTGCCAACCAACGGCACGATACTGACGGTCACGGCGACGGATCCGTCGGGGAATGTGTCGCCGCCGACGTCGGTGACGGTGGATTCTGTGCCTCCGGCGCCTCCGGTGGTGAATCCGACGAATGGGTCGGTGGTGTCGGGGACGGCGGAGCCGGGTTCGACGGTGACGGTTTCTGGTCCGGGTCCGGTGGTGTTGTGTACGGCGACGGCTGGTCCGACGGGTGCGTTCTCGTGTGTTCCGTCTCCGACGCCCGGTAACGGTACGGTGTTGTCAATCACGGCGACCGACGCTGCGGGGAATGTGTCGCCCTCGACGTCGGTAACGGTGGATTCTGTGCCTCCGGCGCCTCCGGTGGTGAATCCGACGAATGGGTCGGTGGTGTCGGGGACGGCGGAGCCGGGTTCGACGGTGACGGTTTCTGGTCCGGGTCCGGTGGTGTTGTGTACCGCGGTCGCAAGTTCGATGGGTCAATTTGCGTGTACGCCCAGTCCAGCCCCAACCAACGGTCAAGTGCTCTCGGTGACCGCAACCGACGCTGCGGGGAACGTGTCGCCGCCGACGTCGGTGACGGTGGATACTGTGCCTCCGGCGCCTCCGGTGGTGAATCCGACGAATGGGTCGGTGGTGTCGGGGACGGCGGAGCCGGGTTCGACGGTAACGGTTACTGGGCCGGGTCCGGTGGTGTTGTGTACCGCGACGGCCGATCCGGTAACAGGTGCGTTTTCGTGTACGCCCAGCTCGACACCGCCAAACGGCACGATACTGACGGTCACGGCGACGGATCCGTCGGGGAATGTGTCGCCGCCGACGTCGGTGACGGTGGATTCTGTGCCTCCGGCGCCTCCGGTGGTGAATCCGACGAATGGGTCGGTGGTGTCGGGGACGGCGGAGCCGGGTTCGACGGTGACGGTTTCTGGTCCGGGTCCGGTGGTGTTGTGTACGGCGACGGCTGGTCCGACGGGTGCGTTCTCGTGTGTTCCGTCTCCGACGCCCGGTAACGGTACGGTGTTGTCAATCACGGCGACCGACGCTGCGGGGAATGTGTCGCCCTCGACGTCGGTAACGGTGGATTCTGTGCCTCCGGCGCCTCCGGTGGTGAATCCGACGAATGGGTCGGTGGTGTCGGGGACGGCGGAGCCGGGTTCGACGGTGACGGTTTCTGGGCCGGGTCCGGTGGTGTTGTGTACCGCGACGGCTGATTCGGTAACAGGTGCGTTTTCGTGCGTTCCGTCTCCCACGCCCGGTAACGGCACGGTCTTGTCAATCACGGCAACCGACGCTGCGGGGAACGTCTCGCTTGTGACCTCGGTCACAGTACACGCGAATCTGTTGAGCATCGCCTTTGATTCGACAACTTTGCATCCCGGAGATACCGCTGTGGCGGTGGGTAGCGGATTTTTGCCCGGCGAGAGCGTGACCGGTGTCATGAATTCGAGTCCGCTATCGCTCGGGGTTCAGATTGCTGACACCAATGGAACTGTCACGTTTACGTGGGTCATTCCCGACAATACTGACGCGGGCTTTCACGAGGTTGTGCTGACGGGAGAACTGTCGGGTTCCGTGTCGGGCATGATCGAGATCATTCTTCGTGAAGTCGCCGCACTCTTGGCACTTTCAGGATTGGAGACGGTGCCGAACCTCGGCGCACTGTTTCTTGTCGCTATTGGTATTTTGGTTCTGGCAGCACGCCGTCGCTCATTGGTCTCGGTCAGGCGAACGTGAACTGCCTAGCCGACGCCGTGAGGTTCGCGACCGCGGGACAGGAGTGATACGAGTGCAATGGTCTTGCACAATTCTCACGTTCCGCGGGTGATCAACGGAACTCAGTGGGCGGTCGTCGGCCCGAAGTGGGCGGGTAATAACGCCGTGTGAGTTGCGCGCAGTTCGCTTATGCCAATGGTGAAGAGTCCTTGCACCTCGAGTACCGGTTCGGGGGTGCTCGCCGCGTCGGTCACGCCGATCCGGAGCGCGGGATAGCCGCGCCCCTCGCACAGGCCGCGAAAACGAACGTCGTCTTCGCGGTGCACCGACACCAGTATGCGACCCGTTGACTCGCTGAACAGCGACGTTGTCGGATCAACCGCGTCGCGCTCAACAATTTCGTCAATCCACACGCGCGCCCCAACGCCAAAACGCACGATGCACTCGACGAGCGCTTGAGCGAGGCCTCCCTCGGACAGGTCGTGCGCCGAAGCGATCAGGCTCTGCTCGGCACCCGCGGCGAGAAGCATTGCCAAAGCGCGTTCGCGCGGCAAGTCAACCGCGGGCGGCCTCCCTCCGACGTGTCCGTGAACGGTATCGGCCCACGCCGACCCGTCGAGTTCGTCGTGCGTCGTGCCAAGAAGATAGATGTTGTGGCCGTCTTCGTGCCACCCGCTCGGGATGCGCCGCGCAACGTCGTTAACGAGGCCCAACACTCCCACGACGGGTGTTGGATAAATGGGTTGAGCACCGGTCTGATTGTAAAATGACACGTTGCCGCCCGTGATGGGAATCTCGAGTTCGAGACACGCGTCGGCAAGCCCCTCGACGGCCCGCGAAAATTGCCACATGACCTCGGGGTTTTCGGGAGACCCAAAATTGAGACAATCGGTCGCGGCGACCGGAGTCGCGCCCGTGACAGCAACATTACGGAACGCTTCCGCCACGGCAAGCTGGGCGCCGCGATACGGATCGAGGTGGCAATACCGACCGTTGGCATCGGTTGCCACGGCAAACCCGAGGCCGCTGTCTTCATCGATGCGAACCATTCCGGCGTCGTCGGGGAAACTCAGTGCCGTGTTTCCGAGTACGTAGCGGTCATATTGGTCGGTGATCCATCCGGCGTCGGCAAGGTTGGCGCTTCCGAGCAGGGCTAACACGTGCGCGCGCAGGTCAGCGCCCGAATTCGGTCGCTCGAGATCGGACGCGCTATTTTGTTGCGCGTCGTCGATCCATGCCGGATACGCGATTGGGCGATCATAAACTGGCCCATCAGCGGCGACCGTACGCGGATCAACGTCGACAATTGTTTCTCCCGCCCAGTCGATGACGAGGCGACCCGTATCGGTGACCTCGCCAAGAACACTCGTCTCGACATCCCACTTCGACGCGGTAGCGAGAAAATGATCGAGGTTTTCGGGACGGACGATCGCCATCATGCGCTCTTGGCTTTCGGACATGAGGATTTCCTCGGGGGTCAAGGCGTCATCGCGCACGAGCACCCTGTCGAGTTCAATCGCCATTCCGCAATCGCCGTTCGACGCGAGTTCCGACGTTGCGCACGAAATGCCGGCGGCGCCGAGGTCTTGAATGCCGTCAACAAGTGTGTTCGCAAAGAGCTCGAGGCAGCATTCGATGAGGACTTTCTCGGCGAAGGGATCGCCCACTTGCACGGCGGGCCGTTTCGTGGGCCCCGTCGATGTGAACGAGTCGGAAGCAAGGATCGACGCACCGCCAATGCCATCCCCTCCGGTACGTGCGCCGAACAACACCACTTTGTTGCCGACGCCCGACGCACTCGCGAGATGCACGTCTTCGCGGCGCAAAACGCCAACCGCGAGAACGTTCACGAGCGGATTGCCCTGGTAGACGGGGTCGAAGAGCGTTTCGCCGCCAATATTGGGCAACCCCAAAGAGTTGCCGTACGTGGATATTCCAGCGACGACACCGTGCACGACGCGCGCGGTATCGGGGTGGTCAATCGCTCCGAAACGGAGTTGGTCCATTACCGCAACGGGGCGAGCGCCCATCGAGATAATATCGCGCACGATCCCGCCCACTCCGGTCGCAGCCCCCTGAAACGGCTCGATGAACGACGGGTGGTTGTGGGATTCCACCTTGAATGTCACCGCCCACCCGTTGCCGGCGTCTACGACTCCCGCATTTTCGCCCATTCCGACCACGAGTCGTTCGCGCATCGCCGCCGTCGTCTTGTCGCCGAACTGACGAAGGAATTTCTTGGAACTCTTGTACGAGCAGTGCTCGCTCCACATGACCGAGTACATGGCGAGTTCGCCGCTTGTCGGTCGACGACCAAGAACGTTGCGGATCTCGGCGTATTCGTCGGAGGTCAGCCCGAGCGCGGCAAACGGCTGGTCGTGGTCGGGGGTTCTCTCGGCGATCACGACGGTGTCGAGGACGTGGTTCACTGAGTGCGGTCTCCTTCTCGCGGGTTTCACGCGGCGGCGAGCGCCGAGATTGCCGAGTGAAAAAAGGCGAGACCGTCGGTGCCGCTTCGCATTGCGGTGGGCGTGTCCGGCCCGAAGCCCGTCTCGATTGCGTGTTCGGGGTGGGGCATCAGCCCGACGACGTTTCCCGCGGCGTTGCAAATGCCCGCGATGTCGTTCAGGGAGCCGTTGGGATTGCCGGCGACGTAACGAGCGACAATGCGCCCGTCGCCTTCGAGTCGCGCGAGGGCATCGGTGTCGGCGATGAACGCGCCCGCGGCGTTCTTGACCGGGATCGTGATCTCATCACCCGTCGTCAAGGCAGCGGTCCACGTCGTTGATCCATTTTCAATGCGAACGCGCTGGTCGCGACAAACGAAAAGGCCGCTGTCGTTTCGAATGAAGCCGCCATCGAGAAGTCGCGCCTCGGTGAGCATCTGGAATCCATTGCAAATGCCGAGTACGGGGGTTCCGCGACGCGCGGCGTCGACAATTTCGGTCATTATCGGGGACATGCTTGCTAGGGCCCCGCACCGCAAGTAGTCTCCGTAACTGAATCCGCCCGGAAGGACTAGTGCGTCGGAGTCGTCAAGGTCGTGATTGCCATGCCAGAGACGCACGGGTTGTGCGCCCGCAAGCCGGATTGCTCGCTGCGCGTCACGATCGTCGAGGGATCCGGGAAAGGTCACAACGCCGATTCGCATTAGGGTCGGTCGTCGTCGGGAGTCAGCGGGCGAATCGCAACGACGTCTTCGATGACTCCGTTACACAGCACATCGTTGGCAACTCGCGTGACGGCGGCAATTGCGGCGTCGTTGACGGGTCCGTCCACGGTCAGTTCGAAGCGCTTGCCAACTCGGACACCACAAAACTGCCTCTCACCCGCGCGCACGAGTGCTCCGAGGACCGCCTTGCCTTGAGGGTCAAGCAATTCTGCTTTTGGCATGACCTCAACGACGATTGTGGGCACCGAGATTCTCCCTGGTGTGGATTTTTTCGCGCGAATTGGCGTTGCGCAGCGGTTCTAATTCTACCGCCGATACGCGCGGTCGTTCGCCCGAGCGACACGAATCCCGGTGGCTGAAAATTGAATCGCCAAGGGCCGTTAGCCAACCGCGCTTTATTTCGCCCCCGTGAGGCGTTCGACAAGCTCGCGATACCGCTGCGACGTGCGGGTAACAATCGCGGGAGGCAAGCGAGGCGGCTCGCCCCGGTGGTCCCAGTGCGACGAAAGCCAATCGCGCACAATCTGTTTGTCGAAGCTTTCTGTTCGTCGGTCTGAGGACCACGCGGTGGCATCCCAATACCGGCTGGAGTCGCTCGTGAGCACCTCGTCCGCGAGAGTCATTATCCCGGTTGACGGGTCGGTGCCGAACTCAAATTTTGTGTCGGCAATGATCACATCGTGGCGGGCTGCAATTGCGGCAGCTCGCTCGAAGATCGAGAGTGACCTAATACGCATGGCGGCAGCGACCCGCTCGCCGACGAGTTCGCCCGTGTCGGCGTAACTAATATTTTTGTCGTGTTGGCCCCGGGGTGCTTTCCACGCTGGCGTGTAGATCGGGTGGGGAAGGCGGTCGCCCTCTCGAAGGCCGGCCGGCAGTCGCACACCGCACACGCGCTGCGTGTCGCGGTATTCCGCCCACCCGCTTCCCGCAAGGTACCCGCGGACGACGCACTCGATTGGAAACATCGTGAGTCGCTTCACGAGCATTGCGCGCGACGCGACGCGAGTGGGAATGAGGTTTCGCACGGCGCTACGGTCGAGTTCGTGGTCGGTAATCAAGTGATTCGGCTCTCCCGTGAGCCGGTCAAACCACCACAAGCTCAGGGTCGTTAACAGTTCGCCTTTGCCGGGGATTTCCGGCTCCAACACGTGATCGAATGCACTGATTCTGTCACTTGCCACCACGAGCACACGACGGGCAGTGTCAACGCTGCCCGCGCCCGCTTCAATATAGATGTCGCGAACCTTGCCGGAGTAGACGTGAACCCAGCCGTCGAGGCGCGGATGCGACCGGGGATCCATTGGTGTCACGGTGTCTGTCGGTCACAACCGACGGATGGCACAGTATTCCCCGCACCGTGCTCACGCTGTTCCGCAATGTCTGTTCGGAATTGTGCACCCTCGAGGTCGAGGAGCCCTACCGCCTGATACGCCCGATGCTGAGCCTCGGCAAAGTCCGTGCCGACCGCAACGATGTTGACAACCCGCCCACCGGCGGCGATCACGTCGCCGCTCTCGCTCCGCTCCGTTGCACCGTGCATGATTGTGGCTCCCGGAACCGCGGCAGCGGCCGTGAGTCCGCCAAGAACACGGCCCGTGACGGGTTCGTCGGGATACCCCTCGTTCGCGACGACGACCGTCACGGCGACGTCGAGTGCGAACTCGGGCCACGAAACGTTCGCGAGCGATCCAGCAGCGCTCGCGAACATGAGCCCGCTGAGCGGGGTGACGAGACGAGCCAACACGACTTGCGTTTCGGGGTCGCCAAATCGCGCGTTAAATTCTATGACACGTATATCGTGCGGCGTGACAATGAGGCCGCAATACAGCAGCCCAATAAACGGGGTCTGTTCGTGGGCGAGTTGCCGCACAATGGGTATTCCAATGGTCTCGACTACCTCGGTGACGAACCCGTCGGGCAGCCACGGGACGGGCGAATACGATCCCATTCCACCCGTGTTTGGACCGGTATTCGCAGTTCCCAGGCGTTTGTAGTCGCAAGCGGGGGCGAGAGGAAGAACAGTGTGGCCGTCACTCAAGAGAAAGAGGGAAACCTCGTCGCCCTCAAGGAATTCTTCGACCAGAACGTCTCCGCGTTCGAGCCAACGGGTTGCGTGTGATTCGATCTCGTCACGGTCACTACTCACAAGAACGCCTTTGCCCGCCGCGAGACCGTCGGCTTTGACCACGAACGGGTCGCCAAATTCGTCGAGCGCCGAGCGGACTTCGTCGAGAGTACTCGCTCGAATTGCGCGGGCGGTGGGAATATTTGCCGCCGACATAAGCCGTTTTGCGGTCATCTTGCTGCCCTCGATCGCAGCGGCGAGTTTCCCCGGGCCAAATACGGGGATTCCTCGAACTCGGAGCGCATCGGCAACTCCCGCGACGAGGGGAGCCTCAGGGCCGACGACGACGAGCTCGATGTTGTTGTCGAGAGCAAAATTCGCGACCGCCGTCGAGTCAACCGGATCGAGCGCGACGACAGTAGCTTCGGCGGCAATACCGGCGTTGCCCGGTGCGGAAAAAATGGTGTGGCCGGCGTGCTCGCTTTCGAGCGAGGCGATGATGGCGTGCTCGCGTGCTCCCGAGCCGAGGACGAGAATTCTCACGAACAACACCCTATCTGGCAGGCTTGACACCGTGGCTCGAGCGAAAATACCTGTCGATGAGGGCGAGTCGGCACTTGCGATAGTGCTCGATGAGGGTCCAGCAGCGTCGAGCGACAGGATGGCCGTCGCCGTGCGATATACGCTTCAGGTTCTTGCCGAGACAGCGAAAGGGAACGCGGTCGAGGTGCGCATACCGCCGTATGGTGTGGTGCAGTGCGTGTCCGGCCCCGGGCACACGAGGGGAACGCCAGCGAACGTCGTCGAAACAGACGGCACGACGTGGCTCGCACTCGCGACGGGGCGGCTCGACTGGCAATCCGCCGTGACGAACGGCCGTGTTCGCGCCTCGGGGAGCCGTGCCGATCTGAAGGACTACCTTCCGCTGCGAGGTGCGCTTTCAGTGCTATTCAAGACGCCACCCGCCCCTTAGAAGCCCTTTTCGCGATCATACTTCTCTCTATGCGGGAATGCGACGATCCGTGACCGAGCGAAACCTAACGCGAATACATGCGGCTCAATCGACGACAATAGAGAACATGAGCGATGACAATCGGCACGAGGTTGCCATCCGGCGGTCGCCACGATATGCGAGGTTTGCGTGTGTCGGGTGTGGATTCGGCGCCGTCACCGCGTGGGTTCTGACAGCGGTTTTTCCCGCTGCGCTCCCGTATTCGCCGGTTCACGTCTTCGGGTTCTTAGTGCTCGTTCTTGGTGTCGCCGGTGGGGCGATCGCCGCCCTTGTTGCGCTCGCGTATGACCGCTCGAGCAGTCGGCGGCGTCTTCGGGCGATTGCCGGTAGAATTGAGGCGAATTCAACCCAGACGTAAGTCACGTCAGAGTTAGGGGCATCCGCAGTGGTCGGAGGCGACGGTCTTGTTAATCACGAACTCCTTCCCGGTGAAAAAGGTCCACAAGACGCGTGCGGCGTCTTCGGGGTGTGGGCTCCGGGCGAAGAGGTTGCGAAACTCGCGTATTTTGCGCTGTACGCGTTGCAACACCGCGGTCAAGAATCCGCCGGAATCGCGACGAGCGACGGCACAAAGATTCTCATTTACAAAGACATGGGCCTCGTTTCACAAGTGTTCACCGAGGCAACGCTCAACACGCTCGGCGGGCACGTCGCGGTTGGCCACAATCGGTACTCGACGACGGGAACCTCACGGTGGCAAAATGCGCAGCCCACCCTCGGGCGAACCGCGAGCGGGACGATTGCGCTCGGGCACAACGGCAATCTCACGAACACGGCCCAATTGCTTCAATTGGTCCGCGAGCGCTACTCGAAAATCGACGGCGAACTCTCTCACGGGAGCACAACCGACACGGCCGTTCTCACCGCGTTGCTCACGGGTGATCTCGACCACACGCTCGAGGCCACGGCAGCCGAGATGTTTTCGCGCGTGCTCGGCGCATTTTCGCTTGTTTTTATGGATGAGACGACTCTTTATGCGGCGCGTGATCCGCAAGGGGTTCGACCGCTCGTGTTGGGGCGTCTCGAACGCGGTTGGGTGGTAGCGAGCGAAAGCGCTGCGCTCGACATCGTCGGGGCGTCGTTTGTGCGCGAGGTCGAACCGGGCGAACTCATTGCAATTGACGAAAACGGGCTGCGGTCACAGCGCTTCGCCGAGGCTAAGCCGGCCGGTTGCGTCTTTGAATACGTCTACCTTGCGCGCCCAGACACCGAGATTGCGGGGCGCGGGGTTTACGAAGCGCGCGTTGAAATGGGCGCAAGACTCGCAGCCGAACACCCCGGCGATGCCGACCTCGTCATTCCCACGCCCGAATCGGGCACTCCGGCTGCGATTGGATACGCGCAAGCCTCGGGAATTCCCTTCGGCCAGGGGTTGGTCAAGAATGCCTATGTCGGGCGAACGTTCATCCAGCCGTCGGAAACGATCCGTCAGCGAGGGATCAAACTCAAGCTCAATCCGCTCAAGGAGGTTATTAAGGGAAAGCGATTGATTGTTGTTGACGATTCGATTGTGCGCGGAAACACGCAGCGGGCGCTTGTGTCAATGTTGCGCGAAGCGGGCGCGGCGGAGGTTCACGTTCGAATATCAAGCCCGCCAATACGGTGGCCGTGTTTTTACGGCATTGATTTTGCATCGCGCGCAGAACTCATCGCGACTGGTTTGAGCATTGATGAAGTGCAGCAGTCAATCGGCGCCGATTCCCTCGAGTACCTTTCTGAAGAGGGCATGGTCGCGGCGACGGAACAGCCGCGAGAGCGTTTGTGCACCGCGTGCTTTTCGGGCGACTATCCCATTCCCCTCCCCGATGCCCACCACATGGGAAAGAACATTCTGGAGTGGGAAACGTCAAATGTCGACCCAGCACGGGAACTTGAGGGCGTGTTTGGCTCCGGTGTCGCGGACAAAAAGGAATCCGGAACCGGAGTGCGCCGTGATTATCACGGTAGCGAAGAGCGACTCGAGTGAGTGCGGTCAACCCGTATGGTGCCGCGGGCGTCGATACCGCGGCGGGCGACCTCGCGGTCGAACTCATGAAGAGCGGCGTTCGGAGCACGCACGGACCCGAGGTGCTCGGAGGAGTCGGAGGATTTGCCGGTCTTTTTGATGCGTCGGCGCTGTTGGCATTTGAAAAACCCGTGCTTGCGTCGTCAACGGACGGCGTCGGCACGAAAGTTGCAATTGCACAAGCGATCGACAAGCACGACACAATTGGTCACGACCTCGTGGGCATGGTCGTTGACGACGTTGTTGTTGTGGGGGCCCGTCCGTTGTTCATGACAGATTACATTGCGTGCGGACGGGTGATTCCCTCGCGAATCGCCGAAATCGTGGGCGGCATAGCCGTCGCGTGCTCACACACTCGCACGGCACTCGTGGGGGGAGAAACCGCGGAGCATCCCGGCCTTTTGGGTCCCGACGACTACGATCTCGCGGGCGCCGCGATCGGTGTTGTCGAAGCGGAAAAAGTGCTGGGTCCGCTGCGCGTAAAGGACGGCGACGTGGTTGTCGCTCTCGCGTCGTCGGGACTCCACTCGAACGGATTTTCTCTCGTTCGACACACTCTGTCGAAACGCAAAATTGGCTTTAGTGACCGATTAGACGAATTTGGCGGAATCGTCGGTGAAGCGCTTTTGGAGCCCACGCGCCTCTATGCTCGCCCGGTCCTCGACCTTCTCAATGATGACGAAATCGGTCCATCGATCCACGCCTTGAGCCACGTGACAGGGGGAGGAATTGCCGCCAACCTGGCGCGCGTCATTCCGCTGGGCTCGTGGGTCGAAGTTGATCGAGCGACATGGTCCCCTCCGACGGTTTTTCGGGTGATGAGCGGCCTGGCAAATGTGGCGCTCGAGATGACCGAAGCGACGTGGAACATGGGAATTGGCATGCTCGCGGTTGTTGACGAAGGGGACGCAAACCGGATCGCCGCGTCACTCACTGACGCCGGAATTTCGGCGTGGCCGGTTGGTCGAGTCTCAATGACTCGTCACAGTCACGACGAATTTGAACACGGCACCAAGGGTGTTAACGGGGGCTCAGTTCGCCTCGTCGGCTCGTACGTGTCGTAGGCGTGATCGCGAGCAACCGCGAAATAATGCGGCGCAGTTGTGCTTCGCACGCGCCGCACCGAGGTCACGCGCGTTTGGGTTCGTCTTCAGTCTCGAACGAGTACTCTGGCCACTCGCTCGTGTGTTCGTTGTCGGACGAATTGCCCGTTAGCTCTTTCTCCAGAGCGTTATAATTCGTCTCCGGGCTGAAATACTTGAGCTCACGCGCAACCTTTGTGTGTTTTGCCTTTTGACGGCCGCGCCCCATGCGAGACTCCCTAAACAATGACGAGCCGACCAAACAGTGAACTGGTCGGGATAACCAAACGGGGAACAGTAAAAACCAACCACTAGTTTAGCATGCAGGGCCGTTCGCGCCCGTAAACTCGTGGAACGACCGAGGGTAACGGATGACCGATTACGACGATGCCACTCTGCGGGAGTGGTTCGGCATCGCCGATCCTCGCAGCGGTGCGCACGATCAAGCGAGCGCCGATTCTGAGGTCGTGTTTGAGAACACGAGCGTGCTTATTATCGGTGCGGGGCAAGCGGGACTCTCGGTCGCGTATTTTCTTCGAAGGTTCGGCCTCGATCCGGAGAGCGACTTCGTCGTCGTTGACCGAGGGCCGTCGGAGGGCGGAGCGTGGCAATTCCGGTGGGACGCGTTGCGGCTCGGTTTTGCTCATCGCGTTCACGATTTGCCGGGAATGGCGGACCTTGGAATTAGTTTTGAAACGGCGGATCGCGACCGAAGCGCGAAAGACGTGGTACGCGAATACTACCGTCGTTACGAAGAGCACTTCGGTCTCGCGGTCCGCCGTCCCGTCGCGGTGAAAAAGGTTTTTGATCGGGGGGCCGATCTTGTCGCCACGACGACGAGTGGAGAGATCGGCACGCAGTTAGTGGTCAACGCATCGGGCACGTGGGGCGCACCTTTCTTGCCGTATTATCCCGGCATGGCGTCGTTCACGGGGCGCCACGTGCACACGAGTTCTTACGGTGCGGCCGACGAATTTGCGGGGCAACGGGTTGTTGTCGTGGGCGGCGGAACGTCGGCAATCGGGTTCATGCTCGAGCTCGAACCCGTCGTGTCGAATCTTTTGTGGGCAACTCGGCGTCCGGTCGATTTTCGCGACGAGTCGGAGCTGACGACAGAGGGGGGAGTGGCTGTCGTCGCGATTCAAGATCGTGCCGCGCGAGCGGGAGAAGCCTTGCCGAGCATTGTGAGCGGCACGGGTGTCCCGCGCACGCGACGGATCGCCGCGGCGATTGATCGGGGCCTCTTGGCACCGCGCCCCATGTTTGTCGCCATTGAACCGACGGGTGTTCGATGGGCCGACGGTCAATTCACTCCGGTTGACGCGATTATTTGGGCGACTGGATTTCGACCCGAAACGCGCCACTTAGCCCAATTGCACTTGCGTCAGACTGCTGGTGGCCTCGCGGTCGGTGCGGGCGCCTCGTGGACCGACCCGCGTCTTTTTTTGGCCGGATACGGCCCCCAAGCGAGCACAATTGGCGCGATGCGCGCGGGGCGGACAATTGCGCGGCAGGTTATTGCCGCCCTGTCGTAGTGTTTCTAGCGCGATTCGTCGGATCGCGATTCGTGCACTCGATCCGCGATCACAGTGTCGGCCGTCTCATCGCCCCGATTGTCTGATTGCGCACCGGTCGTCGCCGGTTGGGGCGAGGACGCCGACGTCGGAAGGAGTTTGCGAGGCACGGGCTTGCTTGGCCGTACGGGTTCCCCGCGCCGATCTTGACCGGGAATCGGCCGTGATCGTCGACCGTAAATCAGTTCGGACGAGTCTAAGAGCCACGGAACGAGCGCGACCGTGACGCCTCGGACGAGCACGAGTTTTTGGCGAATGCGTCTGGCCTTGTGGTTGTGAAGCGGATACTCCCACCAGTGGCCGACGACAAACTGTGGCATGTACACGGTCGTCACTTCGGAGCCGTGCTCGTCTCTGCGTCGCCTGAGGTGCTTGACAAGCGGCCAACTGATATCGCGATAGGGCGATTCGATAACGTGCAACGGAATGTCGATATTTTGTGTGAGCCAGTCTTTCTCGAGCGCAATCGTGGCAGTGTTGTCGATCGACACGTGGACGGCCTCGATGCTGTCGTGTCGCGCGGCGATTGCGTAGTCGAGTGCTTTGAGGACGGGCTTTTGCATCTTTCCGACTAACACGATTGCGTGGTCGCCGGTTGCGCGGAACGTCGTCAGTGGGTCGACGGCAACCTCGCGTTCAACATCGCGGTAGTAGCGATTGACACCGACCATGAACACGTAGAGCACGGGCATGATCGCGAACACGAGCCATGCCCCGTGAGTGAACTTCGTGACGGTAACGACAATCAGAACAATTGCGGTCAAGAGCGCACCGAACGCATTGATGGCCAGACCCCGCAAGACGGCACCCTGATCGGTACAACCCCGTTTGACCAGGGTCCACCAGTGCTTGACCATTCCCGTTTGCCCGAGAGTAAACGAGACGAATACGCCAATGATGTACAGCTGAATGAGCTGCGTGAGGCTCGCCTGATACACCACGACGATGATTCCCGCCATGAGCGCGAGAACAATCACCCCATTCGAATAGATCAGGCGGTCGCCGCGAGTGTTGAGTGACTTTGGTGCGTATCCGTCGCGAGCGAGTACCGAGCCGAGGAGCGGAAATCCATTGAAGGCGGTATTTGCGGCCAAGAGGAGAACCGCCGCGGTTGTGGCCTGAATCGCGAAAAACAAGGCGCTGTTGTTGCCGAACACCGAAGCGGCGACCTGAGCGATGAGGCTCCGCTGGGGTTCGTGGGCGCAACCGTCCCACCCGATGAGCCGACACGGGTCTTCCGCGTAGTGAACACCCGAAATGAGGGCGATTGCGGTCAGGCCCGCAAAAAGGATGATCGCAATTCCGCCCATCGACACGAGCGTGCGCTGTGCATTTTTCACCTTGGGGCGCCGAAAGGCGGGGACGCCGTTGGAGATCGCTTCGACACCAGTGAGCGCGCTGCATCCGCTCGAGAATGCGCGCAGCAAGAGAAGAATGAAGGCCGCTTGACCGAGGTTTTCCCCGGCTACACCAAACGACGCGGACTCTGCAACGGGCGCATCGCCCGCGGCTGTGCGGACGAGGCCCACGACAATCATGACGAAGACGCTCGCGACGAAGAGATACGTGGGAATAGCGAACGTCTTGCTCGATTCGCGTACGCCGCGGAGGTTAATCGCGGCGAGAATGACGACGAACGCAATTGCTAGCTCGACTCGCCACTCATTGATCACAGGAAACGCTGAGATGAGGTTGTCAACTCCGCTTGCGACGGAAACGGCCACCGTGAGGACGTAGTCGACGAGAAGAGCCGACGCGACCACGAGGCCGGCCTTTTCTCCCAGGTTCTTGTGCGCGACTTCGTAGTCGCCTCCGCCCGACGGGTACGCCTTGATCAACTGTCGATAGGACGCAACAACGACCACGAGCAAGAGTACGACCGCCGCCGCAACCCACGGAGCAAAACTGAGAAACGCGAGGCCGCCCAGCATCAAAATCATAAGAAGCTCTTGCGGAGCATACGCGACCGACGAGAGCGGATCACTCGCAAAAATGGGGAGCGCCAGGTGTTTCGGGAGCAATTGCCCGTCAAGTTTTTCGCTCGGGAGTGGTTCGCCGATGAACCATCGCTTAGGGGAACGCCCCTCGACCGTCATGTGGGATGACATTACTCCATGACCGTATTCTCGCGCCAACACAATTCGTGCCGTGAGCCGCAGTCCTCGTTATCGGGTAAAGTAGCGGAGTCGGCTCTTGACACCGTATTTACCGATCGTGTTTCTCGCGAACGAGATTTGTCAGTCATTCAGGCCGGTTTCCCAGCGCACGTGCTGGTGAATAATCACGTATTGTGAACGGTTCCGGTCTACGATTGCCCGGTTTTGCGCGACTCTCCGCTATTTTTCTTGATCGTGCGCCGCCACGCGTCACGCTCAACCCAGGAAGCACACTCATGTCTCAAAGCAAGAAGTCCGCGAACGGTTTCGATTCCCGACGATCTCCGGCCGCTGGCCGAGCCAAGGCGGGAAGTCGCAGTCCCGGCCACCGCGGGTATCGACCGACCGAGGACGGACCGAAAAAACGGCGCTGGTCTGTCCATGAGCGCACCGCTCGCGCGGATCATCCTTCGACGCGCGATCATCGTGCTTCGGGCGGCGAAATCCGAGAGCGCGGCGACCGGGCACCGCGCGGCGAAGTCCCCGTGCGCGCTGACCATGGGTCGCGCGCCTCTACCGCGTCTCAAAACGGACGTTCCTCGCGCGGCGACCGATTCAATCGAGACCAGGGACCGCAGCGTGCGCCTCGTGACCACGGTGCGCGGCGCGACGATCACGCGAGGTCTGTCGGGCGAAATACGCGCGCTGACGGCCGGCCCGAGAGTGACCGGGCGCAGCGCCACAACAAAAAGGGCGTCAACAGCCCGGTTCGCGGGGTTCGGGCACATCGAAGTCGCGTTGAGCGAAGCGGGGCGGGGGGCGACCACGGAGTCCGACGCGATTTTCGCGCTGGACGCGACGCTCCAGACCGGTTTCGCGAGAAACGCGACGCACACGGGGGGCCTCGCGCGCGGCGCGAGAATGTTCCTCGTCGCGAGAACCGTGATCGTTTCGTGTCCGACGACGCCGTGCTCGAGCGCCTCGACGCGAAACCAACCTCTCTCGCGGACGTCGAAGGCACAAGTTTTGCCGACCTCGGGCTCGGCGGCAACATCGTGCGAACCTTGGCCGAATTGGGCGCGCCCAGTCCGTTCCCGATTCAAGCCGCGACGATCCCCGATGTACTCGAGGGCCGCGACGTGCTCGGGCGCGGGCGAACGGGGTCGGGTAAGACGATCGCATTTGCCGCGCCCGTCGTCGAACGGCTCATGGAAAACAACGGCGGAAAGGGGCGCAAACCGGCACGCAAGCCGCGCGCCCTCGTCATTGCGCCGACTCGCGAGCTTGCTTTGCAAATCGACCGCACCGTACAGCCGATTGCTCGAAGTGTCGGTCTATTCACGACTCAGATCTATGGGGGCGTGCCTCAGCACCGTCAGGTTGTGGCGTTGCAGCGCGGAGTCGATATCGTCATCGGCACTCCGGGACGCATTGAGGACCTCATTGACCAGGGTCGTCTCGACCTTTCTGACGTGAGAATGACGGTGCTTGACGAGGCCGACCACATGTGCGATTTGGGATTTCTCGAGCCGGTGCAGCGGATCCTTCGCGAGACGTGCGACGGCGGTCAAAGGCTTCTCTTCTCGGCGACTCTCGACGCGGGTGTCTCGGCGCTCGTCGCGGAATTTCTTGTTGATCCTGCGGTGCACGAGGTTGCGGGAGAAGACCAAGACTCGTCAACCATCGATCATCGCATCTTGCTCATTGAGCAGCGGGACAAGTTTGCGATTATCGAAGAGCTCGCTGATCGTCACGGCAAAACGCTCGTCTTCTCTCGCACACGAGCATTCGCGGAACAGCTCGCAGACCAACTCGACGACGCGGGAATTCCCGCGACCTCTTTGCACGGCGACCTCAATCAGGCTCGGCGCACGCGCAACCTCGCGAAGCTCACGTCGGGCCGTGTTAACGTGCTTGTCGCGACGGACGTTGCCGCTCGTGGCATTCACGTTGACGACATCTCTCTCGTGATTCAAGCCGATGCGCCCGACGAGTACAAAACGTATATGCACCGGTCGGGTCGAACCGGCCGCGCGGGACGACAGGGTACGGTTGTTACCCTTGTCTCTCGTTCGCGCCGACGGCGCATGGAAGGCTTACTTCACCGCGCCGAAATTAAGGCGGACGTCGTTCCGGTTGCTCCGGGCGATGACACGCTAAGAAAGCTCGCGATCACCTAAGAAACGCGGTGCGGTGCCGCACGTGCCGGGGTTGCGGGACCGTCGCGCACCTCACGTCGAACACGCCATTCGCGACCACCAGTCGAATGGGCTGAAGAGCGCAAGAAGGACAACGAAGACGCCGCGTCGTCACGTCAGCCACGCTCGTGACCGGGCCGATATACTCGCCCGCATGGTGCCCGGATCAGCTCAGCTCGACGTCAGTACGGCCTTCAATGCGCTTCGGTCGGTGTTTGGCTACGACAGTTTTCGGGGCGACCAAGAGGCCGTGGTTGCGCACGTTGTCGGTGGTGGTGACGCGGTTGTGCTCATGCCAACGGGCGGCGGAAAATCGTTGTGCTATCAGATACCGGCTCTCGTGCGACACGGCACGGGGATTGTTATTTCACCACTCATTGCACTCATGCAAGACCAAGTCGACGCCCTGACGGCCGTGGGAGTGCGCGCAGCGTTTTTGAACTCGACGAACGATGCTGCGCAGCGGTCTGAGATCGAGCGAGCCTTCCGTCGGGGTGAACTTGATCTCCTTTACATCGCCCCCGAACGGCTCTCGTCGGTCGTGACTCACGACCTTCTCGATCACGGCCGTATTGCCCTGTTTGCAATTGACGAAGCCCACTGTGTTTCCCAGTGGGGCCACGATTTTCGCCCCGACTATTTGAAGCTGTCCGAGCTTGCCGACCGGTGGCCCACGGTTCCTCGAATTGCCTTGACCGCGACAGCGACCGACGAGACGCACCGTGAGATCACCGCGCGGCTTCGCCTCGAGGGGGCGCGCCATTTCGTCGCGAGCTTCGACCGGCCCAACATCCACTACCGCATTGTGAACAAAAGCGAGGTGCGTCGCCAGCTGCTCGATTTTATTCGAACAGAGCACGCGCACGACGCGGGCATTGTCTACGCTCTTTCTCGCAATTCCGTTGAAAAGATCGCCGCGCACTTGTCGGACCACGGCATTGTTGCGCTGCCGTATCACGCGGGGCTTGATACGGCGACGCGCAACGCAACGCAAGCGCGGTTTTTGCGCGAAGACGGCATCGTTGTCGTGGCCACGATTGCTTTTGGAATGGGCATCGACAAACCCGACGTGCGGTTTGTCGCGCACGTTGATCTTCCAAAAACGATTGAGGGCTACTATCAAGAGACCGGCCGTGCGGGGCGCGACGGCCTGCCCGCGACCGCGTGGTTAGCTTACGGTCTCAACGATGTTGTTCAACACAGACGCATGATTGACGATTCGGCCGCCGACCAGGTTCATCGTCGGCGCTTGTCCTTGCGTCTCGACGCGATGCTTGCGCTGTGTGAAACCGTGACGTGTCGACGGATTGACCTTCTTGCTTATTTCGGGCAGCGGTGCGAGCCGTGTGGCAATTGCGACACGTGCGTTGAACCGCCCGCCGCGTGGGACGGAACCCTGGTTGCACAGAAAATGCTCTCGACCGTCGTGCGCTTGCACCGCGAACGCAACCAGAGATTTGGCGCGGGGCACATCATCGACATCTTGAGAGGAATACGGACGCCGCGCGTTCAGCAAAACGGACACGACAGTCTTGCGGTGTGGGGAGTCGGCGACGAACTGAGCGAGGCCCAGTGGCGCGGCGTGACCCGCCAGCTCCTCGCTCAAGACGTCTTGGGTGTCAGCAGCGACGGTTATGGAACACTCGCGATTACGGCCACGAGCGGCGAGGTCTTGGCCGGGTCCCGATCAGTCATGCTCCGCACCGAGCGCAAGAGCACTAAGGCAGCGCGTTCATCCGCACAATCCGCGCGGGTCGCGACCGATGTGCCCGAATCGGCACGCGCCCTTTTCGAGCGACTGCGTCAATGGCGTGCTGCCGTCGCGCGCGAACTCGGTGTACCCGCCTACATTGTTTTTAACGACGCGACCCTTCGCCAGATCGCCATCGAGCGCCCGACGAAGCGTGAAGCACTCGCCACGATTGGCGGCGTGGGCCAGAAAAAAAATGATACTTACGGTCCCGACGTGGTGACGATTGTGGCCGACACGTCGTAGAGCACGGTGACTGGACTGATGATTTCGACAGACGCGCACGACACTTCGCCCCGCGAATTGTGCGTCGTGCACTGTTAACTAGCGTGCACCCGATTGGCCAATTTACGGTTGAGGAGTTCCCACCGTCCCGTACGAGGAGATTTCGTCATGGTCGACCTTGCCCCCGAGACCGCGCCACCCGATGCACCGGTTGCATCGTCAGGATTGCCCGCGCTCCCGTCATCACTGTCGTTCACCGACGAAAGCCGGATCAATGTGGCGTGGCTGGCCCACTTTCTCCTCGGAAAGTGGGCAGACGTGCGGCGCGCGACGCGCACCGTGACAGCTCTACCAGACCTCCACCAAATTGGCGGACTATCGGTCTCTGACCACCGCGCGAGGGTATTCGAGCAGCTTCGATATCTCGCCGATCACGACGTGGTCCATCGCGCTTTTCCCCGTTATCTCGGCGGTCATGACGACCACGGCGGCAACATTGCCGGCTTCGAAGAACTCGTGACGGCAGATCCCTCGTTACAAATAAAGGCCGGCGTTCAGTGGGGTCTCTTCGGTGCGGCCGTGCTCCACTTGGGCACAAAACCGCACCACGACCGGTGGCTTCCCGCGATTATGAATCTCAGTGTCGTGGGGGCTTTCGCAATGACCGAAACCGGCCACGGATCGGATGTTGCGAGAATTTGCACGACCGCGACGTATGATCCCGAGGCGCACGAGTTCGTGATTCACACGCCGTTTCGCGCGGCGTGGAAAGATTATCTCGGAAACGCGGCCGTCGATGGCAACGCGGCGGTGGTCTTTGCTCACCTCATCACGAACAACGTCGATCACGGCGTGCACGCCTTCTATGTTCCACTGCGCGACGAGAACGGCGCTTTTCTGCCGGGTATCGGCGGCGACGATGATGGACTCAAGGGTGGTCTCAACGGCCTCGACAACGGAAGACTGCACTTCGACGCGGTGCGAGTTCCTCGGGCCAATCTTCTCAATCGCTATGGCGACGTTGACGAAGACGGCACGTACCGTTCGCCAATTAACAGCCCCGGGCGCCGGTTTTTTACCATGTTGGGAACGCTTGTGCAGGGACGCGTGTCGCTCGACGGCGCATCGGTCGCCGCAGCCAAGATCGCTTTGCACATCGCCGTCACGTACGCGTCAGAACGCAGGCAATTTGTCGGCGCAACCGACACCGACGAAGAGGTTCTTCTCGATTATCATCACCATCAGCGGCGCCTTATTCCTCGAATAGCGACGACGTACGCGTCGTGTTTTGCGCACGAGCAGCTTCTCACGACGTTCGACGGCGTTTTTTCCGGTGCGTGCGACACGGATGACGACCGGCAAGACCTCGAAACACTCGCGGCAGCGTTTAAGTCTCTGTCGACGTGGCACGCAATTGACACGTTGCAAGAAGCTCGCGAAGCGTGCGGCGGTGCGGGATACCTCGCCGCGAATCGACTCGTCGGCCTTCGCGCCGATCTCGACGTCTATGCGACTTTCGAAGGAGACAACACGGTTCTTCTTCAGCTTGTCGGAAAACGCCTCTTGAGTGATTACGGTCGCAAGCTCGCGACCGCGGGCCAGTCAGTCGTCGCGCGCTTCGTCGTTGACCGCGCGACTGATCGCGCGGTCACCGTGGCCGGTTTGCGCCGACTCGCTCAAAATTTTTCCGACCGGGGATCGACCGCGCGATCGATTGGCCAATTGCGAAGCGCGGATTCTCAACGGGCCCTGCTCACGGACCGGGTGGAAACAATGGTGACGGAACTTGCTGACGCCCTTCGCGCCGCCAAAAACGCGCCGAAGGCGCACGCGGCGGCGGTGTTCAACGCACACCAAAGTGAACTGATCGCGGCGGCGCGCGCGCACGCCGAGCTTCTCCAGTGGGAAGCGTTTACGGTCGCGCTCGACTCCGTCACGGACGCGCCTACTCGACGGGTGATGACGTGGTTGCGTGACCTTTTCGGTTTGGGTCTGATTGAGCGAAATCTTGCGTGGTATCTCGTGAAGGGCCGACTATCGACGCGGCGCGCTCAAGCGGTGAGTACGTATGTCGATCGCCTGATTACGCGCCTCACGTCGCACGCTCTCGATCTCGTGAACGCCTTCGGGTATCAGTCGGAACATATCCGCGCCGAAATTGCGTCGGGCGCCGAGAAGGTGCGACAAAATGAAGCGCGCGAGTACACGCGTCGCGAGCGAGACAGCGGCACGGCGCCAAAAGAAGAACGATTGGTTTCGCCTGGCACGAATCTGGAGTAGGCGACCACTATCACGGAACACTTAAGCATTCAAGACAGTGGCCATTCCATTGCTGGGGGGGATAAGATTTCGAGCGGACCCGATGTGGGGGTTCGTATGGTGGGGGTGTCCGGTTGGTTTTTTTTTGGTGGATGGGTGGGTGTGGTTGTGATTGAGGCTGTTGGGTTGTCGAAGTGTTTTGGGTCGAAGGTTGCTGTTGATGGGGTGTCGTTTGGTGTGCGTCCGGGGGTGGTGACGGGGTTTTTGGGTCCGAATGGTGCGGGGAAGTCGACGACGATGCGGATGATTGTGGGGTTGGATCGTCCGTCGTCGGGTTCGGTGACGGTGAATGGTCGGTCGTTTGTGTTGTCGCGGTCGCCGTTGCGTGAGGTGGGGGCGTTGTTGGATGCGAAGGCTGCTCATCCGGGTCGGTCGGCGGTGAATCATTTGCGGGCGGTTGCGGCGACGGGGGGTATTGGTCGTGCGCGGGTGCGTGAGGTGATTGAGATGACGGGGTTGGGTTCTGTTGCGAAGAAGCGGGTGAAGGGTTTTTCGTTGGGGATGGGGCAGCGGTTGGGGATTGCGACGGCGTTGTTGGGGGATCCGGGGACGTTGATTTTGGATGAGCCGGTGAATGGTTTGGATCCGGAGGGTGTGTTGTGGGTGCGTGAGTTGTTGCGTTCTCTTGCTTCGGAGGGTCGGACGGTGATGTTGTCGTCTCATTTGATGTCGGAGATGCAGCAGACGGCGGATCATTTGATTGTTATTGGTCGGGGTCGGGTGTTGGCGGATGCGCCGATGAAGGAGATTGTGGCTCGTGCGTCGCGGGATGCGGTGCGGTTGCGCAGTCCTCAGGCGGTGGAGTTTTCTCGCACGTTGGCGGGTCCGGGGGTGTCGGTGTCGAGTACGGATACGACGTCTCTGGAGGTTGTGGGTTTGAGTGTGGAGAAGATTGCTGCTGCTGCGGCGCAAGCGGGGGTGGTGTTGCACGAGTTGACGCCGGTTGCTGCGTCTTTGGAGGATGCGTATTTTGAGTTGACGAATGATGAGGTCGAGTACCGGTCGTCGTCGAACACTTCAGACGAAACGTCACACAAAACGACCACGAAAGCGGGTGCCCGATGAGCACGACAACTGTTTCTGTTTCTCCCCACCGTGCACACGGTCCCGCCACAACGGCGACGTTTGCGGGGAACCTGAAATCGGAGTGGATTAAGCTCACGACCGTGCGGTCCACGATCTGGTCGCTCATCATCCTCACCACAGTCACCCTTGGGCTCGCTGCACTTGCCGCCGTGACCTATGGCGCCGCGACGGCTATGGAGGGCCTCTCCGCTCTATTTCCAAATACTCGAAGCCTTGTCGTCACCGTCGCTTTTGGGTCAACTTCGTTGACGTCCTTGACGGTTGCGGTTCTTGGCGCACTGTTTTCGGCGGGTGAGTATGGGACAGGCAGCATCCGGTCCACGCTGACGGCGTCGCCTCGCCGACTGCGAGTGTTATCGGCGAAAGTCGTCATTCTCGGCCTCACCACGTTTATTTTTGGATTGATGTTGTCAGTCGTGTCGTTGTGGCTGGCGGCCAGTCTCTATTCCATGTTCGGTCATGAATTTATCGGCCTTGCGGATCCAGAAGTGGTAGGCGCAATTGTTGGAGCTGCCTTGTATCTTGCATTGACCGCGATCTTCGCCGTCGCTCTCGGGTTCGTCGTCCGCAGCGTCGCGGCGGCAATCAGCACTGTCCTCGGTATCCTTTTCGTCCTTCCCATGGTCGTCGGCCTTTTCGGAATGTTCCTCAAGTGGTTCAGGGACATCGCCATCTACCAGTTCCCAAACAGTGGGCAATTGTTATATTCGATTCCTGGCGATGGAGATGCGCTCAGTCAGTGGCAGGCAGCGCTCGTTGTTCTTGCGTGGATCGCCGTCGCAACCGGTCTTGCGGTGCTTGTTCTGAAACGTAAAGACTCTTGAATCACAATTAATGGTTCGGGTGACTTGTCGTTGCCCAAATTGCAGGTGGTTCGCACCTAGGTGATTTTCGGGTACATGTCGAATGCGTGTGCCCGAAAATCGCCTTGTTACATTGGCTCTTCGACTCGGCAAGCGGTAGGAGCCTACCGCTTGGGCGGTTCCCGGACACGCCACACGCGTGTTCTGGAACCGCCTTCGGCGGCTCCAGGCTGCAATCCAAAGATCGTGATGACGACGGATTGGTCGAACGCTCGTATTGATAAGGTGTCGTTTGGTGTTCAGCGGGCGGCGATGATGCCTTTTACGATCAAGAAAGCGAACACCACATGAGCACGTCCACGGTTTCTGTTTCCTCTCGCCGCACGAACGCTCCCGTCTGGGCGGCGACGTTTGCCGGGAACCTGAAATCGGAGTGGATCAAACTCACAACCGTCCGATCCACCGTGTGGTCCCTTGTGATTCTCGCCGCAGCAACCCTCGGTTTGGCTGCACTCCGCGCCGCGTTTGACGGGTCGGCACGCGAGGAAGGCGCACCCGTTCAATCGTTTGCCGAAACCAGCGACCTTGTGGTCATTTTTGGGCTCGGGTCCGTCGCCTTGACGTGCGTGGTGGTGGCGGTTCTCGGCGCCTTGTTTTCTGCGGGCGAGTACGGGAATAGCAGCATACGGTCCACAATGACGGCAACCCCGCGCAGGCTTCCCGTGCTCGGGGCGAAAATGGTCGTCCTCGGACTCACCACGTTCGCCTTCGCGTTTATCTTGTTCCTCGGATCTGTTGCGATGACGGCCGCACTATATGCTGCGTGTGGTCATCAATTTGTGAGCGTTGGCGACCCAATCGTCTTGAGTGCAATCCTTGGCGCAGCAGGGTACCTTGCCTTCACGGCGATCTTTTCAATCGCAATCGGTTTCATCGTCCGCAGCGTCGCGGCAACGATCAGCATCGTCGTCGGAGTCTTTTTTGTTCTTCCCGTGGTGATCGCCGCTTTGAGCCTCGCTCTTCCGTGGCTTGGACGCGTCCTTCCGTATCTCTTCTCGGGAAGCGGAAGCACGATGACTGAATTTCAAGCCGAAGGACTGAGTCAACCGACGCTCTTGCCGTGGCAGGCTACTCTCGTGGTCACCGCGTGGACCGTCGTCGCCGCTGGTGCAGCGGCTCTCGTTCTCAAGCGCAAGGATGTGTGATCGTTGCGAAGAGCCTAAGATTGGTTCACACGCTTCCCAAAGAAAGGTAAGGCAATGGGCTGTTGCGACAACACAACGTGCTGTACGACGACTGACGAGTGCGGCGAAGAGTGCACGTGCACGACCGAGGGCTAGCCTCTGAATCCACCTGACCCGCGTCGCGTGTTCAAACGCGCGGGAGTGTTTCGTTGCGCGTTTCTCGAATTCCGACCGCTGCAACACCGCCGATCAGCCGGTTCTGGTTGACGAGTTCGTGGTGCTTACGAAGTAAGTTCAGGGTTCGCTCGTTGTCCGAGGGTTTCTTGAGCCCGAAAATCCCGTCCACCAACGCATCAATCTGTCGGTGTGCCGCTCGAAGCTCAGCCGGCATCCCAACTGAATCGTACAGGGTGGAGAGCGTCTCGCCCGGATAGAGGGCACGCGCATCACGAAGTTGCTGCGCCGCACTGGCAAACGAGACTGCCTTGGCGCCGATTGGCTCGATGAACGGAAAGGCGTTGTATGTCATGTCGGGCGAGATCCGGAATCGGCTTTCGAGCGCACCGGAGAACGCGCGGACCCACGTCGTAAACGCGGCCGATTGGAGATAGCAGAAGACCCAGTCAGGGCATGCCACAAGGTACGAAAGTGCGTCTCCCGCGATGGTCTCAGGCCGGAATGTCCGCATCGGGATACAGATCCGGTTCTCGGAGGAGTGCCGGGGAACCCCCAGCCAATCGGAGGTGGGCTGCCGTCGTTGAGTGAACAACCATGGCGTGTCCGCATCCTGCTGGACCGACGGCGTGGGGGAGGCGAGTCGTGCCGCGCGCACCGCTTCGAGGCGGCGTCGGAGTACAGGGGAGGTGACGCGATCACTGGACGTGGAGTCAACGAGCCACAAGCACCATCGCTGCTCGTCGTCGAGGACGGCTCCGGATTGCGCGAACGGGCGTATATATTTCCTGGCGATCGGGTCAGCGATTACGTCAGTGTATTGCTCGGAGGAGATGAGCAGGTTGCCTCTGCCGTCGGTGGGCTGGCTACCCTTCTCCATCCGCGGGAGGCTGGCGACTAGCGGCTCTATTCGCTTAACGGGTCCTGCCAGGTCAGTGTCCAGTAGGTAGAAGTTCAATTTCTTGGCTGGCCGTTCTTGGGGGAGTCCCTTAGCGTCTTCGTAATCGAAGAGTCGCGCGGTTTTCACTGGTGCTGCCGTGGTTCCGATGATGACGCAGTAGACCGCCGCTTTGCCGGTCGCGTCGCTTTCCCACTTGAACGTGTCGTGAGCGAACGAGATCTTGAATCCCGCGGCCCGGACGATTGGATCGAGTGCCCTGGCGCTGTCGCCTTGGGTGAGGCTGTTCGTTGAGACGAACGCGATCCTTGCGGCCGTTCCGCGAGCGTAGTCAATGGCCTTGGCGTACCATGACGCAACGTAGTCGAGGCGGCCGGTCCGGTGACCCTTGCTCTCGGGCAGCAACGCGAACGCTCGCGCTCGATCCTGCTGCTGGGAGGTGGTCATCTTGTACATGGCCACGAAGGGCGGATTGCCCATAATGATGGTGTTGGCATCGGGATCTGGAAGGTACGTTGACCAGTCCAGCTCGATGGAGTTCCCGACGATGAAGTTTGCCGCGATGGTGATCGGCAGGCGGTCGGGAGCCCTGCCGAACTCCTGGCTGAGCCGCATGTTCGCCTGGTGGTCGACCAGGAAGAACGCGACTTCGGCGAGGCGTGCCGGCCACACCTCGAGCTCGAAACCGTGGAATTGCTCGGGGGAAACGGCGAGCGTTTCCGCGACGTCGAGGTCGGTGAGGAATGTTTGCCCGCTCTGGGCTTCACGGATGCGGATCAAGATGTCGAGTTCGAGCTCGCGGAGCTCGCGATAGGCGACGACGAGGAAGTTTCCGCACCCGCAAGTGGGGTCTAGGAACCGGTATGTCGAGAGGCTCATTTGCAGCTTCTGAAGCTTGCTGATGTCGTGGCCGGTGCGGTCGAATTGCGATCGAAGGTCATCGAGGAAGAGTGGGCCGATCGTAGCCAGGATCCGCTCTTCCATGGTGTAATGCTCGCCGTGTTCGTGCCGGTCGATTCGGCCCTTCACGATCTGGAACATCGAGCCGAAGATCGCCGGGCTGATGCTGCCCCAGTCGAAGTTGCAGCATGCGAGCAACTTCTCACGCATGGTGCTGTCGAAGACCGGGATCTCGACCTGCTCTGCGAACAGGTGGCCGTTCACGTAGGGGAATTTCGCCACGGTCTCGTTGGTCTTGGTCGAGCGTTGCTCGCGGTTTAGCGCCGAGAACAGCTGCGTGAGGAGACCGGTTAGAGCCTCGCCGTCCTCTGGTGAACTTTCGACCAGGTCAGTAAAGAGGCCACGCTGCCACAGGCCGGTGTCGTCGCCGAAGAGCAAGAAAAGAAGCCGGGTGATGAAGATCGCTGCCTCGTGCGTACTGTGCGAATCGCCGATTATCTCGCCGTAGAGGTCTCCGATTAGCTTTACAGCGCGAGCGTTGACCTCTTGCTCCTTGACCTGGGAATAGTCTCGCTTGGTGTAGCCGGCCAGGAACGTGAACCGGTCAATCTCCTTCGCGAGATCGGCCGTGTGGACGGCTTGAGTGGTGCCAGCGTCTTTGCCCTCGAACAAGGTGAGCTGGATGCGTGCAAAATCCGAGACGACCACGGCCCGCGGGAACTCGGCGTCCGTTAAGCCATCGAGGTAGTCGAAGGCTTGATCGGTGGCAAACCCGAGATCCTTCCCGGCGGACTTTTGTTCGACAAGCAGCATCCCGCGCCAGAGCATGTCGATGAACCCGTGGTGACCTGTGGAGAGTCGTTTCGCACGCGCCTCGAATGAGGCAACGCGCTTTCGATCGACTCCGAAGATCGCTAAGAACTCGGTCCAGAATGACTGGCTTTCGCCCTTCTCGTAGTGCTCATCCGCCCACCGGGCGGCGAACTCGGCCGCACGTTTGCGGATCTCGGCAATGGAGAGGGTGGTTGACACAAGCGACAGGCTACTGCACGGGGTCAGTCCCGCTTCGACGCTACAGGGGCAGTCTTACGCCGTCGTCGACACCGTCAAGCGAGGCGCTTGCCTGCGCACAGGATCAGGCTTCCCCGCCGCCCGATCCTCGACCAGTCTTTGGACCGTGTGGTGCGAGCACCCCAATCAGGGACGCAGCCCCACGAAATGACCCCATCAGATCGTATGCTTCTAAAATTTCCACGATGGATTCCTTTGATTTCATCAGGTGCCTTTCGCCGTGCGGGCTGCACGAATTGAACGGTTGTATGAACAACGCCGATCATCCCCGAGCCATCGCACGGGAAAGCCACCACCCCCGGCAGACAGGCGGGCGGCAACAGCGAAAGAAGCGCACCAAATAATTGGCGCTACGTGGGTACTTTCATTGGCGCAGAATGGGCGCTTTCAATTGTGCGCTACGGGCAGCTTAACCGTGCGCCTGACACACGTCCAACGCGCGTCCGACAACCGAGCTTTAGTCTCTCGATGTTGTGTTCTCAAGATCGTGACGGGATGACGTATTGTCCCGTGGCGAGCGGGTTTGGGCGGGTGACGGGTGGATCCCGTGTGTCGAGCCTCTGAATCCACCTGACCCGCGTTGAATGGCGAGACCTGTTTTACTCGCGACGTGGTTGGTCGAGGGGCTTCGTTCGATGTCGCGCGAGAAGGTGGTTCCACGTCGCGAGCACCGCGATCATGAGCGACGGAGTGAAAATTACTGAGCCGAGCACGTCGGTGGGGTAGTGCTCGCCACTGTACACTCTCGACCACGCCACGATAGTCACACCGACGGCCCCGATGGCTATCGCCCATTTCTGTGCGGGGTGTCGTCGCAGCAACAACACGCACCCAACGGCCAAAGCGGTCGCGAGGGCGACGTGCCCGCTCGGAAAGCTCGCGAAGTTCTCTTCCGTCGACAACGGATTAGCGAGGAGGCGAAAGTCGGGGCGCGCGCGATGAACGAGCGTTTTCGCGACGCTCGAGCTGAGCCATCCCGCGGATACGACGAGCGCGAAGGTAATCGACACGACCCGCTCTTGTGATTTCCAAAAGACGCCGATAGACACCGCTGCGACGATCACGAGCCCTTGAACGGGAGCGAGAAGCCACTTGATTGTCAGAGCAATCACGTCGAGAACGGGGAGGTGATTGCGGCTGGCGAACTGGTCGACGGACAACTCGGTGTGTGTCCACGGCGTCGAGCGCGCGAGCAGCGTCGAGACGACTATCAGCGTAATGATGACGAGAACGCACGTGCCGAGCACCACGGGAAACCTGCGAAACGGTTCGAGGAACCCCCGATATCGTCGCGGACGAGGAGTATTGTCGCGGGCGATTAATTGCAAGTTTACCTTCGATCAGGGCGGTGGTTTTGCGTCGCCAGATTCGGCTTTTCAGTATCCCGCGAGAAGTCCCCGTGTTCATTGAGAACACTCCGATCAGGGTGCGCGCGATGCAGTACATTTGGGGGGCGACGGCGGATACGCACGGGAAGGTAGCGGGATGGAAGGGCGTGGATCGACATGGTTGGGCGTAACGCGACGATGGGTGCCAGGGAATTGCGGTCGGCCCAAACGACGAGCGTGATCCGCGACACGTCGCGGGGTGCGGGTATGGGCGAGGTCGTCGTCGCTGTGAGCGGCTTGGTCAAGCGTTACGGTGATTTCGAGGCGGTTTCGGGTGTTGACTTCGAAATTCGGCGGGGCGAAATCTTTGGGTTTCTTGGTCCGAACGGTGCGGGGAAGACGACCACGATTGAGTGCATTGTGGGATTGAGACAACCGAGCGGAGGAACCGTCTCGGTGTTGGGGTTGGATCCGGTTCGAGATCGGTCGGAATTCACGTCGCGCGTTGCCGTGCAACCGCAATCTGCGAGTCTTTTTGACACGCTTACCGTTGATGAGACGCTTCGGCTCTTCGCATCGTTTCATCGTGCGTCTCGTGATCCCGATGAGATCATGTCGGAGGTGGGGCTCACCGACCAGCGCGGCGTGCGCACAACGAGCCTTTCCGGTGGTCAATCGCGGCGGTTACTTTTGGGGGTGGCTCTCGTTGCCGATCCAGAGATTGTGGTGCTCGACGAGCCGTCTGCGGGTCTTGATCCGCTTGCCCGGCAGAACCTTTGGTCGTTGATTGTGGAGCTTCGTGGGCGGGGAACGACGGTGTTGTTGTCGACTCATCACATGGATGAGGCCACTACACTGTGTGATCGGGTCGCGATCCTGGTGAGCGGGAAGGTCGTGGCTCTCGACTCGCCGGAGGAACTTGTTCGGCAGCGCAGCGCGCAAAGTACCGTGTCGTTTACCGTTCCGAAAAACGCGAACCTCGACGGCGTCGCACGACTTGCCGACACCTCGACTATCGACCATCACGACGTCCGCGACGGTATTCGAGTAACGATCGTGACGGGCGATCCTGACACGCTTCTTCGCGCGATCACGTTCGATCTCTCGATTACGGCACGTGACTTCACCGTACACAAGGGTTCGCTCGAAGACATCTTTCTCGAACTCGCGGATCACGGCGAGGCGGCGGGTGAGCCGGACAAGAACCGGCACACTCGCGCGAAGAAAGGTGAAGCGACACAATGAACACAACGGTGGTTTCGTCTCCCAATCACAACAGATCGTCGCTCTACGAACTGAGCATGGCAAGTTCGAAAGAACTCCTTCGTAACGGCAAGACAATTTTCAGCCTGCTTTTCATGTTCTTCTTTTTTCTCATTGTCATGGCAGGAATCAACGTCTTCGTTAATGGCAACCGTGCGGCGCCGGTCGTGGGAGTCGTCGGTTCCACCGAACACGGTCACGCCCTCGTGTCGAAACTCACGGGGGAGGGCGTCAAGGCGAGCATTATCGAGCCGGGGGACGCGGCGCCGGAGGTTACCGCTCGCGTCACGATCGAGAATCAGTCCGCGAGCGTCGTCCTCTCGACCCCGAAGTCGCCGTCGTGGATAGACCTGTCCAGGACGATTCACTCGCTCGGTATCCCCAGCACCCAGATCAACGTCGTCGATTCCGCGGGTGGACCCGAATTCGATATCCTCCGCATGAATTTAGCGACCGTGCTCGTCGCGGGGTTCATGGCCATCGCGTTCATGGGAACGTCCGTGCCCCTCGTCGCCCTCCGTCAGCGCGGCACCTTGCGATTGCTCGGAACAACGCCGGTCCGACGCTTCACCTTCATTGTTTCGCAGTCGCCCATTAGGTTTCTGCTGGGTGTCGCAGAAGCTGCCGTTATCGTCGCCATTGCGTGGACCCAGGGATACGTCGAATCACTCAGTGTTGTGAGATTGGCAATCACGCTTCTCCTCGGCCTCGGCATGCTCTTCGCGTTCGCGTATTTGCTCGCGTCACGCGCGAGAAACGCCGACCTAATCACCCAAATTACGGGTTTCATTCCGGTGATTGTCATATTCATGTCGGGAACAGTGTTCCCGCTCGACGGGTTGCCGGAGGCGTTTCGTTTCGCAACCTGGTGCGTCCCGAGCACGTGGTTCATGCAGGCCGCGAGTGCAGACATTGCAGGAACAGAACCATTCATGAGCGTGTACGCACTGTGGGCGCTCATGGCCGGTGTCGGAGCGGGGGTCGCGTTCCTAGCGGCGAAGCTGTTCACGTGGGACCAAGGAGACCGTTGACGCGTTGCCCCGGACTCCAGGATGGTGCCCTGTCGGCCAAGCGATTTTGACTGCGGCAACGAAAGTCGGACCCACTTGACCAGAGAGGCGACGTTATCGACACAGACCCAAATAGGAGACCTCATCCTATTTGACGCACCTGTGTCTTACATCCGTTCAAGATCGGGGTTCGCGAAGGTGTGCATTTCTTGGCCCGCGCAATGCCGTTTGGTTTGTGGGGAGAGTTACGTTCGGCATGCATCCCAGCTCCGTGGCGCAGAAATGAGTCGGTGGGGGGCACCCAAAATATTATAAGCTGGGCTTATAGGAGGTGGTTGTAATGAAGACGTTGGACGTTCCTAATGCTCGGCGGGTGGTTCGTGCGCGTGCGCGGGCGGAGTTGGCACCGCTTGACTATAATCGGGAGATTCGTGCGGCTGCGGCTGTATCGACCCAGACGATGGTTGCGGAGTTGACGCATCTGTCGCAGCCTCGTATCAATCAGATCGTGAAGACTACGGTAGAACAGCGGCCTGGATTCCATGGTGCGACCCCGACCGAGATTGCTCAACGGTTTGCGGTCGGCGAGTTGAGTGACCGTGAGACTATTGATGAGCTTGGCCGGTGGGAATACGTCCCGTTGCCGAAGTTGGATGAGTGCGACGATTTGTGGGAGCCGGGTTCTGGGACGTGGCTTGAGGTGGAGAACGCGCTCAGTGATGGTCTGATCACTGACGAGGTTTACGTCGAAGCGTTGCACCGTTATTCCGCTCGTGTGAAGGATGATGGTTAGTCGTATATCCGAACATGTCGAGCAGCATCGGCAGCATTTGAGTGCGATGAGCCGCCCAGGCGGTGTTTTACGTGTCGATGCTCCAACGGCAACGACGGCGAACCCGGCGTGGTTCGTGGCTGGCAACGTGGGGTTGCGAACACCGCAGCGGATTCGTTTGCACGATCAGATCATTGCAGACTTTCGGGCCGAGAAAGAGACGGTGCTGACTGATCGCATAGCGATTGCTCTTGCTGGTGCGCCGGGGGCCGGCAAGTCCAGCATTCTCGACAAGTTGATGAAGGCTCAGGAGAGTGACGTGGGGCAGTGGCGTGTTGTTGACGCTGACCATTTCAAGGACGTGTTGTTGCGCCAGATGGTCGTTGATGGCAGTTACGAGAGCTGGATGATGCCCGATGATGTGCGGGCACTACACGAAGAAAAGGAGAGAGTTTCTATCCGCGCGAGCTCGCATCCCTCGTGCACGAAGAATCGGCGCACCTCGCGCAGCAGGCACGTGCGGCGGCAATCAATGCAGGCGAACGGTTGGTCGTCGACTCCGTGCTCTCAAGCCGCACCGCAGCTGACCAACTTGGTCGCACGCTTGAGCGGGCCGGCTATAGCGTGATCGTGGTGGAGGTCGAAGTGCCGCTCGACGTTTCCCGTAATCGCACGATGGTTCGATGGGAAGCCGGCTATCACGCAGCTGAACGTGCCGAGACCGGCGCGGAGCTCGGTGGCCTATGGGTACCAAGCGAATTTCCTGAGTCCCTCTACGGTGACGGCGGCCCGTCGAAGTGTTTGGAGGTCGCGCGAATGCTCGCTGCCGGCTGCCCGGCTGTTGTTCGCCTTGAGGAATACATCGTTGCCGCGGAAGACGATGGTGAACCCCGCACGGCAACCGTGCGTGTACGCACAACTATGGGCGGCATGCTAGTCGCCAACAACGCTGCCGGCGCGTAGCACGGTACGATTGCGGGCGGTCACCGATTAGTAGATTGACGCGGCTGCGCACATTCGACGTCCGCGGGGACGCGACAGGTACTGAACTGAAATAGTCAGCATTGTGAATCTGGCGACCGAGACCATGGCGGCAAGGGTTGGCTGACTGTGGCAGCTTGAGTGAGGGCCATTGTGACGATCGGATTCGCTTCCTATTCTTTCTTGCGTTCCGGGTGATCGTGGGGGGTCTTGTCACTGTTGGACCGTTTGGTTTTTTGGATGTCGGCGGGTTCAGCGGCGGGGGCGTGTTATGGGGTGGTAGGTGTGGTCCAGGGGTCGGCGAGTGCCCATGCGGTGTTTTCGCGGTATTTGGGTAGGTAGTCGGCTTGGGGTTGGCCGCCGAAGCCTTCTGCTGCTGCCCAGATGTGGTTGTTGGCGTTTCTGATGAGGCGGAACATGTCGTGGTGGTTGGAGAAGGAGATGCCTTGTCCGTAGGCGGCTTTTTCTGCGCACCATGTTGCGCCGTGGGGGTTGTCGGTGCGGGGGCTGAGGACTATTCGGGTCTGTTTCATGAACGGTGTTTTCGGCATTTTTTGGTTAGTAGGTTTCTGCTGCGGGCCAGCGGTCGGCGAAGGTGATGGCGAATGCGTTGAGTGCGGGTTTCCAGCGCAACGCCCACCGGGTTTGGCCTCGCCCGGTGGGGTCAAGACTCCGGGTGACAAGATACAGGCATTTGAGTGCGGCTTGCTCGGTGGGGAAGTGGCCTCGGGCGCGCACCGCCCGCCGGTATCTGGCGTTCAATGATTCGATCGCGTTGGTTGAGCAGATCACGGTACGAATCTCGAGGTCGTAGTCGAGGAACGGGATGAATTCTTCCCACGCGTTTTCCCACAGTGTGATGATCGCCGGATATTTTTTGCCCCATTTCTCGGTGAGGTTTTCTAACGCGTTCCGGGCGGCGTTATGGTTCGGGGCGCTATAGATCGGTTTCACGTCACGTTTGAGTGCGTCCCAGTGTTTCTTCGACGCCAGGTGGAACGTGTTACGAATCAGATGGATCACACAGGTTTGCACGGTCGTGAGCGGCCACACGTTCCCGACGACGTCGGGCAGACCTTTCAGTCCGTCACACACGAGGAAGAACACGTCTTTCACGCCGCGGTTTTTGATGTCGATCAGGACACTCATCCAAAACTTGGCCCCCTCACCGCCGGTCCCGGCCCACAACCCGAGAACATCTTTCTCGCCCGCGAGAGTGACACCGATCGCCGCATAGATCGGCCGGTTGGCGACTTGCCCGTCACGAATTTTCACCACGATCGCGTCAATAAAGATCGCCGCATATACCTCGTCGAGGGGGCGACAAGCCCACTCGTTCATCTCCTCAACGACCTTGTCCGTGATCCGCGAGATCGTCTCCTTACTCACAGAGGCACCATAGATGTGGTCGAAGTGGGCGCTGATCTCCCCCGTGGTGAGACCGTTCGCATACAACGACAACACCATTTCTTCGACGCCGTTCAAACGGCGTTGCCGTTTCTTCACGATCTGCGGCTCGAACGTGCCATCCCGGTCCCGGGGAACATCGATCGTGACTTGCCCGGTCGCTTCGGTCAACACGGTTTTCGGGCGGGACCCGTTCCGCACGTTCGAGGACCGGCGACCTGGGTCGGCCCCGTTCTTCTCGTGACCCACATGCTCGGTCAACTCTTCGTTCAACGCTGTTTCGAGCACGTTCTTCGTGAACTGTTTCAACAACCCTTCCGGGCCCGTCAACGCCAGGCCCTGCTCCTTCGCTAAACGGACCAGCTCGGCAGCAGCCGCAGCCTCCACAGAACGGTCATCATTATTATTCTGGTGTTTCTTCGGACTCATAACGTCCAGTGTGCTCGACATAACGGCACCCTTCCCGCCACACAATCACGTGCGACGAATCAGGCCAGAAACACCGTTTAATACACAGTCCCCACGATGGGAGGCTCAAGGCGGGTTGGAATGCACCTACACATTCAACCGATCATCAGACCAAGTGAAAGTCACTCGTCGCGCGGATGCGATTACTGCGAACAACGTGATTGTGGAGACTAAGAACTCCAAGAGAATGAGCGGTAAGCGGGCCGTCAAACAAATGGAAGACATGATCGACTACGCCCAACAGAAAAATATGACGATCCTGCTTCGAGTGCGGCAAAAACCGAATGGGGAACGGGAGACGAAAATCTCAAAGAAAATCCTCGACCTCCCCGGATTCAGCGACTTAGTCACAATCCGTCACATCCCAAACACCTTTTAGATCCCACGCCCAGGACGGACAAATCATGACCGACAAACCCTTAAACCGTTTGGACGATCTCAAAGAGTTCGACGATGAGCTCTTAGCGGCCAACGTGCCAGTTGGGAGCAGGGACCCAAATCAGAACAACATTCGCGTGTATCCGCAGCTTAAACCCATCCTCATCGACTGGATCAGCAACTATCGAACAAGACTTCCTCCAGGATTCCCCTGGCACGATTTCGTATTCGGCCTCAATGGAATCACGTTATCGTCCGGTGAACAACCGGAAGTCTTGACCGCCTTGATAACGGAATTCCGGAACCTGTGCGATCTCGATTTCGAAAAAATTGTTCCTCCCGAGCAGTACCACAATTACTATGCCTCGAGCTTCATCACAGGATTCAGTCCCACTCTCGCATACTCGGCGGGTCCCGGAGACTATGACAGGCTTCGCGAACTCGTCTTCGACCCAAAATCAAGAGCCGAAAGCGGGACACTCATCTCGTTCTACTTTGGTAAGTCGAAGAACAAGGACGTTCCCAACGTTATTTCGGAAGCATTCAAAGAGGATGGCATCGGCATAAGACTCTTGGCAGCCGAAGTTGCAGGCCTGCGTGGGTTTACGCAGTTTTTGCCCGAAGTCCGTGAACTCAACCGCGTTACAGAAGGCAGTGACGACTACTATTGGGAACCCCGCATGCAAGCCGCTGTGCACCGGCTCGAAAAGAAGCGTTATGCCGATACTCACGCGGGCAGCGGCACTGACGAGTTGATCCGTGACCTCGACGACGAAACGGTCGCGCCCTACGCCGCTTACCTCCTGGGAGTGAGGAAAGACCCTGCTGCTCTTGAGTCTCTTCGACGGAAAACCACGAGCCCGGTCACGAAGGTTCGGCAGGAAGCGAAAACGGCGGTCAAGAAGATCGAAAAACTTTTGAAGCCTTGACGCCGGATGATGCGTAAGGGTCGGGCCGTGACAACCGTGTCGTTTTCCGGTTGCGTCCTTCAACCCCCGCAAAAATGACCATTAACCTACCGAGGTAACAGCTGTGGCATGTCAATTATTGGATTGGAAAAAGTGAACGTCCGTAGCGACTTCGACGACACGTCGGCCTCGGACCCGGCCGGAACGCGCAGAATGCGCAACGCACCGCCGCAGTCGGCCTGTGGCGATGCCTCAACATCGACGAGCCTTGTGGGAATGATCATGGGCATTGTCGGAATCTTTTTCGCACCGTGTTTTGCGTTCTCGATTGCTGCGCTTGTTCTCGGCTACAAGGGGCGCAAGTGTGAACCTACTGCGCGAGGTTTTTGGGTTACCGCGCTCACTACGGGGTGGATAGGTCTGGTCGTCGGTGTCGTTTTTGTTGCGGTGGTCGTTTTGATGGTCGTGGTGACCCTGAACGATCCCTCGAGCAGTTTGAATCGGCGGTGACCGATTCCACCGAAGTGGCCGAAACACGCGGATCGTGCAACGTGACGACGGCAATGTCAGTTGACTATGGCAACGTAACTCGGGCCCACTTGGCAGTCTAAGCGGGGACCACTTGTTAGTTTTCGGGGTCGGAGGTTGTTGCTGTCTTGCTTGGGGTGTGAGGTGTGGGTGTACCGTTAACGATCGTTTTTGATCGACATTCGAGGGATGGGGCGGCGAATCTGATTTTTCCCGAAATAGCGGGGGAGTGGTTTCGATCAAAACTCGTGGCCGAAATCAAACATTCCGAAACCATTCTGTATGGGTTTTTGAAATTTCTCGATAGACTTGAACGATTGAATAAGGAGGCATCATGGCTACACATCAAACGGTCGCTCATGATCGTGTCGCTGATGTGGAGCTCGCGATGGCCGAGGTTGAGAAGGGTCAGCAGTTAGCGGGCCATTTTCCTGATGCGGAAGCGCTTGGTCGCGCTCGGCGTGTTCTGACCGGTGATATTTCTCCGGAGGGCGCGCGTGCTGAACTGCGGGAGAAATATAAGGTCGCGTGAGTGTTGACGACAAGTACACGTATCCGAATTCGGGTGGAGTGCTTATCAATAGGTTCGACATTCGTGATGCAGATTTGCTTGATCGGGTGTTGAACGATTGGGTGTCTGTTGGTTGGGTTGAGCTGCAGATTGAGGCTGTTCCTCACCGTCTAGACCTCGCTCACTTGCGGGTTGTCCATCATCGTTTGTTTGGCGATGTCTTGCCCTTTGCTGGTCAGATTCGCGATGTTGATGCGCAAGCCGGAAATGTTGGTGTCGCGTACTGTCGTCCTGAGTTCATTCAGGACGAGGCTAATCGAATCTTTGGTCAGCTCGACAAGGAGAATTACTTACGTGGTCTCACTCATCGAGGGTTCGCTGATCGTCTTGGTTATTACTGGGGAGAGATTTCGGCGTTGCATCCGTTTCGTGACGGGAACACTCGCGCCCAGAGCGTTTACGTGACGCAGCTCGCGACTCGCGCAGGTTACACGATCGACTGGACCACGGTAGATGTGGATTTCTTGCGCGAGTACCGGCTCGGAGCGGTCGCCGGTAACGTGCGTTCTCTCGCGGATTATCTCTTTCAACGTATTGTTGTCGCGTCGAGCACTACAGCTGTATATAAGTCGAGTTTGACCTTCGGTCAGTTTAAGGCGGAAGAGAGTGGTCGTGCCAGAGATTGAGCCGACACGTGTGGTTCTTTACTGTTTGCGGCGGCTGGTGATCGGTGTGATGTTGTGCGGTAGTTGGTGGGCGTGGGCTGGGTAAAGGAGGTCGTCGGGTGGGAAACATGATCGGTTATGCGCGTGTGTCGACCGAGGATCAGGTTCTTGATTCGCAAATTGACGCTCTGACGAGGGCGGGGGCGGTGCGGATATTTACTGACAAGCTTTCGGGGTCGTCAACCGCGAGGGGGGCTGCTGTAGCTTTTGTTGACTTTTTGGTTTAGGCCGCCTGGGTGGCGGCTGGTCTTATTGTCTCGTATTCGATGGGTGTGAGTTTCCCGAGGGCGCGTTGTCGGCGCCTGCGGTGGTAGGTGGCTTCAATCCACGTGATGATCGCGAGGCGGAGGTCTTCCCGGTTCTGCCAACGCCGGGTGTTCAGGACGTTGTTTTGCAGCAGCGAGAAAAACGATTCCATTGCGGCGTTATCAGCGCACGCACCGACCCTTCCCATCGATCCGACGAGCCCGTTGTTCTTGAGCGTGCGAACAAACGTTTTCGAACGAAATTGGGACCCCCTGTCCGAGTGGACCACTGTTCGTATCGGGTTGCGGCGTTGGATTGCCATTCGGACGGCCCGAACAGCTAGTGATGCTTTCATCCGTGTGTCGATGGAGTACCCGACGATCCGGTTGGAGTGAACATCCTTGACCGCGCACAAATACAGTTTTCCCTCTTGCGTTGGGTGCTCCGTAATGTCGGTCAACCAAAGCTCGTTCGCTGCTGTTGCGGTGAATACTCGCTTGACTTTGTCGTCGTGCACGGGCGGACCGGGTGTGCGGTTTCTTCCGCGTTTCTTCGCGAACATGCTCCACAGCTTCTGCTGCGAACACAGGCGCCACACGCGCCGTTCCGAGACGGCGAAGCCCCGTTGGGCGAGTTCGTCAGCAATGAACCGGTAACCGAACATCGGATCATCACGGTGAACATCCACCGCCGCATTGGTCACGTGAGCGTCGTCCCACGCACGGTCACTGACAGGGGTGCGCACCCACCGGTAATACCCCTGCTTCGAGAACTTCAAAACCCGACACGTCACCGCCACCGGCACCCTGATTCGGGCACCGGCAGCGGCAAGCTCTCTCACGAGCGGGTACATCAGTTTTTTGGTAACCCCGCCTGCGACAAATACGCGGCAGCCCGCCGAAGAACTTCGTTCTCCTGCTCAAGCAAACGCATCCGCTTCTTCATCTGACGAATCTCGGCAGCGTCAGCATCGGTAATACCCGGACGAACACCGTCCTCGATATCAGCTCGCTTCAACCACGTCGCTAACGTCGCATCGCAAATTCCGAAATCCTTCGCTACCTGCGACAACGACGCTTCTTTTCTTCGAGCAACCGCAACAACATCGCAACGAAATTCGATCGGGTAAGGCTTAGACATGACACACATCTTTCCACCAAGAACCAACACGGCCCTCAGAGATCAACAGTCAACAAAAGCCTCAGCAGCCCCATACTTCAAAACCAACAGGCCGTTGGAACACATTGCGGGCCAGTACCTCGTCGTTGATGTTCTCCTCCCAGATGGCCGCAACGAACCTCGTTCTTACTCCCTTTTTACGCTGCCCGGTGTGGACGATGCGCCAGCCATCATGATCAAAAAGCACGAGGGCGGGGCGGTTTCGACATATCTTCACGATTCGGTCAAGCCCGGGGTGAAACTCAACGTTTCGTCGCCAATGGGGAAATTCGCGATTGCTCCTCACGCCGAAGAAAACATCTTTTTCGCTGCAGGCTCTGGGATAGCGCCGGTTGTTTCGCTCGTGAAAGAAGCGCTCCACAGAACAGACACGAACGTCACTCTCGTTTACGTGGTGAGATCAGACGAGGATTATTTCCTCGAGGGCCAGATCAACCGAATGAGCAAGATGTACCCCCAACGATTTTCATGCCACACGTGGATTACCTCTGTACGCGGTCGACCCAGCACTGAAATCCTCGCTGCCTTGGGGAGGTCGCGCACAGAGAATCCCGCAGTATACGGTTGCGGCCCGGACGGGTTCATTAAAAATGTCGAGTCCGCCATCCAGGTGATGGGGATCAATCCAGAAAATTTCCTCGTAGAAAAATTCGGAAACTCGGCGAGATGCCAAGTTTCTCAGGGACCGGAGTTGTGCGCAACCTCTGTTGACTCGACAGCAACCGTTGACGTTCTCGGGATTCAGCACGCCCTACGTTGGCCGGCTAGCGAAAAGCTACTCGACGTACTGTTGAGAAACGACATCCGGGTACCATTTTCTTGCCGAGAAGGTATCTGCTCCGCGTGTCAATGCACCGTGCTTGAAGGACAGACCGTCATGGCGAAGGACAGCGGACTGAGCACCGACGAGAAAGCGTCCGGACTATCGCTTGCGTGTCAGCTTCTCGCAACCAGCGCCCACACGAGTGTGAAATTCTCCTAGGGGTCAGTATTACGCCGTCGTCGACACCTCCAAAAGAAAAGGCGGAACAAAAACCAGGGCAATTCATTCCCCGTGGCTCCGACCGGTATCGATCCGGTGACCTTTCGATTTTCAGTCGAACGCTCTACCAACTGAGCTACAGAGCCGTGAGATGCGTCAACCGAGCACTCACGAGGCAACCGCTCCATCGCAGCGCGAGGAGCGAATCGCCTTTGCGACCCTGACGGGACTTGAACCCGCGACCTCCGCCGTGACAGGGCGGCGCGCTAACCAACTGCGCTACAGGGCCTCACTGTGTTTGTCGAACCAAACTGTTTGTTGAACCGAAACTGTTTTCCTGTTGCGTGACCCCAACGGGATTCGAACCCGTGTTAACGCCGTGAAAGGGCGCCGTCCTAGGCCACTAAACGATGGGGCCGCACAGCCAATAACCGCCTGGCTACCGACGTACAAGCATACGGGTACGCTTGGCGGTTTACCAAACCACTCGCGCGCGGTCACAACCCTCATTTTTGAACGCGGGTGAGTCGCTCGACTGGCCCAAAATGTGCGCGTACGGTAGAGATTCGCGAGTTACGGTCAATAGAGCACGACACACGATAGGCGGGACAAAAATGGGGGCACGAGGTGCGCGTCTCGCGTTCGACGGGATCGCCGGGGTGCGCACGGCGGTGGCTATTGGCTCAATCAGTGCGCTGCTCGCGCTCGCGGGTGCCGTCGCGCCCGCTTCGGCGACCGATTACCCCACGTGGGAGCAGGTTCAAGAAGCAAAATCGAACGAGGCAGCTGCTCAGTCCGCCGTCCACACGATTACGGCGCTCATCTCAACTCTGCAAGCAGACGTTGCCGCGGCCGAGCAGCACGCCAACAAGCTGGGCATCGAATTTCAGACGGCGCTCGACAACTTCGACGAATCGGATCAGCGCGCAAAAGAACTCGAACACCAAGCGGAGACAAGCGCGAACGAGGCCAAAGAGTCAATGGCCAAGGCCGGCCGCCTTGCCGCTCGCTTGTATCGCACGAGCGGGAGCGATCTTCTCGTCGTCAATATGCTCATTAACGACAAGGGAGAAGACCACGACCAGTTGCTCGCCAAGCTCGGGCGAATGAGCAAGCTTGTCGAGCGCTACGGCACCGTTTATCGCTCGGCGCTGACCGCGAGAAACACCGCCGCGTCACTCGGTGCTCAAGCCGACGTGGCCAGGTCCGAGCGCGAGCACCTCAAGAACGAGTCGCACAGCGCCATGAACCAGGCCGTCGCGGCACAAGAAGCCTACGCCGCGAAGTACGCCGAACAGCAGGCAAAGGGAATAGAACTCGAGCAACAGCTCAAAGCCCTCCAAGACACCACAACGACCGTTGTCACCGGCTATCAAGACGGGCAAGAGGTTCGACGACAGGAAGCTGCCGCGGCCGCAGCAGCCGCCGCAGCAGCCGCCGCGTCGTCATCCTCGTTCTCGGAATCGGGGTCGGGGTCGGGATCGGGCGGACGCGGTGTTCCCGGTCCCGCGCTCGGTGGCGGATACGTGAGCAGTGAGGGATGGGCCGTGCCCGCGAGCGGGCGTATCACTGACCGGTTCGGCCCTCGAGGTCGCGTGTGCATCGACGGCATGTGTAGCGGTTCGATGCACCGGGGCACCGATATCGGCGCGTCGTGTGGCACGCCCATCTACGCCGCGCACGACGGGACGATCGAATACGCGGGGAGGAACGGGTCGTACGGAAACTTCATTCGGATCGACCACGGTGGCGGCATCACGACGTCGTACGCACACATTCGGCCCGGCGGAATCTTCGTCTCCGCCGGACAACGCGTCGGTGTGGGAGACAACATTGGCAGCGTCGGTAATACCGGATTGTCTAACGGTTGCCACTTGCACTTCGAAGTTCGTGACGACGGCGCCGCCCTCAATGCGGAACCGTTTATGGCCCAACGGGGCGCTCCGCTGGGTTAACAACGAAATCGCCGCTCCCACCGAGTGCCGCCGAACCGCAAGAACCGTGTGCCGCGCGCCGAGTAGATGCGGCGTCAGGACACACGTCGAGAAATTCGTCGACCCCCCCAAAAAACACGGGTAGCTCGAGCGCCCTAGTGGGCACCCTTCTCGGCCGCGAGCTTGACGATCCCGGCCTGCACGATTTCTTCCGCTTCGGCGGCGTCTCCCCACCCCTCGAGGGCCACGAACTTGCCCGGTTCGAGGTCTTTGTATCGCGCGAAGAAGTGTTCGATCTCGTTCCGGGTTTGCTCGGCCACGTCGTCAAGGTCGCGAATGTGCGCCCAGCGGGGGTCCTTAAAGGGCACCGCAATGACCTTCGCATCCGAACCCGCTTCATCGCTCATCTTGAGGACGCCGACCGGGCGAACTTTCACGCCAACGCCCGGAAAAACCGGGTATTCGAGAAGAACGAGAGCGTCAACCGGGTCGCCATCGAGCCCGAGCGTGTTCTCGAAGAAGCCGTAGTCGACCGGGTAGACAAAGGGAGTGAACAGGACGCGATCAAGGTAAACCCGCCCCGTTTTATGGTCAACCTCGTACTTATTGCGGCTCCCCTTGGGAATCTCAACGACCACGTCGTAATCGGCCATCGCGGTTTCTCCTTCACGTCAAGCGGCGGACTGCAATAACGTTACTGGATGACCCCACGGCGTCCGCGTCTGACTCCCGCGATCGCCGACGTGCGGCGCGCGGTTCGACGCTCGCTCGCGACGTACGCCGATCCGGCGGTTCCCGTGTTGGTCGGCCTCAGCGGAGGCGCCGACTCGCTCGCCCTCGCGGCCGCGTGCGCGTTTGAAGCGCAACGGGCGGGTTTTCGCGTCGGGGCCATTATTGTCGACCACGCACTGCACGCCGATTCCGCCGAGGTTGCGGCGCGCGCCGCGTGTGCCGCGAAAGACCTCGGTCTCGCTCCCGTCGTCGTGACCCGAGTGGACGTCGAGCGTGGGCCCGGTTCGAAAACCGGTGGAATCGAGTCGGCCGCGCGCACCGCACGACACCGGGCGTTCGCGAGTGCACTCGAGGCCACCGGTGCGTCTCACGTGCTTCTCGGCCACACGCTCGACGATCAAGCCGAGACGGTTTTGCTCGGTCTCGCGCGCGGTTCGGGATCGACGAGTCTGCGCGGCATGGCCGAACGAAACGGAACACTCGTGCGTCCGCTTTTGACGATCAAGCGCTCCGTAACACACGCCTTTTGTACCGACAGCGGTCTCGTGCCGTGGCGCGATCCGCACAATAGCGACCCCCGTTTTGCGCGCGTTCGAGTGCGACAGACCGTGCTCCCCCTTCTCGAGAGCGAATTTGGCCCCGGTATTGCCGACGCTCTCGCTCGCACGGCCGACAGCGTGCGCGAAGACTTCGCGGCGCTCGACGAGCGCGTACGAGACATCATTGACGATGCTGTTGAGCGCTCCGACGCGGGAATCGCCGTGTCGGTAGCCGTGCTCGCGGCGAACCCCGCGGCAATTCGGCAGCGCGTCGTTCGCGCGGTCGTCGACGCGGAGTTTGGGGTCCCGCTCGACCGACGTCAGACGCTCGCGGTCACGAGGCTCGTGACCGATTGGCACGGGCAGCGTTCCCTCGACCTGCCAGGCATTAAGGTGGAGAGAAACGGCGACTGGATTTCGTTCAGCGCACCGAAAACACACAACCCCACTGCCTACCCGGATGTGCCACGTTCTGGCACCCGCCGACTAGACGACGACAACGAGGAAATCGGCGCATGGAACTGAGCGATGTCGAAAACGAGATCACCGACACCTTGATTTCAGAAGAGCAAATTCGCGACCGTCTCGCTCAATTGAGTCGGCAAATCGAGAGTGACTACGACGGCAAAGACATTCTTCTCGTCGGAATTTTAAAGGGAGCCGTCATGGTCATGGCCGACCTGTCGAGAGAACTTCGAATTCCGGTGACAATGGATTGGATGGCGGTGAGTTCGTACGGGTCAGGCACGGAATCCTCGGGCGTCGTGCGAATACTCAAAGATCTCGATGCCGATTTGTGTGACCGAACCGTGATAATCGTCGAAGACATTATCGACTCGGGACTCACGCTCTCGTGGCTTCTCGCGAACCTCCGCTCTCGCGGCCCGGCGTCCGTTGAGGTGCTTGCGCTCATGCGCAAGCCGGGGGCGGCGAAGGTCAACGTTGACGTCCGATACGTCGGATTCGATATTCCCAACCGATTCGTCGTCGGGTACGGTCTCGACTTCGCGGAGAAATATCGCTCGCTTCGCGGTGTCGGGATTCTCGCCCCGTCGGTTCACGAGGGCTGAGTGTCCAACACGCTTTCGGCGAACATTTGGGCGCCATTCAGGGCCGTCACGGTAGCCTTACCTGACCCACAAAATGCCGGGTGGGAGTATTTTCGCGTCAGAAAGGTGCCGGGTTCGCCCCGCGTCAAATGAACTTCAAGAAGATCGTTCGTGGTCCCGTCGTGTGGATCCTTCTCGCTATCGTCGCCGTGTGGGTCGGATCGAGTCTGCTGACGATGTCGGGTTTCCGTGAAATTTCAACCCAACACGGCCTCGAGCTTCTCACTCAAAATAAGGTCACCCAGGCAAAAATCGTCGATGGAGAGCAACGCGTCGATTTGACGCTCTCGCAACCCGACGGTGATAACGGATCGAAGGTTCAGTTTCGTTATGTGAGTCCGCGCGGAAACGACGTGGTGAAGGCCGTCACGGCTGCGAATCCGAGCAGCGGCTACGACGATGAAGTGCCGCAACCGAGTTGGTTCTTGTCGGTTTTGAGCTTTCTGCTCCCCCTCCTGCTCATTGGGGCGTTTTTTTGGATCATGATTTCTGGAATGCAAGGCGGCGGAAACCGCGTCATGCAATTTGGCAAATCACGCGCAAAGTTGGTGTCGAAAGAGAGTCCAAAAGTCACGTTTGCCGACGTCGCCGGCGCCGACGAAGCGGTAGAAGAACTCCGCGAAATCAAAGACTTCCTGAGCGATCCGGCAAAATTCCAAGCGGTCGGTGCCAGAATCCCTAAGGGCGTGTTGCTGTACGGGCAACCCGGAACCGGTAAGACTCTTCTGGCTCGCGCGGTTGCGGGCGAAGCCGGCGTGCCGTTCTACTCGATTTCGGGTTCTGATTTCGTCGAGATGTTCGTCGGGGTGGGTGCAAGCCGGGTTCGCGATCTCTTTGAGCAAGCCAAGCAGAATTCTCCCGCGATAATCTTCGTCGACGAAATCGACGCCGTCGGTCGCCACCGCGGTGCGGGCCTCGGCGGCGGTCACGACGAGCGCGAACAAACCCTCAACCAGCTTCTCGTCGAAATGGACGGATTCGACGTTAAAACCAATGTGATATTGATCGCGGCGACGAACCGTCCAGACATTCTCGATCCTGCGCTTTTGCGCCCCGGGCGCTTCGACCGCCAAATTGGGGTGGATGCTCCCGATCTCATAGGCCGCAAGCAGATTCTCGAAGTCCACGGAAAAGGAAAACCACTCGCCGAGGGTGTCGATCTTGACGTGGTCGCTCGCAAGACGCCCGGGCTGACGGGTGCCGATTTGGCCAACGTTCTCAACGAGGCGGCGCTCTTGACAGCGCGTTCCGACGCGCAACTCATTGATGATCGTGCGCTTGATGAGGCAATTGACAGAATTCTGGCGGGTCCCCAGCGTCGCTCGCGCATTATCAAAGACAAAGAAAAACTCATCACCGCGTACCACGAAGGGGGGCACGCGGTCACGGCGGCTGCCATGCGCCACACCGACCCCGTGACCAAGATTACGATTCTCCCGCGCGGTCGCGCGTTGGGCTTCACGGTTGTCTTGCCGCTCGAAGACAAATACTCGGTCACGCGAAACGAGCTCCTCGACCAGTTGGCGTATGCAATGGGTGGGCGCGTCGCAGAAGAAATCATCTTCCACGACCCCACCACGGGCGCGTCGAACGACATTGAAAAAATAACCGAGATTGCTCGCAAGATGGTGACGGACTTCGGAATGAGTGCCGATATTGGGGCGGTCAAGCTCGGAAAGTCGGAGGGCACCGTTTTTCTCGGTCGCGATATGGGGCACCAGCGAGACTATTCCGAACGACTTGCCGAACGCGTCGACGCGCAAGTGCGGGAACTCATCGAGGCGGCGCACGACGAAGCGTGGCACGTACTCACTGACAATCGTGGCATCCTCGACCGCTTGGCGAGCGAGCTCCTCGAACACGAAACGCTCGATCACGACCAGCTCGCAACAATATTCGCAGACGTCAAGAAGTTGCCGGAGCGCCCGGTGTGGCTCTCCAGCAAAAATCGTCCACTGTCCGATGTGCCACCGATAGATTTTCCGGAGTCGAAAGCACCCATTGACGCTCAAGCGGTCGACGACAGCGTCGGGTCATCTCCGCCGGAAAACAAGGCAAAGCGTGCTCCCGTGAGCAAACCGCGCCCGGCCACGGCATAGGAACCTCTTCGTGGCCATCGATCGCGCTCGCGTCGAAGCGGCCGTAGCCGAGATTGTCGAAGCTATTGGTGAAGACCCCGCTCGGCCCGGTCTCGTCGCGACGCCAACCGCCGTCGCGACCGCGTACGCGGAGTTCTTTTCCGGAATCGGCCGTGATCCGCTCGTCCACTTGCGGGAAACAATCGAGGTCGGATCCTCCGACGCCGCCGCAGTATCGGGGTGCGGAGAATTCGTAATCGTTCGAGACATATTTTTCCGATCCGTGTGCGAACATCACCTCTTGCCGTTTACCGGTCGCGCGCACCTCGCGTACGCTCCGCGCACCCTCGTCGTGGGTCTCGGTCGCCTCGTGCACGTCGTTGACACCCTGGCATCGCGGCCGCAAGTTCAAGAGCGATTGACGGAAGAAATAGCGAGCGCGATCACGACCGGGCTCGACCCGCTCGGCGTGCTCGTCGTGCTCGACGGGAGCCACACGTGTGTCACGACGCGGACGTCTCGCCAATCGGAAAGCACAACGGTCACGCTCGCGAGTCGGGGAACGTTGAGCGATCCGGTTCGTCGCGCCGAAGTAATCGCTCTCATGGGCACAGCGAATGATTGACTACGAATCACGACGCACGCTCATTATGGGCGTGCTCAATGTGACTCCCGATTCTTTTAGCGACGGGGGTCGCTACGAATCGGTCGAGACGGCAGTGAGCCACGCCGAGAGGCTCGTTGCCGCGGGCGCCGACATTGTCGACGTGGGCGGCGAGTCAACGCGACCCGGAGCCACTCGCGTTCCCGCTTCGATTGAGCGAGCCCGCGTTCTTCCCGTGGTGAAAGAGCTCGTTAGTCGAGGAATCGTGGTCAGCGTTGACACAATGCGCGCGCGAACGGCGGAGGATGCGGCAACCGTGGGAGCCACCGTGATTAACGACGTTTCGGGTGGTGCAGCAGACGCAAAGATGGTCGACGTTGTCGTCGAAACCGGATTGCGTTACGTCGTGACGCACTCGCGCGGGCCAAGCGACGCCGCCGGAAACTATCGCGACGTAGTTGACGACGTCGCGAGCGACCTCTCTCGTCGCGCGCGTAATCTTGTCGCGCGCGGTGCCGTGCCGTCGCGTCTCGTGCTTGACCCGGGATTGGGTTTCGCGAAAACTGGCCCCGAGAACTGGCGGATTCTCGGCCATCTTGATCGGTTTATTGGGTTGGGCTTTCCCGTCCTCGTCGGGGCGTCGAGAAAGCGGTTTCTCGGTGCGCTCCTCGACGATGATGCGCCCCCTGTTGATCGCGATTTTTTGACGGCGACACTGAGCGCCCTGGCTGCGAAAGCGGGGGCGTGGGCCGTTCGCGTGCACGACGTCGCACAGACACGAGCGGCCCTCGATGTTGCTCACGCGTGGGCAAACGGAGCACGACCGTGACACACGATCACGACGACAGCATTTCCCTCACGGGTCTCCGGGCGTTTGGTCATCACGGGGTTTTTGATCGAGAACGCACAGCGGGGAGCGCTTTCACGGTCGATGCGACGATATGGCTTGATCTTGCTGCGGCTTCCGAGACCGATGATCTCGCTCTGACGGTCCACTACGGTGATCTTGCCGAAGAGATTGTCGCGGCGGTCGAGCGCGATCCGGTTGACCTCATCGAGACGGTTGCCGCGCGCATTATTGGCGTCGTTTTTCAACGACAATCTATTCGAGGCGTGCGGGTCACGGTACACAAAGAGTCGGCTCCCCTTTCGGTGCCCGCGGATGATGTCTCGGTCACGCTCACGCGGTGGCGCGAGTGATTGGCACCGCGCGCGAGGCGCACTCGTCGTTGGCGGTTTCGGCCGTCTTGGCACTGGGGAGCAATGTGGGCGACCGCGTGGCGACAATTCGCGGAGCCATCGACGATGTGGGCCGGCTCGACGGCGTCGCAATCGATGCGGTATCGGATTTGGTTGAATCACCCGCGCTCACGCCCCGCGGTGTGAGTCACGACGAGCCGGCGTATCTGAACGCGGTGGCGACAATTCACACGTCGTTGACCGCGCACGAGTTGCTTCACGCGGTGCACGCGATAGAAGACGCGCGCGGTCGAGTTCGGAAGACGCGGTGGGGCAATCGCACTCTCGACATTGATATTGTGACGTTTGCCGAGGTTGAATCGAGCGATGGCGACCTCACGCTTCCTCACTCGAGAGCGTGGTCGCGAGGATTTGTCCTCGTGCCGTGGTTGCAAATCGACCCCGATGCGTGTCTCCCGGGACACGGTCGGGTGGCCGAGCTTGCAACGAAGACGACCGATACGGTTGTTGTTTATCGTCAAGAAAAGAACGGATTGCGACCGTGAAGCGAAGCACCGCGTCTCCGCTCATCGGGCTTTTCCTCGTCGGTCTTGTTCTTGGATTTCTCCTTGAAGTGGCTGCCGCCGCGTTCGGATTGGCGGCTTTCGTTCCGCCGTACACGCTGCCCATTTCGCTCGTGTGTGTGTCGATTGTCGTGGTGGCCTTTTCGATTCCCATTCGACGTGCCGTTCGGGGAAAATCCGCGGTTCCGACAAATCCGTTTCGAGCAATGCGGGTCGTGATTCTTGCAAAGGCGTCGAGCCTCGCGGGTGCCGTGCTCGCTGGCGTCGGTTGTGGCGTGATTGGTTACTTGTTGAGTCGATCAGTGTTGCCCCAACCCGCAACGATGTGGATGGCCGGCGCGACCGCCGTCGGTGCGCTCGTGCTCATGGTTGCCGGCCTTGTCGCCGAGTTTCTCTGCACGATTCCGCCCGACAAGGGCGGTCGGCAATGACCGGCCCCCACGCTCGTTCGGGCAGGCTAGGCGTGGGAATCGTCGGCGCGGGTCGCGTTGGTCCGGTGCTAGGCGCGGCGCTCGCGGCCGCGGGTCACGCGGTGGTCGGCATTGCGACGATCTCTGACCGAGGCAAAGAGCGCGCCGAGGCAATGCTTCCCGGGGTCCCGGTGCTCGACGTGCCCCTCGTGCTCGAGCGGAGCGAACTCGTTGTCGTCGCGATTCCCGCGGCGCAGTTGCCCGAATTTGTTGCCGGTCTCGCGAGAACAAACTCGTGGCAAATGGGTCAAATTGTTGTCCACACCGTCGCAGAATTCGGTATTGACGTGCTCGCACCGGCGGCGGCACTCGGCGCGATTCCCCTTGCAATCCATCCCGCAATGAGTTTCACTGGCGCGTCAATCGACGTCGCGCGTCTCGCGGGGTGCAGCTTCGCGGTGACGGCACGCGCGCCCGTCGCGCCCATTGGCCACGCGCTCGTCGTCGAAATGGGCGGCGAACCGATTGTCATCGCCGAACACCACCGCGCCGCTTACGCCGAAGCGATTGAGACCGCAACGAGCTTTTCAACGGCGATTGTCGAGCAAGCGACGGCTATTCTCGACGACATTGGCGTTGAGTCGCCGGGAAGAATGCTCGGTTCTCTTGTGCGGTCATCGGTCAATAATGCCCTCGCTCGCTCGGAACCCAGTACGATCAACCTGGCCTCGATTGACCGGGAGGATACGTGAGCGTGACCGATACTTCTCGAGCGTGTGCATCGACCGTCAGTGAGGTTCGCAGCCTCGTTCTCGAGGAGCGCGCGCGTCGCCCCGACGGTTCGATTGCTCTCGTGCCGACGATGGGCGCCCTCCACGCGGGGCATATGGCTCTTGTTGACGAAGCTCGCCGTCGAGCAGATTTTGTTGTCGTATCGATCTTTGTCAACCCCTTGCAGTTTGGACCGAACGAGGACTTTGACGCGTACCCGCGCACGCTCGACGCCGACGTTGCCGACCTCGCCAACGCCGGGGTCGATGGTGTTTTTGTGCCGTCGACCTCCGAGATGTTTCCGACGCGGGACGCCGTGACACGCGTGTCCGCGGGGCCGGTGGGCGATCTCTACGAGGGTCGCTCGCGATCCGGTCATTTCGACGGGATGCTGACGGCTGTCGCTCGACTCTTCGATATTGTCACGCCCGATCTCGCGGTGTTCGGACGAAAAGACGCACAACAGTTATTTCTTGTGACTCGCATGGTGTCCGAGCGCGGTCTACCGGTTGAAATTGTGGGCATTGACACCGTTCGTGAACCGGATGGACTCGCGCGTTCGAGTCGCAACCGCTTTCTTAGCCCGAGCGAGAGGCGCGCCGCGGTTGCGCTTGTACGCGCGTTGCGCGCGGCGAATTCGGCGGCCTCCGAGGGGGTCGATGCCGCACTCACGGCCGCGCGGCGAGTGATCGCGAGCGAGAGGCTCGTCACTCTGGATTATTGCGTCATTGTTGATCCTGAAACGTTTTGCGTCGTGCGCGAAGAGTACGGCGGTCCCGCCGTGGTGCTTGTTGCCGCGCGCGTCGGCGCGACGCGACTCATCGACAACATATCGATCACGGTCACCGCGCGCTCGGCGAGCTACGCCACCGACGCGTCGTGACGTCCCGCTCGACATGAATCACGAAGCCCCTCTCGAGAGAAAGCGACCCGTATGACCGAATCGTCGCAGTCGTCATCCCGCGACCCCGCCGAAGGACGGCTCGATGCCGACGTCGTCGAACAACAGGCGATTCGCTTGGCAAAGCGTGAGCGCCTCATTGCGTCGGGCGCCGAAGCGTACCCGGTTTCTGTTCCCGTCACGACGAGCATTCGCGAGATTCGCGCGCAATTTGCCCACCTCAGCCAGGACGAGTCGACGGGTGTGACCGCTGCGGTCGCGGGTCGCGTTGTTCATCTCCGAAACACAGGAAAGCTGTGTTTTGCGAGTCTCCAGGCGGGCGATGGTGCTCGTCTGCAAGCGATGGTGAGTCTCGCCGAGGTGGGCGAGGAGTCCTTGGGTCGGTGGAAAGACCTCGTCGATTTAGGAGACCACGTCTTCGTCACGGGCGAGGTTGTCTCGTCGCGTCGCGGTGAATTGTCAGTCTTGGTGCGCGAGTGGCAAATCGCGTCGAAAGCGCTCTTGCCCTTGCCGACGCTTCACAATGAGCTGAGCGAAGAAAGCCGAGTTCGCGCTCGGTATCTCGATCTGATTACGCGCAACGAAGCGCGCGAGGTCGTAATTGCTCGCTCGCGTGCCGTTTCGTCGCTGCGAAACACATTTGCGGAACGCGGGTTCATTGAGGTTGAAACCCCGATGTTACAGACGCTTCACGGAGGCGCTGCCGCTCGACCATTCGTGACGCATTCCAATGCATTCGACACCGACCTCTACTTGCGTATTGCGCCCGAGTTGTTTCTTAAGCGAGCGGTTGTCGGAGGTCTCGATCACGTTTTCGAAATCAACCGCAACTTCCGCAACGAGGGGGCAGACTCAACACACTCGCCCGAGTTTGCCATGCTCGAGGCCTACGAGGCGTACGGCGATTACGAATCTATTGCGACCCTCACTCAAACGCTCATCCAAAACGCGGCCATGGCCGTCGGAGGGTCACACGTCGTGACGTGGGCCGATGGATCGAAACACGATCTCGGTGGAGAGTGGGATCGAGTAAGCGTGTATGAGAGTTTATCGAGTGCCATCGAGCGCCCGATAACGCCGACCACATCGGTCGAGGAGCTCATGAAAATTGCCGGTGCGAAAGAACTCGACGTCGCCTTTCCCAGCCACGGTCGGCTGGTTGAGGAGCTGTGGGAACACTGTGTCGCGGATTCGTTCGAGCGACCCACGTTTGTCTTTGACTACCCCGTCGAGACAAGTCCTCTGACACGGTCGCACCGGTCCATCGACGGGGTCGTCGAGAAGTGGGATCTCTACGTGCGGGGTTTCGAACTCGCGACCGGTTATTCCGAGCTCGTTGACCCGGTGATTCAGCGCGAGCGCTTCGCCGAGCAAGCGCGCTTGGGCGCCGCGGGTAACCGCGAGGCAATGTCCTTCGACGAAGAATTCGTGCGGGCGCTCGAATACGGCATGCCGCCGAGCGGGGGCATGGGCATGGGCATCGACAGGCTTCTCATGGTTCTGACCGGACTCGGTATTCGTGAGACGATATTGTTCCCCCTCGTGAAATGAGGTTTTCGAAACCCACTCCAGCCCGGATAGCAATCTGGATTGTGGTCGGCGGAATCGGGCTGTACTTTCTCGTTACGGGCATCGTGGGGATCATCACGGCGCGTTAACATCCCGTTGGCGCGTCTTTCAGTCGTATTCTTAGAGAACCATGGACGATTTCTTTCTGGCAGCGTTGTTTGCTCTCGCGCCGACGGTTCTCGCGGGCGGGTTCTTTTGGCTGATTATGCGCGCGATTGTGAACGCTGATCGCGCTGAGCGCTCCGCGTATGCCGCGATCGAAGTGAGCGAGCGCGCGCGCGTCAACACGAGCGCGCGCTCGGCGAATCCGCGGGGCACCCCGCGATCGTCGGTTCGACCCTAACCGTCTCACGCGGTGACGGCGATACTCAATCGGAGGGGATCGACGGCGTATGACAGTCAGCGATGTGTTCTTTTGGGTCATCGTTGCCGTGCTCATTGTCGATTTCGGGATACGCATTGTTGCGATCATTGTCGTTCCCCGCAATCGCCGACCAACCTCGGGCATGGCGTGGTTGCTCGCAATTCTCTTCATTCCCTCTCTCGGCATGATGGCGTTTTTGCTGATCGGAAACCCGAAGCTTCCCCGAGCGAGGCGAGCGAAGCAGGCCGAGATTAGCCGCGTCATCATGGCGAGCACGGATGGCATGGAGAACGTCAGTCATCAAGAGTCGTGGCCGTCGTGGCTCGAGTCCGTGGTGTTGCTCAACCGCAACCTGGGGGCGATGCCCCTCGTGGGAGAGAACCACGCGGAGTTGATTGGGAACTATGAAGAGTCCCTCGCCGCAATGACCCGCGAAATTGATCGGGCTCGCGCGTTTGTCCACGTCGAGTTCTATATTCTCGTGCTCGATTCGACGACGGAGCCGTTTTTTGACGCGCTTGAGTCGGCGATTCGGCGCGGTGTCACGGTGCGCGTTCTCCTTGACCACGTTGCGTGGTTGCGAGCAAAACACCATCGCCGAACCGTTCGGAGACTCGCGAAAATTGGCGCACAGTGGAAATTCACGCTTCCCGTGCAACCGCTCAAAGGAAAATACCAGCGCTTTGATCTTCGCAATCATCGCAAACTTCTCATTGTTGACGGCGTCGTCGGATTCATGGGTTCGCAAAATATCGTGGACCGAAGCTATAACAAGCGCCAAAACAAGAAACGAGGTCTCCGCTGGCAAGATCTCATGGGCCGGTTCGACGGCCCAGTCGTCGCCGGGTTCAACACGATTTTTATCACCGATTGGTACACAGAAACCGGGGAGCTGCTCTCGCGCACGACCGAGCAAGCCACGCGCGTGCCGAGGCGTGGGGCGCTCGATTGTCAAGTCGTGCCGAGCGGACCGGGGTTTGAAAGCGAGAATAACTTGCGGTTGTTTCTCGCGCTTCTTTATTGTGCAAGGGAACGAATCATCATCTCGAGCCCCTACTTTGTTCCCGATGAGGCAATGCTCTATGCGCTCACGTCGGCAACAGATCGGGGAATTTCCGTCGAACTCTTTGTGTCCGAAATCGGTGACCAGGCCATCGTCTATCACGCTCAACGGTCGTATTATGAGGCGCTGCTCCGCGCGGGCGTAATCGTGTGGATGTATCGCGCTCCCGAAATACTTCACGCGAAACACGTCACGATTGACGACAACGTCGCCGTAATCGGATCGAGCAACATGGATATGCGGTCATTCAGCCTCAATATGGAGGTATCGCTCTTGGTCTACGGTGGCTCGTTCGTTCGCGACATGCGCGACGTCGAGGCGAGTTATCGGACCCGCAGTCGCCAGCTCACTCTCGATGAGTGGCTGCGGCAGCCGCTTCGCTCGACCATCCTCGACAATCTGGCGCGTCTCACCTCGGGATTGCAATAGTCCAGAAACCTCGCATCCGCCAAAAAACGGGGTCACATTCGACGTTAAGCTCTCACGCCTCTGGCGAACAGCGGCAACAAACCGCTCGTTCCGTGGTTACCCTCGATAGACCGGTACCACATGCCTGCACGGTGCCAAGGGAGTAGTAAATGTTTGAGAGATTTACCGACCGAGCTCGTCGCGTGGTTGTTTTGGCCCAAGAAGAGGCCAAGATGCTCAATCACAACTACATCGGGACCGAGCATATCCTCCTCGGGTTGATCCACGAGGGCGAAGGGGTCGCTGCGAAGGCGCTCGAATCGCTCGGTATTTCGCTCGACGCCGTGCGCGAACAGGTTCAAGACATCATTGGCCAGGGTCAGCAACAACCGACCGGCCACATTCCCTTTACGCCGCGCGCTAAGAAGGTTCTCGAATTGTCTCTTCGCGAGGCTCTTCAATTGGGCCACAACTACATCGGGACGGAGCACATTCTCCTCGGCCTGATTCGCGAGGGCGAGGGCGTTGCCGCTCAGGTTCTCGTCAAGCTTGGCGCCGACTTGAACCGCGTGCGCCAGCAAGTTATTCAGCTTTTGTCGGGGTATCAGGGCAAAGAGCAAGTCGCGGTTGGCGGCGATTCGCAACAAACGCAACACGGATCGCAAATTCTCGACCAATTCGGTCGAAATCTCACTCAGGCCGCTCGCGACAACAAACTTGACCCGGTTATCGGGCGTGAAAAAGAGATCGAGCGGGTTATGCAAATTCTTTCTCGCCGCTCCAAAAACAATCCGGTGCTCATTGGCGAACCGGGCGTGGGTAAGACCGCCGTTGTCGAAGGACTAGCGCAAGCAATTGTGCGAGGGGACGTCCCCGAGACCCTGAGTGACAAGCAGCTCTACACGCTCGATTTGGGTTCGCTCATTGCGGGGAGTCGATACCGAGGCGACTTTGAAGAGCGATTGAAAAAGGTCACGAAAGAGATCCGTACTCGCGGCGACATTATTACTTTCATTGACGAAATCCACACTCTTGTCGGCGCGGGAGCCGCGGAGGGCGCGATTGACGCGGCGTCGATTCTCAAGCCGCTTCTCGCGCGTGGCGAGCTTCAAACCATCGGTGCCACGACGATTGACGAGTATCGAAAGCACTTCGAAAAAGACGCCGCTCTCGAGCGTCGTTTTCAGCCAATCCAGGTGAAAGAGCCATCCCGTCCGCACACGATCAATATTTTGAAGGGCTTGCGGGATCGGTACGAAGCGCACCACAAAGTGTCGATTACCGATGGCGCAATCGTTTCTGCGGCCAACCTCGCTGATCGATACATCAGCGACCGATTTTTGCCCGACAAGGCGATTGATCTCATTGATGAAGCCGGGGCTCGATTGCGTCTCTCGATTCTCTCGGCACCTCCCGAACTTCGTGAGTTTGACGAGAAGATTGCGGTCGTGCGAGCCTCGAAAGAAGCGGCTATCGAAGAGCAAGACTTTGAAAAGGCCGCGTCTCTCCGAGACGAGGAGAAAAACCTTCTCGGCGAACGATTGCGTCGAGAAAAAGAGTGGAAAAGCGGCGAGGCCGGCGCGACGGGAATCGTTGACGAGGGACTCATTGCGGAAGTGCTCGCTCAAGCAACCGGAATCCCGGTATTCAAATTGACCGAAGAAGAGTCGTCGAGGCTGATCTTCATGGAGAAAGCCCTTCATCAACGGGTGATCGGTCAAGACGAAGCGATTTCTGTCTTGGCGAAGACGATCCGGCGAACTCGGGCGGGGCTGAAAGATCCCAAGCGTCCAAGCGGGTCATTCATTTTTGCCGGACCGACGGGGGTCGGCAAGACTGAGCTGGCTAAAGCGCTCGCCGAGTTCTTATTCGACGACGAAGACGCCATGATTTCGCTCGATATGAGTGAATTCAGTGAAAAGCACACTGTTTCGCGACTCTTTGGGGCTCCTCCCGGCTTCGTCGGCTTTGAGGATGGCGGTCAACTCACGGAGAAAGTGCGGCGCAAACCGTTTTCAGTCGTCTTGTTCGACGAGATTGAAAAGGCCCACACCGACATTTTCAATTCGCTCCTTCAAATCCTCGAAGAGGGGCGCCTCACGGATGGTCAGGGGCGCGTCGTTGACTTCAAGAACACGGTCATCATCATGACGACCAACCTCGGAACCAAAGACATTATGGGTGGACCGGTTGGCTTCCAGGTTGAGGGTGACGTGCAAACCGGATACGACCGCATGCGCGGCAAGGTCGTCGAAGAGCTAAAGAAGCATTTCAAGCCCGAGTTTTTGAACCGCGTCGATGAGACGATTGTGTTCCCGCAGCTTTCCAAGCCCGAGCTTCTTCAGATCGTCGATCTTTTCATTCGTCGTCTTTCTGATCGCATGCTTGATCGTGACATGACGATCACGCTTGCGGATCCTGCGAAGAATCGTCTGATCGAGGTTGGATTCGACCCCGCGCTCGGCGCGAGGCCGCTGCGCCGCGCAGTTCAACACGAAGTCGAAGATCGGCTGTCAGAAAAAATCTTGCGTGGCGAACTCAACACGGGCGACCACGTTCACGTTGACTTCGTCGACGACGAGTTTGTCGTGACGACGACCGGTCGGGATAACGCGGGAGGAGCCCCTCCGACGAACGATTCCGGTATTGGTACCGGTCCTGTGACGCCTGACCTGGCGATTTCAGGGGACTAGAGTTTCGGACAGTCTGTGCCAGCGAGTGACGAGTTCTCAGTGCGGCGAGCACGAACTGCAGACGTGCGTTGGATTCAACGGCTCATCGAACCGCTCGTGCGTGAGGGTGTGCTTCTCGGAAAGCCCCACGTCGCTCTCTTCGAGGCGATACGAGAATTTCGAATTGCTGACGATTCAGCGGGGACGCCAATCGGGTGCGGTGCCCTGCACGTCATGTGGGAGGATCTTGCCGAGGTGCGGACCCTCGCGGTTGTTCCCGAATGGCGCGGCAAGGGAATCGGCCACGAACTTTTAACCCAGCTCGAGGCCGACGCGCGAGAATTGGGCGTTGAGCGTCTCTTTTGCCTCACGTTCGAGGTCGATTTCTTTCGCCGTCACAATTTCATCGTTCAAGGCGAGTTCGTCGTCGATTCGCACGTGTATTCGGAGATGGCGCAATCGTCGGACGAGGGCGTCGCTGAATTCCTCGACTTGACGCGGGTTAAACCCAACACGCTTGGAAACACGCGCATGTTAAAACACCTGTGACGCCCGTACCGCGGTGATGCGAGTCCGCCCACGAGGGTTCCCGCGTGCGAGGGCCGGGAATTTCCGACGGTCACGCGCGGCCAATACGGTCGTGATCGCGGGGTGCTGGATACTCTGAGGGTATGTCGATATTCTCGAATCCGGGCGGCCGGCAGCCGCAATCGGTATACGCGCGTCGCCGACTCGCCGCGGGGCTTGGCGTTGTCGGCGCGCTCGTCGCTATTCTCCTCATTGTCGTGCGGCCCGGGTCCGGCGACAACGGATCGTCGTCGGGGTCGGCAGCTCAGAGTCCTCCGAATGCGGGGGAAAATCCTCAATCGCACACCACGAGCATTCCCACAACGTCCGCGGTCTCGGGGGGCGCGCCGTGCGATCCGGCGCACATACAGGTAGAGGCGATTACTGATCGCGATGGGTATCACATTGACGTGCATCCGCGGATGGCGTTCTCTGTACGGAACACGGGTGCATCATCGTGCTCAATTAATGCGGGAACCTCGAAGCACGTGTATACGATTACGAGCGGAAGCGAGACGTATTGGGTGTCGACGGACTGCCAAGCAAACCCGGTCGACACTCGCATCGTGTTGGAACCGGGGGCGTTCCGGGTTTCTCCTGAAATTACGTGGGACCGAACGCGATCATCCGCTGACACGTGCTCGGGCGCGAATCGACCGAGTGTCCCCGCGGGCGGGGCCTCGTATTTTTTGACCACGACCGTTGACGATGTGACATCGCACAACTCCAAGCAGTTTGTGTTGTACTGAGTGCGCGGCGCCGCGGGACGGAGTAAAGCGCACGTGCTCGCTCTAGGTGATCTCGGAGCTCTCGTCCGTGTTGAAAGGCGTTTCCAGTCGAAACGCATGATCAAGGGCACCGTGAATGTGGCGTGCGGTCGAGTCGATAATTGTCGTGAATCCGAGCCGTTTGGCTTCTGACGACCGCCCGCGCTCGGAGTGAGCCGCTCGTATTTCGCCCGCGAGACTGATTTCGCCAATTGCGGCGAGCGTGGCAGGCAGTGCCTTTTGGCGAAACGCGCTCGCGAGCGCGAGCGCAATAGCGAGGTCGCAACCGGGTTCGACGACTCGAATCCCGCCCACGGTGGAAACGTAGACGTCGCTCGTGCTTAACACAATGTGGGCGCGTCTTTCGAGGACGGCAAGAATCATCGCTACCCGCGACGAATCGACTCCGTTGACGACGCGACGTACTTGCGGTGCGTGAGAGGGAACGATGAGCGCCTGGACTTCGACGGGGAGCGCACGTTTGCCCTCCATCGTCACGGTCACACACGTTCCGTTGACGGGTCGCTCCGTTCGGCTGAGGAAGAGACCGCTCGGGTCCGGAACCTCGGCAATGCCGTCTTGTGTCATTTCAAAACAGCCGACTTCGTCGGTCGGGCCAAACCGGTTTTTCTGCGACCGAACGAATCGCAGCGCCGTTTGTCGATCTCCGTCAAAGTGGCACACGACGTCAACGAGGTGTTCAAGAACTCGAGGTCCCGCAATTGTGCCGTCTTTGGTCACGTGGCCGACAATCAACACGGGAATGCCGCGATCTTTCGCGACTCGAGTCAAAGCGGACGCGACCGCGCGCACTTGGCTTGGCCCGCCCGCGAATCCCTCGCGAGAAGAAATTGATACTGCTTGAACCGAATCGACGATCACAAGCTCGGGCTCGACGGCATTGATTTGTCCGATTATCGCGGCAAGATCCGTTTCGGCCGTCAAAAAAAGGTCGCTGTGAAGCGCCCCCGTTCGTTTCGCTCTCACGTGCACTTGACTCACGGATTCCTCCGCGCTCGCATACAGGACGCGACGCTGTGTTTCTGCTACTCGTGCCGCGACGTCGAGAAGAAGGGTCGACTTGCCGACACCGGGTTCGCCACTCAAGAGAATCACAGCGCCGGGCACAAGGCCACCCCCGAGAACGCGGTCGAATTCGCGGTTTCCCGTGCGCCATCGATCATTCTTCTCTCCCCGAATCGCGGTAATGGGGCGTGCGATCCGATCATCAGAAATCGTTTCGGGAGTGATCGTTTGCACAAATCCAGCGCTTGTGTCGATATCGAGCACCGTTCCCCACTGTTGACACTCACCACAGCGGCCCACCCACTTGACGGTTGTCCAGCCGCACTCGGTGCAGCGATGCCCGGCGCGTGCTCGATTCGTCTTGCTCGTCACGAGGAGTCCTTTCGCGCGCGGGCGTCGTAATGAATACTCCTCGCGAGCCTACCGGCGACGAGCGACAGAGAATTTGGGAATTAGCGTGGCCTGACCGCCTCAACTAAGCTCGTCCCCGGTACCGTGTCTGAGCGGCCTAAGGAGCATGTCTCGAAAACATGTGTGGGGGTAACTCCACCGTGGGTTCAAATCCCACCGGTACCGCCAAAAAGAAGCCCCCAGACCCAGTAAATTCAAGGGTTTGGGGGCTTCTTTACTCATCCGAGGGGCGTTTTGCCCACAATCGAATTTGCCTTTGCGTGATTGAGGGTTGTCGCAACAGCGTCTAGATCGTCATCAAATAGGTCTGCGTAGGTGTTCAGCGCCATTGCCGCCGAGCGTCGCGCAAAGCTTGCGGCCTTGGCGCTGTTCCGTACGGATTGAGGGGCTGCTGTAGCTACGCCCAGAGGTTCCTAAGCGCCTTGTCACGAATCTGCTTCTGGGCGGCTTTCCTAGCATCAGCCCAAATCTTGTCCCTTACCGCCGGGTCGGACATGTCTGGGCGCTTCTTCGGCTTCCTCGGCGCTACCTTGATTGATCCCATCTTCCCCTACTCCGTCCTGGCTTAAACCAATGCTAGACAGACCCACTGTCGTTTCCCCGCTTTAGTTGTCTCAATCATCGCCTATCGCGTTCGGCCATGGCAATAGCGAGTAACGTGGCAAGAACAAGGACAATTCCTTTGTCATTCTCGGTAATACTTCCGGGCAGAGGGGAATCAATTGTCAGCATCCCAAAAGCTGTATCCGTGGATCGAATTGGGACGGATATGAACGTCTTGTAGCTCTTTCCGGAGCCTTCCCAACCGGGTGTTGTGCCTTGGGTAACGTCTTCGACAAACAGGGGTTCCTCATGCGAATGGATCATCGTGAACGCCGCATCCCCGCGTCCGCGGTCGCCTTGTTTGAACGGGCGCGGCTTGCTCGCACGCCCAACACTATATGCCACCTCTAGGCTCTCATCCTTCTTATTGCTATTGAACTCGTACACGACCACGCGTAGTGACGGGACACTGCGAAACATCAGCTGAAGAGAGCTCGCTGCGAGTCCAAGGGTCTTCGCCGCGGTGCGCTTACGATGGGCAGCGTCCTGACCCGGCATTGCCGCGATTGCCTCAGCCATCGGCTGAATCGCGTCAGAAAGCGTGAGAGAATACTGCGCGACTTCATCTCCGCGCGAGGCTTTGGTCTTTCGCCTCCACCAGTCGAGGGTGAAGAAGAGAAAAGCACTCACGACCGAGAGGGCGACGCCGAGCCAAAACCGGGCTATCTGACCTGGCTTGGATAGATCACCAACAGTCGCTAAAAGCACGCTCGCAGCGACTGTCGAAATCGTACCCACGACCGCCGGGAGCCAACCGCCCTTGACCATCGCCCATTCGACAGCAGCATGAACGAGGTGCTTCGGCGAATGAACCCCAGATACCAACACGTATCCCTTCCCATAGCGGCGGACTCGCCGGATGAGACTCTACAGTTCACCTACTACGCTAGGGAATGCATTTCGTAAACCTCTCGGCACCCGGTTGACGATCAACACCCAACGGCCGAGCGCACCGGCACATCCAAACAGATAACGTCCCGCCCGGGCTCGCATCCCCTTCCTGACGCGAGCATTCTGTGCAGAGCGATACCGGGGGAGTCAGGCCTCGAGCAATATTTCTTGGCGGATAACTTCTGAACGCAGCGTGCGTGAAAGATCGTCGACTTCAGCGTTGAATCCGCTGTTGCGACGTATCTCTTTGCGAACTGCGTCCAGAATTGCTGGCGAAAGCAGAACTTGTCCGAGCGCGCCGCCCGACGTCGCGGCTTTCCGACGCCACAAATCGCCGATGAGGCCTCGCCTCAAAGCTGACTTATGAAGGTAGAACAGCGCGTCACCCTTTTTTGAAGGCCCATCATCGCCAAGCAGATCAACTTCGAACGCGAGATTGGTCGAGACGGGCTGGCCCTGAGTTGCCACGACGTGGTAGGTCTGCCACACGCGTCCGTTCGTCAGGATCACCCACTCGACGCCTTCCTTGACGGCGTACGTCTCGGCCTGGCGAAGGTGCCGAACATTCAACTTTTGCGCCGCACGCTTGACCTCGATGAAGGCTTCAAGTTGCTTGTCAATCCTTATCCCGTAGTCGGCGAATTCGCCCCGGACCGCGTACTCGGTTGTGAGGTCGTCGAATTTGTCGTATCCGAGACCCACACACAGAATGTCGGTCACAAGAAGCCGAGTGTCCCCTTCATTGGCGTCTCTACTGACGAGGTCTTGGAGGGGTTTTGCGAACCTCCTGATTGACGCTTTCACCTCATCGCGAGCGTCTTTCTCCCATTTTGGCACCGCTGGTTTCTTAGTCGCGGCCGCTGGCGCGGGCGCCAGCGAGGGTGGGGATGAGGGTGCGTCCAAAATTGTGGTCTTTCTTCGAAGGCGATTTCTCCCAGTGGGAGCGGCGCCCGATGGCTGCCCGTTCCCGGGAAGCATAGCGGTTATCCCCCCAATAGAGTGTCAGTAATTCACAGGGGGTGGTGAACCTCACGTGCTCGTGAGATCTTTTCAGCGTGCGGGTTTCACCTCGTCATTGTCCTTTCGTTGAACCATTGCTACCTTCGGGGTGAACGGGCAACACGCCGCGAAATTGGGGAGGCAGCACGCATGGAAATGAGTCATGGCTTGTCTCCCTCGGAGGGCAAAGGCGCACCGGTCGTGAGCACCGACGGCGCGAGGCAGCTCGCGACGGAAGACCCCTTCTGGATTCCTGCTCTCTCGGTGCCGGGGCGGTTGACGGTTGAAGCGGCACGAGAGGCGGCGGCGTCCGGTGTCACAACAAAGGCAATTGGATCGACCCTTCAGACCGGATGGCGCACGATTCGCGACGGGGGAAAAACCGCCGTTTTCAGTAAGGGTTACAGCACTAACAGGGTCCACGTGTATGTTGACGCCGATTCCGGTCAGATGTTCGGTGTGTACCGTGGCGGTAATCCCCTTGACTGGGACCCGAACAAGAATAGGTCGGCATCTCCGCCGGTACAATCCCCGGGCACCGTCGAGGCACCCCTCACATCGCGGAGTGTCGTCGAATAAACGCCGCCACATCGGCGAGTTCGCCCTCTGAAATGCCGTGCCCCAAGCCCTCATAAATTCGCGCGTCAAGATTCGAGTGACCGCGGAGCCATTCTTCGGTGTGGGTGATTGCGGCGCGCGGGATGACGGTGTCGTCGGTGCCTCGACCCCAAAACACCGGCGGGCGAAGTGCCGCGAGCTCCGTGTCTCGCGCCGTGTCGCCCGGGGCAACGAAACCCGCGAGGTTGACCACGTACGTGATTCGCTCGGGCGCGTGGCGTTGGACGTGCAGCGCTGTCACGGCACCTTGCGAAAACCCGACCAATCCCACTGACTGAAGGGGCCCGAGGCCATCGAGCCACTCAAGAACGGCGATTGCCGCGGCATCGACTTCGCGCCCGTCAATCGCCATGCTGTCTGAAATGGGAAACCACGAATAGCCGGGTGCCGACGTGAGGGGCGCTCGAAGGGACGCGACAACCGGGTCGAGTGGGAGGAACGGGGAAAGGCCAAAAATGTCGCCTTCGTGCGATCCGAGACCGTGCAAAAGGACGACGAGCGGCCGGTTGACGGCTTCTCGCGGGGGCGACGACCACAGGACGGCGTGCGAATCAATGCGGATTGGGGCGAGCACTTCTCCATCTTTGCACCGAATTGGAATTCAACCTCCGCTCGTCGAGCGGCACGTGCGGAGGGTTCATTTTCGGCCCGCAGTGAAGGAGAATGGCGACATGAGTGTGAGAACGCCCGACCCCGATTCCGGGTGGCTGTCAGACGACGAGCTCGCTGAGATTCGGAGCCGCCTTCCCTTTGCATACGTCGAAGCGATCCCGGTGCGAGTTGACGGGCTTGGCCGCGTCACCGAGATTGGCATGCTTTTGCGAGCAAACCAAGTGGGGGAGATTTCGCGTACGTTTGTGTCGGGTCGTATCACTCTTGGCGAAACGATTCGCGATACTCTCTTCCGGCACATTGAAAAAGACCTCGGACCGATGGCGTTCCCGCTCCTTCCCGCGAGCCCCGTCCCCTTTTTTGTCGCCGAGTACATGCCGTGGCCAGGCGTGACTCCATTTGTCGACGAGAGACAGCACGCCGTCTCGCTCGCGTATGTGGTTCCGATAACGGGTACGTGCGATCCGCGGCCCGATGTTTTAGAGCTGACGTGGATGAACCCCGCTGACGCGGCTTCTGACGAGACCGCGGCAGAAATGGAGGGTGGCCGCGGAGCGCTCGTGCGACAGGCACTCGCGTCGGTCGGTTGTCTATGATGATGGGGCTTGAGGACCGGGTGTTGGTGAGCTCTGTGGAGCATGCGGGTCCTGCTGATTGTTAGGACTCGTCGGATGCACGTGATCATGCGGGTTTCTCGGGTCGCGATGGTGAGGCCCGGCGTGCGACGCCTGAGTCGCGTGGTGGGCGTGGATTCGCGTGGCCGTCCACACTCCTACCGCGCCAGCGACCGAGACGCCACCGAGAATCGCGCCGAGAGCGAGCGCGACGAGTACGAATCCGGTTCTGTGACGGTGTGGCCGCGATGTGCCATCGGAAGACGATTGTTCGCGCTCGGGTTGATTTTCGCGATTGTGGTCAATCATGGGGTGCTCCTTTCACAGCAGTCCCAGAGTGACTCTTAATTCTGGGTAGCATCCGTATGATCGCTGGGAGTTGACTCGTCAACGGCTATTCGCGCCACGTCCGAACTTATTTCGGGACCCGCCGGTGCGATAGCCGGTTGACGTGCGTCGTCGTCGGCTCGTTGATCGGCCAGCACCGAGTTTTTCTGATCGTCGGCGATTGCGGTTGGAGCTCGCGGCGGCTGAACCGGCGCGACCGGGTGCGCTCCGCGGCTCGGGTTTCACGTAGTCGGCTCGTTGCCCCACGAGTGCTGTGACAACGGGAGACGTGGCCGTGATGGTTTGAGGGGTCACCCGAATATTCGCTTTACGCAAGAGAGTCGCCACGTCCCTCCTCTCGCCAGGAAGAACAACCGTCACCACATCACCGTCGCTTCCCGCGCGGGCAGTTCGACCGGACCGATGGAGGTACGCTTTGTGTTCGGCCGGTGGGTCCACGTGGACGACGAGTTCGACGTGGTCGACGTGGACGCCTCGCGCGGCAACGTCGGTTGCGACAAGCACCGAAATGTCTCCCGAGCCGAAAGACGCGAGATTGCGATCACGGGCACCTTGAGACAGGTTGCCGTGCAAGTCGACCGCGGGAATGCCCTCCTCGGTCAGCGCGCGCGCGAGCCTCTTCGCATGGTGTTTGGTGCGCGTAAAGAGAATTCGGCGTCCCAACCCCGACGCGAGGTGACGAACGAGGGCGCTCTTTGAAGCGACCCCGTCGACCTCGAAAACGTGGTGGGTCATCTCGGGAATCGGCGATTGAGCATCGTCAATCGAGTGTCGTATCTCGTCGTGAAGATAGCGCCTGACGAGTGTGTCAACGCCATTGTCGAGCGTCGCCGAGAACAGCATGCGCTGGCCCCCGATTGGAACCGCGTTCATTATTCGAGTCACGGCGGGAAGGAACCCGAGGTCTGCCATATGATCGGCTTCATCGAGGACGACGATTTCGATCTCGTCGAGCGACACGACTCCTTGATTGATGAGATCTTCGAGCCGACCGGGGCACGCGACGACAATGTCGACTCCCGCCTGGAACGCGGCACTCTGTGGCTTGTGCGACACGCCGCCAAAGACGGTCGCGGTCGCAAGGTGACACGAGTCGGCGAGGGGTTCAAGGACTCGCGCAATTTGGGTTGCCAATTCGCGAGTCGGGCAGAGAACGAGGCCCCGCGGTCGACGTGCGTGCTTCCCGAGGTCCGATTTGTCGCTCACCAAGCGAGAAACCATGGGAATTGAGAAGGCAAGCGTCTTGCCTGACCCGGTCTTCCCGCGTGCGAGCACGTCCCGGCCATTGAGGGTGTCGGGGAGCGTCGCGACCTGAATGGGAAACGCCGTTGTCTTCCCCTCTTGGGCAAGAACAGAGGCGAGCGTCGCGGGAACTCCGAGGTCGTGGAACGTGGTTGTGTTGGTCATGAGGTAGTGCCTTTCGGGCATTGGGGTCACACGCGCACATTACCGACCCCGCAGAGTGCGGATCATGGTGTGCTCGAAGTGAAGGAGTGGCGAAGGGGTCCGAAGACGCTTCGGTTCGCCGTGAGAATGGGACTTCGCTCTAGCGCGGCCAGAAGGGAGGCGTTCTACGACGCAGCGGTCGCTGACGTATCGACCGCAATTCTCACTAGTTTAGCGCAGCCGGTCGGGATGCGCTGATAGGCCGTCGGTGCCAGTTAATGAGGTGTGCCCGATCAAAATGTCTGGCACACCTCGAGCACGCCAATGGCCGAGACGGAACCCGGAATCGATGGTGCACGTGTCCACTCGGGCAGAGCCCAACCCACGGGGCCATGTCGGTCGCGATCTCGCCGTCGTGTGTGCGCCCACCGACATAACCGATTTCTCGCGCGATAGCGCGCCAGCGCCCACCGTGAGCCGCTTGAGGCCCGGCTAACGCGTGCGCGACCTCGTGGAGCAGAGTTTGGTGGACATCGTCGTCGTGGTAGTGCGCGGCAAGATACCGCGAGATCGAGATGCGCTTTCGCGAGTAACTGCACAAGCCAACGCGGGTCTTGGCGTTGTCGAATGCAAAAGTCCACTCGTGCGGATCGAGGTGCAAAACAATGAGTGCGTCGGCCCACACGCGAACCCGCTTGAGGTCAGCCACGCGCTCGTTCACCACTCAACCAGTGATTCGGTCACCGCGACAGCGATGAGGGAGTTCTCAAGTTCGTCAAACGAGGCGCCCATTTTTTCGTGCAAGAAGACCGCGGCTTTAAAATCGACGAGGGCGTCAGAGAAGTTTTTGTTGTCAAAATGTGCTTTGCCGCGGTTTTGTACCGCGGCCGCCTCGAGCGATGTCCACCCTCGGTCACGCGCTTCGTCGGCGCAAAGAGACAAGTCGCTCACCGCTGCGTCGAACTTTTTTCGATCGTGGAGCACTTGGGCCCGACGAATTCGCGCTCCGAGCTGAGCGTGGCGGTCCCCGGTAAATCGGGCCTGCCGCACCGCTTCGTTCGCCACGTCCCACGCGTCGTCGAGTCGACCAACGAGGCGCAAGAGCACCGTTTTTTCGTTGAGGGCAGAAAGGCTCCGCAAATCGCCGATTTCAGCAAGCCGCTCACCTGCAGCGAGAAGATCAACTTTCTCCCGAAGAGTAGTGGGATCGTACCCAATGATGATGCTCAGGATGAACTCCTGGAGATGCCGCAGACGTGGGATGAGGTGAAGCGAGTGTGCCGCAAAAACAGCGAATATGCCTACTCTAACGCCGGAGCGCGGCGCCGGTGTACAGCCTCGCACGTGTGATCACGTTCTCGTGCGATTGCGAGATAGTTCAAAGAAACTGCGAGCGGGTGCGGGTGACCCGGTCGCGGTCGCGTCGGTGACGGTGGGCGCTCCCGCGACAAAAGCGATCAGGTCGGCGCCGTGGATCACTCGTGCGCGACCGAGGTCGCGAGCGACACGGTGTGCCAGTTCGCCAACGGGCAAGGGGACGTGCGATCCAAGAATCACGATGTTGCCAAATCGCCGTGACGTGAGCGTTTGTTTTTCCACGATGAGAGCGACGTGCGCGAACACTGTGTGAAGCGTTGCGGCTTGACCGCGAGCGAACCCGAGTCCGGCTCCGTCGGTGACATTGACCGCGACAATCCCGCGGGGCGCGAGAATTGTTCTGACGATCACATAGAACTCGGCACTCGTTACGTGCGCGGGAATTTGCGCACCAGAAAAAACATCCGTCACGACAATGTGGGCGCACCCGTGCAGGCCGTTCGGAAGCGAGCCGAGCACCTCACGTGCGTCACCGATTCTGATGCGAATGTGTGCGCCGCGAGGAAGAGGCACTTCGGCGCGAACGAAGGCAATGAGGTCTCGCTCGAGTTCAACCACTTGTTGGCGAGATCCGGGCCGCGTCGCTGCGACGTAGCGAGGGAGCGTGAGGGCTCCTGCGCCGAGATGCACGGCTGTAATCGGAGCGCGTTCGGGCGCGACCAGATCGATTGCGTGACCGATTCGGCGCACGTACTCAAATTCCAGGTGGTTCGGACGACAGACGTCGACGTGCGATTGTGGGGTGCCGTCGACAACGAGCGTTATCGATCCGGGGGAGTGCCGATCTTCTTCGATCGTTGCCCGGTATCCCGATTCGGAAAGCAAAATTGACTTTTCGGACACGGCCCGATTCTTCCGCGGGTTGTGGGGGTCGGCACGAGTAGACACTCCGGGCATCTTGCCATATAGTTACTCTTTGCGCTCCCAGACATTTTGTGCCTTCATATTGTGGTCGGCTTTGCGTATCGTTGACAACTCACTCTGACTCACAGTTACTAGCCCTACGGGCCCCGGAGGTTATTTCATTGGCTGCTGCGCGCATCGCAAACTCTAAAAAGCCGCTCAAGAACGGGCGCATCGCGTCGCGAGTGTCATTCGCAAAAATTGCCGACACACTGACGGTCCCCGATCTGCTCGCGCTGCAGACTGAGAGTTTTGATTGGCTCGTCGGAGACGACGCATGGAAGAACCGCGTCGCGGATGCCAAGAAAGACGGTCGGCACGACCTCCCGAGCCGCAGCGGCCTCGACGAAATCTTCGAAGAGATTTCTCCAATCGAAGATCTCGGCGAAACGATGCAGTTGAGCTTCACGAACCCCTACCTCGAACCCGAAAAGTACACAATCGACGATTGTAAGGAACGCGGTAAGACCTACGCTGCCCCGCTCTATGTCGAGGCCGAGTTTATGAATCACCTGACGGGCGAAATTAAGACTCAGACGGTTTTCATGGGCGACTTCCCGCTCATGACCGAGCGAGGTACGTTCATTATCAACGGCACCGAGCGCGTCGTCGTTTCCCAGCTTGTTCGCAGTCCGGGCGTCTATTTCGAGCGCGCACAAGAAAAGACGTCGGACAAAGACATCTATTCGGCGCGGATCATTCCAAGTCGCGGCGCGTGGCTCGAATTTGAGATCGATAAACGCGACCAAGTCGGTGTGCGAATCGATAGAAAGCGCAAGCAGTCGGTCACGGTTTTCCTCAAGGCCCTCGGGATGACGAGCGAAGAAATTCTCGAGCGGTTTAAGGGCTTTGACTCGATTGCGTTGACACTTGAAAAGGATTCCATCCTTACCAAAGAAGAGGCGCTGAAGGACATCTACCGCAAGTTGCGTCCCGGCGAACAAGTTGCCGCCGAAGCTGCGCGAGCACTTCTCGACAACTTCTACTTCAACTCGAAGCGCTACGATTTGGCAAAAGTGGGTCGCTACAAGATCAATCGCAAACTCGGTCTTGAGGCGCCGCTGACCGACTCGGTTCTCTCTATCGACGACGTTGTCGCAACGATCAAATACTTGGTGTCGCTGCACGACTACCAGACGACGGTCCCGGGCACACGCGAGGGCAAAGCGGTTGACATTCGTCTCGACATCGACGACATCGACCACTTTGGAAATCGCCGGATTCGCGCGGTTGGCGAACTCATTCAAAACCAGGTTCGCACGGGTCTTTCCCGCATGGAGCGCGTCGTGCGCGAGCGAATGACGACTCAAGATATCGAGGCGATTACCCCGCAAACCTTGATCAACGTGCGTCCCGTCGTCGCGGCGATCAAAGAATTCTTTGGCACGAGTCAACTCAGTCAGTTCATGGACCAGAACAATCCGCTCGCGGGTTTGACCCATAAGCGCCGATTGAGCGCGCTAGGCCCCGGCGGTCTGTCGCGTGAACGTGCCGGCGTCGAGGTGCGCGACGTGCACCCCTCGCACTACGGTCGCATGTGTCCAATTGAAACTCCCGAGGGTCCGAATATCGGATTGATCGGTTCTCTCGCGTCGTTTGCGCGAATTAACTCGTTTGGTTTCATTGAAACGCCGTATCACAGGGTCGTCGACGGAAAAGTGACCGACGAGATCGACTACTTGACGGCGAGCGACGAAGACGAGTTTATTGTTGCCCAGGCAAATGCTCCGCTCACGAAAGAGTCGCGTTTTGCCGAGTCGACTGTTTTGGTTCGCCGGAAGGGCGGCGAAGTCGATCTTTTGCCCGCGAAAGAGGTTGACTACATGGACGTCTCGCCGCGTCAAATGGTCTCGGTTGCGACGTCGCTCATTCCCTTCCTCGAACACGACGATGCCAACCGCGCCCTCATGGGCGCCAATATGCAGCGCCAGGCGGTCCCGCTCTTGCGCAGCGACAGCCCGCTCGTCGGAACCGGAATGGAGAGCTTTGCCGCAATCGACGCGGGTGATGTGCTCATCGCTGACGACGCGGGTGTTGTGTCCGAAGTATCGGCCGACGCGGTCACGATGCAGCTCGACAAGGGTGGAACGAACACCGTTTATTTGCGGAAGTTCGACCGATCCAACCAGGGAACGAGTTACAACCACCGTGTGATCGTGAGCGAGGGTGAACGAGTCGAGGCCGGCGAGGTACTCGCCGACGGCCCCGCAACCGAGAACGGCGAGCTCGCTCTCGGCAAAAACCTTCTTGTGGCGTTCATGCCGTGGGAGGGCCACAATTTCGAAGACGCGATCATTCTGAGCCAAAACCTCGTGAAAGACGACGTGCTTTCGTCAATCCACATCGAGGAATACGAAGTCGACGCACGCGACACGAAACTGGGCAAAGAGGAGATCACTCGCGATTTGCCCAACGTGAGTCCTGAGCTGCTTGCCGATCTTGACGAGCGTGGCATTATTCGAATTGGGGCCGAGGTTCGACCCGGCGACTTCTTGGTTGGCAAAGTGACCCCAAAGGGTGAAACCGAATTGTCAGCAGAGGAACGCTTGCTTCGCGCGATCTTCAACGAAAAGAGCCGTGAAGTGCGCGACACGTCGCTCAAGGTTCCCCACGGCGAGCAAGGCACGATCATCGGCGTCAAGGTCTTCGATACAGAAAACGATGACGAGCTGGGTTCGGGCGTCAATCAGCGGGTTGTCGTCTACATCGCTCAAAAGCGCAAAATCACCGAGGGCGATAAACTTGCGGGCCGTCACGGAAACAAAGGGGTCATCTCGAAGATTTTGCCCGTCGAAGACATGCCATTCCTCGCTGACGGGACTCCCGTCGATGTCGTTCTCAACCCGCTCGGTGTGCCCGGCCGCATGAATTTTGGGCAGGTGCTTGAGATTCACCTCGGGTGGATCGCGAAGAACGGGTGGAACATTGCGGGGAAGCCGTCGTGGGCCAATCGCCTTCCCGAGGCGGCGCTCAGTGCCGAGCCGAACACGAAGCTCGCAACGCCAGTTTTCGATGGCGCCTCGGAAGAAGAAATCGCGGGGTTGCTTGAGTCAACCACCGTGACACGAGACGGCGTGCGTCTCATTGACGCGACCGGAAAAGCGCAGCTTTTTGATGGCCGTTCGGGCGAGCTGTTTCCCCATCCGGTCTCGGTTGGATACATGTACATTCTGAAGCTGCACCACCTCGTTGACGACAAGATTCACGCTCGTTCGACGGGGCCATACTCCATGATCACCCAACAGCCGCTCGGTGGAAAAGCGCAATTCGGTGGACAGCGTTTTGGCGAAATGGAGGTGTGGGCGCTCGAGGCATACGGTGCCGCGTACGCTCTTCAAGAGCTTCTGACAATCAAGTCCGACGATATCCTCGGCCGCGTCAAGGTGTACGAGGCGATCGTCAAGGGAGCGAACATCCAAGAGCCCGGCATACCCGAGAGTTTCAAGGTGCTCATTAAAGAGATGCAGTCACTTTGTCTCAACGTCGAGGTCCTTTCTTCGGACGGGACCGCGGTGAGTTTGCGTGACACTGACGAAGAGGTGTTCCGTGCTGCGGAAGAACTCGGCATCAATATCTCTACCCGGTTTGAGAATTCGTCAATCGACGAAATTTGATCGGTTGCACTGACGACTACTTTTTTTTCCGAGGAAAGAAGGAAAATTGCTCGACGTTACTACTTTTGACGAGCTTCGTATTGGCCTAGCGACCGCCGATGATATTCGTCGCTGGTCGCACGGTGAGGTTAAGAAGCCCGAGACGATCAATTATCGAACCCTCAAGCCAGAGAAAGATGGCCTGTTCGGCGAGCAGATTTTTGGGCCGAGTCGCGATTGGGAGTGCTCGTGCGGCAAGTACAAGCGTGTGCGGTTCAAGGGGATCGTGTGTGAACGCTGTGGTGTAGAGGTCACGAAGTCGTCGGTTCGGCGGGAACGCATGGGGCACATCGAACTTGCCGCCCCGGTAACGCACATTTGGTATTTCAAGGGCGTTCCGTCTCGCCTCGGTTACTTGCTTGACATGGCACCGAAAGACCTTGAGAAGGTCATCTATTTTGCCGCGTACATGGTCATTAGCGTGGACGTGGACGGGCGTCACCAAGACATGCCGGGTCTCGAGAACGAGCTTCGGCTCGAGATCAAAACGCTCGCGGATCAGCGCGATTCTCGAATCGCTGATCGACTGAGCCGTCTTGAGACCGATCTCGCGGCGCTCGAGGCGGACGGCGCGAAGAGCGACCAGAAACGCCGAGCCAAAGACGGTGCCGAAAAAGAGATGGCGCAGATCCGCAAGTCGATTGACGAGGATATTTCTCGGCTCGAGCGCGTGTGGGACGAGTTCCGGAGTCTCAAGGTGGGCGATCTCAAACCGGAAGACGCGGTTTTCAATGAGCTTGTCGACCGCTTTGGTGTGTACTTCGAGGCGCACATGGGCGCGGAAGCAATCAAACAGCGCTTGCTCGATTTCGATCTCGTTGCGGAATCCGAAACGTTGCACTCGCAAATTGCCGAGGGGAAGGGTCAAAAGAAGATCCGCGCTATTAAGCGGTTGAGGGTCGTGAACTCGTTCGTCCAAACGGGCAACTCCCCCGCGGCGATGGTGCTTGATTGCGTGCCTGTCATTCCGCCCGAGCTTCGTCCGATGGTGCAACTCGACGGTGGGCGTTTTGCCACGAGTGACCTCAACGACTTGTATCGCCGCTGTATTAATCGAAACAATCGCTTGCGTCGGCTGCTCGATCTCGGTGCGCCCGAAATCATTGTGAACAACGAGAAGCGAATGCTTCAAGAAGCGGTTGACGCGTTGTTTGACAATGGGCGTCGTGGGCGTCCGGTCACGGGAACCGGCAACCGCGCGCTCAAGTCTTTGAGCGACATGCTCAAGGGAAAGCAGGGCCGCTTTCGCCAAAACCTGCTCGGTAAGCGCGTTGACTATTCCGGCCGATCCGTGATCGTGGTGGGTCCGCAGCTTAAACTCCATCAGTGCGGATTGCCCAAGCAAATGGCGCTTGAACTGTTCAAGCCCTTTGTTATCAAGCGCTTGATCGACTTGAGCCACGCTCAGAACATCAAGGCGGCGAAGCGCATGGTCGAGCGCAGTCGGCCCCACGTGTGGGATGTGCTCGAAGAGATAATCCGCGAGCGTCCGGTGCTCCTCAACCGAGCACCGACTCTGCACCGCTTGGGGATCCAAGCGTTCGAACCGCAGCTCGTCGAGGGGAAAGCAATCCAGCTGCACCCGCTCGTTTGCGCGGCGTTCAACGCCGACTTCGATGGTGACCAGATGGCGGTGCACTTGCCTTTGTCGGTCGAAGCGCAAGCAGAAGCGCGCATCCTTATGCTCGCGTCGAACAACATCTTGAAGCCGTCAGATGGGCGCCCGGTAACCTTGCCGACTCAAGATATGATTATCGGCTTGCACCACTTGACGACCCTCAAGGATGGTGCTGTCGGAGAAGGGCGGGTTTTCTCGTCTGTCGCGGAAGCCATTCTTGCAATGGATCAGGGTTCCCTCGCGCTCAACGCGAAAGTCCGGATTCGCCTCTCGGATGTGGCGTTTGCCGAGGATGACGTTCCCGAGGGATTCTCGGGTGGCACGGTTCTTCTCGAAACGACTCTCGGTCGGGCTCTGTTTAATGAGGCGTTGCCCGTTGGATATCCCTACGTCGAGGCGGTGGCTGACAAGGGCCAACTCTCGACAATCGTTAACGATCTTGCGGAACGGTACCCGAAGGTCGAGGTCGCCGCGACGCTTGACCGAATCAAAGATGCCGGCTTCCATTGGGCCACGCGCTCGGGAGTCACGGTCGCGCTCTCTGACATCTTGACTCCGCCGAACAAGCGCGAGATCGTCGCGGGGTATGAGAAGAAGGCGGCAAAGGTTCAAGCGGAGTTCGACAAGGGACTCACGACCGATATCGAGCGTCGTCAAGAACTCGTCAAGATTTGGACGGATGCCACGGTCGAGGTTTCCGATGCCATGCGCGCGAATTTCCCCGAAGACAACACCATTAATCGCATGGTGAAGTCGGGTGCTCGCGGTAATTGGTTGCAAGTTCGCAACATTGCGGGCATGCGCGGCCTCGTCAATAACCCGAAGGGCGAGATTATCCCGCGCCCGATTATTTCGAGTTATCGTGAGGGTCTTTCGGTGGCCGAGTACTTCATTGCAACGCACGGCGCTCGCAAGGGTCTCGCCGATACCGCTCTTCGTACGGCTGACTCGGGGTATTTGACGCGTCGACTGGTTGATGTCTCGCAAGATGTCATTATCCGCGAACCGGACTGCGGTACCGCCAAGGGTCTCGAATTGGCCATTGCCGATCACGATTCGACCGGCACGCTCATTCGCGATGTCAACGTCGAGAATTCGGTGTATGCGCGCAGTCTCGCTGCTGACGCGACTGACCCCGACGGCGGTGTCGTGGCGCACGCGGGCGACGATGTCGGCGACGTGCTGATCGACACGCTCGTCGCGGCGGGAGTGACGGCGATCAAAGTGCGGTCTGTCCTCACGTGTGAATCGGGGATCGGAGTGTGTGCCGCGTGTTATGGGCGCTCGCTCGCGACCGGGAAGCTTGTTGATATTGGTGAGGCGGTGGGTATTATCGCCGCCCAGTCCATCGGTGAGCCGGGGACGCAGCTGACAATGCGGACGTTCCACACGGGTGGCTCCGCGTCGGCAGATGACATTACTCAGGGGCTTCCGCGCGTTCAAGAGCTGTTTGAAGCGCGCACTCCGAAAGGGGCTTCTCCGATTGCCGAGGCCGCGGGTCGCATTACGATCGAAGACACCGACCGCAGTCGCCGCCTCATCCTTGCGCCCGACAACGGGGACGAGCCGATTTCCTACCCGGTACTCAAGCGTTCAACGCTTCTCGTCGAAGATGGCGCGCATGTCGAACTCGGGCAGCAGCTTCATATTGGAGCGATCGACCCGAAAGAGGTTCTTCGAGTCAAAGGTGTTCGAGAAGTGCAACGGCACCTCGTCGGCGGCGTGCAGGGCGTCTATCGCTCGCAGGGTGTGCCGATTCATGACAAACACATTGAGGTCATCGTGCGGCAAATGCTTCGAAAGGTCACCGTTGTTGACCACGGCGATACCGAACTATTGCCGGGTGAACTCGTTGACCGCGCGCGGTACAACGAAATCAACCGGGCGGCGCTGACCGAAGGGAAGAAGACGGCATCTGCCCGTCAAGAAGTTATGGGTATCACGAAGGCGTCGCTTGCGACAGAATCGTGGTTGTCGGCGGCGTCGTTCCAAGAGACGACGCGAGTGCTCACTCAAGCCGCGATGGAGGGGAAGAGTGACCCGTTGATGGGGCTGAAAGAAAATGTCATTATCGGCAAGCTCATTCCCGCGGGAACCGGGTTGGCCCGGTATCGCAATGTCACCGTTGAGGCTACCGAGGAGGCGAAGGCCGAGCGATACCCCAACCGTATCTTCAATGAAGATGCTGCTTTTAGCGAATCGGACTTGAGTTTCGCCGACTTTGACAGTTTCTCGTCTGACGATTTCGCTCCCGGTGCCTACAACTAGTAAATTTCACGACGAGCTTCTCTTATCGATAGAGATTCACGATGCGTCGAGTGTCGTGCCGATAAGATGGTCGGCGATGTGTCGTCGGCCAATACGTGAGGAGAAACACCTGTGAGCGATGACCCACGAGGCGACGTCGCCGTGGAACCGCACGCTGACGAATTATCGTCGAAGAAACCCGCGCGGGGCGGCACTAAGTCACCACTCATCGTTACCGGGCTGATCTTCTTGTTTGCTGTGCTTTCTTACGCCGTTCTGCTTGCCCTTGCCGCTATTGGAGTGCTGCAGGCGGGAGCATTCGTCAACCAGGGGACCGCGCAAGTGGGCATCTATCTGGTGGCACCGGCGTTCTACCTTCCGATCGTGGTTTTCGCTGCGGCGTTTTTTGCTTTGGTGTTCTTGGTTAATCGAACGTGGCAATCAAAGTACGTGGCCGGCGGGTTCGTCATTGCGATTATCGTTTATTTTTCGGCGATTGGTGGAGCGCTGCTGACGGTTTCCGCGTGGACCCTTTCGTCCATGCAGTTCGACGCTTTCTTGGTTCAGGTTGCGACGAGTCCGCTCATTCTCGCCGCGGCAATCGTCGCGCGCGAAATCCCCGTGTGGTTTGGAGCGTGGATTCGCGCACGTGACCGCCCCAAAAGAGAAACGACGGACGCGGCACACGACGACGATGCGCACGCGCGCGAGGCACACAAAGACGAAGACGAACGCGCACGCGATGCACGGTCAGAACCCTCGCTCTCGCCGTCGGCCACGACTCCTATTACGTATGACTAGGGTGCCACGTCGGTCGAGGCCGTGACGCCGTGGGGGGAACAATTGATCGGCGCTTTCGCGTGTTGGTCGCAAGTTTTTCCGCAACTCTCTATCTTGCATTGCTGATCGCGGCCCTCGGCCTCATCGGCTTAATAACGAATAGCGAGGTCATAGCGGGCCCCTCACGAGGGCCACTACTCGGACCCGCAATGGTTGCCGCGGCGGTGTCCGCGATGCTGGTCGGGTGCGTGCGCGCCTCACGAACCGCGCGAGCCGAAACCCGGCGCATTTCGGTCACGAGGGCGATTGTGGTGGGCCTCGTGGCGTATCTTTCCTATGTATTAGTCGGTGGTGTCGCAGTTGCTATCGGCGCGGGAAGCGCGGTAGCGGGGGTCGTTTTCGTGAGCGAAATTGTGGTCACTCCGTTTTCCGTATCGGTCGGAATTCTCGCGACCGTCGCGACGATCATGTTTGAGGTGGCAATTGATTATCGGATGCGACACGATGATCGCCCTCGCTGGCCGTGGGAGCGCCACATTTGACCGAAGCGCGAGCGCCCGGTACCATTTCACAAATGTGCGCTTTGTCGTGCGCTTGCGCCGTGCCATTTTGAGCTCGGGCGATCCGACCGGTTACCGCACACTACAGGGCCTATCCATCCGGGTGACCCCCACGGCATACCCACCACGCCGCGCATACGTGCGGCAAAAGCGGGTCCAGATGAACTCGACGTAATCGCCTTCGATTACACGAATGCTAACCATCACAACGCTGTCACCGTGCAGCACAGTCAAGGAGTATGACAAGAGTGCCAACCATTCAGCAGTTGGTTCGAAAGGGTCGCAGCCCCAAGGTCTCGAAGACTAAGGCTCCCGCCCTTAAGGCCAACCCTCAACAGCGTGGTGTGTGCACGCGCGTCTATACAACTACTCCGAAGAAGCCGAATTCGGCTCTTCGCAAGGTAGCCCGCGTCAAACTGAGCAACGGCACCGAGGTAACCGCCTACATTCCGGGAGAGGGCCACAATCTCCAAGAGCACTCAATGGTGCTCGTTCGTGGTGGTCGAGTGAAGGACCTCCCCGGCGTGCGGTACAAGATTGTTCGCGGCGCTCTCGACACTCAAGCGGTAAAGAACCGCAAGCAGGCTCGAAGCCGCTACGGCGCGAAGCTGGAGAAGAAGTAATGCCCCGCAAGGGACCGGCCCCCAAGCGCCCGGTTGTCGCCGACCCCGTGTATCGCGCACCAATCGTCAGTCAGCTCGTCAACAAGATTCTTCTTGACGGTAAGAAGGGGTTGGCCGAGCGAATTGTCTATGGAGCGCTTGCCGGTGTTGAGGCAAAGCTTCCTGCGGCAGGTGGAAAGCCCGACGCTGACCCGGTCGTTACCCTCAAGAAAGCGCTCGACAACGTGCGCCCCACGCTTGAGGTTCGCAGTCGTCGCGTCGGTGGTTCGACGTATCAGGTACCGGTCGAGGTCAAGCCTCACCGCGCTAACACCCTCGCGCTTCGCTGGCTCATCAGCTATGCGAAAGCGCGCCGCGAAAAGACGATGACCGAGCGCCTCACCAATGAAATTCTCGACGCGGCTAACGGACTCGGCGCGGCGGTAAAGCGCCGTGAAGACACCCACAAGATGGCCGAATCAAACAAGGCGTTCGCGCACTACCGTTGGTAGTCGAGATCGCTCGGGACTGCTCCGCGAGCCGGCACACGCGCCCATCGGGACCGGTTGCCGAATGCGAGTGGAGCCACACCGGGTAATCGCCTCGTTCGATCCAAACCAATCCACTACTCCGGAGGACCCCGTGGCACAGGATGTGCTTACCGACCTAAACAAGGTTCGCAATATTGGCATTATGGCGCACATCGACGCCGGTAAGACGACGACGACCGAACGCATTCTTTTCTATACCGGCATTACTCACAAGATTGGTGAAGTGCACGAGGGCGCCGCGACGATGGATTGGATGGCGCAAGAGCAAGAGCGTGGGATTACGATCACATCCGCCGCCACAACGTGTTTTTGGAATGCCAACCAGATCAACATCATCGACACGCCCGGACACGTCGATTTTACGGTCGAAGTCGAGCGCTCGCTTCGAGTTCTTGACGGGGCAGTCGCGGTGTTCGACGGAAAAGAAGGCGTCGAGCCTCAGTCCGAGACGGTGTGGCGTCAGGCCGATAAGTACAACGTCCCGCGCATCTGCTTCGTCAACAAGATGGACAAGCTGGGCGCGGATTTCTTCTTTACCGTCGACACGATCGTCAAACGTCTCGTCGCCAAACCTCTCGTCATTCAGCTGCCGATTGGAGCAGAATCGGCGTTCGAGGGGGTCGTCGACCTCGTCGAAATGCGCGCTTTGACGTGGCGAGGAGATGCCAAAGGCGACGTGCAATTGGGAGCCAAATTCGAAATCGAAGAAATTCCGGCCGATCTCAAAGACAAGGCCGATGCGTATCGTGCCGCACTGCTCGAGACGGTGGCTGAATCCGACGATGTGCTGCTCGAAAAATATTTTGCGGGCGAGGAGTTTACCGTCGCCGAGATCAAGGCGGCGATCCGCACGCTCACCGTCTCGAGTGCCATTTACCCGGTGCTGTGCGGTTCGGCGTTCAAGAATCGCGGCGTGCAACCCATGCTCGACGCGGTCATCGATTATTTGCCGAGTCCGCTTGACGTTCCGGCGATTGAGGCGCATGACGCGCGCGACGAGGAAAAGATCGTGTTGCGTCACGCAAATTCGACCGAGCCGTTCACGGCTCTCGCGTTCAAGGTTGCGGTGCATCCTTTCTTTGGCCGACTGACGTACGTTCGCGTTTATTCGGGACACATTGATAGTGGTTCTCAAGTCGTGAACTCGACGAAGGGCAAGAAAGAGCGCATTGGCAAGGTATTCCAAATGCACTCGAACAAGGAAAACCCGGTTCCGAGCGTGACAGCGGGGCACATTTATGCGGTTATCGGTCTCAAAGACACCACGACGGGAGACACGCTGTGCGATCCCGGCCATCAGGTGGTTCTCGAGTCGATGACGTTTCCAGAGCCGGTCATCGAGGTTGCAATTGAGCCAAAGACCAAAGCCGATCAGGAAAAGCTCGGGGTGTCTATTCAGAAGCTCGCCGAAGAGGACCCGACATTCCGAACCGAACAGAACCAAGAAACGGGTCAAACCGTCATCAAGGGGATGGGCGAGCTTCATCTCGACATTCTTGTTGACCGAATGAAGCGAGAGTTCAACGTCGAAGCAAACGTCGGTAAGCCGCAAGTGGCTTACCGCGAGACAATTCGTCGCTCCGTCGAGAAGCACGACTATACGCACAAGAAGCAAACCGGGGGGTCGGGCCAGTTTGCCAAAGTGCAGATCGCTATCGAGCCGCTCGAGGTTACCGCCGAAACGTCGTATGAGTTTGAGAGCAAGGTGACTGGTGGACGTATTCCGCGTGAATACATTCCGTCGGTTGACGCCGGTATTCATGACGCGCTTCAGGTTGGCCCGGTCGCGGGCTATCCCGTGGTGGGAGTCAAGGCGCGCCTGCTCGACGGTGCGTACCACGACGTCGATTCGTCGGAGATGGCGTTTAAGATCGCCGGATCTATGGCTTTCAAAGAGGCCGTGCGCAAAGCGGATCCGGTCTTGCTCGAGCCGCTCATGTCTGTCGAAGTGCGAACGCCTGAGGAATACATGGGCGACGTCATCGGCGATTTGAACTCTCGCCGCGGTCAAATTCAGTCGATGGAAGACGCGACGGGAATCAAAGTTGTTACCGCGCACGTTCCGCTTTCCGAAATGTTCGGCTACATTGGCGACTTACGGTCGAAGACGTCGGGCCGTGCGGTGTATTCGATGACGTTCGAGTCGTACGCCGAGGTCCCGAAGTCGGTTGCCGACGAAATTATCCAGAAAGGCAGGGGCGACTAAATCACCCCGGGGGCGTTTGCGGCGGTCGAAAGGCAATCGAGAGCGCTTCGTGCAAACCCAGTAACATAAATTAGACAAACCCCAGCAGAGTAACCGGTCACGCTCCGGGTGCTTCGCACGAGAGTCCTGAGGAGGACCCAGTGGCCAACGCCAAGTTCGAGCGGAACAAGCCGCACTTCAACATCGGAGGAATCGGTCACGTCGACCACGGCAAGACCACTCTTGTAACAGCGATCTCGAAGGTGCTTTCGGAGAAGAATCCGTCTGCCGTCAACGTAAAGCGCGACTTCGCGACAATCGATTCGTCGCCAGAAGAGCGTCAGCGTGGAATTACGATTAGCATCTCGCACGTCGAGTACGAGACCGAAAAGCGTCACTACGCTCACATTGATGCCCCCGGGCACGCCGACTACATCAAGAACATGATTACGGGTGCGGCCCAAATGGATGCCGCAATTCTCGTCGTCGCGGCCACAGACGGTCCCATGGCGCAAACGCGCGAGCACGTCTTGCTTGCGAAGCAAATTGGAGTTCCCCGATTTGTTGTCGCGATCAACAAGGCCGACGCGGTTGACGACGAAGAAATCCTCGAGCTCGTCGAGCTAGAAACACGCGAACTTTTGTCGAGTCAGGGCTACGACGGTGACAACACGCCGGTCGTGCGCGTCTCGGCTCTTAAAGCGCTTGAAGGTGACGACAAGTGGGTGCAAAGCATCCTCGATCTCTTGTCGGCGATCGATGACCTTTCCGATCCCGTTCGCGACAAAGACAAGCCCTTCCTTATGCCGGTCGAGGATGTCTTCACGATCACGGGTCGCGGAACGGTCGTCACCGGCCGCGCCGAGCGTGGCACCCTCGCTATTAACTCCGAAGTCGAAATCGTCGGCATTCGACCGACGCAAAAGACGACCGTTACGGGAATCGAAATGTTCCACAAGGAGCTTGACGAAGCGTGGGCCGGAGAGAATTGTGGTTTGCTCTTGCGAGGGACCAAGCGTGAAGACGTCGAGCGAGGTCAAGTCATTGCGAAGCCCGGTTCGGTCACACCGCACACCGATTTCGAAGGCACCGCGTACATTCTGTCGAAGGACGAGGGTGGGCGTAACAATCCGTTCTATGGAAACTACCGTCCGCAGTTCTACTTTCGAACCACGGACGTCACCGGGATCATTACTCTCCCCGAAGGGACAGAAATGGTCATGCCGGGTGACACGACCGATATTTCCGTGGCGTTGATTCAACCCATCGCAATGGAAGAGGGACTTGGATTCGCGATTCGCGAAGGTGGTCGCACGGTCGGAGCCGGAACAGTCACAAAGATCAGTAAGTAGCGGCGCGCCAGCGTCGTCGCGATCAAACGACGCAGCGTGAGTGGGGGTGGGGTGTTTCGAACCCACCCCCACTTTTGCGCGCCGAGAACGACGTGGGTGGGCGGTAATTGTCAGCACCTCGGTAATCCAGCCCAAGGGCGACACGCCCGGCTTGCAAGGTCTGAACAACTATGGGAGACTCGTCTAGTTCAACACTCCCGTGCGTCAATCTTCACGGGATCACTGCCAGGTAGTGCATAGAAGCGAGTGGTATTTCGCCAGGCTAGGCCGCGGGCAGCAGAACAAATGTAATCGACACCCATCGAGTCACGGCAGCGCCGTGTCAACGTGCGGTGTGTTCGGCGCCGCTTTTGTGGACTGGCGCGGGGTCGAGAACATCGCGGCCGCACGGTCGTGATATTGACAGAACAATAGTGGTGCGTCAAGAAGAAGTGCCAGCGGTTTGGTACGCAAGCGTGTCTTGCACCATTGAGATCGCAAGACGTGTAAATGAGAGTGAGCCAAACCATGGCGGAACAAAAGATCCGCATTCGACTCAAGTCATACGATCACGAGGTCATTGAGGTCTCGGCCCGCAAGATCGTTGACACGGTCATGCGGGCGGGCGCGACTGTTGTTGGCCCCGTTCCGCTCCCTACCGAAAAGAACGTCGTGTGTGTTATCCGTTCGCCTCACAAGTACAAAGACAGTCGCGAACATTTTGAAATGCGCACCCACAAACGCCTCATCGATATTGTCAACCCGACTCCGAAAGCAGTCGATTCGCTCATGCGCCTCGATCTGTCCGCGGACGTCAACATCGAAATCAAGCTCTAAGGGAATCCATGTCTACCGATACCAAGACCGCGATGGGTCTGCTCGGCAGGAAGCTCGGCATGACTCAAGTGTGGGACGCTCAAAATAAGCTCGTCCCTGTCACCGTGATTGAGATTTCGCCAAACGTCGTGACGCAAATCCGCACGGTTGACCGTGACGGATACAGCGCCGTTCAAATTGCGTTCGGTGCGATTGATCCTCGCAGGGTCAACAAACCGGATGCGGGGCATTTTTCGAAGGCGGGTGTGACTCCGCGCCGCCACCGCGCCGAGGTTCGCACCGCGGATACCGCAACCTACACTCTTGGGCAAGAGTTGACGGTTGATGCGGTGTTTGAAGCGGGGACGAGAGTTGATGTCGTCGGGACGAGCAAGGGCAAGGGCTTCGCGGGTGTCATGAAGCGTCACAATTTTAAGGGAGTATCCGCGTCGCACGGTTCTCATCGCAATCACCGCAAACCCGGCTCGATTGGTGCATCGTCGACACCCAGCCGCGTTTTAAGGGAATGCGCATGGCCGGTCGAATGGGTGGCGAGCGCGTGACCGTGTTGAACCTCTCGGTGTTCTCTGTTGATGTCGAGAACGGCCTGATTTTGGTTAAAGGCGCGGTTCCCGGAAGTCGCGGACGCATCGTCTTCGTGCGCAATGCAGTGAAGGGAGCGTAACGATGGTGACCACACAAGGAAAGCTCGTCCCCGTTGAGTTTCCCTCCGAGCTTTTTGATGTTCAGACCAACATCCCACTCATTCATCAGGTTGTCGTTGCCCAACTTGCGGCCGCTCGTCAAGGGACACACAAGACCAAGGGGCGTGGTGAGGTATCGGGCTCGGGGCGTAAGCCGTTCAAGCAAAAGGGAACGGGCCGCGCCCGTCAGGGTTCGATCCGCGCGCCGCAGATGATTGGTGGTGGCGTTGTCCACGGGCCCGTACCACGGAGCTATGCCCAGCGCACGCCCAAAAAGATGATTTCCGCCGCACTTCTCGGTGCGCTTTCTGATCGCGCTCGTGGGTCGCGAGTTCACGTCGTCGAGTCGATTGCCGCGGGGACCGTGCCGTCGACGAAAGAAGCCTCACGAACCCTCGCGCAGATTGCGTCGAGCAAACACGTTCTCGTCGTGATTGATCGGGGCGACGACGTGACGACTAAGAGCGTGCGGAACATCCCGACGGCGCACCTTATGTCTTTTGACCAGCTCAACGCTTACGACGTGCTGGTCAGCGATGACATTGTTTTCACGAAAGCGGCGTTTGACGCATTCGTCGAGAGCAAGGCGACGAAAGAAGAGGTCTCGCTGTGACCGCATTAAACAAGGATCCGCGAGACATCATTGTGTCGCCGGTTGTCTCAGAAAAGAGTTACGGACTCATTGACGAGGGCAAATACACGTTTGTCGTTGACCCGCGCTCGAATAAGGCCGAAATCAAACGGGCGATTGAGACGATTTTCGCGGTCGAAGTTGCCGCTGTGAATACGTTGAATCGTTCGGGTAAAAGCCGGCGCACGAAATTCGGTCCTGGCAAGCGCAAGGACACCAAGCGCGCGATTGTTACTCTCAAGTCCGGTTCCATCGACATCTTTACCGCTGTCGGGTAGGGAAGGGGAGGAAAACTCATGGCTATTCGCAAGCACAAACCCACAACGCCGGGTCGGCGCGGTTCGTCTGTGGCCGACTTCGCGGAGATCACCCGGTCGATTCCTGAGAAATCACTGCTTCGTCCGTTGTCGAAGTCCGGTGGTCGAAACAACCAGGGACGAATCACGACTCGGCACATTGGTGGTGGGCACAAACGGCAGTATCGTGTAATTGATTTCCGCCGTCATGACAAAGACGGGGTCGAGGCTCGAGTCGCGCACATTGAATACGATCCGAACCGTACCGCACGGATTGCACTCTTACATTTTGTCGACGGCGCGAAGCGCTACATTTTGGCGCCGAATCGACTCAAGCAAGGCGATGTCATCGAATCGGGCGCATCCGCCGACATTAAACCGGGAAACAATCTTCCCTTGCGCAATATCCCAACCGGAACCGTGATTCACGCGATTGAGATCAAGCCCGGAGGCGGCGCTAAGCTAGCTCGCTCTGCTGGCGCATCGGTTCGACTCGTTGCGAAAGACGGACCCTACGCGCAGCTTCGCTTGCCGTCCGGGGAAATTCGCAATGTTGATGCCCGTTGTCGCGGGACCATCGGTGAAGTCGGTAACGCCGAGCAATCGAACATTAACTGGGGAAAAGCGGGACGCATGCGGTGGAAGGGCGTGAGGCCCACGGTTCGCGGCGTTGCGATGAACCCGGTCGATCACCCGCACGGTGGCGGTGAAGGGAAGACCTCAGGTGGGCGACACCCGGTGAGCCCGTGGGGCAAGGCCGAGGGCCGTACTCGTCACCCCAAGAAAGAGAGTAACAAGCTCATCGTCCGTCGTCGCACCGTTGGCAAGAAGCGTAAGTAGGAGTTAGGGAATGCCACGCAGTCTCAAGAAGGGCCCCTTCGTTGACGACCACCTTTATCACAAGGTCGTCGCGCAAAACGAAGCGAAAAAGAAGAGCGTGATCAAGACGTGGTCTCGTCGCTCAATGATCATTCCTGCGATGCTCGGCCACACGATAGCGGTCCACGACGGACGCAAACACGTTCCCGTGTTTGTGACAGAAACGATGGTTGGCCACAAGCTCGGCGAGTTTGCGCCCACGCGTACTTTTCGCGGCCATGAAAAAGACGACCGAAAGGGTCGTCGCCGCTAGCGGCGACGAGGAGGAGAAGAGTGGTGGAGTCGATCGCCCGCGTGCGTCACATCCGCGTTACGCCTCAAAAGGCCCGGCGCGTTGTCAACCTAATTCGCGGCAAGCAAGCGGAACACGCGCTCGCTATCTTAAAGTTTGCGCCGCAAGGCGCGAGCGAACCCGTGTACAAACTTGTTGCCTCGGCAATTGCAAACGCGCGAGTGAAAGCAGACTCGTCGAACACGTTCTTGGATGACCAAGATCTCATTGTGAGTCGCGCGTTCGTTGACGAAGGAACAACGCTCAAGCGTTTCCAACCTCGCGCACAAGGTCGTGCTTTTCGCATCAACAAGCGCACGAGCCACATCACAGTAGTGCTCACGACACCCGAGGAGGGTGAGAAGTAATGGGCCAGAAGGTAAGCCCCTACGGTTTCCGATTGGGCATCACCACCGACCACGTGTCGCGGTGGTTTTCCGACAGCACAAAACGCGGTCAGCGGTATTCCGATTACGTCGCCGAAGACATTAAGATTCGTCGGTTACTCCAGTCAACACTTGATCGGGCTGGAGTCGCGCGTATTGAGATCGAGCGCACACGGGATCGTGTCCGGGTCGATATTCATACGGCACGCCCGGGAATCGTAATCGGTCGTCGAGGCGCAGAAGCGGAGCGGATTCGTTCCGATCTCGAAAAGCTCAGCGGAAAGCAAATCCAGCTCAACATTCTTGAAGTGAAGAATCCGGAAGCGGTGTCTCAACTAGTTGCGCAAGGGATTGCCGAGCAGCTTTCCGCTCGCGTGGCATTCCGTCGAGCCATGCGTAAGGGACTACAGGGCGCTCAGCGTGCGGGAGCAAAAGGCGTTCGCATCCAGGTTTCGGGTCGACTCGGTGGGGCTGAAATGAGCCGCTCGGAGTTTTATCGCGAAGGCCGAGTTCCGTTGCACACCTTGCGCGCGAATATCGACTACGGGTTCTACGAGGCGAAGACGACGTTTGGCCGGATCGGCGTCAAAGTGTGGATTTATAAAGGCGATATCACCAACAAAGAGCTCGCTCGCGAGCAGGTGAATTCGAAGCCATCGAGGCCTGATCGAAGGGACGCACGCGACGGTGATCGTGGCCGTCGGACGGTAACTGAAGCCCCTGCAGAAGCGGGAGTTGAGGCGTAACCATGTTGATTCCACGCAAAATCAAATACCGGAAACAGCATCACCCCGGGCGTTCCGGCCACGCGACGGGTGGTACGACGGTGTCGTTCGGTGATTACGGAATTCAGGCTATTACTCCCGCGTACGTGACAAATCGTCAGATCGAGTCCGCTCGAATTGCAATGACGCGACACATTAAGCGCGGCGGAAAAGTGTGGATCACAATCTACCCTGATCGTCCGCTCACGAAGAAACCCGCCGAGACGCGCATGGGGTCCGGTAAGGGCTCTCCCGAGTGGTGGGTAGCGAATGTTAAACCCGGTCGCGTTCTCTTTGAGCTGAGCGGTGTTGCCGACGATGTTGCTCGCGAAGCACTCACACGAGCGATTCACAAGTTGCCACTCAAGGCACGCATTATCAAGCGCGAGGAGGGAGACGCGTAATGGCGATTGGTTCTAAAGATCTCGCGCCCGCCGAGCTCGATAATTTTGATGGCGTTCGACTCATTGAAGAACTTAAGAGGGCAAAAGAAGAGTTGTTCAACTTGCGGTTTCAGTCGGCAACCGGTCAGCTAGAGAGCCACGGTCGAGTGCGAGCCGTTAAGCGCGACATTGCGCGCATCTACACCGTGATCCGCGAACGCGAGTTGGGCATCCGAGCGACACCGGTCCCTCACGAGAGCGCTCCGGCGGCAACAGACAAGAAAACTCGAGGCAAAAAAGCCGAATCCGCAGAAAGTGCGGCAACCGAGAGAAGTGAGGAGGCGCAGTAATGGCGACCGCTAAGAAAACCACCACCGCAACCGAAGCCACCGCGGCCGACGAACTCGTTCGCGGTTATCGGAAGGCCCGTCGTGGCTACGTAACGAGCGACAAGATGGCGAAGACGATCGTTGTCGAGGTCGAAGACCGCGTTAAGCACCCTTTGTACGGCAAAGTTCTTCGCCGGACGTCCAAGGTCAAGGTGCACGATGAAGTGAATTCCGCGGGGGTCGGTGACCTTGTGATTATTAGTGAAACTCGTCCACTGAGCGCGACAAAGCGGTGGCGATTGGTCGAAATTCTCGAGAAGGCCAAGTAAGCGTACGCGTGCTTGAGTAATGAGGAGAAAAAAGTGATTCAGCAAGAATCGCGACTCAAGGTCGCCGACAACACGGGCGCTAAAGAGTTGCTGACGATTCGAGTTCTTGGCGGTTCGGGCCGCCGATACGCGGGCCTGGGCGATGTCGTCGTCGGGACCATTAAAGACGCAATTCCCGGCGGCAACGTCAAGAAGGGCGATGTTGTCAAGGCCGTCATTGTGCGAGTCGCGAAACAAACGCGTCGACAAGACGGTTCGTACATCAAGTTTGACGAAAACGCGGCCGTTCTCGTCAAGCCGGACGGCGATCCTCGCGGCACTCGTATTTTCGGGCCCGTGGGTCGGGAACTTCGCGACAAGAAGTTCATGAAGATTGTCTCGTTGGCCCCGGAGGTTATCTAGTCATGGCAACGATAAAAAAGGGTGACCTCGTCGAAGTGATTACGGGAGCGAAGCAGGCCCGTGGTGGAGACCGGGGCAAGCAGGGTCGAGTCGTCGAGGTTCTCGTCGAGAGAAACCGGGTGATTGTCGAGGGCGTGAATTTCGTGTCGAAGCACGTCCGCGTTGGTCAAACACAGCGCGGCATCAAAACAGGTGGGATTGAGACCCACGAAGCCTCGATCCACGTGTCGAACGTGGCTGTCGTTGATCCCGGCACCAAGAAACCAACTCGTGTCGGTCACCGAAATGAAAAGGTGACAAAGGACCGCGTGACCAAGACGGTTCGCGTGCGTTATGCGAAGAAGTCAGGTAAGGACCTCGAATGACTCCCCCAGCAACTGCCGCGACGGCTGGCACCTACCAGCCGCGCCTTAAGCAGAAGTTTCGCAACGAAATTGTCGAGCACCTCACAAAAGAACTCGGCTTGAGCAACGTGCACCAGGTTCCTGGGCTTGTCAAGGTCGTCGTGAATACCGGGGTGGGCGATGCGGCTCGCGATGGCAAGGTCATCGATGGTGCGGTTGCGGACCTCATGAAAATCACGGGTCAAAAACCGCGCGTGACGAAGGCAAAGAAGTCGATTGCCCAGTTCAAGTTGCGCGAGGGGCAACCCATTGGCGCGCACGTCACGCTTCGCGGTGATCGCGCGTGGGAGTTTCTCGACCGGTTGCTCTCGCTCGCGCTCCCTCGAATTCGCGATTTCCGGGGGCTTTCAGACCGACAGTTTGACGGCAATGGCAACTACACATTCGGCATTACTGAGCAATCGGTTTTTCACGAGATCGACCAAGACAAGATTGATCGAGTGCGTGGTTTCGATGTGACGGTCGTGACGACGGCGCGCAATGACGATGAAGGACGCGCATTGCTCACGTCACTCGGATTTCCATTCCGTACCGCAAACAACGAGGATTGATGTTTGTGCTCGCACGCGAGCACGCTAACCACCACAGGTCGTTTTTCCGCACGACGCAAAAACGAAACCAGGCGAGAAGGGCAACACAATGACAATGACCGATCCGGTCGCAGACATGCTGACCAGACTGCGCAACTCGAATTCGGCGTTTCACGACACCGTGTCGATGCCGCACAGCAAGCTCAAGTCGCACATTGCAGAAATTTTAAAGAAGAGGGCTACATTTCGGCGTGGGACGTGACTGACGCCGAGGTGGGCAAGACCCTCACACTGAGCCTCAAGTTCGGCCCCAATCGGGAGCGCTCGATCGTTGGGATCAAGCGCGTTTCAAAGCCCGGTTTGCGGGTCTATACGCGGTCGACCGCGATTCCTCAGGTTTTTGGCGGGCTCGGCGTGGCAATTTTGTCGACATCCTCGGGATTGCTCACTGACCGCCAGGCTGAGAAGAAGGGCGTAGGTGGGGAAGTTCTCGCCTACGTGTGGTAGTTCATAATGTCACGCATTGGAAGACTCCCCATTGATATTCCGCCGACCGTGACGGTGTCGATTGACGGTCGCTCGGTGACCGTCACGGGTCCCAAGGGCGAATTGTCACTCACGATAGCGAGTCCAATTGAGGCGACAGTCGAAGGTGGTGTCGTGCTCGTGACGCGCCCCAACGATGAGCGCGAATCGCGCTCGCTGCACGGCCTGACGCGTTCGCTCATCCATAACCAGATTGTCGGTGTCACCAACGGGTATGCGCGCGCTCTCGAGGTTGTGGGAACCGGGTACCGAATCACCGCGCACGGTAAGTCCCTCGAATTGGTACTGGGATATTCCCACAAGATCACGGTTGACCCACCGGCGGGAATTAGTTTTGCCGTTGAGGGAAACAACAGGGTTACCGTGCACGGCATTGACAAACAAGCCGTTGGCGAGATTGCCGCGAACATTCGCAAATTGCGCAAGCCAGAACCTTACAAGGGCAAGGGTGTGCGCTATGTAGGCGAGGTCGTTCGCCGCAAAGCTGGAAAGAGTGGTAAGTAACGATGAGGCCAAGTACGAGAGGCACTAGTAAGGGAGCGGCTCGTGATCGCCGGCATGCTCGCGTGCGGAAACGAATTGTTGGCACGCGATCTCGTCCCCGACTGGTTGTTACGCGCTCAGCTCGGCACGTATTTGTGCAGGTCGTCGATGACAGCACGGGATCCACTCTCGTGTCGGCGTCGACTCTCGAGACAGAAATGCGAAAATTTGACGGCGATAAGACGGCCAAAGCGCGCAAGGTTGGCGAACTCGTTGGCGAGCGCGCAAAGAAAGCTGACATCGGTGCGGTCGTCTTTGACCGAGGTGGCAGTCGATACGCCGGGCGGGTGGCGGCTATCGCCCACGGCGCGAGAGAAGCGGGGCTAGACCTGTGAGCACTGAGCAAAACACGAACACGACGAAGGAGCGCGACGTGGCCCACGAGGCGAACGGCGAGGCGAAGTCTTCGTCGGACGCCACAAAGAATGAACCTCGCGAGGCGCGTCGGGGTGGTCGTGATCGCAACCCCAGTCGTGACTCGGGTAATCGCGACACTGACAAAGGCCAATTTTTAGAAAAAGTTGTTGCGATCAATCGTGTCTCGAAGGTCGTGAAAGGCGGTCGTCGTTTCAGCTTCACCGCGCTCGTCGTCGTGGGAGACGGCGACGGACTCGTCGGAGTTGGGTACGGAAAGGCGCGAGAGGTTCCCACGGCAATCGCCAAGGGCGCCGAAGAGGCGAAGAAGAACTTCTTTCGGGTGCCGCGGGTCGATAACACGATTCCTCACCCGGTGCAAGGCGAAGCGGCGGCGGGTGTCGTTTTACTTCGTCCAGCGAGCGCAGGTACGGGTGTTATCGCGGGTGGTCCGGTTCGCGCGGTGCTTGAGTGTGCCGGGGTCCACGACGTCCTGAGCAAGTCACTCGGATCATCGAACACGATAAACATCGTGCACGCGACGGTTTCGGCACTCGCGGCACCTCGAAGAGCCTGCGGGGAGTTGCCGCTCGTCGCGGCCTCGACTTCGACCGAGTAGCCCCCGCGCGCTTGGTGTGCGCGCGCAAAAGCGGGCGAAGGCGGGTTCGTGATGGGGTCACGCCTGAAGGTTACGCAAGTGAAGTCTAAAGTGAGCGAAAAACAGAATCAGCGCGATACGTTGCGCAGCTTGGGGCTCAAGCGCATCGGAGATTTCGCGATTCGTGACGACACCCCTCAGAATCGCGGTTACGTCAAGACCGTCGCTCACTTGGTGAGGGTCGAGGAGATTGACTAATGGTTGACAAGGATAAGAACGAAAGCGCTGAGCCTGCCGCGCCCGCAAAGAAGAAACCGCCGGTTGCCTCGAAGGCTCCGGCCACCGCGTCGGCGAAGCGCGCGAGCACGAGCTCGGGAAAAGCTCCCGCGAAGGCTCCCGCCAAGTCGAGTGCCGCGGCACCTGCGAAAGCACCTGCCAAAGCACCCGCGACGTCGAGTGCAGCGGCACCCGCCAAGGCACCTGCGAAAGCACCCGCGAAGGCGACGAGCACCGGCGCCTCGAAGGCTCCCGCGAAAACGGGCGCCGCGACCCCGGCCGCGTCATCCACCGCGGCGACGCGATCGAGCACTCACGCGGCCTCAGAGTCCGTTGATTCCAAACGCGAGCCAGTGCTCAAGGTCCACCACTTGCGTCCAGCGCCCGGTTCGAAGAAGGAACGAACTCGCGTTGGGCGTGGCGAAGGTTCCAAGGGCAAAACAGCGGGGCGTGGGACGAAGGGGACAAAGGCTCGACACACCGTCCGACCGGGATTCGAGGGCGGCAATCTCACGTCGGTCATGCGGGCTCCCAAGCTTCGCGGATTTAATAATCCTTTCCGGGTTGTGTACCAGGTCGTGAACCTTGAAAAGCTCGCCGAACTGTATCCCTCGGGGGGCACAGTGACCGTCGTCGACTTGGTTGGGCGGGGAGTGGTTCGCAAGAACGAAAAAGTGAAGGTTCTCGGCAATGGGGCCATTGCGGTTAAGCTGAATGTTGCGGTGGACAAAGTCTCCCGTTCTGCAGAGAAAAAGATCGTAGCCGCGGGCGGTTCCATACGATAATGTGAGCCGCTTCACACGGAAGTCTGGCTCCGGTGGCGTGGCATGTGTCAAACTACCCGGACCAACTCCTTTCACGAAATCAGGAGACACGTAATTGTTAAGCGCCGTCGCGCGAATATTTCGCACTCCAGACCTCCGTCGCAAGATCGGGTTCACGCTCGCAATTGTGGCCCTTTTTCGATTGGGGTCGTTTATTCCGTCGCCGTTCGTCAATTTCGGCAACGTCAAGGAGTGTCTTGCGGCAAACCAGAACGCGTCAGGCCTTTACGAGCTTGTCAACCTATTTAGCGGGGGCGCGCTGCTCCAGCTGTCGGTTTTCGCGCTCGGAATTATGCCGTACATCACGGCCTCGATCATTGTGCAGCTTCTTCGTGTTGTCATCCCTCGCTTCGACACGCTCTATAAAGAAGGCCAATCGGGCCAGGCAACGTTGACGCAATACACGCGATACCTCACGATTGCGCTTGGCTTACTTCAATCGACGACACTCATCACGGTGGCTCGCAGTGGTGCGCTCTTTGGAACGTCGTCTTCGGCGCTGTGCTCGCAACTGATCACCGAAGATTCGTGGTACGCGATCATGCTCATGGTCATCACGATGACCGCGGGGACCGGCCTCATCATGTGGATGGGAGAGCTCATTACCGAGCGCGGCATTGGCAACGGAATGTCGCTCTTGATTTTCACATCGATTGCGGCGACGTTCCCGGGCTCGTTGATTGCGATCATGACGTCGCAAGGGTTCGATATTTTTCTTCTCGTGCTCACGGTCGGCCTCGTCATCGTTGCGCTCGTTGTCTTCGTCGAACAGTCCCAAAGGCGAGTCCCCGTGCAATACGCCAAGCGCATGGTGGGTCGACGAACGTACGGGGGAAACAACACGTACATTCCTATCAAGGTCAATATGGCGGGCGTCGTTCCGGTTATTTTTGCGTCGTCCCTCTTGTATTTGCCGGCGCTAATCGCCCAGTTCAACCAGCCATCCGCGGGTCAACAACCGGCAGATTGGGTCGTGTGGATCACGAACTACCTCACGAAGGGCGATCATCCCCTTTACATGCTGCTGTACTTCCTGTTAATCGTCGGATTCACGTACTTCTACGTGGCGATCACGTTCAATCCTGAAGAGGTTGCCGACAACATGAAGAAATACGGAGGCTTTATCCCCGGAATTCGCGCTGGGCGACCGACCGCCGAGTATTTGGATTATGTGCTGACGCGCGTGACACTTCCCGGATCGATTTACCTCGGTCTCATCGCACTTATTCCGCTTATTGCCCTCGCGCTCGTTGGGGCAAACGCGAACTTCCCCTTCGGTGGTGCGTCAATCTTGATTATCGTGGGTGTGGGCCTCGAAACGGTCAAGCAAATCGATTCGCAGCTTCAACAGCGGCACTACGAGGGTTTGCTTCGTTGAACGAGACGGGGCATCGCGGTGTTCGGCTGCTCTTAATTGGCCCGCCCGGTGCGGGCAAGGGAACGCAAGCCGCGTGTTTGGCGTCGAAGCTGGGCGTTCCCGCGGTCTCGACGGGCGACATTTTCCGTGACAACGTCGCTAACGAGACCGAGCTTGGTCGGCGAGCGAAAGCGTATTTGGATTCGGGCGAGTACGTTCCCGACGGGCTCACGAATTCGATCGTTCGGCATCGGCTTCACGAGTCCGATGCCGCGAGAGGCTTTCTTCTCGACGGCTATCCCCGAACAATCGAGCAAGTGGCAGCGTTCGACGCGTTTCTCGAAACCGAGAACACGCGGCTCGATGCGGTCATCCAGCTTCGAGCTGACGCCGCGGAAGTGGTCGCTCGATTGCACAAGCGCGCGAGAGAACAAGGCCGGCCCGACGACACGGGCGACGTGATTCGGCGGCGTCTTGCACTCTACGAAAAGCAGACCGCTCCTCTCATCGAGGTGTACTCATCGCGGGGCCTCGTCGTGTCGGTCGACGCACTCGGGCCGATTGACGATGTGACGGAGCGAATCCTCCGCGTTCTCGACGAACGAGGCGTCGACGGGGCTCGGAGAGCACCTCACGATCCGCCATTGGGTGCCGGACTGTGATCGGCCTTCGTCGCGCGATGTATAAGACTCCCGCGCAATTGCGCCAAATGGTCGCGCCAGGGCGGGCAACGTTGGCATCCCTCGACGCGGTCCGAGATGCCATTCGTCCCGGCGTCACGACGTTCGATCTTGATCGCCGTGCCGAAGCGGCCATTATTGCGTGCGGGGGGAGATCTAATTTTCAGCTCGAACCCGGCTATCGGCACACGATTTGCACGTCGGTGAATGACGAAGTTGTACACGGCATACCCGGTGACAGGGCGCTTGCGGGCGGGGACATCGTTTCGGTCGACAGCGGAGCCATCGTCGGGGGCTGGAACGGCGACGCCGCAATCACCGTCGTCATTCCCGACCCGTCGAGACCCGACGTCGTGCACGAGCGAGAAACGCTCTCAGCCGTGACGAGAGGATCGCTGTGGGCCGCAATCGCGAGGCTTGCGACGGCAAAGCACCTCAACGAGGTTGGCGAGGCGATTGAGGACCATGTCAATTCCCACGGCACCTACGGAATTCTCACCGATTACGTTGGCCACGGAATCGGACGGTCGATGCACGAGGCTCCGCCCGTGTTCAACTACCGAACGAAGGCGCTCGGTCCGGAGGTCAAGCCGGGACTCGTCGTTGCTATCGAGCCAATGGTTGTTTTGGGCGATCCGAAGACATTCGTCGCGAACGACGGGTGGACGGTCGTTACCGCGGACGGTCGCGCGGCCTCCCACTGGGAACACTCGGTAGCGGTCCACAGGGGCGGTATTTGGGTTCTTACGGCGCCCGACGGTGGAGCGGCCGACCTCGCCCCGTATGGGATAACCCCCGCCCCCATCGACTAGCCTCCCTCGCGAAGCGTGTTGATCCATGACGAGTGTCGTCTCGTTGCCGGGCTACGGCCACTCTCGTCGTAAAGCGGGGCACCGATCACGACGGACGCAACAGACCTCCCGCTTGCTAACTGGACTCGCGGTGGCATAAGATTGCCGATTGGTGCTTTGTGCGCGGAATCGTCCATTCACAGCACCGTAATCATCCGCAAGACCAGCAGAAATACTAATAGCGACAGTGAGGCTATGGCCAATAAAGACGGCGTCATTGAGATCGAAGGCGAAGTAGTCGAGGCACTGCCTAACGCGATGTTTCGTGTGAAGTTCAGCAACGGGCATGTCGTACTCGCTCACATCTCGGGCAAAGTTCGTCAGCATTACATCCGTATCCTCCCCACCGACCGCGTGATTGTAGAAATGAGTCCATACGATCTCAATCGCGGCCGGATCGTGTATCGCTACAAATAACGGCTGCTGGTGGCAATGCTGCACGGTTGTGTTTCGCACTCGATGGGGATCATCGATGCGAAACAAGACAGTGACAAAAAGGAAAAGAACGATGAAAGTCAAACCGAGCGTCAAGCGTATTTGCGATCACTGCAAGGTGATTCGTCGCAACGGTCGGGTGATGATCATTTGCGATAACAATCCGCGCCACAAGCAACGTCAAGGTTGACCTTGATCGCGCGGTCGGGTGCCCGCAAGCACGTGGCCTCGCGAGACACAATAACTAGTGAATTAATTACGGCAACGTTAGAACCCCACCGGCTCGGTTAGGCCGCAGGGTGACACCCCCGGTTGGAGGCCGGGGCACCGGCGTTGTCGAAGACCTCCACACATCAATACAGGAGAAGCCACCCATGGCACGTCTGGCAGGAGTCGATATTCCGCGCGATAAACGCGTCGAAGTCGCACTTACGTACATTTACGGCGTTGGTCGCACGCGAGCACTCAAAACCCTCGCAGAGACCGAAATTAGCGGGGAAGTCCGAGTTAAAGACCTGAGCGACGACCAGCTCATCGCGCTGCGGGATCACATTGAAGAAAACTACAAGGTCGAGGGCGATCTTCGACGCGAGGTCGCCGCAGACATTCGGCGCAAAGTCGAAATTGGCAGTTACGAGGGGATCCGTCACCGCCGCGGCCTTCCCGTTCGCGGTCAACGGACCAAAACGAACGCCCGCTCCCGCAAGGGACCCAAACGCACCGTGGCAGGTAAGAAGAAGGTTGGCCGCAAGTAGCCACTGCCGCCACACTGAGGAGAAAACATGGCAACAACCAAAACGACCACTCGCAAGCCGCGCCGCAAAGAGAAAAAGCACGTTGCTGTGGGGCAGGCTCACATTAAGAGCACGTTCAACAACACCATCGTGTCGATTACCGACCCCAGTGGCGCCGTGATCAGCTGGGCGTCTTCTGGTGGCGTCGGATTCAAGGGGTCGCGCAAGTCGACGCCATTCGCCGCTCAGCTTGCCGCCGAATCGGCCGCACGTCAGGCGCAAGAGCACGGCATGAAGAAGGTTGACGTCTTTGTCAAAGGACCGGGATCCGGTCGAGAGACTGCGATCCGTTCACTTCAAGCCGCCGGACTCGAGGTCGGATCGATCAATGATGTCACTCCGCAAACGCATAACGGTTGCCGCCCACCCAAGCGGCGTCGCGTCTAGCGTCTAACAAGAACCTTCACCACTCCAACTGAACACCGAGCCAGCATACGGACCAGCAAGTGTCATCGAGATCGGACACTTAGCCGAAAGGAATCAACAGTGCTAATTGCACAGCGCCCAACCCTTACCGAAGAGAACGTTTCGGAGTTCCGTTCACGATTCATCATTGAGCCTCTTGAGCCTGGTTTTGGATATACGCTGGGAAATTCCCTTCGCCGAACGCTCTTGTCGTCGATTCCCGGTGCCGCGGTGACGAGCATTCGCATCGACGGCGTTCTTCACGAATTCAGCACGATTCCCGGGGTAAAAGAGGATGTCACCGAGATAATCCTCAACATCAAGAGCTTGGTTGTCTCGAGCGAACACGATGAACCCATCACCGCGTACTTGCGCAAGCAGGGTTCTGGTCGAGTGACGGCCGCAGACGTTTCGGCCCCGGGTGGCGTCGAAGTTCACAATCCCGATTTGGTCATTGCGACGCTTAACGACAAAGCCAAGTTTGAACTCGAGTTGACGATTGAACGTGGTCGTGGCTACGTGTCCGCGACTCAGAATAGGAACGAGTTCAGCGAGGCCGGCCAGATTCCGATTGATTCGATCTATTCTCCCGTTCTCAAGGTGACGTATCGTGTTGAAGCGACTCGAGCGGGCGAGCGTACCGACTTTGATCGCCTCGTCGTCGAGGTCGAAACAAAGTCGGCGATTTCTCCGCGTGACGCAATCGCGTCTGCTGGTCGCACCTTGACCGAGTTGTTCGGTTTGGCTCGCGAGCTCAACAACGCGGCCGAGGGGATTGAGATTGGCCCTGCGCCGGTTGACGCCGTACTCAGCTCCGAATTGTCAATGCCAATTGAAGACCTCGATCTGTCAGTGCGTTCGTACAACTGCCTCAAGCGTGAGGGCATTAACTCGGTGAGCGAGCTCCTTGCCCTCTCGGAGACGCAGCTCATGAACATTCGTAATTTCGGTCAAAAGTCAGTTGACGAAGTCAAAGACAAGCTCGTCGAGTTGGGAATGTCGCTGAAAGACTCGGTCCCCGGTTTCGATGGTGCCCACTTCTACAGCGGCTACGAGGACGAGGCCGTCTGAGCGTCGGCGTTGTACACCTCTTTTTCCACGACATTTTGATTCTGGAGACCAACGAAAATGCCTAAACCGACCAAGGGTTCTCGTCTCGGAGGCGGACCCGCGCACGAGCGTCTGATGCTGGCCAATTTGGCTGCCGCGTTGTACACGCACAAATCGATTACGACGACAGAAACGAAAGCAAAGCGACTTCGTCCACTTGCGGAACGACTCATTACTTTTGCGAAGCGCGGCGACCTCCATTCTCGTCGTCGCGTCGTGTCCGTGATCCGCGACAAGAGTGCGGTTCACGAACTTTTTACCGCAATTGCTCCGCTCGTCGCCGACCGCGAAGGCGGCTACACGCGCATCACCAAAGTTGGTTTTCGCAAGGGAGACAACGCGTCTCTCGCGGTGATCGAACTTGTTTTAGAACCCGTCGCGGCCACGCCTCGGGCGACGAAGTCCCCGGCCTCGAAGTCGTCAGAGACGAAAGCAACCGGGCCTCGCTCGACAGGTGCCAAAATTAAAGAAGCACAGTCGCCCAACGACTCGGCTGACGACGTCGAAAAATCGCCCGAGCCTGAGTCTCCCGCCGAACCGGATTCAGGTGGCGATAATGAGAGCAATGCAGACGCGACGCCTGAACCCGAAAAAAAGGCGCCGCCTCAATAGTCGGCTCCCGAGTGTCTCACCGCCGCAATCTGATCTCCCAGTGGTGGCGACTACGTGAAGACGCCGCACGTGCGCGCATGCCACTCATTCGTCGCACCGTGTGCTCGAGTTTCCGCGCCATAATAAGCTGACGACGTGCAGTCAACGCGATTTCGGCTCGATATTTCGTACGATGGCACGGCTTTTTTTGGTTGGGCGCGTCAGCCGGCGCTTCGCACGGTGCAGGGTGTGCTCGACGATGCGTTGGCAACTCTCTTTCGTCTTCCTCCCGTGCCCGACCTCACGGTAGCCGGTCGAACAGACTCGGGGGTTCACGCGACTGGCCAAGTGGCACACTGCGACGTGACCGACGAACAGGTGGCCACAATCGTTTCGCGCGGCCAAAAAAAATCGCCACCGGCGAGCGACGCGGCAACACTTTTGGCCCGGCGATTAAACGGAATTCTCAGTCAATCGTCTGATGTTGTCGTCAAGCGCGTCTCGATCGCACCGCGAGGATTCGACGCCCGGTTTTCGGCGATTTATCGCCGCTATCGGTATCGGATCGCTGACGCGCTCAGCGAGCGCGACCCGCTCAGGCGCTTGACGACCGCGTGGTATCCCACCGCGCTCGATATCGGCGATATGAATCGAGCAGCCGAGTCGCTGCTGGGCGTGCACGACTTTGCGGCATTTTGCAAACCGCGTGATCGGTCAACGACGATACGGCATCTCAAAGAATTCCACTGGTTGCGCAAAGCCGACGGTGTTCTCGTTGCGCGCGTCGAGTCTGATGCGTTTTGCCACAGCATGGCGCGCGCGCTCGTCGGGGCGTGTGTTGCTGTCGGCGAGGGAAGACTGGGTTGGGCGAGAATTGCTCGGCTCCGCGACGAAAAAGTGCGAACCTCAGAGTTTACGGTGATGCCCGCTCGCGGTCTCACGCTCGTCGAAGTCGGATATCCGGCCGACGAGCTGCTCGCTGACCGAGCGCTTCAGACACGTGCTCGCCGCGACAGTTTGACTGGCTGTTAGTGCGCCGCCTACTATTGAACGTTGATGTCTGTGCTCAGCTAGCACGGCACGCGGATTTGAGCCCTCCATTGACGGTGTTTCGCTCGCCTCGCTTGTATCGCGGGTCGAAATGGTTTCGGAGTGGGATCCACGAACGTCTCATATTCGAGTTGGAAAGCAGTACGACCGTGACGCGCACTTACTCACCGAGGGCACAAACCATTCAGCGCGAGTGGGTTGTTATTGACGCCAACGATGTCGTTCTTGGTCGGCTCGCAAGCCACGCTGCCGCGCTCTTGCGCGGCAAGCACAAGCCGACGTTTGCACCGCACGTCGACACGGGCGACTTTGTCATTGTTGTCAACGCCGAAAAGGTTGCTCTGACCGGTTCGAAAGTGGCTCACAAAAAAGCGTATCGTCATTCGGGGTATCCGGGCGGGCTGTCGGCAATGACGTACGCAGAATTGCTCGAGAAAAACCCGACTCGTGCGGTCGAAAAAGCGATCCGCGGCATGCTTCCCAAGAATTCGATCGGTCGTGCCCAATTGCGCAAACTCAAGGTGTACGCGGGAAGCGAGCACCCGCATTCTGCTCAGCAACCGACGCCCTACACGCTCGACCAAATTTCCCAATAACGCTGGCCGACAGACTCAAGGCTCGCTGACAGACTCTTAAACGGTAAGGATTCGTAAACTCGTGGCAAAAATCGCAGATCAGATCGATGTGGCTCCCGAGACCTTTTCGACCGAGACTCCGACGGAGTCGGCGCCCAGCGCGCTTCGGGCGCCGCTCACGGTTCCCGGCGCTGCCGTGGGCAGACGCAAGCAAGCAATTGCTCGCGTGCGTTTGATTCCCGGATCGGGAACCATTTCGGTCAATAGTCGAGAGTTCGGCGACTATTTCCCAAACAAGCTTCACCAACAGCTCATCACCGATCCATTCACCGTGCTCAACGTGCTCGGCAATTACGACGTGATTGCCCGAATCACCGGTGGTGGGCCATCCGGTCAGGCCGGTGCTTTGCGTCTCGGAATCGCGCGTGCCCTCAACCAGATCGATGAAGAGTTCAATCGGCCCTCCCTCAAGAAGGCCGGGTTTTTGAGCCGCGATGCGCGAGTCAAAGAGCGCAAGAAGGCCGGTCTCAAGAAAGCCCGCAAGGCACCGCAGTTCTCGAAGCGGTAGTTTTCAGTCGAATTTACTCGCGTGTGAGGCGCTCTCCGATTGAGTTGCGGTAGGGGCGCCGTGCTGAGAGCCCTTCTTTGGGGCACATGAGGGCCTTTTCGCCGCGCACGGTGTGATTTTTAGGTGAATATGGGGGCTTTCGCTGCCGCCGTCGGTAACCGCGGGTGACACTCAATAAGGGGTCGGGGTGAAATGCCTTGCGGCATAATTGCTGGGCTGTCATCGTGGCGAGAACACTATTCCATCTCAATGAGGAGCGTGAATTTTTATGTTGAATGTCAGAAATGCATCACTTGCACTTGCCTGCCCAGGCGTTGCAGCCGCCGTGATTTTTGGGGGTCTCGCAATGCCCGCGGAGGCGGCGGATGGGCCGAGCGACGCGTTGCGCGCGGTGACGAACGCGGCGCCAGATACGGTTGCGAATGCGGCTCCCGTTTCGACGACCGTTGCGGGCACGACTGCGATCGAATTGACGGAAGCCGAGAAGAACCTGAAAGTGCCGGTTAATCCGGCTGCGGGTATCTCGTTCTCGTCGGAGAAGGGCACGGTATCGATTGGGTTGCCTTTTGCGAACGATGCGGAGGACGCGGTGGTCGAGAAGCCGGGTGTCGTTTCGTATGACAATCGAAACGGGTCACACACCGTCCCGGTCGTTCGCAACGATGGCACCGTTCAGATCAACACCGTTGTCGACAACGTGAACGCTCCGACTCGCTACGATTACCCGATCTCGGTTCCGGAGGGCAGTAAGCTCGTCGCAAACGAAGATGGGTCTGTAAGTGCGATTGATGGCGCAGACGCCGTGTCGCTTATCATTGCTGCCCCGTGGGCGAAAGACGCTGACGGTACCACGGTCTTAACCCGCTATCAGGTCAACGAGAGAACTCTCACTCAGGTGGTTGACCATACAGTGGCGGGCGTCGCATACCCTGTCACGGCTGACCCGAAGGTGGATACTCTCTGGTGGGGTCTTGCGATCAAGCTATCGAGAGACGACACGAGAAATCTCAACAGAGATTTCAACGTACTCGCGCTGACCGGCGCTTTCTGCGCCTACGCTGGGGTCTATGCTGTTCCATGTGGATTGGGAGTAGCGATCCGTCTTTTGACCTGGCAGCGGCCAATTCAGGATGCCGCGGAGCATGGCCGCTGTGCACAACTCAATATCCCTTGGGGGACAGGAGTTCCACTTTGGAACGTAACAAACGAAAGCTGCTAATCGAAATGGTGTCGGGGTTCGTCGTCGCGGTGATGATGTTCTTTCTCGTATTGAGTTGGGGGTACTCCGGGCCTAGCCTGTGGGTTCCCCCAGCGCTCGTTTTTGTCCTCTCCCTGGCCATCAGCTGGGGTCGGTATAAGAAGCGGGTCAAGAGGACGGCCCTGAGATCGAGATGAAGATTTAAACGCCTGCCCGACATTCGTGCGTGTCGGGCAGGCGCCAGGTTTGTGGTCCCCGGGGGCGCGTTCGGATCTTCACGAGCACGTGCCCGACTGTTGCCGTGATGATTGGCGTTGGAACGGTCGTGCTAACGCGGTGACGCTTCTCGTCGAAAGGACATGAAGCCCGTGCGTGAATCCGCTATTCACCGTGTCCGTCGCCATCAGCGCCCCCTTGTCATCCCAAATGAACAGTGGTGGATCATACTGTCGCGGGCGTCGCGTACCCCGTCACGGCTGACCCGAAGGTGGATACTCTCTGGTGGGGTCTTGCAATTAAGATATCGAAAGACAACACGAGAAATCTCAACAGAGATTTCACGGCCTTATATTTCTCGAACCTCTTCTGTGGCTACGCTGGTCCCTTTGTCGTTCCGTGTGCTCTGGGAGTTTCAATTCGTCTGTTGACGTGGCAACGGCCAATTCAAGATGCCGCGGAACAGGGCCGCTGTGCACAACTTAACATCCCGTGGGGGTCAGGAATCGCACTATGGAACGTAACAAACGAAAGCTGCTAATTGATGTGCTGTCGGGCTTGATCGGCGCAGTACTCGTTTTCGTCATTATGAGCTGGGGGAACACCGGTCCGCTTGTCTGGATTATCCCGGCAGGGACATTTTTCATAGCACTGGTTGTCAGCTTGGTTCGATACAAGCGGCGAGCCAAGGAGACGAACTGGTGACGGAGCCGTGAACGTGTGAACGGTGGTCGTGTCCGATGCGCTTTCGCATTGGGCACGACCGTTCCGTGGAGGCCGCTGATTGACGTGACTAATCGTGCGTGTTTGTGGCAGGAAGCATCGCGGCCCTCGCCGGGGCGATAGTTGGCCTGGGCGGAGTCGTGCTGAAAGCCTGCGGTTTCCCAGGGGGAAGACCGAGGGGGGGTGCTGAGGGTTGTATTGGCTCCTGATCTCTGAGAATCGTGTGGTTTTGGCCGAAAAAAAACCTGATTGAATCATTGAACGCGAGATACCGGTGGGTGGTCCGCGCGAGAGGCCGAAGGAAAATGTGCCCAATTCAACCGACCGTACGTGGGTCACTTTTTAAGTGCGAACATGACAAAAGAGTCATGCTGAGGTTGGTCGCAACACACCTCGTTGGTGGCGTCGCCGCATTCCTCGTTTTTTGGTTACTTGATATGCGTGCTCCGATTTTGTTTACGCTCCCCGCCGGGTTCGTCGTGGTAGGGATTGGGGTTGCCGTCGTTCGGACGAGGAAGGACGGCGCGCTCGCGTCCCTCGGTGTGGCTCTGGGCATAGTGGCCATCGCTTTTCTTGTGTTCTGGTTCGTTCAGATTCCATTGCGGGACACCGTTGTTTATACAACGACGATATTTGTAGTCGTATTTTCATCAGAATTTATTCCGCGCAAAAGGGACACGATTGGCCGCGGATTGACGTGACCAATCGTGCGTGTATGTGGCGGTGTCGCGCTACGTCTTTCGCAGCAACACGCTTCGCACCGTGTGATCGGGCCCTTTTCGCAGTACCAGGGTTGCGCGTGACCGGGTCGGTCGAATGTTTGTGCGCACGTTTGGTTCGTTGATCGAGGTCCAAATTTCTCGCGCTCGCGCTCGGGCTTCCGCTTCGGACAGCGTGGCGAAGCGGTGAAAATACGAGAGTGGGTCCGTAAACGCGCCGCGCTGGAGCGTGAGAAACCGCTCCTCATACCACCGGGCGATTTCACTCGTTCGCGCGTCAACGTAGATGGTGAAGTCGAAGAGGTCGCTTACCGCGAGTCCGCGCCCCGCAGCGGGCGGCTGGAGTACGTTGAGCCCCTCGACAATCAACACATCGGGGTGGCGAACGACGATTTCGGCGTCGGGAACAATGTCGTACGTCAAATGCGAGTAGCGGGGTGCTCGCACGTCGGCGGCGCCGCTTTTTATTTCGGCGACGAAGCGAACGAGCGCGCGCCGGTCATATGATTCTGGATACCCCTTGCGGTTCATGAGGTCGCGCCGTTCGAGTTCGGCGTTCGGATACAAGAAACCGTCGGTCGTGACAAGTTCGACTCGAGGAGTGTCAACCCATCGGGACAGAAGCGCTGTCAAGAGGCGGGCAATCGTTGACTTGCCAACCGCAACCGAACCCGCAATTCCAATGACAAACGGGGTACTGGCCGCGCGTTCGCCGAGAAAGGCACTCGTGGCGCGGTGCAGCTGTTGCGCCCCCGTTGCGTATAAACCAATGAGGCGACTGAGCGGAACATATACTTCGGCGACTTCGCGGGGGTCGAGAACGTCGCCGAGGCCTCGAAGTTGGGCGATTTCGCCGTCGGTAAGGGGGAGCGGGATTGTTTGAGCGAGCGTGGACCACGTCGTTCTGTCGAGTTCGACGAACGGCGAATATTGCGGCGGTCCTGGACGGTTTCGGGCCAAATCTTCCATGATTCGTCTATTGTGCCGCACACGAGCGAGTGATTGGTTCTTCGGCGACCCCGTAAAATTGAGCGTATGTGCGGAATTGTCGGATATGTGGGGAGTCGGGGAAGTCTCGCGGTGCTTCTCGGTGGACTCAAGCGACTCGAATATCGCGGCTATGATTCGGCGGGAGTCGCCGTAATTGACACGTTTGGCACGCTCAACACGCGAAAGCGCGCGGGAAAGCTTCACGTGCTGACCGATGATCTTGCGACGCATCCGCTCGCCGACGGCCACACCGGTATTGGCCACACTCGATGGGCTACTCACGGCGGTCCGACCGATGTCAACGCGCACCCGCACGTGGGGGATGACGGGCGCCTTGCGGTGATTCACAACGGAATCGTCGAGAATTTTGCCGAGTTGAAACGCGAGCTCGTTGACGCGGGATACTCGTTCTCGAGTGAGACCGACTCCGAGGTCGTTGCCGTTTTGCTTGGCGACGAATATCGCAAAATCGGTGATTTCCGCGCGGCGTTTGGGCGAGTGGTTCGCCGTCTCCACGGAGCATTCACGGTGCTCGCCGTCCACAGCGACGAACCGGGGCTGGTCCTCGGTGCGAGACGAAACTCGCCTCTCGTGATCGGTCTTGGCGATGGAGAGAATTTTCTCGGCTCTGACGTCGCCGCCTTCGTCGCGCACACCCGCCGCGCGATGGTCATTGGTCAAGACCAAGTGGTCGCGATTACGCCACACACGGTTGACGTGACCGATTTCGACGGCAATCGCGTGGTGTGCGAAGAATTCGACGTGGAGTGGGATGTCTCGGCATCCGACAAAGGAGGGTGGTCGAGCTTCATGGCCAAAGAGATCGCGGACGCTCCCGACGCGGTGGCAAATACGCTTCGAGGGCGGGTGACCGATGGCACTCTTGCCGACGGAGACATTGTGGGGCTTCCCGAATACCTCTTGAAGCGCATTGACCGCATCGTGATCATTGGTTGCGGCACTGCCGCGTATTCGGCCATGGTTGCCAAATACGCAATTGAAAAGTGGTCGCGAGTTCCCGTCGACGTCGAGCTGAGCCACGAATTTCGGTATCGCGACCCCGTCATTTCGTCGACAACGCTCGTCATATCGGTGAGTCAATCGGGCGAAACGATGGACACGCTCATGGCGGTCAAGTACGCGCGCGAATCGGGCGCCGTTGTGCTGTCAATTTGTAATACCCAAGGCGCAACAATCCCGCGAGAATCGGACGCCGTCGTTTACACGCACGCGGGACCAGAAGTCGCGGTCGCATCGACGAAGGTGTTCGTTGCCCAAATTGCCGCGCTGTATGTTTTTGGCCTCCACGTGGCTCGAGTACGACAGACCCTGTCAGAGGCGGAGATTGCCGTGCAGGGCGCGGAGTTATCGACCATTCCAGAGAAGCTCGGTCGCGTTCTCGATACGGGCGATCAAATCGCGCGGCTAGCCAAGTGGATGACCGACTCGCGCGCGGTGTTGTTTCTTGGCCGGCACGTTGGCTTCCCGGTCGCACTCGAGGGCGCTCTCAAGCTCAAAGAACTCGCGTACATTCACGCCGAGGGTTTTGCGGCGGGCGAACTCAAACACGGTCCGATCGCGCTTATCGAGCCGGGGCAACCGGTTTTCGTTATTGTTCCCAGCCCTCACGGGTCCGACGTTTTGCACGCCAAGGTGGTGTCGAATATTCAAGAAGTGCGTGCCCGCGGAGCCCGGGTGATCGCGATAGCGGAGGACGGCGATCACGCGGTCTCATCAATCGCCGACGAGGTCATTTCAATTCCGTTTGCGGCACCCCTGTTTGAGCCGTTGCTCGGGGTCATTCCGCTGCAGATTTTTGCAATGGAACTCGCGGTCGCGAAAGGGCTCGACGTTGATCAGCCTCGCAATTTGGCGAAATCGGTCACGGTTGAGTAGGCCATGATTGTCGGAGTCGGAGTTGACGTCGTCGATCTCGCTCGATTCGAACGCGCGGTCGAGCGCACACCCGCACTCGTCACGAGGCTCTTCGCCGATAACGAGCGCGGGCTTGCGGTGCGGTCTCTCGCCGCGCGGTTTGCCGCAAAAGAGGCGCTGCTCAAGGCTTTCGGCGAGTCGACGGGCGTGAATTGGCACGATATGGAAATCGTGAACGACTCGCACGGGCGCCCGTCCTTTCTTCTCACGGCCGGTGCGGCCGCCGCCGCGCACCGTCGCGGTATTACTCGAGTGCATTTGTCGATGACTCACGACGGCCCGGTCGCGATGGCATTCGTGATCGCAGAGCGAGCGGGCACGCCATGACGGCGCCGTTTCGCGAGGCCTCGATCGATTGCCGCGCGATCACCGCAAACGTCGCGCACTTGCGCGCGTGCGTCGAGACGCCCCACGTCATGGCCGTCGTCAAAGCGAACGGTTACGGGCACGGTGCGTTCGAGGCGGCGAACGCGGCGCTCGCCGGCGGCGCTGATTGGCTTGGTGTCGCCGATATTGACGAAGCGCTCGCCCTCAGGAATGCCGGTGTCGACGCTCCCGTCCTCGCGTGGCTCCACGAGCCGGGCGCCGATTTTTCTCAAGCGGTTGCCGCGTCAATTGACGTGGGGGTGTCGTCAATCGATCAGCTGGGCGCACTCGCTCGAGCGGCACAGGGCTCTCCCGCGCGAGTGCAAATCAAGCTTGAAACGGGATTGAGTCGCAACGGAGTGGGCGAATCGGAATGGTCGCGCGTGTTTAGCGAGGCGGCTGCATTGCGCGATCAGGGCGCAATTCGCATTACGGGGTTGTTTAGTCACTTGTCGAACGCGTCTCGCGACGCTGATAATCAAGCGGTCGCGGTATTCAAGCGGGGTGTCGAACGTGCCGCGTCGTTCGGAGTGTCGCCGGACCTCGTGCACGTGGCCGCAACGGCGGCAGCGCTGCGTATTCCTGACGCCCGATTCACGATGGTTCGATTGGGCATCGGTATTTACGGGTTGTCGCCTTTTTCCGACGCGACGGCACGTGACTTGGGCCTCACCCCCGCGATGACCCTTCGTGGTCGCGTCGCGGCCGTTCAGCGGGTTCGCTCGGGCGCGGGGGTGTCGTATGGCTACGACTACCGAGTGACCAAAGACACAACGCTTGCGCTGGTTCCACTCGGATACGCAGACGGTGTTCCTCGCTTGGCATCGAATTGCGGGCGCGTTCGCATCGGCGACAACACGTATTCGGTCAGCGGTCGCGTCGCAATGGACCAGTTTATGGTCGACGTCGGTGACAACGCCGTCGAGGTCGGCGATGAGGTCGTGTTGTTTGGCGATCCGCTCGCTGGGAACCCCAGCGCTGACGAGTGGGCGTTAGCCGCGAGCACGATCAATTACGAGATTGTCACGCGCATCGGCCCGCGCGTGCGCCGAACGTATCGCGCCCACGAACACCTCGATCCGAACAATTCGCATCAGCCGTGATTGAGGTGACGGTCGCGAACCCCGATGCACTGCACGCGCTCGGAGAGTACGTCGCGGGCGAGCTGGGTGCGGGCGACGTCGTTGTTGTGTCGGGTCCGCTTGGTGCGGGCAAGACCACGTTCGTTCGGGGTGTCGGTTCGAGGCTCGGCGTGCGGGGACCCATTACGAGTCCCACCTTTGTGGTGGCACGCACTCATCCGTCGCTGAGCGATGGGCCTACCCTCGTGCACGTCGATGCGTATCGCTTGGGAAGCGCACTCGAGTTCGACGATCTGAATATTGACGTTGACCGGTCTGTCGTGGTTGTGGAATGGGGCGAGGGAATGATCGACCGGCTCACCGATTCGTGGCTTGCGGTTTCGATTGCTCGCCCGAGAGGCGTTTCGTCGGGAGACGACGAAATCGGTCATGACGCGCCCGTGGAGCCGCGCGTCGTGACTATTGCGGGGGTTGGTGCCCGCTGGGCTGGCGTTGATGCGGCACTCGGCGACGGTTTCTCGCGGGGTTAGGGTTCGGGGTTCCCTTTTTCTTCCCGGGCTCTATTGACGAGCATCTTAACAACTAGTGCGATCACAAGGAACACGAGTCCGGCCCCAACCCAGATTGAAGACGGTACCGAGCTTCTTGGAATTGGTCCCGCCGTATTTGCCTGGATCGCTTCTACCATGCCGATAATAGAACACGTAAGCGAGACGACTTGAAGGACGAGCGAAACGGGGTTGGAATCCTTGAGAAGCCATGTCCACAACCTTTGCATCGGGTATTCCTTTCGAAGATGCGAGATGACTGCGTGTCGTGGTGCGAAAATGTCGCACCACGACACACGCCTGGCAGCTATTTCACTTTTCGGAAATGGTTTCCAAAAGATCGCATTTCTATTTCCCTAGTGGCGCTTGGCGACGGTTTGTTGCTGCCTTAGGGCTCGTGGTTCTCTTTTTCTTCCCGAACCCTATTGACGAGTGCCCTAAGAATTTGTGAAAGTGCGAAGACCACGAGTCCGGCCGCACCCCAGAGCGAAGTACTTACCGAGCTTCTTTGAGTCGCTTCCACCATATTTGCTTGGATACCGACGACGATAGCGATAATAAAACATGTAAGCGAGACGACTTGAAGTGCGAACGATACGGGGTTGGAGTCCTTGAGAAACCACGTCCACAACCTTCGCATCACTATTCTCCTTTCGCCGGGAACTCGTCCATCTGAGTGGGGCCAAATTCATGGTCTCTGTCATCTATGAGCTAGTCAACATGCTGACGGCTCTCATTCATTGACTCCCACACCACACGACCGATGTCATGTGTATGGTGGCCCCCCGTGCACGGCCCCACGGGAATCCGCAGTTTCTCAATACGCCTGACCCTATGAACAACAACCCCGCAACAATCCCAGAAGCCGCTCCGATTCCTGGAATTGCCGCCAACGTGACACCCACGGCACCGGCACCGGCACCGCCTGTGGCCATATTGCTGGTGATGCTGTCAACGACGCACGAGTCCAACTCTATGTGACTTCCCCAGAAATCTGTCCACATTCGATTGCGTCCGACGCACGCGGAACGGGTTTTTCTCGAATGGGGCGCGCTCTGCTCGGCTTGCACTTCGATGTCGGCGACGACATGGCCACCTCCACGTGTGAAGCCCGTCGCGAACTCGTCCAAATAGGCCGGGTCAATCCCGGTTGCGGCGACCGCGGGGCGATCCAGATATGCGACGCCATCGCGTTCTGAGACGTGTGGCAAGATCGTCTCGAGGCGGGGATCAACGGCAACGTCGCGACCGACGTCAATACGGAATTGCCCCGTACCTTCTTCGTAGTATGCCGCGACCGATCCGGTGTCGGCAGCGGCTTCCGCGGGGGCTGAAACGCCCGCAAGAGTCAGCAGCGTTGTGAGGCCCGCACCCGTAAGCGCGAACGAACATTTCTTACTCATAATCATGAAGCTCTCCTCATCGAGATGGGATGATGTACGAGGACCATTTGGCCAGAACCCCGTACAGGGGGCAATCGAACCACGTACGTTTCACCCTGAATCGGGGTCGATTTTACCTCGAGCCGCGAATCCATCGTTTGTAGCCACGACCCGGCGCGGTCGTCCCCCTTTTCTTTTGGTTCCACGCGGTTCCGGTGGTGCAATCCTCGAGCGCCCTGGGTGCTGTCGGCGCGTAGGCTTGAGGCGTGCTTCTCGCGATTGACACGTCCGCCGGAACGAGCGTCGCAATCGCCGACGGCGCGCGCGGTGCGGTCGTCGAGCAGTCGGTTGTCGACACTATGCGGCACGCCGAAGTGGTGGGGCGCCTCATTCGCGAGTGCCTTGATGCCGTGCCCATTGCCGCCGCTGCTCTCACCGCGGTTGTTGCGGGAATGGGTCCCGGACCCTTTACGGGGCTTCGGGTCGGTATCGCGGCTGCGCGGGCATTCGCATTCGGCGCGGGAATACCCGTGCTGTCGGTGGCCAGCCACGACGCGATTGCGTTTGGGCGCGCCGAAGACCTCCGAACCGCGGGGCGGTCGTTGGGCGCGATTCTCGTGGTTACCGATGCACGGCGCCGTGAACTCGCGTGGTCCGCATACGAGGGCGTCGATAGCGACGGCATTCCGGTGCGCGTTGACGGGCCGCATTTGGCACCCGCCACGGCGATTGATCGAGAAGGATTCGATCGCGTCAACGCGCGCGAGGTATCGGCGGGCGCCCTCGGCATGCTGGCGAACGCCATGCGAACCGCCGGTAAATCGTTTGTCGACGGCGAACCCCTCTATTTTAAGGGCGCCCGATGTGACACTTTCGACGCCGAAGCGGGTGACGTAAGTGGCCGCCGCCGACGGTAATCGCGACCCGAAAAGCCGGTTCGTATTCCGCGAGGCCATCGAAACCGATGTCGATGCAGTGATCGCAATTGAGAGCGAGGTGTACGGGCCGACGGCGTGGTCGCGCGATACTGTTCGGCGCGAGCTGACCACGGAGCGCGCACACTACATCGTGACTGAAACGACGCACGCGCCCGAAACAGCAGAAACCTCAGATATTGTCAGTGCCGTGGGGAGCGCGGTCGGCGGTGAGAGTGCCAGGGAACGACCCGCGGAGGCGAGAATTGCCGGGTACGCGGGCGTTCTCGTGTCTCACGATGACCACAGGGCCGACATCCAAACGATAACGGTCGCTCAGCCGTGGCGACGCAGGGGTCTCGGGCGAGCGCTCGCGCTCGCACTCGTGCGGCGCGCGGGGGCCCACGGTGCTCGCGAGGTTTTTCTCGAGGTGCGCGACGACAACCCGCACGCGCGAGCGTTGTATCGTTCGCTCGGTTTCGCTACCGTCGGTTCGCGACAAGATTTCTCTGTGCCCGGCGGAGTGACGGTTGTTGTCATGAGACTCACGCTCGCCGGAACCGCGAGTTCGCGACCCGGCCCGCGTGTGCACGGTTCGACGGGTGCGGCGTGAACACCGACTATCCGCTCGTTCTCGGGATCGAAACCTCGTGTGACGAAACGGGCGTCGGTATTGTGCGGGGTTCGACCGTCCTCGCGAACGCGATTGCCTCATCGATGGCGGAACACGCGCGCTTTGGGGGTGTGGTTCCCGAGGTCGCTGCCCGCGCGCATCTCGAGGCCCTCGGTCCTACATTGCACGCCGCATTCGCGGAGGCGGATGTCGCGCCGAGCGACATCGACGCGATCGCCGTCACGAGCGGACCGGGCCTCGCGGGTGCACTCATGGTCGGCGTCGGCGCTGCCAAGGCCCTCGCTGTGTCGCTTGATCGGCCACTTTACGCGGTCAATCACTTGATCGGGCATCTTGGAGCTGACCTCCTTGCCTCTCCCAATCTGGCAGAAACGCACGAGCCGCTCGCGGTGCCCACGGTTGCGTTGCTCGTCTCGGGTGGTCACACCTCGTTGCTTCTCGTGCGAGACGTGCTTTTTGACGTCGAGCTTCTCGGCGAAACGATGGACGACGCTGCGGGCGAAGCGTTCGACAAAGTTGCGCGCGTTCTGGGGCTGTCGTATCCGGGCGGGCCAGAAATCGACCGAGCAGCGGTTGGCGGCAACGCGCAAGCGATACGGTTTCCGCGGGGTCTCACGCTGCCGAAAGACCTGGGCGCCCATCGGTATGACTTTTCGTTTTCCGGCGTGAAAACGTCGGTTGCCCGGTGGGTCGAAGCGCGCATTGATCGGGGCGAAGACGTGCCGGTCGCGGATGTCGCCGCGAGTTTTCGAGAGGCGGTTGCCGACGTGCTCATCTCGAAAGCGATCACTGCGTGCGCCAATTATTCTGTTCCGCGGTTGCTCCTCGGGGGAGGTGTTGCGGCGAACGCGCGAGTGCGCGAAGTTGCGTGTGAACGGTCGAGAGCCGCGGGAGTTGAGCTTCGAATTCCCCCGCTCTCACTGTGCACAGATAACGGCGCAATGATCGCGGGAGTCGGCGCGCGAATGGTGATCGCGCGCAGCGAACCATCCGGCCTCGATTTTGGGGCCGATTCGACGCTTCCCGTGACCGAACGACACGCGTAATTTAGCGGAAATAGCCGCATCATTCGGTGGCCCACGTGACTCGCGGTCGCAGTTCGATTCGTTGACACTCGGAGCCAACCGGGGGAGAATAGTAATGCTTGTTCAGTAAGTATTCAGGAAAATGTGCGTGTCCGATTGGCGGTGCGCAGAACTCGAAGGAGGACCCCGTGTCCGACCCTAATTTTCCGTCGTCGCCCGATAACCCGCAACAACCACCGTCACAACCTCAGCCTGCGCAATCGGCACCGAGTCAGCCCGTCAATGCGTCGAACGCTTCTGCCTCGAATGGTGACGCACCGCCGCGCGCATGGTCGTCGGCTCCCCAGGATGATTCCAAGACGCTCAGCATTGTCGGAATGATTTTGGGAATCGTCGGCGTCATGCTGGCAGCAGCATGGGGTGCCGGAATTCCGTTCGCGATTGCGGCAATCGTGCTCGGCTACCTCGGTCGCACGCGCGAACCGGGAGCGCGAGGGTTCTGGCTCACCGCTCTGATTACGGGGTGGGTGGGACTCGTGCTTGGCATCGTACTTCTTATCTTGTACATTGTGTTCTTTGCGACGTTTGTCAACTCGATTCCCACGTATCACAATCAGTACTGACACGTCGTTCCGGAGTGGGAGTGGACTCGCCCGAGCAGCGGGTCCACTCCCATGATCAACAGCGTGCTGCGAGCGCGATTTCAGCGTCCGTGCTGACGAAGTCGTAGGCCGATTGTCCAGACGCGTCCCGATCAGGCGCGCCGTGCGAGATCGCGAAGGCGGTTGCGAATCGTTCTGCCGGGTTGTCGTTCGAGGACCGTTGGCTGAAGGCGGGGTTGTCGGCGATTTCCGGGCACCTTTGATTCGCTCCGTGCCCGGCCTCGTGCATCGCGACCGATGTTGCTTGCGGCTTATCACCGAAATCGGTCGCAATGCTGTCCGATAATCTGGCCGTCACCATGGCCGTCTTATCGTATTTATTGAACCAGGTCACGCCCGACCACCCGCTCGAGGCCGGATTACCCCATTCGACCGTCACCGGGAGGCCATAATCGAGTGCTTTGATGCACGCGATTGCGCCCTCGGCTCCTCGCCCGCTCAAGCAGATTGCGGTCGCATCCTTACCCGTCGGGTCGACCGGTGTCGCGGGACTTCCCGGCGAGCTGACATGAGGAGCAGCTTTCTTTGCTGCGGCCGCAGCAGCTGCCGCAGCAGCATCGGCTTTTCTCTTCGCCTCGGCGGCGTCGAAAGCCGCGGCTTGATCGTTTGCAGTCTTTTTCGCGTTCGAGAGCTCGTCTTTGTGCGTCGCAACCAATTTGGTCACGCTCGCGTACGCGACACTGAGTTCGTGTGCCCCGTCGAGTGATGCGACGCGTGCTAGAGCGACCGGACCCGCGTTCTTGGCAGATTCGATTGCGGTCTGGAGCATTGACCGTGAGTCGTCCGTCGCGCGACCAGACGTGGAATCGACGGTCGCTTGCGCTTCCGAAACCGCTTGATCGATGCTGTTAAAAGTCGACTCGATCGCAGAATGCAGCGAATTCGCCGATTGCGCTTCCCACCGATTTTCGGACACGGCCTGAGTGCGAAGCAAGCGAGCCCGTTCTGAGTCGACTGTTTCTCGATATATGACACCGACAATGATGACGGCGGCCGAAAGCGCGGCGGCGGTGACGATGAATAAGGCTGCAAGTTTGGAACGGTGTCGGGTCATTTCCCATTATTCTCGTTTTAGATTCCGAAGCGAGAGACGATGGGATGCTCGCTTCAGGGTGCTAGGCGATCAATATCCGTGGTTCGGTGCGCGTACAACACGACGGCGCGTCGCAAACGAACACCGTCAGTACAGTACACGGGCTTACATGACAGTTTTCTGAAGAATTCCGAAACGCTCTAGATGCGTTCTACCACGAGGGCTGCGTGCCGGTCGGCAATTCTCGTAATAATAAGAGTCGCTTCGTTGGGGCCGCGCAACGACAGCTGTTTGCGCAGTTCGGCCGGATCGACGTCGGCGCCGCGTTTCTTGATTTCGAGGGTGCCAACGCCCCGTTCTCGCAAGTGTGAACTGAGCGTTCGAATATTGAATGCGAGCGACTCGAGCACGCGAAATCGAGTTGCAAATGGTGTGTCGGTGGCTCGGTCCGAGGTGAAATAGGCGATTGATTGACTGACCATGCGGCCAGAAACGCTGCGCACAAGGTCTCCAACGAGTTGAGCACGAATAATTGCGCCGTGAGGTTCGTAGAGATATTCCCCGAGCGTCCCAACGGGTTCGTCGGGACTTTCGCCCGTACCCGTGAGTTCGGCTGTCGAGTCACGGCCTAAAATGAGCGCCGACCGGCGGATTCCCGGTCGCGAGAGTGCGCCGAACCACAAGCCCAATTCGACGACCTGGTTGTCGACCGACACCCACTGCGCCTCGGCGTTCGCGGGAATGTGGCGTCGATTAAGACCCGGGCCAAGCTTGATGCCCACGGGCATGCGCTCGGCGAGGGCCAGCGCCCAATCGAGGGGTGGGGAATATTCGCCGGGGTCGGTGAGGCGTTGAGTATCGGTGTGACCAATCGTACGTCGGGCCGGATCAATGTACGCCGCGTCAAATGGCGAGAGATCGAGCTCAGTTGCATCGTCATTGATGACGGTCGCACCGGACTCGCCGTCGGAGGGAAACGCCGCGAGGTTGTACGCGGCGACGGCCGCGGTCACTTCGTCGCGTTCGACCGCCGTGACCGCGAGACCAAGCCCCGCGAACGCCATTGCGTCGCCGCCAATTCCACAACCAAGGTCAACGACCGAGTGAAATCCGGCACTCTCATATCGGCCCGCATGAAGTGCGGCAACTCGTAATCGAGTGGCTTGTTCGAGGCCGGCTTCGGTGAAGAGCATGCGATCAGCGAAATCGTCAAACTTGCCGTGCGCCTTCGCGCGGAGTTTTGTTTGGCTCAGCACGGTGGCCACGAGGCCCGGTTCGTAACCGCGTTTTCGAAGGGACGTTACCGTTCGCACAATGTCCGCGGCAGATTCGTACGGCGGGATCGAGTCGAGCAGTCGAAGGCTTTCGGGGGACAACAAGCCGACGAGTTCGGACCTCTCCATGACCCCACGGTAACGCATTGGCACTCACGTTGCGCGAGTGCCAATGCACCCTCTAAACTCGACTTAGCACTCTCGGTGAGAGTGTGCTAATTACGTCTTTTTAATCGATTCAAGAAAGAGGTCAACCGTGTCGGTCTCCATCAAGCCGCTCGAGGATCGCATCGTCATCAAGCAGGTCGAAGCAGAACAGACCACCGCAAGTGGTCTGGTTATTCCTGACACTGCAAAAGAGAAGCCGCAAGAAGGAACAGTCATTGCGGTCGGTCCCGGTCGTATTGACGATAACGGCAATCGCGTGCCACTCGACGTAAAAGACGGTGACGCGGTTATCTACTCAAAGTACGGCGGAACCGAGATCAAGTTTGACGGCGTCGAGTATGTCATTCTTTCAGCTCGCGACGTTTTGGCAAAAGTCGAGCGCTAGTCGTGAACAACCGGCTCGCCGGTTTTTCTTCAGGCCCGGGCCTTAGTCCGGGCCTGACGTTTTTCTCGAGCGAATACGTTCCCTCGTGAACCCTTCGTCGTCTTCGGGCCGCGGCGCACGGCGAGCCACGTCCTTAACATGTTCGAAACGATGTGGAATTACTGTCGCATCATTCGCGTTTCATTCTCTCGAGGGACTGAAATGTGAATGAGCGTGCAGAGAGAAACAAGTAGAGAGAAATAATCTGTCCCGAAGCATCTTTCGAAGGAGTAGCGATGAACGACAACTCTGGTGCAACTGGTTCCCCCCGTTCCCGTCGTCGAAACGCCGCGATTGGCATCGTAGCGGTCCTCGGTGCGTCGGCACTCGTCTTGAGCGGTTGCGCGAGTGGTTCACAATCGCAAGGCGGCACTCTCACGCTCAACATTGGCACGCTTCTTCCGCAGACGGGGTCCCTTGCAGACTTTGGTCCGGCCGCGATTGAAGCCACCAATCTCGCGGTCGCCGACATCAATGCGGCGAACCAGGGTATTAACGTCTCTGTCATTCAAAAAGACTCGGGTGACACGAGCACCGATATTGCCACGCAATCGGTCACGAGCCTCCTCGCCAGTAACGTGAACGCGATCATTGGAGCCGAATCGTCGAGTGTGAGCAAAAACGTTATCGATCAGATTGTGAAAGCGGGCGTAGTTCAAATTTCTCCAGCGAACACGTCGCCTGAATTTTCTACGTATCCCTCAAACGGTTTCTATTTTCGCACTGCTCCCAGTGATGTGCTGCAGGGGCGCGTGCTCGGGAACAAAATCGCCAAGGATGGAGTGACCAAACTTGCCATCGTCTACCAGAATGACACGTATGGGCAGGGATTGAACACCTCGGTCGCGAAAGATTTTGCCGATAACGGCGGAGAGGTGGTGTCCCAGGTACCCTTCGATCCAAAAGCGACGAACTTTGCCGCCGAAGTTGACGGCGCCCTCGCATCTAATCCCGACGCTGTGCTTGTGATTTCATTTGAGCAGGTCAAACGAATCGTTCCCGAGTTAAGAAACGCAATTTTGATTTTGGGAAGTTCTACGGAACCGACGGCAACTACGGCGTGATTGACGCGAGCTACACAAATGTCGATATTGCCGGTGCTCAGTTCACGAATCCCGGGGTGCAGTCAACGTCCGAATTTAAAGCGCGTTTAGACGCTCAAGTGGCCAAAGACGGGGCTGCGCCAATCAAGGTAGACACGTATGCTGCCGAAACATATGACGCGGTCGTATTGTTGGCGCTCGCAGCACTTCAGGGCAAAGGTGTTGATGGTGCAACGTTGAAGAATAACCTTCGGTCGGTCTCCGAAGGGGGAACGAAGGCGACCGATTTTGTCGCGGCAGCAAAGCTCATTAAAGAGGGCAAAGATGTCGATTACGATGGTCTATCCGGGCCAATCAATTTCGATTCGCACGGTGACACGACGCAAGCAAACATTTCGATCTACAAGTACGGGCCGGGAAACACGACGGTATTCGAGTCGTCGGAATTTGCCGAACTCCCTCATTAAAAAGTGGGACGGCCGTTGTCCCGACACCGCCGAATGAGGAGCGCCAAACATTGAGAGACGTTTCAGGGGCACCCGGTTTTCGTCGTTCTCCGGGCCGTCGAGCACTCTTTGGCGCCGTTGTCGTTGTTGGAGCGACGACCTTCGCGCTCACCGGCTGTTCCGGTGGGACGAACTCGTCAATCAATGCCGATGGCACGCTCACTCTGAACCTCGGGAGCGTTTTGGCACAAACCGGCACCCTTTCGTCGCTCGGCCCGCCCGCAATTGCGGCCGCAAACCTTGCGGTTGCCGATATCGCGGCAGCGAACACAAAACTGAGAGTCAATCTGATCCAGAAAGACTCGGGGGACACGAGCACGAATATTGCGTCGCAATCGGTGGCTGACTTGCTCTCGAAAAACGTATCGGCAATCATTGGCGCCGAATCGTCGAGCGTGAGCAAGACGATCATCGACCAAATTGCGAAGGCGGGTGTTGTTCAAATTTCGCCGGCAAACACGTCTCCCGAGTTTTCTACGTATGATTCGAATCATTTCTATTGGCGCACAGCGCCATCAGACGTACTTCAGGGAACAGTGCACGGGCAGAAAATTTGCAAAGACGGCGTGACGAGTGTCGCGATCATCTACCAAAACGACTCGTACGGGCAAGGGCTGAAAGATAATATTGGGAAATCGTTTGCCGATTGCGGGGGAAAAGTGGCCGCCGAGGTCAGTTTTGACCCGAAATCGACAAACCTTTCGGCCGAAGTCGCCCAAGCAGTTGAGTCCAAAGCAGAAGCCATATCGGTGATTTCGTTCGATCAGATCAAGCAAATCGTGCCCGAGTTGGCGAAGCGCCGGTTCCCATTCTCCAAGCTGTACGGTGTCGACGGCAACTTCGACGTCATCAACTCGGACTATGTGAATGTAGACATCGCGGGGGCCCAATTTACTAATCCTGGCGCACAGCCGACCCCCGAATTCCGGGCGAGGCTCGATGCTCGCGTGGCCAACGACGGGTCACCTCCGCTGAAGTCCTACACGTACGCTCCCGAAACGTACGACGCGGTCATGCTGGTCGCCCTCGCGGCACTTCGCGGCAACGGTGCGAGCGGAGAGACGATCAAGAACAATCTTCAGTCGGTGTCCGAAGGCGGAGGAACGAAGGCAACAACGTTCGAAGCGGCCGCGAAACTCATCGCTGCTGGAAGCGACGTCGATTACGATGGCCTCTCTGGACCGATTTCGTTCGCGTCGAACGGGGATCCTCAGCAAGCGTACATTTCGGTGTACCGGTACGAACCGGGCAATACAACGGCGTTCGAATCAGCAGAATTCGGCGACCTAAAAAGGTAGCGGTTGTTTTCGCCGGTGTGGGGCCGACGAACACCGCAACTCCACACCAGCGTCGTGCGGTTGCGGCCTCGTTGCGTGGTGGTCTAGCCTCGCCAGAGGCCGCGATTGTTGTCGCCCCGCCTAAACCCTGACGCTCGTGCGAGGGAGTAGCTGTGAGAGACCGTCTTCGCGTGGCTATTTTTTCTCGCGTCCGACGACGTGCACGCGGTTTCGAGAGTCTGGCCGTTTGCGGCGCGATCACCGTGATTCTCAGCGGTTGTGCGAGCGGGGCGACCGTCTCGACGCACGATGGCGGCACTCTTAAGCTGCACATGGGCACCATTCTGGCTCAAACCGGAGCCGCGGCAACCCTCGGTCCGCCGGCAATTGCGGCCGCAAACCTCGCGGTTGCCGACATTAACGCGGCCAATGCGGGTATTCATATCGATCTGACTCAGAAAGACTCGGGCGACACGAGCACCAATATTGCGACGCAATCGGCTACGAGCTTGTTGGCGAGCAACGTGACCGCGATTGTTGGAACAGAGCAATCGAGCGTGAGTAAGACGATTGTCGACCAAATTGCCAAGGCGGGAGTTGTTCAGATTTCCCCGGCTAACACGTCTCCCGAATTATCCACGCTCGATACGAATAATTTCTACTGGCGCACGACGCCATCCGATGTCTTGCAAGGTCGAGTGCTCGCACAACGGATCCTGAGAGACGGGCCTACGAGGGTGGCGATCTTGTGCCAAAATGATTCGTACGGACAGGGCTTGAAAGACAGCGTTTCCGACGAGATTGTCCACGGCGGGGGAGCAGTCTCGGCTGTGGTCAGTTTCGATCCGAAAGCTGCGAACTTTGCAGCCGACGTTGGCAAGGCTCTCGCCTCGAAACCCGATGCCCTCGTCGTGATTTCGTTCGATCAGATTAAGCAAATCGTTTCGGAATTGGCGAAGGTCGCATTCGACTTTAGAACGTTCTACGGGGTCGATGCCAATTTCGGCGTCATCGACGCTCAATTCACGAACGTCGACATTGCCGGGGCGCAATTCACGAATTCCGGAGTCCAACCGACACCCGAATTTGCGGCGCGCGTGATTGATCGAGCAGCACAAGACGGAATGCCGCCACCCAGGGTCTTGTCGTTCGCCGCCGAGACCTACGATGCGGTCGTTCTCGTTGCGCTCGCCGCGCTGCAAGGAAAGGGGGTCGATGGAATCACGCTAAAGAACAACCTTCAGTCAGTCTCGAGCGGGGGAACGAAGGCGATGACGTTCGACGAGGCCGCACAACTTATCGCCGCAGGACAAGACGTCAACTATGACGGTCTCTCGGGACCCATTACGTTCGATTCGCACGGTGATCCCCAAGAGGCCTATATTTCGGTCTACCGATACGGCCCGGGCAATACGACCGTTTTCGAATCCGCGGAATTTGGCGACCTCAGGCGGTAAAATCTTGGGCCGTCGTCGGCCGGTGGTCAACGGCGAGCGTGCCGAGATATAGTTCTACGACCTTGGGGTCGTTCATGAGGTCACGCCCAGAACCCGTGTAGGCGTCGCGGCCCTGATCGAGAACGTACCCGCGGTCGCAAATTTGAAGAGCGCGTCGCGCATTTTGTTCGACAATCATGATCGATACGCCGGCACGATTGATTTGTGCGACGTTGATGAACGTCTCGTCTTGGCGCACGGGCGAGAGTCCAGCGCTCGGCTCGTCGAGGAGGAGCACCGACGGATCCATCATGAGTGCGCGAGACATCGCGACCATTTGCCGCTCGCCGCCCGAAAGCGAACCCGCTCGCTGCCGCAACCGCTTGCCCAATTCGGGAAACAAGTTCGTCACGAAGTCGAGCCGGTCGCGATAGGTCTTGGGCTTCTGAAAAATTCCCATTCGCAAGTTGTCTTCGATTGTGAGGCTTGGAAACACGTTGTTGCTTTGCGGCACGAACCCGACGCCCTTGGTAACGAGCGCGTCGGCCTTGAGACCTGTGATGTTTTCGCGTGCGAGCGTCACCGATCCGGAACGAATGTTCACTTGCCCAAAGATCGCTTTAAGAAGGGTCGATTTTCCGGCCCCGTTGGGGCCGATAATGCCGACGAGTTCGCCGCGTTCGACGAAAACGTTGCACCCGTTGAGAATATTGACCCCGGGAAGGTAGCCCGCGACGAGGTCGGTGGTTTGAAGAACGATATCAGCGGTCATCTCAGGTGCCTTTCTCGCCAGACTCCGCGTCGCCACGGTCGTCGTGCGCGATCTCGTCTGCAAGCTCATCGGCAAGTTCGGGGTCGGCGGCAACTTCGTCCAAGATTTCCGCGGCGAGATGCGAGTCGATTTCTTCGGCAACCGCGAGTTGCCCCGTGAGCGACCCGAGGTCGGTGTCGTGGTGAGCGCCCAGATACGCGTCAATGACCGCCTGATCGCGCATGACGGCATCGGGGGAGCCCTCGGCCACAATTGATCCTTCGGCCATGACGATGACCCAGTCGGCGACGGTCCGCACGACGTGCATGTCGTGCTCAACAAATAAGACCGTCATGCCCCGATCTTTGAGCCCGACGATGTGAGCAAGAAGCGATTGCGTCAGTGCAGGGTTGACGCCGGCCATGGGCTCGTCGAGCATCACGAGTTGTGGATCGCTCATGAGCGCGCGCGCCATTTCGAGGAGCTTGCGTTGCCCACCCGACAGGCTCGCCGCGAAATCGTCTTTTTTCTCGAGGAGTTTGAAACGCGCGAGGAGCTCTTCGGCTTTTGCCGTTATTTCGCTCTCACGCGTGTGCCACATCCACGGGATGAGCGCCGGAATGAATTTCTCGCCGAGTTGTTTGTTGGCCCCCAACCGCATGTTTTCCATGACGCTCATGAGGGCGAGAGATTTTGTGAGCTGAAATGTGCGAACCATTCCGCGCCGCGCGACCCTCGACGCCGAGAACCCCTCGAGGTTTGCGCCGTCAAATTGCCATTTTCCGCTGTCGGGTTTGTCGAAACCGGTCAGCAGGTTGAAAAACGTGGTCTTTCCAGCCCCATTGGGTCCAATGAGGGCGGTAATCGCGCCACGAGGAATTTCGACGTGCTCGACATCAACCGCGGCAATGCCGCCGAAGGTTCGACGAACGGAATCGGCCACGAGGATCGGGTCGGTTTTGGCAACCCCCGGCGCGTGTTCGCCGACGGCGAGAGGTTGCGAAGAAGGTTCGGTGTGATCACGCATTGAAGTATGTCTCCCGCTTCTTGCCGAGGATTCCCTGTGGCCGGAAGATCACGAGGAGCATGAGCGCTATTCCGACGATGATGAAACGAATCGGACCCTGTTGAATCGAGCTGAGCGAGACAATGTGGTTGGTAACGAGCAAAGCGAGAACGCCGTCGGAAAGGGACAACATGACCCAAAAGATGACCGCGCCGAGAATGGGTCCCAAAACCGTTGTCGCGCCACCGAGAAGAATGATCGTAAACAGGAAAAACGTCGTCTGGGTACCAAAGTTTTCGGGTTGAAGCGACGTTGGGATGATGGCAATTATGGCTCCAATCGTTGCGAGCACCCCGCCAATGATGAGTGCTTGCATCTTATAGGAGTAGACGTTTTTTCCGAGGCTTCGTACCGCGTCTTCGTCTTCGCGAATTCCCTTGATGACTCGCCCCCACGGGCTGCGCATGAGTTGCCATACAAATAGCGCCGCGAGTGCAACGGTTAGCCAACCAACGCAAATGACCCACAAATCGCCGGCGTTAAAGACGAGAACACCAAAGCCGTAGCGACCGGGAGGAATCGGATTGAGACTGTCGAAAGATTTCGATGACCCGTTGATGCCGTCGGAACCACCCGTGAACGACGCGAGATCGGGCGTTTGTACGGCGTATCGTATGATTTCTGCGGCCGCGATCGTGACAATACTCAAGTAGTCGGCTCGCAACCGAAGGGTCGGCAAACCGAGAAGGAGCGCAAAGATGACCGCACCAATCACGGCTGCAACGACGGACGCCCAAAACGGCCAGCCGAAGCGCGTCGCGGTAATTGCGAAGAAATATCCGCCGACTGCCATGAATCCGGCTTGACCGAAGTTGGCAAGCCCGGTGAATCCGAAGTGCACGGTCAAGCCGAGGGCCGCCAACGCGAAGCCGATTGTCTGCGGGGCAAGCAATTGCCCGAAGGCTAGGGGTAAGAAGTTCAAGTCCATTGTGTGCTCCCGTGCCTACCCGATGCGGTCCCGTTTGCCAAGGATTCCCTGCGGCCTGACGAGAAGAATAAGGATCATGACACCGAGTGCCGCCGCATATTTGAGGTTTGCCGGTAACCAAATCGTCGACACTTCGATGAACAACCCGATAATGAGTGAACCGACGAGGGCGCCAAACGCCGTCCCGAGTCCGCCGAGCGTCACAGCCGCGAAGATCAAGAGAAGAATGCTCGCGCCGGTGTTCCAACTGATCGTTTGGTAGAACGCGATGAGGGCCCCGGCGATCCCGGCGAGGGCTCCGCCGCCAATCCACACGAGCCGAATGACACGCTCGACGTGAATTCCCGATGCGGCCGCGAGCGCCTTGTTGTCTGAGACGGCCCGGGTGGCTTTACCGATTCGGGTTCGAAGCAACACGAACGCGACCGCGGCGACGAGAACGATGCAAATAACCGCCCCGATGGCGTCGGACGAGCGGAAATGGACCGGTCCCCACGTGATGGCCGCCGTATTGTCGGCGGGGAGAACGAGCGATGCGGGCCCAAAGACGACTTGAAACAGGTAGCGCAAAACGAGCGACAGTCCCACGCTCACGATCATGAGAGGAATGAGCGAAATGCCGCGTTTGCGCAGCGGTCGCCAGAGTCCGAGATCTTGAACGTATCCGAAGGCGCCTCCGAGCACGAGCGCACCGATCACACCGACCCAGCCCGGTAGCGCCATGGTGACCGTGAGAACATACGCGACAAGGCCTCCGAAGGTGACGAGTTCTCCGTGGGCAAAGTTATTCAGGCCCGTGGTGCCGAAAATGAGCGAGACGCCAATCGAGGCGAGGGCGAGCAGCAATCCAAACAGCAGACCCGTGGCGAGACGCGGAAGGAGAACATCGATGAAACTCGTTCCCGAATTATTTGCACTCCGTCCGGGCGCTGGAGGCGTCGTGGAGTCGGATCCGGTTGGAGTGTCACCACTGGGTGCGCCCGCGGCGAGGTTGAAGTACGCGGGAACGCCCTTGTTTCCCTTGTCGATGTGGACCGCGCGGGGGTTACTCCCCGACTTTGGCATTCCATTCCCCGCCGGAATCTTTGATTCGTCGAGTGTGACGGAGTAGTCGCCCGTTTCCGGAACACCGATTTCGACGCGACCGTTCGGACCGGTTTGAACGGTCGCCGTGAAACCCGAGTTGTTTGACACCGTCACGGAGACTCCGGAAACGGGGCTCTTATTGCTATCGAGGCGAACCCAGACGCCAATCGATTCACTCGCGGTCACCGGGTCAGTGGAAGCCGCAGCGGGGGGAGCCGCCGAGAGCGTTGGCAATTCGGGCGCGGCGCTCGCGAAAGCGGATGGCAGCCCGACGAGCGCGCAACCGAAAACTGCGGCGAGCGCAATTGTGAGCGCGCGGCCCAAGCGCGGTCGGTGGCGAGCGGTCACGTCGTGGACCTCCATGGTTACAGCGAGCAAGCGAATTCAGGACGCTACGCCGAATTTGTGTCCGGGTTGTTTCCATTCTCGTGGAATGGAGAGATAACTGGGTCGCTGGCTTCATGGCGCGGCGCCTTTGGGTGCGTTACATAACATAAGTGGGAATGATGCGCTGGTCAAAACCATTAACATGGAGGACAAACGTATTGCGGTTGGCGTGAAGCGCATTGTGGTGCGACTTTCCGGTGAAAGGGAACCATGAGCGAAGCAGATCCCTTCGGTTCTATCGGCCTCACGTATGACGACGTCATGCTCCTTCCCGGTCACACCGACGTTCTTCCCAGTGAAACCTCGACAGCGTCCCGTTTGACGCGAAACATTTCGGTCGCCGTTCCGCTCGTGTCGTCGGCAATGGACACCGTCACGGAGTCACGAATGGCAATTGCCATGGCGCGTCAGGGTGGCCTGGGTGTCATCCACCGCAATTTGTCGATCAGCGATCAAGCCGCGCACGTTGACACGGTTAAACGCTCCGAATCCGGCATGATAACGCGTCCCGTGACGACAACCCCGGACGCGACGGTTTTCGAGGTCGACGAGCTGTGCGGCCGGTTTCGAATTAGTGGATTGCCGGTCGTCGAATCCGATGGGACGCTCGTGGGCATCGTGACGAACCGCGACATGCGATTCGTCACGCCGGCTGACAGGGCGACGACTCGGGTCCGCGACGTTATGACTCGGGCTCCGCTCGTAACCGCGAGAGAGGGCGTCGATGCCGACGAAGCGATTGCGATTTTTTCTCGGCACAAGGTTGAAAAGCTTCCGCTCATCGACGGCGCGGGTCGATTGCGCGGCCTCATTACGGTAAAAGACTTTGACAAGTCAGAAAAGTATCCGAACGCGACAAAAGACTCTGAGGGCCGCTTGCGGGTCGGCGCGGCGATAGGGTTTTACGGAGATTCGTGGGATCGCGCGATGGCTCTTATTGGTGCGGGCGTCGATGTGCTGGTCGTCGACACCGCAAACGGCGATAGTCGCGGAGCACTCGACATTATTCGCACCCTCAAGGCCGAGCCGGCCGCGAGCGGCATTGACGTGATTGGTGGCAATGTGGCCACTCTCGAGGGCGCCGCGTCGCTCATTGACGCGGGAGTCGACGCGATCAAAGTGGGGGTCGGCCCCGGATCGATTTGCACGACTCGGGTTGTCGCGGGTGTCGGTGTTCCGCAATTGTCCGCTGTGCACGAGGCGGCGCGTGCGGCGCGCACAGCTGATGTTCCGCTCATTGCGGACGGTGGATTGCAATACTCGGGTGACATTGCGAAGGCGCTTGTCGCGGGAGCGGATACGGTCATGATGGGGTCTTTGCTCGCCGGATGCGATGAGAGTCCCGGCGATCTCGTTTTCGTTAACGGCAAGCAATACAAAAACTATCGGGGCATGGGTTCACTCGGTGCTCTTCAGACGCGCGGTTCGGCGACGTCGTATTCGCGCGACCGTTACTTTCAGGCCGATGTTCCGAGCGACGAACAACTCATTGCCGAGGGTGTCGAAAGCCAGGTTCCGTACCGCGGCCCGCTCGCAGCGGTTGTTTTCCAGCTCATTGGCGGTTTGCGTCAGTCGATGTTCTACGTCGGGGTGCGCACGATTGACGAGCTCAAACGCACGGGAAAGTTCGTTCGTATTACGGTTGCCGGTTTGAAAGAGTCGCACCCCCACGATGTCAAGATGATTGTTGAAGCGCCAAACTATCGGGGTTGATTCGTCTTTTTCGGCACCGCTGATGAGCGTCGGATGAGTGGGTCAGCTCGAACGGTAGGCTGGCCCGGTGGCGATGGAAATTGAAATCGGGCGGGCAAAACGTGCTCGGCGCGTTTACGCGTTCGACGATATTGCGGTGGTTCCGAGTCGCCGAACGCGTGATCCCAGTGACGTGTCGGTCGCGTGGTCAATTGATGCGTACCAATTCGATGTTCCGATTGTGGCCGCCCCCATGGACTCGGTCGTCTCACCTCACACCGCAATTGCGATGGGAAAGCTCGGCGGTCTCGGTGTTCTCGATCTCGAGGGTGTGTGGACGAGATACGACGAACCCGAATCGGTGCTTGCAGAAATCCGCGCGCTGCCCGCGGACCGTGCGACGGCGCGCATGCAAGAACTCTATTCCGAACCGATCAAGCCCGAATTGGTTACCGCGCGCCTCGCCGAGATTCGAGCGGCGGGTGTCACGGTCGCGGGCGCACTGTCTCCGCAGCGCACTCAAGAGCTCTACCAGACAGTGGCGGATGCCGGGGTCGACATTTTCGTCATTAGGGGAACGACGGTGTCGGCGGAGCACGTGTCGAAACACTCCGAACCGCTCAACCTCAAGAAGTTCATTTACGAACTCGATGTGCCCGTGATTGTGGGCGGCGCCGCGACGTACACGGCGGCGCTGCACCTCATGCGCACGGGTGCCGCGGGCGTTCTCGTCGGGTTTGGTGGCGGCGCGGCATCGACAACGCGGGCATCGTTGGGGATCGAAGCGCGCATGGCGAGCGCGGTTGCGGATGTGGGGGGTGCGAGGCGCGACTACCTCGACGAATCGGGAGGTCGCTACGTTCACGTGATCGCCGATGGCGGGCTCGGCAGCTCGGGCGACATTGTCAAGGCAATTGCCGTGGGCGCCGACGCCGTCATGCTCGGGAGTACGCTTGCTCGTGCGTCGGAAGCTCCGGGGGGCGGGTGGCACTGGGGAACCGAGTCGCACCACATGCATTTGCCTCGAGGCACTCGGGTCGATGTCGGCACGATTGCACCGCTCGAGGCGATTTTGTTTGGACCCGCTCCGGTCGCCGACGGAACAGCGAACCTGGTTGGTGCTCTTCGTCGCTCGATGGCGACCACCGGGTATTCCGACCTCAAGGAATTTCAGCGCGTCGAAATTGTCGTCGCACCCGGATGACACGAAGGAGTTCACTATGGTAGACGTTCGGCGGGTCAAGCTTCCCGGCGTCGGAGTCTTGCACACGTTCGTGGCCGACGACGGCGGGAAAGTGGGGGTCATCGCTCACCGGTCTGGCCACAGCGACCTCATCACCTTCGCCGACGAAGAAGACGCGAGCAAGGTATCGCTGCGGTTAAGCGAAGATGAAGCGCACACGCTCGCCGAGCTATTGGGCGGCACCCAGATTACCGAGTCGCTGACCGCGCTCGACCAGATACCGGGTCTCAGCATCGACTGGTTTACGGTCGACAACGACGATTACATTGCGGGTCAACCGCTCGGTAACCCGGGTGCTCGCGACATTGTGGGGCTAACCGTGGTTGCCGTCGTGCGGGACGAGTCGACGAACCCGGCACCCGCGGCTGATTTCTCAGTTCTTCCGGGAGACACGCTCGTCGTTGCCGGGAGTCCCGAGAAGGTTGCGAAGGCGTTCGCATTCTTTCGAACGGGCCAAATGACGTCAATCACTCGGGCGAGCATCGATTCTCCACCAGGGGGCTAGTCGTGCACGTCGGCCCCGACCTTATCGTTCTCGGCATTCTGTTCGTCGTCGCCTACGCTCTCGGCCGCGTGGGCAAGCTCATTGGATTGCCCGCGATTCCCGTCTACATGCTTGTCGGGCTGCTCGCGAGCCCGCATTTTGATTTGTTTCCGCTCGATTTTGACCGCGGCTACATTGAACTCATCGCCATTTTTGGCCTCATTCTGTTGTTGTTTAATTTGGGGCTCGAATTCGATCAAGACGAATTTTTGAGCAACGCGGGCAAGCTACTCATTTCGGGCGGGACCTATCTTCTCGTCAATATGGGCGCAGGTCTTGCTTTTGGATTCTTAGTGGGCTGGGGGTCGCGTGAGGCGCTCATCATCGCGGGCATCACCGCGACGTCGTCGAGTGCAATTGTCACGAAGCTGCTCATTGAACTCAAGCGGCTCGCGAATCGCGAAACTCCCATGATTCTCGGCGTCACGGTCGTCGAAGACGTTTTCATTGCCTTCTACCTCGCAATCGTTTCGGTCACTCTCAGCGGCGAGACGGAGCCGTGGCCGGTCGTTGGAAAGCTTGCTATCGCGTTCGCCTTTTTGTTGGCAATGTTTGCGCTGGCTCGCTGGGGCGCGCGATTCGTTGGTCGACTCTTTCGAACGAAAGACAACGAGCTGTTCACCATTTTGTTATTCGGTCTCGCAATATTGTCGGGTGGAGTCGGGCAGGTCCTCGGCGTGACCGACGCGATTGGCGCGTTTCTTATTGGACTCGTTTTGGGCGCGACACGGTACCGCGCAAAAATCGAGCAGGTCGCGATTCCGCTTCGCGACGTGTTTGGGGCGTTCTTCTTTCTCAATTTTGGCCTCGCTCTCAATCCGGGCCAGTTTCCCGGAGTCGTCGTACCGGTGATTCTCGCGGTCATCATGACGGTCGTGCTCAATCAGGTCGCGGGGCAGTTCGTTGCGTGGTTGAACAACCAGGGCGCGCAAGCCGGCATCAACACCGCAATGATTTTGCACAACCGCGGCGAGTTCGCACTAATTCTGGCGACACTGTCGCTTGCCGCTGGTCTCGATTCGCGGATTCAGCCCTTTGCGGGACTCTACGTGTTGACAATGTCGATCATCGGGCCGATTCTTGCGGCACACTCGGAGCGTATTGGCGCACTCGTGTTGCGCACGAAGCCGTCGACGGTGACATCCCGCCGTGAGGGCTTGACGCGGGATGAGCTATTCGCGCTCGTCGAGGCGACGACGACCGATGGTGAGCTCGCTGATCCCTCTGCGGGGTTGCCCGCGGCTCCTCATGCGAAACACGTGACCCATTCGGCGGAGCCGAGGGATCGGCCTGCCAACGAGGCCGCGCGGCGAAGGGACGGCGCCGACGAGGAGGGGTGAACCAGAAAAATAATCGTAGTAAATGCCGGCCCTTAGTATTTACTCATCTGGCGGGTTCACAGTGTAGGATGAGGCCCGCTATTGGTTGAAGGAGAGCTGCAATGGTTGCTCGGCATTTGTTGGTGACTGGCACGGGGGGGTACTTCGGGCCACACGTCGTCGCTGCTCTGCTCAATCGCGGCCACCGTGTCACCGCGGTCGTGCGTCCCGGTTCACGCGCCGATGTTGATGAGCGGGCTAACCGTGTTGAAGCTGATATTTTAGCCGATGGTTTCGACGTGACGAAGGTGACGTACGAGCGACCGGACGTCCTCCTTCACCTCGCGTGGACCGACGGTTTTGCGCACAATAAGCCTTCGCACATGCTCAACCTTTCCGCCCACTACGCTTTGCTTCACGATGCCGCGGATTGGGGTGTACCGCGCATCGTCGCTTTAGGCACGATGCATGAGGTCGGCTATTGGGAGGGCGCCATTGACGCCGACACTCCTACTTCTCCGAGCACGGCTTACGGCATCGCAAAGGATGCTCTTCGTCGCGCGGTGTTCGCGACCATCGGGTCGCGGGTCGAACTGGCGTGGTTGCGCTGTTATTACATTTACGGCGATGACCGCCGCAACCAATCCATCTTTACGCGCATTCTTGAGGCGGTCGAGCAGGGCAAGAGGGCATTCCCCTTCACAACGGGGACGAACAAATATGATTTCATTGATGTCTCGGAACTTGGCCGACAGATCGCTGTTGCAGCGACAACGAGCGGTCTTATCGGCACGATTAACTGCGGAAGCGGAAACGCGGTTGCCCTCAGTGAGCAGGCCGAGGAGTTCATCCGCGTCAACGAATTGCCCATCACTCTCGAGTACGGGGCCTTTCCTGATCGTCAGTACGATTCGCCGGCAGTGTGGGGCAACACGAGTGTCATTCAAGAGCTGATGTCGCGCTCCGAGTGACGTACGTCAACGCGGGGCGAATGTACTACGATTCAACACACGGGCACCGTGGCCACGCTTAACCAACCCGCTCACCCCGACGATACCCAGGCGATTTCATCGCTCCGCGTGAACGCGCGGGGTGGGTCATGGCGATTCGTGATCGGGCCCAGACCGGAAAAAGAACGAGGTACCCCATAATGGCGTCTCACGTGGTAATCGTCATGCGTACGCGTGACCGTGCAATTCTTTTGCGCCGTGCGCTCGCGAGTGTCGCCGCACAGACGTACCGCGACTTCCAGTTGGTCGTCGTCAACGACGGGGGTGAACCGTCCGCAGTCGAGGCTCTTCTCTCCACCTTCGACGGGATCGGGGAGCCGACGGTCATCCATAACTCCGAGTCGGTCGGTCGCGAGCAAGCGGTTAATGTCGGTGTCCAACCGTCCACGTCGCCGTTGGTCGCGATTCTCGACGACGACGACACGTGGGCACCCAGTTACCTCGAGACGACGTGCGCCCACTTGGCGCGATCCGACGATGGGGCGGTTGCGGTCCGCACCGAAGTTGTGTTCGAGGAGATCAATGGTGACACCGTCCGCGAGCTACGACGGGAGCTGCTAAGTACCGACATCCATCGTGTGACCCTGCTCGATATGCTCTATTGCAACTTCGTGCCGACGAATTCGATGGTGGTCAGGCGCGAGTTGTATGACTCGCTCGGCGGCTGGGACGGATCGATGCCGGTTCTCGCGGATTGGGACTTCAATCTCAAAGTACTCACGCAATCGTCAATCGGATTCATTGATGGTGCCCCCCTCGCGTTCTGGCATCGTCGCGAAACCCAGACCGGCCCACTGGGTAACAGCGTCCACGCAGCTAGTGATGACCACTTAATATTCACCTCGGTCGTCCGCGATGGCTTCCTTAAGGCCGACGCCGAGCGCGGGGCGGGCTTGGGCAACGCCCTCGTCATCGCCGACGCTTATTTGCGTCTGTCTCGGCAGCTCGATCTTGCTCGTCAGGATCTGATCAACCACGGGGCCGGCAACGCCTCTGTTCTCGCGCAACAGGTTGATCAGAGATTGGACGGGCTTTCTTCGCTCGTCGAGGCGATGCACGGCCAGCTTCAGCAGCTCCACGCGCAATCGTTACGCATCGCGGAATTACAGGACCACCTTCAAGTCCTCCACGCACAGTCCTACTCGGCGCGCGTGCGCCGAGCCGTTTCGAAGGCGAAGTCTGGCGTTTCCAGAGCGTTTCGGCGCGAGAGCTGAGACGCCACGATGTCAACCTCGAACGACGATTCCACGAACCTGAAGTGAACATTCCTAAATGACGGAAAAAAGACGGTCCTTCCGGGCCGGAGATCGCCGCGTCGTCTTCTATTTCGTCTACGATCCCCGGGGCGAAATCGACGACTATATTCCCTATAAGCTCCGCAGCCTCCGCCCGTTCACCGATCACATTTTTGTCGTGGTCAATGGAAAACTCACCTCGGACGGTCGTCGCTCGCTCGAAGATGTCGCAGACACCGTCTACCAGCGCGAGAATATCGGTTTTGACGTTTGGGCGTACAAATCGGCGCTCGAGGAGTTCGGCGCGGACCGGCTCGCCGAATTCGACGAGCTCATTTTGATGAACTACACGTGGTTTGGCCCCGTACAGTCGTTCGAGCCGGTGTTCGAGCGCATGAATGCCCTCGAGGTTGACTTTTGGGGAATAACCGAGCACGACGGAATGACCCCCAATCCGTACACGCTGATCGACTCTATGCACTCACACATCCAGTCTCACTGGATTGCCGTCAGACGCTCGGTGTTCGAGTCCGACGCGTGGCGGTCATACTGGGCCGAGATGCCGATGATCACGTCGTATATCGACTCGATCATCAATCATGAGTCTCGCTTTACTCATCACTTCGAATCGCTCAATTTTACGAAAGCACTCGCGTTCCCCAAGGAGGATTACCCCTCGCAACACGCTGCATTCGTGAGTGCGCGCGCTCTCCTCGAGGACGGCTGCCCGGTGCTCAAGCGCCGCGTGTTCTTTCACAGCCCGCTTTATCTCGACCGCGAGGCCATTATTGGTCGCTGGCTCCTTGAGGACGTAGCGTCGCGCGGTTATCCGATGGAGCTGATCTGGAAGAATCTCGTCCGCAATACTCAGCCAAAAGTGCTCAATACGAACGCGTCAATGCTCGAAATTCTGCCCGAAACGGCTGACAGTTATGACGCCGACACGCCGCTCCGAATCGCCGCGATCGTTCATATCTTCTATGAGGACATGACCGATGAGCTCCTTGACAAATTGAGTACCCTCCCGTCACCGTTCGATCTTTACGCGACGACAACGACCGAGGAGAAGGCGGTCGTCATTCGTGAAACGATTGAGCGCCGTGACATGTCGCTTCTGCAGAAATCGGACGTGCGCGTTTTGCCGTCCAATCGAGGCCGTGACTTGAGTGGATTCTTCATTGGAGCACGCGATGTACTCCGCAGCCACGAATACGACCTCGTCGTCAAGATCCATTCCAAGAAGACCGTTCAGCAGACGCCCAACGCCGGCGATTTCTTTAAACGGCAACAGTTCGAAAATCTCCTCAACTCCCCCGGGTACACGGCCAACCTCATTGGTTTGTTCCAAAAAGAAGCGGGACTTGGCTTGGTCTTTCCGCCGACAATCCACATTGGTTACCCAACGCTGGGCCACGCGTGGTTTCTCAATCGCCAACCCGCTCACGAGTTGTGCGAGCGTCTCGGAATCGGTGTTCCGCTCGATGATGTCTCTCCACTGGCGCCGTTTGGCGCGATGTTTATCGCTCGGCCAGAGGCACTGCGATTGCTCACCGATGTTGAGTGGCAATACGACGAGTATGCGCCCGAGACTGAGCACGCGGACGGAAGTCTCGCGCACGTCCAGGAGCGGATCGTCGCGTACGCCGCCGCCGAGCTCAGTTTCCATGTCCGCACGGTTGCGAACGCGCGTTACGCGGCAATCAGTCACGCGTTCCTCGAATACAAGCTTGACATGATGGGTGCCGTGGTCCCGGGCTACGCGATTGATCAGGTCCATTCGCTGTGGAATCCAATTCGTGAGCCGGCTGACCCGGTCAAAGAACTGAAGAATTACGTTGCTACCCGTCACCCGTGGCTTGCTCGACAAATGCAAAAGATATATTCTCCGGTGCGGTGGGTCTACCGCCGAAGTCGCAGTGTGATGCGCGCCGTGAGAAACGACGAGAAGAACCGGTAGGGAGTCCCGTGCCGAAGAGTCTCGCGGAGGCGTTCAATCCTCGGGCAAACAGCATCGGATTTTTGCGGTGGCTGATGGCTTTCCTTGTCATCTTCTCGCACGCGGGTCCGATTGGAGGATTTTACGATGGCAAGGATCTCGGAACCCAGTTCAGTAACGAGCAATCCCTCGGTGGGGTCGCTGTCGCCGGCTTCTTCTTTATCTCTGGTTTTCTGATCACCCAGAGCAGGATGGGCAAATCGAGCACCCTGCGTTTCTTTTGGCGCCGATTTTTACGGATCTTTCCCGCGTGGTGGTTGTCTCTGCTGACGGTCGCGTTTGTGTTCGGACCAATCGCGTGGGCCCACGAGCACGGGGGGATCGGTCGGTATTTCAGCACCTCCACGGATTCGCCACTGACGTTTTTCTGGAACAACTTCACACTCGTGATCACTCAAGTCAACATCGGTGGCATGGGCGCCGGGTTGCCCTTCGCGCAGCTGCACGGTGGCTACGCGTGGAACGGTTCCGCGTGGACCCTCATGTACGAATTTCGCGCGTATATTTTGGTTGGCGTGCTCGGCTTGTTCGGCATCCTCGCTCACCGTTGGCTCGCGGGCAGCGTCGCCATCGCAATCATCGTGCTCTCGACAATGCAATGGGCGTATGTCGGTCAGCTCACGAAAGTCGTCCCGTCGTTCGAAAATATCTATAACTTGCTGTTTCTCGGCCCGTTCGCGTTTGGAATGCTGCTCGCGCTGTTCCCGAAGAAGATTCCGATTGATGATCGACTCGCGATTGGCGCGCTCGCGATTGCCATCACCACGTATGAGGTCGGCGGGTGGCTCGCTTACGGTCAATATGGGTTTCTCTACTTCTTGATGTGGTTCGCTATCCGGACAACCAAGCTCCAACACTGGGAAAAATTTGGTGACCTGTCGTACGGTATCTACATTTTTGGCTGGCCGGTCATGACTCTTTTCGCTTTCTTTGGACTCCAAAACGCCGGCTGGTTGGCCTATCACGTGATTGTGATCGTCGCGTGCCACGTTCTCGCGTTCATTAGTTGGCACGTCGTCGAGAAACCGGCGATGACCCTCAAAAACTGGACGCCCGCGCCGCTGAAATGGCTGCTTGACCGTTGGGCACCCGTGAGTAATCGCCTCAAGAGCAAGCTCGTCGATCCGGCGTTCTCCTCGACGTTTTATGCCGCGGAGCTGCGTAAGTCGCAGTCCCCAAGGGGGGACGAGGCCTCATGAGAGTGAGCCACAGAGAACAGCGTCGTGATCGCGACGCGACCGGATTCCGCCGACTCTGGGATCGCTGGTATTACGTGCCGCTCATCACGCTCTTTATCATTTCGGCTGTCGCCGCGGCAATCGGTTATGCGGCCAAATATCACGTCCAGAACGTGGCACCCCTGTCGACAGCGCTCGCCGCGGGAAGCGGCCCAGTGACGACCTCAACCCCCGCGCTTCCCGAGGTCTGCCGCCCCGCGGTCGAACAGCCAGCCCAACAGTTGTGGCTCACGGGGAAACGCGTTGAAGCCGAGACGGTGTGGAATGCGCACCGGAATGAGCTTGCGGGACCCTATGTCACGGGCAAGAACGGCTACGTCTTCTGGAACGATGTCCAAGCAATGAACTTCTCTCAAGCGGTCGGTCGGCGCCCGCTCAGGACGGATGAGGCCGATCAGTGGTACACGTACCTCAGCGCCGTGCGCGACGAATTGGCGTCACAGAGCGTTCCGTTCTACATCGTGGCGACGCCGGCAAAGTGGGATGTCTACCCACACGAGCTCCCCGATTGGGCGCAATCCATCCGCGGTTCGAGTCCGCTCGACCAACTGCTCGAACAGTACCCCGACTTGCCGATCATCGACCTCCGCGCGCCGCTACGAGAAGCGGGCAAACACACGCCCGTCTACAGCCGAGTGAACAGCCACTGGACCAACTACGGCGCGTCTATTGGCTGGAAGACGATCGCGGATTGCATCAATCAGACTGCTCCGTCCTTGGGTCCGCTCGCTGTGCCCGCGTCATCCGGCGTTAAACGAGCAACATCAACAACGAGTTTGCGCCGTACGGGATTTCCAACCCGACCCCCGACTGGACGGCACCCGTGTACAACCCGCCGCCGAAGAACGTGACAGTGACGAAGAAGGACGGAACATCCACGGTCGTCCCGGGTGACCAGGACACGGATCTCAGCCTCCTCCCGTTATCCACCACGACGAACGGCACGACAACACCCAAGTCGCTCCTTTTTCTCCGCGACTCGATGGGCAACGGACTCTCTGTGCCCGTGCAACAAGCCTTTGCCAAGACGTGGCAGCTTCGGCACAATTTTGACTCCGCTGAACCGGGCGGACTCCCGAAAATCGCGACGATTGCTTCGCAGCTTCGCCCGGACGCGGTCATTTTGCAAGTAGCGGAACGACACCTGAATTTCCCCCCGACAACACCGTGATTGAGACGGCATCGTTTGCGAGGACGACAGAATGCTCCGAGTGATGCTGCGTCCGCGGTGGGTTCTTGCCCTCCTCGGCGCTGTGATCGTCGCCGCGGGGTTTGCGTGGATGGGCCACTGGCAATTGGAGCGAGCGCTGACGTCCGCGTCTGTACCCCATCACTCGACCGAAGAACCAGTCGCCCTCGAATCGATCATCGCGCCCGGTGGCCCGGTGCGTTCGACCTCGGACGGGCGCATGGTGGCAACGACGGGTCGATTCGTCGCGGCCGATTTCGACGTCGTCACGAATCGGCTCAATCGAGGAGAAAAGGGCTATTGGGTCGTCGGGCACGTGACCACGAGTTCTCCCGACACGACCAAACCGAGCCTCGCAATTGCACTTGGGTGGACCTCCGAACGAGAAACCGCACTCGAGGCCGCGCGCACGCTTCGAACGCAACCAACCGATTCGACGCGTCTCGCAGGTCGATTTGTCGCGACCGAGGCGCCCGAAATACCCAAGAACACGACTGATCCGCTCGAGATGACGACGATGTCGGTTGCCGCTCTTGTCAATCGGTGGACAGAGACCGAGGGTCACGATGTCTACGGTGGTTACCTCGTCGCGTCAACCGCCCCGCGGGGCCTCGTTACGATTGACTCACCCGCGCCTCAACCCGAATTCGCCCTCAATTGGCTCAACGTTTTCTACGCGGCCGAGTGGGCGCTCTTCGCCGGAGTCGCGGTGTTTCTCTGGTACCGGCTTGCGCGCGACGCCTTTGAGCGCGAACGCGACGCCAAAAACGACCCGACCGTACAATAGACGCATGTCTTGTGTGCCCCAGGTTGCCGACTTTCCCCGAATTCGCTCGGCTCGGGCCTTTTACGCGGCGTGTGCGTACATTACGGGAATCATGCTCGTGCTCGTGGTTGTCGAGGTTGTGGCCAAATATTGGGGTGGCATCGAACTCGAACTCGGCGGTTCACGCGGTCTCTTGAGTTTTGTTCCGGTCGGCAGCGTGACCGCCATCAACGTGAGCACCGGAATTCTCATCGCTCACGGCTGGTTCTTCGTTCTCTACCTTTTTTCTGACTTTCGATTGTGGCGGCTCATGCGCTGGCCGTTCACGACCTTCGCGCTCATTGCGTGTGGCGGGGTTGTGCCGTTCTTGTCATTCATCGTCGAGGCGCGAGTGTCTAGCCGGGTGCGCGAGGTTCTTGACTCTGCGTTCCCTCAACCGCGCGATCTCGAGGAGGCTCGCTATTAGTCATCAGGGCGGCGCTTCGCATCCCGTTCTCGTCGTCAATTTTGGTGCGCAGTATGCCCAGCTGATTGCTCGCCACGTGCGTGAAGCGCACGTCTACTCTGAAATTGTTCCCCACACCATAACCGCGGCTCAGGTTTCGGCGCGCAACCCCGCGGCAATCATTCTCAGCGGCGGACCCGCGAGCGTCTACGAGAGCGGCGCACCACAACTAGACCCGGCAATTTTCGATCTCCACGTTCCGATTCTCGGCATTTGCTATGGCTTTCAACTCATGGCTCACACTCTCGGTGGCACAGTTGCACACACCGGGCAGCGCGAATACGGGTCAACCGGCATTTCGGTTGTCGACGAAGCGAACTCGCTCGTGGCACACCAACCCGTTGAGCAATCGGTGTGGATGAGCCACGGCGACTCCGTCGTCGAGGCGCCTCCGGGGTTCACGGTCGTCGCTCGTTCATCGTCGACTTCCGTCGCGGCGTTCGCGAGCACTGAGCGCCGACTCTACGGCGTGCAATGGCACCCGGAAGTCAAGCACACCGAATATGGCCAGCAGGTTATCGAAAACTTTCTCTTTCGGGCCACTCGCGTGCCCGCGACGTGGACGAGCGGCAACACGATCACCGAACAGGTCGCCGCAATTGCCGACCAAGTCGGTACCGCTCGAGTCATGTGCGGCCTGTCGGGTGGTGTCGACTCGGCGGTTGCCGCCGCGCTCGTCAACCGCGCGGTGGGCGGTCAACTCACGTGCGTTTTTGTCGATCACGGGTTGCTGCGCGAGGGTGAGCGGCAACAAGTTGAAGACGACTTTGTGCGGGCAACGGGGGTTAGGCTCGTAACGGTTGACGCGAGTGAGCGATTTCTTGCCGCGCTCGCGGGAGAAATCGATCCCGAACGAAAGCGGACGATTATTGGTCGCGAATTTATTCGCACGTTCGAAGAAGCCGCCAATTCTCTCGTACGCGAGGCGCACGCCGACGGAGGCGACGTTCGTTTTCTCGTTCAAGGCACTCTCTACCCCGACGTTGTCGAGAGCGGTGCGGGAGGGTCGGCGAGCATTAAGAGTCACCACAACGTGGGTGGACTCCCCGGTGACATGCAATTCGAACTCGTCGAACCGTTGCGCGCTCTTTTTAAAGACGAGGTGCGGGTGCTGGGCCGAGAACTGGGGCTCCCCGAGGCGATTGTTTCGCGACAACCGTTTCCCGGTCCCGGACTCGCGATTCGCATTGTTGGCGAGGTGACTCTCGAGCGTACGAACACCGTGCGAAAGGCCGACGCGATTGCGCGAGCTGAACTCACGAGTGCGGGGCTCGACCCTGACATTTGGCAGTGCCCGGTCGTGCTTCTCGCGGATGTTCGATCAGTCGGGGTGCAAGGCGACGGGCGAACCTACGGGCATCCGATAGTGTTGCGCCCCGTGAGTTCGGACGACGCGATGACCGCCGATTGGACTCGAGTGCCCGACGATGTTCTCGCTCGAATATCGAACCGGATCACCAACGAGGTGCCGGGCGTCAATCGTGTCGTACTCGACATCACGTCAAAGCCGCCGGGAACAATCGAGTGGGAGTGACGAAGCATCTAGACTTGCTGCCGAGATGAGCGATGCGTTGAATCCCGATCACGACGTCGAGTCCGGCGATTTTTCGCGGGTCGCGCCGCGCGCAGACGGCCTCGGTTCGTCGGGGCATACAGACCGGCTACTCGCCGACTTAAACCCGCAACAGCGCAGAGCCGTCGAGTATCGCGGTCCCGCCCTTCTCATCGTCGCGGGCGCGGGTTCCGGAAAGACGCGCGTCCTCACCCACCGCATTGCGCGTCTCATCGAGAGCAAAGAGGCGTGGCCGAGCGAAATTTTGGCGATCACCTTTACCAACAAGGCGGCGGCCGAAATGCGCGAGCGAGTCGAACGCGTGCTCGGGCAATCGGCCGAGGGAATGTGGATTTCGACCTTTCACTCGGCGTGTGTGCGAATATTGCGCCGCGAAGCGGAACACTTTGGTCTCACATCGGGCTTCACAATCTACGATTCCGCCGATTCCCGCACCGTTATCAAGCGAATCATTAAAGACGTTCGTGCCGATACGCTCGGTTTCACGGTTTCGAGCGTCGCCGGCACGATTTCTCGCCTTAAAAATGAACTCGCCGACGTCGAGAGCTATTCTCGCGGGGCCAACCTCGACGACCCTCGAGAGGTCATGTTCGTCGAGATTTTTCGCCGGTACACTCGGGTTCTGAGCGAGTCCAACGCATTCGATTTTGATGATCTCATTGGGCAAACCGTGTACCTTTTTCGAGCGTTCCCCGTGGTAGCCGCACGCTATCAGCGCCGATTCCGCCACGTGTTGGTTGACGAGTATCAAGACACCAACCACGCGCAATACGCGTTGATTCGAGAGCTCACGAGGCCCGTCCCTCCCGAGATTGTCTCTCAAGCCGGGTTTGACACCGCAATGAGCGCGCGCGCCGACGACGGAAACGGCGGAATCCGGGCCGCGTCGCTCACGGTCGTCGGCGACTCCGATCAGTCGATTTACGCCTTTCGCGGGGCGGACAGCCGCAATATTGGCGAATTTGAACGCGATTTTCCCGAGTCAGCGGTCGTACTGCTCGAACAAAACTACCGGTCCACGCAAAATATCTTGTCTGCCGCGAACGCCGTCATTGCTAACAACTTCGACCGAAAAGACAAAAAGCTGTGGACCGCCGACGGCGACGGTGAAAAGATCGTTGCCTACACGGGATTCTCGGCTCACGACGAAGCACAGTTTGTGGCCGACGAGATCGCGGCTCTCCACGGCGCGGGGATGGACTATCGCGAAATGGCAGTTTTCTATCGAACGAACGCCCAAACGCGCGCGCTCGAAGAAATCTTCATTCGCGCTGCCGTGCCGTATCGAGTGCTCGGGGGAACCAAGTTCTATGAGCGCGCCGAAATCAAAGACGCGCTTGCGTACCTCACGACGGTTGCCAACCCGCACGATGCGCTCGCTCTTCGGCGAATCGTCAATGTGCCCAAGCGAGGGATCGGATCGGCGACCGAAACGCACATCGCGAATTATGCCGAAGCACATGAGATGAGCATGCGCGAGGCGCTCCGTCGCGCGGACACTCTCGGTTTCGGCCCGAAAATCACGCGCGCAATCACGCAACTTGCGACCGTGCTCGACGACGCTGCCGCGATGCTTGATCCGACCAACCCCGCGGGGCAATCGTCGATTGCCGAGGTGCTCACATTCCTGTTGGACCGCAGCGGATTGACTGATGCGTTGCGCGCGAGCAAAGACCCACAAGATGAAACGCGCGCTGAAAACATCGGCGAGCTTGTCGCGGTCACGAGGGAGTTCTCGGCCAATAATCCTGACGGACAACTCGTTGACTTTCTCACCGAGGTCGCGCTCGTGGCCGCCGCCGACGAGCTCGACGATTCGAGTGGAACCGTGTCGCTCATGACTCTTCATACGGCAAAGGGGCTCGAGTACGAGGCCGTTTTTGTCACGGGAGTCGAAGAAGACTTGCTTCCGCATCGCATGTCGGCGGGTGAACCCGGGGGACCAGCCGAAGAGCGGCGGCTGTTCTACGTGGGTATGACGCGCGCGAGAAAGCGTCTCTTTCTTTCGCTCGCAATGACGCGCGCTCAATTCGGCGAAACTGCGGTCGCAATGCCGAGTCGCTACGTGCAAGAGATTCCTCCGGCTCTCATCGACTGGAGACAATCGCCCGGCATGGCAACGAGTTACGGCGGCACGCGGTCACGCGCGCTCAATCAGCCTCGGGGCCGCCTTGGCAACAATTGGCGCGATTCGTCGGCGGTCGACGTATCCGCCGCGCCGGCGAAATCGACGACCGCTCGGTCGGCCGCGTGGGCGAATCGTGTAACGGGCCCCGTGCGCGACAATGGCGACCTCGAGCTCGAGGCGGGCGACCAAATTCGGCACACCGATTTCGGCGAGGGGCGTGTCGTGCAGGTGACCGGCAACGGCGCGAAGCGTATTGCGCACGTCGAGTTTGGTTCGGGTGGACAAAAGAAGCTTCTCATTAAGATCGCTCCAATTGAAAGGCTTTGAACAAACCCAGCATTCGGCCACTTTTGAGGAGATAGAGTTCTCCGTGGCGAAAGAATCGCTCAATCACGCGTGGTTCTTGTTTCACCGTTAGACAACCCCGATTGCTGCGCCGCGAGTGCGCAAACTCGATAGGAATAAAGAGTGGATCTCTTCGAATACCAGGCTAGGGACCTCTTCGAGCGCTACGGGGTTCCCGTCGTGCCCGGTGTCGTTGCCGATACGCCAGAAGACGCCCGAGCGGCGGCCGAGAATCTGGGCGGCGTCGTTGTCGTTAAGGCCCAAGTCAAGACCGGTGGACGCGGCAAAGCGGGCGGAGTGAAAGTCGCCAAGAATCCCGACGAGGCCCACAGCGCTGCCCGGAACATCCTTGGTCTCGACATTAACGGACACATCGTCAACCGCGTCATGATCGCTCGCGGAGCAGCCATTGCTCAAGAGTTCTATTTTTCCGTGTTGCTCGACCGTCCAAATCGCTCGTATTTGTCTCTCGCGAGCGTCGAAGGGGGCGTTGAAATCGAGGAACTTGCCGTTGAGAAGCCGGAGGCACTCGCACGCGTAGAAATCGATCCGCTCGTCGGAATCGACAGCGCGCAGGCTCGTGAAATCGCGACGGCGGCACGATTTCCCGACGACATCATCGAGAAAGTCGTTCCCGTGATCGTTGGCCTCTACTCGGTCTACGCGGGAGAAGACGCGACCCTCGTCGAGGTGAATCCGCTCGTGCTGACCGATAGCGGCGAGGTAATTGCGCTCGATGGCAAGGTGACTCTCGACGACAACGCCACGTTTCGTCACCCCGAGCACGCGAATCTCGAAGACACCGCGTCGGTTGACCCTCTCGAGGCACGGGCCAGAGCGAGCGACCTCAACTACGTCAAGCTCGATGGCGAAGTCGGAATTATTGGCAATGGCGCCGGCCTCGTCATGTCGACGCTCGACGTTGTCGCGTACTCGGGTGCGAGGCACGGTGGAGTGCGGCCCGCAAACTTCCTCGATATTGGTGGAGGGGCGTCCGCCGAGGTCATGGCGGCAGGCCTCGGCGTCATCCTCGGTGACGCGCAAGTGGCGAGTGTATTCGTGAACGTCTTCGGTGGCATCACCTCGTGCGACGCCGTGGCTCGCGGCATTGTCACGGCTCTCGACATTCTTGGAGACACCGCGACCAAGCCGCTCGTCGTTCGGCTCGACGGTAACAACGTCGACGACGGTCGGCGTATCTTGCGCGAAGCGAATCACCCCCTCGTGACCTTGGCTCTCACGATGGATGAGGGTGCCGACATGGCGGCCAAACTGGCGTCGAAGAATTAGGCGGGCACACACATGGCTATCTTTTTGGACAAGAATTCCACCGTTATCGTTCAGGGCATCACGGGAGGCGAGGGCACCAAGCACACCGCGCTCATGCTCGCGGCGGGGACGAACGTCGTGGGCGGTGTCAACGCACGAAAAGCGGGCACCTCGGTGACGCATGGCAGCGTCGAGCTTCCGGTCTTCGGAACGGTCGTTGAGGCGATGCGCGAGACCGGTGCGACCGTGTCAGTCGTGTTCGTTCCGCCCGCGTTTGCGCGCGATGCGGTATTTGAGGCAATTGACGCTGCGATCCCGCTCGTGGTCGTCATTACCGAGGGTATTCCGGTGCACGACACCGCCGAATTTTGGGCCCACTCTCAAGCTAACGGCGGTCGCACTCGCATCATCGGCCCGAACTGTCCGGGGATCATTACGCCGGGTCAGGCACTCGCGGGCATCACTCCGGCGACGATTACCGGACACGGACCGATTGGCCTCGTGTCAAAATCGGGCACCCTCACGTACCAAATGATGTACGAACTGCGTGACATTGGATTCTCGACCGCAATAGGAATCGGCGGCGATCCCATTGTCGGCACGACACACATTGACGCGCTTGCGGCCTTCGAGGCCGATCCCGAGACCGCGGCAATTGTGATGATTGGTGAGATCGGGGGAGATGCGGAGGAACGAGCCGCCGATTATATTAAGAGTCATGTGACCAAACCGGTTGTCGGCTACGTCGCAGGGTTTACGGCTCCCGAAGGCAAGACGATGGGACACGCGGGCGCGATCGTGTCAGGCTCCGCGGGGACCGCGCGAGCGAAAAAAGAGGCGCTCGAGGCCGCAGGCGTTCGAGTTGGCACGACTCCGAGTGAGACAGCTGAACTCCTTCGCGAGGTCTATTCGAGGCTCTAACAACGATGCGAGACACGGGAGTGCGACGGTGGAAAAACCGGACATTCGCGGCACATTTGCCACCGCCGAAGCCATTTATGGCACGATTCTCGTCGCGGGACTCATCGTCGCAGCCACGAACGATTCGACAACGTCGTGGGAAGACCTCCTCACAACCGTTGGCACGGTCGTCGTCTTTTGGGCCGCACACGTCTACGCTCGAGCGGTTGCCACCTTTGGTTCACAGCGCGATCCCGCGGTGGGCCTCGTTGAGGCGATTGGCGAGGCGTTTGAGCGCTCGTGGGGGTTACTCACGGCAAGCTTGTTTCCCACGTTTTTTCTCGTGCTCGGGGCGGGGAATATTGTTGTCGACGAAATCGCGGTCATGCTCGCGCTGTGGTCGTGCGTGGCGATTCTTGCCGGACTCGCGTATTCGGCGTTTTCCGCGCGCACAAATTCAATCGTCGTCCGAGTGGTCGGGTCCGCCGCGACGGCCGGTTTTGGTATCGCGGTGATCGTTCTCTACGCGATTGTGCACATGATGTAGAAGTCATCGGGCCACGCCGCCGACTATCGGCACGTGCTCATGTGGGGGCCGATATGCTCCAAACCGGATGAATCCCACACGCCTCGCTTTGCTCGCCGCGTTTGACGCGCTCTTGACTATTGCCGTCGGTATTGCCGTTCCGTTGGTACCGCTCACGATCCTGTGGGCGGTTCACTACGGGGCCGGACTCGATTGGCTCGCGTTTTTGCGCGCGTCCGCTGATATTTGGTTGCTCGGCAACGGTGTCCAATTCACGGCAACAATCGATTCGGCGACCGCCGCGGCGCTCGGTGTTAGCGGTGTCGAGCAGCCTTTTGCGGTAACCCTCGCCCCGCTCGCGTTTGCGTTCGTCTCGGTGCTTGTGGGCATTCGCGTTGGGCGTCGCGCGGCGTTGGGTCCGTTTCGCCTCGTTAGTGTCGTTGTTCCCATTGTCGCGTACGCGGTGTTGTCGACGCTCGTCACGGTTGCTGCGACGCACCCCGCATTTGTTCCGACTCTCTGGACGGGTGTTCTCGTGCCGCCCGCGGTGTTCGGCGCGGGGGTCGTCGGAGGCTTTGTTGTCGGCGCGTCCGTTCGTCGAGACGGCACACGACGCGATGTCGCGGGTCCCGGCACTCGATCTCGATTCGACGGGACCCTGTTTCGAGTGCGAACCCTCATTGCCCGCATTCCGCGCGGCGCGCGAGCCGTCGCCGCGACCGCCCTCGTCGCGGGCACGGCAGCCGCGGCGGGCGTGATTCTCGTCGCATCGGTGCTCGTCTCCGTTCTGATTATCATCACGTATGCGGCGTCTATCGGTGCCTACGAAGGTGTGCAAGCGGGCGTGCTTGGTGGAGTGATCGTGACTCTCTTCCAGATCGCCTACGTGCCCGATGTCGTCATTTGGGCGGCATCGTGGCTCGTGGGTCCTGGTTTTTCAATCGGGACGGGGTCGTTGGTGTCGCCAATTGGCACACAATTGGGGCCGATCCCGCAGCTTCCCCTGTTGAGCATTGTCCCTCGCGACGTGGGTCCTCTCGGGTTTGTAGGAATTGCGGTCCCTCTCATTTTCGGCTTTGTTGCTGCGACACTGGCCAGGCCGCGCCTCGTTGACGCCGTGGGGAAAGCCGCGAAGCCGGGCAGCTTTCTCGTCGCGGGGGTTGCGACAGGTCTCGTGGGTGGCACTCTTGTCGGGGTCGCGGCGTGGTGCGCGAGTGGCGCTGCGGGTCCGGGCCGTCTCGTCGCGGTGGGGCCCGATCCGCTCGTCGTGGGCGCAATTGCCGCGGCGGAGGTGTCGGTGGGAGCGATTGTCGGTTTCGTTGCCCGAGTGCGGCGATAAACTCGTCGAGTGTTGTCGCTTGTCGTCTTGATATCTGGAGGAGGATCCGGCCTTGTGTCGATTCTCGAAGCGGCCCGCGAAACGCGTTACCCGGCTCGAGTCGTGGGAGTGGGTTCTGATCGTGACGCGGATGGCCTCGTTCACGCGAAACGGTATGGCGTTCCGGTTTTCACGGTTCGTCCGAGCGCTTATTCGACGACCGAGGCGTGGGGTGAAGCATTGCGCACAGAAATCGAGCGGTTCAAGCCCGACCTGGTGGTGTGCGTGGGTTTCATGCGTCTTCTTCCCCCGGGCGTCGTTCATGCGCTCAGCCCGCGAATTATCAACGTGCATCCCGCGCTGCTGCCGATGTTTCCCGGAGCCCTAGCGGTTCGCGATGCGCTCGCGGCGGGAATTTCCGAAACGGGTGCGACCGTGCACGTCGTCGATGACGGTGTCGACACGGGACCGATCATTGCGCAGCGTCGAGTGCCCATCGAGCCGGGTGACACACAGGGTCTTTTGCACGAGCGAATTAAATCGGTCGAGCACGCTTTGCTCGTGCAGTCGATTCTCGACATTGCTGTTGGCACCGTTGACCTCGAGAGACTCGTGAGCGCATGAACTCCCCCGCGCGTGATCGCGCGAAAACGCCGCGCGGCGAAAGTGTTCCCATTCGGCGCGCCCTTATTTCGGTGAGTGACAAGACCGGGTTGATTGAACTCGCCGCTGAGCTTGACCGAAACGGAGTCGAGATCGTTTCGACGGGATCAACCGCCGCCGCGATTGCTCGTGCCGGTTTTAGGGTCACCGAGGTGAGCGACCTCACCGGATTCCCGGAGTCTCTCGATGGGCGAGTCAAGACCCTCCACCCCGCTGTTCACGCCGGAATCCTCGCCGATCTCCGATTGGAGTCGCATCGTGACCAGCTTGCGACCTTGAACATTGCGCCGTTTGACTTGGTCGTTGTGAATCTTTACCCGTTTCGAGAGACGGTTGCGGACGCGGCGCCTCCGGGTGAAATAATCGAAAAAATTGACATTGGCGGGCCCGCTCTCATTCGAGCCGCCGCAAAGAATCACGCCAACGTCGCCGTCGTTGTTGATCCCTCACGATACGCTCGTGTCGTTGAGGCGCTCGCGCGCGATGGAACAACGCGTGCGTTTCGCGAAGACCTCGCCCGCGAAGCGTTTGCATTGACTGCCGCGTACGACTGCTCCGTTGCAGAATGGTTTGGCGCGCGCGAGTCCGACTCCGGGTTTCCGCCAGTCGTGTGCATGGAGGGCAATCTCAGTCGTGTGCTTCGATACGGCGAAAACGCCCACCAGCGGGCCGCGCAATACGCGAGTGCGGGGGGGCGCGGAATCGTCCAATCCACTCACGTGCACGGCAAAGAGATGTCGTACAACAACGTTGTCGACGCGGATGCCGCCGTGCGAGCGGCGCATGACTTCACAGAACCCGCCGTGGCAATTATCAAGCACGCGAATCCGTGCGGAATCGCGATTGCGGTACCCGGGGTGCCCGACCCGATCGCCAACGCGTTTGATCGAGCTTTTTCGAGTGACCCGGTGTCCGCGTTCGGAGGGGTGATCGCCGCAAATCGCCGTGTCACGGCGGCGATGGCGCGATTGGTGAGCGAGGTCTTCGCCGAAGTTCTCGTTGCGCCGGGGTTCGACGACGACGCACTCGCCGTGTTAGCGAAAAAACAAAACCTCCGTTTGCTCGTCTTGCCTCGCGGGTACGAGCGCGATTCCCTCGAAGTCAAACCCGTGTCGGGCGGGTTTCTCGTTCAAGAACCCGACGAATTTAGCGCCTTTTCTTCTGATAGCTGGCACCGTGTTTCGGGTCCCGAGGTGGGTGCAGAGACCCGGAGCGACCTCGAATTTGCGTGGAAGGCGTGCCGCGCTGTCAAGTCGAACGCGATCCTATTGGCACGCGCCGGGGCATCGGTCGGGATTGGAATGGGTCAAGTAAACCGGGTCGATTCGTGTCGCTTGGCCGTCACTCGAGCCGGTGAACGAGCGGCCGGATCGGTCGCCGCATCCGACGCCTTTTTCCCTTTTGCCGACGGCCTCGCCGTATTGCTTGACGCGGGAGTGAGCGCGATTGTGCAGCCGGGCGGTTCCAAGCGCGATTCTGAGATTATTACCGCCGCGAATGCCGCCAACGCGACAATGTACTTCACGGGAGTTCGACATTTCTCGCACTGACCGCCTCCACTGCGTCACCGCGCCTGCACCTCACGCGTGCGGTCGTGAAGCGCTTGTGACCAGTCGCGCGTGACCGACTCGGCGATTACGAATCGGTGTCGTCGCCGCGATCAGCGGTCTCGAGCGTCAAGGCGCCGATTGTTTCGCCATATTCGGTCTCGCCGACCTTCTCGAACCCACTCTTGAGAAAGAACGCTTCCGGCCCGTCGTCGCTCGGATCCCACACGACCGTTACGCGCTCGAACCCGCGAGATTGAGCCTCTTGCGCGAGCGCTCGAACCGCAAAGCGACCGACTCCGTGACCCTGTGCGGTCGCGGTCACGCTAATTCGCCAAATGCAACAGCGAAATGTTTCTTGGTCTGAATCGGGGTCGAAGTTGCCCAGGATAAAGCCAACGACGTCGTCGCCGTCAAGGACCACTCGCGGCCACGCCGATTCGGGACTCACTGCCGCTTCGGATATCGATTGCGCAACCGGCGCGACGAACTGTTCTTGGCCGGGTTTGAGTGTCAGACGATTTGCGGCGACAATATTCGAGGCTGACAGTTCTTCCAACCGCAATTCGCCCATAGTCCAAGGCTAACCCGATGCTCCCCTCGCGGCCTAGGGCCGCACCGACAACCTTGTAGGCTGTCAGCCGCGTGGAATGGCCCTCGTCGCGTTAATAAGGAGTTCAGTTGTCGAAGATCCCGGTTGAAGGCACGCTTGTCGAACTCGACGGCGACGAAATGGCTCGCATTATGTGGAAGTCAATCAAAGAACTGTTGATTGAGCCCTATCTCGACCTCACGATTGACTATTACGATTTGGGGATAATGAGCCGCGACGCAACCGATGATCACATCACGGTTGACGCGGCGAACGCGATCCTTGCGCACGGGGTCGGCGTGAAGTGTGCGACGATTACGCCCGACGAGGCGCGCGTCGCCGAATTTGGCTTGAAGTCAATGTGGCGATCACCCAACGGGACGATCCGCAACATTCTTGGCGGCGTGATCTTTCGCGAGCCAATTGTCATTTCGAATATTCCGCGTCTCGTTTCGGGATGGAACAAGCCAATTGTCATTGGGCGTCACGCTTTCGGCGATCAGTATCGTGCCACCGATTTTCGGTTTGAGGGCGAAGGCACGCTCACGATGAGCTTTCAACCCGACGACGGAGGCGATGCGCAGTCCTTCGAGGTGTTTCATTCGCCGGGGAGTGGAGTCGCGATGGCGATGTACAACCTCGATGACTCAATCCGCGACTTTGCTCGCGCGTCGCTCAACTACGGCCTCGCGCGAAATTACCCGGTCTACTTGTCAACGAAAAACACGATACTGAAGACCTACGATGGTCGGTTCAAGGACCTTTTTCACGAGGTTTTCGAGGCTGAATTCGCTGCCCGGTTTGCTCGAGCGGGCATCACGTACGAACACCGCCTGATCGACGACATGGTTGCCTCGGCGCTCAAGTGGGAGGGCGGCTATGTGTGGGCCACGAAGAACTACGACGGCGACGTCCAGTCCGACACGGTTGCGCAGGGCTTTGGTTCTCTCGGACTCATGACGAGCGTGTTGACGAGCCCCGACGGCCGCGTTGTCGAAGCCGAGGCAGCCCACGGTACCGTGACTCGTCACTATCGGCAGCATCAAGCGGGAAAACCGACGTCCACGAATCCCATTGCCTCGATCTTCGCGTGGACGCGAGGGCTTGCGCACCGCGGGAAACTCGACGACAACCGTGCCGTCGTCAATTTTTCTTCGACGCTCGAGAACGTCGTTGTTGAAACCGTCGAGAGTGGCGCAATGACGAAAGATCTTGCCCTTCTTATTGGGCCGGACCACGCGTGGCAAACAACTGAGGAGTTTTTGGGGACTCTCAGTACAAACCTCGACGAGCGCGTGCGCGGCCGTACGGCTGGCTGAGTGGATTCGGTGGCACTGCCACCAATCATGCGGCCCAAGATGGGTCGCAGAGTATGAAATCCCAGCCTGAGATTCATGTTGCCCCCAATCTTGGGGTATGTCTGGTCTAGTGTTTATATCGGAGTGCCCGAAGTCTCCAGAAATTCCACGTGGTCGTGGTGAGAAAGGCGGCAGGGGGCACTCAGCGTGAAATATTGTCGACGTTTCTCCTCGAATCGCTCTGACCTCCGCGGTCGTGGGCGACACTGCTGGATTGCCCTCGTTGTCGTGGGCACAATCGTCTTTCTGACTGCGGGAAGCCCCGTCGAAACAACCGCGCCGCGGTTGACACTCGACGGTGCTTCCGCCGGTGTCGATTCGTGCTCGGCTTCCGGTCACGCGCACGGCGCGCCACGGGACCTCGCCTCGGGGTCGTCGCCCGAATCCGGGACACCGGTGATTCGGGCGGTGCACGAGGTTCGTCGCACGGGAACGAGTGGCTCGGCTGACATTTCCGTCACGGGGAACGCGTGTGGGCCGCTTCCGATTGGCGTATTTGGCCTTAATAAGGGAGTTCGCTTGGCGAGCCGTCAGGAACGGTGTGACGGACACTCGGCGTGTGCGGCGCAGCATGAGCGGCGCGTGTGGGAAATTGCCGTTCCCGCGCGCACACCCCTGGTCGCATTCAACCTCGATTCGGCGGCCAAAGGGGGCGACGGAACCGATATTGATCTCGCGGTCTTCCGGTTAACCGGGCCGGGTGGTCTGATAGCAGAGGGGTGGGAATCCACGGGCGCGGGAACGTCAGAGGGAATTGCTCTCGTGGCGCCTCCGGCTGCGACGTATCGAGTTGTGGCGACGGTCCACAAAATCGCTGCCCCCGCGACATCAGTCGTCTTTGATGTCACGACGTCAATTGTTGACTCGGATTCCCGCGAGGGAACGTTAGCAGTATCGCCGTCGACCGTGCAGCTCGGTTCGACCCAGTCCGAGCGGCTGACGGTGTCGTGGACGGGACTCGAAGCGAACTCTCGCTATGTCGGCCTTGTTGCGTATGGAGAATCGGGTCATCACACGATCATCGCGATTGACACTCGCCCGCCGCCATCGAAAAAATCCCCCCCAATCCGCGCCCGGAGCGGAAATCCCACTCACCACGATCCTTAAAAAACGAAGGCATCGATTCCAGCCATGAACGAGTCCAATACGCTGTGCAAACCTGCCGTGGCGTCCCTCACTTATTCGCATTCGCGCGCGGGATTTGCACCGGGACGTGCCCTCCGACCAGATGGCAAAGTGCTTGTCGAACACGCTCGCCATCACAACCTTGCGCTCGTGCTTCAAGAATTTTTCCGGTCGGGTCGCCAATCTCGCGCCGATGTGGCGCGAGCAACGGGACTCACGCGAGTAACGGTTTCCGACCTCGTCGCTGTTCTGATTGACCAGGGACTCCTCGTAGAACTCGGGGTGAGGCAGGCTCTTCGACCTGGCAAGCCGGCAACAATTCTCGACATTAACCGCTCCGCGTTTCAAATCGTAGGAATAGACCTGTCGGATAGTGACGTTTTCAAGGGCGCGGTACTCGACGTTGACGGTCGGATTGTCGTGAGTTCGTCAATCGCGCGCCACGGGAGCACCGGTGACGACGCTGCGAACAAGGTTGTCGAATTGGCCGAAGCGCTCATTCGAGCTGCATCGGCGCCGCTTCTCGGAATCGGGATTGGAGCCCCCGGAAGCGTCAATCTCGACGGCGTCGTCGTTACTGCGCCCAGCCTCGGGTGGCGACGGTTCCCGCTTCAAGAGCTCGTGGCCGCGACGTGCGAGGCTCCCGTGACCGTCGCGAATGACGCCAACATTGCGGCACTGGCCGAGCACACGTTCGGGGGCGCTGACGGCGATTTCATGCTCGTCAAGATTGAGCACCGTGTCTGTGCCGCTCTCGTGCTCGGGGGGTCGCCCGTTTTCGGGAGTCACTTTGCGGCGGGCGAGATCGGTCACGTCGTCGTGGACGATCTCGGCGTGTGCCGCGACGAACGCGAGGCCGGTGGAAAATCGTGCGTGTGCGGACACACGGGTTGCCTGGAAAGCCGACTCGCGGCGCCCAAGCTGTGGGAGGCAATCGCGAGTGACGACAGACCGTCGAGCGAGATTCTGGCCGAAGCGGGTGAGTACCTGGGTGCCACCCTGGCCCCCATTGTCGGCGCACTGAATCTGCCAGAAATCGTCGTGAGTGGACCAACCGAACTCGTCGAAGGAACCCTCCTCGATTCAATGGCCGCCGCGATTCGCAACCGAACGGTGGCCGAGTTCACCGACAATTTGGCCGTGCGATCAAGCAGTCAGGGACAAGACATTGTCGTGCGCGGCGCAGCAGTGCTTGTCCTCTGCAAGCAATTGGGAGTGTCGTAACTCCGACCGACGCGCGCCGCGACCGCTTGCCGCGACGCTCACGTCACGTGCTCGCCCGCGGCCCACACGCGGCGAACGTGATACGAATCGTGAGCCAGCTGGACGGCATCGGCCGCGAATCCCACCCGAAGGTAACCGAGATCTGCTTCTCGTCCAATTGTCTTGGCCGGCGTCGCCGTGAGCGCGCGCACGGCGACAACCGGATCGAGGCGTGCCGTCTCGAGTGCGTACCGTAGTGCACCGTCTTGAGTGAGCGTCGATCCTGCAATTGTTGACGTCCCGGAAAGAACGGCGAGGCCGTTGACGACCGTCACGTTGACATCCCCGAGGCGGTAATCGCCGTCAATCGATCCGGCCGCGGCCATTGCGTCCGTCACGAGCGCAATACGACCGGGAGCCGCGGCAAACGACAAGCGTGCGATTTCGGGGCGGACGTGGTGCCCGTCCAAAATAAGCTCGAGCGTTACTCGATCATCTTCAAATGCCGCGACAACCGGCCCCGGAGAGCGATGGTGTATTCCCGGCATCGCGTTGAAGGCGTGGTTGAGCACCGTGACGCCGTGGTCGAGGGCGCACAGCATCGTCGAGTAGTCTGCGTCCGTGTGACCGACGCCAACGACCACGTCGTTCGCGACGAAAGCGTCGATTGCGTCGAACGCTCCGTCGTTTTCCGGCGCAATGGTGACGTGACACAGCGTGTTGCGCGCCGCGTCAATGAGCCGGTGTGCATCGTCCCGATTCGGCTCGCGCAAGTGATCTGCGTGGTGAGCGCCGCGTTGCGCGTACGAGAGAAAAGGGCCCTCGAGGTGGGCGCCCAGAATGAGGGGGTCATTGAGCGCGAGGTCAGCGATCACCGCGAGACTCGAGAGCAGCTGTTCCATCGGGTTGGCGACGAGGCTGACGACCGACCGTGTTGTTCCGTGAGCGCGGTGAGCGGCGAGGGCCGAGGTGATCGCGTCTGTTCCATTGTCGAACGAGTGTCCGCCGCCGCCGTGACCGTGCAAGTCGATGAATCCCGGAGTCAGCCACTCACCGTTCGCATCGACCGTGTTTTCGGTCGGCACCGCGGAGCGCTCGGCTGCTGCGCGCCACGCATCTCCGACACCCGTCTCGACTATCGTGTCGCCGTGAGCGAGTAACCAAAAATCATCGACGACGCCGTCTCCGTCGACCTTGTGGGCGTCGTGAACAAGAAACGTCACGCGAGTTCCCTGAGCCCACCAATGAGGCCGAATGTCGCGGCGATGAGGCCAAATACGACCCCGACGAGCGGATAACCGATCGCGCCCCACGAAAGTGCGCCGGATCCCAACACGATAATCTCGACGAGCGCCTTCCCGTAGGGGTCCACGCGAAAGACCGCGCGCGGCGATTGGAAGAGGCCCCACAACACGATCGCAAGGACGGGCGCCGCGAGGCCCACGATCCAATTCAGAGGCCCGGGCCAGACCGTCAGGCCCCACACCGCCACACTGACGAAGGCGAAGAGATGAACAACAAGACTCACCGCGTCTGTCAGTGTCGCGACCGCGTTGGCGCTTTTTTCATGCGTCACGCTGCCAGTTTACGATGAGCGAGTCCGTCACGCCGCGGGAAGCGAGGGCGTGGCCTCGCGTTACGGAAAAATTATCGTGCGTGCACCGTCGAGAAGGACGCGATGCTCGGCAAACCACGTGACCGCTTGAGTGAGCGTTCGCGATTCTTCATCTTGCCCGAGCGCAACGAGGTGTTCCGGCGAATGCGAGTGATCCACCCTCACGACATTTTGTTCGATAATCGGACCGTCGTCGAGTTCGGTTGTCACAAAATGGGCCGTCGCGCCAATGAGTTTGACACCGCGCGCGTGCGCTTGCCGGTAGGGGTTCGCTCCCGCGAATCCTGGCAGGAAAGAATGATGGATGTTAATCGCTCGATGCGCGAGACGGTCGCACAATTCTGGCGACAAGATTTGCATGTATCGCGCGAGAACGACCAACTCGATGTCGTGATCGTCGACCTCCTCGACTATTCGGCGCTCAAACTCGGCTTTCTCGGTCGCATTCGTGATCGGCTTCGCCTCAAAAGGAACGCCGTAGAAGGCCGCAAGCTCGCGCAATGACTCGTGATTGCTGAGCACGCGCACAATGTCGACCGGCAATTGGCCGGCGTGGTGCCGAAAGAATAGGTGATTGACGCAGTGCGTTGCGGTCGACGCTAAAACGAGGGTGCGCACGGGTCGTCCAACCACGTCGACGCGCCACGTGGCGTCGTAGGCTTTCGCCGCGTCGGCGAGGGCCGTTTCGAGCGCTTCTCGGTCGGCATCCGATTTGATTTGCATACGAAGAAAAAAGCGGCCCGTGTCAGGTCGCGAGAACTGGTGGCTCTCGGTAATGGTTCCTCGCGCTCGAACGACGGCACCGCTGACCGCGTGCACAATTCCTGATTGGTCGGTGCACGCGAAGGTGAGAACCCAGTGATTGGGTTCGCGCGAGTCGACGGCGGACACAAACGGAGAACTCATGAACCCAGCGTATGGGGTCGGGTCCGAGTCGCTGAGTCATTTCACGCTCGGTATAATTGCCGGGGTTCTCGGTCAGTGTTGCGTTGTTCGCACAACGAAAATCCTTCCCTCGCCGCGCGCCTTCGCGCGGTGCCTAGTGAGGTATCTCGTGTCCTTTTCTCATGGTGAGTTGTCGCGGTCTCGCTTCCCGTGGGTGGGACTCTTCGCATTGTCGGCGGTTATTTTTCTCAATGTCACGACCGAAATGGTGCCGACCGGCCTCTTGCCTGACATGAGTTCGTCTCTCGGTGTGAGTGAAGAGCAAATTGGCCTACTCGTCACGTACTTTGCTTTCACGGTCGTGCTCACGAGCACGTTTCTTACAATGGGCACCCGCCGAATACCCCGGCGCGCCCTGATTATTTGGACGCTTCTTGTCGCGACGGTGAGTCTCGCATTCACCGCTCTTTCTCCCACGTACGAGCTCGTTATCGTTTCGCGCGTCGTGGGCGCGGTCGCGCACGGTTTGTTTTGGGCCGTCGTCGTGGCGTATTCTGGGCACCTCGTTGCGAAAGAGTACATCGGTCGCGCGGTGTCAATTTCGCTCGCTGGCGCGACTCTCGCGTTTGTCGTGGGGGTGCCCCTCGCCACGATCATGGGGCACGCATTCGGGTGGCGCTCGGTGTTTGCGCTTCTCGCGGTACTGATGTTCGGGGGCGCGATTATTGTGTGGCGGTTGGTTCCCACCGTCGAACAATCGAGTGTCCCGGCGCGGTCCAAAAACCGCGACGGCACGAACACGCGCGCACGTGGGCCGCTGCGCTTTGCGTTTCGGAGCGGCCGGGGTGACTCAAGCGTCGGGGCGGTCGCCCTGTTGTGTGCGTCCGTCGCGCTCATCATGATTGGCTACTTCGCGTTCTTTACGTACGTTGCGCCATTCCTCATCGGTTCGGTCGGTGCGGGACGGAGTGATGTGGGACCGCTCTTGTTTGTCTACGGTATTGCGGGTGCGGGGGGGCTGTTCCTCGCGGGAACCGTGCTGGCAAATCGCCCACACGTGGGCGTGATTCTCGTGACCGCGACTCTGGCCGCTGCTTTTTTGGCACTCGGGTTGGGCGCGAGCAATGGGATCGTCGCAATTACGTCGTTCACGGTGCTCGGATTCGCGTTCGGCGCGCTTCCGCCGCTTCTCCAAACGCGCATGCTCCACACGTCATCGGACCGCTTTCGCGACGTGGCAAGCTCCCTGTTCTCAACGTCTTTCAACGCGGGAATTGGCACGGGCGCGTTAGTCGGCGCCGTCATTTTGGGCTGGGGTGGTATCGGTGCCCTCCCGTTCTTTTCTGTCGCGATTCTTGCACTTGGCTGCGTGCTCTTGATCGCGGTCAGGCGTCGCGCGCACCGACACGCCGAATCAGAGTGAGGTCCCCGACGGATCGTCGGCCGTGTCGTCGTCGATTGTGATTGTGCCGTCGTCGACGTTCGTCCTCTGACGATGCCAGTGCAGCACTTCTTCGCCCACGACCACCGCGAGGAGGACGGCGTTGGTGAGCCACGCAATTAAGAGCACATTTGCCCACACGAACGCGACTCCCACGACTACGAGGGTCGCAATCCCCACGAGGTGCGTCACGAGCCACGGGCCTCCAATTGAGTGGACGAAGAGGGCGTTGCCGACGAGGTAAACGGCCGACGAGCCGGCCACAATCGCGGCGGTCCACGCGACAGCGGGCCCGGTCGGCCTTGTGAGAAGGAGCGCGTCACCGACCGCCGCGAGGACGATTCCGGCGACGAAGAGCGTGGGGATATAACTATAAGCGGCGCGCGCGATCTGACCGCGGTTGTCGGTCGCTTGCGCAATATATTCGCGGCCGGTGCTTTGCGCGTGACTGAAATACAACAGCCACATGAGAACGGTGCCGGTAAACGCGGCGAGAAACGATGAAATGTGGACGGGGTCAATCGGAAGCTGGCTGAAGGTCGATCCGGTGACAATAATGGATTCGCCGAGCGCAATAATGAGAAAGAGGCTCACTCGCTCTGCCATGTGTTGGCCGGAAATATTCCAACCGCTCGGTGCGGAGCCACCCAAACCGGGTACGAAAAAGCGCATTATTGGTCCCGTGAAGTCGATTGCGACCGCGCCGAGCCACACCCACACGCGAACCTCATGCGGCGCAAGCGCTCCACCAATCCACAGCACACCGGAGGTGGCCGACCATACAGAGATGCGAACAAAACCGAAAAAACGTTCCGCGTTGTGGCGAGAAAAAGCAAAGACCGCAAAAAGGCTCCGCCCAATTTGAATCGTGACATAGCTGATGGCAAAAAGGAGGGCTTTGTCGCCAAATGCCTGAGGGATCGCACTGCTCATGAGCAGTGCCCCAAACATCATCGCGATCAAGAGAGATCGCACTCGACCGCGTTCGGGGTTGAGCCAATTCGTGACCCACGCGGTTCCGAGCCACATCCACCACACCGCAAACGTGAGAATCAGGGTTTCGACAATCATTTCTGCCGACGGATGAGCGATGAGTCCGTGCGAGACTTGAGTAACCGCAAACACGAAAACCAGGTCAAAGAATAATTCGACAAAAGTGACTTTGTGCGCGTCATCGCCGTCGCGCGATCTGACGAGGTCGCGAACAAAACCGACGCGAGGCATGCGACTATAGTGCCAGAGCGGTCGGAGGTCGGCGATGACCGCGGGGTGAATGTCATCGGTGCCGCTGTTTGTCGTGAGTTGTCGTGCGGGGTTGCCGGTTTTTTGTATCGTCACTGTAAAGGAGCTGCCCGTGTCTGCGCCACATCGTCCCGCATCGCTTGTCGATTCGCTCGCCGAGGTCGACCCCGAGATTGCGTCTGCGCTCGAGAAAGAATTGGGGCGACAGCGAGGCACGCTCGAAATGATTGCGAGCGAAAATTTCGCGCCTCGCGCGGTGCTTGAGGCTCAGGGCTCCGTGCTCACGAACAAGTATGCGGAAGGCTATCCGGGGCGTCGATATTATGGCGGTTGCGAATTCGTCGACATTGCCGAGCAGCTCGCAATTGATCGCGCGAAGACGCTCTTCGGTGCGGCTTACGCGAACGTGCAGTCGCACTCGGGAGCCACCGCAAATGCGGCAGTCCTTTCGGCAATCGCATCGCCGGGAGACACGATTCTTGGCCTCGAGTTGGCTCACGGTGGCCACCTCACGCACGGAATGAAACTCAATTTTTCGGGCACGCTCTACAGCGCCGTGTCGTACGGTGTCGATCCCACGACGTATCGCATCGACATGAACTCGGTTCGTGAGACGGCGCTCAAACACACACCTCGCGTGATCATTGCGGGCTGGTCAGCGTACTCTCGCCACCTCGATTTTGCCGCGTTCCGAGCCGTGGCCGACGAGGTCGGGGCGATCCTGTGGGTCGACATGGCGCATTTTGCGGGCCTTGTCGCGGCAAAGCTGCATCCTTCTCCGGTACCGTACGCGGATGTCGTTTCAAGCACGGTGCACAAGACAATTGGCGGTCCCCGCTCGGGATTCATCATCAGCCGCGACACCGCGTGGGCAAAAAAGCTCGATACCGCCGTGTTTCCGGGCCAACAGGGTGGACCTCTCATGCACGTTATTGCGGGAAAGGCGACGGCTTTCAAGCTCGCGGCGACGGACGACTTTGCTGATCGTCAAGCACGCACGATTCGGGGGGCGCACATCGTCGCCGAGCGCCTCGTGGCAGACGATGCGCGTGACGCCGGGGTTGACGTTCTCACGGGAGGAACCGACGTGCACCTCGTTCTTGCGGACCTCCGCGATTCGGCATTTGACGGTCGACAAGCCGAAGACGTCTTGCACGAAATCGGTATTACGGTCAATCGCAATGCCGTGCCGTTCGATCCGCGGCCCCCGCGGGTCACATCGGGTTTGCGGATCGGCACGCCCGCTCTCGCAACCCGTGGATTCGGCGAGACCGCATTTACCGAGGTCGCCGACGTGATCGCTCTCGCGCTCAAACCGGGTGCCGACCTCGCGCTGTTGCGCGGTCGTGTCGACGCGCTGACCGCTTCTTTCCCGTTGTATCCGGGTTTGACGAGTCCGGGAGGGTGGGCGTAAAGACGTGAGTGCGATCACGCTCGACGGCGTGGCAACGGCCGCCGCAATTAAGAGAGGGGTCGCTGATCGGGTCGCGGTGCTGCGCTCGCACGGAGTTGTGACGGGGCTTGCCACGGTGCTCGTGGGGGACGATCCGGGTTCTCTGTCGTATGTTGCCGGAAAACACCGCGATTGTGCCGCCGTGGGAATTGAGTCGATTCGAGTTGATTTACCGAAATCGGCGAGCGAGGCGGACGTGCGCTCCGCGATTTCCGACCTCAACGCAAACGACAGGGTCACCGGATTCATCGTTCAATTGCCGCTCCCGGGCAGAATCGATCAAGCGAGAATACTGGAGCTCGTTGACCCGTCAAAAGACGCGGACGGGTTGCATCCGACAAATCTTGGCAAACTCGTGCTCGGGGTTGACGGTGACCTCGGTTCTCCGTTGCCGTGCACGCCCGTCGGTGTCGTGGAGCTTTTGCGACACTATGACGTTCCGCTGTCGGGCCGCCACGTTGTCGTGGTGGGGCGAGGTGTGACGGTCGGTCGGCCACTCGGGCTCGTGTTGACCCGAAAGGGCGTCGATGCGACGGTCGCACTCGCGCACTCGCGAACGCCCGACCTCGCAGCGGAGGTTCGTCGCGCCGACGTCGTCATTTCGGCCGTTGGAGTTCCGCACCTCATTCGGCGCGAGTGGGTGAAACCGGACGCTGCCGTCGTTGACGTAGGGATCACCCGAGTCGCGAGTCCTGAAACGAGCACCGCACGGCTCGTGGGCGACGTTCATCCAGACGTCGCCCACATTGCCGGTTTCTTATCGCCCGTTCCGGGCGGCGTGGGGCCGATGACGCGAGCCATGTTGCTCGAGAATGTTGTTCGCGCGTCCGAGCGCGAACAACACGCTCGAATCGGCTAGGTGCCGAAGAGTTCCGCTACGGAGTGGCGTGAGAAGTCGCCATCAACGTCTTTGCCCGCGACTCGAGTGCGGTCCGTGAACTGGTGAATGTCCCACGCGGGGAACGCGCCGTTGAGCCGGGGTTCGTGGTCGGGCGTTGTGCCCGTCGGCGATTCGCCCCATGATGCCCACCAAATTCGAGCGCCGAGCGCGATAACTTGCGGCCACGGAGCGTTCGCTCTCGCGTCGGAGGCTCCCGTGTAGAACCACACGCGTTGCGCGGGCATCCGCGTGCGCTCGACGACTCGCGAGATAAATTTGGCAACATCCGCGTCTTTCCAATACACGCCGTTGTCATCTAGCACTTCGTCGTCGAGCGCGAGAATGTCACGATCCGGTTTGAAATCGTACAGGTTGTCAACGAAGAAATCGGCTTGTTTTTCGGGGGTCTGGCCTCGACCGGGAATGTAGTAGTGCCCAATCGGAAGGCCTGCCGCTCGAGCCGCCGTGACGTTCTCCCGATAACCGCTCGCCTTATACGGCCCGCCGTCGTCCTCGGCCACATTGAAACCACTCGACTTGATAATGACGAACTGCACGCCGTCACGTTTGGCCGCATTGAGGTCTATTCCCCTTTGCCACCCCGAAATATCGATACCGAAGCTCGACGTTTCGGTGGGAGCGGAACCGGTGTCGCCAACGCCGGCGACACCGATCCGAAAACCGCCGCGGCGACTGTTGTCGCGGCGATCGCGAAGGCACATGGTCGCCCGAACCGATGGTGCATTTTCTGCATTTCATCTCCTTTTATTTATGTGAAGACGGGTCGGGTTCCACGTCGATGTGATAGGGCAACTGTAGTGGTGTTGACGCCCCGATGAAATAAATCATCCTCACGTCGCATGGCACGCAGAATAAGTGAATTCTTGAGACGGATGGACGGGATTCCACAGGCGGATTCGTGCTCGTGCTGACGTGATCCATACTGACAGCTGTTGGCTTTGAGACGATGGGCAGGATAGATGACCGAAGCAAGTGATTCCGCAGTGACCGCGGTGGACGTTCACAAATCGTATGGCCGCGGCCCGGCGACGGTGAGTGCTCTCGACGGGTTCTCGGCGTCCTTTCCACGCGGTCGTTTCGCGGCCGTAATGGGACCGTCTGGATCGGGAAGTCGACGCTCATGCAGTGTCTCGCGGGTCTCGACCGAGTCAGCAGCGGGCGCGTCTTGATTGACTCGACCGATATTACGAGCATGAATGATCGGGCTCTCACTCGCCTTCGGCGTGACCGCGTCGGTTTCGTTTTTCAGGCCTACAATCTGGTCGCCACGTTGACGGCGAAGCAAAACATTGTTTTGCCAGTCGAGCTTGCCCGGCGTCCGGTCGATCACGCGTGGTTCGATCACGTGGTCCAGAGCCTCGGGCTGACGGATCGGCTCCGGCATCGACCCCACGAGCTTTCGGGCGGTCAACAACAGCGAGTTGCCGTCGCACGAGCGCTGCTGAGCCGCCCCGCGGTGATCTTCGCCGATGAGCCGACAGGAAATCTTGATTCCGTTTCGGGAGCCGAGGTACTGGGTCTCTTGCGTATGAGTGTCACCGATCTCGGCCAGACCGTCATTATGGTCACCCACGACCCGGTTGCTGCTTCGTACGCGGACCGTGTCGTGCTCATGAGTGACGGTCGCCTTTCCGGCGAGCTCGCCAATCCGACCGTCGATACTGTCATCGCCGCGCTTCGAGGCACCGCACCGTCGACGACGGGATTGGCGAGGTGAGACACGTCGTTTTTTCCGGACTCCGAGCACACGTTTCTCGGCTCGTCGCGACGGGATTGGCGGTCATGCTCTCGGTGGGATTCGTGGTGGCCACGCTGACCCTGTCGGCGACGTTCACGCACACGACCGAGCAACGATTGACCGCGAACATGTCCCGGGCGGACGCGCGGGTTGGTTTAGTGGACACCGATCCTCAGCCCGCGGGCGCGGGATCATCCTCCGACCGATTGTTGGCAGAGTTGCCAACAATTCGAGCGGTCGACGGGGTGACGGGAGCAGACGCAGAACGGAGTGTTTACGTCGAGATCCGATCTCGAAGTGACCGGTCAATGGGGGAGGTCAGCGGTCTTCTCGATGAATCGGTGCGCTGGCAGGCGCTGAAATCTGGTGCGTGGCCCAGCTCGAACCTCGAGGTTGCACTCGATCCGCGAGCGGCATCATCATTCGAGGTTGGGCTCGGCGACACAATTTCGATTTCGGTTCCGGAGGCGGGGGGAGAAAAAAACTCGATCACACTAAACATCGTCGGTATCATGTCGGACGCCGCCGGGCGTGGTTCGGGAGCACCGGCCCTCGTCATGACGCACGATGGACTCACCGCGTCGGGTGTGGGGGCACACGCAAACGGAGTCTTAGTCGCCGGTCGCGGCGCTCCGAGCGCGCTCGCGGATTCGGTCACGACCGCCCTCGCCGGAACACCCGGGACAAGAGTCCTAACCCACGACGATGTGGTTAACGCGAAGATTGCCCAGGTTTCGGGTGGTTCCAGCGTGCTGACAAGCTGTTTGCTCGGTTTCGCGGTCGTCGCCCTGTTTGTCGCGGCGCTCGTCATTGCCAACACGTTCCACGTGCTCGTGGCTCAACGCACAAGAGAGCTCGCGCTGTTGCGCTGTATCGGGGCAAGCGCGGGTCAGGTGTATCGACTAATTCTCAGCGAGGCTGCGCTCCTTGGCGTCGTGACCTCGTGTCTTGGCGTTATTCTCGGCGTGGGGGGTTCAGAACTCCTCGCACTTCTCAGTCGCCTCAGCTCGTCCGACCTGACGCTCGGTGACCTTGTCATTGACCCCAGCACCCTGCTGATCGGATTCGCAGTCGGAGTGTTGCTGCCGATCATTTCTGCGCTGTCTCCTGCCCGGCGGGCCACTGGGGTTCGCCCGGTGGCGGCGCTCGGGCTCCGCGACGGAGCCAGAATCGTGACTCGAAAGGGTGGTGCTCGGGCGCTCATTGCACTGATCCTCATTGGGGGCGGCACAGCGGGGTTAGCTCTTGGAGCGACGGCAGCGGGTCTCGAGGTCACGCTGCTGTCGGGAATCGTCTGTTTTGTGGGTGTTCTCGCGGCATCCACCTTTTTTTATCCCGTGGGCGGTGCGCATTGCGGGCCTGTCAATTGCGTGGATATCGGTGCCAACGCGACTCTCGTCCCTCAACGCGACACGCAACCCGGGGCGAACCGCGGCGACAGCCGCGGCGCTCTTGGTCGGGGTCACGTTCGTGAGCATTATGGTTGTTGGAACGTCCTCCGTTCGAGAATCCATGAACGCCAATCTTGATCGGAAATATCCAATCGATCTGGTTGTGGATTCGAACAATCCGGGGGGATTCAGCCCGGATCAGGTGAACACGATTGCGGCCCTTGAGGGGGTCGGTGCCATCACGGTCGGTGACAGTGGTGGCACCGTCACCGTGACCCATGAAGGCAAGCCGCAGGCGTCGATTCGTGCACTCGGCGTCGACCAGAGTGAGATATCGCGCGTCTCACGCAGTCAGGAATTTGTGCCACGTCCCGGACACGTGCTTTTTCGGCAAACGAGTGTCGCGACCGTGCAACCGGGACACAGCGTTGAAATAGAGGGTGCCAACGCACGCGCAAATTTCGTCGCACAGCTTTCTGGCGACGCGATGCCCGAGGTGGCACTGTTTACTCTGAGCGATCTGAAGCGCGTGCACGACGAACCGGTTCACGGCGTGGTGCTGGTGCGCCTTTCGTCCGAGGTAACCGGTGCGAACGTTCAAAAAATAACCAAAAAGATTCTCTCCCTGAGCGATGACTACGTCGTCGAAGGTGGGGCCCCTTTGCGCGCATACTATGGCGAAATTCTTGACACAATGCTCCTTATTGCTCTCGCCCTGCTCGCGATCGCGGTCATTATCGCGGTTGTCGGGATTGGAAATACCCTCGCACTGTCGGTCGTTGAACGACGGCGCGAGTCTGCTCTTCTTCGCGCTCTCGGTTTGTCCGCTCGGCAGCTGGGCGGGATGCTCGCGGCAGAAGCGGGCCTCGTTGCGCTCGTTGGGGCACTCTTGGGAGTCGGAATCGGAATCGTCTTTAGCTGGGCGGGCCTTCTCACGCTCGGCCTCGAGACACCGAATTTGCCACTGAGCGTGCATGTGCCGTGGTCGCAACTGACAGTAATTCTTGGCGGTGCCCTCATTGCCGGTCTCGCAGCGTCAATTGTCCCCGCTGTCAGCGCGGCAAAGCAGTCGCCCGTCGAGGGACTCGCGCGCGGCTGAGTCTCGTTTGCGAATCGCAGCGGACGTGCCTGTATCTTGTCACCCGTAGCCTCGACCCCGCCGGCAACCTACTCACCAAAAAAACGCCTGAAACACCGTTAGTGAAACAGACCCAGGCTGGGCGAATGCGCGCTCCGGCGGCGTGAACCACGCCGAGATCATCCCAACCGGGTGCAAATACTCGCAACGGTTGTGAAGGGATGTAGACGAGTGCGAGTGTCCCGGTGTACTGTCGCGCTGTCTGCGTTGTGAATCACGGCGCCCCACGGTCTCCCGCGAGTGGGCGCATCAACTCGTCAATCGGTAACGCGACGCCTGTTGAGAATTTTCTCATGCGAAACGGGGACCGATTGTCGGTTTCGCGCGAGAGCGATCAGCGCGGAAATCGAATCGAATGGTAAGGGGCGGTGGTCACGATGACCCGGGAAGAGGGTGCGATTATCCGCGCCGGGGTCGCGGTGGGAGCCGCGACCGCGACGTATGGCGTGTCGTTTGGTGCTCTGTCAACGATGTCGGGTCTCGACGTGTGGCAGACGTGTTTCTTGAGCGCGGTAATGTTCTCTGGCGCGTCGCAGTTTGCGGTCGTTAGCGTGCTCGCGTCGGGGGGTCTTGCGTGTGCCGGTTCGGCAATCGCGAGTGCGGCATTGCTGGGCTCGCGAAACCTGTTCTATGGCATTCGGCTCTCTCCGATTATTGGGACGGGTTTTTGGAGACGAACCGCTGCGGCGCAATTGACCGTTGATGAGTCGGCCGCTCTCGCGGGCGCACAGGCCACGCGTGCGACCCAGCGGGTGGGGTTTTGGGCTGCTGGGCTCGCGGTGTTCGTCGGGTGGAATGGTGCCACCATTGTCGGTGTTTTCATTGGCGATCTTTTGGGCGACATTCGCGTTTACGGACTCGATGTTGCGGCCGCTGCTGCATTTCTTGGTTTGCTGTGGCCCCGATTGAAGGAGCGCCAAGCGCAAGCGGTCGCGGTTGTCGCGGCCCTTGTTGCCGCGTCGTTCACTCCCGTGTTAGTGACGGGTGTGCCCGTTCTCCTGACGGTTATCGCGGCAATCGTTGTGGGTGGGTTCAACCTTTTCGCAGCCAAACCCACCGACAGCGTTCCCACCGCGATGGCCCGTTGATGTCGGTGTGGGAGGTAGTGGCTGCCGCGTCAATCGCGTGTGTCGCGTTTAAAGTTGGCGGTTACCTCGTGCCGGCCCGCGCTTTCGACGCACCGCCCATATCGCGGACAATGAACCTTGTGACCGTCGCTCTTCTCGCGGGACTCATCACCGTGCAAACCCTGGGCACCGAATCAGGAATCGCCGTTGATGCGCGAATGATCGCGCTGGTTCTTGCAGCGGGACTCTACGCCGTGAAGACACCGTTTATGGTCGTCGTGATTGCGTCCGTCGCGGCCGCGGCACTCTTACGCGCGGGCGGTCAGCACGTCGGTATTCCGTTCTGAGCGTCACTGTGCAATCGGATCGTCAACATCGTCAGGCCCCAACCGAAATCATGTGGCTAGATATTCGGCTATGTAATCGTCCAAAAAATAGGCTAGATTAGCATGATGCAGATAGTGTCGGTAAGCGAAGCGAAAGATAAGCTCTCAACTCTTGTGGAGGGAGTGGAATCAACGCACTCTGCGATTGTGATTACGCGTCACGGGAGGCCGGCGGCAGTTTTACTGTCGCCTGACGATCTGGAGTCGCTTACGGAGACGGTGGACTGGTTGTCTGATCCGGGCCACCGCGCCGAGATATCCGAAGCGGAAGCCGATATCAAAGCGGGACGCACCCTGAGTCTTGCCGAGGTGCGAGAGCAACTGGCGCGTCACGGGTGACTAATGGGCACTACGACGTTCGGTTGACGAGTCCGGCAATTCGGGCGTTAAGACGGCTACCGCCAAAGCTGGCTGATGCGGTACTGCGTTTCTGTGACGGGCCATTGGCCGACAACCCAGCTCGCGTAACGAAGTCTCTCGGCGCTGAGCTTGACGGAATGCGAAGCGGCTACGTTGGAGTCGCATATCGGGTATTAGTGCGAATCGATGATCACGCTCGAGTTGTCCACGTGATGCGGATTGCACACCGGGCAGATGTATACCGCTCGTGACGACGGCATTGTCCCCGAGCAGGACCGGAAACACCGTTATTGAAACAGACCCGCGCCACCTTGATATGCCGTTTTGACTTTCACCACCGGCTTTTTTCGGCGGGTCATGCGCAGTCGATTCGCGAATCCGAAATAAGTTTTCGTTTTTCGTCGTGTCGTGTGTCGGGAACGTGCGTTATCTTATAAAGTTTCCCTGTTTGAGGGTAGGACGGTCGGTTGTGGTCGTCCGCGTATTGTTGGGGGTTTTTCTGGCACGTCTGCCAGATTTTTGAGAGTTTTTCTCTGTATTGGGTGTCCTCGGGGGAGGGAATTCGCATGCTGGGTACTACGTGTCGGGTCGTTGGTAGGCGTTTCCAGTCTGTGTTTTCGGTCGGTTTGGCCCTGATGCGCGACGCCGTCACGTCACCGCGCCGTCCGCGTGAGAGTGGTGCATGGTCGCGATCGTTGCGATCATTTGCGGTGGTCCTTTTGTTGGCCGTCGGTTTGGTGTCGGTTCCGTCGGGTGGTGCGGAGGCTGTCGGGCTTCCGGGGAACGTGTTGGGGTGGGGTGCTTCTAGCACGTACGGGGCGGTTGGTGATGGCACGATGATTGACCGGCCGACTCCGGTAAATCTTTCGGCGACGCCGACGTGGCCGACAGGGGTGCAGGTCACCAAAATCAGTTCTCCTTCGAATGCTAATTCGCTCGCGTTGACCAGTGATGGCCGGGTTTTGGCATGGGGGCTTAACGCCGATGGTGAGCTAGGTGATGGCACGACGGTTCTGAGGAATTCGCCCGTGTTTGTGAAAAACGTTGGTGGTGTCGGTCAACTGAGCAATATTACGGACATCTACTCTTCGGAGGGGACTGGCTACGCGATAACGACTTCCGGGCAGTTGCTGGCCTGGGGGTGGAACCCATTCGGTCAACTGGGGAACGGTACGACCACTAATTCCCTCTTGCCGATCGTTGTTCCATTGCCGGCGGGTGACCCGGTCGTTCAGGTCGGGGGGTCGGGCGAAAATGTTTTGGCATTGACGGCGAGTGGGGCGCTGTATGAGTGGGGTGGGGTCAATAATACCGCGCAACTGGGGGGGGCAGGTCAGCGTAATAGTCCGGTGCAGATTAATAGTTTCCTTCCTGCGGGCGCGATTATTACGGCGCTGAGCGGAGGTATTGGCTGTTGTAACGCTGGTGGGGGCGCGCTTGGTGTTGTGGCGACGATTGGTGGGGTGCCGGGTCAGGTTCGGTTGTGGGGTTTGAATGCTAATGGCCAGTTGGGGAATAACACGGTTACCGGCCCGATGAATACGGCGGTGACGCCGTCGTTGCCGGCGGGGACTCAAGTGACGTCGCTTGTTTTCGGCGCGTACCATTCGATGGCGATTACCTCGACGGGCAGTGTGTATGCGTGGGGGTATAACGGCAACGGTCAGCTCGGTAATGGGAACACGACCGAACAGCATGTTCCGGTATTGACGACGTTGCCTGCGGGTGTGACGTTTACGCAACTGGGCGGCTCAAAGTATTACAACGGCGCGCTTGGTTCCGACGGCAAGATTTACACGTGGGGTATTAATACCACTTTCGGCCTGGGTAGTGGGGCTCCCGCGGGCACGACGGTGTTGGTTCCGACGGCAATGACAACATTGCCGGCGGGGATCACGGTGGAGAGCATCGCTATTGGCGAGTTTGCCATGCACGCGGTTTATACCGCTCCGGTGGTGGCGGCGAATTCGCCGTTGGTGTTGGCTCCGTTGACGATTGCTGATGATGGTGTGTCGGCGGCGACGGCGACGGTGACGGCGAAGGATTCGGCGGGGGCTCCGGTGTCGGGTGTCGTGGTGTCGTTCCCCGCGGTCGCGAATGTGTCGGGTACGGGTGGCACGTGTACGACGAGTGCGGTACTGGGTTCTGGGTTTGGCCGGTGTAGCGTCTCCCTCACGTCAACGGTTGCGGGGTCGTATGCGATCCGCGCAACAATCGGCGGAACCGATGTGGGTGGGTCTCCCGCGACATTGACGGTGCGGCGGCCAGGAAACGTGTTCGGGTGGGGTAATAACACCGCCGGTTCGGTAGGTGATGGTACCGTGATTAATCGGCCGACTCCGGTGAATATCTCGACCACGCCGGGGTGGCCTGCGGGGATCAAGGTTTCCTCGGTCACGTCGCCAGGTCGTGTCTCCTCATTGGCGTTGACGAGCGATGGTCGCGTACTAGCGTGGGGGGATAACAGCGTCGGTCAGATCGGTGATGGCACGAATACGCAGAGGCCTTCGCCGGTATTTGTGCAGAATGTTGGCGGCGGTGGTCAGCTGAGCAACATTAAGGCTGTTTATTCGTCGGATGGATCAAGTTATGCGTTGACGAATTCTGGGCAACTGTTGGCGTGGGGCCGAAACGCGGACGGTGAATTAGGCATTGGGACGACTACTAATTCCTTGTTGCCAATCGTTGTTCCTTTGCCTGCGGGCGACCCGGTTGTCAAGTTCGGGAATGCGGGGTTTAATCTTCTCGCCTTGACCGCGAGTGGGGCTCTTTATGAGTGGGGTGGGTCTGGGGCTGTCGGTACTGCTCAGCTCGGTGCGGCTGGTAGCCGTTTGAGTCCCGTGCAGATCAATAGTTTCCTTCCGGCGGGATCGATCATCACGGATATGAGTGGTGGTGTTGGTAATAGTGGTATTGGCGGCACGGTTGGTGTTATCGCGACTATTGGTGGGGTGCCGGGCCAGGTTCGGTTGTGGGGTTTGAATGGGAACGGTCAGTTAGGAAACAATACGGTTACTGCTCCGTCGACTACGGCGGTGACTCCGCTTCTTCCGGCGGGAACTCAAGTGGCGTCGCTCGTTTTTGGGGCAACCCACTCGATGGCGATTACCTCGACGGGTGCCGTTTATGCGTGGGGGGCGAACGCTAATGGACAGCTCGGGATAGGGAACACGACCCAGCAGAATTCCCCAGTCTTGCTGACAACGCTCCCGGCCGGAGTGACGTTCACACAACTGGCTGGAGGCCAGAATTACACGGGAGCATTGGGTTCCGACGGAAAGGTGTATACGTGGGGTTCTAATGTTAATTTTGGTTTGGGGAGTGGGGCTCCGACGGGCACGAATGTTCTTGTTCCGACGGCAATGACGACGCTGCCTCCGCAAATCACTGTCCAGAGCATTGCCGCAAAATCGTGGACGATGCACGTGGTTGTTTTGGGTCCGCCGGTTCCGGCGAATTCGACGTTGGTGTTGTCTCCGTCGACGATTGTTGGTGACGGGGTGTCGGCGTCGACCGCGACGGTGACGGCGAAGGATTTCCAGGGTGATCCTGTGCCGAACGTTGTGGTGTCGTTTCCTGCCGTTCCGAATGTGTCGGGGACGGGGGGCACGTGTACGACGAGTGCCGCGGCGGGTCCAGGGTTTGGGTCGTGTAGCGTGACGCTCACGTCGACGGTTCCTGGTTCGTATCCGATTCACGCGACGATTAGTGGGACGGATGTGGGTGGTTCGCCTGCAACCTTGACGGTCACGGCGGGGCCGCCGGTCGCGGCGAATTCATCGTTGGTGTTGGCGCCGTCAACGATTGTTGGTAACGGGGTGAGCGCGTCGAGTGCGACGGTCACGGCGCGGGATGCGAACTTGAACTTGGCACCCGGTGTTGTGGTGTCGTTTCCCGCGGTGCCGAATGTGTCGGGGACGGGTGGTACGTGTACGACGAGTGCGGTGGCGGGTCCCACTTTTGGGACGTGTAGCGTGTCGTTGACGTCGACGGTGTCGGGGTCGTATGCGATTCACGCGACGATTGGTGGGACGGATGTTGGTGGGTCTCCCGCGACCTTGACGGTCACGGCGGGGCCACCGGTTGCGGCGAATTCGTCATTGGTGTTGTCGCCGTCATCAATTGTTGGTGACGGAGTGTCGGCGTCGAGTGCGACGGTGACGGCGCGGGATGCGAACGCGAACCTGGTATCGGGTGTTGTGGTGTCGTTCCCCGCGGTGCCGAATGTGTCCGGGACGGGGGGCACGTGTACGACGAGTGCCGTGGCGGGTCCCACTTTTGGGACGTGTAGCGTGTCGCTCACGTCGACGGTGTCGGGGTCGTATGCGATTCACGCGACGATTGGTGGGACGGATGTGGGTGGTTCGCCGGCGACGTTGACGGTGACCGCTGGTGTGCCGGTCGCGGGCAATTCGACGTTGGTGTTGGCGCCGTCGACGATTGTTGGGGACGGGGTGTCGGCGTCGACCGCGACGGTGACCGCGCGGGATGCGAACTCGAACCTCGTTCCGGGTGCCGTGGTGTCGTTCCCCGCGGTGCCGAATGTGTCGGGTACGGGTGGTACGTGTACGACGAGTGCCGTGGCTGGTCCGAACTTCGGAAAGTGTTCGGTGTCGTTGACGTCGACGGTTGCGGGGTCGTATGCGATTCACGCGACGATTGGTGGGACGGATGTGGGTGGTTCGCCCGCAACGCTGACGGTCACGGCGGGGCCGCCGAATGCGGCGAATTCGTCGTTGGTGTTGGCGCCGTCGACGATTGTTGGTGATGGGGTGAGCGCGTCGACCGCGACGGCGACGGCGCGGGATGCGAACTCGAACCCGGTGTCGGGTGTTGTGGTGTCCTTCCCTGCCGTGGCGGGTGTGACTGCATCAGCTGCGTCGTGTACGACGAGCGCGGTAGCTGGTCCGAATTTTGGGACGTGTAGCGTGTCGCTCACGTCGACGGTTGCGGGGTCGTATGCGATTCATGCAACGATTGGTGGAGTCGACGTGGGTGGTTCGCCCGCGACGTTGACGGTCACGGCGGGTGCTCCGAACGCGGGCACGTCGACGTGGACGGTTGCTCCCGCGGGTCCCATTACCGCGAATGGTGTAGCCGCGTATACCGTGACGTTCACGGCAAAAGACGCGAACGGGAATACGGTCACGACGCCGGGAACGGTGTTCGCGGTTCCCGCGGTCGCGGGTTTGACCGCGTCGGCGCCGTCGTGTACGACGGATGGGACGGGGACGTGCACGCTCACGTTCACGTCGACGGTTTCGGGGTCGTATGTGATTACGGCAACCTTGGGTGTGGGTGGTCCGGGATTGACGAATCCGGTGAATCACACGTTGGTGTTTACCG
>CAWGQN010000005.1:0-215025 GCA_963824885.1 uncultured Actinomycetota bacterium
CGGGTGCGCCGGTTGCGGCGAATTCGTCGTTGGTGTTGGCTCCGTCGTCGATTGTTGGTGACGGGGTGTCGGCGTCGAGTGCGACGGTGACGGCGCGGGATGCGAACTCGAAACTTGGCACCGGGTGTCGTGGTGTCGTTCCCCGCCGTTGCGAATGTGTCGGGTACGGGGGGTACGTGTACGACGAGTGCGGTGGCTGGTCCGAATTTTGGTACGTGTAGCGTGTCGCTCACGTCGACGGTGTCGGGGTCGTATGCGATTCACGCGACGATTGGTGGAGTGGACGTGGGTGGTTCGCCGGCGACGCTAACAGTCACGGCGGGGCCGCCGGATGCGGCGTAATTCGTCGTTGGTGTTGTCGCCGTCGACGATTGTTGGTGACGGGGTGGCGGCGTCGAGTGCGACGGTGACGGCGCGGGATGCGAACTCGAACCTTGTTTCGGGTGCCGTGGTGTCGTTCCCCGCGGTGCCGAATGTGTCGGGGACAGGGGGGCAGTGTACGACGAGTGCCGTCGCGGGTCCCGGTTTTGGGACGTGTAGCCTGTCGCTCACGTCGACGGTGTCGGGGTCGTATGCGATTCACGCGACGATTGGTGGAGTGGACGTGGGTGGGTCGCCGGCGACGTTGACGGTCACGGCGGGTGCTCCGAGCGCGGGCGCGTCGACGTGGACGGTTGCTCCCGCGGGTCCGGTTACGGCGAACGGTGTTGCCGCGTATACCGTGACGTTTACTGCGAAGGATGCGAATGGGAATACGGTTACGACGCCGGGGACGGTATTTGCGGTTCCCGCGGTGCCGAACCTCACGGCGTCGGCGCCGTCGTGTACGACGGGGGGAACCGGGACGTGCACAATTTACGTTTACGTCGACGGTCGCTGGGTCGTATGTGATTACGGCGACGTTGGGTGTGGGTGGTCCGGCGTTGACGAATCCGGCGAACCACACTTTGGTGTTCGTTGCTGGGCTCCGGTTGCGGGTAATTCGTCGTCTGGTGTCTGGCGCCGTCGACGATTGTTGGTGACGGGGTGGTCGGCGTCGATGGCGACGGTGACGGCGCGGGATGCGAACTCGAACCTCGGTTTCGGGTGTCGTGGTGTCGTTCCCGGCGGTGGCGGGTGTGAGTGCGTCAGCTGCGTCGTGTACGACGAGTGCCGTCGCTGGTCCGAATTTTGGGACGTGTAGCGTGTCGCTCACGTCGACGGTGTCGGGGTCGTATGCGATTCACGCGACGATTGGTGGAGTGGATGTGGGTGGTTCGCCTGCGACGTTGACGGTGACGGCGGGGCCTCCGGTTGCGGCGTAATTCGTCTCTCGTGTTGGCGCCGTCGACGATTGTTGGTGATGGGGTGTCTGCGTCGAGTGCGACGGTGACGGCGCGGGATGCGAATTCGAACCCGGTGTCGGGTGTTGTGGTGTCGTTCCCGGCGGTTCCGAACGTGTCGGGTACGGGTGGTACGTGTACGACGAGTGCTGTTGCTGGTCCTGGTTTTGGGACGTGTAGTGTGACGCTCACGTCGACGGTTGCGGGGTCGTATGCGATACGGGCAACCATTGGTGGAGTGGATGTGGGTGGTTCGCCCGCAACGTTGACGGTGACGGCGGGGCCGCCGGTTGCGGGTAATTCGTCGTTGGTGTTGGCGCCGTCGACGATTGTTGGTGATGGGGTGTCGGCGTCGAGTGCGACGGTGACGGTGCGGGATGCGAATTCGAACCTTGTTTCGGGTGTGGTGGTGTCGTTCCCGGCGGTGGCGGGTGTGTCGGGGACGGGTGGTACGTGTACGACGAGTGCTGTTGCTGGTCCTGGTTTTGGGACGTGTTCTGTGTCGTTGACGTCGACGGTTGCGGGGTCGTATGCGATACGTGCGACGGTTGGTGGAGTGGATGTGGGTGGTTCGCCTGCGACGCTCACGGTCACGGCGGGTGCTCCGAACGCGGGCACGTCGACGTGGACGGTTGCTCCCGCGGGTCCAATTACCGCGGACGGTGTTGCCGCGTATACCGTGACGTTCACGGCGAAAGATGCGAACGGGAATACGGTTACGACGCCGGGAACGGTGTTTGCGGTTCCCGCGGTGCCGAACCTCACGGCGTCGGCGCCGTCGTGTACGACGGGGGGGACGGGGACGTGCACGCTCACGTTCACGTCAACCATTGCCGGTTCTTATCTGATTACGGCGACGTTGGGTGTGGGTGGTCCGGCGTTGACGAATCCGGCGAACCACACTTTGGTGTTTGTTGCTGGGCCGCCGAATGCGGGCAATTCGTCGTTGGTGGTGACGACTGGTACGCGCGTATCTGATGGGGTGGATGCGCACACTGCGACGGTCACGGTGCGGGATACTCAAGGAAACGTGGTCGCGGGTGCGACGGTCGTGTTTTCGGTTATTGGTGCAACCGGGAGTGGTTCGGTGGTGACCGGGGTCAATGGTGAGGCGCAGATTTCGATTACGTCAACGACGCCGGGGTTCAAGACGGTGTCGGCGACGGTTAATGGGTTGCCGGTTAATCCGCCGAGTGCGCAAGTGCAGTTTGTTGCGGGTGCGGCGAGTGCGTCGAATTCGACGTTAGTGGTTTCGACGGGGAACAGGATCGCGAACGGAAGCGATGCGCACACTGCGACGGTCACGGTGCGGGATTCGTTTAATAATCCGGTTTCCGGGGCGAGTGTGGTGTTCGGGGTGTGTGCGGGGGCGTCGGCGACGACACCGGGCCTGTCGGATGTGAACGGTGTTGTGATGGTTGCGATTACGTCGAATACGCCGGGTTCGTGTGGGGTGACGGCGACGATTGGTGGTGTGGGGGTTTCGGGGAGCCCGGCGTCGGTGGTGTTTGTGGTGGGGCCGGTTGATGTGTCGGCGTCGAGTTTTGTGATTGATGCGGGGCCGAAGACGGCGGACGGGGTGGATGCGTATACGTTGACGGTGACGGCGATGGATTCGTTTGGGCATGTTGTTCCGGGTGTGACGGTTGATTTTGCGGCGCAGGTGGGGGCGACGTTGGGTGCGTCGAGTGGTGTGACGAATGGGAGTGGTGTGGCGTCGACGACGGCGACGGCGACGGTTGCGGGAACATACCAACTGTCGGCGACGATTGGTGGGGTGAGTGTGCCGGGTTCGCCTCAGCCGGGTGTGTTTGTTGCGGGTCCGGTGAATGCGGGTTTGTCGGACTATACGGTCACGGCGGGCACTGTTCTTGCGGATGGTGTTGCGCAGCATCAGGCGACTGTTGTGGCGAAGGATGCGAATGGGAATCCGGTGTCGGGGGTGACGGTTGATTTTGCGGTGCCGGCGGGGGCGACGGGGTCGGCCCCGTCTGTGGTGACGGATGGGTCGGGGTCGGCGTCGATTACGATTACGTCGACGATTGCGGGGACGTATTCGATTGGGGCGACGATTGCGGCGGTGCCGGTGGATGGTTCGCCGAAGAGTGTGACGTTTGGTCCGGGTGCGGCGGATGCGACGACGTCGTCGTGGGTTGTGACGCCTCCGGGTCCGATTACGGCGGATGGTGTGGCGGCGTATACGGCGACGGCGACGGCGCGGGATGCGTTTTCGAATCTTGTTGTGGGTGCGCAGGTGACGTTTACGGTTCCGCCTCAGGTTGTCGCGTCGGCTGGGTCGTGTACGACGGATGGGACGGGGACGTGTTCGGTGACGTTCACGTCGACGACGGCGGGGAGTTATACGGCGACGGCGGGTATTGGGGCGAATTTGATCGCACCGAATAGGACTCTTGTTTATGTTGCTGGTGCGGCGTCGACGGGCACGTCGACGATTGTGGCGGTTCCGACGTCGATTCCGGCTGATGGTGTGGCGGCGTCGACGATTACGGTGCAGTTGGTTGATGCGCAGGGGAACCCGTTGACGGCCAGTGGTGGGCTTGTTGTGATCAGTGCGAGTGTGGGCACGATTTCTTTGACGACGGATAACGGGGATGGGACGTATACGGCGACGTTGACGAGTACGGGTGTGCAGGGCACGACGACACCGTCGACGGTGAGTTTCACGATCAACGCGATACCGGCTGCGGCGACGGCGACGGTGATTCTTGTGGACGCGGTGGCACCTCCGCCGCCGACGGTGAACCCGACGAATGGGACGACGGTGAGCGGGACGGGTCAAACACCGGGTGACATTATTACGGTTCGGAACGCGGCCAATGTTGTTATTGGTACGGGAACGGTTGCCGCGGACGGCAGTTTCTCGTTCACGATCGTGCCGACCCCGACACCCGTCAACGGTGACGTGATCTCGGTCACTGATACGGACGCGGCGGGGAACGAGTCGCTTCCGACGTTTGTGACGGTCATGGTTCCGATTGACCCGTCAACGTCGACGTTTGTGGTGAGTACGGGCTCACGCGTCGCGGATGGGGTTGATGCGCATACGGCGACGCTCACGGCGCGGGATGTGAACAATAATCCCGTCGGTGGCGCGCAAGTGTTTTTCACTGTTTCGGGTGGTGCGACCGGTGGTGGTGTTGTCACAACAGATCCGGCTGGTGTTGCGCAGATTTCGATTACGTCGCTCACGTCGGGTTCGAAAGCGATTGTGGTGTATGAGGGCACGAACACGTCGGGGACTGTGCTCGGTAGCGGGACGGTGCTGTTTGTTTCCGGTGCTGCCACTCCGGGAAACTCAACGCTCGTGTTGGCGCCCACGACGATTGTTGGTGACGGGGTGGCCGCGTCGACGGCGACGGTGACCGCTCGGGATTCGAACTTGAACCTCGTCCCCGGTGTGGTGATCACGTTCCCGCCGGTCGCGGGCGTGACCATATCGGCTGGAACCTGCACCACGAGTGCGGTCGCGGGTCCCGGTTTTGGGACGTGTAGCGTGACGCTCACCTCAACGGTTGCGGGCACGTATCCGATCCACGCGACCATTGGTGGAACAGATGTGAGCGGGTCTCCGGCAACACTGACCGTGACGGCGGGGCCGCCGACCGCGGGAACGTCGTCGCTCGTGTTGGCACCGTCAACGATTGTTGGTGACGGGGCGAGCGCGTCGACGGCGACGGTGACCGCGAGGGATGCGAATTCGAACCTCGTGTCGGGTGTGGTTGTTACGTTCCCGCCCGACCCGAATGTGTCTGCGTCGTCTGCGTCGTGTACGACGAGTGCTGCGGTGGGTCCCGGTTTTGGGACGTGTAGTGTGACGCTCACCTCAACTGTTTCTGGCACGTATCCGATTCACGCGACCATTGGTGGGACGGATGTGGGTGGTTCTCCTGCGACGTTGACGGTCACGGCGGGGCCGCCGAGCGCGGGGACGTCGACGTGGACGGTTGCTCCGGTCGGTCCCGTGACGGCGGACGGTGTTGCCGCGTATACGGTGACATTCACGGCGAAAGACGCGAACGGGAATACGGTTACGACGCCGGGAACGGTGTTCGCGGTTCCCGCGGTCGCGGGTTTGGCGGCGTCGGCGCCGTCGTGTACGACGGGTGGGGCGGGGACGTGCACGATTACGTTCACGTCGACCGTTGCCGCGTCGTACACGATTAGTGCGACGTTGGGTGTCGGGGGGCCTGCGCTCACGAGTCCGGCCTCGCACACGCTCACGTTCATCGCGGGGCCGCCGAGCCCCGGCACGTCCACGCTCGTGTTGGCACCGTCGACGATTGTTGGTGACGGGGTGTCGGCGTCGACGGCGACGGTGACCGCACAGGACGCGAACTCGAACCTCGTCGCGGGCGTCGTCGTCACGTTCCCGCCGGTCGCGGGCGTGACCGCTTCGGCTGGGTCGTGTACGACGAGTGCTGTGGCGGGTCCCGGTTTTGGGACGTGTAGTGTGACGCTCACGTCGACGGTTGCGGGGTCGTATCCGATCCACGCGACGGTCGGTGGGGTTGATGTGGGTGGTTCTCCGGCAACGTTGACGGTCACGGCGGGTGCTCCGGTCGCGGGCACGTCGACGCTGGTCTTGACTCCCGCGACGATAGTTGGTGACGGGGTGGCCGCGTCGACCGCGACGGTCACCGCGCGGGATGCGAACTCGAACCTCGCGCCGGGCGCAATGGTTTCCTTCCCGCCGGTCGCGGGTGTGTCGGGCACGGGAGGGTCGTGTACGACGAGCGCGGTCGCGGGTCCCGGTTTTGGGACGTGTAGCGTGACGCTCACGTCGACGGTCGCGGGGTCGTATCCAATCCACGCGACGATTGGTGGAACGGATGTGGGTGGTTCTCCTGCGACGTTGACGGTCACGGCGGGTGCTGCTGACGCGGGGATGTCCACGTGGACGGTCGCTCCCGCGGGTCCAATTACCGCGAACGGTGTGGCCGCGTACACGGTCACATTCACCGCGAAAGACGCGAACGGGAATACGGTCACGACGCCGGGAACGGTGTTCGCGGTTCCCGCGGTTGCGAACCTCACAGCGTCGGCACCGTCGTGTACGACGGGCGGGACCGGGACGTGCACGCTCACGTTCACCTCGACCGTTGCGGGCTCGTACGCAATCACCGCGACGTTGGGTGTGGGGGGGCCTGCGCTCACGAGTCCGGCAACACAAAACCTGTCGTTCATTGCGGGTGCTCCGACCGCGGGCACATCGACGTGGACGGTTGCACCGGCGGGTCCCGTGGCTGCTGATGGTGTTGCCGCGTACACGGTGACATTCACCGCGAAGGATGCGAACGGGAATACGGTCACAACGCCCGGGACAGTGTTTGCGGTTCCCGCGGTTCCGAACCTCACAGCGTCGGCACCGTCGTGCACGACCGGGGGGACGGGCACGTGCACGCTCACGTTCACCTCGACCGTTGCTGCGTCCTACACAATCACCGCGACGCTGGGTGTGGGCGGTCCGGCATTGACCAACCCCGCGTCGCACACTCTCACGTTCATCGCGGGGCCGCCGAGCCCCGGCACGTCCACGCTCGCGTTGGCACCGTCAACGATCGTCGGTGACGGGGTGAGCGCGTCGACCGCGACCGTGACCGTGAACGACGCGAACTCGAACCCGGTGCCGGGTGTCGTCGTCACGTTCCCGATGGTCGCGGGCGTGACCGCATCGGCCGGCACGTGCACGACGAGTGCGGTGGCGGGTCCCGGTTTTGGGACGTGTAGCGTGACGCTCACCTCAACTGTTTCTGGCACGTATCCCATCCACGCGACAATTGCTGGGACGGATGTGGGCGGGTCTCCCGCAACGTTGACGGTCACGGCGGGTGCTCCGAACGCGGGAACGTCGACGTGGACGGTTGCTCCGGTCGGTCCCGTGACGGCCGACGGTGTTGCCGCATACACCGTGACGTTCACCGCAAAGGATGCGAACGGGAATACGGTCACGACGCCGGGGACGGTGTTCGCGGTTCCCGCGGTTGTGAACCTGACCGCGTCGGCACCGTCGTGTGCGACCGGGGGAACCGGGACGTGCACCCTCACGTTCACATCGACCGTTGCTGCCTCGTACACAATCACCGCAACATTGGGTGTGGGCGGACCGGCATTGACCAACCCGGCGAACCACACGTTGGTGTTTGTTTCTGGACCACCGGTCGCGGGAACATCGACGCTTGTCCTGACCCCCACGACGATTGTTGCTGACGGGGTGTCCGCGTCGACGGCGACGGTGACGGTGAACGACGCGAACGGCAATCCTGTGCCGGGCGCTGCCGTTGCATTCCCGCCGGTCGCGGGCGTCTCTGCATCCGCCGGGACGTGTACGACGAGTGCTGTGGCGGGTCCTGGTTTTGGGACGTGTAGCGTGACGCTCACGTCAACGGTCGCGGGGTCGTATCCGATCCACGCGACGGTCGGTGGGACGGATGTGGGTGGTTCTCCTGCGACGCTGACGGTCACGGCGGGGTCGCCGAGCCCCGCGGGTTCAACGTGGACGGTCGCTCCCGCGGGTCCGATCACCGCGGACGGTGTTGCCGCGTACACGGTGACGTTCACCGCGAAGGATGCGAACGGGAATACGGTCACGACGCCGGGAACGGTGTTCGCGGTTCCCGCGGTTCCGAACCTCACAGCGTCGGCACCGTCGTGTACGACGGGCGGGACCGGGACGTGCACGCTCATGTTCACGTCGACGGTTGCTGCGTCGTACGCGATCACCGCGACGTTGGGTGTGGGCGGTCCGGCGTTGACGAACCCGGCGACACAAAACCTGTCATTTATTGCGGGTGCTCCGAGCGCGGGGACCTCGACGTGGACGGTTGCTCCCGCGGGTCCCATTACCGCGGACGGTGTGGCCGCATATACGGTGACGTTCACGGCAAAGGATGCGAATGGGAATACGGTTACGACGCCGGGAACGGTGTTTGCGGTTCCCGCGGTTCCGAACCTGACCGCGTCGGCGCCGTCGTGTACGACGGGGGGACGGGGACGTGCACGCTCACGTTCACCTCGACCGTTGCTGCGTCGTACACAATCACTGCGACACTGGGTGTCGGTGGGCCGGCGCTCACCAACCCGGCCACGCACACTCTCACGTTCACGGCGGGGCCGCCGAGTCCGGGCTTGTCGTCGCTCGTGTTGGCACCGTCAACGATTGTCGGTGACGGGGTGTCCGCGTCGACGGCGACCGTGACCGTGAACGACGCGAACTCAAACCCCGTATCCGGTGTGCTTGTGGTGTTCCCGTCGGTCGCGGGCGTCTCTGCTTCCGCTGGGTCGTGTACGACGAGTGCGGTTGCGGGTCCTGGTTTTGGGACGTGTAGTGTGACGCTCACGTCAACGGTTGCGGGTTCGTATCCCATCCACGCGACAATTAGTGGAACAGATGTTGGTGGGTCTCCCGCGACACTGACCGTGACGGCGGGGCCGCCTACCGCGGGCACGTCGACCTGGACGGTTGCTCCGGTGGGTCCCGTGGCTGCTGATGGTGTTGCCGCGTTTACCGTGACGTTCACGGCGAAGGATGCGAACGGGAATACGGTCACAACGCCCGGGACAGTGTTTGCGGTTCCCGCGGTTGTGAACCTCACGGCCTCGGCACCGTCGTGTACGACGGGCGGGACCGGGACGTGCACGCTCACGTTCACATCAACCGTTGCCGCGTCGTACACAATCACCGCGACACTGGGTGTCGGTGGGCCGGCGTTGACGAATCCGGCGAACCACACGTTGGTGTTTGTTGCTGGGCCGCCGGTTGCGGGGAACTCAACACTCGCGTTGACCCCCACGACGATTGTTGGTGACGGGGCGAGCGCGTCGACGGCGACCGTCACCGCGCGGGATGCGAACTCGAACCTCGTGTCGGGTGTGGTCGTCACCTTCCCGCCCGACCCGAATGTGTCCGCGTCATCGGCGTCGTGTACGACGAGTGCTGCGGTGGGTCCCGGTTTTGGGACGTGTAGCGTGACGCTCACCTCAACTGTTTCTGGCACGTATCCCATCCACGCGACAATTGCTGGGACGGATGTGGGCGGGTCTCCCGCGACGCTGACGGTCACGGCGGGTGCTCCGAACGCGGGGAACGTCGACGTGGACGGTTGCTCCGGTCGGTCCCGTGACGGCTGATGGTGTTGCCGCGTATACCGTGACGTTTACGGCGAAGGATGCGAACGGGAATACGGTCACGACGCCGGGGACGGTGTTCGCGGTTCCCGCGGTTCCGAACCTCACGGCGTCGGCGCCGTCGTGTGCGACGGGTGGGGCGGGAACGTGCACGATTACATTCACGTCGAATGTTGCGGCGTCGTACACGATTAGTGCGACATTGGGTGTGGGCGGTCCGGCATTGACGAATCCGGTATCGCACACGTTGGTGTTTGTTGCTGGGCCGCCGGTTGCGGGTGTCTCGACGTTGGTGTTGGCGCCGTCGACAATTTTTGATGACGGGGTGAGCGCGTCGACGGCGACGGTGACCGCGAAAGATGCGAACTCTAACCCGGTTTCGGGTGTGGTCGTCACGTTCCCGCCGGTCGCGGGTGTCTCTGCCTCCGCTGGGTCGTGTACGACGAGTGCTGTTGCGGGTCCTGGTTTTGGGACGTGTAGCGTGTCGCTCACGTCGACTGTCGCGGGGTCGTATCCGATCCACGCGACGGTCGGTGGGACGGATGTGGGTGGTTCTCCCGCGACGCTGACGGTCACGACGGGGCCACCGAGCCCCGCGGGTTCGACGTGGACGGTTGCTCCCGCGGGTCCTCTGGTAGCGGATGGTGCGGCTGCGTATACTGTGACGTTTACGGCGAAAGACGCGGGCGGGAATACGATCACGACGCCGGGAACGGTGTTCGCGGTTCCCGCGGTTCCGAACCTCACAGCGTCGGCACCGTCGTGTACGACGGGCGGGACGGGCACGTGCACGCTCACGTTCACCTCGACCGTTGCTGGTTCGTACACAATCACTGCGACATTGGGTGTGGGCGGTCCGGCATTGTCCAACCCCGCGACGCACACTCTCGCGTTCATCGCGGGGCCAGCGAGCGCGGTTACCTCAACAATCACGGCGAACCCGACAACGATTCGTGCGGACGGCGTTGCCACGTCAACTCTGACGGTGCAATTGACAGACGCGAACGGGAACCCGCTCACGACCGGCGGTCAAACAGTTGTCATTAGCGCGAGTCTTGCGACGGTTGTCTCCGCAACGGTTGATAACGGCAATGGAACCTACACGGCAACATTGACGAGCAATGGCGTTCAAGGATCAACGTTCACCTCAACAGTGAGCTTCACCCTCAACGCGACCCCCGCGACCGCGACTACCGCGGTTACGCTCACCGATGCTGGTCCACCGGCTCCGCCAACGCTCAACCCGACGGACGGTGTGCTCGTCACCGGGACCGCGGAGCCCGGCTCAACAGTGATCATCACCGACCCGGCCGGAAACACCCTGTGCACGACGACAGCTGACCCTGTCACGGGCGAGTTCACGTGCGCCCTGAGTCCACAAGTACCCAACGGCACCACACTCTCGGTCACCGCAACCGATTCCTTCGGAAACACGTCCGCTCCCGCGCACGTGACTGTCACGGCACCCGTGAGATCACTGAGCATCAGTCTCTCCTCTGTGACACTCCACCCGGGCGACACCGCAACCGCAACCGGAACCGGTTTCGTTCCCGGTGAAATCGTTCACGGCCTCCAGGAGTCGAACCCCCTACAACTCGGCGTGCAAATCGCGGACGCGAACGGAAACGTGATCTTCACGTGGACGGTCCCGATCGACACGAGTCTTGGAATTCACCACGTGATCCTCACGGGAGAAATCTCCGGGTCCGTCACGGGAACCCTCACGATCATTCCATTGAATGGTCCCGCAATCGTGCTCGCACTCACCGGACACCCAATCGCGCTCGTCGTCCCCGCAGCTCTCGTGCTCCTCCTCGCGGGAGCCCTCACCCTGCGGACCACACGACGACCCCGCCACCGCACGGCGGGCTAATCAGCAGCGGTCCGTCACAGTGGACGACACCTCTGAGTCTTTACGTTTGCCCCACGTGAGCAACGTAGGCAATCAGGGGTTTCTGAAAAATCAACTCTGATCAGGCACTTTGTCGTGGGCCCCGTCGGGCTCGAACCGACGACCCGCGGATTAAAAGTCCGCTGCTCTACCAACTGAGCTAGAGGCCCGTGACGTCCAATCTACCAATACTGGCCATCTCCAAAATTTTCCGGCGGTCGCCGTGATCGCTGGGTTACCGTAGAAACCATGAGCGATGAGTTTCACAAGCCGGTGAATTATTCGGGCGCCGCGTTGGAGAGCGTGCGCGGCGGCACCGACCCCGCGCACATCGCGAGCGTCGCGCGTGACACTGCGCACGCGATTGTGAGGCGAGCGCGCACGCACCCCGACCCGGGCGTTGTCGAACGGCTAGTGGCGTATGTCGATGAAAACGGGATCGACGCGATTGCCGAGCTCTGGTCACACTCTCATTCGCACACGTTGCCGGGCGCGTTGTGGCGCATATATCTTGTGCGCATGGTTATTCGTGATGCTCCCGATGAGGCGAGTTTTTCTACCAGCGCGGCGTTGACGCGGTCGCCACGATTGATCCGGTCGTTGCCGGTGCCGAGGCACCGACGGGTCCGACCGAGATCGTCACGCTTGCCGACCAAATCGTGCGCGGCGCGTTCGCGCGCGATTTTGGCGTCGCTCTCGAGCGGGCCGCCGCGTATTGTCGCCTGAGCGCCGTGGGAAGCGCGAGCATTGCCGACGATCTCGAGTCCGCAGCACCGGAGCGCGCGAGCGAACTCACCGCGCGTGCCTCGCGCTTGAGCACGTTTGCGACCGACTTGGCGGCGTGTGCGCGGTTGTGGAGGTCGAACTCGCTCGACTGACCTGACGCCGCTGTGCCGCGCGTTTAGACTTGGTGGTGGTCGGATCGTAGTAACCCCGGGCCCCAAAATTGGCCGCTTCGAGCGGCATTCCGCCGAGAGGCGTTCTGCGATCCGACCCCTACCCGAACCGACCAGAAACGTAGTCTTCTGTCGCTTGGACGCTTGGCCTCGAAAAGATTGTCGTCGTGTCGTCGAACTCGATGAGGTGACCGGGTTTGCCCGTGCCGTCGATCGTGAAAAAAGCCGTCTTATCCGATACGCGGCTCGCTTGCTGCATATTGTGGGTTACGACGACGATCGTGTATTCATTTTTGAGTTCTTCAATGAGATCTTCGATTGCGAGTGTCGAAACGGGGTCGAGGGCCGAACACGGTTCGTCCATTAAGAGAACGTCGGGTGACACCGCGATCGCACGCGCAATACACAAGCGCTGTTGTTGGCCGCCAGAAAGACTCGCGCCGGGAGCACTCAAGCGATCCTTCACTTCTTTCCAGAGGTTTGCCCCTTTGAGAGATTTTTCGACGAGCGCATCGGCATCCGCTCGGGCAATTTTGCGATTATTGAGCGTGATGCCGGCAAGAACGTTCTCGCGAATTGACTGAGTCGGAAACGGGTTGGGTCGTTGAAAGACCATTCCTACGTGGCGACGAACGAGAACGGGATCGACTCCTGGACCGTAGAGATTATTTCCGTCGATGAGCACGTCGCCCGTCACGTACGCTCCGGGAATAACCTCGTGCATGCGATTGAGCGTGCGGAGAAACGTCGATTTTCCGCACCCGGATGGACCGATGAACGCCGTGACAGTCCGGGGTTCGATCGTCAGAGTCACGCCTTCGACGGCGAGGAATTTTCTGTAGTAGGCGTTGAGATTGATGACTTGAATTCGCTTTGACACTCGATCTACCTTAAAAGTTAGCGACTGAGTTTAGGAGAGAAAATGCGGGAAACGACGCGGGCAACGATGTTGAGCAGTGCGACAATGAGAATGAGAATGAGGGCGCCGGTCCACGCTCGATCAATGAAGTCGGCCGCGTTCGAACCCTGTTGCGAGTACTGCAGGTACACAAACACGGGCAGAGTCGCCATGCGGTCGTCGAAGATATTGTAATTCATGCTCGTCGAATAGCCAGCGGTCAGCAGGAGAGGCGCCGTTTCACCGATGACCCGGGCAATCGCGAGGGTCACGCCCGTCGTAATACCGGGAAGCGCTGTAGGCAACACAATCTTTACGATTGTGAGCCACTTGGGCACCCCGAGAGCGAAGGACGCTTCCCGGAGCTCGTTTGGCGTGAGCTTGACTATTTCTTCGCTTGATCGCACGACGATGGGAATCATGAGAACCGACAAGGCCGCCGCGCCAATGAATCCCGAGCGCACGCCGGGTCCGAAAAAAACGGCGAAGAGGGCGTACGCGAAGAGTCCAGCGACAATCGACGGGATTCCGACCATGACGTCGACCATGACGGTGATGAAGCGAGCTACGTGGCCGCGGCCGTATTCAACCAGGTAGATTGCCGTGAGAAGGCCAACGGGAACCGAAATGAGGGTTGCCATCGCGGTGATCTCGAGGGTACCGATGATCGCGTGAAGCGCTCCGCCACCCGAGTCAACGACGTTGCGCATAGACGACGACAGAAATTGTAGGTCGAGCCGCGACGCACCCTGCGTAATCACGGTGTATCCGAGCGAAATCAAGGGAATCAACGCGAGCACGAACGCCGTGACGACGAGCGACGTGATGAGGCGGTCGAGGGCATTTCGGCGGCCTTCGACCAAACGAGATACCACGTAGACGACACCATCAAACAACAGGGTTCCGCACACCGCTGTTCCAACGAGACTGAAGGTGCTTGTGACTCCAGCCAACTGGAGCACGCCAAAAAAACTTGCACTGGCAATCCAGCTTGCACCGAGGATGTACCACACGCCACCGCGAGGAAGTCGGCCCGTGGTGAGTAAATTGTTGGGCGGCGCGGTTGCGAGAGCGTTCGCCACGGCTAGTCGCTCCCGGAGTAGGCGGCGCGCCGATTGATGACAATTCGAGCGGTTGTGTTGACCACGAGCGTGATCACGAAGAGAACGAGGCCCGTCGCGATGAGCGCGTTGATGCCAATTCCATGCGCTTCAGGAAACTGCAGCGCAATGTTTGCGGCAATTGTGTTGGGATTTGTCGACGTAAGAAGCAAGAAGCTGTAGACCATTGCGGGCGACAGGACCATTGCAATTGCAAGCGTCTCGCCGAGTGCGCGTCCGAGCCCGAGCATCGCCGACGAAATGATTCCCGTGCGAGCGAACGGCAAGACCGCCGTGCGCACCATTTCCCATCGTGTGGCCCCGAGTGCGAGCGCTGCTTCTTCGTGCAGCCGCGGAGTTTGAAGAAACACCTCGCGACACACGGCGGTCATGATGGGCAGGATCATGACCGCTAACACGATTGCCGCCGTGAGGATCGTGCGACCCGTGCCGGACGCTTGCCCTCCGAAGAGGGGGAACCGGCTCATGTGCGTGTTGAGCCACACATAAACGGGTTGCGACGCGGGCGCCAGTACGGTCGCTCCCCACAACCCAAACACGACAGAGGGAATTGCAGCCAACAGATCGATAACGTAACCGAGTGCGCGGGCAACTTTGCGCGGTGCATAGTGCGAGATGAAAACGGCAATGCCAATCGCGACGGGGGTCGCGATGACGAGAGCGAGAAGCGCGGCCCACACGGTCCCAAACGCGAGGGGCCCGACATAGTCCCAAAAGTTGGCGGCGCTGTTGGGGAGGCTTCCGGCGGGCGCGACGAACGCCGGCACGCTTTGCACAATAAGAAAGAGCGTCACGGCCGCGAGGACCGCGAGAATCACCAATCCCGAAACGAAAGTGCTATTTCGAAACAACCTGTCTCCCCAGCGCAGCGCGCCGTGCAAGCGGTTTTCGACTCCGGTTGACATTGATATTCTCCCAGGCGGGTTGACGGGGGCGGAGAACCGCTATCCAAATGGAGACGCGCGTAGCGCTACGAAACCGTTGAGACCGCGGCGATGGCTTTGCGCGATAGTTCGGGCGACAACGGCGCCGAACCGGCTCGCGCTTCGGCGGTTTTTTGCGCTTTCTCGCCAATCACCGAGCTTGCATACGCTTTCACAAGCGCACCCTTTGATGGATCGGCGTAGTTCTGGCACACGATGAGGTAGCTGACGAGAACGAGAGGCCACGCGTTGGCGGCCGTGTCGGCGCGGTTGATGGTGACCGCCAAATCATTCGCAGCTCGACCGGTCGCAATCGGCGAACGGGAGACGACGTCTGCTGCCCCCGCTGCGCTAATCGTGTTGAACGTGTCGCCGACCTTCAGTTGGGCTTTCGCGAGCGAGCCAACGCCCGATTCGTCAGCGTACGCGATCGTATTGACGCCGTTTTTAACCGAGTCCACGACGCCCGCGGTTCCTTTGGCTCCGTCGCCAACGGGGTAGGGGTACGTTTGGCTCACTGCCGCGTCCCACTGTTCGGGAGCATTGACTTTCAGATACTCCGAAAAATTCTGCGTTGTCCCCGAATCGTCTGAGCGGCGAACAACCGTAATGTTTCCGTCAGGAAACGATGTTCCCGGGTTGAGTTGTGCGATTGCCGGATCGCTCCACTTGGTGATAGCGCCTTTGAAGATTCGGGCGAGAACCGGCGCGTCGAGTTTAAGGTCTCCCACACCGGCGACGTTGTAGACAATAGCGATTGGCGACACGTAAACGGGAAGATCAATCGCCTTGCTGTTCGGCGCGCAGCCGGCGAAGGTACCGCCCAGTTCGCTTTCTTTGAGAGGCGCGTCAGATCCAGCAAAATTTGCTGCGCCCGCAATAAAATTGGTGCGACCCGCGCCCGAGCCTTGCGGGTCGTAATTCACCGTGACTCGCGGATTTTCGGTTTGGAACAGAGCCGCCCACGCGGTTTGGGCCGCCCCTTGAGCGGACGAACCGATGCCGTTAATCGTGCCACTGAGCGTCGACGTCGCCTGGCCAGACGTCGCTTGGCCGTTTTCGTTCGCAGCGCACGACGACAGCGTCATCGCTCCGATAACAAATATCGCAATCGGAAAACCACAGTATTTGAGGTTCACGGGAGTTCCTTTCGGGTGTGATCGCAAGAAATGCCGTTCGAGCGTGTACGGGTGCGACGCTAAGCGACCCGGGTTAAGAGTGTCCCCACTGTTGGTAAACGTCCGATTAACGCCGGTCGTCAATCTGTCGGCCATCTCATTATCGTCGACGGCGGGGAATCGGAATTATACGTCTCGATGCCAAGGATTCCGGCGCTTGGGTCGCAATGCGGGAGGTGAAATACCGAAAATCCGGCTGTGTGCAAGGTGGCGGATACGTCGATGCGGGAATGCGCGCGTGTCCCGGTGGCTCGGGCTATTTCACGCACAATTTCCGGGATCACGGGCTGGTGGCTGCATATGACGGTCGTTTTTCGCTCCCGAATGCATTCGCCGACGAGATCGCGAACCCGCGCGGTGTCGCGACCGAGGGTGTCTTGGCTAATCGCATCCATCACGTCAATAGTGTGGCCCACGAGAGTCGACAGCGGCGCAATCGTCGCGCGGCACCGTTCCGCGGTGCTGCTGAAGAGACGCCGTGGGCCCCACGCCGCAATTGTCTCGCACGCAATCGAAGCGTCGCGCTCGCCTGCCTCCACGAGCGGTCGCGCCGAGTCCGATTCTTTCCACGATTCGGCGCGGACTGCTTCTCCGTGCCGTAACACGATCAAGGCGAAGGAACTCGCGACTCCCCGTTCGGCCACCGCGGCAAAAGAATCAAGAACGGCGACGTCGCGTGGATAGCTCAGGGCATTGCGAGCGCGGGTTATCGAGAGCCACTCGAAAGCGGCAACCTCTTTGTTGGGGACGAAAGTTGAGCGGGCAATCTGTTTTTCGCCCACGTGAGCCGCCCAATAGTGCACAATTTTTTCACGACCAGAAGCGAGAGAGTAGTTTGTCGTGGCCAGTGGCTGTCCGAGGGCCACCGCTAGTCCGGTTTCTTCGGCCACTTCGCGAACCGCCGCAACGGGCAGCGATTCGCCGGGATCGACTTTTCCTTTTGGCAGGGACACGTCGTTGCGATGCTCGCGATGGATAACGAGAACCCGCACGGTGTCGTCGACAATGCGCCAACACACGGCGCCCGCCGCGAGAACCGGCGACGTCATCCGTGTGTCCCGGCGCGACGGTGGTGAGATATGTCGAGAAACGTGAGGTCTTGATAGTCGTCGAGCGGTTTCCCCGACTTATCGGTGCTGTGGCGGATCCAGGCGCCATCGGATTCGAGCCACCACGATGCCGTGCGGTCATTCATGGCGCGGTCGAAGAGCGACGCTACTTCTGAAAGGTGCCCCTCATCAGTGAGACGAACGAGTGTTTCGACCCGACGGTCGAGATTACGATGCATGAGGTCGGCGCTCCCAATAAACACGAGCGGGTCACCCTTATTGACAAAAGAGAAAATTCGAGAGTGCTCAAGGTAGCGCCCGAGAATCGATCGAACTCGAATCGTTTCGCTCATTCCCGGTTGGCCGGCCTTGAGGCCGCAAATCCCGCGAACGACAATGTCGATGGGAACTCCCGCTTGGCTCGCTCGATACAGGGCGTCGATCATCTCTTCGTCGACAATTGAATTGAGTTTGATACGAATCCCGCTTGGTTGCCCCAGACGCGCGTTCTTTGCTTCGGTTGCGATGCTCTTGAGAAGGCCGTGGCGCAAGTGCAGCGGGGCGACGAGCAAACGTTTGAACTTTTTCTCGATTGCGTATCCCGACAGCTCGTTGAAGAGACGCGTGAGGTCTTTTCCAACCTGGTCATTCGCGGTCAAGAGTCCAAGATCGTCATAAAATCGAGAGGTCTTGGGATTGTAGTTTCCCGTACCAATGTGGCTGTAATGGCGAAGCACGCCTTTTTCTTGCCGGATGACGAGCGCGAGTTTGCAGTGTGTTTTCAAGCCGACGAGACCGTAGACGACGTGAACCCCCGCCTTTTCGAGCTTGCGTGCCCAGCTGATGTTGGCGTGCTCATCGAACCGAGCTTTGATCTCGACGAGTGCGAGAACCTGTTTCCCCGATTCGGCGGCCGCGATGAGCGCCTCGACGATGGGACTCTCGCCCGACGTGCGATAGAGCGTGAGTTTGATCGCGAGTACGGTTGGGTCAGCGGCAGCTTGCTCAAGAAACGCTTGCACGCTCGTCGTGAACGACTCGTACGGGTGGTGCACAAGAACGTCGCCCCGGGCAATTGACGCGAACACCGAGGCTGTCGCGTGCGGCTCCGCCGGCATAAGCGAGACGCTCGTCGTCGGTACGTGTCGCGGGAACAACAGATCCGGCCGATCGAGCTTCGCGAGGTCAAAAAGTCCTCCCAAGTCAAGCGGTGCGGGCAATCGATACACTTCTTGCTCGGTGATATCGAGTTCGCGAACGAGCAAACTGCGCGTCACGGGGTCCATGTCGTCGGTTATTTCGAGGCGAATCGGCGGGCCAAATCGGCGTCTGAGGAGTTCTTTTTCGAGCGCGTTGATGAGGTTTTCGGATTCGTCTTCGTCGACCTCGACGTCTTCGTTTCGGGTCACTCGAAAGACGTGGTGTTGAACGATGTCCATTCCGGGAAATAGGTTGCCGAGATGGTGAGCGATGAGGTCTTCTAAAGCGATAAAACGCACGGCGTCGTCGGTTTCTCGCCGATCAACGCGAATAAATCGGGGCAACATCGAAGGAACCTTGAGTCGTGCGAGCTCGTCACGGCCCGTTCGCGAATTGCGTATTCGCACCGACAGATTCAACGACAGGCCCGAAATGTAGGGAAACGGGTGCGCCGGATCAACCGCGAGTGGCATGAGCACGGGGAAAATCTGTGTGGTAAAAAACTGCCCCAGTTGTTCGCGATCATCGTGACCGAGTTCGTGCCACGCCACAATTCGAATTCCGGCATCGAGGAGCGCGGTTCCTACGAGTGTTTCGTAGGCCGATGCGTGTCGTTTTTGCAGCTCGTGGGCCGTGACCGAAATTTCGGCCAGCACCTCTTCTGGGCTTCTTCCGACATTTGTCGGAACCGCGAGTCGTGTGATGATTCTTCGCTTGAGCCCGGCTACGCGCACCATGAAAAATTCGTCGAGGTTGGTCGCGAAGATTGCCAAGAAATTGGCCCGCTCGAGCACGGGTGTCGTCGGGTCTTCCGCGAGTTCAAGTACGCGCTGATTGAATGCGAGCCAGCTCAATTCGCGATCAAGATAGCGATCATCGGGCAGCGGAGGATCAGCGATTCGCAACCGAGTCTTCGAACCGTCGGCCACGTCGTCGACCGCTCCGGAGCCGACGAGCGCGTTCTCGCGATTCATTCCCCTATTGTCTCACCACAAAATGAGAGCGGGCTGCGGTGGTTGTTGCGGATCAGACTCGGGAATGATCGTGCCGTCGTGGGAACCTAGGGAGACAATTCCGCCGCCGTGTCGCCGACGGAAAAACGGTAACCCACGTTGCGAACCGTTTCAATGAGCGACTCCAAATCGCCGAGCTTGGCACGCAGTCGTCTCACGTGCACGTCTACCGTCCGGGATCCACCGAAATAGTCGTGGCCCCACACCTCGCCAAGGAGCTGTTCACGCGAAAACACTCGGGCCGGATGGGCCACCAAGAATCGCAAGAGCTCAAATTCTTTGAACGTGAGATTGAGGGGTCGGCCCCGCGCCGTCGCCGAGTAGTTAGCCTCGTCGACGGCGAGACCCGACGCTTCGATTCGGGCGTGTCTGAGACTCGCTTTGCCGACGGCGAGACGAATGCGTGCATCCAATTCCGCGAGTCCCGCGGTGTCGAGAATGACGTCGTCGGGGCGCCAATCGGCACCCACGGCTGTCAAACCGTCCTCCGTGAGAATGACAACAACCGGCAGCTCGGTGTCCGCCGCGCTCAGGATCTTGCACAGCGCCTTTGCCCTCTCGAGATTGTGCCGGCCATCGACGAAGATGACATCGCAACGGGGGGCATCAATGAGGTGCGCGGGCGACGCGGGAAGACGGTGGGTCTCGTGCCTCAAGAGTCCGACCGCGGGAAGTGCTCCGCCGTCTGCCGCACTCGTGAGTATCAACAGCCGAGCCACGGACCCTCCACAACGTGTGTTTGAGCAATTCTACGTGCCAACCCTTGATCGCTCATCCGGCACAATGGATGCATGGTCGCCGAGCACGTCCCGCGTGAGCGAGCGTTGCGGCGCGTCGATTGGGCGAGTGTCGTGCCCATTTGGGTCGGCGCCTTCATTGGTGCGGTGCTGATTGCACTCTATTCGGAACCGGGAGAGCGCATTAAATGGATTGCGCTCACGATGGCCGCGTGCACGGTCACGGCATTGAGCGTGCAATTGGGAATGCGACGCAAAGACGGACTCATTGACCGATTGGGAGCGAGTGTTACCGGGGCAATCATTGTCCTCGCGGGGGCAACGGCGATCTTCTTGCTGTGCATCCTCGGGTGCGCACGGGAGCCGCGTTAGAATGAGCGCGTGCTCCTCCCTCTCGAACTCTTCTTTATCGGCTTGCTCGCGCTGGCGAGCCTCGCGATTGGCTGGGTAGCAGTCGTCGTTCTTTACAACCTTTATCGGGGCCAGCGGTAGGTGTTGTTCGCTTGCGGAGCACGGTCATTGGGGCGGTTCTGCCGTGTCTCCTGAAGACAACCCGAGTGGTGCTGCTTTCGTGCGAAGTCCGTTCCTTGACCTCGTCGGTGCGGTGCCCGGTTCGGTCGCAACCGACGTCGAGAAACCCACTCGAGTGGCGTCGTCACGCGGCTCGGCTCGCTCGCTCGTGCCCACGCACTACGGGTCGCCACTAGCCGAGCAACGAGCACTCATTTCGGGCACAGGCATTGTTGATTTGTCCGACAGGGGAGTTCTTTCGATTTCCGGCGAGGATCGTCTGAAATGGCTCGATTCCTTGACGACCCGAAGAATCGCACGCCTTGCCCCCGGCGAATCGGCTGAAACGCTCGTGCTCGATCCGAAGGGCCACATCGAGCACGCGATTCGCGTCGTTGACGATGGGTCCGCGACGTGGCTCCTCGTTGAATACTCGCAAGTCGGTGCGCTTGTTGAGTGGCTCGACAGCATGCGGTTTACCTTGAGAGTCGACGTGACTGATCGATCACGCGAGTATGCGACCGTGGGCGTCCTCGGCGATCATGATAACGGCGCGTTCGCCGTTATTGCTCCGTTTGCGGCAGAGCCTAACGGCGTGCCGCTTGTATGGCACGACCCGTGGTCGTCGGTGACGAACGGTGGGTGGCAATATGCCGCACCCGCACGACACCCCTCGACGTCGTGGGACTACCACGAGGTGATAGTTCTTCGCGAAAAATACCCCAATCTTGCCGCCCTGGTGCGCGAAGGTCGCGTTGCCGCTGCCGGGTCTCTCGCGCTCGACGCGCTTCGAATTGCCGCATGGCGCCCGCGACAGGAAACCGAAGTTGACGTTCGATCAATTCCCCACGAACTCGATTGGATGCGGTCCGCTGTCACGCTCGACAAGGGTTGTTATCGAGGCCAAGAGACGGTTGCCAAGGTGCACAATCTCGGGCATCCACCCCGTCGATTGGTGTTCCTTCACGCGGACGGCTCGAGCGGTTCCCTCGTCAGATCCGGCGACGACGTGATCGAAGCGGCGCCGCACGATGGTCAGTCGACACCGCGCACGGTTGGCCGAGTCACCTCGAGCGCGATTCATTTCGAGCTCGGACCCGTCGCGCTCGCGATCATCAAACGGGGTGTGCCGGTCGATGAACCGCTCGTCATTGTGACGCCAGACGGCCCGATTGCGGCGACGCAAGAAACGATCATCCCGCCATCCGCGGGTGCCGTCGCTGCGATTCCGCGCGATTCGCTCGGTCGTGCGAGCGAACGCCGTTCATGACCCGGGGCCCAACGAATCGCGGCGAGCGGAGACCCTCTCGTTATGCTGAGGGGGTGTCTGAGCCGTCCACCCTTGTTCTTGTGCGTCACGGCAACAGTGAGTGGAACGCGAAAAATCGCTTCACGGGGTGGGTCGATGTGCGTTTGAGCCAACAGGGCGAAGCAGAATCGAAACGGGCGGGCGAACTCCTTGTCGAGTCGGGAATCGCGCCCGACGTCGTGCACACGTCGTTATTGACGCGCGCCATACAAACCGCAAATATCGCACTGGAGCGCGCGGATCGCCTGTGGATTGACGTCAAACGATCATGGCGCCTCAACGAGCGGCACTATGGTGCTCTTCAGGGGTTAGACAAGTCCGCGACCCTCGCCAAACACGGTCCCGATCAGTTTGCGTTGTGGCGTCGATCATTTGACGTTCCCTCCCCCTCCCCTCGATGACGAGAGCGAGTTTTCACAGGCGCACGACGTTCGCTACGCGGCCCTCGGCGCGAGTCTTCCGCGTGCCGAGTCCCTTAAAGACGTTGTCAATCGGATGCTGCCGTACTGGCACTCCGACATTCACCCGGACCTCAAACGGGGTAAGACGGTGTTGGTTGTCGCGCACGGAAATTCGCTGCGTGCCCTCGTGAAGCACCTCAACGCCATGAGCGAGGACGACATCGCCGGACTCAACATTCCCACGGGTATCCCACTGGTCTATCGCCTTGACGAGGCTGTCACGCCAATTCGCCCGGGCGAATACCTCGACCCCGAGGCAGCAGAAGTTGGCGCTGCCGCCGTCGAAGCCCAGGGATCAGGGTAATCGTACGACGTATTTTTCGCAGATCGCCTAACTCGGCTCGGATACGCTCCAGTCACCCGTCGCAAGATACTGGACCTTCTTGGCGATTGACACCGCGTGGTCCGCGAAACGCTCGTGATAGCGACTTGCGAGAGTCGCGTCAACGGTGTCGACCGCTTCGCCCTTCCACGTCTCGCCGAGCACAGCATCGAACACGCTCACGTGGAGCTCGTCGATCCTGTCATCTTCATTGCGAATTTGCTCGGCAAGGTGAACATCTTCCGTCGAGAGGAGCTCGGCGAGCTTGTGCGCGATTTCCACGTCGAGTCGGCCCATTTCCGCGAAGGTCGACCGCAAGCTCGCGGCGACAACCTTGTCGGGAAATCGGTAACGCGCGAGTTGAGCAATGTGTTCGGCGATATCACCCATGCGCTCGAGAGACGCACTGATGCGGAGTGCGCTGACAACGATCCGCAAGTCACGAGCGACGGGTTGTTGCCGAGCCAAAATCTGGATCGACAGCTCGTCGAGATTGGTGGACAGTTCGTCAATGCGAGCATCGTCGGCGATGACACTCTCGGCGAGAGTGACATTTGACTCGTTGAACGCGCGAGTTGCGTTCTCCATCGACGCGGCGACCAAGTGCGCGATTTCGACGAGGCGATCTTGGACCTCTCGCAATTCCTGCTGAAATACCTCGCGCATGACCGACGGGTCCTTCCTGCCTAGCGTTTGATTCAGCGAGCCTACTTTGTGAGCGCGCGGTTGAACGACGATTCTGCCGAAGAGACCTTAACGGTGGGTGCCCACCGACTGAACACTCATCTAAAATACTCTCCTTAAGGGAAACTCCTTATTGTCCGAGGCGCATCCGTCGTAATCTAGACAATATGGAGATCGGCTGGGTGATATTGCTCACCTTCTCAGTCGGTCTTGCCGTCGGTTCCGGGTTTGTGACGGTTGTCCATTTCGCGGCGAGGCGGGGTGCGCGTGCCGCCGAGGTTGCCAACACGGCGGCTCCCGACGGAGTCGAGCACGTGATTGACGCGTTGGAATCGGCGGGAATCGTTCTTGACCCGTCAAATAACGTCACCAAAGTGTCGCCCGGCGCTCTCGCAACGAGCCTCGTGTGGCACAACGCGCTCGTTCATGACGAGCTGGTTGCGTTCGTTGACGAGGTTCGAACGAGCGGCGAACCCGCGACGCGCGAACTTGAATTGCCGAGGGGACCCTTTGGCGAAGCAAACATTCACGTTTCTGTCCGAGTGGCTCGGTTGGGTTCTCGTTACATGCTGGTTCTCGCGGAAGACCGCACCGAATCGCACCGACTCGACGAGGTTCGACGCGATTTCGTCGCGAATATTAGTCACGAACTCAAGACTCCCATTGGTGCGGTGGGTCTTCTCGCCGAGGCGCTCGTCGAGGCGTCGGATGATCCCGATCAGGTTCGGCGATTCGCGAGCCGCCTCACAACCGAGTCGTCACGGCTCGCTCGTCTGACTCAAGAGATCATCGAACTCTCACGTCTCCAAGCGAAAGACGCTCTCGCGAAACCCGACCTCGTGGATATTGATCGCGTTATTAGCGCGGCAATCGACCACAATCGCGTTGTCGCCGATAAACATTCCGTGACCGTTGTCAAGGGTGCCGCGGAAGAGTCTGCCGTGTGGGGTGATGAATCAATGCTGATTGTGGCCGTTCAAAACCTGATTTCGAACGCCGTGTACTACTCACCCGCGGGAGGCCGGGTAGGAATCGGTGTCAATTTGGTTGATGGCGTCGTTGAGATTTCCGTTTCCGATCAGGGGATCGGCATTCCCGAAGACGACCGTGATCGGGTATTTGAACGCTTCTTTCGGGTCGATCAAGCGCGGTCGCGAAACACGGGCGGCACCGGACTCGGCTTGAGTATTGTGAAACACACGGTCCAGAATCACGGTGGTGACATTCGCGTGTGGTCGAAATCGGGACACGGGTCAACGTTCACCGTTCGCTTGCCGGAAGCCACAAATACGTCTGCGCGCGCACTCGGAGTCAACCAGTGACGCGTGTCCTCCTCGTCGAAGATGAGGCAGCTCTCAGTGAGCCACTCGACTACCTCTTGACGAAGGAAGGCTACGTCGTCGTCGTTGCTACTGACGGGCCCGACGCGTTAGCAAAATTCGCGCGCGACGGAGCCGATCTGATTCTCCTCGATTTGATGCTTCCCGGAAAAGCGGGCACCGAGGTGTGCCGTGAAATCCGAGCCCGTTCGACGGTTCCCATCATCATGCTCACCGCGAAAGATTCCGAAGTCGACATTGTGGTCGGGCTCGAGATTGGTGCAGACGATTACGTCACCAAGCCGTACTCATCGCGAGAATTACTCGCTCGAATTCGGGCGGTCCTTCGGCGCCATCACGACGTAAACGGTACCAATCTGGCGGTGCTCGAGGTCGGCGCGGTGCGAATGGACATCGAACGTCACACGGTCTGGGTGAACGGTGTCGAGACTCTCATGCCCCTCAAGGAATTCGACCTTCTTGAGCTCTTGCTCAGAAACGCGGGCCGAGTGCTGACTCGCGGACAGCTGATTGAGCGCGTGTGGGGGAGTGATTACGTGGGAGATACCAAAACGCTTGACGTGCACATCAAACGTATCCGCTCGAAAATTGAGCCCGGCGCACACGCCACGATGCTCGTCACTGTCCGCGGACTCGGTTACCGTTTCGACGCGTAGTGTGGACGAACACGCTCGAACGTCGATTCGATGATCGTGATCGACGCGGCGCTCGGCTAGTTGTGTTGTGCGGGCGTGACGTGCCCAGTCGGCGTCGGCGTCGGCGTCAGCATCGGAGTCGGGGGACCACTCGGGCCGAGGTTTCGGTAGGCAGATTGCGCCGTCGTCAATACCGGCACGAGAAGCTGGTGACCCGGTGCGTCCCCGTATTGAAAATAGATGGGCATGAGGGACCCGGGTTTCGAGTCGATGTTTTTCAGCTCAAGGGGCGCCGAAGCACCCGCGCCGAGCACCACCGTCTGCTTCGGATCGACGGGGATCGTCGCGGTCGTTCGCCCGACGGCGGTTTTGTATTGCACGCCAAGGGAATGCTGGGTCGCACCGCTGTTGGCGACGGTCACGACGAGATTACCCGACGCGCCATCGTCAGAAATCACAATCGCGTTTCTAATGGCAAGCTCGCCAACGGTGGCTCCCGTGCCGTCGCTCGCATCGTAGTGGGTCGTTGTGGCTTGGGGAGCAAAAAGAGAGCACCCCGTTACGCCAAGCGCGATCCCCAGTGCGATTGCGAGGGGAGTGACAATTCTCGCCTTCACGGGTTCCTCCAAGAACGGTTCGCAAGACGGGCCCAACGAGTCGCCGCTGCACGCCAAAACGCTTTGAGTTTAGCGTAGGCTGTCGCGTCTCGCGGTGGCCGCGCGAGCCCGCCCGGAGTGGGTGCACTGTGGTAGACTTGGAGTCCTGCGAAGGGACAAGAATTCATGCAATTCGAGGTTGGCGAAACCGTTGTCTATCCTCATCACGGGGCGGCAACAATCTCAGAAGTAAAAACCAGGGTCGTCAAAGGCGAAGAGAAGTTGTACCTCAAATTGCGCGTCACGCAAGGCGATCTCACAATTGAAGTTCCCGCCGACAACGTTGATTTGGTGGGCGTTCGCGATGTTATCGGGCGAGAAGGCCTTGACCGGGTCTTTGAAGTTCTTCGGGCTGCATTCACGGAAGAGCCGACCAACTGGTCACGTCGCTACAAGGCAAATCTTGAGAAACTCGCGTCAGGCGACGTGATTAAGGTTTCTGAGGTTGTTCGCGACCTGTGGCGTCGTGATCAAGATCGCGGCCTTTCTGCCGGAGAGAAACGCATGTTGGCCAAGGCGCGCCAAATTCTTATTTCTGAACTCGCACTTGCCGAAAAGACAGATGAAGACAAGGCGTCGAGCGTTCTCGACGAAGTTCTCGCGTCCTGATTCACGCGACGTTTCCGAGCCACATGGCGAGTAGCAGGGAATTCGGCACCACGAGCCGCAGGACCGTTACTCTCGATTCATGAGTAGTGAGTCCGGGCCGACCGTCGCGGTCGTGCTTGTGGCTGCGGGGGACGGTATCCGTCTCGGGCACACCGAACCGAAGGCGCTCGTATCTCTCGCGGGTTCGACGATTGTTGCGCGTGCTCTTGAAGCGGTATTGGGAATGTCGGAGCAGGCCCAGATCGTAATCGTTGCTCCGGCTTCGGGCCTGGAACGCGTCGTTGGCATCGCGCGTGAGGTCGCGCGGAGCGCTCACAACTACGTGTCGGTTGTCGCGGGCGGGGCAACTCGGCAGCGTTCAGTCGCGGCGGGCCTCGCGCACGTGGGTCCGTCGGTCACGACGGTACTCGTGCACGACAGTGCTCGAGCGCTCACTCCGTCGAGCATTTTTGACTCCGTTCGCGATGCCGTAAGAGAAAACGGCGGCGGCGTCGTCCCGTGCCTTCCGATCACCGACACCCTGAAGAAGGTTGACGACGCGCGAAGAGTCGGTGACACGGTCGACAGAAACGCGCTTCGCGCCGCCCAGACTCCTCAAGGCTTTCCTCGCGAGCCTTTTGAGAGAGCGCACGCGGCGGCGGTCCGTGAGTACAGCGATGACGCCGCGCTTTTTGCCGCACACGGTTTCGCAGTTGAGGTGATCGAGGGCGAGGCGCTCGCGTTCAAGATTACGACGCCGTGGGATCTCCGTCGCGCGGAGCAGCTTCTTGCGCCCCACGAGAGACCGCCGCTTGGCGGCCAGCGAGTCGGAGTCGGAATCGACGTGCACGCATTTGATGCCGACGCGCCCTTGTGGTTGGCGTGTCTGTCGTGGCCCAACGAAGCGGGCCTCGCTGGGCACAGCGACGGCGACGTTGTTGCTCACGCGGTGTGCGACGCGCTTCTCTCCGCAAGCGGTTTGGGGGATATGGGCGAGGTGTTTGGCACGGACGATCCGAGTGCGGCCGGTGTGCACGGCGAGGTCTTTGTCGGCAAGACTCTCGAACGTGTTCAACGGGCCGGATTTTGCGTCAACAATGTTGCGGTTCAAATTGTCGGGAGTCGCCCGCGATTCGGTGCTCGACGAGACGAGGCCGAAGCACGCCTCGCCTCACTTATTGGCGCTCCCGTATCGATCACCGCGACGACGACCGATCACTTGGGTTTCACCGGCCGAGGAGACGGTCTTGCTGCCATTGCGAACGCACTCGTCTCGCCCCGAGTTGACCGCACGGTGGGGGGGTGACCGTGCATATCTACGACTCACGGCGTCACAAGGTTGTTCCGTTTGTTCCGCTTGTCGACGGTGCCGCGAGCGTCTACACGTGTGGCCCAACCGTGCAATCGTCGCCGCACATTGGTCATTTGCGGTCCGCACTCGTCTACGATCTTCTTCGCCGGTGGCTGACGTATTGCGGCCTCGACGTGACGTTCATTCGAAACGTCACGGATATTGACGACAAGATTCTCGAGCGCGCGAACGAGAGCGGCGATCAGCCGGGGGTTCGAGAAGAGTGGTGGGCGCTCGCTTATCGATATGAGCGCGAGTTCACCGCAGCATATGAAGTTCTCGGAATCGCGGCACCGACCTACGAGCCTCGCGCTACCGCGAGCATTTCTGAAATGATTGCCATTATCGCGCGGCTTCTCCGAAACGGTCACGCGTACGCGAACGGTCCCGACGTATATTTCGATACGCAATCATGGCCCGACTATGGCGAATTGACGCGACAAAAAGGCACCGACGTGGAAACCACCGAGACGGAGGCGCGGGGTAAGAGAGACCCCCGCGATTTTGCCCTGTGGAAGGGTCGAAAGCCCAATGAACCCGAGTCGGCGGCGTGGGATTCGCCGTGGGGACGCGGGCGGCCCGGGTGGCACATCGAGTGCTCGGCAATGTCGACGAAATACCTGGGCACCGAATTCGATATCCACGGCGGGGGCATTGACCTCCGATTTCCTCACCACGAAAATGAACTGGCTCAATCGAGAGCCGCGGGAAACCGATTCGCACGAGTGTGGATGCACAACGGTCTCATTGCCGTCGCGGGCCAAAAAATGAGTAAGTCTCTCGGTAACTCCGTTTTCGCCGAACGGCTTCTTTCGGCGGCTCGCCCAATCGTGGTGCGCTACTTTTTGGGGGCCGCTCACTACCGGTCGACACTCGAGTTTCATGACGGATCGCTCGCTGAGGCCGAATCCGCTCTCGACCGCATTGAGAGTTTTCTCGACCGCGCTGATCGCCGTCTCGCCGACACGCACTGTGGCGACACTCGGCGAGAGGCCGTTCCCGACGCGTTTCGGACGGCGATGGATGACGACCTGGGAGTTCCTCAAGCGCTCGCCGTCGTGCACGAGAGTGTGCGGGCCGGAAATACGGCGCTTGACGCGGACGAACGTGAGGTCGTCGCCACCGCGCGCTCGCACGTTATCGCGATGACCGATGTGCTCGGAATCAATCCGCGCTCGCCCACGTGGCGCTTGGCGCCCGATTCGGCGTCGCGACGCGTTCTCGATACGCTCGTGGAGCGCCTGATTGAGGATCGGTCGGTCGCGAGAGAAAGCAAGAATTTTTCGGAGGCCGACCGCATTCGCGACGAGCTGATCTCTTCGGGAATAGTGATCGAAGACACCTCCACGGGTGCGCATTGGAGTCTCGAGTCATGAAAAACGCCGGAAACCCGCGGCGTGCTCGTGGCGGTCGTGCCGGAGCGGTTCGCAAGACGAGCCGGGGCCGGAGCGTCGGCTCGGGCGGGCACGGGCGGCAGGCTCTCGAGGGCAAGGGTCCTACCCCCAAAGCCGAGAATCGAGCGTGGCATCCGGCGGGCAAGGCGAAGGCGGCGCGCGAGCGACTAGAGGTGGCACGTCGTGAGGGCCGAGGGGGTTCGCCGCAGCGAGAGCGTGGCACGCGGTCAGGACCGGCGCGTGGGGCCTCGCGACGCGCGTCTCACGCGGACAAGTCCGAAACCGTAACTGGTCGCAATTCGGTTCTCGAAGCACTGCGGGTCGGCATTCCTGCCACGACACTGTACATCGCGGCACGCATCGAATTGGATGACCGGGTGCGAGAAGTCCTCTCGCTCGCGACGAAGCGATCCATCCCGATCATTGAGGCCATGCGGCCCGAACTCGATCGAATGGCCGGTTTCGACACCGTGCACCAAGGGCTGGCTCTCACGATTCCCGCATATGACTACGCGCATCCGTCTGACCTGCTCGATCACGTGATGTCGCTCGGCGAAACGCCCCTCTTCGTTGCGCTTGACGGGATCACCGATCCGCGCAACCTCGGGGCGATCATTCGTTCGACGGGCGCGTTCGGTGGACACGGCGTTATCGTGCCACAGCGTCGTTCCGTGGGGGTGACTGCGGCGGCCTGGAAAACGTCGGCGGGTGCGGCCGCACGGGTTCCGGTCGCGATGGCCACCAACTTGACCCAAACGCTCAAGAGTTTCAAGCAGCGCGGGGTATTTGTCATTGGACTTGATGGTGCGGGTTCCGCGTCGTTGCCCACGCTCGAGGGCGCCGAGCATCCGTTGCTCGTTGTCGTGGGAAGCGAAGGAAAAGGTCTCTCGAAGCTCGTCACAGACACGTGCGACGAGATCGTGTCCATTCCAATTGGCGCGACGACCGAGTCACTCAATGCCGGAGTCGCCGCGAGCGTCGCGCTCTACGAAATTAGCCGTCGTCGCTTCGGACCGTAGGACAACGCGTCGCGAGGCCGTCGGATGAGCGCGACCGTCCAATCACGGTGTTATTCGCCAAAAAGAGGCCACGTGGATGCCTTCGGGCGTAAGCTATTCCGAGGGTTTCAGATTCTCTTGCCCGTCCAGCTGCCATGCGGTCAGTTATCAGCAATGACTTCTAAGATCGGTCCAGCATTTGCTTGCGCCGCTCACGCCCACCCACTACCTTCACCCGCCTGACAACTCGGAGAGTCAATCAATGACGCAAGAGACTTCCGGTGAGAGCCGCCCGACCAAAAGTGATCGGAGAGACGCTGCCCGTCAAAAGGCCAGGCAACTTCGAGAGGACCAAAAAAAGAAAGAGACTCGCAATCGCTTTTTCATTCAGGGCGGAATCGTCGTCGGGGCGCTCGCCATTATTGCGGTTGTGGCGCTCATAATTTTCAATTCAATCAAACCCGCGGGTCCCGGGCCGGCCAACATGGCGAGCGACGGCATCGTTGTCGGTCAGGGACTCAAAGCAGTGAGAACGCCCGCGCTCGGGCCGAATGATGTCCCGGAAACCTCATCCCCTCGGCCGCCCGGCAAATCAGTCGACATTCGCATCTACCACGACTATTTGTGTCCATATTGCGCCAAATTTGAACAAACGAACAGCGAACAGCTGAAAGGGTTGATAAACAGTGGGGCTGCGACGGTTGAATTCCACCCACTCGCGCTCCTCACCAGTCGATCTGCCGGCACCAAGTATTCGCTTCGCGCCGTCAATGCGGCGGCGTGCGTCGCCAACTTTTCGCCGGATCAGTTCTACGATTTCAACTCCGCGCTGTTCGTCGATCAGCCGGCGGAAGGATCAGCCGGTCGAAGCGACGGCGAGTTGAAGACCATTGTCGCGAGTTCGGGGGTTCAAGATACCTCGTCGGTGAATTCTTGCATTGACGACGGGACATTCAAGGATTGGGCGCAGCAAGTATCCGCTCGGGCAACAGCGGGACCCCTGCCGGGAACGTCGGTGCCAAAGATTACGGGAACTCCGACAATTCTCGTTGACGGCGTTCAGTATCCGGGTTCCCCGTTTGACAAAGATGAATTTGCCGCGTTCGTCACAAACGCCGCGGCCAAGAGTTATTCGACTCCTTCCCCGGCTCCCCCGCCCAACTAGTATGGGCCGATAGCATGAGGTAGTCGGGGTCGCGTTGCGGGGAGCGTCTCGATTCTCGCCGGCTTGGCGCAATTGGTAGCGCATCCGACTTGTAATCGGAAGGTTGCGGGTTCAAGTCCCGCAGCCGGCTCCATTTACTCGGTGCTTCACGTGATCATCGAATCAGAGGGTAATTTGTCGCCGGTCGCACCCAATCCGGTGCCGTGCTGCTGTGAGAATGAAGTGCAATGGCAAATATGGGTTCAAAAGTCCTGGGTGTCAAGCGACTTGCCACACCAACTTTGATCGTCGCCGCTTTAGTGATGAATATGGTCGCATTGCCAGCGGCTTCGGTAGCAGCGTCGAACAAATCTGCTCGGTGCCAATCGACGAACGATAATTCGCGGGACCGCCTGCAGCGCGCGGGGCTTGATTTCTGCACCGCCATGGTTGGCCAATCAATCGTCGTCACGGCCAAGGCTGCGAGGTTCTTTTACCATTGGGGCACGCAGTGGCATCCCAACAGGTTTCCCGTGGAGGTGACATTTTCGCTCTTCTTGGATCACATTGACGCTCGGGGATTATCGGCACGATTCGCGGCGGAAATTTGGGATGCTCATACGTCGAGTAACTCCGTTGAAAACTGGATGAAGGTTTTCGCCGTCTCCAAACGAGGAATCTACCGGGTCACCGTGCTTGCCGACGTCGAGGGCATGTTCTGGTCGGACGCCGCTAGCGTGGTCCAGTTGGTAACTGAGGCACACCTTCGCCATTACCGTTGATAGCGCGGCTTTGATCGACGCTGCTGCATTACGGGTTGGCTTCTTCCTTCTGAGTGCCGTGAGTGACATTTATCACCGCGTAATGTTTCTCTTATTTCGCCGTGTTAGCGTCCCGCCATGACAATATTTACCCATCAGACACGATTTTCGGTCGCCGCAAGGTCCCTCGCTTGTGCGCTGCCTTTCGCACTCGTTGTGGCTGGCCCCGCCGTCGCGAGCGGGGAGCAAGCAGCGCCGCCTTCTGTTACCGCAACCGAGTCAGGCGTGAGGTTCGCGTTGCCTTCTGGCTCGGTAGATATTAATACGTCAACTCTCGCGGCGCACATGACGAGGCACGACGGTGCAGAAATCACCGCGTCCGATCCGTCTCCGACGAATTTGGGAGAGCCGTCGAGCATCGCGATCACGGCGACGAGCGCCTCGTGGGCGTATCCCGAGGCGGGCATCGCGGTTGCGTTTGACAAGACGAACGGCGGCGAGAGTGTTCACGCGACGTTCTCAACCGAGCGGACGACATCGCTCACGTGGCCGGTATCGTCACGAAACGAATCGGTGGGGTCAATCGAGTATTCGAATGGCAACGGTCAATCAATTCCGGTCCGCGACTCTTTTTGGAATTCTGCGGAATCGGGGCTGCCCGGAAAGACACTCGAGGTTGCGGGAAACCTCACGATGCCCGTGTGGGGCGTGACCGGTGCGTCACCGTGCGTGGGCGCCGCGTTTTTCACTCCGACTGACATTGGGACAACGCTCGCGTTTGATTCTCACGATGGCGCACTCTCGGTCGCGGCAGCGCACTCGTTTGATCGTGCGGAAGACACAGCTGCGTACACGGTTGTTCTGACTCCAACGAACGGGTCTCCGACTGCTTCCGCGTATCCCTATCGCTCGTACTTGATTGCACACGGATTGCTCAAGACGCTTGAAGAAAAGATTGCATCGAACCCAGAGACACGCAAACTCGTCGGCGCTTTTCACGCTTACGTGGCAGGCGATGGCCGAAGCGTCGGCGCGATTGACGCGTTAAAGGCACTCGGTATCTCGCGCATGTGGTTGGGTTACGACGCTGACGGCAACCCGCCGGGCGCTGACTTTGTCACAGCCGCCAACCAGGCCAATTTTCTCGTCGGACCGTATGATACGTGGGCTAATGCCCAAGACCCGACTACGGCCGATACACCCGCGTCACGCTGGCCGGGATCGCTGTGGCCAGACGGGTGTGTGGGAAAATCCGACGGAACGCCGGTTTTGGGATTTGGCAAGCGCGGGTGCTATCTGAGCAGTCGCGCCCTCGACGAAGCGCAACAGGCAAACAGGGTGCTTTCGCTTCGCGTTGCCGATTTTACGTCCAATGGAGCCACGAGCTACTTCCTTGATGTTGACGCGGTCGGCCAGCTTTTTCGAGACTTTAGCCCCGCACATCCGCAAACCGCGGCTCACGACCGTGACCGGCGTCTCGCGCGCATGACGAAGCTCGCGGCGGGGGAATTTAGCGGCGGTCGAAGACTTGTTGTGGGTTCGGAGACCGCCGCGGCGTGGTCCAACGGCCCCCTCGCTTACAGTCACGGCTCGAGCACCGCGATTTCAGACGCCTTGTGGGTCGCTCAAGGTGACAAAAAAACGTGGGGAGGATTTTTCCCCAAAGAGCGACCGGCAGTATTTTTCAAACCCGTCACCCTGTCTGCCGACCTTTCGAAGGCCATGTTTAGTCCGAAGTATCAGGTTCCGCTTTACGAAACGGTTTTGCATGATTCCGTGGTTAGTACGGATCGATGGGAACTCGGTTACGAAAAATTTCCCGAGCTCAAGCGTGATCGGGCGCTCACCGCAATGCTGAACAACACTCCGTTGAACTTTGTTCTGGATAAGAGCGCGATTCACGAGCACGGTGCCGAATTGTCGCGACTCAACGGGTTCTTCGAGAAGCTGCAGAGCGCCGCCGGTACAGCGCCCATGACGAACTTCACGACTTACGGCTCCGACCGTTCAGTGCAACAGAGCGAGTTTGGTACGGGCGCGCTAAGAGTCACGGCGAACTTCGGAACGGAACCCTGGGACTCGCTTCAACCGGGGTGTGTCCGCGCCGATATCCCTGGCAGCTCTCGACGTGAACTGTGTATGCCCTAGCGCGCTCGGCAACCTGCGGGTGACACATTTCGTTGCGACCGAGCTTGACCTGATTCAACTGGTGGAGGCAACACCGGCAATGTGGGAGCGGCACGAGCGAAGGCTCGCTCCGCTAACCGCGCGTATTGACCACCCGTCGCTATCGTTGGCTCCATGGAGTCCGTAATCAGCATTGCTGGACTGGTCAAGCGCTTCGGCGCCATTACAGCACTCGACGGCGTGAATCTCGACGTCAAGCGCGGTGAGGTGCACGGGTTCCTGGGGCCGAATGGTTCGGGTAAGTCGACGACAATCCGTATCCTGCTTGGCTTGCTTCGCGCTGATCGGGGATCCGCGCGGCTTTTGGATGGAGATCCGTGGCGCGACGTCGTTGCACTGCACCGGCGCCTCGCTTATGTTCCGGGGGACGTCAATCTGTGGCCCTCGCTCACGGGGGGCGAGGCAATTGATCTCTTGGGACGCCTTCGCGGTGGCCTCGACGAGAAGCGCCGTTCTGATCTCGTGGACCGGTTTGAACTCGATCCGACGAGACGCGGTCGAACGTATTCCAAAGGAAATCGTCAAAAAGTCGCGATTGTCGCGGCGCTCGCATCCGATGTCGAGCTTCTCATTCTCGACGAACCAACCGCGGGTCTCGATCCCATTATGGAAGAAGCGTTCCGACGCGAAATCACGGACGAGAAAGCGAAAGGCCGCACGATCCTTTTGTCGAGCCACGCGCTGAGTGAAGTCGAAGCTCTCGCTGATCGAGTCAGCATCATTCGCTTGGGACGCGTCGTCGAGACGAGCACGCTCGACGATATGCGGCACCGAAGCCACACGTCGGTGAAAGCCCGCATTGAGCGCATGCCCGAACGTCTTCCGACCATTCCCGGTGTATCGAGTGTGCGGATTGCGGGCGACCGGGTCGAGCTCTCGGTCTCCGCCGAGTCGCTCGCCACGGTCATGTCAGAATTGAGTCGCGGGGGCATTCGGGCACTTGAGGCGGCGCCACCCTCGCTCGAGGACTATTTCCTCACCATCTATGCCGACGATTCTGCCTCGCGAAGCGATGCGCAATGAGAGGGTCTTTCACGGGCTTGCGAGTCGTCGCCGCACTGTCGTTGAGGCTTGAGGTTCGCGTCATCGCACCGTGGGTCATGCTCATTACCTTCCTCGCCGTCTCGTCCTTCCTCGGGTACCACTTCTTGCTCGACAATCCGACGACCTTGGCGTCGTTGGGAATCGCGATAAAGGCAAATCCGGCGTTCGGCTTGCTTTTCGGTCCGGTTCCCGATTTGTCAACGCCGGACGGATTCACCGCGTGGCGTAGTCTCGCGTTGGGCGACTTCTTTGCTGGCCTTATGGCGATTCTCATTGTGACAAGGAGGAGCCGCGCTTCTGAGGAATCGGGACAAGCAGAACTCGTCTCGTCGGGGGTCGTTGGCCGCCTTGCTCCGCTTGCGTCGGCAGTCTCAGTAGCATGGATCGCATCGATTTTGGCCGGAGTCGTTTCGATGACGGGACTCCTATTTTGCGGCGGACAACTTCTTTCGTCGGTGATTTTGTCGGGCAGTTTTGCGGCATCCGGTTTTGTTTTCGCCGGGATCGCGGCGGTCACCGCGCAACTAGCGTCAATTGCGCGGACCGCAAACAGCCTCGCGGTGGTCGTTCTTGGCGCGAGTTTTCTTGTTCGCGGATACGCCGACACCCTCGCCGGTTCCGAGTGGGTTCTCTGGTATTCTCCCCTCGGTTGGCTTCAAATGACCGAACCGACAAAGGAAAACAATCCGATTCCGCTCGTCGCGACTCTTGGTCTTGGTATCGCTCTCGTCGCGATTGCGTTCACACTAATGTCGCGCAGAGACTTCGGGATGGGTTTCATTCCGCCCCGGCGCGGTCCGGCACGAGGCACAACGGTGTCGACCGTGTGGGGCCTCGCGTGGCGATTGCACCGCGGACCCGCGTTCGCGTGGCTTATTGGCCTGATCGTTATTGGTTCGATTTTCGGATCGTTGTCGTCGTCAATTGGGGACATCTTCCGCAGCAATCCGCAACTCGCTCATTTCCTGACCGCAGCCGGAAATTCCCACGACTCGCTCGTCTCCGCGTTTCTGCTCATGGTGCTTAAAATTCTCACGATCGTCGCCGCGATATTCGGCGTGCAAATAGCGCTGCGCGTGGTCACGGAAGAAACGGAGCGACGAGTCGAGCCCCTCTTGGCGAATTCGTTGTCACGGTCAAAGTTTCTCTCGAGTCACGCGATTATCGCTCTCGGTGCGCCGGCACTCGGCGTGGTCATCGCGAGCCTTGCGCTCGGAGTGACGGCGCGTGCCGCGGGAGGCGGTGTGAATAGCGGGGATCTCGTCGTGCAAGCACTCGCCGAGATCCCCGCGCTGTGGATCCTCATTGCCCTTGCGCTCGCGGCTGTCGGGGGATTCCCCCGGTGGCGCGTCATCGCGTGGCTCGGCGTTGTCGCAACGTACGCGTTGACGATCCTCGGACCCACATTCAATTTGTGGGACTGGATTCTCGCAATTAGCCCGTTGTGGCACGTGCCCGACGTCACATCGAAGGCCGCCGAACTCAATCAGCTCGTGTGGCTCGGCTTGGTTGTCGTAGGTCTTCTCGGAATCGCGTTCCTCGGCTATCGGCGTCGCGACGTGCGCTCGGACTAGCCGTCACTGACCGAATTCGATAGGCCGATTCGTTCTGTTTCGTGTGTTGTGCGCGACCCACGCGACCGCGAGGGCAATCACACCCGCGAGGACAAGGCCAAGAGCAACGACGTGACGTCTGTCGTCGTGCGCAGCAGGCGGGATCACGGGCACGTTCTAGTGGTCGTCATTCACGCGCGAGTCTGGCTCGGTTGCGGTGAAACCTAACGCAACGGAATTCATGCAAAAACGGTCGCCCGTCGGCGTTCCAAATCCATCGTCGAACACGTGGCCGAGGTGCGAGCCGCACGTGGCACACCGAACCTCCGTTCGCACCGTGTCGAGGCTCTCATCACGGACCAATTCAACTGCCTCCGGCCGCACGGATTCATAAAAGCTCGGCCACCCGCACCCTGAATCGAATTTTGTTCCGCTCTCGAATAACTCGGCGTTGCACGCCGCGCACGTGTAGAGACCCGCGCGCGATTCGTCAACAAATTTTCCGGTCCACGGACGCTCGGTTTCGGCCCGTCGGAGAACCGCGTACTGCTGCGGGCTGAGCGTTTTGTGCCACTCATCGTCAGATTTCGACACCGCGTAATTCATATCATTCCCACCCTTCGCGCGAATATTCCCCGAACGCGATCAGTCCGAAAGTCGCACGCATAACCGCGCCAAGAGGTGCCACGAGCGAGTGCGAACCCCTCTCGAGATTAAACCCGTTTCGAGGCGGGACCGCCGATTTGCCGTCACCCCAGTTGACGTGTCACAGCCCACACGGAGGCTGCGCGCTCTATGCTGACCCAGTAGTTTGGTCGAGAATACGGCGGGAGGTGCGCAATGAGCGATGTGAAACACGGATCGAGACCGTGTGACGATCCACAGCGCGAACTCGACGAGCACGCCGCACGCATACTCGCGTTTGAAACGGGGTGGGGCAAGCACGCAAGCGCGAAAGAAGAGGCGATTCGTGAGTTGTTCAACCTTTCTCCTACTCGTTACTATCAGATTCTTGATGCTCTCGTTGATTCTCCAGCCGCTCTCGCGTACGATCCACTGCTCATTAATCGTCTGCAGCGCGTGAGAGACGCGCGTGCGGCTGCTCGTGGCGCGCGCCGTCTCGGTGGCTCGGGAGAGAAGAAGGGTTCGGTCTGTTAAAAATGGCTCGCTCGCATCCCACAGACCGATTTGATTCCGTCCCGAACAGTCTTCTTCGGGTTGGAGCGCATCGCGCTCCAACCCGAAGAAGATCGCGATGGATTGTCTTTGCGTGGGCGGCTTTGGCGACTGGAATTCTGATCGCGGGAGGCGTCGCTGGACTCCACGTGATCAATAATCGCATCCAATTCAACGACGATTCTGGACCGAGATCTGCCAACCCGCCGCCTTCTTCGACCCCGAGCGCGACTGGCTCGCCGTCATCGCTTCCCACCCCCGCCGTTCCGTCTCCCGCGGCCCCGGCCGTTGACAAGAGTGTGACGATCACGATTCTCAATAGTTCGGCAAAGTCGGGTCTGGCATCGGCCACGGTCAAAAAAATCGTGGCGGCGGGCTGGAATCCCGATGCGGTCGCGGCAACGGGCGACACGTCGGGGGTAGAGACGACGACGGTTTATTATTCCGATTCGGCCCGCGAAAATGTCGCTCGCGGATTGGCTAAGACGCTGGGCGGTGTCGCAGTCGCGAAATCTAGTGAGTACACGTCGTATGGCACACAGCTTGTCGCGGTTCTCGGCATGGACTTTGCCGCGCGATAGCGTGCTCGTCGCGGCGCGCTGTCGAGGACTCGTCTCTCACTTGCACTCGCCATGCTCGAGTGCCAAGATTGACTTAGCACTCGCTCCTGTTGAGTGCTAAGTCACAAATTCTTATATTTACGCCCGGGAGGGACGAGAAACACACATGGCAAAAATCATTGCTTTCAACGAAGAAGCCCGCCGCGCTCTCGAGCGTGGGCTTAACACACTCGCCGACACCGTCAAAGTAACCCTTGGCCCCCGCGGTCGCAACGTTGTTCTGGAAAAGAAGTGGGGCGCCCCCACAATCACGAACGATGGCGTTTCGATCGCTAAAGAAATCGAACTCGAGGATCCGCTCGAGAAGATTGGCGCGGAGCTTGTCAAAGAGGTTGCCAAGAAGACTGACGATGTTGCTGGCGATGGCACGACAACCGCAACGGTTCTTGCTCAAAGCCTCGTTCGCAAGGGTTTGCACAACGTGGCGGCCGGAGCCGACCCGATTGCCTTGAAAAAGGGCATCGAGAAGGCGGTTGACGCTGTTATTGGCGAACTTATGGCAAGCGCGAAAGAGATCGAGACTAAAGAAGAGATCGCAGCGACCGCGTCGATTTCCGCGGCAGATCCTGAAATTGGGGCGATTATTGCCGAAGCCATCGACAAGGTGGGCAAAGAAGGCGTTGTCACGGTCGAGGAATCGAACACGTTTGGCACCGAGCTCGAGCTCACCGAGGGGATGCGCTTTGACAAGGGCTTCCTCTCCGCGTACTTCGTTACGGACCCCGAGCGCCAGGAAGCGGTCTTCGAAGACCCCTACATTCTGATCGTCAACTCGAAGGTTTCGAGCATCAAGGACCTTCTGCCGATTGTCGACAAGGTCATTCAGGTGGGCAAGCAGCTTCTCATCATCGCCGAAGACGTTGACGGCGAGGCTCTTGCGACTCTCGTAGTCAACAAGATCCGCGGTATTTTCAAGTCGGTCGCCGTCAAGGCTCCGGGTTTTGGTGACCGCCGTGAAGCACAATTGCAGGACATTGCGATCCTCACGGGTGCTCAGCTCATTAGCGAAAAGGTTGGCCTCAAGCTCGAGAATGTCACTCTCGACGATCTCGGTAAGGCGCGCAAAGTTGTCATCACGAAAGATGAGACAACGATTGTCGAGGGCTCTGGCGATCCCTCGCAAATTGCTGGCCGTGTCGCGCAGATCCGTGGCGAGATTGACAAGACCGATAGCGATTACGACAGGGAGAAGCTTCAAGAGCGTCTTGCAAAGCTTGCTGGCGGCGTCGCCGTCATCAAAGCGGGAGCCGCAACCGAGGTCGAACTCAAAGAACGCAAGCACCGCATTGAAGACGCCGTTCGCAATGCGAAAGCCGCGGTTGAAGAGGGCATTGTCGCCGGTGGCGGCGTTGCGCTCTTCCAAGCGGGCCAGAAGGCCTTCAAATCTCTCAAGCTCGAGGGTGACGAGGCAACCGGTGCCCAAATCGTCCGGGTGGCTATTGAAGCGCCTCTCAAGCAGATTGCGATCAACGCGGGTCTTGAAGCGGGGGTTGTTGCCGCAAAGGTATACGACCTTTCTGCGGGCTGGGGTCTCGACGCGTCAACGGGCGAGTATGTCGACCTGATTGCGGCGGGCATTATTGACCCGGCCAAGGTCACGCGCTCTGCATTGCAGAACGCGGCGTCGATTGCCGCACTGTTCCTGACGACCGAAGTAGTCGTTGCGGATAAGCCAGAAAAGGTTGCTCCACCCGCGGGTGATCCAACGGGTGGCATGGATTTCTAGCAGCGAGAAATTCGCTTTCGAGAAGGCGGGCAGTCCTTGCGGGGACTGCCCGCCTTCTCATTGGTGGCTAGTTCGGTTTCGCCGTCGTGGCGTTTGGCGACGCGGCGACCGAACCGTGAGGATTCGGAGCGAGGGGAAGAGCGACGCGAAACGTCGCGCCTCCACCGGGTGTTTCAGTGACCGTGACACTACCGTTGTGAGCGGCAACAATGGACGCGACGATCGCTAGGCCCAAGCCGGTTCCGCCTGTCTCGCGCGCTCGAGACGAGTCAGCCCTCCAAAACCTCTGAAAGATCTTCTCCCGGACTTGAGGCGGAATTCCGTCACCGTGGTCGATGATCGAGAGAGTACCCGTGTTATCGGCGCTGTTTGATCCAACAGCTATTTCGATCGGGCTTTCGCTCGGCGTGAATCGAATTGCGTTGCCGAGCAAATTCGACACCACTTGGCGCAGTTTATTTTCTTCGGCCAACACGATTGCTGACGGCGAAGAGAGCGGGGTGTCAAATACCGGGTGCGATGCGTCGCCTTCGGGTGTGATGCTACGCTCATTGGCATTCGATTGCGCGTTTACTCGACGCGGCTTCTTATAACGAAGGCGAGCAAATCGCGCGCTGCCGTTTGCAATGTGACCGGTCGAATCACCCGGTGTCGACGGCGATTCTCCGGTTGTATTCTCGCGTGACGCGGAAAGCGGTGGGGTTGCGGCGTGTGTGTCGGCGGCAGATACCGAGGTCGCGTCAATCGACGTTGGAACCACGGTGATGGTGCGCAGCGGCGCAGACGCCTTCGCGTCGAGCGACGCATCGTTGGCGATTGGCAGCAAATCGACGGGAGCCAATTCGAGAGGTTTCGTTTCGTCGAGGCGAGCGAGCTCGAGAAGATCCTCGACAAGCTCGCCCATTCGAATCGCCTCTTTTTCGATCCGCTCCATTGCTTGCGCGACCTCCTTTCGAGTTCGCAAGGCGCCCATTCTATTGAGTTCCGCGTAACCGCGGACGGACACAAGCGGCGTCCGCAACTCGTGGCTCGCATCGCCAACAAACCGGCGCATTTGCTCAATCGTTTTGGCTCGGTCTTTAAACGCACTGTCAATTCGGTTAAGCATGGTGTTGAGCGATCGATTGAGCCGGCCCACTTCGGTGTTGGGCGTCGCGCTGTCGAGTCGCTGACTGAAATCGCCGTCCGCGATTCGGGCTGCAGTGCGTTCGACGTTTCGGAGTGGTTTAAAGGCCGATATGACCAAGAGCCTCGTCAACAAAGCGCCGAGCACGATCACCCCGAGACCAAAGCCCAGGAAAACCGTCAAGTACGTTGTCATCACGCTGTCAACGGGATGCGTTGAGGTGGCCACGAGAAGTGTAAACATCTCGGGACCGCCCGTCGTTGTCGCGGGGGTGACGACGGCGTGGTAGTGGACGCGGCCACTCGGGCTTTGAAGGGCAAAAGGAACGTCTCCAAGCGCGAAACTCGTCGAGACATCAATATTTGTCGGCAGTACCGGAAGCTGCTCGGTCGGCTGATCGGGCCAGTTGTGCCACACGAGGCGTCCTCTACTGTCGAGAAACGCGACGAAATAGTCGGTGTCGGTCGACTTCGCTTCCAGGATTGACGACCGAGGATTCTGTTGCGCGTAGTTGGAGAAGTTTCTCGACGCGGCACTCTTGAGCTGGGCATCGAGCTGATCGACGAGTTTGGGTCTCAAGAGCGCCATGGTCCCGACACCCGACACGAGCAACCCGAAGGCGAGCAACAACACGGTAACGCCCGTGATTTTGCTCCGAAGCGAAATCGCATTCCACCGAGCAAGAAGAGTTTCATGCATCGTGGTCGTAATCTCTTGATTGCTCGAGATTTTAGGCTTTCGCCGTCTTGAGCATGTATCCAAATCCGCGCTTCGTTTGAATCAGGGGCTCATCAGAATAAAGGTCGAGTTTGCGTCGAAGATAGGAAATGTAAGACTCAACGATTCCCGCATCACCGTTGAAATCGTATTCCCACACGTGGTCGAGAATTTGAGCCTTGCTGAGCACGCGATTGGGATTCAGCATGAGGTAGCGCAAGAGCTTGAATTCGGTGGGACTCAACTCAACGCCTTGTTCGCCAATAAGAACCTCGTGGGTGTCTTGATCCATCGTCAGATCACCCGCACGAATGATCGCGTCTTCTTCGGGGTTCATCGTGCGACGGAGAATCGCCTTGATTCGCGCGACGATTTCGTCGAGGCTGAACGGTTTGGTGACGTAATCATCTCCCCCCACGGTTAACCCGGTGATTTTATCTTCCGTGTCATCTTTGGCGGTCAGAAAGAGAATGGGAGATGTGTATCCGGCGGATCGAAGCCGTTTTGTGACACCGAAACCGTTCATGTCGGGGAGCATCACGTCGAGAATAATCAGATCTGGTTCTTCTTCGAGAACCGCGGAAATCGCTTGTGCTCCGTTGTTGACGGCCCTGACCGCGAATCCTGCAAACCGAAGACTCGTGGTGAGGAGATCGCGAATGTTTGGCTCGTCGTCGACAATTAATATGCGTGCACCGTCCATATCACCAGTATTTGCGCGTTATCTGGAACATTGCTGAATGTCGAGCGCGTGTCGTGGGAACGGATTGGTCACGTATTTATCCGGCTGGCGTCGAGAATTGTATAGCTGTAGCCTTGCTCGGCTAAGAATCGCTGGCGATTGTGAGCGAAGTCCTGATCGACCGTGTCACGTGCGACGAGAGTGTAAAAGGTGGCAGACGCGCCGCGGTTTTTGGGGCGCAAGAGTCGGCCGAGTCTTTGGGCCTCCTCTTGACGAGATCCGAATGACCCCGACACTTGGATCGCGACGGACGCCTCGGGAAGATCGACCGAAAAATTGGCGACCTTGCTGACGACCAACACCGGTTCGCTGCCCTCCCGAAATTGCCGAAAGAGGTACTCGCGATCACTGACCGGTGTTGTTCCCGTCAGCTGGGGGACCCCGAGCGCGTGGGCGAGCGCATCGATTTGGTCGAGGTAGTGGCCAATGACGAGAACGCGTTCGCCCACGTGCTTCGTGACAAGCGCTTGCACGACGGCTATTTTTGCGGGCGCGGTTGCCGCTAAGCGATATCTTTCGTCATCGGATGCCGCCGCGTAGCTGAGTCGGTCGTTCGCGGGCAAGTCTATTCGGACTTCGAAACACGAGGCCGGCGAAATGAATCCCTGCGACTCGATTTCTTTCCACGGAGCGTCAAATCGCTTGGGGCCGATGAGACTGAATACGTCACCCTCGCGGCCGTCTTCGCGAACGAGCGTCGCGGTAAGGCCGAGCCTCCGGCGCGCTTGAAGGTGCGCACTGAGCTTGAATACCGGGGCTGGAAGGAGGTGGACCTCGTCGTACACGATCAGACCCCAATCGATTGCGTCGAGCACCGAGAGATGGGCGTAGTGACCCTGACGCTTTGCCGTCAAGATTTGGTACGTCGCAATGGTTACGGGTCTGATTTCTTTAGACTGGCCCGAGTATTCGCCAATCTCGTCATGCGTGAGGGTCGTGCGCCTCTCGAGTTCATTGCGCCACTGTCGCGCCGACACCGTATTGGTCACGAGCACGAGCGTCGAGGTCTTTGCGGTTGCCATCGCCGCGGCGCCGATGATCGTCTTTCCTGCACCGCACGGGAGCACGACGACTCCCGATCCGCCTTTCATGAAATTCTCGACGGCCGCCGCCTGGTAGTCGCGCAATTCCCACCCGTCACACACGAGTCCAATGGGATGTGACGCCCCGAGCGTGTATCCAGCGACGTCATCGGCGGGCCAGCCCAGTTTGACAAGTTCTTGCTTCAACGCGCCTCGTGCCCACGGTTGCATCGCGTACGCGTCGTCGGATACCTTCTCACGAAGCAAGGGCGCGACGTGACGGGCTCGCGAGATTTCAGCGAGCACCGCTGAATCAGAACTGCGGAGAATTAGCGCGTTGTCGGTGTCCCGTTCAATCGTGAGGCGTCCGTATCGTCCGACCGTTTCCGCCACATCAATCGTGACAGAGCGCGGTACCGCAAACCGCGAATAGCGCTCGAGCGTGGCGACCATATCGTCGGCGAGGTGACCCGCGGCGCGCGCGTTCCACAAGCCGAGGCGCGTAATGCGGTACGTGTGAATGTGCTCGGGCGCGCGCTCGAGTTCGGCAAACACGGCAAGCTCGGCTCGAGCCTCTTCAGCGTCGGGATGCGCAACGTCAAGCAGTACCGTCCGATCACTCTGAGTGATCAAGGGGCCGTGTGGCATAACCGGTAAGTCTAGCTGTCGTCTGACGAGTGTGCGGATGCGGGCACCACCGCGGTGATGCACGAGACCGGAAGAGTGCGCTCAATATCGGCATCGCGATCACGCGCGCGCATGCGTCCGGCCACAATACTGGCTGGCTCGAGAACGCTTTCGGTTGTCGAGCCATCGGGAGACGCAAACCGAACCCTCACGGCCGCCTTTTCTTGGATAGCCCGCTTGAGTTGCCGGGCAATCCACGCGGCCTCCGGGTCACCGTTGGATGAACGCGAGGCACGCAATCGATTGATCGCGGTGTCAAGGTCGTCGACGCGTGGTGCGGGCGTCGGGGCAACCGCGCGATATGATCGCGTGTCGACGATGTCTCCTCGCGCGTTTTCGGTCGCGACGGGATAGCGAGCATTTCGCATGACGTGAAAAACGGTCGAGCGGTCGGCACTACTGACGAGTCGGTCAGCACCGTCCGGCGAGAGCGACAGCGCACACAGTGCTTGGTCGACGAGCGCCGTCTTGAGAAGGTGAGCATCGTCGCTTCGAACATAGCTTGCGGGACTCGACGACGTTTGTAGCTCACCAACGCGCACCGTGCCATAGTACTTCGCCGTTTCACGCACGAGATATTCGAGGGGTTGGGGAATCCCGGAAAGAGAGACAACAGTGAGAAATTCGAGTATCGACACCTCTGTTTCACCCAGTGCGAGTGCTCGATTGAGGCTCTCCGACGAAACCCGGTAGGTCGTCGAGAGCGCGCGGGACTCGACGTTGGCAATCCTTCGCAAACGATCATCGACATCAGGCTCGAGGGGTCCACCCGAAATGATCGTGAAATCCGGTTGAACGTACGCGTGGCGAACCTCGCGAGGAAACGAGGCGTGCACGTCGGTTGCAGCGTCGTCGACGCCGGCAAGGACGAGGCGATTCCCCGCGGCACTCAAAACGCCGTGCGCGGCGATTCCGAGCATTTCTGCCCCGTCGATGACGCGGGCGAGGTTGTCATGGAATCGCGCGCCGCTCACGGGGTAAAGCCAATCAAGATATCGACGAAGCCCTTCTCCCCAGCGAGGGCCACCGTCGGCATGAAGTGCTTTCCAGACCTCGGGCGCGATTTCGGAAAGCCACACAGCCGCCAACGCCTTCCACCGCACGGTGATCGCGCTCGTGAGCCACGAATCACCGAACTCGGTGATCAGCAACCGTCCTGAATCGGTAGCGATGAGTTTAGCTCGAGAAGCAATCGACAAAATCCACGGCACCCTCGTGAGTTCGACCGCCGCCACCGCGGCAAGTCGCTTTGTGTCAAGAAGAGCGATACCACCGCGGCTGAGTTCCCTCACCGGGTGTCGTTTGAGGTCAAAAACAAGTTCAGAGACCTCAACGACGGTTGCGAACGCCCTCTCGGCGGCGATCTCATTCGTGCCGACTTCGTGACGGTTATCGACGGCGTCAATCGGTCCCGACGCGGTTGTTGTGACAAGATCCCGGCCTGAGCGGGTCGACAACGGTGGCCATGAGGCGAACTGTCTCGAGACGATCGGGCACGGGTGGATGACCCCGTCGCTCGTGTGGTCATCAGTGAGAAAGACGTCCCCTGCCCGCTTTATTCTCTCGGCCAGATTCTCGATACCGAGCGTACCGGGCTGGCCCGCGCCGAGTTCAATAAGGCGGGCCTCGAGCGCTTGCACGGTTATTCCCTCGGCGGGACGGGCCTCTTCGCTCGCGATTCTTAGTGAGGCAAGCGTTACACGGTCACAGCGGGCGAGCGCGTCTCGCACTGATTTGATATCGAGGAGACGCTCGGCGAGGTCAAAAAAATTGTCGATTCCGACGGGGGTGATTTCTCGCTCGATAAGGAGTGTTTTCAGGTCGTCGTCTGTCATTGCGCTCAGTCGAGTAGAGAGTGTCAGAGTGCTCGATTTGGATTGAGAACAGTCTGAAACTCGGTCATTCACTGCGGGCGCTATTTTGACCCAGCATTCTCGCGTTGGCGGCGCGCGCAGTTGACCACGAGAAGAGCGACAATGAGAAGCAGGCCGAGGGGAAGTCCAAGTGCGGGCAGCACGAGAACGGCGTGCCAAAAATTGGAATCGAAATTGCGAACGCCGACCCCAACCGCCACAATAACGGCCACGATTGCGGCGATGGACACACCAATCGCGCACGCTACCAATACCGCGAGCACGTGTTCTGATCGTGGTGAGCGTGTGGGGTCTTCGGTGATCACGTGTCCAAGGATACGGGCAGTGCGTCCCTGTCCGCATAAACTGGACGTGTCGCATTCAGGAGGAACAACAATGCCTATCGGCAAGGTCAAATTTTACAACGACGACAAAGGATTCGGTTTTATCAGTTCCGATGACGGAAATGAGGTCTTTCTTCACGCGTCCGCGCTCCCCGCGGGAGTTGATACCGTCGCGGCGGGGACCAGGCTTGAGTTTGGAATAGCTGATGGCAAGCGCGGCGCTCAGGCACTCTCCGTTCGAGTACTCGACGCCGGTCCAAGCATGGTCAAACTCACTCGGAAATCTGCTGACGATATGGCGATAATTGTCGAGGATCTCGTCAAGGTGCTCGACAACGTCGGGTCGAATCTCAAGCGCGGGCGCTACCCAGAATCGGCGCAAAGCCGAAACATTTCGGTCCTCTTGCGCAAGGTTGCGGATGAACTCGACGCGTGACCCGCGTTCCGCGGACACAACCCGCTCGAGTGCCGTGCCGGACGAGGAGCTGCAGGCTTCTCTTCCGATCGCGAAGGCGGCTCTGCTCGACGTCGCTGACTCGTCAAGCGTGGGAGTGCCCGCCGGATCGAAGAGTGAGGGTGACCACGTATTCTCGCTCTATTTCGAGTGCTTGTTGGGCGGGTACCCGGGCTGGCACTGGGCGGTCACACTGTCGCACATCAACGACGAGGCGTCCGCGTCGGTTCTCGAAGTTGGTCTTACTCCGGGAAGTGACGCTCTCGTCGCTCCGGTGTGGGTGCCGTGGTCCGATGACACTGTCGGCGAGGGCGACTGGAGTGAATCAGGCCTCGAATCATCCGATGACGCTCGTGCGGATGCCGACAAGCCCGAGGTGCCGAACGGCGAGGGGGAAACCAGATTGCGCTCTGGCGACATTGATGGCGTTGACATTGACGACATTGACGCCGAGAGAGGGTAAGTCACTCCATCTTGGTGGGTGATCGCGCGTGGAGTACGAGTGTGTATGCGGTGCCGACTACGCCAAACCCGGTTCCCGCAGCACACGATGCAACCCAAAATTCGAGACTCGAATCATGATGAGCGTTATGAGCGAGAATCGCGGCGAGAAAAACCGTGGCCCACGCGATGGTCCCCACAATAAAGGGCTTTCGATCATCGGTTGTCGCGGGACTCGGCGACGGGCGTCGCTCACTCTCCCTTAACCACAAACGCATTGTGCCCTCCAAGAACGTGGTCGCAAGCTTAAGCGATTCGCTCGACAATGTAGTCGATTGATGCAATGAGGGAGTGCACATCATCGGGTTCTATCGCAACAAATGTTGCCACTCTGAGCTGGTTTCGGCCGAGCTTTCGGTACGGTTCTGTGTCGACAATTCCGTTGGCACGAAGGACGTTGGTCACGAGTGTGGCATCGATTTGGTCGACGAGATCAATCGTTACGACGACTTGTGACCGGTGGTCGGGCGCCGTGACAAACGGCGTCGCGTAGTCGGAAGCAGCCGCCCAACGATAAAGAGCGGACGACGATTCGCGCGTGCGATTGGAGGCCCAGTGAAGTCCGCCGTTGCCATTGATCCAGTGGATTTGATTCTCTAACAACAGCAAGGTCGATATCGCAGGGGTATTAAGCGTTTGATCTTGCCTCGAGTTATCAATAGCGGTCTTTAAGTTGAGGAACTCTGGAATGTAGCGATCTCCGGACGTGATCGCGTGGACGCGCTCGATGGCTGCGGGCGACAGGATTGCCAGCCACAAGCCGCCGTCCGAGGCAAAGTTCTTTTGCGGTGAAAAGTAGTAGACATCGGTTTCAGAAATGTCGACGTCAATTCCTCCCGCGGCGCTCGTTGCGTCAATCACGGTGAGTGCGTCATCGTTACTGTGCACGCGCTGAACCGGAGCCATGACACCCGTTGAGGTTTCATTGTGGGGCCACGCGTACACGTCGACGCCGGGGGTGATAATAATCTCGCTCAGTGACCCCGCGCGCGCGTCGACAACGACCGGTGCGGTCAGAAAGGGAGCGCTTGCCGCTCGAGCAAATTTGTGGCCGAACTCGCCGAAGGCCAGATTTTCGCTTCGCCGCCTAATGAGGGAATACGTGGCGATATCCCAAAACGCAGATGCGCCGCCGTTGCCGAGCACGACCTCATAGCCGTCAGGAAGGCGAAAGAGCTCCGCGAGTCCTCTCTTCACGCGGTGCACGAGACTTTTGACGGGCGCTTGACGATGTGACGTTCCCACGAGGTCTATTCGCGCGGCGGCGAGCGCGGATATTTGATCGGCGCGAACCTTCGAGGGTCCGCAACCGAATCGACCGTCTCGAGGCCGCAAGTCTTCGGGAATGATGAGGTCGGGCACGTGCCGATTCTATAAGGCCGTTGGTTGCATCGCGTTCGCTCTGCGACCTCACACGCTGCCGAGCCGCAACGACAGTAGGCTGTGACAGCGCGGGTAATTTTCTGTCGAGGGCCTGATGACTGATCTGATCGATACCACCGAGATGTATCTCCGAACAATTCTCGAGTTGGAGGAAGAGAACATCATTCCTTTGCGCGCCCGGATTTCAGAGCGTCTCGGTCACTCTGGGCCGACGGTATCGCAAACAATTGCTCGAATGGAACGCGATGGACTCGTCGTTGTTTCTGATGATCGACACCTTGAATTGACAGTCGGTGGGAGGCGCAAAGCCATTCACGTGATGCGTAAGCATCGCCTCGCTGAACGACTGTTGAGCGACATCATTGGCCTCGAGTGGGAATACGTTCACGAAGAGGCCTGTCGATGGGAACACGTCATGAGTGAGCAAGTCGAACGTAAGATTCTTGGAATACTTGGCCATCCGACCGAATCCCCCTACGGCAATCCGATTCCCGGCCTCGACGAGTTGGGGGACATTCCCGCGGGGTCCTTTTCGCACGGCGTCGTCAACGTCGTGGAACGCGCGTCGCGCGAGGCGGGACCAATTAGTGCGGTGATTCGGCGACTCGGCGAACCGGTTCAAGTTGATCCCGCTCTTCTCAGACAACTCAAGAGAGCCGGAATCATTCCCGGCGCAACCGGCCGATTCACTCCACGAGGGTCGTCCATTGAGGTCCAAATTGAGGGAATTGAGGCACATCTCGAGGTACCCAACGATGTCGCGACCCACATTTTTGTTGTCGCATAGCGTGCGGCACGTTCGGCGTCAACTGATCGCCCAATGTGACATCATCGTATCTCTCGAGTAGGCTCGGACGGGTTCGATGGCACGCAGCCAGCCAGTGAACCCGGCCTAAGACGTCTCCAACGCCCGTCTCTTGGACCGGACAATCGATGCCGTGCGCGCATGGACGGGGCAGCAAACGATGTGTTGTTGGGGCGCCGGAGGTTAATACTTTGGCCGAAATAAGTAACACAGCAGGTTCGACTCAGGGCCGCCACACGCACAGTTACTCACACTCACACACCCAAAGAAGTACGGACGTTCTTCTCACGCGACGCCAATTGCGTGAAAGGGAACAGAAGCCGTCGTCGCGACGGGCCTCGCGTGCCGCCGCGCCGAGCGGTCGCTCGAAAAAGACTCGCGGGACGGCTCTCAACGTCGTTGTGATGACGTTCGCGGCGGGTCTCGTCGCGACCATGGCACTGCCCGCTTACGCGTTCAATCCCGCAAAAAATGCTGAAGCGGGGCGAAAAGTCTCTGACATTCGCGGTTTGTCGACGTCTCAGGCTCAAACCGACGCGGTTTCGAGTGCGGTTGCGGCGACTCCGGTCAATCGTGATGGGTTCACGGTGAAGGCCGCGTCCATTGCGCCGGACGCCGCGGCGCAGCGCGCAGCAGCGGCACAGCGGCTCGCTCCGCCGAGCACCCCGAGCACCCCGAGCGTGCCTGCACCGGTCGAGAAAGCTCCCGATGCGAATCTCGCCGGCGGTGCCGTATTTGCCTATGCAAAGCGTTTTATCGGTGTCCCCTATGTCTTCGGCGGTGAGAGTTCGAGTGGACTCGACTGCTCGGGTCTCGTCAAACTGGTCTTCGCTCATTTTGGAATCGATTTGACGCACTCCGCTGCCGCGCAGGCGTCATTTGGGACGCGAATTTCTGCGGCCGAGGCGCGACCGGGCGATCTCGTGTATTTCCCGAGCGGCCACATCGGTATCTTCGCCGGTGGTAACCAAATGCTCGACGCTCCGCACGAAGGACTCGATGTGAGGATCGAATCCATTTTTTCCGAGTCGCACTATTTTGTGCGCATAGGTTAGGATGCAATCCGCGCCTCGACTCGCGTGCTGTCTGGGAACTCTGTAATGCATGCTCGAGTAGGAGGGCATTGACGTCGCCGCCAATTTGCGCGCGCCCTCCGTGATCGACGTCGAATTTGTGCACTAATCTGATCTCCGGGAGATCGTGAGAGGAGTGGACATGCGGACTCTCGTTCTCAATGCGGGGTACGAGCCACTCTCGGTCGTCTCATTTCGACGAGCACTCATGCTCGTCATGGACAACAAGGCGACAATTGTCGAGGTCGACATCGAGCATCCGGTGCGCGCGGTGTCAGGACACTATGATCGCCCATCCGTCATCGCCCTCACGAGGTATGTGCGCGTTCCCTTGAGTCGGCGAGTGCCCGTATCTCGTCGCGGTGTCTTACGTCGAGACGGCCAGCGGTGTGGGTATTGCGAGCGTTCTGCGTCGACGATTGATCACGTTGTACCGAAATCGCGAGGCGGGAAAGATACGTGGGACAACATGGTCGCGTGTTGCTTGAGCTGCAACAACGAGAAAGGTGATCGAACACTGTCAGAAATAGGGTGGCGGTTGTGGACGAAACCCCGCGTGCCCCACGGAAGGGTGTGGATTGTTCGCGGCGCGGAGAAGCCTGCCCCCCAATGGAGTAACTACCTGGCTCCCGCGGCGTAGCATTCCTTCCGGCCTAGTGAGTCGACGCCGGCACCGATTGAGCTGGTGCCGGGGAGTGTCGCTGGTCACGGTCAAGCGCATATCGCAAACTTGCGAGCTCCGCCCACAGCGCGGCGGGAACGCGATTTCCAAAGCTTCGAAAGTACTCTTCCGTGAGGTCGCACTCGTCATGCCACGATTTGCGGTTGATAGAGAATAGCTTTTTGAAGAGATCGGGACTGACCAATTCGCCCGCACGATCAAGGTCGTGCGCGTCGGGAATTCGCCCGGCGGGGGTCAAAACACCGTCGACCGCCCCCTCCAGTCGACGAACGATCCACGCAATTACCCGGGCGTTGTCACTGAAACCGGGCCACAAGTACGATCCGTCGGGAGCGGTTCGAAACCAGTTGACTTGGTACACGCGCGGGGCATTAGCGCCCAACTGTTCGCCAATTGTGAGCCAGTGAGCCCAGTAATCGGCCATGTTGTAACCACAAAACGGGAGCATTGCGAACGGGTCTCGACGCAATTCGCCAACGGTTCCTTCGGCGGCGGCTGTTTGTTCGGATGACATTGTTGCGCCCATGAACACCCCGTGATTCCAGTCTCGCGCTTCCGAGACGAGAGGAATGTTCGTGGCTCGGCGCCCGCCGAAGAGGATTGCGTCAATCGGAACTCCTCCACGTGCGGACCACTCCGTTGCGAGCGAGGGACACTGCTCAATCGCAACCGTAAATCGGGAATTGGGGTGTGCGGCGGGTTCGGGTGAATCGGGTGACCAATCGTTTCCCCGCCAGTCGGTCAAGTGAGGTGGAGCCGTCGATGTGAGGCCGTCCCACCAAATATCTCCGTCGTCGCGAAGGGCGACGTTCGTAAAAATCGTGTTGCCCCACACGGTGTCGATCGCTGTTGGATTGGAGTGCGCGCCGGTTCCAGGTGCCACACCGAAGAATCCGGCTTCGGGGTTGATCGCCCACAGTTTTCCCTCGGCCCCCGGGCGGAGCCACGCAATGTCGTCGCCAATCGTCTCCACGTGCCATCCCGGGAGTGTGGATCGAAGCATCGCGAGGTTCGTCTTGCCACACGCCGAGGGAAACGCGGCGGCAATGTGATACGCCCGGCCCTCGGGTGTCGTGACTTTAATGATCAGCATGTGCTCGGCGAGCCAACCGTCGTCACGTCCCATGACGGAAGCGATGCGTAACGCAAAGCTCTTCTTGGCAAGAAGAGAATTTCCACCGTAGCCCGAGCCGAATGACCACACCTCGCGAGTTTCGGGAAACTGCACGATGTATTTGGTCGTGTTGCACGGCCACGTCACATCGGCGCGGTCTACACCCGCGTCGTTCGTGAGCGGATAACCGACGCTGTGCACGGTTCGAACCCACGGCTGCCCCTCTTCGATGAGAGCGCGCGCCGCGTCGCCCATACGGGTCATGATGCCCATGTTGAGCGCGACGTACGCCGAGTCGGTGAGCTCGACGCCCAATTGCGAGATTGGCCCCCCGATGGGACCCATCGAAAATGGAACGACGTACATTGTGCGACCGCGCATGCTCCCGGCGAAAACGCCGCCCAGCTTCTCGCGCATCGATACCGGGTCGTGCCAATTATTCGTGGGGCCGGCGTCGTCGGCATCGCGCGAGCATACAAACGTTCGGTCCTCGACCCGGGCTACGTCTGTTGGATCCGTGCGGGCGAGGAAGCTGTTGGGCCGCCACTCGGGATTGAGCCTGATGAGTTTGCCCTCCTCAACGAGTGAGCGCGTCAGCCGATCAGCTTCGCGTCGCGACCCATCGCACCAGTGAATCTCGTCGGGCTGCGTAAGGTCTGCGACCTCGGTGACCCAATCAGCGAGGGATATTTTGCTGGTAAGGCAGGGGAGAGCGGGTGGTGAAGGGGTGGTCGACATCGACTCTCCTTTGAATGGTTGTAACCCGAGGACCGTTGCGAACGTCGGGGCCTGATGAGTTGTGGCGCCCTTAAAAAATAGTGTTCTAGTAATGATCCGACATTTTTTCGTCACTTACCCTCGCCGAGCCGGTCAATATTTGTGATTTTTTCGATAATGTGGACTCATGCGCACGATGGCGAACGAGAAAGCGGGAACGACGTCGGCGACGCGTACCGCGCCGGACACGGCGACTCTCGGTCATCGACTCCGGCACTTTCGTTCGATGGCTGGATTCACCCTTGATCGGTTGGGCGCCGCCGTGGGCTTGTCAACGAGTCAACTTTCCCTCATCGAGAATGGAAAACGGGAACCTCGCTTGTCGATGCTTCACGCAGTTGCGCACGTTCTCGGAGTCGAATTGGCTGACCTCATTGCCGATGACGCGCCGAGTCAGCGCGCGGGTCTCGAAATCGAGTTGGATCGAGCTCAGCGTCGAGAATCTTATGTGTCTCTCGGATTGCCCGTTGTTCGGCCATCGAGAGGTACGACCGATGAGGTGCTGGAGGCGCTTGTCGGACTGCACAAAGAGATTGACCGGCGCGCATCCGAGGCGATTGCGACTCCGGAAGAAGCGCGGCGCGCGAATACCGAGTTACGTGGTCGAATGAGGGCCCGTGACAACTACCTGCCGGAAATTGAGGACCTTGCGGAAAAAACGGTTCGCGCCGCGGGGCACGAGAGCGGAGCAATGACCCACCGCACCGTCAGCGTAATTGCAAAGCAGTTGGGGTTCGAACTCATTAACGTCAACGATTTGCCGAAGTCGGCCCGGTCGGTAACCGATCTCGCAAACGGACGGATCTACCTCCCGCCCGCGTCCATCCCTGGTGGTCACGGGTTGCGGTCGATTGCTCTCCAAGCGATGGGGCATCGGCTTCTCGGTCACGAGCGGCCCCGAAATTACGCCGCGTTTTTGGAGCAACGCCTCGAAATTAACTATTTTGCCGCCGCGTGCCTCATGCCGCGTGCCGCATCGGTCGCGTTTCTTTCACGAGCAAAAGCGGAACGCAACGTGGCTGTGGAAGATTTTCGCGACGCGTTCGGGGTGACTCATGAGGCAGCCGCGCTACGGATGACCAACCTGTTAACCGCGCACGCCGACATTCCCGTGCACTTTGTGCGCGTGGGCTCCGACGGTGCCGTCTATAAAGCCTACGAAAATGATGGATTACCACTCGCGGTCGATGTCACCGGTTCTGTCGAGGGCCAACTCGTGTGCCGACAGTGGGGCGCGCGACGCGCGTTCTCTCGTACGAACCGCACAACTGAAATGTATCAATACACGGACACCCACGCGGACACATACTGGTGTACAACTCAGACGGGTGCGACCTCGGCGGGTGAGTTTTCGATTTCCGTTGGAGTGCCGTTTCGCGAGGCGAAGTGGTTTCGCGGGCGAGAATCGACCGACCGAACGTCGTCGCGGTGTCCCGACGAGTCGTGTTGTCGTCAACCACCGGCCCACCTCATTGCGCGCTGGGAAGCAAGTGCGTGGCCGAGCGCGCGGCTGCACGCGCACGTTCTTTCCCCCCTCCCGAGTGGTTCGTTTCCCGGAATAGACGACGCCGAGGTTTTTGCATTTCTTGAGGAGCACTCATCTGACGCGAGGTGATTCGTACGTCACCAGAATGCGGCGCACATTCGAACAATTTTTACCGGTACTCGACTCTGGACATCGTCGCATAGCGTCCAATACGGTTGTGATAATTCGGTTCATTCCGGACCACATTTTCATTTTCAAGGGGGCGATTACAAATGCAGTACATTGTGCGGGGAATTGTTGTGTCGGCGCTTACGGGCGCAATGGTGGTTTCGGGGAGTGGCGTTGCCTCGGCGAACGAATCGACGCTGGACGCACAGATGTGTGAGCTTGTGGCCGCGAGTCAGACTCGCGTGGTCGATAAGGCTGCGAGGACGGTGACGACGACCGACTCGCACTCGGGAACGGTGATCCTTCGTCTTCCTGGCGAGTTGACAACCGATACTCCGGTTGACACGGCGACTGTGCCTGCTGGGTTCTTCAAGGGTTGTGGTCAACCGTTGTTATCGACGAGGTTGACCGGCGCATTTGTTACCTCGTATTACACGGGGGCAGGAATTCAGTCGATTATTACGATTGAGGGCGAGTCTGCGCCGAAAAAATTCCGTTTCTCCCTCGACCTCCCTTCCGGGTCACGCGCGTCGGTCGAACCGGACGGGACCGTCAGTGTTCGAGGCGCACAGCGCAGGGTTCTGGGCGGTTTTTCTGCACCGTGGGCGTTCGACGCAAACGGAAATCCGGTCGCGACCTCGTACGCCATTGACGGAAAGGACCTCGTGCAGACAATCGAGCACGGCCCCGGGGCCGCGTACCCAATCGTCGCGGATCCCAGGTTTTCACCATCGCACTCGTCGCGACAATAACGATTTCGATCCCCCACGACGCGCGACCGGTGGCGGAGTTGCTTTTCACCCCAAATCGGCGAGGATCACGGCAATTCGGAACGGCGTAGCATTCCCCGTATTCTTTCGAGGTGATTCTCAATCCGCACGAACAGAGACGGTTGTCGCCGACGCGAACGCGATTGGCTCTTATCGCCCTCGCGATGGGTGGCTTTGCCATTGGTTCGGGCGAATTCGTCGCGATGGGCTTATTGCCTAACCTGGCCCGAGATCTCTTAAGCGGCTTGTACGCTCAGAGTCCCGAGCACGCGAACGCGCAAGCGGGTTGGCTGATTTCTGCGTACGCTCTCGGCGTGATTGCCGGGGCACCGACCATCGCGGCCGCGGGAGCGCGATGGCCTCGCAAGAAACTCTTATTGTGGCTGCTTGCGGCATTCGTAGTCAGCACGATTGGGTCGGCTGTGCTTCCGAGTTTTGAGCTCGTCCTCCTCTCGCGTTTTGTCGGAGCGTTACCGCACGGGGCATATTTCGGCATGGCGTCACTCGTGGCCGCCTCACTCATGGAACCGGGCAAGCGAGCCCGCGGCGTCGCTGTCGTCCTCTCGGGGCTGACAATTGCGACCGTGGTGGGTGTGCCTCTTATCACGTGGTTGGGACAGGTCAACGGATGGCGATGCTCGTACCTCGTCGTCGCGGGATTTTTCGCTGTGACACTCGTCGCCGTCGCTGCGTTTGTTCCGCGACAGCCGGGCGATGAGCGGGCGACTCTCGGCAAAGAATTGAAAGCATTTGGAAGAGTGCAAGTGTGGTTTGCGCTTCTCATTGGAGCGATCGGCTTCGGCGGACTCTTCGCGGTGTACACCTACATCGCGCCGATTATCACCGACGTCACGGAATTGCCGTCGACCGCGATTCCGTGGGTACTCGTCGTCATTGGACTCGGAATGACAGTGGGCAATTTCGTTGGCGGTCACTACGCCGACGTGTGCGTCAAGCGATCCTTTTACATCTTTTTTGGCGTCTTGCTCATTGGACTTGCCGGGCTTGCGGTTACCGCTCACACGGTTGTCGGACTCTTCACGTTCGTCTTTGTCATTGGCGGAGCGACATCGGCGCTCGCTCCGACGATCCAATTGCGCCTCATGGATGTCGCTCAGAATAGCCAAGCGATTGCCGCGGCCCTCAATCACGCGGCGCTCAATGCTGGAAACTGTACCGGTGCCCTGTTGGGCGGGGTCGCGATCGCTGCCGGGTTTGGTTATCTCGCTCCGGTTGGGGTGGGGTTTGCGCTCAGCGGAGCCGGACTCGCGCTCGTCATCGCAAGCTATTGGGTCGAGCGAAACGGCTACTCGACGCCCAAGATAATGCCATCTTGAATTGCGCGCTTGCGGAGGGCAACTTTCGTGCCGACGTTCAAACCCGCGTTCCGATACTTTTCGCGAACCCGTTTGAGGTAGGACTTTGCCGTCTCCTCCGAAATGCTGAGCGCGAGCGCCACGTTCTTGACGGGCTCACCCGACGCGTAGAGGGCGGTCACTCGACGCTCTTGAGCGCTCAGCCGCGGCGATTTCTTCGTGTCGCTCTCCGTGAGCGCCTGGTCAAGTTCACTCGAGATGAAGGGCGTTCCCTCGTGAGCGGCTCGGATCGCTTCGACGATCATACTCGCGTCCTCGCTTTTGACGACGTAACCGAGGGCCCCCGCGGCGAGCGCCTCGCGCACAACTGCCGGGTCGGAGTACGTGCTCATGACGACGGTGGGAACGTTCGTCGTTTTCAAGGTAGAAATCTTGAGCGACACGGGAATCGCGTCTTTCAGATCGAGGTCGAGAAGAACCACGTCGACGGGGAACTCGGGGTGGGTCAAAAGCTCGGCCCACGTCGGCACCGCTGCGACCATCGCGATATCGCTCGCCGCCGTGTGGATCCATTCGGTCAAAGCGCCGAGGAGCATCTTGTGGTCGTCGACAATCGCTATCCGAATGCCTTTTTTGTTCATGGTTCGGGTTCCTTTCACTCGACCGCAATCGTGGCCGAATATTCTTATCGAAGACCGCTCGTGGTCACGTTCCGTCGGGACCGTCAACCACGCAGTGGACGTCTACTCGAACGCTGTCGCCGTGACTTGAGTCCGTATACGAGCCAACTCTGGCGATAGCGTCCCAGATTGCGGGATCAACGCGGCGTCGCGGTAGTCCCCTTGCAACAATAGTCACTTGAACGGTGGTTGCGTCACGCGCGCGTTCGCGCGGTCTCATTTCACCGGGACTCACGGCGATCTCAACGGTCGGCGAATATTTGTGCGGATCGCTAATGAGCAGCCATACGGCCGTCAAAAGCGCGTCTCGCTTCGACGGGTCGAGAAGCGCCGAAACACCGCCGGAATCGACTAACGTCGCGCTGCGTCTCAAGAAATCCGATTCTCGAATTGCCGTGTGAAACCAGGTCTCGCGCCGCGACTCGCTGAGGTGGAAGCGAAACTCCGTTGCGAGGGCTGCCGCCGCGGCGGCAGTTTTATGATCGACGGGAAGCCGCGAGCGACCCGATGCCACACCGTCAAGGAGCTCTTCCGCGGTCGAGTCCAGGCGCGCGAGTTCTTCCGACGGTGTCGCGCCGAGGCTGCTGCTCGAGACGGTGACCGTGCTGTGCGCTAGCACCCGGTCGAGTTCGACGTCGGTCAAACGTCGAAACCAGTGAACCGCAACCGCTGCCGTGATCGGCGGAACGGTTGCGAGGCCAAGCATTGCTATATCGGGCGCGAATGACAGCGTGTCCCGATGGGGTTCCGTAAGAAACGCACCAAAGAGGACACCGCCGAGCGCGAGGGTCGTGTAAACGATATCGCGGCTCCTTCGCACCGTGACAAGCGCCATGAGGACGGCACCGACAGCGGTCGCGGCGGACGGGCAAGCGTGCGGCGACCCCGGCCAGAGAAGATCCGCGAGGTCGAATCCGACGGCAACGGCGAGAAAGCCAACGACCACAACGAACACCCGCGTCGGCATGTGACGGCCATATTGCGCTGCCGCACCCGCGGAGCCCACGAGCGCGACAGCGAGGACTCCCCATGCCAATTCGGAAAGCGGAAGATATGATCGGTGGTTGGCCGAACTGGGGGAAATCGCCAGAACGAAGTGGCTCGACTCATACGCGACGAGCGCGACAGCGGCGACTGCGAAACCGATTCCGAGAAAGTCGGTGCCGATCACGGGTTTTGCGTCGCGATGCGGATTCGTCACCGTGGCTTCTCGTCGCCACGAGGCCCGGGCCCGCGGTGTCACAGCGGCACCTCCAATGCCACCGTGGTTCCCGATCCGGGCGACGAAAACAGTCGCGCGCTTCCTCCCACGTCTTTTACTCGTGCGACGACCGATTCTGAAATTCCCATTTTGTCGCGTTCGACATGTGCGAGGTCGAACCCAACTCCCGCGTCGGTCACGATGGCCTGAACCGAGTGTTCGTCCTGGCTAATCGTCACGTCGGCCTCGAGAGTTCCGGAGTGTCGCCGTACATTCTCAAGACACTCTGTGACGGCCAGAAGAAGTGCCGTGCCGGCGTGGCGCGGAACGAAGATCTGGCTGTTGCCGTGCGGCGTTACCGAGAGACCCGATTCGTCGAATCGCCGTCGAATCGCCGCGAGAGCGCCGTCTAAATCGAGTGCGTCGTCTGAAGTGCTCAGCTCGGTTGTTGCCAATCGATGTCCGTCGTCATTCGACGAAGTGAGATCGTCGCCGAGTCGCACCCGTCTGAGAAGAACCACATCGTCGCGAGCTTGCTGCCGCAAAGCGGGTGGGCTCACTCCCTCTCCCGAATGCGCAAGGATCGTTAGGGTCGCGAGAACCGTGTCGTGCATCAGGCGGGCATCGTGACGACGCCGCGCTTCGCGGGCGCTCGAGAGGCGCTCGGTACGGTAAGCGCGGCCGATGTTCTCGATTTTTGCCATCGCCCGGGACACGCTCTCGGCCAGCCACCCCCCCGCGGCGGCACAAGCGATCCAGCCGGCAGACGTCAACATTGCTCCGTCGCTCACTCGCTCTGCCGCGCTCGTCGCGGCAATTGTTGTGATCGTCGCGACAAAGCCAACAACTAGGTAGAGAAATCGCTTGCGCGATGTTGTCAGGAGAATCGCGACGCACGCGATTCCCCCGCCTGCGAGCGCGCCGGTTGCATTATCCGTCGCCGCGTTGGGTCCGACCTCCGTAGGAAACGAGAGAACCCACATGCTGCCAATGCCAATTATGACAATACATGCCACCCAGCCGATTGCACCGGTCGCGCCCAGTCTCCATTGCGCTACCGCGAGTAGAGCGAGCAAGGGGACAATGACAACCACGTGAGTCAGCGGGAGCGCGCCGGGAAGCACAATACTTGCCATACTCGCGCCCGTTGATAGGCAGCCAACGAGGCGCGCGGTGCGTCTCAAGAGCCGGTCCCGTTCGGTCACGACGCGAGCAGCCTGGACGCTAGCGATTCTCACCTCAAGAATTCTCACACAGCCACCGCGCCGAGAATTTCAGAAGGCCCCTGATTCGGCCACGAGTGCCGTGCTCTCGATCAGAAATCTGTCTCCAACTACCGGCGAATCGTGCCATCCGAGCCGGGGCGAAATGCTCGTATTTCGGTGATTTTCGACTATTTCGGAAAACAGATACCCCTAATACCCTCATTGGTGTGTCAGGATGAACGAGGCGTATGAGGGGATTGTTGCGGTGGCGTTGCACGATTACTTCCGAATTCTTCGGAGAAGCTGGCTTGCAATTATCGCGATCACCCTTCTTTCAGTCGCGGTGGCCGCCCTCGTGTCGATTCTTGCGACTCCGAAATTCGTGTCGTCTTTGCGGCTCTTTGTTTCGGTCCGGTCGCTGGAAAATTCCACGACAGTCGACCTCGTACAGGGCAGTAGCGCGGCGCAACAAAAAGTTCAATCGTACGTCGATGTCGTCACGAGCTCCCGGGTTCTGGCACCCGTGGTCAATCAGCTGAGACTGAGCGAGACGCCGAAGGAACTGGCACACCGTGTTAAAGCAGAGTCGCCGCTCAACACGGTTCTGATCACCATCACAGTTCACGACAACCAAGCCGAGCAGGCTGCCGCGATTGCTAATGCAATCGGCGTGAACTTCACCGACGTGGTCGTCAACAGCCTCGAGTCGCCTCTCGACGGTGGTCCCAGTCTCGTCAAGATCGAGACGATCGAGCCCGCCGTAGCGCCGACGAGTCCGTCTTCTCCCCGCACCGATTTCAACGTGGTTCTTGGGCTGCTTACGGGTCTCTTGGTCGGAATCGCCGCGGCCGTGCTCCGCAGCGTTCTCGACACGCGAGTTCGCGGCAGTAAAGATATCGAGTCGGTCACCGATAAACCAATTCTGGGCGGGATAAGCGTCGATCCCGCCGTGAAGAAGCGCCCGCTGATCGTGCACGTGGAGCCGCACACCCAGCAAGCCGAGCTCTACCGAGCACTCCGGACAAACCTTCAATTCGTCAATCTTGCGTCCACGTCGCGGTGCTTTGTCATTACGTCGTCGGTTCCCGGTGAGGGCAAGACTATAACGGCATCGAACCTCGGAATTGTGCTTGCAGAGGCGGGTTCGAGCGTTGCGCTTGTCGACGGTGACTTGCGCTTGCCCCGTATTGCCCAAACCATGGGACTCGAAGGAGTTGTCGGCTTGACCGACGTCCTCATCGGTCGCGCCGAATTGCACGACGTTCTCCAACCGTGGGGGCGCGGCAGCCTCTATGTATTGCCGGCCGGACAGGTTCCGCCCAACCCCAGCGAGCTGCTCGGTTCCGGAGCAATGGTCTCGCTGCTCGAATCGCTCTCTCAAACATTCGACTACGTCCTTATCGACGCGCCTCCCCTGCTTCCTGTTACCGACGCGGCCATCTTGAGCAAATTGGCCGGCGGCACAATCGTTATTTCTGCCACGGGGCGTACGACGCGAAGCCAGTTGCAATCCGCGCTCGGTCGTCTTGAGCACATTGGTGCTCGAGTGGCCGGGATCGTAATGACCATGCTGCCGTCGAAAGGGCCAGACTCGTTCGGATACGGCAATTACGGGACCTACGGCGGCATCGCCAATTCTGGCACTCCCTCGCTCACGGCGGTCGGCGTGTCCACCTCATCGAATTCACGCAGTCCAATGGGGTAAGTACGTGACGGAAGAACGGGGATTGGCGGGAGACTTCTCAATTTTGACCGCGTGTGCAGGAAACATTTGTCGCTCGCCATTTGCCGAGCAATATCTCCGAGTGGAACTCAGAGGAATTCCACAGATCACGGTTTCCAGTGCGGGCGTCTTCGCGGTCGAGGACGCAGTGATGCCCGCGGAAGCCCAAACCTTGGTCCGCACGTACGGATCGGACCCCGGTGACCATCGCGCACGATTGCTTCGTGAGCAGCACATTCTCCAGGCTGACCTCGTGCTCGGGATGGCTCGCGAACATCGGCGAGCAGTTGTCGCGCGAGTCCCTCGTGCAAGTCGGTACTCCTTCACCCTTCGCGAGTTCGCACGCCTTGCAGAGGGGGTGGGAGGCGAGCAGCTGCGCGAGATCGCTCAATTGCCAACCGACAATCCCGCATCTCGTCTCCGTGCAACGGTCGCGCTTGTCGCCTCCCGCCGAGGAACAGTGACGATTCCGTTCGACCCATCAGACGACGATGTTATCGACCCCTACTTGCGCGACGAGGCCGTTTTTGCGCTTGCCGGTCGACAAATGGTGCCCTCGGCAAACGTGATCGTTCGGCTCTTTCTCCGAGCCGTGAGCGCAGTCCCGGCGCAGTGCGGGAGATTCTAATGGCGGATTCGACGGTTACTCGCGCGCTTCTCACTCCCGCGCGGGCAACGCAAGCGCAAATGATGCTTGACGCCTCGATATGGGTTGCTGCAATCGTCTTTGCCGTGTGCCTTCGATACGATTTCGAATTGTCGCACATCACGTGGCGATCGGTCGCGCTTGTGTGCGGCGTGACGGTCGCAGTGCACCTCATCGTTGGCTTTGGGACGGGTCTCTATCGACGCCGCTTCGTCTCGGGAAGTTACGCCGAGATCCGTGCCGTGCTCGTAGTCGTCTTTATCGTCGGCGCGATTGTCGGCCTACCGGTGCTCGTTATCGGCGTCCACGTTGCGATCGCTCGAAGTACCCTGCTCATTGCGTTTCCCGTGGCGTTCATTCTGATGGGCGCCACACGGTTTGCCGCGCGACTCGCTGTCGAGAGTCGGCTCAAGCCACGTGACGATGCGCAACGCACACTGATCTTTGGCGGCGGCAGTCTGGCCGATCACTTGGTGCGCAGAATGTTGACTGACAGCGCCTCACCCTACGTTCCAGTCGGACTCATTGATGATGATCCGTCCAAACGAAACCTCCGAATCAGTGGCGTGCCAATGCTCGGAGACCGTCGACAAATTGGGGTCGCGGCCGCGACGAGCGGGGCTGAAGCCATAATTATCGCCGTCGCGCAGGCCGACGGTCCATTGTTAAGGACATCTCCGACGTGAGCGCCGAGGCTGGATTGCGCGTCATGGTCCTCCCGTCGCTCGATGAAATTCTCAACGGAAAGTCAACTCTCGGCGATGTGCGCGACATCACGATAGAAGACATTGTCGGGCGCCACCCGGTCGATACGCGGGTGGAGTCGATTGCCGGTTATCTCGACGGCCGACGAGTGCTGGTTACCGGCGCTGGCGGATCGATTGGCAGCGAGTTGTGTCGCCAAATCTCCCGGTTTTCCACCGCAGAATTGATCATGTTAGATCGCGACGAGACGGCCCTTCAAGACGTTCAGCTCTCAATTTCTGGGCACGGCCTTCTCGATTCTCGCGAGGTGGTGCTCGCCGATATTCGTGACTCAGCCGTCCTCGTCGAAATCTTCGAGTCGAGGCGACCAGAGGTTGTCTTCCATGCCGCGGCGCTCAAACATTTGCCTATGTTGGAGCAATATCCGGACGAGGCCTGGAAAACGAACGTATTGGGCACTCAAAACGTGCTCGATGCCGCCAAGCGAGTGAGCGTCGATACGTTCGTCAACGTCTCGACAGACAAGGCTGCCACTCCGTCGAGCGTGCTCGGTCATTCCAAGCGTCTCGCCGAAAGACTCACCGCGTGGGCAGCCCACGAGTTGGATGCCCGCTACCTCTCCGTGCGGTTTGGCAACGTATTCGGTAGTCGCGGATCGGTGGTTCCAGTTTTTACACAGCTCATCGCAGCGGGCGGACCCGTGACGATCACTCATCCCGACGTCACTCGCTTTTTCATGACAATTTCCGAGGCGTGCCAATTGGTCGTTCAGGCCGGGGGTATTGGTTCTCCAGGCGAGGTACTAGTTCTCGACATGGGAGAGCCCGTCAAGATTCTCGACATTGCGGAACGCATGATTGCGCTTTCCGGCAAAGACATCGAGATCGTCTACACGGGCCTGCGCGATGGGGAAAACCTGCATGAAGCGCTCTTCGGTGTGGGCGAGGAGCACGTTCGACCGGTCCACCCGAAGATCTCCCACACGCACGTACCGGCGCTCAATCCGCTCGAACTGACCGTTGATTCGGTCTGGTCGACATCCGATTCGGCGAGTGTCCTTGGAGAGCCGCGATGAACGAGCGGATCTACTTGTCGACGGCCGATGTGGGCTCTCTCGAAGAGCGCTGTGTTATCAATGCGATGCGCTCGGGGTGGATTGCACCGCTTGGACCAGACGTCGATGCTTTCGAGCGTGAAATGGCGGCCCGCGCGGGCGTCGAGCACGCGGTGCTGCTCAGTTCGGGGACAGCCGCTTTGCACTGTGTCCTTGTCGCGTGGGGGATTGGACCCGGCGACGTCGTTCCGACATCGACAATGACGTTCGTCGCAACCGCGAACGCCATTGCCTATACGGGTGCCGAGCCCTTCTTTGTCGATTGTCTTCGTGCCACAGGCAACGTTGATCCCGTTTTGATGGAGCAGGCCATCGAGGGCCTTTCGAAGCGGAATGAGCGAATCGGAGCGGTGATCAGCGTCGATTTGTTCGGGAAGACAGCCGACTACACCGCGATCGAATCGCTCGCAGAACGATTCCGCGTGAGGCTACTCGTTGATGCCGCTGAATCCGTTGGTGCGAGTCACCGGGGGCGACCAGCGGGGTCGTTCGGAGACGCGGCCATTTTCTCCTTCAATGGAAACAAGATCATGACGACCTCCGGCGGCGGCATGGTGGTGACCGACGATGGCGAGCTTGCTTCTCGCGTTCGATACCTTGCGTCGCAAGCGCGCCAACCCCAGAACCACTACGAGCACACTGAGGTTGGGTACAACTACCGCTTGAGCAATCTCCTCGCGGCTCTTGGTCGCGCTCAGCTGACGCGGCTCGACGAAATGATTGGCCGGCGGAGACTCGTGCGAGACACGTATCGGCGGCTCTTCGCGGCCGTCCCGGGAGTCACGCTGTTTGGCGCCCACGACGACGAGGAAGACAACGTGTGGCTCACCTCGATCGTTGTCGACCCCGAGGTGGCCGGGTGGTCAACGCACGATCTCTCTCGCGCTCTGAGCGAGAAAAATATTGAGTCGAGACCGCTCTGGAAGCCGATGCATCTTCAGCCCGTTTTTCGCGGCGCGCGAGCGCTCGTCTCTGGTGCAGCGCAATCGCTGTTCGAGAACGGCCTTACGCTGCCCAGTGGATCTGCGCTTCACCGCCATCAACTCGACCGGATAGAGAGCGCAATCAGTGCGTTTGTGGGTGAACACGCGTGATTCGTCGAGCCAGTCCCACCTCTTTTGATCGAGTGAAACGGTTCGCCGACACTGTCGTTTCTGCCGTGTCACTCGTTGCGACTGCTCCGCTGCAAGCCGGTATCGCGGTCGCTGTCGTACTCACTCTCGGGCGTCCGGTGGTATTCGTTCAAGACCGTGCCGGACTCAATGGTCGCGTCTTTTCGCTCTATAAGTTTCGAACGATGCGGCAAGCCGACCCCTCGAAAGGACTCATCGCGGATGGTGACCGCTTGACGCCTCTTGGCCGTGCGCTGCGAGCGACGAGCCTCGATGAACTTCCGACGCTGATCAATGTTCTGCGTGGCGACATGAGCATTGTTGGCCCCCGGCCGCTCTTGACCCACTATCTTGATCGCTATTCGGCGCATCAGGCACGTCGCCACGAAGTGCGTCCCGGGATCACCGGACTGGCTCAAGTTCGAGGACGAAACGCTCTGGCCTGGGAAGACCGACTCGCTCTCGACGTCCACTATGTGGACAACCGAAGTGTTGGTTTGGATATCCGAATCGCGATTGCCACAATCGGGGTTGTCTTCCGAGGCGAAGGCGTCGCCGCCGACGGAAAGGCGACGGTTGACGAATTCATGGGAGAACGATCATGACCACTCCTCTGGTCATCGTCGGCTCGGGAGGTTTCGGTAGAGAAACCCTCGATGTCGTTGAGGCACTCAATCGGTCGGCGCCCACCGCGGTGTATGAAATTCTCGGCGTTGTCGATTCGCATCCTGCCCACGACAGCCTCGAGCGCCTTCGTCGGCGAGGGATTTGCTTCTTGGGTTCGGTGAGCAATTGGCTCGATGGCGCTCGCTCGAGCGACTATCTTCTTGGTGTCGGCAATCCTTTCAACAGAGCGCGGTTGGATTCGCGATTTCGTGCGGCGGGCATGAGTGCAGCCACGGCCATTCACCCAACGGCGACTGTGGGCTCCGAGGTTCAAGTGAGCGATGGAGTGGTCATATGCGCGGGGGCTCAGGTGTCGACGAACGTTGCGTTGGGTCGACACGTACACCTCAATCCCAGCTGCACGGTAGGACACGACACCACGCTGCACAACTTCGTGTCAATCAATCCGGGAGCGATCATTTCCGGCGACGTACGCGTTGAAGAGGGCGCTCTCATCGGAGCCGGTGCCGTGGTGATTCAAGGACTCACTATCGGTGAGGGAAGTACGATTGGTGCCGCCGCGTGCGTCGTGCGAAATGTCGATGCCAACACGACTGTTAAGGGTGTGCCGGCGCGATGAGGATCGTTATTGTGTCGCAGTACTACCATCCGGAAAGCGTTGGACTTCCCGTGACGCTCGCTCGGGGTTTGCGTGAGAGAGGCCATCACGTCGAGGTCGTGACCGGTTACCCGAATTACCCATCGGGTCGCATTTTCGCGGGGTACAAGCAGAAGCTGAGGTGCGAAGAGAACCACGAAGGGGTGCGCGTTCGGCGTGTTCCATTGGTAATCGGCCACTCAGCAAACCCGTGGGGGCGTGTGGCAAGCTACGTGTCGTTCGCCGTCAGTTCGGCGTTCGTCGGTCACGTGGCGCGCAATGCCGACGCGGTCTATGTGTATGCCCCGCAAATGACTGCGTCTTTTGGACCGTGGCTGTGGCGACGCCGGTGGGGAACGCCGTTTGTGCTTCACGTTCAAGACGTGTGGCCGGAATCAATAACCGGGTCGTCCCTCGTCAATTCGCGCGTCGTGAAGAGCCTGGTTGGTGCGATATTGACGCCGTGGTTGAGTCGTGTCTATGCGGCGGCGAGCGCCGTCGTGGTGATCGCTCCATCGATGGGCACAATGCTCGAGAATCGGGGGGCGCCTCGAGGCGACACGCACGTTGTCTATAACTGGGCAACAGAAGAACGGTGTGCTGTGTCGGAGTCCGCCCGGGTCCGGACGGAGTCAACCGGGACGCGAGTGACGTTTGCAGGGAATCTTGGCGTGATGCAAGACCTCGAAACCGTTGTGCGTGCGGCCGCGCTCGTTTCAGACCTCGACAACTTCGAGATTCGATTTGTGGGTACTGGAATTGCCGAGCCTTCTCTTCGGAAACTTGTCGGTGCCCTTCACCTTGACAACGTCGAATTTTGTCCGCGAGTTCCCGTCGAAGAAATGGCGGACGTGTACGCCTCGTCGGACTTCGAATTGGTGTGCCTGAAGGACCTCGAGATTTTCGACGGCACGATCCCGTCGAAGCTTCAGTCGAGCCTCGTGCACGGTGTCCCTGTCATCACGACTGTGCGAGGCGACACATCGCGCCTCGTGGCCGACAACAATCTCGGATTCGTGGCGCGACCGGAAGATCCGGTTGACCTCGCGAGAGTGTTTCGGCGTGTGGCCGCGCTCAACGCCGACGAGCGGAGCGCCCTGGCTCGCCGGACTCGTTCGTTTTATGAACGGCACTTGTCCGAGGATCGAGCAATTTCTCGCATCGAGAGTGTCCTCGAGCACGCCTCGAGTGTCGTAAGAAACGCCAGAAACGCCAGAAACGCAAGCAACGCAAGAAAGCTGACTGCCTCATGAGCACATACGAAGGAAAAGTCGTCTTGATAACGGGCGGTGCGGGGTCTTTTGGCCACACCGTCACACGAAAACTACTCTCTCGGGACGTATCCGAGATTCGGATATTTAGCCGTGACGAGGCGAAACACGACCAGATGCGACACGAATTGGATGACCCTCGACTACGGTTCTACGTGGGCGATGTGCGTGATTTCGCGAGCGTTCAACGCGCGCTGCGCGAAGTCGACTACGTATTCCACGCCGCGGCACTCAAACAGGTTCCGTCGTGCGAATTCTTTCCGATCGAGGCGGTCAGAACAAACGTGTTGGGGAGCGAGAATGTCGTGCGGGCGAGCGAAGAAGCGGGGGTATCGTCTCTCGTCTGCTTGAGCACGGATAAAGCTGTTTACCCGGTTAACGCCATGGGAATGACCAAGGCGTTAATGGAAAAGGTTGCGCAAGCACACGGCCTCAACAATCCGCGCGCGGCCACCACTGTGTCGTGCGTGAGATACGGGAACGTCATGTACTCACGCGGTTCAGTTATCCCGCTATTTGTCGACCAGCTCAAAACCGGTGGAAGCCTGACAATAACAAATCCTGCGATGACGCGATTCATGATGTCACTTGAGAACTCGGTCGATCTCGTGGAGCACGCATTTCGACACGCACGCCAGGGCGACCTTTTCATTCGCAAAGCTCGCGCGTGCACGATTGGCGATTTGGCTCGCGCCCTCTCGAACCTCTTCGGGGTCAATCGTGAGCCGATCATCATTGGAACTCGTCACGCCGAGAAACTCTCCGAAGCTTTGGCGAGCCGAGAAGAACTCTCGCGAGCGGAAGACATGGGCGATTATTTTCGGATTGCCGCCGATAAGCGAGATTTGAACTATGGCATTTTCTTCGAAGAGGGAAATGTCGCACAGACGGGGTACGTCGACTACGACTCGCACACCGTGAAGAGGATGACCGTGGACGAGGTTGAGAGACTCTTGTTGGCGATTCCTGAATTGCAGCGTGAGCTCGAGGCGGCCCGACGTCCCGTTGAGAGGATCTTCACGTGACTATTGCACTCACTGGTGGGGGCGGCTTTCTCGGTTGGCACGTCCGAGTGCTTCTCCACGCGATTGGCGAACGCCACATACGGCCAATTCCGGTTGGCGACGGGTTCGATGTCGACCAGGCCGCTGAGGCCCTCACCGGCGCCGACAGAGCTATTCATCTAGCCGGTGTCAATCGAGGGAATGACGACGATGTCTACAACGGAAACGTTCTTATGGCGGAGCAATTGGCCCAGTCGCTCGACCGATCCGCTGCACCGCCACCCGTCGTTGCGTTCGCCAATTCATCGCACGTCGGCACAATGACGCCGTATGCGAATGCGAAACAGCGAGCGGCGGATACCCTAGAGCGAGCGAGCGAGCGGAATGATTCACAGTTTGTCAATGCCGTCCTCCCCAATCTCTTCGGTGAACACGGGCGTCCGTTTTACAATGCTGTCACGGCGACATTCTGTCATTCTTTGGCGAAGGGCGAGCAGCCCACAATCGACTGCGACAACGAATTGACCCTCATGCACGCCCAAAATGCTGCCGAGCTCGTGACGGGTATTCTCCCGATTGACGATCAGCCGAGCACTGAGAACCGGCGGACGGTGTCGCATCTTCTCGCAACCCTGACGAATTTTGCCGCCGTGTATGCAAACGGAGACATTCCCGAGCTTGGGTCGGCGTTTGACCGCGACCTTTTCAATACCTATCGGTCTTATGCCTTTGGTGAGAAACCAACTCACGCGCTTGCGCCTCAGGCCGACTCGCGAGGTGCATTCACAGAGGTGATCCGTTCGCGCGCGAAATCCGGTCAATTTTCTTTTTCGAGAACGGTTCCGGGAATGACGCGCGGGCAACACTATCACCGAAGAAAAATTGAACGCTTTGCTGTCATGTCTGGGGAAGCGACGATCTCGCTGCGAAGGATGCTAACGAAAGACAGCGTAACGCTCCGACTTTCCGGCGAAATCCCCACCGCAGTAGACATGCCGACACTGTGGGCACACAACATCGCGAACGTCGGAAAAGAATCGTTAATGACGCTCTTTTGGTCCGACGAAATTTTTGACGCATCGTCTCCGGATACGATCCCGGAGTCGGTGTGACTCCGCGCGGTAGGAGCCTGAAGGTTGTTTCAGTCGTCGGGACGAGGCCGGAAGTCATTAGACTTTCGGCGGTCGTGAAGCGGCTTGATCGCGATACCGACCACGTTCTCGTGCATACGGGTCAGAACTACGATTACGATTTGAACGAGATTTTCTTCCGCGACCTGGGCTTGCGCAAACCCGACCACTTTCTCAAAGCCGATACGTCGTCGCTGGGCGCGGTTTTGGGTTCGATATTGACGAAAATCGAAGCCGTACTCGCGAAAGAAAAGCCCGACGCGATGCTCGTTCTTGGCGACACGAACAGTTGTATTGCGGCCGTCATGGCGAAACGTCTCGCAATTCCCGTTTATCACATGGAAGCCGGCAACCGGTCCTTCGACGAGAACGTTCCGGAAGAGACCAATCGTAAACTCGTCGATCACGTCGCCGACTACAACCTCGTCTACACGGAATACGCGCGCCGGAACCTCCTACAAGAAGGTATTCACTCGTCGCGCATTTTCCTTACGGGGTCACCCATGAAAGAAGTTCTCGCCTCGAGCGCGAGTGCGATTGAGGCGAGTCGAGTCGTGAATGACATGGGTTTGACGGAGCGAAAGTTTCTGCTCGCAAGCGTGCACCGAGAGGAAAACGTTGACAATCCGTCGCGACTCGCCTCTATCCTCGACACGCTGACCCAACTGGGCGACGAGTATCGCGTGCCCGTTGTGGTTTCTACCCACCCGCGCACGCGCAAGAACCTTGAAAATCAACCGATTCACCTCAAACAAGGACTAACTCTTCACGCGCCATTCGGCTTCAATGATTACGTGCGTCTGCAACGTTCAGCCCTTGTTGTCTTATCGGATAGCGGAACCATTAGCGAAGAATCGGCAATTCTCGGGTTTCCTGGAGTGTCTCTCCGTGACGCGATTGAGCGGCCAGAAGCGATTGACGCGGCGGTCACGATCACGGCCGGCACCGAGGCAGATGCTGTGGCCGACGCGGTTCGCATAGCCCTCCGTCACTACGACGAGGCGGGTCCGCCTTCGGTCCCGTGGGAGTATGAAATAGCTGACACGTCGCGCCGAGTCGTCAACATCATTCGGTCAACCGCGTCAACGCATCATTCTCGCGCCGGGATCCGGCGAATGAATCGCGAATGAAGAATCGTGCGGGCGTGCTCCGACCCGATTCGTGGCGAGCTCCGATTGCGCGCGCGGGTTCGATCCTTGCGGCATTTCTTCTCAGTCTCGCAATCGTTCGGACTCTCACTCTCACCGAAAGTGGGACATTCTTTCTCGTCTACGCGCTGCTCGCCGTTTTCGCGACCGCGGGCCGCTTCGGTACCGACAATCTCGCAATCAAGCTAAGCGGGGGAAAGAACGAAGGGCTCGGCCTGGCGCTTCCAACGCTCTGGACCATGTGCTCGGCTGCCGCGATCATCTCTACCGCCATTGCACTGGGCGCGCTCATGGCAATGCCCGAGGGTTTTCTTCTTGACCGCTCAACCGCGTTCGTCGCTTCGGCTGCCGTTGTACCGCAAGCGTTGAGCGTGCTCGCCGGTTCGGCCTTACGGGGTGGTGGATGGCTCGCTATCGGGGTGATCGCCGAACTCGGTTCCCTGCCGGTATTGACGACTCTGTTTCTCTTCGTGTGGCGTCTTTTCGCACCGGTCGGCATTATGTCTGCCGTGATGTGTCTTGTTTGTGCGTCGTGGGTCACCGCGCTATGGTCGGTGATCGCCGCTCATCGCTGGATTGCTGATCGCGCTTCTACCCGGCCGCGTCGTGTGCGGCTGTTCTTTCGCCGATATTCGGGTCGATTGGCCCCCATGATGGGAACGGCACTCTTGTTTTACGGGTTGACGTGGGTGCCGGTCTTCGTGTTGACCGTCGCCAACGCGCCGGACGACGTTTCGCTTTTCACGGCCGCCAATCGACTCGCGGGTTTCATCGTCCTCGTGCCCACAATCCAGGTTTCTTCGCTTGGACCGCGATTTGCGGTTCTCTTGAGAAATGGCAGGCTCGACGAATTGAACGAGTTGTGTCGACGATCAGCCCTGCTGGCGCTCGCAACGACGGTCGCTCCGGGTCTTCTCTTTGTCGTTGCGGGAGGTACCGTGATGGGCTTCGTTTTCGGACCGGATTTCTCGACTGCCGGTTTTGGCTTGGCCGCCTTGAGCGTGCTCGGCCTTCTTACAGTCTGGGCCGGACAAATCAACCAGCTCATGCTTTTGAGCGGTCGCGAGAAAATCGCCCTCGTATCGAGTGGCACGCTTGTTCTCATGTGGGCGTTGCTCGGGCTTCCGCTCGCGACGTGGGGCGGCCTCAATGCGGTGTGTGTGTTGACGCTCGTGGCTGGCGTGGCTTACCTCGTTGTGTCGATTCTCGTACTGCGTCGCCAGGGAATTGTCCCGACCGCTCGATTGATCTCGAGGGGCTGAATTGCGATGGGGGGCGCTTCGCCGTCCTCTCCCTCGCGCGAGGGAGAACGTCCGAGGGCGGCATAGGCCAGAATCACGAGCCACGAAAGGAGCGCGGTGGGTCCACCCCAGCCAAAAATGGACGACTCGGTCAGCTCCATTGTTGCGACTGCGACGCCGCTGCCAATGAGAGTTCTATCGATGGCGTGCGACCGTCCCGCAATCACAATGCACGTGATGAGGACGGCCAAGACTCCGGCCCCGATGACTCCTGTTTCTGTGAGAACAGATAAGTACGTGTTATGGCCGGCGTAGCCGTCGCGACGATACGTTTCGATCGTTCGATATCCGGTTCCGAGCCACGGGTCGTGCTGCCACCTCTCGAGCATCTCTTCATATAGGCGAGTTCGTCCCGACGTGATGTCGGACCTCTGCTCATCGCGATTGAAGAATTGAGCCGCTCCGTCAAGAGTTTCGGGTCGGAAACCAAGGGCGAGAACAGTAGCCAATCCTCCAGCCCACGCGAGGGGTACGAGCATTTTTCGACCCGTCGAAATCAAGAACAATGCCAAAAACCCGACGACGACGGCGAGTGCACTTCCGCGCGATCCAGACCATATCAGCGCGGTGAGTGAGATTGCGGCGCCGAAAACGGCGAGCGTGCGGTGGCGCGCCGATGCGTAGACGAACACGGCCAAAGGGATCGCCACCGCCGCGAGGAGCCCGGCGTAGTTTGCGTTCGTCAGGATGCCCTGAAAGCGCCCGTAATCACCGATCATGGTCCGGTTTCCCCAGACCGCCCCGACAATCCCGGCGAGTTGCGCGGCACATATCAGCGCGAATACGAGGGTGAGGTCGCCTCGAACAATTTTCGATGTCGTCCATCGCAACGAGAAGGTCAGCCCGACGAACGACACCATGACGACAAGGAGTCCCGATTGGAGAAACGATTGGCCGGGCGCGACGCTCGTGATCGAGCTGAGCACCGCCGCACCCGCAATTCCGCCGAGCGCGACGAGGATTGTCGTGTCGACGCGACGCAAAGGGGAGCGTTTTGCATTGACGAGGAGTGCGATGATGCCGACGGCTATGGGCCCGAATTGAATCGCGTATTCAACGACGTCGGGAGCGTCAACGATTCCTCGAATAATTGACGCCGTGAACGATGTCGCAACGACTGCGCGCCACGTTCTTAGTTTCCACAGGATGACGATTCCGCCGCTTATGCCCATCATGCTGACGGTGATCACCGGCGCGATGATCGCGAGGCTTGTGAGTGTGAGCACAATGAGAATTCCGGCGACTACCAGGTGTCGATCAGGGCGATGCTCGGTGCCGATCACGGTGTCGCTACGCTCCTCAGCGCCTCCGCCGCTTTGCGAACAGAAAGCCGATTGGTGAACAATTCGCGTGCACATCTCGAGCGGCGCCCCAGCGTTCCCGCGAGGTGTTCATCGAAGAGTGTTTCAATCGCCCGTGCGAGATCGGACACATCACCCGCTCTCGCTGCAATTCCCGCGCCTGTACTTTCGAGGAGGTCTCCGGCGTCAGACGATTCCTCCACGCACGCGATTGCGGGGATGCCCGCCGCGCAGTATTCGACGATCTTTGACGGAAAAGTGGGGGGAGTGACGTGTGGGACCGTTATGGCGATGCCAACGTGAACCGACCTCAAGATCGTCCGGTACTCTTCCCGCGGTAGAGCACGAAGAAAAGTTATGCTGCTGCTGTTGTCGAGTTCGTTGGCCAAACGCATCAAGGCCGCTCGATCATTCCCGTCGCCTGCGATGGTGAGGTAGACAGGCCGATTTCCGTTTCGCACATTCGCCACGGATCGAATGAGGGTCTCGACCCCGCGGCCAGCGACGAGTTGTCCGCCGAAAACCATCGTGAATCGATCATTGCGAATGCCAGCGTATTCGTGCAGTTCGGCGGGTTCGGTTGACCATGGCGGGACGATGACCGTTGGAACGTCGACGCGGGGATGGTATCGACGGAGAAAGTCTTCGTTCGCCGAACTCATCACCGCGATACGGTCCGCGTTCTTGATTGCCAGACCTTCGAGCCTTCGGAGGGGTTCGAGGGGAATTCGTGCCGTGAATCGACCGATTTCACGGTGATGGATGGGAAAGAAATCCCACAGCACGAACACGAGCCGCGACGCTTTTTTGGTGCGCTTGAGGCGCGCAGGAGCTCCCCACGAAAAAATCCCAACGGATGTAAAGATGCACACGTCATAGGGATTGGCTCGGTCTACCGACGAGACAAATCGGTGAAGTCCGACTCCAGCAATGATGTAGTTGATGATTTTTCCGAGTCGTCGTCGTCGAATTGTCGTGGGGCCGACGCTTTCGATTCCGACCGCGCCGCTCGCCGATGTTGTACGACCGCGTTTTCGGGCGTTCTTTGTATCGTGGACGACGACGTCAACCTCGTCGCCGAGTAACGCGAAAGCGTCTGCCAAGTCGTCAATCAACCACGGATTCTGGTGGGCTCCCGCGAAAATGCTCGAGACGATTAAAACGCGCACGGCGACTCTTCCCGATGTGTCGGCTGATATGCGAAACTCATAATACTTCCGTTCCGTCAGTGCGCTCGTAGATATGACGAGACCGTGTCTTCCTGGAGGGCCACTCTCAATTTTTTAGCGGCAGCTTCGTCGAGTTTCACGATCGATTGCCCATCGGCTGACGTGTCCACTCCCGCCGTGGGCGCGGAGAAAAAGTGAATGTGTGATTGGGTAATGTCTTTCACACTGAGGCTGAGCGAGATTATCGCGGAAAGGTCGAAGCTCCGATCAAGCGACAGGTGTTGCGAAACGGCGCCGACGAACGATGAAATCGTGCCGGGATTCGTGAGCGTCGATTGGTTGAGAACCGCGCTCACTACCCCTTTGAGGAAGGCCTGTTGGTTTTTCACGCGTTGAAAGTCGGAGTCTTCAAAGGCGTATCGTTCGCGAACGAACGCGAGTGCCTTCGTCCCGTTGAGATGGTTTGCGCCCCGAGAGAAAGAGAAAGAGCCAGCCGTGAAGGCTTTTTCACTTGTCACGGTGACGCCGCCGAGCGCGTCGGTCATGGCTTTGAAACCCTCGAAGTCGATGATGGCGACGTGGTCAATGCGAATGCCAAGGAGCGACTCAATCGTGTGAACCGTGAGGGGTGACCCGCCGTAGGCGAACGCCGCGTTAATTTTTGTTGTGCCGCGGCCCGGAACGGGAACCCACAAGTCCCGCATGATCGACATGACGTACACGTCTTGGCGATCAGCAGATATGTGCACGAGCATCATCGAATCGGTGCGTTGGTTGGTCGCCGCCGAGTCGTCGACGTTGGTGGCGTCACCGCGCGAATCGGATCCCAGAATCAGAATGTTCTTTGCCCCCAAAGAATGAGGTGCGGGTCGGGTGCGATCATCGGGGAACGCGTTGTCGATGTGCTTCCGGTTCGAGTCGAACGTTATCGCCAAGTGTGTCGCATAGATGCCGACGGCGGCGGCCGCAACCGCGGCGATCGTCACCGTCGGAATGAGGATGGCGAGAAGTACTTTGAGCGGCCTGGGAAGCGTGCGGCGGGGTTTGCGGCCGCGATTGTGGCGCGGCTGCACTTCGGAATCGTGATCCATGAGCTGGAAAATGTCCGTCACGTGGTGGCCCTCCTCGATGCGGAAGCTTACTAGTTGTCCGGCGGGTAGGGACATTGTTGGCGTGGTGGTTTTCGGGAGCTGGCTGGCTTGCGGCCATGCGTAATGATTTTCGGATACCCGCTGTTCCATTTCGCGCCGGTAGGGGTATGGTGAACGACCATGACTGTCTCTCCGACCGTGCGACGCCTCTCGTGAGGGGTCCGCAATGGGAATGACTCTCGCGAAGCTTTCCGAGAATGGACTCCTCGATTCGGGTTGGGCGCACGCTCTTGCCCCCGTCGCCGACGACATCGCCGCGATGGGAAATTTTCTGCGGGCCGAGGTCGCAGCGGGGCGCGGCTACCTTCCCGCGGGTCACGCGGTGCTTCGGGCGTTCTCGTATCCGTTGGAGGACGTGCGAGTTCTCATTGTCGGGCAAGACCCGTACCCAAACCCGAGCCATCCGATAGGCCTGTCGTTTGCCGTGGACCGGCACGTGCGACCCCTCCCGCGAAGCCTCGAAAATATCTACCGAGAGCTTCACGACGACGTGGGAATCAGTCCGCCTTCTCACGGCGACCTCACGGCGTGGTCGGAGGGCGGCGTGATGCTGCTCAACAGGGTTCTTACCGTTCGTGCGGGTGAGTCGGGGTCGCACCGGGGTAAAGGTTGGGAGCGAGTGACCGACCACGCAATTCGCGTGCTCGTCAATCGCGGGACCCCTCTCGTCGGGGTGCTGTGGGGACGAGATGCGAGGACTCTTGCACCTGCGCTGGGCGACTCTCCCATCGTTGCGAGTGCCCACCCGTCTCCCCTTTCGGCACACTCGGGATTTTTTGGGTCGCGGCCCTTTAGTCGTACGAACGCGCTCCTCGTTGAGCGTGGCGCGCAACCGGTCGATTGGCGGCTTTGACTGCGCGCGTTACGACCGACTCGGCGTCGTAAGGCGCTTGATCGAAACCTCGTCAGCGCCCTTTAAATCGCGCTTCCGTGCGCGAGAGAAACGCCTCCACACCAATGCCGGCGTCTTGGCTGTGAGCGAGCGCCGCGAGCTCGGCGGGAAGCTCGGCTTGTGCGGCCGCGTCCCCCTCGCGAATCGCGCGCTTGGCATTTCTGAGGGTTGCCTGAACGGCAAGTGGGGCTTGCTTCGCGATGCGATGCGCGACGTCGAGCGCACGCTCGACGTGTTGTCCGTTGGGAACAACGTCGTGAACGAGGCCGATTCGGTGTGCTTCGGCCGCGTCGAAAAGATCGCCGGTGAGCATCCACCTCATGGCGTTTCCCCAGCCCGCGGCGCGGGGAAAGCGAATCGTCGCGCCGCCGAAGGGCATGATTCCGCGCGTCACTTCGACTTGGCCGAACTGGCTGCCCGAAGCGGCAATAGCCACGTCGCTCGCCAAAATCAGTTCGATTCCGAGGGTGAGGCACACGCCGTGAACAGCAATGACAATCGGCTTCGAGAGCTGCGGTCCGTCGACGTGCCACGGGTCAATACCGCCGTCTGGTACGAAATCGAGTGTTCCGTTTGCGAGCCGTGGTCCGATATCGGCCAGGTCGAGGCCCGCCGTAAAGTGATCGCCGTTCGCGTAAACGAGGCCGACGCGGAGGTTTTCGTCGCGGTCGAGGTCGCCATACGCCGCGGCGAGCGCCGAGAGCATGGCCACGTCGGCGGCGTTGCGTTTATCGGGCCGAGAGAGCCCCATTGTGAGCACGTGACCGTCGCGGGCCACCGTCACGCGACTGTGCGAGGCCGATTCGGTCGACGGGCCGGTCGTAGATTTACGAGAAATCAGCGCGGAATCGCCGTTGTGGAGGGCGTGCTGGCCGAGTGGGGCGGTCGAGGCTGACCCGGGTGTGGCCCGGGTCTCGACGGTCGGGGCCGATTCCGTCGACGCGGGGTCGGCGGGCGAGTGCGCGGAATCCGCCGTTTCGTTCACTAGCGTTCCTCCCGACTTCGTACCGTGAGCGCGCGCGGTGTTCTCAACCGGCGTTTTGCGAGCGCGAGAGAAAAGCGGACGATTGCGAGTGGGTCACTGCCGATTGGTGCGACATTCTCAACGAAGCGGTGCACGTGTCCACGCCAATCTGTGCCCCTCGGAAACGCCAAACGCCGCTCGTTTTGACACCTCGCTAGTTTGTCACGTCGCGACAACTCGTGGACGGAAGAATAATGGGAGGTCAGCACGCGGGCGTGTCGCAACGCCGGATGCGCCCGTTATTTCGCCGAACGCGTCACGATCAAACGAACCGAATTGGGCGCGTCCGGTCGAGAACTCGCGTGCGCGAGGTGATTGCCGTCTGTTGCCAGGGTGAAAATATGGGGTTACCGTTGATATAAGGCGTAAATTGTGGTTCGTCTGAAGCGCAATTGAACGTTCTGAGAAAAGAGGACTGAGACGTGCCTATTCGAGATTCAATTATTGCTGGAGCCCCGACGTGGGTTGATCTGGGAACGTCGAACCTGGAGGGTGCACGCGACTTCTACGGTCGCATTTTTGGGTGGACGTGCCAAGACACCGGCGAAGAATTCGGTCACTACCAAAACTGTCTCAAAGACGGTTCCATGATCGCCGGTATGAATAAGTCCGACGGAAGTATGGGGCCTGACGGATGGACCGTCTACCTCGCGAGCCTCGACATCGATTCCACGCTCGAAGCGGTCGAATCCTCGGGCGGTTCGGTGTTGATGCCGTCGATGAAGGTGGGAGACTTTGGCACAATGGCCATGGTCACCGATCCTTCTGGCGCAACCGTCGGGATTTGGCAAGCGGGTGAACATCGCGGATTCGGGCTTAAAGACGAACCGGGTGCACCGACGTGGTTCGAACTCACCGCAAAGAATTACGATGCCACGGTTGATTTTTACCGCTCGGCGTTTGGGTGGCAAACGAAGGCCCTAACCGAGTACCCCGAAATGAATTACACCGTCCTGGTCGACGGTGACACTCAACTCGCCGGGATTATGGACGCGAGCCAAATGTCACCGGAACCCGACCGTTCCTCGTGGTCGGTGTACTTCGGCGTGAGTGACGTCGATTCGACTATCTCGACCGCGGTCGAGAACGGCGGCAGACTGGTCGAAGAACCGAAAGACACCCCGTACGGTCGATTGGCCGGATTAGCCGACCCGACTGGGGCGCTCTTCAAACTCTGTTCAGTGAGCTCGTAGCTCGCTCGCCGTACTTGCCGCCGCAATTACCCACGGTTGCGGCGGCAATCTCTGCCGTCGGCTGGGTTTCGGGGGTCTCCTCTTAGGATGTGTTGTTCAGTTTGGCTTAGAACTGCCACGGGTAGGGTCCCCAATCCGGAGCACGTTTTTCGAGAAAGGAGTCACGGCCTTCGGCAGCTTCGTCAGTGCCATAAGCGAGCCTCGTCGCTTCACCCGCAAAGATTTGCTGCCCAACGAGTCCGTCGTCAACGGCATTAAAAGCAAACTTGAGCATCCGGATAGCGGTAGGTGACTTTGTGAGAATTGCTTGCGCCCACGCAATGGCCGTTGACTCAAGATCGTTGTGCGGTACGACTTTGTTAATGGCCCCGACTTCGTATGCTCGTTGAGCATTGTATTCTTCCGCGAGAAAGAAAACTTCGCGCGCAAATTTTTGCCCAACCTGACGCGCAAAATATGCGCTCCCATAGCCGGCGTCAAATGAACCAACGTCCGCATCCGTCTGCTTAAACCGCCCGTGCTCCGCGCTGGCAATTGTGAGATCACACACGACGTGAAGTGAGTGACCACCCCCCGCCGCCCACCCCGAGACAACCGCAACAACAACTTTTGGCATGAAACGGATGAGTCGCTGAACCTCAAGAATATGAAGGCGACCGGTCGGTGACGGAGCGGTCGCACCGTCACCATCTTTGTAGAGGTATCCATCTCTGCCCCTCATACGTTGGTCACCTCCCGAGCAGAATGCCCACCCACCGTCTTTTGGACTCGGTCCGTTCCCGGTCAACAGGACTACGCCAATTTTTGAGTTCGTGCGTGCGTCCTCGAGGGCCGAATAGAGTTCGTCGACAGTGTGGGGACGAAACGCATTACGCACCTCGGGCCGATTGAAGGCAACTCGTGCTACCCGGCCGTCAATGCTGTGATGGTAGGTAATGTCGCTAAGCCGCTCAAACCCCGCCACGTCTACCCACTGGGCTGCGTCGAAAATCTCAGACACCGTCTCTGATCCAGACATGACCGCAAGCTTAGTGTTGTCGATGGCGACATCGCTCGGCCAATTTGTGCAATCACGATCAATGGGGTTGCTGCAGCAGACCCGAGCCGTTGTTATTTTTCGCCGAAAGCGTCTGTCGTGCTCGCGTGTTGGACGGTCGCGAGGAACTTTCTGGGATTGGCGAGGAGGGCGCGTGCGCGTTCGTCGCGTATCAGGAGGTGGAGTGCTGATTGGATGGCATCGCAGTGAGAGTGACGATAGCCGCGGGTGAAGAAGCCGGTGCACGTGATTTCGTGGAGGTGTTCCGTTCCGGTTGTCTCCGAGGCGATGCGTATTGGGATATCTGAAACGGTTGGTACCCAGTCGAGTCCGAAATAAGCAGTAATGGCAACCGCCGATAGCGAGAGCCACGCGGGTGGGCGAAAGTGCGCGAGGGGAGGCGACGGTGTTACGGAGCGAATCGTGGTCCAGGGAAGCTCTTCGCGTGTCGATTCCGAAGGGGTGTGAAGAGAGATTCCCGTGGGAGTGAGGCGGAGATGATTTCCGCGCGGTTCGGGGTGTCCGAGGGTGAGAGTGTTGTCGTGAATGTGAGCGTAGGCAAAACGGTGACTCATCGTTGTGCCCGCCGTACAGCGCTTTTGAGAGCGGATTCGGCAAGAACATTCCCGATACCGGTTGGCCCACCGAGGGCGTGTGCGATAGCCACGCGACCGGAGGAAACATCGACAACGGCGAGAGAACCGCATCTAAGAAGCGCGCCATTGTGGAAGTATCGTGGTTCTTCCCCGGCCCACGGGTGAGGCTTTCGGTGCGGATCGAATAGGTTACCCGGGGTCGTGCCACGCGTGATGATTGTGGCCAGGGTTGCCAGTGTTGTCGCGAACCCGCCGGCGCCGATCCAGGGTCCGCTGAGGTTCCAGTCGTGCAGGGGAGCGCCGGTCAATGAGCGAGAGTACGCCACAGCAGAGTTGTCGTCGGTGGTGGTCAACGAGCCTTCGTCGATATCGAGCGGGGTAAAAACGAGCCTTCGTACCGCGTCCAGCAACGGCAACTGTGTCACCCGTTCAATCACTCGGGCGAGCACGGCGTAACCAAGGTTGGAATATCCCGCACCTGGTCGCAACAAATCACTCAAGCGCGATACCACCTGTTGGTCGAACATTTCTGATGACCATCCCGCATACGGTGACACCCAGTTCTTCTCTTGTTCGGGAAGAACTCGAGCTAAGCCCGATTGATGCTCGATGAGACCCCGGATTGTGATTGACCCCGGCCCGACGCCGAAAACGTCACGAACCGGAGTATCGTCATCGAGCGCTCCCTGTTCAATGAGTCCCCGAACTGCTGCGCCGGTCAGAAGTTTGCTGACCGATGCCCACGCAACGGGAGTCTGCGGGGAATGCCAACGACCGTAGCTTTCACGCGCGACGGTGTCTCCCTCGGCGATGAAAACGGCCGTGCTGGTCAGAAAACTCACTACACATCCTCAACATTGGTGCGGCCCGAAGGGGGGACCATTCGCACAAGAGTACTCCTGGATTTCGGCACGCACGCAGCGTGTGTCGACCCCAATAATCGACCGCGTGGCACGCTCGTGCTTTACAGCGATCAACAATGCCGATTTCCTCGTCGCCGACATTGAGCGGGCGCGCTCACGATGGCGCGCCAGGGTCACGGCACGCAAAGACTCCGCAATTTGGCGGGTTATCGACGTCGTTTCGCGACAACCGATTCTGAGCGCGAAAATCATTGCGAGCGAACTCGGGATCAACCCGACGAATGCCCTTCGCTATCTCGACCAACTCGCAGAGGTTGGCGTACTGCGGGCCTTTACCATCCACAAGCATGGGCACTTCTGGCGAGCAGACGAAATTCTTCGAGCCCTCGACGCCTTCGCGGCTCGAGCCGGTCGGCGAGATCGCGCCTGATTGCCTACTCCTTACGTCGGGAAAGTGGCCTTAAACGCCGAAAACGCCGTTAGTGAAACAGACCCTTTGCGGACAGTCGTCGGCTCGCGGCGCACATCCCGATTCCGCTGAGCAGGAGAGCGCTCGTGACGAGTGGCACCACGCCCGGCGACCTTCCCGCTTCGGCCAGTTCTTTCGTGGCTGCCCATGTCGTCGCGTCGGGCGCCGAATCGACGGCAGCCGTGTATTCCGTTGGGGGTGTTGGCACGGGCGCGAGAACCGAATCCGGTGGCGGTATCGGGGCCGCGCTCGTCAGCACCGTGTAGATCGCTGACACATCGGGTGACACGCCATTGGCCGCGGTGACGGTAAAGGTCGCTGTCCCAGCGGTTGTGGGGACTCCAGTAATCGCTCCGGTCGTTCCGTTCAGGACGAGGCCGGCGGGCAGCGCTCCGCTGGAGACAGCGAATGTGGGAGCCGGTGCCCCGGTGGCCGTGACCGTGAAAGAAAAAGGCGTTCCCACGGCGGCGACCGGGGGGGTTCCCGACGTGATCGCGGGACCCGGAGTGATGATCGGCGCCACGGGCGGGGGGCACCCGGCCTGAACAGTGATCGTATTGGTGTCGAGGGTAACGGCCCCGTTGCGTGCCAGCAGACGTCCGACGATTGTCGCACCGGTGGTCCCAGTGATAGACGCGAGAGCCATGATTGTCCCTTGGAATTGGGATGCGGTGCCGAGGGTGGCCGAGCTTCCAACCTGCCAGAAAACGTTGCACGATGTGGCTCCGCCGGTTATCACGATGTTGCTTGCCGAACCGATAGTGAGGGTGCTCGCTGCCTGAAAGACCCAGACCGAATTGGCGCTTCCGGCCAGGGTGAGCGTGCCATTGTTCGAAAGCAAGAGGGCGCCCCCGGAGTACACGCCCGGAGTCAGTGACAATCCGGACAACTCTGAGAGGCCTGACGTCGTCGGCGTCAGGCCTGCGGCCGTGTTGTAGGCGGTCGTCAAATCGTTCTGGGCTTGGGCCGCGACAGCGTCGGTCTGGTGGAGCGTGCCGGTGAAAGTGCCGTTAGGGAGGCCACCGAATCCAGTTATCGATGTCCCCGGGCTGAGGCCGACGTCACCGTTTACGACCGACGGACCCGTATTTGTGACGGTACTGGCCCCAAGCACGCCGAAGGTTGAGGCAGTGCCGAGGTCAACGGGGCCGGTGATTATCGAGGCGGCGCGCGCACCACCAGGCCATGTAAGCAAGAGCAGCATGTGAAAACAGACGAGGCTTGCGCCGAAGAGCCGCGAGGTACGTATTTGACCAGATGAACAGACCATGCGTGTGTTCCACCCCCAAATGGATGAGAGGGCGCCGTTCACGTGAGTATTGCACTGCAACACGCCCCTCATTAGGTCATGACTACCACTCGAGAGGCAGCGCCACAAGCGCGGCACACGGGGCCGCCGGAATGGAGTTGCCCATGTGCGGCGCGGCGAAGCGGGGCGTGCGCGGCACGCCCCGCGGGATCGGGTACGGTGGCACTATGTTGATTTTTGTCATTGTTCTTCTGGTTTTGTGGTTGATCCTCGCAATTCTGGGATTTGCCGTCAACGGCTTGTTGTGGCTGGCCATCATAGGCATCGTCCTTTTTGTTGCGACTGTCCTCATCGGGTTTATCCGGAGAGCCGCGAGATCGTCAAAGCGTTAGGGGTCGACCGAGCGCGAGCGGGTGACTCGATATTTCGACTCTTCTCGCTCCCGGGTGAACCGTTTGTGATCGCGGTCGGTGTCAAAGCTGAATTTTTGTGCCGGTGACGTGCCGATACCGCTCGTAATGAAGACGTATACCTATTGCGCGAAATAGTGATCAACCGGCACTTTCGTACCACGGGCGTCAAGCGCGTTGTTCGCTTCGTACCCGCTCCTTATTTCTGGGAAAACGCCAAGAACCGCTTGACTACCTCGACACGCACGGGTGAGACGTGAGCGACTGGATTGCGATAAACAAGGAAGCAGAGGAACAGACGTCGAGCATCCCGAAACCGCGGTGACGGCCATACGGCGCACGAGAAGCGCGTGTGTGGTGCGAGCACGGTGGTTGGGGTGATGGGAGAATCGTGCTCTTCTGTGACCGGCCAAATCCAACTATCCGAAAATAAGGGAGCATAAATTTATGCCTTTGCGCCGATCAACCCGATTCACCGCTGTCGTCGCGACTGTCGCCGTGGCGTCAACCGCGGCGATCATTGCCGGTGTTGTCTACAACGGCAGTGCTGTGGCCGCTGAAGAACATTCTCGCCAGAGTCAAGAAGCCTCGTTGAAACGCAATGAGCAAGGAGCAATTAGTGCGCTGAAGACCCAAATCGCTTCGGATGCCAAAACGCTCGATCCCGTTGTCGCCGATGTCAGACAAACGGTCGCGTTGACCGCCGGGCGTGCAGACGAGGATGTCCGCGAATCGTTGCAGACTGCCGTCGCGCCCGCTCAAGAGGCGGTGGCCTCGACGGTTAAATCCGCTCTCGCAGGTTCGGGAGTTGCGGAGGTTTCTCACGCGCGGGACACCGTCAAAACGCTGTGCGCGGACCGCACGAAAACACTTGAGGATGCGCGGGTAGCGGTTGAAAATAATGCCGCGGGTCATGACGCCGCCAAGAAAAAGGCCGAGGACGACAAGGCGGCGCAATCAGCGCAGCGAGCGAAAGACGAGGCAGCCGCGAGAAACGCGAGCCAGGTCCAGCCGACAACGACCCCGTGCCCGCAAAACGCGAGTGCCGCGCGCCCGTGCCCGTACGCACAGTCCAATGCCCAGGTCGAATCGGCCCCGTCGGCGAGCACCGAGTCGAATTCGGCCTCGGTTCCGACGGCGACGACCGTTGACCCATCGGAGAGCGCACCGTCACCGTGTCCATTTGCGCACGCACGCGGTGCGAGTGCGAGGTAGCGCACACATCGACGCCGAGGTCGTCACGTCAGGGCCTCGAATCACTCCACCGCGGCGACGCCAGCTGCCCTGAGTGGCCGGGTGTGGCGAGGCGGTTCGGTCATGTAGTGCCGGGCTGCCGAGCCACACCCGCGTGTCGTGCCGCGTGACCGACGGCGTCGGTCACGCGGTCATTCGTGGTTCATCGGAAATCGAAGAGGAAAAAGAAGAAAATGACGATTCGTCGTTCCAAACGTGTCACGTTGTTGGTAGTTGGTGGGGTCGTGGTTGCGACAGCTGTGATTGTTGTGGGAGTGGTGCATCAGGGGAGTGTGGATGCGGATCGCGCTCGCGTTGTCCGCGGTCAGTCGGTTGCTGAAAATCGGTGGGAAGGGCAAGCGGTGTCTTCGCTTCGTTCGATTATTCGGTCGACGGTGCAGAGTTTGGATGAGCCGATTACTCAAGCGCAAGCGACGTACGATTCCACCGCGGGTCGGGCGTCGGAAGACGCGCGAGACGCCCTTAAGAATGCAATTGCGGAAGCCAAAAATGCACCTCCCGCGACGCTCGCGAAGGTCGAGCTTTTCAGCGACGCGAAAAACCTTGGCGTCGCTCGTGACGGCGCAATGACGCTGATATCAACGTTAAAGGGGAACCTTGTTACGGCTGTCGCGGCCCCGCAAGAACAAGCGACGGCTTTTGACGCGGCTGCCGCGGTAGCTGCACAGCGAAAAGCCGCCGAAGCGGCACGGGCAAAGAAGCCTGTTCCGGGCGGCACGTCACCGGCCGGACCCGCCACGAAGGAAGTGGGCACCGCAGCATCGGCGGCGTGTCTCGGCGGCGGCACGGGTTACAACGCCGCGATTGCGTGCATTAATGCGCTTGATTTTGGTATCACGGTCACGGTCGAGTGGGGTTTGGCGTCGGGCGGCGGCGAGAACAGTGTTTAACCCGAGTGGGAAGACGGCCACCATCAAGTTGGGAAGCGGTAGGGGGTCCGATTTCGGAACGAGTGCGATGTCAACATCCGTCGTCATGCACGAAGCCGGTCATGCGTCGAGTGCTCGATGCGAAGCCATTGCCGCGGATCCGGTTTTTGATCAACCGATATACCCACAATTCCAGCCCGGAGGACAACTCAATAACAAGCAAGAACGATATGCGACAGCTTTTGCGATTGCACACGGGGCACCCGATCATCAGGCGGCCGGCGAGTGGGCATACGGAATAACGAGTACGCCCGAAGAAATCGCAATGGCCCTGCGCTGCTAACGGTTCCCGATTATTGCGTCACCCGGCCGTCGTCCGCTCGACCCCCAGATGGCGTCGTCGCTCGAACCGCAATCCTTCGCGATTGCTTCACCACCGATATAGAGAGAGATGCACATGTCCCGAGGTCGTTCCAAACGTGTCACGTTGTTGGTTGTTGGTGGGGTCGTGGTTGCGACGGCTGTGATTGTTGTGGGGGTGGTGTATCGGGGGAGTGTGGATGCGGATCGCGCTCGCGTTGTCCGCGGTCAGTCGGTTGCTGAAAATCGGTGGGAAGGGCAAGCGGTGTCTTCGCTTCGTTCGATTATTCGGTCGACGGTGCAGAGTTTGGATGAGCCGATTGCTCAAGCGCAAGCGACGTACGATTCCACCGCGGGTCGGGCGTCGGAAGACGCGCGAGATGGACTCAAGAATGCGATTGCGGCGGCGAAAACTGCCCCCCACAACGCCCTCGCACACGTCGATACTCTCACCATCGCGAAAGACCTCAGCGTAGCGTCCGAAAGCACGGCAAAGCTCGCCGCGACGCATAATGACGAGCTCTCCACTGCGAAAAAAATTGCAGACGATCAAGCTGCTGCGTTCGATGCTGCCGAGGCAAAGCGAAAAGCGGATGCAGCTGCAGCGGCGGCCGCAAAGAAAGCGACTCCTCGTGCCACGTCACCGGCTAGCCCGAAGGGGCCTATTCCCACCGATGACGCGGGCAAGAATGCGACCGCAATTTGTCTGAGTGGTCAGGGCGCCGAGGGCGCAATGGCGTGCGTCAGAGCGATGGCGCACGGCGTGACTGTGACATTCGAATGGAAAGAAACGGGACCGAACACCGGCTGGTCGGGAACCACGTGGATCGAGGAGTATGGTCACCTCATGACGGCTCGAGTGAAACTGTCCAACAGTATTGCGGCCGATTTTGGTCCGAGTCCGGAAGCAATATCGGTTGCGATGCACGAATCCGGTCACGCGTCGGAGGCGCGGTGTCACGCGGTCGCGAACGACCCCGTTTTCGCTCAGCGGGGAGCGCGCGACGATGCGGCAGAGCGTTTTGCGACGGCCTACGCGATCGCCCGCGGCGCGCCCAGTCGCGACGCGGCTGGACAGTCGGCCTACGACTTCGTCAGTACTGATGCCGAAATCGCGCGGGCGGGACAGTGCTAGGCGTTCCCACCACGACACGCCCGCGAGGTTGTTGACAGTATCGCGAGTTATGTCGTGACGCGGAGCACGGTGTAGCACAACCTCCGTGCCGAGTCTGTTCGCGAGGCGTGGAGTCACGTGCACCCGGCGCCCGTGCGTCGGCAATACCCGAGCGGCAGCGCGGGTGTTTGGCCGATGTGTGCGACGTCAGAGCGGGGTGATTCTTGGAGCGGTCGCACGTGGTCGTCAAGGTGAGTTGGTGACACGAGAATGACCCCCTGACATGAATTTATTGAAAGAAATGCGCGGCATGTTTTGCGGAACAACGAGACAAGCGGGGGGAATAAATGTGGAATAACCGGCTCTTTCGAGGGCGCCCGCGCGCGGTGAATTGCCGTTTTAGTACTTCGTCGGCATTTCTGGGAAAACGCCAAGATTTGGGCGATCACTTCGACATGCGCTATCGATACGTGAACGACTGGGTTGCGACAAAAAAATAGGAAGCAGTGACAGGAATTTCCCGTATCCCAAATCTGCTGGCATTCACACGGTGTGGGTACAACGCCGATGTGGAGGTGGAAGTTGGTTCGAGATGTGGGGCGATTTTCGTGTTCTGTGACCGAAAAACCCAATTAATCCGACCAAAGGAAGTATTAATCGATGGCTGTGCGTCGATCCACTCGTTTGACCACCATTGCACTGACTGTTTCCGCGGTGTCCGCTGCGGCAATTATTGCCTGTGTTGCATATAACACGAGCGCCCCTCCCGCCGACGCGAATTCGTCTCACGTCAAAGAAGTCGCTGCTCCACGTCCCGATCAGCAAGAAGTCGGCGCGCTCAAGACCGAGATCGGTTCGCTTCCGAGCACGCTTGATTCCGCGGTAGCCGCGGCACAACAAACAATCTCGTCGACCGCAGGACGCGCAGACGACGCGTTGCGCGGGAATCTCCAAAACGCAATCGACCCGGCGAAAACGGAAGTGGCGGCTGCGGCGAAATCCTCGCTTGCGTTGACGAACGTGTCGGAGGTGCGTTCCGCTCGAGACGCGGTCAAGACACTGTGCGCGGAAGATGGCACAAAGATCGAAAACGCGCGGATTGCCACTGAGACCAATGCGGCCGAGAACGATGCTGCCCGGCAGAGCGCTCAAGAAAGCCAAGCGAGCCAAGCGAAACGAGATGCTGACGAGGCGGCCGCGATTGCTGCCCGGCAGAGCGCTCAAGAGAAGAAGCCAGTTCAGCCGACGCAAGAGCCGGCCACCGCTAACGCGTCGACGAATACCGCGGAAGCGCAGCCAACAAATGCGCCGTGCCCGTGCTCGCAACACCCGTGTCCGGGCCGTCCGTGCCCGTGCACAAATGCCACTGGGCAGCAAGCTGAGCGTGAACCGTCGGCACCGGCCGACTCGACGACCGCGGACGCCGAGCAGACTCGCTCGCAACGCGTTCAGGCGGTGTCGGGAAGTCGGTGGGAAGCGCAATCGGCGAATTCGCTGCGTTCTGGAATTGAGTCCACGGTGAGCAGCATTGAACAAGCAGTTTCGGAAGCGCAAGCTACCGTCGATTCCACGTCTGGCCGCGCGACGGACGACTCACGGTCGAAACTCCAGACAGTGATCGACGCCGCCAAGAATGCTGGTCCGGCCGAACGAGCGAGCGTCACACCGCAAACAGACGCAAGCGACCTGTGCGGCGCGTTAGCGCGTGCAAAGAGACTCGCGGCGACGCACAAAGACGAGCTCGCGAACGCGAAGAAGATTGCAGACGATCAAGCCGCGGCGTTTGATGCCGCAGAGGCCAAGAGAAAAGCTGATGCTGAAGAAGCGGCGAAGGCAGCGAGTTCTGCGCCCAATTCACCGGTTAGTTCGGCGACTCCGGTCGACGCGACGGGCAAGGACGCGACCGCACTCTGCTTGAGCGGTCGAGGCGCCGAGGGCGCAATTGCGTGCGTCAAAGCGCTTGCGTCTGGTGTTCCCGTGACGGTCGAATGGGGGAATCCGGCCTCGAGCGGCTGGTCGGGCGTGACTTGGTTCACCAAGTTCGATAAGTCGGCCATGGTGAGAGTGAAATTGTCTGACAGTATTGCGTCTGATTTCGGTGAGAATCCGGGAGCAACATCGGTCGCGATGCACGAAGCTGGGCACGCGGCTAATCAGCGGTGTCCCGCGCTCGCCGACGATCCCGTCTTCAGCCAACGGTCCTCGAACGACAATCCGGCCGAACGATTCGCGACCGCCTTTGCAATTTCGCACGGTTCACCCAGTCGAGATGCCTCGGGAGAATCGGCGTATCAATTCCAGAGCACGGACGCCGAAATCGCTAAAGCAGCACAGTGCTAGAGCGTGACACGTCAATGACCGCACGTGAATGCGTCACGACACTGGCTGTCCGGCGCGTGTAGGGTACTGACGGTGTTTGGTTTGGTGGCGCCGCCGGCGTGGCCGCGCCACCAAACCACGTCTGTCAATTGCCCCGTGACGTCATTTGAGCGATGCACTAATCTGTCGCCCCGGGGAAACTAAGCAAGAGAAACTGGGAAATGTCCCGAGGTCGTTCCAAACGTGTCACGTTGTTGGTTGTTGGTGGGGTCGTGGTTGCGACGGCTGTGATTGTTGTGGGGGTGGTGTATCGGGGGAGTGTGGATGCGGAGCGCGCTCGCGTTGTCCGCGGTCAGTCGGTTGCTGAAAATCGGTGGGAAGGGCAAGCGGTGTCTTCGCTTCGTTCGATTATTCGGTCGACGGTGCAGAGTTTGGATGAGCCGATTGCTCAAGCGCAAGCGACGTACGATTCCACCGCGGGTCGGGCGTCGGAAGACGCGCGAGATGGACTCAAGAATGCGATTGCGGCGGCGAAAACTGCCCCCCACAACGCCCTCGCGAGAATCGACTTATTGGCCGATCCGGCCGATCTCAGCACTGCGTCTCACGGCAATATGGCTCTAACGGCGAGGCTCAAGGGTGACCTCGCGGCGGCCGAAAATGTCGCTCACGAGCGCGCCGCCGCGTTCGATGCTACCGAGGCAAAGCGAAAAGCCGATGCGGTCGCCGCCGCAAAGAAGGCCGTTCCCGGACCCAAACCGAACGGCGGCCCACACACTGGCCCTCCAACGAGCCGCGCCGCCGCGAGCGCGACGTCGGTGTGTCTCGGGGGCGGTACGGGCTACGACGGTGCAATTGCGTGCGTCAAGGCGATGGCTTTTGGCGTCTCGGCAACAATCGAATGGGATGACAAGCCGGGGAGCGGGTGGTGGGGATACACGTGGTGGAACACCAACGGCCTGACGGCCAGGGTCCAACTCTCGCGCAGTATTGGGACCGATTTTGGCTCGAGTCCTCAAGCGATTTCGGTTGCGATGCACGAATCCGGCCACGCGGCGAATGCGAGATGTCCGGCAGTTGCCACCGACCCAGTTTTCAATCAGAGGTCGTCGAGAGATAAGCGAGAAGAACGATTTGCGACGGCGTACGCAATCGCTTATGGGGCGCCCAGTCGCGATGCGGCTGGACAGTCGGCTTACGATTTCGTTAGCACGGATGAAGAAATAGCGGCAGCTAAACGCTGTTAGTTGTTGCTAATACCATGAGCCGCTTCACGTGTCACCGCCTGTCAGGGTGGTTTATTTACGCCCACGGCCATCAAAGGCGAAACACAGGATGAAAAAAGCGCTGCGGGTTTCCGACTGGCATACTTTGACGGCTGAATAAGGGTCTATTGTTCAGGTTAGTGACCTATTGAGATTGAGCTTCATTCGTATGCGTTCGAACAAAGTGGCGCGCAACTCGCGCGGGTTTGCCCCCCACCCCTTGGGAAAAAGTACAGCTCCCGTTGACAACCCCCAGGGCGTCAACGCGGCGACGGTCGGAGAAGATGCGGGCCTCCGCAAGGGTCTTCACGGCCGTCAAATCCAAATGATCGCGATTGGTGGGGCGATCGGAACCGGGCTCTTTATGGGGGCCGGTGGGCGCCTCGTTCAAGCGGGGCCGGCCCTCGCGATTGTGTATGCGGTGTGTGGTTTCTTTGGATTCCTCATATTGCGAGCACTGGGCGAACTCGTCGCACATCGACCGACATCGGGGTCCTTTGTTTCGTATGCGCGAGAACTTTATGGCGAAAAAATGGCATTCGCTGCCGGGTGGATGTATTGGCTCAATTGGGCGATGACGGGAATTGTCGATGTGACCGCCGTCGCGATGTACATTCATTTTTTCAACAGATACGTGCCCGGCTTGGAGTCGATTCCGCAGTGGCTCCTCGCCTTTGGGGTCGTTTTCGTCGTCTTGGCGGCAAACTTGCTCGCCGTGACAGTCTTTGGTGAACTCGAATTCTGGTTTTCGGTCTTGAAGGTCGGCGCGATCCTTGCCTTTTTGGCTGTCGGTCTCTATTTTCTTTTTTCTGGAACCCCCGTCGCGGGGCGCCAGCCGGGGTTTGACCTCCTCGAGGACAGCGGAGGCATATTTCCGAACGGTATTCTTCCCGCGATAATCGTTTCGCAGGGCGTCGTTTTTGCCTACTCCGGGATCGAACTTCTCGGAATTACGGCGGGTGAGATTAAAAATCCCGCGAAGGAAATTCCCCGCGCGATTAACACGGTTATCGTCCGAATTGGGGTCTTCTATGTTGGTTCGGTTGCGCTTCTCGCCCTGCTCTTGCCGCACACCTCGTACGACGACAAAACCAGTCCCTTTGTCACCTTTTTTGATTCAATTGGAATTGAGGGTGCAGCAGTAGGAATGAACTTGGTCGTGTTGACCGCCGCCATTTCGTCGCTCAATGCTGGTCTCTATTCGACCGGTCGCATCCTCCGATCAATGTCGTTGGCGGGGTCGGCTCCACAATTCGCGTCGCGAATGAGTGCCTCGGGGGTTCCCTATGGGGGGATCATCCTCACCGCCGTCGTTGCCATGATCGGTGTTGTGCTCAATGCGGTCGTGCCGAGACTCGCGTTTGAGATTGTGCTCCACGCGGCGTCCCTCGGCGTCATCGCCGCGTGGGCGGTCATTGTGTTGTGTCAATTGAAACTCTTTAAGCTTTCTCAAATCGGCGCCATTCAGCGGCCCCGATATCGCATGTTCGGGGCACCCGTGACGGGATACATTACGCTCGCATTTCTCGTCGCGGTCTTTGTACTTATGGCGTGGAATTATCCGGTCGGAACGATCACGGTGTGCTCGATCACGATTCTTGTTCCGTGTCTCATTGCCGGATGGTTTCTCGCTCGGGGGCGAATAGCCCAACTCATCCTTGAGCGAACCGAAGAGAGCAGTCGCGAGTCAGACGCGTACGATCCCGTTGACCCGATTGCAGATTCCTCTGAGAACGTCTAGATTCGCTGAGAACAAGCGTTAGATAACACACAACCCACGAAACTCCCGACCCATGCCTCGAGAAGTCGCGCGTACACAATTAGGCTGCCCGTGTGTGGCGACTCGATAGCAGAACTGACGATGACGCGCGGGTTCCCCGTGACGATGTATCGTCGCCAGACTCCGTGAGCCTCGGTAACCCGACGATCACGCCCGGAAACGTCGCAGAATCAATGCGAAACACGTGGCGGGACGAGCTGCACCTTATTGGAGGCCCCTCGCCGTTGCTCCACTTTGACGACGGTTCGCGCACTCGAATCGAACTCAGCTCAACGCACCCCGGCGGGTTGCCACAGTTCATCACCGGCCAAACAACGTTTCTTTCGAGCCTGATTCGTGACGATGTGGCGCTGCGAAACGCGAAGTTAGCCGCGGGAGAAATCGCTGACAAAGGCATTGAGTTGCGGTCGGTGAGGGGAATTGACGCGGTCCACTTGGCAATTGGTCTCGCGCAATGGCGGCATGAAAGTAAGGATTTCGTCGCGCCCGTCTTGTTGCGGCCCCTCGCGATTCGGCGTTACGGCCACGACTTCGAACTGAAACTCACGGGCACCTCGTTTCTCAATCCGCAATTAGCTCGTGCGCTTCGCGACCAGTTCCATATTGAGCTCGATGGTGAGTCGTTCACTGCTCTGGCAATAACAAACGGCGTTTTTAAACCGCAACCGGTGATCGATCACTTGCGGGGAATCACAGCGCACTTGCCCTCGTTTAGCGTGTATCCCCGCCTTGTGGCATCCACTTTCGCCGACGTCGCGGTCGATCTCGTTGACGACGCGAAGAACCTCGACCACCCAATCATCGAGGCTCTCGCGGGTAATCCCACCGCGCGTCGCGATGTCGAGAATGCTCATCGACCCGCCGACGTCGCGCCGCACGACGTCCGATCCCCCGCGACCGACACGCTCCTTCTCGATGCAGATCCGGAACAGGAATTCGTTATCGCGCAAATCGCCGCTGGCAACTCAGTCGTTGTTAGGACTCTTCCCGGTACGGGCGGAACACAAACGGTCGTCAACGCGATTGGTAGCCTCGCTGGACACCACAAGCGCGTGCTCGTCGTGAGCGCGCGTCGATCGAGTTTTGACAGCATTATTCATCGCCTCGAACAGGTCGGCCTTCACGGACTCGCGGTAACTCCGCGAACGCTTCGTCGAGATGCGGTGCAAGCGATCACGCGATATGAAAAGGCGGTCCATCCCGAGGTTAACGACGTCGACGATGCGCTCGTCCGTTTGCGAAAGGTGCTGCTCGACTACCGTTCGGCGCTCGCTCGCCGGGACCCCGCGTTGGGAATTTGCGTTCTCAACGCACTCGAAAGGCTCGCGCAACTCTCGCTTTTGCCCACTCCACCCTCGACGACCGCGCGCCTCCATCGAAAATCGATCGAGGCGCTGGTTCACAATCGGCACTCGGCCGCGGAAGCACTCGTGAAAGCCGCCGCGCTCGGAGAGTTTCGTTACGGACCCGACGATTCGCCGTGGTACGGCGCGTCGTTCGACACGACCGAAGAAGCTGCCGCAGCGCACGCTCTCGCGAAGCGATTGAACGAGGTAGATATCCCGCGCCTGCTCGAGCGCGCCAACGGACTCATCACCAAGACTCGAATGCGTCCCTTCGAGTCGATTGAAGAATTGGGCGTTTACGTGAGGCTTCTCCTCGAGATGAGAGAGACTCTCGACAGGTTCCTCCCGTCGGTTTTTGACCGACCCCTCACCGAACTCATCGTCGCGACCTCGTCACGGCGAGAGTCTCCCGAAATGACCGGGCCGAACCGCCGGCGACTTCGCAAATTAGCCATGGAATATGTTCGCCCAGGCGTCCACTGTTCTGACATCAATTCCGCCCTTCGACGAATTCAACAACAGCGCATTCTGTGGCAGCAATACGTCAGTTCTGGGGCCGTACCCGAGGTTCCCGTGGGCCTCGGCGACGTGCACGTGGCCGTTCAGCGCGTCTCAGAAGACCTCAAGGCGCTCGACAAACCACTCGGTTTCGCTAATTCGCCGCGATCACTCAGCGTCCTGCCGCTCACGTCGCTCTTGAACACGGTCTCCGGTCTCGCCGCGGAGTCGGAGGTTCTGCACAATCTCCAAGAGCGCACGGCGCTCTTGTCGCACCTTCGTGACCTCGAGTTGGCACCTCTCCTGGCCGACCTTTCGAAGCGTCACGTGTCTGTCGACAACGTCGCGATTGAATTGGAGCTCGCGTGGTGGCAATCGGCCCTCGAATCGATGCTCAGCAACGACCGCGCTCTCTTGAGCGCCAATACGTCCGTTCTTGATCGCCTCGAGGCGGATTTTCGCCTCGTCGACGAAGCTCACGCGAGCGCAAATGGCCAACTTCTTTCGTGGAAACAGGCCGAAAACTGGAAGATTGGTCTCGTCGATTGGCCCGAAGAGGCGGACAGATTGCGACGCCTCCTCCGCGTGAATCGAGCGACGCCTGCAACTCTCCACGAGGCGGCACCGCATCTTTCTCGAGTCATCGCGCCCGTGTGGCTCGCTTCGCCCTACGAGGTGCCAGAAATCCCCGACGACATCGTCTTCGACGCCGTGATTCTCGTCGATGCGGGGGCAACCACGATTGCCGAAAACCTCGGTCCGATTCGTCGGTCGCGGCAGCTCGTCGCTTTTGGCGACCCCGTGACACAGACTCCGTCACCGTTCGACATTGGCTTGCGCGTCTCGAGCGAGGATTCACGTGCTCCTCGAGCGTCCGACCTCGATTCATTGCACGCCGACTCCGCGCTTGCCCGGCTGGGCGAACTGCTCCCGACTCTGACACTTACGCGCAGCTATCGGGCGGGGGGCGAAGACCTCGCAGAACTAATGAATCGCCGATTCTACGGTGGTCTGATCGAGTCGCTTCCGTGGGCGGGAACGTTCTTGGGCCACGCGAGCTTGAGCTTCCACTACGTCGAAGGCGGACACGGAATGCCCGACCGTGACACGGGCGCGATTGAAAGCGTCGACGCCGAAGTGGCGCGAGTTATCGACCTCGTTATCGAGCACGCGACCCACCGCCAGCGCGAATCGCTCATGGTCGTCACCGCGAGTGGAAAGCACGCGGTGCGCGTGCGTCAGGCGGTTCTCGCGGCATTCGCGCGGCGCGGTGACCTGTCGGACTTCATTCTCAAAGAAAGGGCCGAACCTTTTACCGTTGTAACGCTCGAACAGTCGGTCGCGCAGAGTCGAGATCGGGTGATCTTCTCGATAGGATACGGCCGCACGCCGCACGGGCGCATTCTTTCGAATCTGGGTGTCCTTGCTGAACCCGGCGGCGAAAGGTTACTCGCGGTTGGCATGACGCGCGCGCGACGGTCCATGGACATCGTGTCGTGCTTTCGCCCGAAAGATCTCGACGATGGACGCATGAAGCACGGCATTTCCCTTCTCGTTCAGGTGCTTGCCGAGAGCGAGTCCATTGGTGACGGCTCGATTGTTCCCGACAACAGCGAGCCGATGCTCGTGGATCTTGCCACGCGGCTCGAACTTCGCGGTCTCAACGTCGCACTTGGTCACCGCGAGCAGATCCCACTCGTTGCCTCTCGGGGCGGCCGCGCCGTGGCGTTAGAAACCGATTCGTCGCTCAGTGGCAGGAGCCTTCGAGAATCACTGCGGTTGCGCCCCGAGGTGCTGAGGCGCCTCGGGTGGTATTACCTTCGCGTGCACAGTTTCGAGTTGTTTTCCGACCCGGACGCTGTTGCGGACCGCGTGGCGGCCCTCGTTGGAGCCACGCCGGTCATGGCCGGCGAGATTCCCGACAAGCTTCGCGTGCCAGTGTCGGCGGGTTAGCATTGTGGGGATGAATCCTCAAAGGCCACAATCCCACCGTGACGATTTCATCCGACGTGCAGAGGGAAACAGTCGCCGCGTGCACTGTGATGCGGTGCGCGGTTCGCTGCCGGCCTCGCGCAATGGTGGCGCGGCAGACCCCGCGTCAAAAGACATTCCGGCCGCGTGGGGCGACCGAGAGGATACGAACGATGCGAGACTCCAACGGGAGCGCCCGCCCCACTGGTGACTGATTCGCGCTGACCGCGAGAAAGCACCCCAACAGCGGACCCGGTTTCTCTTGACATTCTCATGCCGAACCGAACCGGATCGCTACGTCGAGGCGGCCTTGCTGGCCGTGTTCGATCCCGTCGAGGGCGAACCTGAATCGGGGGAACTCGCACGAGAACTCGGTTTCGAACTCGCGGCGGTGTCGATCGAACCTGACGTTCCGCCTCCCTTAGAAGTGCTCGCGTCGCCGCTTTGCGGGCCGGATGTCGTTGTTTCTTTCCCTATCCCTTTCGCTTTCGCGGAGCGCGAGTCCGTTCTATAGAATCCCGACCCGTTGAATGTCACAGCAGGGCCGCTGAATATCTTGCGCAGTCGACCTCCGCACGCGGGACACGCCGTGAGCGAGTCGTCGGTGAACGCCTGGTGAATCTCAAGAGCGTCGTTGCATTGAGTGCAGCGGTAGGAATAGGTGGGCACAACATCCTCACTAATGATGGCAGGGATCTGACACGTCGGCGGTGCATGAGCATCAGGGATCGAAAGAATCAATTCGACTCGGGGTGATAACACCGTCAACCGCCTTATCATGCCGCTCGCGCGGAAGACTGTCGACGAACTCGTTGTCGAAAATGACCGCGTACACCGGGGGACATTCTTCCATTGAGCCGAGGGTTTTGTCGAAATAACCGCGTCCCCATCCGAGACGCGTTCCCGCGCGGTCAACTGCTGCCGCGGGAACAATGATGAGGTCGACATCGCTGATCGCATTCGGTCCGAGAAGTTCTCCCCGTGGTTGGGGTTCGCCGAACACGCCGCGGGTCTCTGAGCCGTCGTCGCTGACCGCCCAATCGAGGAGGCCATCTTCGCGGCCAATAGGAAACAGGACTCGAATGCCCGCGGTTTTCGCCCAATCGACAAAGGGTCGCGTGTTGGGCTCCGTCGGTGCCGACAAGTAACACGCGATTGATAGCACACTCAAATCGGTCGCGAGATCAATGAGATGACCCGTTATTGCCCGGGAAGCCGATTGGGTCTCGGGTGCCGTCGCGGCGTGCCGCCGTTCTCGAAAGTCAGCGCGCAGGGCACGTTTGTCATTGCTGACCTCAGACGCCATGCGATCCAGTGTAGTTAAGCAAGGGTGAGCGTGTTTGTTAGGTTACAGCGCTATTCTTTCTTGCCATGAGCACACGTATTACAAAGGCCGTTATTCCTGCCGCAGGTCTCGGCACTCGATTTCTTCCCGCGACAAAGGCGATGCCAAAGGAAATGCTTCCCGTTGTCGACAAACCGGCGATTCAATACGTCGTCGAGGAGGCCGTGGCTGCGGGCCTCGATGACGTGCTCATGATTATTGGTCGAAATAAGAATGCGGTATCAAACCACTTTGACCGCGTGACGGAACTCGAAGAAAGCCTCGAAAAAAAAGGCGATCATGATCGCCTTGATCGGGTGATGTATTCGACGCAGTTGGCCGACGTGCATTTTGTGCGACAAGGGGATCCGAAGGGACTCGGCCACGCCGTGCTCCGTGCGAAGAAGCATGTTGGGTGCGCGCCATTTGCCGTCTTGCTCGGCGACGACTTGATAGACGAGCGAGATCACCTATTGAAGACGATGATTGACGAGCAAGAAAAACGACATGCGACTATCATTGCGCTTCTCGAGGTACCGGCCGAGCTGATCCACCTCTACGGCGCAGCGGCCGTCGAGTCGACAGACGACCCCGACGTCGTCAAGGTGGTGGGTCTCGTCGAAAAGCCTGACGCACATGAGGCGCCGTCGAATCTCGCGGTCATTGGTCGCTACGTTCTTCGTCCGGAGGTTTTCGACGTTCTCGAAAAGACCACCCCCGGCAAAGGCGGCGAGATTCAATTAACCGATGCCTTACAAACTCTTGCTTCAGATGAATCTCTCGCGGGCGGCGTCTACGGCGTCGTTTTTCGAGGAAGGCGTTACGATACCGGCGATCGACTCGACTACATCAAGGCAATTGTTCGACTTGCGGTGGACCGTGAGGATCTTGGCCCCGAGCTTCGACCGTGGCTTAAACGCTTCGCGGCAGAATTGTGCGAATACCACGATCGCGACTCGCAAGGATCCTAGCGAAATGAGGCCGCTCTCGATCCCCACACTGTCCGATCAGAGCGTCATCTTGCGCCCGATTCGGCTCCGCGACGCGCGCAGCTTGGAGCGGGAGTTGCTTGATAATCGTCAGTGGTTGCGGCCGTGGGAGGCCACGAGTCCACATGCGCCCCTCGCGCGTGACACGCGGGGAGCCATTCGCAGTCTTCTCGAGGTTTCCCGTGCGGGAGGGGGATTGCCGTTCGTGACCGAGGTCAACGGTGCACTCGCGGGTCAGCTCAATGTCTCGAATATCGTGAATGGGTCGCTGTCGTCGGCGGCGGTCGGTTATTGGGTGTCAGAACGGTTTGCGGGCCGGAGTGTCATGTCACGTTCTGTTGCACTCGCGACCGACTATTGCTTCTTTCAGCTCGGCTTGCACCGAATCGAAATCTGCATCCGGCCCGAAAACGCGCCCTCGCTTCGGTTGGTGGAAAAGCTCGGGTTTCGATATGAGGGTCTCCGCCGCCGATACATCCACATTGATGGTGACTGGCGCGACCACTTTTGTTTCGCCCTGGTCGGCGAAGAGGTTCCCCAGGGTGTCTTGCGGCGGTGGCGCGACGGCCACGTTCCAGCCGGTCACGGCGTGGTACCCGAGGCAGACTGGGCGGCGTTGGGTTAAGCGCGATCAGCGGGCGGTTTGAGGGCGAGCGGGAAGAAACGGGCGCGAGTCATTTCAAAACACACCTGAGGGAATTGGGACTCTTCGCAGGGAGGTCTTCTACGGTTGACCCCATGAGAGGCGAAGCCTGGGGTAGTGGTGTGATGGTCGCGGTCGCGGCAACGCTGTGGGTGGTCTATCTCATTCCGACGTGGCGTCGCCGGCGACAATACGCTGCAGCCGAAAAAAATGCGGCGCGTTTTCACAAGACGCTCAGGGAGCTGGCCGCAACACCGACGCTCCCCGAACACGCGCGAATCAAGGCGACAGTGAGCGGCGCGGGTAGTCGTCAAAGGGACGAGCCGCGCGGGTTAAGAGCGCGCGGTTGGCGTCCCGTGCGGCACATGCGCTTGGCATCCTCGGCGGTGCTATTCCTCGCTTTAGTCGCGCTTGCATTCGCCGCCGGGTCGCTCTCAAACATCGCGAGCTGGGCTCTTCTCGTTATCGCGATTGTGGCCGGAGCCGGTGCTTTCGCATCGCTCACACGGCTCGCGCGTCGAGTGCGTCCGAGAGAAATCGGTGAGAGCGAGGCACGTCCCGTGCCCGATTTTGCCGTTGAAGAGGAAGAGCCTCGTGAATTCGTAGCGACTCGCGTGAGCGTCGAGGCTCCGCGGGCGACGTGGACCCCCACCCCGATACCGAAGCCCCTCTACCACACCCACAGCGCGGAAGAATCACGCGTGATCGTGTCGACGGTCGAGTCGTCGACCGGTGGAAGCACCACCCCTCGTGCCCCCTCGACGTCAGCGAGCGTCGCTTCACGTCGCTTTGCAGCCATGGGAGATGTGGGCGATGTGGACCGCGAGGTGTTTGATCTCGACGATGTTTTGCGTCGGCGACGAGCCGGATAACCTTTTCGCATCGTGATATCCTGCCGTAGCAACACGGGCCTATGGCGCAGTTGGTAGCGCGTCTCGTTCGCAATGAGAAGGTCAGGGGTTCGAATCCCCTTAGGTCCACCATGCGCGAGGAGGCGGTCGAGGCGTCATGCGACGACGTCGTTTGGGCGTGTGGGAGAATCGCTCTGCGGATTCGGCTTTTTTGGCAGCATCGACCGCTTAGTCAACTGTGAGGAGCGTGGGCGGCCGATGCGAGTCGATTCCGAGCAAGACAAATTGATCGTGCACGCGCCACGTGGAAAGCCGAAACTCGAGCGGAGCCTGGGGAATCGGCACATTCAATTTATTGCGCTCGGCGGTGCAATCGGGTCGGGTCTCTTTTTCGGTTCCGCGACGACAATTGGCCTCGCGGGTCCCGCGATCCTGATCGGATACGTGATTGGCGGTGGACTCGTCTTCATCGTCATGCGGGCCCTCGGCGAGATGGCGGCGGCAGAGCCCGTTTCGGGATCGTTCAGCGCTTACGCTCACCGCTACATTGGTCCGTTCGCCGGTTTTTCCGTCGGGTGGACATATTGGTTTTCGTGGACCGTTGTCAATATTGCGGAACTGACCGCATTTGCCAATTACATTGGTCACTGGTTTCCAGAACCGGGACTGCCCCGGTGGGTCCCCATCCTTATTGCTCTCGCTGTCGTTCTTGCGATCAATTTGGTGAGCGCGCGCTCATTCGCGGAGGCCGAATTTTGGGTCACACTCGTCAAAGTCGCCGCGATTGTGGCTCTGATCGCTTTTGGCATCTTCGTCGTCATATTTGGACTCGGACACGGCGCGAGCGTGAGCAACCTGTGGGCGGACGGTGGCGTTTTTCCGCGCGGGATTTTCGGGCTCCTTTTGGCTTTTCCGCTCATTCTTTTTTCGTTCGGTGGCACGGAACTTGTTGGTATCGCCGCGGGCGAAGCGAGAGATCCGCAAAAATCGATTCCTCGAGCGGTGAACGGGGTCATTGTTCGGATCGTGCTTTTCTACGTCGGTGGGTTGCTCGTTGTTTTGATGCTCATTCCTTGGTCGAGCGTCGACCCTCGGTCGAGTCCGTTTGTCGACGCTCTCAGCAATGTCGGCATCGCGCACGCGGACGACGTATTGAATTTCGTCGTGATCACGGCGGTTCTTTCAGCGTTCAACAGCGGCCTGTATAGCACCGGCAGAATGCTCCTGACGCTCGCGCAAAACGGTCACGCGCCTCGGGTGTTTTCGGCGATCAGCGGGCGTGGACGTGTTCCGTACGCTGGCCTCCTTGCATCAGCCGGCGTGCTCGTGATTGGGGTTCCCATCAACATTTATTTTCCGTCTGACGCATTTCTAATTTTGGCGTCGATCGCAACCGTGGTCGTGATCTTTACGTGGACAATGATTTTGATCGCGCAGTGGCGGTTCCGGCGCGCGAAATGTCGTGAAGGAAGTGTCGGGAGCCTCACGTTTCGACTTTTTGCGTGGCCGCTGACAACGTATGTTGGGCTCGGCGGAATGGCGATTGTGGTCATTATGATGGTGTTCCACTCTTCGACCCGCGTCGCATTATTAGTCGCGCCGCTGTGGTTTGGCACCCTGGGTGTCGGTTACGCGATAATGCGCCGCCGGGAGAGTATTCTGAGGTCACGCGACGAGCGACCTGCGGGAGGAGAGAGCGATGGATGACGCAGAGCCACAAGCACCGCGCTCCACGAGTTCTCAACCGGGGGGAATCGCGATAACTCGTGAGTTCAAGGCCCCGCCGGGGGCCGTGTTTGACGCGTGGACAACACCGCACCAGTTCAGCGTGTGGTTTGGCGGGAGCGATTCGGCCGTTCCCGTCGAAACGGTGTCGATGGACCTTCGTGAGAATGGTGCGTGGCGAGCGACAATGTTTGCCGCACCGGACCGTCGCAAGATTTCGTGGTCGGGCACCTACCGTGAGGTTGATCGACCCCGGCGGCTCGTGTTTACCATGAGCGATGCCGGCGAGGATCCCGACTCTCACGGCGGCGGTGAATTTGCCAAATCCGTCGACGCAGACGAAAATATCACGGTCGAATTGTGCGACAACAACGGTCGAACCGAGATGTTTTTCCACCAGACCGGCGAGAATCTTTCTGGCGAGCAATACGCGCAAGCCGAAGCCGGGTGGCAGACGTTTTTCGACGACCTCGCTGAGCTCGTCGAATAGAATCTGACAACAGCTAACGAGGAGACGCACGTTCACGAACCCGGCCGCCCTGTCGGCACTCCGCACGATCACCTCCCTCTCAAACGTCGGGCCATTGTGAATCGGTTGATAGCCGCCCCGGTTGTTACGCACATCACCGCGCGACGCGTGGCATGGGGAAGCGCTTTTTTTCTCTTTCTCGCATACAGTTCATTGTCGGTGCTTCGTCACCACCAGATGGTGAGCACGGGGTACGATCTCGGGATCTTTGAGCAAGAGGTTCGGTCGTACGCGGCGGGTCGATGGCCGACCTCGCAGCTCAAGGGTCCGGATTACCCGCTGCTCGGTGATCATTTTTCGCCCATTGTCGCTCTGATTGCTCCCTTCTATCGGGTGTTTCCCGCGGCTGAGACGCTTCTCATCGCACAGGCTTTGCTTCTCGCGCTTGGCGCGGTCCCGCTCATGGTGTGGGCGCGGCGCACGGTTGGGTTTTCGGGTGCAATGATCATCGGAGCCGGCTACGGCCTCTCGTGGGGAATCGCGGAGGCGGTCAAGTTTGATTTTCACGAGATTGCGTTTGCAGTGCCGCTCCTCGCTTTCAGCTTGAGCGCACTGGGACAAGGCCGCCTTCGAAGTGCGATCATGTGGGCCGCCCCACTCATGCTCGTCAAGGAAGACTTGGGACTGACGTTCGCGGTTATCGGTGCCCTTGTCGCATGGCGCGGGGCGCGGGCGTGGGGGATCACCGCGGCGGCGTTGGGCGTTGCCGCGACCGTCGTCGAGATGAAGTTCATTATTCCGATCGTCAATCCGGATGGCGCAAACGCCTACACGGGCCAAGTGAGAATCACCGACGCGCTCGATCAGCTTCTTGGCGTGCCCACAAATATTAGCCAGCTCACAACCGTCGTGCTGATGCTCGCACCGACCGCGTTTCTCGCTTTTCGATCCCCGCTCATCCTTGCCGTCGTGCCGACCCTGTTGTGGCGATTCTTGTCCGACAACATCCGCTATTGGGGAACCTCATTTCACTACAGCGCGGTTCTCATGCCCATCGTGTTTGCCGCGTTCATAGACGGACTCGTTTCGTTGCGCGGTCGGAAACGTCCCTGGTTGATCGCGAGCGCTGCCGTGAGCGTGGTGCTTCTCACGTCGTCGCCCCTCCTCCAATTGTTTCAACCCTCGCTGTGGATGACGAGCGCACGAGTTTCGGCGACAAGCGAGGTGCTCGCGCGCATTCCTGACGGCGCGACCGTTGCCGCGTCAAACTCGTTGGCGCCTCAACTTACCGCGCGCGCCGAGGTGAGTCTGCTGGGCATGACTCCGCTTGACGTTTCCAATCCCGAATATATCGTTGCCGACACGGAACAAAAGCGACAGTACCCGATTGGCGCACTCATGATTCGACGACTTCTTGTTGACGCTGAGCGGAGCGGATACTCGTCGGTTTATGACGAAGACAACCTCACGTTGCTCCACCGCAAATAGTCGGTGAGGTCGCCGCGGTATCGCCAAGAGAGGGGTTGAGGGCGAGAATACCGGCCGTTTCTCGCCCTCCAAGATTGCGTTCCAGCGGTCCGCACCATCTCGGCATCCTCATCAATGCCTAGGTGCCCCGTCACCGAAACGCCTTCCCCTCATGGGCAATGTTAGCGCTCAGAAGCGAATTGGGTAAGGGCCAATATTCCAATCGGTGCCGCGTCCCGCGCTCGCGGGCGTCCTCGCAAATGCGGACAGACACCGGAGGAGTGCCCCGTCTAGCCTAATCATGCGGTTCCGGTGTTTTCGGGTAGCACTTGAACCGCGGTGGTGTCGCAATTGATGCGCCGTGTCAAAACGGAACCTCGCGAAGACGTAGCGCAGCGGCGCCTGAGGCGCGCCCCGGTCGTGCAAGGCCGGGGCCGCGCCGCCATCGGATCACGGTCTTCTTCGCAAACGAATTGCGGAGGTCACACCTACGATGGCGGCGCCAATTCCGGTCACAATCCCGCCCCCCGTGATCGTGTTGACGGCGTCATTTCCTGTCGCCACTAGCGGGGGTTCGGTGCGAGAGAAGAAAATCGTCTCGCGTTCGTGTCGTCGAAAGTCAGACGCGCGAGGAATGACCTGATAGCCCGTCTCATCCGGGTCTGAGCCGCCATGGTGCCAAACAAAATAGTAGTAACCGAATTGATCCGCGGGGAGGTCGAGGCACGGCGTGACAAATGTGCCGTCGCGCGACACGTGAACGGTTGCGCTCGCGATAGCGGGCCGGGTAGGCACCTCGCCCGAGTGGGGCCGCTGGGTCGCATCCGCGAGGTTAGGTGTGTCGTCGGGGGTCGGCTTATCGGGGAACGGACCGAGAAGGTCAACGGTGACCCGCACGCCGCCGCGAGCCGAGGGATTGACGTTCGTGACACTGAGCGTGTCTGCAACACAAGCGCGATTATCGATGGTGGTGATTGCGGATGCCTCCGTCGTGATCGAGGGTGTCCACTCTGCAATAAGAACTTCGCTCGGAACGCCAAACGGCGATTTCCAAGGTCTTCGTCGTTCGGATGAGCCAATCGATTCAACCCACGCGTATCGCCCCGGAGAAGTGATCGTGCACGAGTCTGTTGAGTAGCGACCCGGAGCTGAGACGACAGTGGTCACTCGGCACGCTCGCGGTGCGTTGATTGGCCACTCGTTCGTCACCGCGAGTTCGGCTCCAAGAAAGGGACCGAGAAGCTCGGACACGACCTCAATCGATTGCGGAGCGAGGCTTTCGTCAACCGCCCACACGCCGAGCGTGCCGGGTTGCGCGGGCGCGGCGTCAACGTCAATCGTGTCGTGCACGCTTGTTCCCGGTCGTGCGTCGCGAGCGATTGAGGACGACGTCGATACAACGGGCTGCCAGGGAAGCGGCGACGATCGGGGGATCGTCGCAACCGACGTGCGAATATCGACGGGTGAGTGAGATGATCGAACGAGGCGCTGACCGCCAGATGTTTCCGGGCCCAAGAGCGAGAGAGAGCGAGGATGTGGCAGTCCGTCGACGACGGTTTCCGCCGTGACGTGAACGACCGCAGTTGTCAGATCGGGAACGATGTTCGCTGGTACCCCATTCATGAGAATCGCTTCGGTGGTACCGCGCGAAAAAGTTGCGCCGCTCAGCGTGACCCGCACGGGCACGGTTCCCTCGGGTACATCGGCGTCGCCGGTGAGATGCCTCGCGCGAAGGGTCGTCACGACGGTTCCTACCGAGGCGTCGTCGGCAAGGGCAATTGATGAGTGCGCGGTCGTGTCGAGCGCGGTGCGAGCATCGACGTCCGTGCGCTGTGCGGCGGCCGCGGCGAGCACATCGTGCGCCCGCGACCCCGCTCGAGCCGCGTACCACGAGGCGCTTCGGGGGGCACCGCGAAGCCACGTCCACACGTTGAGATTCACGGCCGCGGCCGTGACATCGTCGGTCGTGTCGCCGTAAAGGCGCAAGAGGGTCGCGAGTCGCGAGTCGGCGTGAGCGTCGAGATCTCCGGTGCCAATAATCGTCGTCGCGTTCTCGTACGCGGTCTCGTGCGCCGGGGGACTCACGAAGTCAAGGCAATAGGCGTTGACCCCGCCAACTCGAAACGCACCGAGAAAACCGGCGCCGCTCCAATTCTCGTTGTGAAAACCGGGCCCGTAGAACGCGGTATCAGCCCTCGCGGCCGGAGCCATGAGGGTCGCGAGGGCCGCAAGCGCAAGAACGACACCAACTATTACCGCAATTGGCTCGCGAATGCACCCGAGGAGGTGTGCGGTTCGAGAGGGATTCGAGTTGCGGAGGGTCTTCGGGGCGGCACGCATGGGTCTGCTTTCTCTTGGTCACGCCACCGCACGTGCGGTGGCACGGCCAAGAAAACCCGGTTTCGACGGCCGGCACGCGCGCTCACGGGATAGCCGTGGAGAAACCGGCACCCCTAACCCGTGTGAATGCCATGGGTGACCGCGTGTGCGCGAAGCGCCACGGTGGAGGTGTCGCGCGCGCGACACCTCGCGCGGGTTAGTTCACGTCGTCGGGATTCGCGCCGGTCCGTCTGTCGCTGGCCAGTGCGGCAATGAGTCTGTGGTCGGCAGCGTCAAGAGCGAAATCGAACACATCGAAGTTTTCCCGGATTCGCTCGGGGTTGGCCGACTTGGGGATGACCACGCTCCCTCGGTCGAGGTGCCACCGAATGACGATCTGCGCGGGCGTAACGGCGTGTTTCTCGGCAATCGATGCGAGAGTCCCGTTGTCAAGTAGTCGACCGCGCGCAAGCGGGGACCACGCTTCGGTCAGGATTCCGTGGGCCGAGTTAAATGCTCGTAATTCGTCTTGAGGAAGCCACGGGTGAATTTCAATTTGATTGATCGCGGGCACGTGGGTCGCTTCGGTGAGGAGACGTTCGAGGTGAGCAATACTGAAATTGCTCACGCCAATCGACCGAACGGTACCCCGTTCTTGAATCGTCTCAAGGGCCAGATAGGTCTCAACGAAGAGATTGCGATCAGGAGCGGGCCAGTGGATGAGATACAAATCGAGGTAGTCGAGTCCGAGCCGGTCGAGACTTGCATCAAACGCGCGAAGCGTTGCCTCGTAACCGTGGTCGTCGTTCCAGACTTTGGATGTCACGAAAATTTCGTCGCGCGCGAGACCCGATTGGGTGAGCGCTTCGCCCACTTGGCGTTCGTTTCCGTACAGAGCAGCGGTATCGACGTGTCGGTATCCGCATTCGAGTGCGGAACGAACGGCACCCGCCGTGTGTGCCGGGGGGATCTTGTAGACACCAATCCCGAGCTGCGGAATTGTGTGGCCGTCGTTCATGGTTAACCGAGGGAGAAGAAGCCATGGAGCGATTCTCGCACGGCGTTTCGGATCACGTCGGCGTGGCGGGAAGAGACTCGGTGTCGGCAATCGGGCTGACGGGACGAAGGCGGAGGTCCGGGTGCCACCCCCTGCCAAAAACCGGAACCGCGAGTCCGACGGCTGCGAACGCTCCTGCGACCCAAAACGCTCCAATCGGGCCATTCGAATCGATCACGAATCCCGCGAGGGACGAGCCGAGCGCGCCTCCGATGAGTTGGCCGGTTCCCACCCAACCGTGTGCTTCTGCCGTGTTCTTGAAGGGAACAGTCGCGGACACGATCGCGAAGAGAATCGATAGGGCGGGTGCCATGCCAACGCCGGCAACCATGAGGGTACCGAGAAGCCACCAAAAATTGTTGGATCCCGCGCTCGCGAGAGCGATACCGAGGAAAACGATGAACATTCGGCGGGCGAGCGCCCACGGCCCGATCGGAGCGTGACCCACCGCGAGGCCACTGACGAGAGACGCAAGCGCAATGCTCGCAAGAATAATTCCCGCGTTCATGCTCGCGAGCGAAAACGTCGCGACAACTCCCGCTTCCATCGCTGAAATCGTTCCGATGAGCACGAATCCGACGGTCGTGGCAAGGAGGACCGACGGTGTGCCCAAAACAGCTCCGAATCGATGTGAGCTGCGGGGAATGGCGGTGTTGCCAACCTCGGGCAACGCGGTAAACCAAATTCCGCCGCCAAGCAGAATGACGACCGAGAGCACGAGTCCCCACGCGGTTCCCACTTGCGTCGAAACAAAAGCAACGATGATGGGTCCAGATATCCAGATTATTTCCTGCAACGACGCGTCGAGAGAAAAGAGCGGCGTCAGTTGTTTCGCGTTCACGATCGTCGGGTAGATCGTGCGCACGGCCGGTTGAATGGGTGGCGTGCTTAGTCCAGCAATAGCGGCAATAACCATTGTGACGGGGATTGGCATGTCGCGCGCGGCGATCAACGCGACGGAGGTCGAGCAGATCACGAGCGTCATCGCGAGAACGGGACGGATTCCCCACACTCCCATGAGGCGACTCGTTAGTGGCCCGGCGACGGCTTGTCCGATTCCCAATGCGCCGAGAACGAGGCCGGCCGCACCATACGAATCGTGCGTGCGTTCAATGTGAAGGAGGAACGCGAGATAGAGCATTCCGTAGGGCATTCTGGCGACCAGTTGAGCGGCAACAATTCGCGCGACTCCGCGTGTTTTCAGGAGGCTCCTGTAACTGGTCACAATCGCCCGAGTGTACCAGGCACGCGTCTGTGGCGGCGGGCACGAACGCCGTCGAGCGGGCACGCATGAGTCTCGGATGGCGTGCTCGTCAATTGTGTCAGTAGTCGAGCGTAAGATGCCAATGAGGACGGGGGTGTGATTGCAGACAAGGCGACACGCCCACAACATCTTGGGTTGGCGCGGTCGTTCGGACCCGCTATATAGTGGTTTTGCCCGGAACGGGGACGTGAAGGTTCCGTCCGGGCGAAAAGTGAAGGTCGTTAGGGTTTAGGGTGTGGGACCCAATAAATTTTGGTCGTTTTCGCTGCCCTCGTCGGGCGGCAGTAGGTGAGGCACGAAGTGACGATAACGGTAGTGAAGCGAAACGGCGAGCGAGAACCATACGATGCGAACAAGATCAATCTCGCGATTGAGAATGCAACGCACGGTCTCGACGACACCATCACGTGGGTCACGCAAATCGCGTCCGAGCTTGAGCTGACGTTATTCGACGGCATCACGACGCAACAACTGGACGAAGCTGTTATTCAGGTCGCCCTCCAGAACGTCAAAGACGATCCCGCGTTCGACACGGTTGCCGCGCGCTTGTTCCTCAAGACCATTTACAAGCGTGTCCTCGGTGACTATGAGAGTGCTGCGGACCTCAAAGATCTGCACGCGCGCCATTTTCGAGCGTACATTGAACGAGGGGTTCGAGAAGACCTGCTCGATCCACGTTTTCCGTCGACGTTCGATCTCGACGCGCTCGCAGCCGCGCTCGAACCCGCTCACGATGAGCTGCTCAAATACATTGGCGTCGTCACGCTCAACAATCGGTACGGCATCAAGGCGCGCAACGGCGATTCCCTGGAAGTTCCCCAATTTTTTTGGATGCGAATCGCAATGGGTCTTTCCCTGAATGAGACCAATCCCTCGGCGGCAGCCCTCGAGTTCTACGCGAAAATGTCGTGCCTCGACTATCTCGCGGCCGGCTCAACTCTCGTCAACGCGGGAACGAAGTTTCCTCAGTTGTCGAACTGTTTCGTCCTCGAGATGCACGATGACATCGAACACATTGCCAAATCCATTCGCGACGTGATGTGGCTCACCAAGGGAACCGGCGGAATCGGTCTCGCGGTCACGAAGCTGCGCGCTCAAGGGTCGCCGATTCGTTCGAATAACACGACGTCAACCGGACCGATTCCGTTCATGCACACGGTCGATTCGGTTCTTCGGGCCGTGAGTCGCGGCGGCAAGAAGTTTGGAGCGCTCTGCTTCTACATGGAGAATTGGCATCTCGATTTTGCTGAGTTCCTCGATTTGCGCCAGAACTCGGGTGACCCGTATCGCCGCACTCGCACGGCGAACACGGCGGTGTGGATTAGCGACGAGTTTATGAAGCGCGTACAAAACGACGACGATTGGTACCTTTTCGATCCACTCGAAGTGGGCGATCTCAATGAGCTATATGGAAAAGCATTTTCCGAGCGCTACGGTTACTACGTAGCCGAGGCCGAGGCGGGTCGGCTCCACATGTTTAAGAAGACGACTGCTCGCGAGCAATTCAAGTCGATTCTCATGTCGCTTCAGACGACCAGTCACCCGTGGTTGACGTGGAAAGACACGATAAACAACCGCGCGCTCAACAACAACACGGGGACGATTCACTTGTCTAACCTGTGCACCGAAATTACACTCCCTCAAGATCGAGAAAACGTATCGGTGTGCAATCTCGCGTCGATCAACCTGTCGCGACACCTCGAGAGCGGCACGTTCAATTGGGCCAGGCTCGAGCACAGTGCGAGATTGGCCGTGCGTCAGCTCGACAATCTCATTGATATCACCGAGTCCTCGGTATCGGAGGCCGATCACTCCAATACGCACAATCGAGCAATCGGCGTGGGAGTCATGGGCTTCACCGATGTCGTCGAAGTGCTCGGGTTGAGCTATGAAAGCGAAGAGGCATATGACCTCATTGATGAAATTATGGAGCGAGTTTCATACGCCGCAATTGACGAGTCCGCCGAACTGGCTCAATCTCGTGGAAGCTACCCGAATTTTCACGGGTCGCGGTGGTCGCACGGCCTCGTGCCATTCGACAGTATTGCGTTGACCGAAGAGGATCGGGGAGTCCCCGTGACGGTCAATCGCACGACCCGGCTCGATTGGGATTTTCTCCGTGCCAAGGTTCGAGGCGGAATGCGTAATGCGACCCTGATGGCAATCGCGCCCACTGCCTCGATTGGTCTCGTGGCGGGTACGACGCCGGGTCTCGACCCGCAGTTCTCTCAAATCTTTAGTCGAGCAACGTCGTCGGGAAAATTCCTCGAGGTCAACCGAAATCTTGTGGGCGATTTGCAAAAGCTGGGCCTGTGGGAACAGGTTCGCGAGTCAATCTTGCGCAGCCAGGGTGACGTTCAGCACATTAGTGAAATTCCTGAAACGATTAGGGCCACGTATAAGACGAGCTTTCAGCTCTCGCCGTACGCCTTCTTGGAGGTCGCAGCGCGAGCGCAGAAATGGATTGATCAGGCAATTAGCCGCAACATGTATCTTGAAACCCGAAATCTCGGCGACATGATGGAAATCTATTTCGCGGCGTGGGAGCGCGGAGTGAAGACAACCTATTATCTTCACGTGAAGCCGCGTCACACTGCGGAGCAGTCGACGGTACGGGTGAACAAATCCGAGACCATTGGTCGGAGTGCGCAATCGAGGGGATTTGGTTTTGGGCGAGGAACCGGGCCCGCAGCGGCGTCACCGGCTGTTTCGGTGGGTGCCGGGTCGTCAGCGCCGTCGGGCACATCGGGTCGTGCCGGGTTTGGATTCGCGGGAGCGTCAGAGGGGGAAAAATAGTGGACGACGAACTCATCGTTCCCGTCGATCCGATGGACGAACACGAGTGCGATTCGTGCCAGTAGCCGTTGACACGCGACGATAGACGCACCGGAACGGCACGAATCAGGCGAACGCCTCATCTTAACGACAACAATTATTGAGGAGCGAAATATGCCGATCTTGGGCACTGGAATTGCAGAAGGCCTTCTGCTCAAGCCGGTCACGTACCAGTGGGCGATGGATTTATACGATCAGGCCGTTGCCAACACGTGGTTTCCGAACGAAATACAGCTCGGCGAAGATATTGCCGACTTCAAGAAGATGACCGACGAAGAACGCCACGCGATCACGTTTTTGATGAGTTATTTCAATCCCAACGAATTGCTCGTCAACAAAGCGCTCGCATTTGGCGTCTATCCCTATATCAATGCGCCCGAGGCCCACCTTTATCTCGCAAAGCAAATGTGGGAAGAAGCAAACCACTGTATGTCGTTTGAGTATGTACTCGAGACGTTCCCGATCGACCGCAACGAGGCGTATAACTCGCACATCGACGTGGCGTCCATGGCGCGAAAAGAAGAGTTCGAGGTGCGGTTCATTAAGCGCATGACGGAAGACACTCTCGACATTACGACGACCGCGGGCAAGCAAGATTTTATTCGCAATCTCGTCGCGTATAACGTCATTCTCGAGGGGATCTGGTTCTATTCGGGCTTCATGGTCGCGCTAAGTTTTCGGCAACGAAACCTGCTTCGCAACTTTGGCTCACTCATGGATTGGGTCGTGCGCGACGAGTCGTTGCATCTCAAATTTGGGATCAACTTGATTTTGACGGTGCTCGACGAGAACTCCGATCTGCAGACGCCCGAGTTTGCCGCCGAGATCCGACAAATGATTCTCGACGCGGTTGAGATCGAGGCAGACTACAACCGCGATCTCTTGCCCGGCGGGATCCTCGGACTCAACGCCAGTTACATCAACCAATACGTGCGGTTTCTGGCCGACCGCCGGCTCGAAGAACTCGGTTTCGAGCCCGAGTATCGAGTGTCGAATCCCGCCAAGTGGATGGCCGCGGCGAACGACACTCTCCAACTTGTCAATTTTTTCGAATCGACTAATACGTCATACGAATCGAACGCATCGGCCACAACGTCGCCTGGCGGTCGACGGGCCACGAACGAAAAAGAAGAATGATCCGAGAAAAAAGCTACCTTCGATAGCGTTCGACCGTCCGCGCCGCTAGCATTGGCTTAATTTGCCGTGACGAATCTGCTGCTCAATGAGCCGCACAATCTTTCGCGCGACGGTGTCCGAAAAAACGGGGGTTAGCGGACGAATATGGTTGTGCTGATTGGATTGTCGTTGGTGGCCGTTCTTAGCGTGTCTGGTGGCGGTGCGTCCGATCCTGGTGGACATGACGACGGTCCCCGCGCTGCTCGCGGCGAATCATCTTTTTCTCAAGTCGATATGACGTTCGAGAGGTTGACTCGAGCGAACGCGGCGCATTTCGGATTCGAGATTCGCACCGACGATCAGGGGGTCGAGTACGGCGTTACCGCGCATTCGGCTCACAGCGGATCGCCGCACGCCAACAACGCGTTCGAGTCTGACACGGTTGTCGGCCACGTGTCTCGAGCAAAAGAATGGGCGACCCACGCGGGTCAAACGTGTGGAATCGCCGGAATTATCGTTCGCAATCGGGAAAAGTTCTCGGTCTTCTTTGTCTTGCGTCACAGTGCCGGCAACCCAACCCGTTTCGCATGGTCGGCGACGTCACACCTCCCCGGACGCGATGATGTCGAGTATCGCATCGACGTTCCGCGTGGCGTGAAGAGAGTGTGGATGGATTCCCGGTCCGTTAACCCTCGGGCGTCATTCAACGAAACGCTGGCTGCGACGTTCGGAGGTTACGTGGTGACCGCGCACGGGGTGTGCGCGGCGCCAGAAATGATGGCGTCGAGACACTTCGTCGTTGCCAATCCAGACCGTTGATAGACGGACGGTGAACACACCGCGGCGACGATGATCACATAACGGGCTTGTTAGTGGACCCACGGGGTAACGGCACAGCGGTCGTCAAGAAAAAAAGGGGATCGAATCATGTCGGGATGGGTAAACACAGGCTCGGGAGCGCGGTGGACGCGAGACGCGGGAGGACGATTATCGGTTGCCGCCGTGGTCGTGGCGGTCCTAGCTGGCGGGGTCGCGAGTCCGGCTCATGCGGGTGCGATCATTCTTGCAGACGAGGAATACGCGGTTCCGGTGCAGCCGTGGACCGCGAGTCACGAGGATTTGACGTTTGTGCCGCTCAGACGTGACAATGCGGAAAAATTCGAATTCGAAATACGAGTTGATCGAGACGGCGACGAGTACGGGGTGCCGATCGGTGATGCGCCGGGAGAAATGGCCCATGCGACGCGCAAATTACGGCCGGATACTCTGGTGGGCTTCTCAGAACGCACAGCCGGGCGAGCGGGCGAGATGGTCATTGCCCCCCCAGACGGGACGGTATGTGGGACCGCGCACCTGGAACTCCAAACGGAAAATACGTTCGATACGAATTATCGGATCGATATGGATTCGAGCCTGCCGATAAAGCACGTCATCGAAGTGGACTCTGTGCTCAGTGACTCAACGGGCGCGGTGACCTACAGCGGACGCAACGAATTTTCGCGCTCGGGCGTCCAACGCCATCCCAGCTGGGGGCATTTTGGGCGCATCATTAAAAAGGCGTCGACACGATTGGGGTGGACGACGTCACGAGCCAATGTTTCTGTCGTGACAACTCGCGGTGTGTGCACGGCGTCTCACGTGACCGCTATGTGGACGCCGGAGACGACCCAACCGAAATGGCGCGAGGGCATCGAATAATCGCGGACGAAATTCGACGGGTGAAGCATAACCATGGCACTCGTTTTCCCCTTGTGAAACCCACTCAAATGGGGTTCACAAGGGGCTAATATCGAGTGCATATTAATCGAAAATGGGGAAGGAGCGTGCGGGCCCGGGCGACGTTCCCAAAAAGAAGGCAGGAGGCTAAGAGTCATGTTTACAAGAAAAAACCCGGGAGCCGGAGAGAAGCACATCGCATACGACGGTGATTGCACAATTCGGCCATTGGGCAGAAAGTCGGCGGGAAATTTGCGTCGGGTCGCCGCGATGAGCGGGGTCGTTGCGGTCGCCTCTCTTGTGTTTTCAGGGTCTGCGAATCCAGCGAGCGCTTCGGAGAATCGCGCACGGCTTATTTTTGAAGGCGGATCGGTGGTTCTGCTGGATCCGACACAGTATTCGAATAATCGTGTCGAGATGACGTACACACCCCTTACTCGCGACACGATGGGAGAGGTCGGATATTGGGCGGTCCGGGGCGCCGATGGCAACGAATACGGAGTGCCATTCGGCAGTGGTGCCGAAGAGATTGAGAGCTTCGGGTCGCGTTTGAGGGAAGCCAGCTATCGGCCGTCTGAGTCGCCACATTCTGGACAGGTCGCCGCCTCGTCTGACGCCACCGCGGCACCGGCGGAGCTGCGCGCAGAAGATACGTCGTGTGGAGTGGCACGCCTCGACGTCGACAACACGGCACTGATTATTCCGTCGTACACGCTCAATTCCCGATACGGGACGCCCGTACGTCACCATCTAGACGCACGGGCCACAATTACGGATAGCGCTGGTGTCGAGATCACCAGCGAGGAGTTCAACACTTTCGATACCGTGCCGGATCAGGGATTCAGTTGGCAAGAATCGCGCGAAGATCTGCATCCCGGTGACATCACCGTCGGCTCGCGACTCACCGCGACCGTTTCGGGATGGGTAGTAACGACCGAAGGAATTTGCACGGTTCCCGAAGTGACCGCAACGCTCGACGTCACCAGGCTGGCATCCCGCGTTGGTCGGTCGGGGGGCTAGTGCGGGGCGGGCGTCGCCGTTGCGAGCGGCGCGTCGGCGTCACGCACCCACTCTTCGAGCGAACCGTCGTAAATCGCGACATTTTTTTCGCCAATGAGAGTGAGGGCGAGGGCGTCGACCGCCGCTGCAATTCCACCGCCACAATACGTCACTACGCGACGGCCACTATCGAGTGCGGGAGCGAACGCCGACCGAAGCGCGTGAGCATCGACAAACACGTTCGTGTCGCGCTCAATCAACTCTCCCGCGGGAACGCTCACGCTTCCCGGAATGTGGCCCAAGCGAGAGCGTTGACCGACTTCACCCGAGAACTCTCGCGACGAGGTGCCGCACACGAGCGCGGCGGTGGTCGTACCCGTGACAATTGATTCAACGTCGCGTTTGTCGACCCACAATTCGGGGCGCGCGCTCGCGATAAACTTCGCGGGCCGCGGCGAAACGGGACCTTTTTCGAGCGGGCGAGACTGCGCTTTCCACGCGGTCAATCCCCCGTCGAGCACCGCGACATTGTCAAAGCCAAACGCGCGAAAGAGCCACCACACTCGGGCCGCCCACTGCCCAATCGCAGAGTCATAAACGACCACCGCGGTTGAATTGTCGACCCCGACCGACGACGCGGCCCGCTCGAATTGTTCGACACTGGGTTTGGTAAACGAGTGTTCGCTCGTGGGATCGGAAAAATCCTTGAGAAGATCCGCGAAGACGGCGCCGGGAATGTGGCCCGCGACGCGAAAATCGTCCTCCCCGCTGAGCCACGACGGCGTGCCGTCGGGCGAAGAACCCGCGACAACGGTCGCGTCAAGAATGACAAGCCCGTCGGTGCCGAGGTGGTCGGCAAGCCACTGGCTCGATGCGAGCGGCGACAAAAGGGGGAGCGAGGATCGATTGGTCACACAACTACGTTAGGGGATTGTCGGTCAACTGCGCGACCACCGCGGGCTATCCATTTCCGTGCTCGAACGTCGCTGCGGGCACCCGGCACGTTCACGGGCGTCTTCCGCACGATGGCTGGCGTGCGGAGAGCGAGCGAGTCGTGACGCTCGATTATCGCCAGGACGGAAGCCACACGTGCGCTTGCCAAAACCAGAATGGCGTTTGAAACCCGACAGTGCTCGCGGCAAAGAATATCCCCACGAGTGAAACGAGAACGAGGTAAACGGCAACGACGCGGATTCCTCTCACCCGCCGCCACGATACGTCTGTCCGCTTGCCGAGGATCAGGCCGATCACGAACGTGAGAGCGAGGATCGAGTACGGCTCGAACGCGATGCAATAAAACTGAAAGACCGTGCGGTGTAAATACAGCAACCACGGAACGTATCCGGCGACGATGCCCATGAGAATGAAGCCGACGCGCCACTCCCGATAGCGAGCCACTCGATAGACGAGGTAGAACACGGCGACGGTTGCCGCCCACCAAATAATTGGATTGGCGATTGAACTGATCGCTTCGGCGCAGCCGTCGAATTCACAACCGCTCTGCCCGCGCGTCGAGCCGCGGTAATACATGCTCGTTGGGCGAATAAGGAAAAGCCACGTGAGAGAGTTCGCTTGGTACGGGTGCGGAACCTCGAGGCCGACGTTATATCCGTACATCGCGACGTGATAGTGCCACAGGCTTTGCACCCAATTGGGTATCCACGAAAGCGGTCCCGACCAGGAGTTTGCCGGGTCATTTGCCCAAGCGCGAAAGTATCCACCGGACGTGACGATCCATCCGATCCACGTTGAAACGTACGTCATGAGTGCGATGGGAACCATCGCGAGGACGGTGGCAGGCGCTTGTTTGAGAACGCCCGCGCTCAACCAAAAGGGTATGCCGCCTCGGCGTCGCGCAATCGTGTCAACGACGATGACGTACGCGATAAACGCCAGTAAGAAAAAGAGTCCCGACCACTTGACGCCGCTTGCCAAGCCAAAAAACGTGGCCGCGACGAAGAGCCACGGCCGCCACCACAGAGTTGGGCCCCACGACGGCTCCCAATCGGGGCGCAATCGACGTCGGTGATCGAGCCACGCGGCGAGGCGAACGGCGGCCCATCGTCTATCAAGCAGGATCGCTGCGAAACCGAGCAGCGCAAAAATCATGACGAAATTGTCGAGAAGCGCAACCCTCGACATTGCAATCGCTTGATTGTCGATCGCGAAAAGAAAACCCGCAATGACCGTGAGCACCGTCGACGAAAACAGTGATCGTGCCACGAACATGATGACGACGACGGCGATGATTCCGACCACTGCGGTCGCCACGCGCCACGCGGCGCTGTTGTCGATGCCGAACAACCCGATGCCGAGTCCGATCAGCCACTTTCCCAGTGGCGGGTGCGCGACAAACTCGGGTGTATTCGAGAAGCCGTCCGCGTGCCCGGCGTTGAGGTCGCTGTCCGCGCCGCTCGGCCACGAACCCTCATAGCCGAGGTGCATCATCGAGTAGGCGTCTTTGACGTAGAACGTCTCGTCGAAAACGAGTGAATGCGGATTGCCGAGGTTCCAGAGCCGCACAACTGCCGCGATGACCACGACCGCGGTTGGTCCGCCCCAATACCACCATTTCTTTCGCGCCGGGGTCGCGAGAATGCGTGCCCACCACGAGTCGAAACGGGATCCCGTCGCGAAAGACTCGGCGGCGGGGAGACTCCCCGCCGCGTCGTGGAGTTCGACGGATGATCGACGCGAGCGACGAACGCGGGTATTCGGAACCCGGGGGGTTCCCGGTGACGTTACGTGTCGGCCCACCTCATCATGGTAGTGAGATTGACCGTGTGCGCCGCGATCATTTCAATCGGCGAGCGCGAGGACCGGCGCACCCGAGAGCGCCTACCGCTGTGGCAACCACGGTACTTGGGCAGAAACCACTCGCGCTGATTTTCCACCGCTTCGAAGTCTGCGCTCAACGAGTTTTGCGACGCCCGAGAGAACGAGGCACAGAGCGATGTAGATCCCGCCAATGACAATCGTGAGGGGAATGATCGGCGAACCGTACTGAAGATTGGACCCGTAGAGCTTGGCGAGGTAGAGCAATTCTTGATAGGTAACGATAAACCCGAGTGCGGTGTCTTTCAGAATCACGACAAGCTGAGAAATGATCACGGGGAGCATCGCGCGCGTCGCTTGCGGCACCAAGATCATCGACATGACTTGGGATTTGCTCATACCGATCGCATACGCCGATTCGCTTTGCCCCTTCGGGAGGGACTGGACGCCGGCGCGAAAAACCTCCGCGAGGACGGAACCGTTGTACAGAGTGAGTCCGGTCACAACCGCAACCAGAGGCGTCACAAACGTCAGGCCGAGCGGCGGGAGCCCGTAATACATGATCATCATCAGGATCAGCAAGGGAATTGCGCGGAAAAACTCGACGAATACGGTACAGGGAACTCGCACCCACGCGTGATTGGAGAGTCTGCCGAGCGCCAAGGCGAGGCCGAGGATGAGAGAAAACGTGGCGCCGAGGGCAAACGCTAAGAGAGTGCGACCGGTCGCTTGAATGATTCCCCTGTTGGACGAGTGGAAACGAGAAGAGGCTCCATTTTTGCGCGGAAAACTGCCCTGCTTCCCAAAATTTTGCGACGATGAAACCGGCAATCGCGACGATGACTACCACTGTGATCACGCCAATCACGCGATTGCGGGCTTTGCTCTTTGGCCCGGGAACATCGTAGAGAACGGTCGTCATCGCGCGACGCTCCATTTCTTCTCGAAGGAGCGTTGAAGAACCGACAGGAGTCCGACGAGGAGGACGAAGACCAACGCTACCCACAGCAAAACCACAATCGCCGGCTCGCCACGCTCCGAGAGGTTGGCACGGATGGTTCCCGCTTCTGCGACCGAGAACCCTGCCGCGACGGTCGTGTTCTTCAAGAGTGCAATGAAGACGCTCATCATGGGCGGAATGACCGCGCGAAAGGCCTGCGGAAGAACGACCAGCGACATCGTCTGGCCGAATGGCAGGCCCAGTGCTCGCGCAGCCTCGGCTTGGCCGACCGGAACCGTATTGACCCCCGAACGAATGACTTCGGCCACATAGGTCGCCGTATACAGGCTCAGCGCGGCAATCGCGAGAGCCGTAAACCCAACGTTTGGCAGGCCCAGTTTCGGGTAGCCGAACGCGAAGAAGAACATGAGGAGTGTAAGCGGGGTGTTTCGAACGAGGTTGACATAAACGGTCCCGGTCGCTCGCATGGTTCCAACCGGAGAAACGCGCATGGCCCCGACCGCTGTTCCCAGCGTCAACGCGAATACGGCGGAGAACGCGAACAGAATGACCGTGTTTGTGAACCCAGTCGCGAATATATCTGAGATTGTTCAGAAGCGTGCCCATGTGCGGCTTCCGCGCCTGTTCTTAGTAGTCGTTAGGTTTCGGCTGTTGCACGACGCTTCCGGACTTGCCCAGCGTGTCATCGTAGATTTTTTTCCACGTGGCATTGCCATTCGTGAGCAGCGCGTTAATGAAGTGCCGAAGCGCGTCGTCGCCCTTCTTGAGGCCCACCCCGTATTTTTCTTTAGTAAACGGCTCGCCGACAACCTTGAGTGTGTCGGGCGCTTGCGCGGCATAACCGATAAGGATCGCTTGATCGGTCGTCACCGCGTCGGCCGTTCCATTATTTAGTGCATCGACGCAAAATGAGTAACCCTCAAATTCGACGGTCTTCGTTGCGGGAAAGTTTGCTTTGATGTTCTGGATCGGCGTGGACCCCGTGACAGAACAGACTGTCTTTCCGGCGAGGTCTTTTTCGCTTGAGATTGTTTGGTTGTCTTTCTTCACGAGAAGTGACTGTCCCGTTTCGAAATACGGCCCCGCGAAGTCAACCTGGTGCTTGCGAGCGTCCGTGATGGAATACGTGCCGACGTAATAGTCGATATCGCCGTTGGTGATGGCTGCCTCGCGGTTAGCGCTCGGGATTGCCTTGAACTCGATGTTCGTGTCGTCAATGCCGAGCGATGCGGCGATCCACCGAGCGACCTCGACGTCGAAACCGGTGCGTTTGCCGGTTGTGGAATCGAGATAACCGAGACCGGGCTGGTCTTCTTTGACACCGACGCGCACCTTATTGGCCGACTTAATGCGGTCATAGGTTGCGCTGCCCGTCAAATTGACGTTCTTAGCGACCTCAAACGACCCGCCCGATCCGCTATCTTGCGAAGGTCCACTACACCCTGCCAAAACGAGCGCCGCGGCTGAACCTACCGCAACAAGTGCAAGCATCTTTCGCATCATCATGTTTTCCTTACGTTTTTTATCGTTGACAATCGTTGTGAACGCTAGTGAGTAAGAATCTTGGAGAGAAAATCTCTCGCCCGGTGGCTTGAGGGGCTTGTGAAGAAGGTCTCCGGTTCGGCTTCTTCGACAATTTCACCGCTGTCCATAAATATTACGCGGTCGGCGGCCTTGCGCGCGAAGCCCATTTCGTGAGTGACGACAATCATTGTCATTCCCGCTTTCGCGAGCTCTACCATGACGTCGAGAACCTCGTTGATCATTTCCGGGTCGAGAGCCGACGTGGGCTCGTCGAAGAGCATCACTTTGGGTTTCATTGCGAGCGCGCGAGCGATCGCAACCCGCTGTTGCTGTCCTCCTGAGAGTTGACCGGGTAGCTTTCCGGCTTGATTGGCTACGCCGACCCGCTCGAGAAGTTCAAGTGCCTGTTTCTTGGCCTCGGCCTTGGCAAGCTTGCGAACTTTGATCGGACCCAAGGTGACATTTTCGAGAACAGTTTTGTGCGCAAACAAATTGAAGGACTGAAAGACCATTCCGATATCTGCGCGCAAACGCGCAAGATCTTTCCTTCGAGCGGCAATATGGCGCCATCAATCGTGATGGAGCCGGAGTCAATGACTTCGAGCCGGTTAATAGCCCGACACAGTGTCGACTTTCCGGAGCCGCTCGGCCCAATCACCACAACGACCTCGCCTCGGTTCACGACCACGTCAATATCTTTCAGGACGTGCACGTCACCAAAATATTTGTCGACTTTATCCATGACGACGAGTGGCTCGCCCCGTCGCGCGGCAACGTCTGGTCTGCCGAGAGAAGGATGGTCGGAAATCATCCACTCACCATAAGGCATCGTGTCAAATTCAAAAAACTGGGACAACAGGTTCGGTGATTGCGCGCGTGTCGTCACCAATCTCGACTCGGACGGATTGTCGCCATTCGAGCACGCCAAAACTCGACCCTCGGTGCCGAGAGTGCTCGCCCTCGAGTGTGATACGTGCGACGAACGAAAGGCCGAACGCGACCGTACCTGGGAGACTGGGTCGGTGATCATTGTGGGCGGCACCCCGATTGGCAATCTTGGTGACGCGTCGCAGCGGCTCCGCGATGCCCTCGGATCTGCCGACACGATTGCGTCAGAAGACACGCGCGTCACGCGCCGCTTGCTCGCGGGTCTCGGAATCGACAATCGCCCGCATCTTCATACCCTCAACGATCACAACGAAGGCACGACCGCGGTGAACCTCGTGGCGGTGGCGCGCCAGCGCGACGTGCTCGTGTTGAGCGACGCGGGGATGCCGACAATTTCTGATCCCGGATTTCGCGTCGTGAACGCGGCGGTCAATGCGGGAGTAAAAGTGACCGTTTTGCCCGGGCCAAGCGCCGTTGTCGCGGCACTCGCCGTCTCGGGCCTCGCTACAGACCGGTTTGCGTTTGAAGGATTTTTGCCTCGAAAAGCCGGTGAGCGCGCCGCGATGTTGCGTGAGTTGGCGCGCGAACGCCGAACGATGGTGTTCTTTGAGTCGCCCCATCGCTTGGTTGCGTGCCTCGCCGCGATGTCCGACGCGTTCGGTGCCGAGAGGCGCGTCGCGGTGTGTCGCGAACTGACGAAGGTGCACGAGGAGGTCGTGCGGGGCTCGCTGTCGGAGATTGCGGCGTGGGCGCACACCGGTGTTCGCGGCGAAATCGCCGTTGTGGTGGCCGGTGCGGGTGTTGTCCGCGTCGAGCGCGCGGACGGCGTTGCACACGTGTTGAGACTCATTGACGAGGGCACCGGAATTCGCGCCGCGTGCGCCGAGGTTTCTCGCTCGACCGGACTCGGTCGGCGCGAACTCTACGAGGCGACCCTCCGCGCTCGCTCGCCCTAGACTGTACGGCATGTCCGCCGGCTCGTCTTTCTACGTCACGACGCCGATTTTTTACGTTAATGACGTTCCGCACATCGGGCACGCGTACACCGAGATTGCCGCTGATGTGTTGGCGCGTTGGCATCGTCAGTCGGGCGACGACACGTGGTTGCTCACGGGAACTGACGAGCACGGTCAAAAGATTCTCCGCACGGCGGCCGCTCACGGTCTTGCGCCCCACGAGTGGTCTGATCGCCTGGTCGAAACCGCGTGGCTTCCCCTTTTGACGACGATCAACATGAGCAATGACGATTTCATTCGCACGACCGAAAAGCGTCACGAAGCGGGCGTGCACACGTTTTTGCAAAAGCTTTACGACGACGGTTTTATCTATTCGGGCGAATATGAGGGCTTCTACTGCGTGGGGTGCGAAGAATACAAGCAGCCCGACGACCTGTACGTCGAGACTCGCGAGGGCGACTTCGCGGGTGTTCTGCTGTGCACAATTCACTCGCGGCCCGTAGAGGTGCTCAAAGAACGCAACTATTTCTTTCGATTGAGCGACTTTTCTCAGCGCCTCCTCGACCTGTACGAGTCGAAACCAAATTTTGTGCAGCCGGCCGCCGTGCGCAACGAAATAATCCGTTTCGTCGAACACGGTCTCGCCGACCTGTCGATTTCACGGTCGAGCTTCGACTGGGGAATTGCGGTCCCGTGGGATCCCACTCACGTCGTCTACGTGTGGTTTGAAGCACTGCTCAACTACATCACGGCAATTGACTACGGTGTTGACCACGAAAACTTTGAGCGCCGGTGGCCCGCGGTTCACATTGTCGGCAAAGACATTGCCCGTTTTCACGCGGTTATTTGGCCTGCAATGCTCATGGCGGCAGGCCTGCCCGTGCCGCATCGCGTGTTCGGGCACGGGTGGCTCCTCGTCGGGGGAGAAAAAATGAGCAAATCAAAGTTGACGGGGATCGAGCCGAGGCAAATTACCGACGCGTTTGGGTCGGACGCCTTCCGCTACCATTTTTTAAGCGCGATTGCCTTCGGCCACGACGGATCGTTCAGTTGGGAAGACCTGTCGGCGCGCTACCAATCCGATTTAGCGAACGGATTCGGAAACCTCGCGTCTCGTGTTCTCGCGATGATCACGAGATACTTTGAGGGCCGCGTGCCAAAACCCGGGGCCTACAGTGCCGACGATGTGGAGGTACGGGCAACTATCGAACACGCGGCACTCGCCGCGGACGAGGCAATTGATCGCCTCGCGATTCACGAGGCGATCACCGCGATATGGGTGATCGTCGACGACCTCAACGGATATATCACCGTTCAAGAACCGTGGGCGCTCGCCAAAAACGGAGCCCGGGGCGAACGGCTTTCGACGGTCCTTTACACGGCTGCCGAGGGACTTCGCGCGCTCGCGGTGTTGCTCTCACCCGTGATGCCCGTCTCGACTCACAAACTGTGGGCGGCTTTGGGAGCCGAATCGGCACTTGGACCGCTCGCCGAGCAAAACGTTCGCTTGGCGGGGACCTGGGGACAGCTGCCGCCCAACGTCGTCGTCGGGCCGCTCGACGTGCTGTTTCCTCGAATTGACGCCGAGGAGCCACAGTGAGTGATTTTCAGCACCTCAAGCACCGAGAAAAAAGCGCCGGGCGCCCTCTCAGTTACCCGCCGCTTCCCGACGCGCTCGCCGTCCCGGTTTACGACAATCACACCCACCTTGAGATTGGCGACGGCGACGATCCCCTCGACTATCGCGAGCAGCTTGACCGCGCGTCGAGCGTCGGCGTTCGCGGTGTCGTGCAAGTGGGCGGCGATATTGAATCGTCGCAATGGTCGGCCAATACCGCCGCGATTGAACCGAGGATGCTTGCGGCGGTTGCTCTTCATCCGAACGAGGTGCCCGCTTACGAGGTTCGAGGCGACCTGGACGACGCGCTCGCGACGATATCTGACCTCGCTCGACGTCCGCGGGTGCGGGCCGTGGGCGAAACGGGCTTGGACTATTTTCGCACGGACGAGAGCGGGCACGCCGCCCAAATTCGTTCTTTTGAGGCCCACATTGAGATTGCTAAAGAGAGTGGACTCGCCCTTCAGATTCACGACCGAAACGCGCACGCCGACGTGATTCAGACACTCGCGCGCGTGGGCGCCCCCGAGCGAACGGTGTTCCACTGCTTCTCGGGAGACGCCGAGATGGCGCAATTGTGCGCAAAGCACGGTTGGTACATGTCGTTCGCGGGCACCGTTACCTTCTCGAACGCCGCGAATACTCGAGACGCTCTTGCCGTCGCACCGCGTTCTCTTCTCCTCGTCGAAACGGATGCCCCCTACCTGACGCCGACTCCACATCGGGGACATCCGAACGCGCCGTATCTCATCCCCACGACCCTTCGGGCGATGGCCGCACACCTCGACGCCGACCTTGCCGTGCTCGCGGCACAAATCGCATCGAACACCGAGCTCGTCTACGGGCGGTGGGACACCGAGCCGGTTGCGCGCGTCACGAGCGAACCGATAGCCGGAGTAGCGTGACGCACTCGCCGCTTCTTGGGCCCGCGGAAATTCGGAACCTTGCCCACCAACTCGGGGTACACCCAACAAAAAAACTCGGTCAAAACTTTGTTATCGATGGAAACACGGTTCGTCGTATTGTGGCGCTCGCTCGCGTTGGTGTGGGCGACGAGGTGCTCGAGGTCGGTCCCGGTTTTGGTTCGCTCACCCTCGGGCTTCTCGAATCGGGCGCTCACGTGACGGCCGTCGAAATCGACCGTCGACTCGCCGCGCAGTTGCCCGTGACCATCGCGGCACACCAACCGAATGCACGTCTCACGGTTGTCAACGATGACGCGCTGCGCGCGACCACGGTTCCGGGGACCCCAACGAAGCTCGTCGCGAATTTGCCGTACAACATCTCTGTTCCGGTTCTCATTCATCTGCTCGAGTGTTTCTCGTCGGTGCGCGCGGGTCTCGTGATGGTTCAAGCCGAGGTGGGGCGCCGCTTGGCGGCGAGCCCGGGAACGAAAGACTACGGTGGCCCGAGCGTTAAGGCCGCGTGGTTTGGGTCGTGGCGAATCGTGGGCGCCGTTAGTAGAACGGTTTTTTGGCCGGTCCCGCACGTCGATTCGGTTCTCGTAGCGTTCGAGCGTCACGTCGTTGACACGGGCGATGACGCGCTACGAGCGAAAACCTTCGAACTCGTTGACGCGACATTTCGGCAGCGGCGGAAGATGCTTCGACAATCGCTCGCTGCCCTGTTAGCGGGAAGCGACGCGGCGTCCGATCATGTGCGCGCGGCGGGCCTTGATCCGACGGCTCGCGGCGAACAGTTGACGCTCACTGCGTTTGTTTCTCTTTCGCGCGCGATTACCGCGAGCGAGGGACAGCCACGTTCGCCAAATCGCAGCGCTCGCGGTCCGCTGGGCTAGGTTGGTGGGATGACTCTCGTCGACGTGGTGAGCGCCGTTCACGCGAGGGCACCGGGGAAGATTAACGTTTTCCTCGCGGTGGGCGCCAAAATGGCAGACGGTTTTCACGACGTCGCTACTGCGTATCAAGCGGTGTCGCTCTTTGAGGACGTTTACGCGTACCCGGCCGACACCTTTTCGGTGTCATTTCGCGGCTCGATTGACACGTCTGGCCTCGTGACCGACGAATCAAATTTGGCGATTCGCGCGGCGCGCGCGATGGCACGAGCGCGAGAATACTCCGGCGGTGTTCGTCTCGTGATTGACAAGAACGTACCGGTCGCGGGCGGTATGGGAGGGGGGTCGGCCGATGCCGCGGCAACGCTTGTGGCGTGCGACGCGCTGTGGGGCCTCGACGTGCCGAAAGACGAGATGCTTGAACTTGCACGGAGTCTCGGGGCAGATGTTCCGTTCGCGCTCGCGGGAGGAACCGCAATTGGTACCGGGCGCGGCGATAGCCTCAGCCCGGCTCTCGCCAAGGGGACGTTCAATTGGGTGCTCGCGTTTGCCGATTTCGGATTGAGCTCTCCCGCTGTGTACAACGAACTCGACGCTCACTTGGCTCGAAACGCCGACAATATGGTCCCGGCACCAGACCGCCCGACGGTTGACGCCGACGTTCTCCAGGCGCTTCGCGCGGGCGATGCGCACTTGCTTGCGGAGTCGATTCACAACGACTTGCAGGCGCCCGCATTGCATCTCGCACCGGAACTCGCGCGTGTGCTCGAAATCGGTGACGCGAACGGGGCCCTCGCGGGGGTCATTTCGGGTTCTGGCCCAACCGTCGCGTTTCTCACGGCGGACGTCGACAGCGCGCTCGAGCTCCAAATCGCTCTCAGCGCCTCGCGGTTGACGGCGGTTCGCGCGTGCGGACCCGTACACGGGGCGCGGATTGTTGGGGACTGATTCGGGGCGCTTCGCGAGCAGCGAAGGGTTCAGTCGACGCATCAGCCACATTCCCACGGGAGTGCTCGCGTCGACTTATAGTGGCAAGTAGCGAAATCAGGGCCGGAAGGGAACGAAAACTGACGTCGATTCTGGAGGAAGCGCGCGAACAGGTTGCGGTTCGCGGCATCGGCCTCGATGAGCAACAGGTTCTTCGCATTTTGGAGGTACCCGACGCCGCGGTGCCCGAACTGTTGCAGGTGGCTCACGACGTACGCCTCACGTATTGTGGCGCCGACGTCGAAGTCGAAGGCATTGTGTCGGTCAAGACCGGCGGATGCCCGGAAGACTGCCACTTCTGCTCCCAATCGGGCGTGTTCGATTCACCGGTGCGCTCCGTGTGGCTCAACATTCCCGAACTCGTCCAAGCGGCGAAGGAGACCGCGGCGACCGGCGCGACCGAGTTCTGTATCGTTGCCGCGGTTCGCGGCCCCGATATCAAGCTCATGAATCAGGTCAAGTTCGCAATCGGCAAGATTCGCGCCGAAGTCGACATTAATATTGCGTGTTCGTTGGGCATGCTCACTCCACACCAGGTCAATCAATTGCGCGATTGGGGAGTGCATCGGTACAACCACAACCTCGAGACCGCGCGCAGTTTTTTTCCCGAGGTCGTCACGACACACACGTACGACGAGCGGCTCGACACGTGTCGCCTCGTGCGCGACGCGGGAATGGAATTGTGTTGCGGTGCGCTTCTTGGCATGGGAGAAACGCTCGCTCAGCGCGCCGAGCTGGCCGTGCAATTGGCTGCCCTTGATCCGCACGAAGTGCCGATGAACTTCCTCAACCCCAGACCGGGAACGCCCTTAGAAAGCCACGAGGTCATGGATGGCCGCGACGCGTTGCGCGCAATCGCCGCTTTTCGCCTCGCAATGCCGCGCACCGTCTTGCGCTATGCGGGGGGCCGAGAACTCACGCTCGGAGACCTCGGCACTCGCGAAGGCCTGTTGGGGGGAATCAACGCGGTCATCGTTGGAAACTACTTGACGACTCTCGGGCGCCCGGCCACGGCCGACCTCGACCTCTTGGTAGAACTCAACATGCCGATTCGCGAGCTTCAGAAGACGCTGTGATTGCCGAATCCGCGCGCAGTCATGAGCCGAATTCTGCGGCGGAAATGACCGCGGCGATTACGGTCGCGTTTTTTTGTGGGCACTGCGGGCGCGCGATTCCGGGTGTCGATTCGCGCGAGGTGCGGTTGCCGACGCCGGCTGACAGTGTCCACGGCGATTGCCGTGCACGGCTCGCGATGGAGCCGCCGCGATACTGTGCTGAGTGTGGACGACGCATGAAGGTCCAAGTGGTGCCCGGAGGGTGGTCGGCCCAGTGTTCGCGACACGAGCGGATCGCCGAGTGAGCGAGTCCGCGGCACTCATCGACCGTGATCGCGCCGTATTATGGCACCCCTATTCGCCTCGAACGCCTCGCGAGAATCCGTGGCTTGTCGAAGCCGCCGACGGCGCAACGCTGACCCTGAGCGACGGGAACGAGCGGTTTCGCGTCGTTGACGCCATGTCGTCGTGGTGGTGCATGATTCACGGCTACCGACACCCCGTTCTCGACGCCGTCGTCAAAGAACAAGTGGACCGTTTCAGCCACGTCATGTTTGGCGGTCTCACGCACGCGCCCGCAATTGAGTTGGCCGAGCGCCTCGTCACAATCACCCCCGAGTCACTTCGGAACGTCTTTTTGGCCGATTCCGGTTCAATCTCCGTCGAAGTCGCACTCAAGCTGAGCCTTCACTACCAACGCGAGAAGGGCCGCACGGCACGCAGACGACTCTTGACCGTGCGAGGCGGCTACCACGGTGACACGTTCGCGACAATGAGCCTGTGCGATCCCGACGACGGAATGCATCGAGCGCTCGCGGGCACAATGATCGAGCAGGTTTTTGGCCCCCTCCCGCCGCCCGGGTTTCACCGAGGCGATGACGACCCCGACATTGTCGCGTGGGCGCACGACATTCACGCTCTTGCGGAACAGCGGCGCGATGAGATTGCGGCCATCATCATCGAACCGATTCTTCAGGGTGCCGGGGGCATGCGCGTCTTTTCTCCCGCGTGTCTTCGAGTGCTGCGAGACATTGCCACCGAGCACGATATGCTGCTAATTTTCGATGAGATAGCCACCGGATTCGGTCGGACGGGCACACTATTCGCGAGTGAGCACACCGCTACGAGCACTGCGTCTGGCGCGAGTACGATGCGAGCAGTGGAACCCGACATTCTATGCGTCGGAAAAGCCATGACGGGTGGATACGTGACACTCGCGGCAACGCTGTGCACCGACGACGTTGCTCACACCGTGTCGGCGGAAGGGTCGGGCGCTCTTTTGCACGGGCCAACGTTTATGGCCAATCCGCTCGCGTGCGCGGTGAGCATCGCGAGCATTGACCTTCTTCTCAGTCGCGATTGGAGTCACACCGTTGCGAGAATCAACAACCGACTCGCCGTTGGGCTCGGCGCGGGCGCCGACCGTGACCACGTGCGCGAGGTTCGGACTCTCGGTGCGGTCGGGGTTGTTCAGCTTCACGACCGGGTCGATATCGGGGCCGTGACTCGCGCGGCGATTCGACGCGGCGTGTGGATACGCCCGTTTCGCGATTTGGTCTACACGATGCCGCCCTACACGTGTACTGACGACGAACTCGACACGATCACGTCGGGAATCGTGGGGGCCATAGAAGAGACAGCGAGCGCGGGGTCGTCGCAATGAAACCGTCGTTCGACTCGTGGCTCGATGATCAGGCCGCGGTTCGCGCGAAACGAAACCTGGTCAGAACGCTCGGTGTTCGCTGGCCTGATAGCGGCATCGTCGATCTCGCGGGCAACGACTATTTGGGCCTCGCGACCGATCAGCGAGTCATTGACGCCGCCGCGCGCGCACTACAGGTCTGGGGCACCGGCGCGACGGCGTCCCGAGTGGTGACCGGTTCGACGGCGCTCCACGAAGAACTCGAGCATTATCTCGCATCGTTTTTGGGGCACGAGAGCGCCTTGCTCTTCTCGTCGGGTTACCTCGCTAATGTGGGAGTGATCACGGCGTTGGGTGGCCCCGGAACGCTCATTGTGACCGACGAATACGTTCACGCGTCCCTGATCGATGCGGCTCGCCTCGCCCGTGCGACAATGGCCACTTTTGCGCACAATTCCGTCGACGAGGTCGCGACCGCTCTTGCGCGTCGCAACGAACCTCGCGCGCTCGTCGTCACGGAATCGGTGTTTAGCGTCCTTGGCGATGCGGCGCCTCTCGTCGAGCTTGCCGCGGTGTGTGCCGCACACGACGCGCTTCTCGTAGTTGACGAGGCTCACGGCCTCGGTGTCACCGGCGGGGGAGCGGGGTCGGTCGCCGCCGCGGGCCTCGCCGAACACGTAGTCGTCACGGCGACACTGTCGAAAGCGCTCGGGAGTCAAGGCGGAGTCGTTCTCGGTCCGCGCCGCCTCCGAGACCACCTCATCAATCGGGCGCGCACCTTCATTTTCGACACGGGTCTTGCGCCCGTGAACGTTGCTTCGGCCCTTGCCGCAGCGACAATCGTGCGCGCGGAACCAGACCGGGTGGCTCGAATCCACTCGCGTGCGGATCGAATGATTGGCCACCTTCCCGACGTGCTCACGCGCGGGGTCGGCGCCGTGCAATCCATTGTCGTCGGAGACGCGGCGAGTGCGCTCGAGTGCAGTCGCCAGCTCCTCGACGCGGGTTTTCGAGTCGGGTGCTTTCGACCGCCCTCGGTGCCAGACGGTGTCTCGCGCTTGCGTGTGACGGCTCGAGGAACCCTCACTGATCGCGAAATTGAAGACGCGTGTTCCGCCGTGAGCCACGTTCTCGACGGGGTCCGATGAATCATCACGAGAACGCGCCTTCGCGCCCGCACAAAACGGCTCCGGTACCGCGGCCCGTCATTGTGGTGACCGGCACCGATACGGGCGTTGGCAAGACAATTGTCACCGCGGCACTCGCGTGTGCGCTCGCGAAGGCGGGAACCGTTGCCGTGTATAAGCCCGTTCAGACGGGGGTTCTCCCCGGCGGGTTCGGCGATGCCGACGAGGTGCAACGGCTCAGCGGGGTGCGTGAGGCAAGCGCGGGAATGACGCTGCCAGAACCCATGGCTCCCGTCGCCGCCGCCGAACATGCCGGGGTTGAGTTGCCGACGATCAGTGAGCACGCGGCACGCGTTGTTGTGATGCGTGAGAGGGCTGAGTGGGTGCTCGTCGAGGGTACCGGTGGCGTGCTCGTCGAACTCGACGCCGCGGGCGCAACGATTGCCGATCTCGGGCGCAATCTCGGCGACACCCACGGCGTCGCGGTCGTAACCGTGGTGGTCGTTCGGGCCGGTCTGGGCACGCTCAACCACACCGCTTTGACAATCGAAGCTCTCGACCGACGCGGCTTGCCCGTTGCGGCCGTGGTCATTGGCTCGTGGCCCGACCGACCCGGCACCGTCGAACTCGCCAATCGGGAGCACGTGGCGCGCACTCACGCGCTCGATGCCGTGCCGTGCGCGGCATCCCAACTCGAGCCCGCCGTTTTTCAATCGGAGTCCGCTCGCTGGTTGGCTCGAGCGCTCGTCGGCGTGGGAGCGAGACCGTGACCCAACCGCCGCCGGGCTGCCCCGTCTCATTCGATTCCGAAACCGGATATTGGCGCGTTCGCGACCGCGCGGCCTCGAGGGAGGCCCTCTTGCGGCCCCGCGAATTTGTGCCGAGCAACGCGCTCACCGCGGTCACCGAGCTGAGCGCCGCGAGCCTGCGAATTCTGCAAGACGCGCGGTTCGCCTTGCCGCCCATTCTTGCGAGCAACGCGACACACTCGCACAGTGCAGTTCGGCACGCGGTCACCCGATTTTTTACGCCCGCGACGGTTGCCGCTTCCGAAGGGCGCATTCGCGAGCTCGTTCGCGAGCGCATTGCCCGCGCGCGCATCGATCTCGACGCACACCGATCCGTTGACCTTGTCGAGTCTGTCATTGAGTCTCCGCCCGCCGTGCTGTTGCTCGAAATGATTGGTATCGATCTCGAGGCGCTTCCGCCGCCGGGAATTCGCCAGCTGAAACGGTGGAGTCGTGACTCGCTCGAGCTTTTTTGGGGGTGGCCGAGCCCCGAGCGTCAACTCGAACTCGCGGACTGCGCGGCAGATTTCTACCGCTGGCTGATCGACCGCGTGCGCGCCGACTCCACACGCGGAACCGGCATATTTGGGGCGTTGCACGACATTGGATTGACCCAACCTGAAATATGCTCACTCGGGTATTTCCTTCTCATTGCGGGGCAAGAGACCACAAGCCAATTGGCGTCTATCGCCCTCGTGCGACTGCTCGAAAAACCGCGCGAGTGGGACGCGATTGTGGCAGATCAGACCGGGGCGGCCCGCCACGTTCGCCGCGTCCTCGCCGCCGAGTCGTCGGTTCCGACGTGGCGTCGGCAAGCCACACGTGACACGGTCCTCGCGGGCGTGACCATTCCCGCGGGTGCCGAATTGGTGTTGGAGCTCACCGGAAATGGCGAGGACCCCGACACTTTGGATTACGGTCTCGCTTTTGGAGTGGGAATTCACCGGTGCGTGGGAGCGAAACTCGCCGAACTCGAGGCCCGCGTCATTGTAGAGGAGTGCACCACCGCTTTGCCCGACATTCGGCTCGTCGAGTCAGGCGGTTCACCCGATTGGGTTCGTTTGCTGTCTTTTCAGGCGCCCGCCACGATTGTTGTGGCGCGGGACGACGCGAGCGCGGCGAGGCCCTCACCGTGTCGTGCCGGAGCCGGGGCCACGGGTGAACCTCCGCGCGGGGCCACGGCGGGGGCAAGGTAGCGAGGTGGCGTGGCCCAAAGGCATTGCCTTGTCTGGCAGACTGGAGGGCGGTGTTGACCCTCGCGGTCTTCCGGTCCGCCTTAGTGTAATGGCAGCACGACAGCCTTTGGAGCTGTTAAGTCCAGGTTCGAGTCCTGGAGGCGGAGCCCATTCTCAAGCCGATTTGCCAGGCGATGACTTCAAGTGGGCTCGTTTTGACGCTCATCGCGACCCTTCGCGATCCCCATCTTCCTTCGCGCAAAAATGGCAATCCTGTTCACGACGATGAGGACGAGAAACGCTGCCGACCAACCGAGCAGCTTGGGACTAGTCAAAATGTCCCATACGTCTTCACCAACCGAATCGCCCGTGGGTGGACAGCGGATTAGCCCGATGATGACGGTAGGAATGATCCCCGAAGCCCAGATTGCACCGTAGACGATCACCATTTCTCGACCGTTGAAATAGTCGGGACGGCGGAAAATCCACCGTATCAACCGGCTCCATCTCGATCTGTACTTCGTTATTTCCTTCGGCATGCGTGATCGTAGTCAATTGCCGATGTCCACGTTGACCAGCCAACGCCGCACGCTAGTCCAGCGGCGACGTTTGCTGCTCCCGCTGCACCGCAGACGACGAGTCCACCTACGGATCCCACAAGGAAATTTCCCCGGAATGCCTGTGGGCAGGCGTGACGGGGAGATCGTGCTGCCGTCGTGGACACCAAGGCAACGCTGCTTCCGTCAATAGCAAACTCCGCGTCGACCACCTTGTCGCGATGTTTTAGTTCGGGTGAAGTAAGAGTCATGAAGGGTTTGCCCTCGGTGTCATATCCGATTACAGCTTTCCTGTCGGCGCTGAGCTTCAGCGTGTCACCCGGTTGAAGCTCAACTCGGCTCTCCATATTCCCCGTATCGGTCTTGATCACCGTGCGAGTCTTGCCGTCGATTCCAATGAGAGTAGCCCGAGGGTTTTCCCTGGACCGAGCTGAGCTAGTTGTCTCGGTTGCTTGCGTGGGAGTCAACGAGATCATCACCACGACCGCTCCAATAGCGACTCCTAACGCTGTGCGAAGAGCACCGTTCATTGTTCCCTCTCCTAACTGCTTGTTGAGTTAACGACGATTATCGTGTGGTGCGCGATCTGCCATCGTTTCAATACCTGATCAGGCCCTCGAATTTGGGGACCTGTTTTGCACACTTCCAGAAATCGCGGACGGTTGCAGTCCTCGAATTGGGGGACAGATCAAAGTCGGGGTCTGCTGCAGGATTGTCTTTCTTATAGGAGACCCGGTCAATTGCGAGCGGCGTTACGACCCTCGCCGATCCATCCGCTGAAAAAAGCCGGAGTGCCTATCTCTGCACGTCGCGAACGCGCGGCGTGCGAATGTGCGACACAATGGCACCGTGACAGATCGCCATCTTGCCGTTGTAATACTCGCCGCGGGCCAAGGTACTCGCATGAAATCGCGGACCCCCAAGCTGCTCCATTCTCTTGCGGGAAAGCCGATTGTCGCACATGTTCTTGTCACCGTCCGCGAACTCGGCGCCGAACACGTCGCGTCAGTCGTGCGCCACGAGCGTGACCTCCTCGCCGAGGCGATTCAGGCCGAATTTCCCGCGAGCATCATTGTCGACCAAGACGAGATTCCGGGGACGGGCCGAGCAGTCGAACTTGCTCTCGAGGCGCTTCCCGCTCAGTTCGACGGCGACGTGCTCGTCATCAACGGCGATACGCCCCTGATAGACGCAGAAACTCTCGCGAGCCTTGTCGCGACGCACCGAGCCAGCTCGGTTTCTGCGACGGTGCTCTCGGCGATGCTCGACGATGCGTCCGGGTACGGGCGCATCGTTCGCGAGGCCGATGGAACGCTAGAGCGCATCGTCGAACACCGTGACGCGACGGACGAACAAAGGGCCGTGAACGAGGTCAACGCGGGCGTCTACGTGTTTGGTGCACAAGACTTGAGGCGTCACCTCAGCGCCATTGCCACCGACAACGCGCAAGGCCAGAAGTATCTGACCGACGTGATTGGCGTCTTGCGGGCGGCCGGATCCGAGGTTCGGGCCGTTCGGGTGTCCCACCCGTGGAAGGTCGAGGGCATTAACGACCGAATTCAGCTGAGCGCCGCCGCCACTACGCTCAACGCACTCATTGTTCAAAAGTGGCAGCGTGCCGGGGTCACGGTTGCCGACCCCGCGAGTACGTGGATCGACGTCACGGCGACCCTGTCACCCGACGTCACGCTCTTTCAGGGCACGCACATTCTCGGCGCAACCGCCGTCGAAACGGGTGCGACAATTGGGCCATTCACGACCCTCGTCGATTGCGAGGTCGGGGAGCGAGCGACCATTCGACGCACCGACGCAACGCTCGCGGTAATTGGAGCCGAAGCCGCGGTTGGTCCGTTTGCGTATGTGCGGCCCGGAACGGTGCTCGGTTCCACGGGAAAGATCGGCGCGTTCGTTGAAACGAAAAACGCCGTCATCGGCGAGGCGGGCAAAGTGCCGCACCTCAGCTACGTGGGCGACGCGACGGTCGGGGAGTACTCGAACATCGGTGCCGGGACGATCTTTGCCAACTACGACGGTGTCAATAAGCACGAGTCACGCATCGGGTCGCACGTTCGAGGCGGGTCGAACACGGTGTTTGTCGCTCCGATTAGTATTGGCGACGGGGCGTATATCGGTGCGGGAACGGTCGTGCGCAAAGATGTGCCGTCGGGCTCCCTCGCGGTCACGGTTGCTGCGCAGCGCAATATGGACGGTTGGGTTGAATCCCACCGACCCGGGTCTGACGCGGCGCGCGCTGCCTCGGCGGCCCGCGACGACGAGGGTTCGACGGATGAACCCGACATGATCGGAGAATAGGTGTTTGGCATCGAGGCGACAAACAAGAAGCAGCTTGTTTTGGTATCGGGCCGGGCGCATCCGAGCCTCGCCGAGGCAATTGCCGAAGAATTAGATTCCGTGCTCTTGCCGTCGAAAGCGTTCAGTTTTGCAAACGGCGAACTCTACGTTCGATTTAACGAGAGCGTGCGCGGGTGTGACGCGTTCGTGATTCAGTCGCACTCCGAACCGATCAACGAGTGGCTCATGGAGCAGCTCATTATGGTCGACGCGCTCAAGCGCGCGTCCGCGAAGCGCGTCACGGTTGTCGCGCCGTTTTACCCGTATGCGCGGCAAGACAAAAAACATCGCGGGCGCGAGCCGATCAGTGCTCGCCTCGTTGCCGATCTGTTCAAAGCGGCGGGGGCACATCGAATCATGTCGGTTGACCTGCACGCGCCGCAAATCCAAGGTTTTTTTGACGGTCCGGTCGACCACCTGTTCGCGATGCCGGTCCTCTTGGCTCACATGCGCAAGGTACTCGACCCCGAGACCTTGACCGTCGTCTCGCCCGACATCGGCAGAGTACGCGTCGCTGATATTTGGAGTGACAAGCTCGGTGCGCCGCTCGCGATTATTCACAAGCGTCGTGATCCGCTCGTTCCCAATCATGTGACCGTGCACGAAATTGTCGGCGACGTGAGGGGTCGCGTGTGTTTGTTGGTCGACGATCTTATTGACACCGGTCGCACGATTGTTGCGGCCGCCGAAGCGCTCAAAGAAAACGGTGCGGTTCGGGTCGTCGTCGCGGCTACCCACGCCGTTTTTTCGGATCCCGCAGCGCACTATTTGCAGTCGGGGTCGATCGATTCTGTCGTCGTGACCGACACGCTTCCGATTCCCGAGGAAAAACGGTTTTCCGCACTGACGGTCTTGACGATTGCCCCGTTGCTCGCGCGCGCGATTCACGAGGTCTTTGATGACGGTTCCGTGACATCAATGTTTGATGGAGTCGCATAACCCCGCCGTGGGCACCGGTGCGTGAGGCCGCACCGCGGTCGTCAATCGCGTGCGACGGCTGTGTGTCGCTCGTGCGCTAGACTCGTGGATTGAACTTCGGCGAGGGATGATCGCGCTCACGAGCGAATATCCGTGATCGACGCGGTGAAGCAGGCTGGGTCATTGAGGATCGCGGTCCTTCCTCACGCTGATGCGTTCGAGTTGAACATCCACGCAAACGATTGACGCCCGCTCACGAGCGGCACGAGGAGACAGCAATGGCCGACGACGGTAATAAGGTTCCAGCGGACGTTCGCGTGACGTTTGGCAAAGGTGCGGCTCGTAAGCTTCGCGCGAGTGGGCGAGTTCCCGCTGTCCTCTACGGTCATGGCATCGATCCGCGACACCTTGCGCTCCCCGCGCATCAGGTCGGTTTGATCATTCGCAAGGCAAACGCCGTCCTCACACTGTCTATCGCGGGAAAGAAACAACTCGCCCTGGTTCGCGATGTTCAAAAAGATCCGGTAAAACAGGCGATTGAGCATCTCGACCTCATTGTCGTGCGCCAGGGCGAAAGAGTCCAGGTCGACGTGCCGGTGCACGTGACGGGCGAAGCGGTCGCGGGGTCGTCGCTCGGGCTCGAGGCAACGACGGTCTTGCTCGAGGCAGAAGCGACACACATTCCCGAGTTCCTTGAGACCAACATCGAGGGTGCCGAAGAAGGGACGCAAATCTTTGCTCGCGATCTTGAACTCCCCGCGGGCACTTCTCTTGTTACCGACGGCGACGTGCTTGTCGTCAATATCACGGCATCGGTCGAGATCGACCTCGGCGAACCCGAAGTGAGCGACACGGTCGACGAGGCAACCGAAGGCGAGGGTGACACCGAAACGGCCGACGGCGAACCTGCTGATCACGATCAGGCTGACTCCGCCGCGGCAGGTTCCGACGCGGACACGAGCGGCGACAAATAACCGAGCCATTCCGGCGCAATTCGAGACAATTCGGGGCGGCAGCGTTGTCGAAAGACCTGTGGTTGGTTGTCGGACTCGGCAATCCCGGTTCTGAATACGCCGGTAATCGTCACAACGTGGGGCACATGGTGCTTGCCGAGCTGGCCTTTCGAGTGTCGGCGCGATTTACGCACCACCCTTCGGGCGCGCACGTCGCCCAGGGTCGCGCGCTCGACAGTGGGCCGCGACTCATTCTGGCGAAGCCCGGTCGCTTCATGAACGTATCGGGAGCCCCGGTTGCGGCCCTCTTGAATTCGTTCTCTCTCGACGTCGCACGGTTGATCGTGGTTCACGACGATCTCGACGTCCCGTTCGACGTGCTCCGGATTAAGGCCGGTGGTGGCCACGGTGGACACAACGGGGTGCGCGACGTTATTGCGAGCGTTGGTACGGGTGATTTTGTGCGAGTTCGGGTGGGAATTGGCCGCCCGCCGGGCAGACAATCGGCGTCGGACTACGTTCTGCACGATTTCGCGGCTCATGAGCGGCGGGTGCTGCCCGACTTTGTCGCGACCGCGGCAGATGCCGTAGAAACGACCGCCCGCGACGGTCTTGTCGTGGCGCAGCAGAAGTTCCACGCGCCGCGTAAACTCACTGAGTGATCCTCGACGGCCTCGTATCAGCGCTCGCGCGCGTGCCAACTTTTGACAGTGCTCTTGAGTTCTCGTCGTCGGATGCTGATTTTTCGCTCACTCGCGGACTGTGTGCTCCCCTCCTCGCGGGTTTGCTGAAGCGTGAGAGCCAGAATGGTCGGCGTCGGGCGCTGTTTGTCATTACTCCTACGGGTCGCGAGGCGGAGTCGCTTCGAGCCGCCCTCGCGGCGTACGCACCGAGCGCTCAGATCGTGGATTTTCCCGCGTGGGAGACTCTTCCGCACGAGCGGCTCAGTCCGAGCGTCGAAATTGTCGGGCGGCGTTTGTCGGCTTTGCGACACATGCGGTCGTGGCAAGACGCCGCACACGGAGCGGATGAGAGCGAAGCGACGACTCACAAGCACCCGCTCATTGTCGTGGCGTCGGTGCGGGCGGCGCTTCAACCAATTGCCGATAACCTCACCGATTTCGAACCGATCGAAATCACCGTCGGTACGAGTGGATTCGACCTTTCCGCGGTCGCTGCGCGCCTCGGTGACGTGGGGTACGCTCGCGTTGACATGGTCACTCGCCGCGGCGAGTACGCCGTGCGCGGTGGAATTCTCGATGTCTTTCCGCCGATCGCGGAGCATCCATTTCGCATTGATTTTTTTGGCGATGAGGTTGATCAGATTCGGGCCTTCTCGGTCGCCGATCAACGGTCGTTGCCCGATGCGGTCACGTCGGTCGCGCTGTCAGCAAGTCGTGAACTTCTTCTTACGCCCGCGGTGCGGCGGCGAGCGACGCACATGCAAATCGAGTTTCCGAGCCTTGCGGGGCTTCTCGAGAAGATTGCGGAGGGAATTCCCGTTGAGGGAATGGAGTCGCTCACTCCGGCACTCGTTGACGCCCTTGTTCCGGTGAGCACCTATATGCCGTCTCACGCCGCGGTTGCCGTTGTTTCACCCGAACGGGTGGTCTCTCGAGCGGCGAGCCTGACCGAGACGAATCGTGAGTTTCTCGCGGCCGCGTGGAATGCGGCAACAGCGGGGTCCGAGGCGCCGATTGATTTAGCCTCGGGCGAGTTTATGACCCTTGACCTCTTGCGTTCTGCCGTGCAGCAACGGGCATCAGACGCGCCCGAGGATCATCCGTGGTGGACACTGAGTAGCTTTCAAAGCGGTCCAGAAAACCCGGATCCGTCGTCGCATAGAGTCCCCGATCAATCGCGAGCAATTCGTGTTCGCGCCGAGGCAGTGCCGAGTTTTCAGGGAATCCCCAACGGAGCTCTCGAGCACGTCGGAGCCCTGTTGCGACGCGGCTGGACCGTTGCAATTGTCGCCGAGGGACACGGCACGGTAGAGCGCACCGCTCACGTCATTTCCGAGAGCGGGTGGGCTGCTCGCGTTGTCGACGTGTTCCCGACGTCGCCCGACGCGGGTGTCGCCTACATTGTGCAAGGATTCGCGGATCACGGATTCGAGTGCGAAGAAGCGCATCTCGCGGTGCTGAACGAGACAGAATTTTACGGTCGGGCGGCGGCATACGATTCGCATCGAACATCTCGGCTCGCGGTTCGGCGCGAGACGGTCGTCGATCCGCTTCAGCTGACGTCGGGCGATTTCGTCGTGCACGAGACACACGGAATCGGGCGCTTTGTCGAACTCACGCAGCGCGATGTGTCGTCTGGGGGTCGAAGCGCCGTCACGACGCGACGCGAGTACCTCGTCATTGAATATGCGCCGTCGAAGCGCGGGTATCCCGGCGACAAGCTGTACGTCCCGACAGACCAACTCGATTTGCTCAGTCGATACGTCGGCGGCGATGCTCCGGGGTTGAGCAAGATGGGCGGCAGCGACTGGGCGGCGGCGAAGGGCCGCGCGCGCAAAGCAGTGCGGGATATTGCCGTCGAATTGGTCAAGCTGTACTCGGCACGCACGTCGAGCGCGGGCCACGCGTTTTCTCCAGATACTCCGTGGCAACGCGAACTGGAAGACGCGTTTCCGTTTGTTGAGACACCGGACCAGCTGACGACGATTAACGAGGTCAATGCCGACATGGAGCGGCCCATTCCAATGGATCGGCTTTTATCGGGTGACGTCGGTTTTGGAAAGACCGAGGTTGCCGTCCGGGCGGCCTTCAAGGCGGTCCAAGATGGAAAGCAAGTGGCAATCCTCGTGCCAACGACACTGCTCGTGAAACAGCACGTCGGAACGTTTAACGAGAGATTTGCCGGGTTTCCCGTGCGCGTGCGGGCACTGTCTCGGTTTCAATCCGAGCGCGAGGGGAGAGAAACAATTAGTGGCGTTCACGACGGAACCGTCGACGTTGTGATTGGTACGCATAAATTGCTCGCGGAAACGATTGCGTTCAAAGACCTGGGCCTCGTCATTATCGACGAGGAACAGCGTTTTGGGGTTGAGCACAAAGACGCGCTCAAGAAACTCAAAACCAACGTCGACGTCTTGGCAATGAGCGCGACACCCATCCCGCGCTCGCTTGAAATGGCCGTGACCGGGATTCGTGAATTGTCCACATTGGCGACCCCGCCGGAAGACCGCCACCCCATTTTGACGTTTGTCGGCGCTCACTCGGATCGTCAGGTTACCGCGGCGATCCGTCGCGAGCTGTTGCGGGAGGGGCAGATTTTTGTCGTACACAATCGCGTTTCGAGCATTGGGCGCGTTGCCGCGCACATCGCCGAGCTGGTTCCCGAGGCTCGAGTCGCGGTCGCGCACGGTCAACTGCCCGAGCAGGTTCTCGAGGCGGTCGTCGTTGATTTTTGGGAGCGCAAATTTGACGTGCTTGTTTCGACGACGATTATCGAGACCGGCCTCGATATCGCGAATGCCAACACGATCATTGTTGATCGCGCCGACAAGTTCGGCTTGACCCAATTGCACCAATTGCGCGGTCGGGTTGGTCGGGGCCGCGAGCGCGCGTATGCGTATTTTCTGTACGACGAAAACACGCCGCTGAGCGAGACGGCGCACGACCGGTTGTCAACGATCGCGGCGAACAACGATTTGGGGTCAGGCATGCAAGTCGCCCTCAAGGACCTGGAAATTCGCGGAGCCGGCAACTTGTTGGGTGCCGAACAAGCGGGCCACATTGCCGGCGTGGGTTTTGATCTGTACTTAAGAATGATTGGCGAAGCGGTGAGCACTTTTCGCGGCGACGCTGTCGTCGGCCCCGCCGAGTTGCGTCTTGAATTGCCGGTCGACGCGCACATCCCTCACGAGTATGTGGACAGCGAGCGCCTTCGGCTCGAGGCGTACCAAAAGCTCTCGGGAGCGTCCGCTCCCGCTGCGCGCGACGAACAGCTGGACCTCGTGGTTGATGAGCTGGTTGATCGGTACGGCGAGCTGCCCGAGCCCACTCGCAATTTGATTGCGGTGTCGCGCCTTCGACGTGTCGCGCACGCGGCGGGATTGACCGAGGTTGTCGCGATGGGACCGAACGTGCGCTTCGCGCCCGCGAACCTGGCCGATTCCATTCAGGCGCGCGTTCGACGCTTGTATCCGGGAGCGCGATACCTCGAGCAAAACGAGACCCTTGTCGTTCCCGTGACAACCGCGGCGAGGCAGAACGGCCCGTCGCGAGATGCGGCACTCATTACGTGGGTAGCGACGTTGCTTTCCGCAATCTTTGTTTCCGATAGTGACGCGACCGAAAACTGACGAGGACCGCCGACAGGACAATTGCGATTCCCGAGCCACCGAGAACCGCGAGGGTCCCCTCGTCGACAGTCTCCGGTTTCGACCCAAACGCGAGAGCGTTCATGAGGAGCGAGACCGTGAATCCGATTCCACCGAGCGCGCCGATGACGACCGTGTCGGCGAACTCGAGCGACGGCTTGTCTTTGCGGCGCGCAACGTGCCCGCTGACTACGCCCGCAATTCCAATTCCGATCATCTTGCCGACCGGAAGCGCGACAAGAATGGCCCAAAACGCGGGACTGAGGTTTTCGAGCCTGACCGTTGGTATTCGCACCATTGCCGCGGTGAGAGCGAAAAGCGGAAGGACAACACCGCTCGAGAAGGGCTCGAGAATGTGCGCCGAGCGACCCCCGGGCCGCCGCGATGCCGCGAGTCCGAGAGCGACGCCCGCGATTGTCGGGTGCACGCCCGATTGGTAGGTGAAATACCACGTGAGGGCGGCCAAAACGACGAGTGCGGTGACAATGGGCCATTGGGCCCGCCGATTGAGGAGCCACGGTGATCGCGGCCTCAGGATGCGGCTGACCAGACCAAACGCCACGGTCGAGAGGCCGGCAACGCCGATAAAAGCGGTGTGCGCGTTGCCCGTGAAGAAGACGGCAATCAGGAGAATCGCGACGAGGTCGTCGAGAACCGCGAGCGCGAGCAAAAATACCCGAACACGGTTGGGGATCGCCCGACCAAAGACGGCCAAAACGCCGAGTGCGAACGCAATGTCCGTCGCCGTTGGAATTGGCCAGCCTTGAGCAAGCCCCGCGGGGGCAGCGATCACCAAATAAATCGCCGCGGGTACGATCACGCCGCCGAGTGCGGCAATTGCCGGAAGCAGTGCCCCGCTCGCCGAGTTAAGTTCGCCAATCACGAGTTCGCGTTTGAGTTCGACCGCGACGATGAAAAAGAACACCGCGAGTAGGCCATCGGAAATCCAGTGATTTGCGGTCAGGTCAAGTCCGAGCGCAGGAATTCCCACGTGGTCATTCAACGCGGCGATGACGCTCGGCCCACTCGCGGAGTTCGCGATGAGAAGGCCCGCGAGAGCACCAACTAAAAGAAGGACCGCCGCATTACGCTCAGAACGCACAAAGTGCACGGTGCGAGATAAGAGCATGAGAGTTCCCTTTTTGGGTGGCGTCGACGGTCGATCTCGCGAAAGCGAGAGTATTCTGCGGGCATTTAATCGCTGTCGCAGGCCGACCAGGCTTCCCGGCTCTCCGCTTGAAATTCTAGCGTCTTGTTGATCCGGCGCCCGCGGGCGTGTCGGCTTAACTAACACGGCGACGATTGGCTGCTTTTGCCCCGTGATCGCGCCTCGCCTTTCGAGCGGGCCCGCGTGCCAGACTGGGAGGCATGGCCGTTCCGATCACACCACCGCGCGGCATGCGCGATTTTCTTCCGATAGAGAAAGCTCGTCGAGAACACGCCCTCGCCATTATTCGCCGCGTGTATGGCGCTCACGGTTTCGATGAAATCGAAACTCCCGCGATGGACGACATCGACAGACTTCACTCGGGACTCGGCGGAGACAATGAGAAACTCGGGTTTTCGGTGCTCAAACGCGGGCTGAACCCCGCCGAACTCGCGACCGAAGTCGCGGCGAAGGGCGTCGAAGCCCTGTGCGACTTGGGCATGCGATTCGACCTCACGGTTCCTCTCGCTCGTTTTTATGCGACCTACCGCGGCGAGCTTCCGCCGGTATTTCGTTCGCTTCAGGTTGGCCCGGTGTGGCGCGCCGAGCGCCCCCAAAAAGGCCGATATCGCCAGTTTGTTCAGTGCGACATCGATATTGTCGGTGAGGAGAGTCACCTTGCCGAATCAGAATTGATTGCCGCGACGGCACACGTCCTTGACGCTCTCGGCCTTGCCGATTGCACAATTCGCCTCAACCACCGACGCATCCTCGAGAGCCTGCTCACGTATTGCGGGTTCGGAACCGAACGCTTCCCGTCGGCACTGATCTCGATTGACAAACTCGAAAAGATTGGTTCTCACGGCGTTGTCGCCGAGCTGAGCGAGTTCGGTCCCGACGCGGCGGCGGTTCTCGGAGGCGTTCTCGAGTCGTTCGAATCGAGACGGTCCGACGGAGGTGTCGGGTTAAGTGTCGACGAAATCACGCGGCTCTTGCCCGACGGAATCGATTCCGACGCGATTGCATCTCTTGAATCTCTCGCGCACGCGCTACCACCTCTCCCCAAAGAGGTGCGAACGCGGTTCGATCCGACCCTTGTTCGAGGGATGGGGTATTACACGGGTCTCGTCTTTGAAATCGCGCATCCCGCATCGGGGGGATCGCTCGGCGGAGGAGGACGATACGACGGAATGATTGGGCGGCTCGGAGGGCACGACGTGCCTGCGACCGGCTTTTCGATTGGGTTCGAGCGAATCATTGACCTCGTCAACGTCGGCCGCGCCGAGCGGCCAGGAGCCATCGTCTTAGTCCACGGTGCTTTTGCCGAGCACCCCGACGACGGTCTCACGGTGGCGCAATTGCTCGCTATCAAGTCGGCGTTGGTGGTCGCGGGCAATCGCGTGCGGATCGAGCGCAACCGAAAAAACCTCACCGGGCTCCTGAATCGTGCGGCGGCCGATGGATTTTCCCGTTACGCGCAAGTGACCGGGGCCACGATGTCGGTCGACGATCTTGCTTTCAAGACTTTCACATAATTCGGCGCGCGTGCGTCAGTAAAATGGCCTCTTAAGTCGTTCGCCGAGCTGATTCATTCACGAGGAGACAAGTGTGGCAGTCGTAGAGACCATTCGTGCTCGCGAAATTCTCGACTCGCGCGGAAACCCCACAGTCGAGGTCGAGGTGCACCTCGACGAAGGATCAATCGGCGTCGCGGGTGTTCCTTCTGGTGCCTCGACCGGGGCGTTCGAAGCCTACGAATTGCGTGACGGAGACGCGAATCGCTTTCACGGCAAAGGAGTGCTCAATGCCGTTGATTTCGTCCGAAGCGAATTAGGTCCGACGATCCGGGGACTCGACGCCGCGCATCAGCGCCACATTGACGCGGCGCTCATTGAGTGTGACGGTACCCCGAACAAGAGCCGCGTGGGAGCCAACGCGATTTTGGGGGTGAGCCTCGCAGTTGCTCGAGCGGCCTCGGTATCTGCCAACGTGCCCCTGTTCCGCTTCCTCGGCGGCCTCGAGGCCAGCACGCTTCCCGTGCCTCTCATGAATATTCTCAATGGCGGGGCGCACGCCGACACGGGCGTCGATATTCAAGAGTTCATGGTCGTTCCCCTCGGTGCCGAGAGCAATCGCGAGGCACTACGGTGGGGAACCGAAACGTACCACTCACTAAAATCGCTCCTCAAAGAAAAGGGGTTGTGGACCGGTTTGGGAGACGAAGGCGGGTTCGCTCCCGAGCTTGCCCACAATCGTTCCGCGCTCGAACTCCTCGTCTCCGCAATTGAAAACGCGGGATTGACGCCGGGTCGCGATATTGCACTCGCGCTCGATGTCGCGGCGACCGAGTTCTTCTCGGCGGGACGCTATCGCTTTGAGGGCGCCACGGTGGGCGCCGCCGACCTCATCTCGTATTACTCCGACCTCATCGCCGATTTTCCGCTCGTGTCGATTGAAGATCCGTTGGCCGAGGACGATTGGAGCGGGTGGGCCGATCTCACGTCGGAGCTCGGCAACGCGACTCAAATTGTTGGTGACGACCTCTTTGTCACGAATCCCGAGCGCTTGAAGCGCGGCATTGACGCGAACGTGGCGAATGCCATTCTCGTCAAGGTCAATCAAATTGGCACGTTGACCGAAACGCTCGACGCGGTGTCGCTTGCGCAACAAAGCGGGTACTCTGCCATCCTGTCTCACCGCTCGGGTGAAACAGAAGACACGACAATCGCCGACCTCGCGGTCGCAACCAACGCGGGTCAAATCAAGACCGGAGCGCCTGCGCGCGGCGAAAGAGTCGCGAAGTACAATCGATTGCTGAGGATCGAAGACGAGCTCGCCGACTCGGCCGAATTCGCCGGTCCCGGCGCGTTTCCTCGATTCACATCCTGACCCGCTCAATCGAGGCGGCACCCGAGCGAGGGAAGCCGCCCGCGACGATTCAAGGGAGTCCGTGTGGTTGCATCCCGGAGTGGGGCGACGGAGAGCGTGAGAGGCGCCGCGCGCGAGCCAGAGGTTGTGCATCCTCGGCGAGTGCGCTTTTCGGCGGTGGGAATTCTCGTCATTGTGCTCTTATTTTTTTCTATCGCAACCCTCGCGCCCAACTTTCGGTTGTTTCTTGAACAGCGGCAACAAATCGCGGACGTCGAGTCGGCCGTCGCGGCGCAAAAGAATCAGGTTGACTCACTCTCGTCGGAGCGAGCCCGGTGGAACGATCCCGCGTATGTTCGTGCACAGGCTCGTGATCGCCTGTATTACGTCATGCCGGGAGAGGTCAGCTATTTGATCGTCGATGATATTCAGCCCGGAGGACAACCGAGCCAGCCCGTGAGCGACACGATCCAGCCCACGCACGTCGATTGGCTTCACTCGCTTTTTGGTTCACTCGTGCTGTCGGGCGTGACGGCCAAAACGCCCGACGAATTGCAAGCGGGTACGAGTGGCCACGCGCGGTGACCGTTCCCGAACCACAGCACGCGCAATGACGACGTTCCCGTTTGATCCCGTAACCGAGGAAGACACGTTCGCGGTTTCAGTTCAGCTCGGGCGGCCCGCGAGAAACGTGATCGGTATCGCGGCGCGTTGCGAGTGCGGCGCACCGACCGTCGTGGCCACCTCGCCCCGATTAGAAACGGGGGAGCCATTTCCGACCCTCTACTACTTGTGCCATCCTGCCGCGAGAGCGTCGGTCTCGCGACTCGAGGCGGCGCACGTTATGACGGAGCTGGTCAAGCGGTTGAGCGCGGACCCGGCCCTGCGCGACGCATACGCGAGAGCGCATCGTTTGTACCTCGCAGACCGCACACGCATCGACGCCGTGCCGGAAATCGCCCACGTTTCTGCCGGTGGAATGCCAACGAGGATAAAGTGCCTTCACGCGCTCGTGGCACACGCGCTCGCGGCCGGTCGTGGAGTCAATCCCGTTGGGGACCTCGCGCTCGAGCGCGCGGACTGGTCTCCGCTTGTGTGCGTGTGCGATCACGGAGCCGACAAGAACGAGCCGGGAAGACCGTGACGGCGGGATTTCGGCGGTGGTTCGTCGCCGCGCTCGCGTGTGCGTGGGTCATTCTCGTTGGGCCTACTACTCCGGGTGTCGCACAACCGAGTGACGCGCGCGGCGCGGGAGTGCGGTCGACCACGTCGTCTTTGCCCGCGTTTGCGCTTCGCACGGAATCGGTGCGTGACCTCGAGTACTGGCTGAATGACTACGGGTTCACCGAGGCCTGGAAGACGACCCGCGGTGCGGGGATCACAATTGCCGTTATCGATACGGGCGTTGATGGGACCGTGCCCGACCTCTCTGGAGCGGTCACGGGAGGCGCCGATGTGAGCGGACTCGGCGCACCAGATGGCCAACGCCCCGTGGGGGCCAATAGCGAGCACGGTACGTTGGTCAGCTCTCTCATCGCGGGGCGTGGTCGAGGCTCCGACACGGGAGTCCTCGGGGCGGCCCCCGAGGCGTCCTTGCTGTCCATTTCGGTTGCCCTCGGAGGAGATGCGGGCGCCGTCAACACCGACGACCAAATCGCCGAAGCCGTCCGCTGGGCAGTCGACAACGGCGCAAGCGTCATTAACATGTCACTCACGCGCAATAGTCTTCAGTGGCCGACGAGCTGGGATGAGGCATTCACGTACGCGTTTGACCACGATGTCGTCGTCGTGGCCGCCGCGGGCAATCGGGGCAGTGGGACCGCGGAAGTTGGCGCGCCCGCAACGATTCCGGGAGTCTTGGCGGTTGCGGGCGTCAGCAGAAAAGGGCAGGCTAGTCGAAATGCGTCCTCGCAAGGCATAACCATCGGCGTCTCTGCCCCGAGCGAACAGCTCGTTGGCGCGCTCCCCGGCGGCGACTACGCGACCTGGGCGGGCACGAGTGGTGCCGCGCCAATTGTGTCAGGTCTGGTTGCCCTCGTTCGCGCCGCACATCCTGAACTCGGCGCGGCAAACGTCATTAATCGCGTTATTTCGACCGCGTCTCCCAAGGGTGAGACCCACCCCAGCCCAATCTATGGTTTTGGACTCATCGATGCGCGCGCGGCGGTCTCCGATTCCGTGGCACTCGTCGCGGCAAATCCGCTCGGTGACCTCAACGAGTGGATTCGGCTCCATCGGCGCGGAGAAAGTGCACCGCTCCCGTCGGATCCGCCGAGAGCGCGAGCAGCGCCACCGATTCTGCTGCCGCGCGAAGGAAATTCGGGTCGATTCGACGCACTTATTCCGAGCACGCAGTTTCTCACGAGCGTCGGGCTTCCGCTCGCGCTTGTGCTCGGATTCGCTACGCTGGTTTCGCTCGGTGTCGCGGCGGCTACTCGCCATTTCAAACGTCTCCTTCGCAAGGAGTAGATTTGTCCGCGCAGCATCCTCTGATCAAGGAGACGTGAACGTTGCCAAAAATCCTCATTATCGGCGGTGGATACGCTGGTTTCTATACGGCGTGGAAGCTCGAGAAATGGCTGGCCAAGGGCGAAGCAGACGTTACGATTGTCGACCCGCTCCCCTATATGACGTATCAGCCTTTTCTTCCCGAGGTTGCGGCCGGTTCTATTGAGCCGCGTCACGCCGTCATTTCGCAGCGTCGCCATCTCAAGCGCACTCGAGTGATAACGGCGAAGGTAACGAAAATCGATCATGATTCGAAAATGGCGACGGTTACCGGCGAAGCGGGGGAGTCGACCCAATTAGACTACGACGTTGTCGTCGTCACGGCGGGAGGCGTATCACGCACGTTTCCCATTCCGGGGGTCGCAGACGAGGCAATCGGACTGAAGACCATAGAAGAAGCGGCGGCCATTCGTGATCGCGTTGTCGCGAACTTTGACGCGGCCGCACTCGTGCCGCGCGGACCCCGGCGCGACCGTCTTTTAACGGTCGTCGTCGTCGGGGCGGGATTTGCCGGCGTCGAAATTTTCGCTGAGCTGCGGTCGTTCGCGAGTTCTTTGCTCAAGAAATACCCCGAGCTGTCATTCGATGACACCCATTTTCACCTCATTGAGGCGACCGGGCGCATTATGCCCGAAGTGTCGCTTCCGACGAGCCGGTGGGTCATCAATAACCTTGCCCGGCGGGGTGGTGAAGTTCATCTTGATACCCAATTGATGTCGGCGGTCGGCGGTATCGTCGAGCTTTCGACGGGCGAATCGTTCGAGTCGGACACGATTGTGTGGACTGCCGGCGTCATGGCGAGTCCCATGCTGAAAGACACTGACTTACCAATTGATGATCGAGGTCGGCTCCGCGTCGGGTCCGACCTGCAAGTCATTGGCGAGAGTGGCACGGCAATGGGGGGCGCGTGGGGTGCGGGCGACGTTGCCGCCGTTCCCGATGTCACGGGGGGTGGAATTGGCGGATTCTGTGTGCCAAACGCCCAACACGCCGTGCGCCAGGGAAAGCTATTGGCGAAGAATATTGTTGCCGTCCTTCGAGGAGAGTCTCCGGTTGGCTACGAGCACAAGAACCTGGGTGCGGTCGCGGGTCTTGGAATTGGCGTGGGCGTCTTCCAATCGGGAAGACTCGCGATTTTGGGCCTTCCGGCGTGGTTCGTGCACCGCGGGTATCACGGTCTTGCGATTCCGACGTGGGAACGAAAGTGGCGCGTCGTGGGCGACTGGTGGGCTAGTTTTTGGCTCGGTCGTGACATTGTTTCGCTCGGAGCGCGAGAAAATCCTCGCGCCTCATTTGAAGAATTTGCGCTGCGGCCCCGCTTACGAATCGAGTCGGGGCCGCCTCCCGCGAGGGGCGCCTCGGTCGAGAGCGAATCGGCGGCCCGCGCGTCCGCGTCGAAGTCGTAGTGGACCTCGAGCGTTCTCCGCAACGGACGCAATTTCGGTAACATCGTCGGGCGGGCCCTCATAGCCCAATTGGCAGAGGCAAACGACTTAAAATCGTTCCAGTGTGGGTTCGAGTCCCACTGGGGGCACCCCGTCAACCTACCAAAACCATTGGAATTCCGGGGAAAATGGCAGGATTTCCGCGGGAGATCGGTACTCCATTATCGAGAGAAATCTGCTCAACTCGCTATTTACTCGCTGTTTTGCCCCGCAACTTTTCTAACGCCTCCGTCGCATCGGGTCCCTCAGCCGTCCCCAAAGCCTACGGCAACCCCCTGCGCCCCAGCTTGTTGATTCGCTTTTCAAGCCGTACCCTCGTTCTGTGCAATTTCGCGAAACTTCTCATCCCCTTAAGGATGGTTTGCCCTCCCTGTTCTAGGGAGGGCAAACCTCTCAACGATAGTTCGAGATTGATATCCGAAGCGGTCTTCTTTTCCTTTTTGCTGTTCTCGATGATTTCGTTCGATGCTCTTACTTCTTCAGAGTTGTAGGGGTGATTGTCAATCTCAACATTCACAAAGTCAAGCTTGCCCCTGAGAGTATCAAGGTCATCTTTACGGAACACTCTCATTCACCTCCCCAATACGCATCGCAGTGCGGCAAATCCGCCAGCGGCAAGGATGGCCCCTGGCGAACCGCCTTGAGCAATCCTGGTGATTTGTGGACCCGAAAGGCCGAGGGCCATCAAACAACGCACTACCCAGGGCGCTAGCCAAATCGGGTCCGCAACGACTGGATACGCGACAGTGTTGATATTTACGTGTTCAACGTTTTGAATGAGCCTGTTTCCATCAATTTCGTAACGTGTAGGAATATCCTTGCCGTTTGCGTCTTTAGCCCATGCAGGAGCAACCACTGCCGCGATGGTCTCGTCAGTATTTACAATTACGGCGCCACCGCCATCAGCAAGCTCGAGACGTTGGCCAAGCTCCGCCGTCACGTCATACGTGTACTGGGAAGGAGCATCCTGGTTGGCAATCGTAGTCAGCATTTGCACGCCAAATTAGGTCGGGATTACGGCGTTTGCACTCAAGCTAGGCGAAGGGAAGACCACCGTCCCGTCATCGAGTTTTTGTGCGAAACCAGCAGCTCCCGCGTGAGGCAATCCGACAGTCAACCGAGACCCATCAGGATTCGAAATTCGGACACCCTTGGTGGGGTCCGTCGGTACCTCAATCGTGACGCCGTTATCGGTAGCCGCTATTGCTGCTGATTCTTGCGTAGATGTTGACGAGATGGCATCAAATACGACGCTATTAGCTACTCGGTCCACATTTTTGAGCGAATTTTCCACATCACGAGCAAACACTGGGCTAGTGATGCCTGCCTGATCTGTCAGGTTGTCAATCCAGGTATTCGAGCTGTTTCCCCACGGGCCGTTGCCTGTGATTCGATTCTCATCGCTGCTTACCTAGCGATCCTCGGCTAAAGCCGGGGATGCGGCAGCGATTCCTGCACCAGCGGTGCTGAAAAGGACGATTGCCGCCAGAGTGCTTCGCATTGTGCTCATGTTGAGACCCTTTCTGTTGTGAAGAGGGCAAGACTTCTGGGCCTCAGGATAGCGAGAGTTCACCGACCGACGCGTGTGGTCATTGTGGGGGACTTCGTTCGCGTCCTGACGCATGCGAATTCGTGGTCTGGGGCTGCTGAGGTTTTTGTTGACTGCTGATCTCTGAGGGCCGTGTTGGTTCTTGGTGGAAAGATGTGTGTCATGTCTAAGCCTTACCCGATCGAATTTCGTTGCGATGTTGTTGCGGTTGCTCGAAGAAATGAAGCGTCGTTGTCGCAGGTAGCGAAGGATTTCGGAATTTGCGATGCGACGTTAGCGACGTGGTTGAAGCGAGCTGATATCGAGGACGGTGTTCGTCCGGGTATTACCGATGCTGACGCTGCCGAGATTCGTCAGATGAAGAAGCGGATGCGTTTGCTTGAGCAGGAGAACGAAGTTCTTCGGCGGGCTGCCGCGTATTTGTCGCAGGCGGGGTTACCAAAAAACTGATGTACCCGCTCGTGAGAGAGCTTGCCGCTGCCGGTGCCCGAATCAGGGTGCCGGTGGCGGTGACGTGTCGGGTTTTGAAGTTCTCGAAGCAGGGGTATTACCGGTGGGTGCGCACCCCTGTCAGTGACCGTGCGTGGGACGACGCTCACGTGACCAATGCGGCGGTGGATGTTCACCGTGATGATCCGATGTTCGGTTACCGGTTCATTGCTGACGAACTCGCCCAACGGGGCTTCGCCGTCTCGGAACGGCGCGTGTGGCGCCTGTGTTCGCAGCAGAAGCTGTGGAGCATGTTCGCGAAGAAACGCGGAAGAAACCGCACACCCGGTCCGCCCGTGCACGACGACAAAGTCAAGCGAGTATTCACCGCAACAGCAGCGAACGAGCTTTGGTTGACCGACATTACGGAGCACCCAACGCAAGAGGGAAAACTGTATTTGTGCGCGGTCAAGGATGTTCACTCCAACCGGATCGTCGGGTACTCCATCGACACACGGATGAAAGCATCACTAGCTGTTCGGGCCGTCCGAATGGCAATCCAACGCCGCAACCCGATACGAACAGTGGTCCACTCGGACAGGGGGTCCCAATTTCGTTCGAAAACGTTTGTTCGCACGCTCAAGAACAACGGGCTCGTCGGATCGATGGGAAGGGTCGGTGCGTGCGCTGATAACGCCGCAATGGAATCGTTTTTCTCGCTGCTGCAAAACAACGTCCTGAACACCCGGCGTTGGCAGAACCGGGAAGACCTCCGCCTCGCGATCATCACGTGGATTGAAGCCACCTACCACCGCAGGCGCCGACAACGCGCCCTCGGGAAACTCACACCCATCGAATACGAGACAATAAAACCAGCCGCCACCCAGGCGGCCTAAACCAAAAAGTCAACAAAAGCTACAGCAGCCCCTCTAACGTCGGGAACCTGCGTCTCTCGACGGTTCAATGACCCGCATCGCGACACCGCGTGTGCGTGTGGGTAGGCTGCGATTATGTCGTTTCGTGCCCTGGTCGTTGATCGCTCGACTGATGCCTCCGACCCTGACAAGCGAACGACGACGCTCAGAACTCTCAATGACGCGGATTTGATGCCGGGCGACGTCATGATTGACGTCGAGTTTTCGAGTGTCAACTTTAAAGACGCGCTCGCGATCACGGGCGACGCGGCGATGGTACGCCACACTCCCTTAATCGCGGGAATCGACCTTGTCGGCACGGTCGCCTCATCAACGTCGCCGCGTTGTGTCCCGGGTGACCGCGTTGTTCTCAACGGAGACGGGATTGGCGAATCGGTGCACGGAGGTCTCGCGGAGCGTGCTCGCGTGCGAGCCGATGCTCTCGTGCACCTCCCCGACTCGGTGACCTCTGTTCGGGCCGCAGCAATTGGCACGGCGGGTTTCACGGCGATGATGTGCGTGCTCGCACTTGAGCGCCTCGGCGTCGGTGCGAGTGGAAGACCCGTGCTCGTCACGGGCGCTTCTGGTGGTGTCGGGTCTATTGCGGTAGCTCTCCTTGCGGCGCGTGGCTACCGGGTCACCGCGCTGTCGGGTCGAGTCGCCGAGCAGGGCTCCTATTTGCGGTCGCTCGGCGCGGATGAGGTGGTTGATCGATCAGCACTGTCGGCATCTGACAAGCCTCTTCAAGACCAGCGATGGGCCGGTGTTGTCGACACGGTCGGAAGCACGACGCTCGCGCGAGCCCTGTCTCAAACGCAGCGTGACGGGGTGGTTGCCGCGTGCGGACGCGCTCAAGGAATCGATTTGCCGGCGACCGTCTTGCCGTTCATCCTTCGAGCCGTGACGCTCGTCGGTGTCAACTCCGTCGAGGCGTCGTTGCCACTTCGCGAACGGGCGTGGTCGGCGCTGGCCGCCGAGCTCTCCCCAGACCTGCTCGATTCGATGACGACCGTTGTTCCGCTTGCCGAAGCACCGACGGTCGCCGCGCGGCTTCGTGCCGGTCGCGTGCGAGGCCGCACCGCCGTCGACGTTCGCGCGTAGGAGCCGGGGTGGTTATCTGAACGCGACGGGTGTCGGCGAGTTCGAAATATCGATTCCATTCGTTTTCGCGTGGATTGCAAAGCGCCCCCGCACCGTCGACGTGAACGTCACGGCGCACGCCCCCTCGGCGTCGGTCGTGCACGTTGACGCCGAAAATTTCACGCCCGGCGGAGCCTCGAACGTCACGATCACGCCCGGGACGCTCTCGAAATAGTCGAAATTGCTCGAGTGTATTCGCGCGGTATACGACGCGCGACCGTCGGCCTCCATGGGAGTGGTCTCGGCAAAACCCTGAATAATCTCGTCTTCCGACGAATCGGTAATGATCAGGACCGAATTCGTTCCATTCGCGAGTTGTGGACCCACTGCGTGTGCCGACTCTCCGGGTGTTGCGGTGATCAATGAGATCGGCAGCATCAAAAGGAGCGCAGCGTGTGCTCGAACACGGCGGGTGCCGTGCGAGCACACGCGCTTGCCTCCACGACTATCGACCCGGAAACGTTTCACGAATGTGGCAAAATCACTCGTTTGCATACGGATCGCGCTCCTGACGATTAATAAAGAAAGTGGGTCCCTCAACGATCATCCACGTCAGCTTCAGATGTTCTCTTTCATTCTTTGAACGACAGCGATCAACCACGCAGTTGAGCACGGTCACACGATGACGTCTGCCCCTATTTTACGCCCTGATCGAGGCGCGCTTCCGGTCAGAATGCTGAGCGTCGTGTGCAATTGATTTTTCATCCGGATGAGCACATCACGAGTCAACGTCAGCAAAGATGACCGGCGTCAGAGAGAGCCGAAAATTCGCGTCCCCAATGATTGCCCGAAGTCGCACCCGGCCGGCAACTGCCGAGGTGAATGTTACCGAGCACATCCCGCCGTGATCAGTGATGCACTGCCCCGCTGAAAATGCCACAGCGGGAACCGCTTGAAACGTCGCCGTTTCCCCCATCACAGCGTGCGGCCGTAATTCTTTTGTCGCGACCACGACCGTTGCGGTGAAAGCCGCCTCATTGTCAGCTGGGATCGCGTGAGTAGGCGTCACAAGCAGCCACGAATTGTGGATTTCCGGTGATTGCGTCGCTTCCGCGTGCGACGAAGTCACCGGGCCAAAATTAAGAGTCAGCCCGAAAAAAATGGCGAGCACCCCCGCTCTGAAACGCCCGCGTTGCGCGAGAGACGGAATCTCCACGAATTCGTGTCGTGCCGACATTGCCCCTTCTTCCCCGAAAGAATCAGTCGCTCGTGCGTCCACGCGAAGTCGCGACGCGATGGAACGCTTTTGTTGCGACCGCCCGAATGTAACAGCATCCGTTGTTGTGTGTCTATGATCGGTCACTCGTGAAAGAAGAACGGTGCGGTACTCCACGGGCGTATCTCGAGTGGCCTAACGGCGCCGATAGATTCCGCTCACTGGACAATCGAACGGATCGCGCGCGGCAAGGCCAACGCGGTTGAGGTAGCGAACGACGATTGCGTACGACGCCGCGAGGTTCGTTTCTGTATAGAGGACTCCGAGATGACCGCAGTGCTCTTTTACGATCGCTTGAGCTCTCGCGAGGTGCGGGCGTGGCATGTTGGGAAACAAGTGGTGTTCGACCTGAAAGTTGAGCCCACCGAGGAGCAGGCTCATGCCGAAGCCGCCTCGAATATTGCGCGACGTGAGCACTTGCCTGCTTAAGAAATCAACCTTGCTTCCCTCGGCAATGAGAGGCATGCCCTTGTGGTTGGGAGCGAATGAAGCCCCCATGTACACACCAAACACGGCGAGTTGCACGCCTAAGAACGCGAAGGCCATCCCAACGGGCAGCATTGCGAACACAATCGCGACATACAGGCCAAGACGACCGCCGATAAGGGACAGTTCGATGCTGCGCCCTTCGAGCCGACCGGGTTGAAAAAGGGTCTTGATTGATCGAAAGTGCAAGTTAACCCCCTCGAGCGTGAGGAGAGGGAAAAAGAGATACCCTTGGCGTCTCGTGAGAAGCGCCAAAAAACCGCGTTGTTTTGCCGCCTCGGTTTCGGTAAATGAAATGGTATCTGTTTCGATGTCGGGATCTTTGCCGATCGTATTCGGATTCGCGTGGTGACGATTGTGCTTCGTCATCCACCACGAATAACTAATTCCCACAATTCCCGCGGCAATCAGTCGGCCGACGCGATCATTGTTGGGTCCGGATTGGAATACCTGCCGGTGAGAAGCCTCGTGGGCGAGAAAAGCGAACTGGGTTAAAACAACCCCCAACGCGCCGGCGATCAAGAGCTGGAACCACGAGTCGCCGAGCAAAACAAAACCGGCCACGCAGCCACCGAGGCTCAGAACCAGCGCGGCGAAAACTGCTCCGTAAAAGCCTCGGCAGCGCGCCAAGAGGCCGGCATCTCTCACGGTGCGAACGAGGGCCGAGTACGTGCTCACGGGTGAGACCGAGTTCGGCGCGCGAGTAAGAGTGGACCGCAGCTGCCCGGGAACGAAAGTGGAACTCATGTGCGCCGCTCTATTCGATTGAATTCGCGTTCGCGTGGGGCGAATTCGTGACGTTCAATCAACAGTACACACGCCACCTGACCGGCACTCAGGAAGCAAGGGAAACGCGACATGGGGGAAATGAGCGTCGGGCACGTGTGAGCGGATCGTTAGGATGCGATCAAAAGGTGTTTGCGAATCGTTAGTAGGCGATTTTTCTCGCCCACGCGGGTGTCTACTCGGTGAATGCGCTTCGGGGCACTCGCTCCCGGCGACAAAAAATGTGTGTATCAGGATGGAGATTCCTGTGCTTGATTTTGTCTACCTTTTAACCGTCGCGGTCGTTTTCGCGGTTATCGTTGTCGTCGCGTGGGGAGTCGAAAAGCTGTGATCGTCATTGACACCATTGCGTTCGTGCTGGCTGTCGCTGCAGTCGTGTACTTGGTGTACGCCCTCGTGAAACCGGAACGATTTTGACCGACGTTATTTTCACGATCCTTCCCATTGCCGCGCTCGCAGCGTTTTTGGCCCTCGTTCACCGCCCGCTTGGCGACTATATGGCCATCATCTACGCGTCTCGCAAAAATCTCGCCGTTGAGCGCGGCGTATATCGTCTCATTGGCGTCGATCCACAATTAGAGCAAACGTGGCAGTCTTACATGCGAGGAGTGCTCGCGTTCTCCGTCGTGGGGTTGCTCTTCGCCTACCTCCTTCAGCGGGCGCAAGCGGTGTTGCCGTATTCGCTCGGACTCCCCGCCGTACCAGAGGGGGTCTCGTTTAATACCGCCGCGTCGTTCGTGACAAATACCGATTGGCAAACCTATACCCCTGAATCCACAATGGGGTACGCGGTTCAAATCGCCGGTTTGGCCCTTCAAAATTTCTTGAGCGCGGGCGTGGGAATTGCCGTCGCCGTGGCTCTCGTGCGTGGTTTTGCTTATCGCAAGAGTCGCAGCATCGGGAATTTTTGGGTTGACCTCACACGCTCAATTGTGCGGCTCTTGTTGCCGCTTTCCGTGGTCGCCGCGATTGTGATGATCGCGGGAGGTGTGATTCAAAATGTCAACGGGTTGACCGAGGTCACGACAATCGCGGGCGGTACCCAAAAAATTCCCGGCGGCCCCGTCGCTTCTCAAGAAGCCATCAAGATGATCGGTACAAACGGCGGCGGCTTCTTTAACGCGAATTCTGCTCATCCGTTTGAAAATCCCACCGCGTGGACGAACGTGCTTCAGAACGCCCTCATGCTCATGATCCCGTTCTCGCTCCCGAGAACCTTTGGGCGAATGATCGGCGACCGGCGCCAGGGATATGCAATTCTCGCGGTGATGGTGACGATTTTTGTGGCGTCCCTGACAACTCTGACGATTCTCGAGTCTGTCGGACCGGGAACCGCTCCAACGGCAGCGGGTGGCGCAATGGAAGGCAAAGAGCAGCGATTCGGAATCGCCGCCTCAACGCTGTTTGGCACGTCGTCGACGCTCACCTCGACGGGAGCCGTGAACTCAACGTTCGATTCGTTCACGGCTCCCGGCGGAATGATGCCGATGATAAATATGATGCTGGGCGAGATTGCGCCCGGCGGAGTCGGTTCGGGCCTCTATGGAATCCTGATACTCGCGGTGATCGCGGTGTTTATCGGCGGCTTGCTCGTTGGCCGCACTCCCGAGTACCTCGGAAAGAAGATTGGTCCGCGCGAAGTCAAACTCGCGAGCGTCTATATTCTCATCACTCCGGTTCTCGTGCTCCTCGGTATCGCATTGAGCTTCGCGATTCCACCCGTGCGCGAGGACGTCGACACCACGTCGATCTCGAACCCCGGTGTTCACGGATTCTCAGAGGTGTTGTACGCGTTCACGTCTGCCGCGCACAACAACGGTTCAGCATTCGCGGGCCTCACGTCGAACACCCCGTGGTTCAACTCGGCCCTCGGCGTCACGATGCTATTGGGCCGGTTCCTCCCGATAGTGTTCGTGCTCGCGTTGGCCGGTTCGCTCGCGGCTCAAGACAGAGTTCCGACGACCGCCGGCACACTCCCCACTCACCGACCTCAGTTTGTCGTGCTCCTTGTCGGGGTGACGGTGATTGTCACCGCCCTCATATATTTCCCGGTTCTCGCGCTGGGCCCGCTGGCGGAAGGGCTGAAATAAACCGTGTCCACGACAACTCTCACGCCCCCGGTCTCGAGCGGCGGCCACACGAGCACGCGCTCGCCGAGCGCCTTCAGTTTTAAACAGCTTGGTGCAGCCTTACCCGGCGCGCTCAAAAAGCTCGACCCGCGCGGCATGTGGCACAACCCGGTCATGTTTATTGTTGAGGTCGGCGCTGTTTTGACAACCGCCATCGCGGTCGCGGAACCGTTCGTTGGCGGGCCGGAGTCGTCGGGCGGAACGGCAATACCCGTGACCTTTACCGGCGGAATTGCCGCGTGGTTGTGGCTAACTGTGGTTTTCGCGAATCTTGCCGAATCCGTTGCCGAGGGTCGCGGAAGAGCGCAAGCGGACAGCCTTCGTCAGACCCGCACAAGTACCGTGGCATGCGTCGTGACCACGTACGATGCATCGGGCGATCCGGCTGCCGAGCGTGCGATGCTTCGCGAGCGCTCGTCTGCCGATTTGACACTCGACGACGTTGTCGTGGTTGCGGCCGGAGAACTCGTTCCGGGCGATGGCGACATTGTGTCGGGTATTGCGTCGATTGACGAATCCGCAATTACGGGCGAGTCTGCGCCGGTCGTACGGGAATCGGGGGGTGATCGAAGCGCCGTCACCGGGGGAACCCGAGTCCTTTCTGATCGAATTGTCGTCCGCATCACGAGCAAGCCGGGCCAAACATTTATTGATCGCATGATTGGTCTTGTCGAGGGCGCTTCTCGACAGAAAACGCCAAACGAGATTGCGCTGAACATTCTCTTGGCGAGCTTGTCGATCATTTTCATGATCGTTGCACTGACCCTCGACCCCGTTGCTTCGTACGCCGCGACACCCGCGAGCGTGCCAATTCTCGTTGCGTTGCTCGTGTGTCTTATTCCTACGACAATCGGTGCCCTCTTGTCGGCAATCGGAATTGCGGGCATGGACAGGCTCGTTCAACGCAATGTGTTGGCAATGTCGGGACGGGCCGTTGAGGCGGCCGGTGATGTGACAACACTCTTGCTCGATAAGACGGGAACCATCACGTATGGTAATCGCCGGGCGACCGAATTCGTCCCGCTTTCGCGCGTCACAATGATCGAGCTCGTTCGAGCGGCCTCACTCGCTTCTCTCAGCGATCCGACTCCCGAGGGGAAATCGATCGTCGACCTCGCGACGACCATGGACGTTCACGTGAGCGACGTCGCCGAGGGAAAAACCGTTCCATTCACCGCGCAAACTCGAATGAGCGGCCTTGACCTGCCAGACGGTTCTCGTATTCGAAAAGGCGCCGGTTCCGCCGTGATTGCGTGGATCAAAGAAGGAAAGCACGAGGTCAATGGCGCATTCTCCGAACTCGATCAGCATGTAGAGCGCATCTCTCACGACGGTGGCACTCCACTCGTGGTCGCTGAAAAGGACGCTCACGGCGCCGGTCGCCTCGTGGGGGTCGTGCGTCTAAAAGACGTCGTCAAAGAGGGCATTGCCGAGAGATTCGCCGAATTGCGAGCCATGGGCATTCGCACGGTCATGATCACCGGGGACAATCCGTTGACGGCGAAAGCAATTTCGGTTGAAGCCGGAGTCGACGATTTTCTTGCCGAGGCAACTCCCGAGGACAAGCTTGCCCTCATCCGCAATGAACAAGGAGGCGGCAATCTTGTCGCGATGACGGGTGATGGGACAAACGATGCACCCGCCCTCGCTCAAGCGGATGTCGGGGTCGCGATGAACACGGGAACCTCGGCGGCAAAAGAGGCGGGCAACATGGTTGACCTCGACTCCGACCCGACGAAGCTCATCGACATTGTGAGAATTGGGAAACAGCTCTTGATCACTCGAGGCGCACTCACGACGTTCTCGATTGCCAACGATGTTGCAAAGTATTTCGCGATTATTCCAGCGATGTTCGCGGGCGTGTTCCCCGGGCTCGCGGTACTCAACATCATGCACTTACACTCGTCCGCGTCGGCCGTCATGTCGGCCGTCATCTTCAACGCGATCATCATCGTCATTTTGATTCCGCTCGCGCTGAGGGGCGTGCAATACCGCGCACTGGGCGCATCTCAAATTCTGACTCGGAACCTGCTCGTGTACGGCGTGGGCGGCGTTGTCGCTCCGTTTGTGGGAATCAAGATAATCGACGTGGCAATAAGCGTCATTCCTGGGTTCTGACCCGAATATGAACGTGAACGACGAAGGGAGAATGACACGGTGAGTACACTTCGCACGGGCATTCGACACTATTGGGTTGCGCTCCGAGCCATGGCGATTTTTGCGGTCCTCCTCGGTGTCGCGTATCCGGTTGTCATTACCGCCGTCAGCCAGATCGCATTCCCGTGGCACGCAAACGGCTCGCCGGTTAGTGACCACGGCACGGTAGTCGGTTCCGCACTCATCGGGCAGTCTTTCGCCGACCCCGACGGTGACCCGCTCCCCGAGTGGTTCCAGTCGCGTCCCTCGTCAGCCGGTGACGCCGGGTACGACGCCGGCGCGTCGAGCGGATCCAATCTCGGGCCCGAGAGCGAAAAACTCGTTGCCGAGATCGACCACCGCAAGCACGCAATTGCGGACCTCGAGGGAGTCTCGCTTGACGCCGTCCCCGTCGACGCCCTGACGGCATCAGGATCGGGGCTTGATCCGCACATTAGTCCCGATTATGCGCTTCTTCAGGCGCCTCGAGTAGCCGAGGCAAACCACCTTCCCGAACAAACCGTTCTCGATCTTGTGACGTCTAAAATTCAGGGCAGAGACCTCGGTTTCCTGGGCGAGTCGAGCGTCAATGTTCTTGAACTCAATCTCGCCCTCAAACAAGCGAAAGGGTAGACCATGAAACGCGGGCGGTTACGAGTATTGCTCGGCGCTGCCCCCGGCGTTGGAAAGACCTACACAATGTTGGAGGAAGGCAAGCGCCTCATTGGTGAGGGGAAAGACGCGGTTATTGCGGTCGTGGAGACTCACGGCCGCGCAACGGTCGCGACGATGGCCGAGAGCTTCGAGATTATCCCTCGCAGTGTCGTGACGCATCGCGGTGTCGAGCTCACCGAAATGGACCTCGATGCGGTCATTGCCCGAAAACCCGATATCGCACTCGTTGACGAACTCGCTCACACGAATGCGCCGGGTTCTCGATTCGATAAGCGGTGGCAAGACGTTCAGGTCTTTCTCGCCGAGGGTATTGATGTCATGTCGACGGTTAATATTCAGCACATCGAATCCCTCAACGATGTCGTGGAAGAAATTACGGGCGTTCCCCAGCGGGAGACCATTCCCGACGAAGTCCTCCGGGGAGCAGACCAAATCGAGGTCGTTGACCTTGCACCCCAAGCGCTCCGTGACCGCCTCGCGGAAGGATTTGTCTATCCCGCGGAGAGAATAGACGCCGCGCTGTCGAATTACTTTCGACTCGGCAACCTCACGGCCCTTCGAGAACTCGCTCTCTTGTGGTTGGCCGACGAAGTCGATAGCGCACTCACGGCGTATCGAGCCGAACACGGAATTGAAAATAAGTGGGAGACCAGGGAGCGCGTCGTCGTTGCTCTCACGGGTGGCCCGGAGGGCGAAACGCTCTTGAGACGAGGCGCGCGAATTGCCGCTCGCTCGGCGGGTGGCGAACTCGTCGCCGTGCGGGTGACGAGCCAAGACGGCTTGAGAGACGTGCACCCTGGAGCGCTTGCCGAGCAGCGGACCCTCGTCGAGGCACTCGGTGGAACCTACCACCAAGTGGTTGGCGACGATGTACCTCGTGCCCTCGTGGATTTTTCTAAGGCCGCCAACGCCACGCAACTCGTTATTGGCGTGAGCCGTCGAAGCCGGCTCGGTGCCGCGCTCACGGGGCCCGGAATTGGGGCAACGGTCATTCGCGAGTCGGGCAACATCGACGTTCATATCGTGAACCACTCTGCGGCTGGCGGGAATTTTGCTCTCCCAAAACTCTCACGATCCCTGACTCTCAAACGGCTCGTCTTTGGATTTGTTCTCGCGCTCGTTGCCGGGCCACTCTTGACCTTGTTATTGGTTGCAATCCGAAGCGCTGATTCAATCCCGATCGATGTCTTGCTCTTCCAACTGCTTGTCGTCCTTGTCGCGGTCGTCGGTGGCGTTTGGCCCGCACTTTTTGCCGCGCTTATGTCGGGAATTACGCTCGATGTCTTTTTCGTCGAACCTCTCTACAGTGTCGCTATTTATAACCCCATTCACGTCTTGGCACTCGTGCTCTACGTTGTCAACGCCATGTTGGTGAGCTACGTTGTCGATCAGGCTGCCATTCGATCGGGCGCGGCGCGGCGCGCCGCCGCCGAGGCCGAGCTCCTTGCGACTATTTCAGGAAGCGTTCTTCGGGGACAAAACGCACTTCAAGCGCTGCTCAGTCGAACGCGAGAGGCGTTTGGTTTGGTGGGGGTGCGTCTCACGGCCAACGACAAGACCCTTATTGCCGACGGCGAATCGTTCACCGGCGCGCATCTCACGCACGTTCCGGTTGGATCTCGGGCACGGCTCGAACTCTTCGGTCCTGATCTGGCAGCGTCCCAGCGCCGCCTCCTCTCCGTCATCGTGGCTCAAGTGGACGCGGCACTCGAGCACCGCGAGCTCGTCGAGGCGGCGCGTGAAGTTGGCCCGCTGGCCGAAACCGACCGCGTGCGAAGCGCGCTCTTGTCGGCGGTCAGCCACGACTTGCGGCGCCCACTTGCCGCCGCGACGGCGGCCGTGAGTGGACTTCGTTCGCCCGACGTTGAGTGGTCTCATCATGACCGCGATGAACTTCTCGCGACCGCGCACGAGAGTCTTGAGACGCTTGCCTCGTTGGTCACGAACTTGCTCGACGTCAGTAGACTGCAGGCCGGTGTCTTGGCGGTTTCTCTCACTCAGATCGACGTTGACGAGGTAATCTTGCCGTCCCTTGACGAACTTCATCTCGGCCCCGCCGATGTCGAGCTTGACCTCGCGTCGAACCTTCCGCACGTCGTTGCCGATGCGGGCTTGCTCCAGCGCGTCGTCGTCAATATTCTCGTCAACGCCATTCGCTTTTCGCGTCCCGGAACGCTCGTTCACTTGTCGACGAGTACGTTCGCCGATAGCGTCGAAATTCGCATTGCAGACCACGGACCGGGCATTGCTCCCGAGCGCCGAAGCGACATTTTCGTGCCATTTCAACGCTTGGGGGATACCGACAACGGCACGGGACTCGGTCTCGGCCTGGCGCTTTCTCAAGGTTTCGCCGAGGGCATGGGCGCTCGTCTTGAGGCCGAGGATACTCCCGGTGGTGGGTTAACAATGGTGGTGTCGCTCCCCGTTTCTCGCGAGTCGTCGACGGTTGAGGTCGAGCAATGAAGATTCTCATTGCCGATGACGATCCCCAAATCCTGCGTGCTCTTCGGGTGACCCTGGGTGCGCGCGGATACGAAATAGTCACGGCCCAAAACGGGACGGAGGCGGTCAATCGTGCAATCGAGCAGCGCCCCGATTTGTTCATGCTCGATCTTGGCTTGCCGGACCTCGACGGTATTCAGCTCATTACGGCACTCCGAGGCTGGACGTCCGCTCCCATCGTGGTTGTTTCAGGCAGAACCGGGGCAGCCGACAAAGTTGACGCGCTCGACGTGTCACCCTTCGAGATTTCGTACCCGTAAAAGCATGAGCAGCAAGAGCAGTGCTGCGGCAATGACGAGTGTGATGAGCGCGGCGACAACCCACCCTATTAGTGGGGTGATGTGGCTTGCGGGTGACGCGGCCGACGCGCCGGGTTCGCTTGGGAACCTAATTTCGGCTTGGTAGGACTCGCGCATGTGGCCACTCGAAAGCTCGAGCATGACGTTCCAGGGGCCGTCAGCCTGGCCCGGCTCGACGCGGAACCGTACGGGTCCCGATTGGCCAGGCGCGAGTGTTGTGCCGAATTCTGCTGGGATTGGACCCGCGCGAGGTGACCCGGTGATCGAAGCGAGCGTCATGGCGCCAGAGAAGTCGAGTGCTCTGCCGCCCGTGTTGCGAACGTGGGCGAGGAGCATGGTTTTCCCATCGGGCTTGCGGTGGGCCGCGACCGTGTCAACCGCGAATCCGAGTGGGGTCGAATCGGTGTGGCTCACCTCGACGTACAGTCGAATGCCGACTCGTTTTGCCATGGAACTCTTATCCGCGTCGGGCGTGCCGACTTCGGCCCACACGATTGCGTACATTTCGCCCAGCGGTGCATCGTCGGGGATCGCGATTGTCACATCGAATGACTCCGCCGATTCTTGAGGAAGTCCGAGCGCCGGCTTTTCGACGGATGTCCACGATGACAGCTCATTGGGTGAGTGACCGGGAGCTCCGATAAACGACCCGTTGCTAACCGTCGCGGCCGCCGCATAAATCGCTACGCTGTGCGGCACCGTGGTCGCATTGGAGACCTCGAGGCGTCGAGTCACGGTTGTTCCCGGCTTGACAGTCTCGGCAATGTGCGGTGTGCCACCGGAATCGCGGGAGTCAGTGGTTGGGCTGTCAATGACCCGAATTCCAATTCCGCCCGACATTCCCTCGGTATGAAATGCACCGTGCGAAAGAGCGATTGCTGAGGGCGCTAAGCCCAACGCGGTCGCGGCGATCATCATTGTTGCGAATATGGACGGTGCCGCGAACACCCGCTCGAGCAATGCCATCGCGCAATCTCCCCCGACGCATAGCACAATTTACCTCAATCATATACGCATAGTTTGGTGCCGCGATGGTACTCTCGCGGCGTTTCCGCGCGACGCGGCGCAGCGTGCACGCAATCCGGATCGCCCTTAAAAAATCTCGAGCCAAAAAAAGCTGTCAACACGCACCAAATGTGTGGCACGATTCGGGGAGGGAGCATGATCGCGAGCGAATGTGGGGGTTTCGATGACGCGGACGCACGAGGCGCGTCAAAGAGGGCGCGCGGCCAAATGGCAAAAGACCGTGCGCGCGACGGTTCGGCACGCGCGCGTGCCGTCGCGGTGGCGTTCGGCCGGTATTCCCGCCCTGAAAGGCACCGCGATTGCGCTCACCGTTCTCTTGGTGAGCGGTTTTTCGGTCACGGCACTCGGAGTGTGGCAATTTTCGAAAGAATTGTCTGACAATGCTCTCGATATTCTGGGCGGTGGCGACGGTGAATCGTTTGCCGGCGGATTTAACGCGCTGCTCGTCGGAGTCGACAACGCGCCCGACCAGGGGTCGGCCTTTGGTGAGCGGGGTTCGACGCTCAACGACGTGACCATGCTCCTTCACGTTTCAAGCGATCACAAGAGTGGCGTCGTTGTGAGCTTTCCCCGTGACTTGATGGTTCGGCAACCGGAGTGCACAAATCGCGAAACGGGCGCGGTCTCGTCGGCCGTCTCCCACCAGCAGATCAATGCGGCATTTAGTCGCGGTGGGCTTAGCTGTGTGGTCTCGACCGTTCGGCAGCTCACCGGTCTTTCGATACCCTTTGCCGGCGTGATCACATTCCGCGGAACGGTTGCGATGGCTGACGCAGTCGGTGGCGTGCCGATTTGCGTCAAGTCGCGAGTTGTCGACCGAAAATCGGGTCTTGATCTTCCAGCCGGAATAAGCACTGTTTCTGGGCGAGAGGCGTTGGCGTTCTTGAGAAGCCGAGAAGGACTCGGCGACGGGAGTGACTTGTCGAGAATCTCGTCGCAACAGGCGTATTTGTCGTCTCTCATTCGACAAATGAAGAGAAGTGCGACGTTGACCAACATTCCTCGACTCATCGAACTCGCGAGGGTAGCCGCTTCAAACCTCAAACTCTCTCGGTCACTTGCGAGCGTGCCCACACTCGTCCGCATGGCAATGGCACTCAACGACATTCCGCTCGACAAACTGGCATTTGTGCACTTCCCGACCGTGCCAGATCCTGCCAACCCAAACCGGGTCGTTCCCTCGGATCGGTTGGCAAAGAGACTCGTCGCGGCGATGAAGGCCGACCAGTCGATCACGCTCGAGGCGGATTCACGCGACGGGGATGCGAGTCTGGACTCGTCGCCGTCGCCGTCGCCGGGCCGCAGCACGTCGCGACCGTCTCACGCGACGAGTAGTCCACCATCGGGTGGGGCCACGCCCGCACCGGACTCACGAAAACGGCCGTCCATTGACGGATTGCGCGGGCAATCAGCGAGTGAACAGACGTGTTCCGTCTCGTGAGTGATTCCGTGGCACGATAGCCCGCGGGACGCCGCGTTGACGGGCGCGTGCTCGTGTTTCGGCGCGCCGGCACGAGTACGAATCGTGTTCAGACGGGACGAATTTTCCCAAACGGGGGACAATTTTCTCCGGCGTGGGGCAAATTATCCTATGGTAGATCGGTGCTCGACTCCCATTTGCGACGATGTGAAGGATCACGACAATGACAGCGCTTCTTGAAGGCGTCGGACTCACACGAAGCTTTGGTCAGGTCAAAGCGCTCGACGGTGCCGATTTCGATGTGCGAGCTGGAGAAGTCGTCGCCCTCGTCGGCGACAATGGCGCGGGTAAGTCGACTCTCGTCAAGGCGCTGTCCGGAAACCTGTCGCTTGATTCGGGGCAAATTTTCTTTCATGGAGCGCCCGTCTCGTTGTCGTCGCCCAAAAAAGCCAGCAGTTTGGGAATCGAGACGGTTTTTCAAGACCTCGCGCTCGCGCCGCACCTCGATCCGATTCAAAACCTTTTTCTCGGAAAAGAGATCATGCGAAAGGGCATTGCGGGTCACCTCGGATTCATGGATGCCAAGCAAATGCGCCGAGAAACGCGTGTGGCCTTTGAAGACCTCGGCGCTACAGTGAAAAACCTTTCGACGCCGGTGGGCACGATGTCCGGCGGGCAACGCCAAGCAGTCGCACTTGCGCGCGCGGTTGTGTGGGCCAACCGCGTCATCTTCCTTGACGAACCCACCGCGGCCCTGGGAGTTCGACAGACGCAAAACGTGCTTGACACAATCCGGCGGGTTCGAGATCGCGGGGTTGGAGTCGTCTTGATCAGCCACTCGATGCCCGACGTGAGGGCCGTCGCGGACCGAATTCAAGTCTTGAGACTCGGACGGCGCGTCGAGACGTTTGCCAATTCTGACACGACCGCCGAAGAACTCGTCGGTGCAATGACCGGAGCACCGGTAGGAAAAACAGCATGAATTCCACGACACAATCACACCGACGCGCTGAAGACGCGGCAGATTCCGTCCTGATCGCGTTCGACGACGACACGCGGCGCAGTTTATTTCGACGCGTGAGCAGCAAGCAATCGTTCCAAATTTTCTTGGTCTTGGTCGCAATCCTGGTCGTGTTCACAATATTGGCCCCCGCGACGTTCGCCACGTGGGGGAACGTTCGCCAGATCGCTCTCAACGCGTCGATTCTTGCCATTCTTGCCGTCGGGATGACGTTCGTCATTATCACCGCGGGCATTGACCTTTCGATTGGCGCGGTCCTCGTATTTTCTGGTGTGGTCGCCGCGAAAACCATGATTGCGTTGGATGGCGAAGGGTGGGGAGTGGCGGCAATCGGCATTCTCGTGTCAGTCGGTTGTGGTGTCGCTTGGGGGCTTCTGAACGGGTTCCTCATTGCGAAGGCAAAAATTCCGCCACTCATTGTGACGCTTGGCACGCTCGGAATGGCGCTCGGTTTAGCCCTGATCATGACGAGTGGCATCGACATTCGCGATGTTCCGGTCGTATTGGAGGATCACGTGGGGTACGGATTCGTTCTGGGTACCGTTCCAGTTATTACGGTGATCGCGGCCGTAGTCGTTATTGTGGGCGCGATTGTGCTTCACAGTACGCGGTTTGGTTTGCACACCTTTGCAATAGGTTCGAATGAGGAAGCTGCTCGGCGCGTCGGAATCAAGGTTGGCGGCCACCTCATTGTCGTCTATGCACTATCGGGTGGACTCGCGGGAGCCGCCGGCATTTTGTCACTGTCTCAATTTGGCACGACCGCGATTGGGGGCCAGTCCGCGACCAATCTCGCGGTCATTGCGGCCGTCGTGATTGGCGGCACATCGCTCTTTGGTGGTGTCGGGACGATTGCGGGCACGGTCATTGGGTTGTTTATCCCCGCGGTGCTTCAAGACGGCTTCGTGATTGTCGGGATTCAACCGTTTTGGCAGCAAGTCGCGGTCGGTGCCGTCCTGATTTTTGCGGTCTACGTTGACCAAGCCCGCCGCGCAGCTGCAGCGCGAGGAAACCGACCACACTTCTTTTCCAGATCCCTCGGACTGGGGAAGATAAACCACCCGAATCCAGATACGGCAGTTCTCACGAAAGGGAAGAATCTCAATGAGAAGTAAATCGATTCTCATCACTACTACGGCGGCACTTGGCGCCGCCGCGCTCGGGCTCTCCGGATGCTCGGGACAATCGACGACGGCCAATAACGCGAAGGCGAGAACGATTACGTTCGTTCCCGGTGTCATTGGCGACGAGTTTTACATCACAATGGAGTGCGGAATTAAAGAAAAGGCCAAGGAACTGGGCGCCGCGGTTGTGACGCAGGGGCCAGAAAAATCAGATCCGGCACTCCAACGAACGACGGTCGATCAGGTTGTCGCAGCGAAGCCCGACGGGATGTTGGTCGCTCCGGCTGACGTGACGGCGATGTCGGCGCCATTGAAGGCGGCGTCCGCGGCGGGGATCACAGTCGGCCTCGTTGACACGACGGTGAGTGACCCGTCGTTTGCCGCAACACAGGTCGCCTCGGACAACGTGGGCGGTGGAACCGAGGCATTCAAGGCGCTCGAGGCGCTCCTTCCCAACGGGGGCAAACTTCTTATTATTAGCCAAAAGCCGGGTATTTCGACTCTTGATTTGCGGGTCAAGGGCTTTGAAGAAGCCGCCAAGGCCAATCCAAAGTTCGAGGTGCTCCCCGTCCAATTCAACGACAATGATCAGACAAAATCGGCGCAAATCGTTACGGCGACCCTGCAGCAACACCCTACCCTCGCGGGGATATTCGCGACAAACATCTTTGCCGCGGAGGGAGCGGGAACGGGTATTCGTCAAGCGGGCAAGGGCGGACAGGTCAAGGTCGCCGGTTTTGACGCGGGACCCAACCAGGTCAAGCAACTCAAAGACGGCACCGTGCAAGCCCTGATCGCGCAACAGCCCGCCGAAATCGGCTCGAAAGGGGTTGAGCAAATAATGAATTCGCTCAACAACAAGCCCGTGACGAAAAACATCCAAACCTCGTTCAAGAGGCTCACGAGTGACAACATCGACACCGATGGCAAGGAATTTATTTACAAGTCACGCTGTTGAATTTAAGACGTGGACGATCACCGATGCTGCATCGGTGATCGTCCACGTCTTTAACTCGTGACAAGGGCAGCGCAACTTTATTTTTTTGTTGCTTGGAGGTGTCTGAGAGCTTGCTCGAACCCCGTGACGCTCGGGGCGCGGAAGATATACTTGCCACATGGAACCCTGGCTCATTGCCCTCATTGTTGTTGTTGCCCTCGTTGTCATCGTTGGCATCTACTTATGGTCGACCTACAACTCGCTCGTCACCCTCAATGTTCGAGTCGAAGAGGCGTGGAGTGATATTACGGTTCAGCTCAAGCGCCGGGCCGACCTGATTCCTAACCTGATCGATACGGTCAAGGGGTATGCGGCTCATGAGAAGGGCGTCTTCGAGAGTGTGACGAAGGCGCGCGCCGAGACGCTCTCGGCTCAAGGTCCCGCTGATGCGTCTGTTGCTGAAAACCACATGCAAGCGGCGCTCAAGAGTATTTTCGCGGTTGCCGAAGCGTACCCGCAGCTTCAGGCGAGTCAGAATTTTCTCCAGCTTCAAGCTGAGCTTGTTGACACAGAAGACAAGATCCAAGCGGCCCGTCGGTTCTATAACGGCGGTGTGCGCGAGCTCAACACCAAAATCAAGGTATTTCCCAACAACGTCTTCGCGCGGGGCCTCGGGTTTTCGGAGCGTGAGTTCTTCGAGGTCGCTGATGCTGCCGCCATTGCGGAACCGCCGCGCGTTCAGTTCTAAGTGGAATGTGATGCCACGCCACGCGACGTCCAAGCGACTACTACTACCGACCGCGTAGCGCGGCGGGCACGCACCAAATTTTCTCTCCCGAGGACGAGCTCACACAATGTATAGAGCGATAGCGAAGAACAAGCGCAACACGGTATTTATCGTCGTGTTCTTTCTCGCGATTATCGGCGGTCTGGGCTGGCTCGCGAGCTACATTTACGGCAACATGCAGATCGTTATTGTCACACTCGTTGTCGCATCGGGGTACGCAATTCTGCAGTTCTTTCTCGCGAGCAGCCAAGCGCTCGCCGTGAGTGGGGCGGTGCCCATTGATAAGAGGGATAACCCGAGGCTCTATCGCATTGTAGAAAACCTCTCGATTACCACGGGCACTCCCATGCCCAAGGTCTATCTCGTCGATGATCCCGCACCGAATGCGTTTGCGACGGGCCGCGATCCTCAACACGCGTCTGTTGCCGCGACGACCGGACTGCTTGACATTATGGATGACGCCGAACTAGAGGGTGTCATGGCGCACGAACTGGGGCACGTGCGCAATTACGACATTCGCGTCTCGATGATCGTTTTTGGGTTGGTCGTCGCGGTCGGTTTCATTGCCGACATGTTCCTCCGCATGGCGTTCTTTGGGCGAAACAACAACAGCAACGGCAACCCGATCGTCATGGTTTTCGGCCTGGTCGCAATTCTTGTCGCGCCGCTCGTCGCAACGGTTGTGCAATTGGCGGTCTCGCGCCAGCGCGAATACTTGGCCGATGCGACCGGCGCGCTCACAACGCGGCACCCCGACGCGCTCGCGAGTGCTCTTGCCAAGCTCGGCCAATACGGGCGGCCCATGCAGCGCCAGAACTCGAGCATGTCTCACTTGTGGATTGCCGATCCTCTCAAGCCCGGCATCCTTGCCAAACTCTTTAGTACCCACCCGCCGATTCCGGACCGAATTGAACGCCTCCACTCGATCGGTGGCCAGTTCTGAGAACTCGGCTCACTGGCTCGGGTGGCGAGCGTTGTCGCGTGCACACACCGTAGCGCCACATCATCACGCTCACGCGTGTCGGCATATTCGCGGCTCTAGACTGATGCGATGACCGCGAGAGTTCAGACGAAGAGAACGAATGCCTGAAAAATCTGCCGTCGCTCTCGATCTCGAGAGCATTGAGAGGGCGCGCGAGATCGTTTCGCGCGTCTCGCGAGTCACGCCCATGGAAACGTCTCGGTATCTTTCGGACGTCGTCGGTTCGCCCGTCCATCTCAAGTGCGAAAATCTTCAGAGAACCGGATCATTCAAGATTCGGGGAGCGTACTACCGTTTGGCGCAATTAACGCCCGATGAACGGCGCAGCGGTGTCGTGGCCGCTTCCGCCGGAAATCACGCTCAAGGCGTCGCATTCGCCGCACGTGAGCTCGGCATTGGCGCAACAATCTTCATGCCGCACGGGGCCGCACTACCGAAGCTCCAAGCGACTCGAGACTACGGTGCCACGGTCGTCTTGAGTGGACACAACGTTGCCGAGGCTTTGGGCTTCGCGAGCGCGTTCGCCGAGTCAAACGGCGCTGTTCTGATTCCGCCATTCGACCACCGGGATGTGGTTATCGGACAGGGCACGCTCGGTCTCGAAGTTCTCGACCAGATCCCAGATCTTGAGACCGTGATCGTGCCGGTTGGTGGGGGAGGTTTGATTTCCGGATTGGCAGCTGCCGTGAAAGAGTGCGCGCAGCGCGACGGACGCCGAATTCGCGTTGTTGGGGTTCAATCGGAGAATTCCGCCGGTTATCCGGCGTCTATCGCGGCCGGGGAGCCCATCGACGTGCCGATGACCGGGACGATTGCCGACGGGATCGCCGTCAGCAAACCCGGCGCTCTCAATTTTGAAATCGTCCGCGAAAACGTCGACGAAATTGTCACGGTCAGCGACGACGATACCGTGCGCGCACTCTTGGTTCTCCTCGAGCGAGCGAAGCTCGTTGTTGAACCCGCGGGTGCCGTCGGCGTGGCCGCGGTGCTCACGGGCGCGGTGCGGAATTCCGGCAAGACGGTCGTCATATTGAGTGGCGGAAACATTGATCCGCTCATGATGGAGCGTGTGATTGGTCGCGGACTTGCCGCGTCGGATCGCTATCTCAAGCTCAGCTTGATGTTGCCCGACCGACCCGGCCAACTTGCGCGAGCCGCCGACCTTATCGCCGAAGCCGATGCAAACGTTGTCGAGGTGCTGCACACTCGACACGGAAACGGCTTGCAAATCGGCGAGGTAGCGATTGAATTGAGCGTTGAAACGCGCGGGACAGAGCACGCCGATGCGGTTCTTCACACGCTTCGCGATGCCGGCTACGATCCGTACGTCTCGAGTTCCTAGCCGCTCGATCAGCGGTGTGTTTTGCGGTGCTACTGACCACCGTACGTTTCGACGTTTGTGACGGTGACAGCAATGTCTTTGCCGTTGGGAGCCGCGTACGCGGTGTTCTGGCCCACCGCGAGACCGAGTATTGCACTGCCGAGCGGACTCGCCTCGCTGTAGACGGGAAGCTCGCTGTCGTTGGCAATTTCTCGATTGCCAATGAGGAACTTCGTTTCGTCTCCCGCGATTTTTGCGGTCACGACCGTGCCAGACTCGACAACTCCGTGGCTTTTTGGCGCTTCGCTCACTTGAGCGGTACGAAGCAGCTGTGTGAGCTGCCGAACGCGGGCCTCTTGTCGGCCCTGTTCGTCTTTTGCGGCGTGGTAGCCGCCATTCTCTTTGAGATCGCCCTCCTCGCGGGCCGCCTCGATGCGCTTCGCAATCTCATCGCGCGCACTCGTTGTGAGTTCTTCGAGTTCTCTCGAAAGACGATTGTATGCTTCTTGCGTCAGCCACGTGACCGGTGATTCCTGAACCATGGTTCTCCCCGGAATAAATCGATACGGCGGATCCGTTTCGTGGATCTCTCGGAATAAAACGCACGCCCCGACGAGTTCGTCAGGGCGTATTGGCCCATACTAGTTGAGCCAGCATCGGTAAATCAATCCCGTCGTGGCTCGCTCTGTAGTTCGCACCGTGTGCGTGAAATCGCGGCTTCGCTCGCTTGACGGCGGAAGAACGACGACCGACCATCCCACGATTGCGAATGACTGATTGAGCGCTTGAAGAGCGCAACTGATCGGTGTACCCGGGTCAGTTGACACGTGAAATGTCACGCTCACCGAGTGGGCGTCAACCACCGCGAAGGCCACGTCGGTCGTGGATATTCGGGATGCGGTTCCGTCGAGGCCACCCGAAATCACCCACGTCGCAACGCTGATCGCAAGGACCGCGGCGCTCGAGCTCACGAGCCATGCGGTGCGTCGATGACGTGATCGGGTGCGCCCGTATCGCGCATCGAGATCGTCGTTGTCGGTCACCGCGCGCTTCTTTCGATTAATCCCGTCTATTCTTGCTCCTAAAGGCTATTCGCTCACGGAGAGGAGGTGGTGTCGCCGTGCAATTGGGGCACGAACAAGCGCCGACGATCCCCCCCGCCGACCACGTCACTCCCGGAATTATCGGGTTCGTTGCGACGTTTCTGGTGGCCGCCGTGACCGTTGTTCTCGTTTTCGATATGGTGCGGCGCGTTCGCCGCGTTCGATACACCGCGGAGATTCGCGCTCGACTCGAGAAAGACGTCGGCGAGAGTGATTCATCGGACCGTCGCGATGTCATAGACGGGGTGAACGACGACCAGCAAGATCGCCGTCCAGTGGCAAAGAAACGCGATGACAGTGAGTAAGTGGAACACCTCGTGGAAGCCGAAAACGCCCGGGACGGGGTTCGGTTTTTTGGCCGCGTAGAAAATGGCTCCGAGTGTGTACGCGGCGCCGCCAACGAACACGAGGATCATCATCGCGACGTTTGAGGTCACGAGATCGCCGGTATACATGATCGCCCCCCACCCCAACAGCAAATACAGTGGCACATATAGCCAACGCGGGGCGCTAATCCACGCGATCCGGAAACCGATTCCCAGGCCCGCTCCCGTCCACACGAATAGCAACAGAATCGCACCTTTGTCGGGTGGCAAAGCAAGAACCGCGATTGGTGTGTACGTTCCGGCTATGAGGAGAAAAATATTCGCGTGGTCAATGCGCTTCAAGACGATCTTGGTGCGCGGTTTCCACGCGATCCGATGGTAGAGGGCGGAGTTGCCGAAAAGCAGGATTGACGTCACGGTGAAAACCGCCGAACTCCACCGTGCCGGCGCACCATTCGCGAGAACGATTAAGACAATTCCTCCGGCAACCGCAATCGGAAACGTGGCCGCGTGTATCCAGCCGCGCCAAGTCGGGTCATGCGCTTGTGCGGTCGAGCCCTCGAGCAGCGGAATATTGGGTACGTCGCGCGCGAGTGCACCGGGCGCGCTGCGGTTGGCTCTCATTCATTCACTGTACGGCAGCGTCGGGTGCCCCGCGGCCCCTCACGGTATCGTGCGCCGAATCGGTCGGCTAGCGTAGAAGTGTGTCAAAGCGTCGATCTCTCGAGGGCCGCGGACTCCTTTATCGTCTCTACGAGTATCGGCTCCGTCGGAGTCTCAACCCCGACGCGATGCCTCATCACGTTGCGATCATCGCTGACGGAAATCGTCGGTGGGCCAAGCAGCGATTGCTTGAGGGGGACTCACACGGCCACCGTGCGGGCGCGGCAAAATTCGGTGAGTTCCTCGAGTGGTGCGACGACCTAGGAGTAGGCGTTGTCACGGTGTATTTGCTCTCGACCGACAATCTCACCGGGAGGCCGCAAGCGGAACGCGACGAGCTTCTCGAAATCATTGGCAAACTCGCACACGAACTCTCGCACCGTCGCAATTGGCGGATCGAGCACGTCGGGTCGAACGCGGGTCTCCCGCCTCATCTCGTCACGATTCTCGATGCCGTAGAAGATCGGACCTCTGCGAACGACGGGCTCCACGTGAATCTTGCGGTCGGCTACGGCGGTCGCGCCGAGATCACGAACGCGATGCGCAAAATCATTGAGGCGCACGAACTCGCGGGCGGAACGATCGATCAGCTTGCCGAGCTCCTCACGCCCGACCTCATCGGTCAAAATCTCTATACGCGAGGCCAACCGGACCCCGATATTGTCATTCGAACGTCGGGCGAACAGCGCCTGAGCGACTTCATGTTGTGGCAGAGTGCGTACAGCGAAATCTATTTCGTTGAAGCGTTGTACCCGGACCTCCGCCGGGTCGATTTTCTTCGCGCTCTTCGCGCGTATTCGCACAGCGAACGGCGATTCGGAGAATAGCAAGCGCGCGCGAGCCGAGTGTGTGGATAACCACTTCTCGCGGTGTCTCCCCTTGCTAGCGTGTCGCAATGGACCACGTTCTCGGCCTTTGTTCCGTGCGAATGGCGGTCGGGACAATCGCCGCCGGATTTCTCGTTCTCGTGTCTGCCCGTGTGACCGGGCCGGATGTGCGAATCGCGGCGTTCGTCGCGGTTGCCATGGCAACACCCGTGCTCGTCGCAATTGACATTACGGAGCGGCGCCTTCCGAATCGAATAGTTGGTGTGCTCGGCGCGGTCATTGTCGCGTGCGTTGCGCTCCGCACCCTGGTAGCCGCGCCCCGCGAGCTCGCAATCGGCGAGTTGGCAACCGCAATTGTTTCGGGCCTCGCCACGCTCGCCGCTTACGGAGGCCTCGCGCTCGCGGGTGGACTCGGCATGGGTGACGCAAAACTCGCGGGAGTTCTCGCGATTCTTCTCGGGAGTGTGAGCGCACGCGCGGCACTAGCCGCCGCGATCCTGCCGTTCTTATTTGCCGCCCCGCGAGCGCTCTCGCTCGTGTGGCGGCAAAAGACTCGGCGCGCATCAATCGCTTTTGGCCCGTGGCTGCTCGCCGGATTTTGGGCGTCTGCCGCGGCGTTCGCTCGCGTGCACTAAACGGGGCGGCGGGTCATCGCGAGCGTGTCGAGTGCCGTATCGAGTTGTTCAATCGTGACCTCGCCTCGCGAGACGAAACCCAGGTCGACAACCGCGTCGCGAATCGTCTGGCCGGTGGACACCGAGTGCTTGGCAACGGTGGCCGCGGCGTCATAACCAATTACGCGATTGAGAGGAGTCACGATTGACGGCGACGACTCGGCGAGCGCCCGCGCGTGATCGACGTTCGCGGTCAAGCCAGTGACCGTCTTGTTGGCGAGTGTCCGCGCTGACGCGGACAGCAGTCGGATTGATTCGAGCAGCGCTGTTCCCATGACGGGAACCGCAACGTTGAGTTCAAATGTTCCCGACGCACCCGACCAGGCAATTGTCGCGTCATTTCCAATGACCCGCGCGGCGACCATGAGCACGGCCTCGGGCATGACCGGGTTGACCTTTCCGGGCATGATGGACGAACCGGGCTGCAGGTCAGGAATGTTGAGTTCGCCGAGGCCGGTGTTGGGACCCGAACCCATCCAGCGAATGTCGTTGCATATCTTGGTGAGGCTCACCGCAATGACTCGGAGCGCTCCCGAGGTTTCTACCAGGGCGTCTCTTGCCCCTTGCGCTTCGAAGTGATTACGAGCCTCCGTGAGCGGCAGCGTTGTTTCTTCGGCGAGGAGCGACACCACGCGCTCCGAAAAGCCGGCGGGAGTATTAATTCCGGTTCCAACGGCGGTGCCGCCCAGTGGCACTTCGGCGACGCGCGGGAGCGCGGAGCGCACACGCTCAATGCCCAGCCGAATTTGGGTCGCGTAGCCGTCGAACTCTTGACCGAGCGTCACGGGCGTCGCATCCATGAGGTGAGTTCGGCCCGCCTTCACGACCGTGGCCCACTCGCTCGCTTTGGTTTCGAGCGCGTGGGCAAGGTGGTCGAGTGCTGGAATAAGGGAGTGGGTGAGCGCTCCCGTCACGGCGACGTGGACGGACGTAGGAAATACGTCGTTCGACGATTGTGATGCGTTGACGTGATCGTTGGGGTGCACGGGATGGCCAAGTGATCGCGTGGCCAGGTGTGCGAGGACCTCGTTCATATTCATGTTCGAGGAGGTTCCGCTTCCCGTCTGGTAGACATCGATCGGGAATTGGTCGTCGAGGGTTCCGCTCATGACGGTGTCGGCGGCGTCGGCAATTGCGGCGGCGATTTCTCCATCGAGCACTCCCAATTGTGCGTTTGCGCGCGCGGCAGCTTTTTTGATGTGAGCCAGCGCAACGATGTGCGCTGATTCGAGCACCGTTCCCGAGATGGGAAAGTTTTCGATTGCTCGCTGCGTTTGCGCGCCGTATAGCGCAGAATCGGGAACGCGCACCTCGCCCATGGTGTCGTGTTCAATGCGGTAGCCACTGCTGTTGGGTGAGTTTGCCACGGAGTAATCCTGTCTATTTAGCACTTTTTGTTGTTTGTGTCGTTGTTTGGGGAGCCGGCCGTCACGCGCCCAAGAAGTATGTCGGGAACAATGAGTCCCTCGCTGAGGCGATAGTTTGCTCCGACCAGGGCAACTCTATTCGCTGCGATTGCGTTGCTAATGAGTTCCGAGTCGTTGAGAAGGCGCGAGACGGTTTCTCTCAAGTGTTCCCTCCCAACGAGCATCGCGTCCGCCGAATTCGAGGGGCTTGCGCGACGCACTTTTTTGACGGCGGGGACGATTTGGTCGACTATCGCCGCAATGTGGGGAGGCAGGGTGGCAGGGTTCTCCATTTGCGTCTCGATTGCCGCGCGCACCGCGCCACACTCGTCGTGACCGAGAACGAGAATGAGCGGGACGTGGAGCACGTCGACCGCGTATTCGAGCGATCCGAGAACGGAATCCGACACGACCTGCCCCGCGTTGCGCACGACGAACAAATCGCCGAGGCCGAGGTCGAAAATTATTTCGGCGGCGAGTCGTGAGTCACTACAACCGAAGAGAGCAGCGACGGGTTGTTGTTGTCCCGCGAGTTCATTTCGTCGGTCGACATCTTGTCGGGGGTGGAGCGGATTTCCGCGAATAAATCGTGCGTTGCCGCGCTCGAGCTCGCGCCACACCGCCGCCGGCGTCCGCGTCGAGTCCGTCACCGAGCGCCCTCTCGGCCACGATCCGCGTCCCTCATCAGGGCCGAGGCGAGAATGCGAAATTCGGCGGGGTCGGCCGTACCCGCGAGAACGTACGTGCTCGCGCGCGCCTCGGTAACGAGCGCGTATTTCACGTTTCCCACGTCGCGTTCGACCGAGCGATTGTCGTACATTGTCCACTCACTACCGTCGACCACGATGGGTCCGGTCGCCGAACTGTTTGCGAGTTGCGTCGCGAGCCACCGGTGGTCAGCGTCAAATCCCTGAGTCAACTCGATGAACTGTTTGTGGGGGGTAATGAACCCGACGTGCCACGATCGAATTCCGTCGCTTGCGTCGCTACGAATCGTCGCGAAATTTGAGCGCCAGCCATCGGGCAGTGTTGGAACCGCGAGCGTGTGCGGGAAACCCGATTGGGCGTTCGCCGCCACCGACACAAAATCAATAGACTTCATGATCGGCTCGTCGGCACGCGGAACGAGGAGCACCATCGCAAGCGCGACGCCGAGCGTTGCAATGAGAGACAAGACGAGGTTGTTGGCGGTCATCCGCGCTCGGTGGGTGCGCGAGCTCTCGGCGAGGCGATCCGCCGTCTCATCGGCGGTTTCGGGGCGACCGAGCTCGGCGACGACCCGCGGAACTCGGTTCGCCCGGCGCATTATTCGGATGGGGCTTGAGCGGTATCGTCGCGAGGCGCTTCGGAGCTCTGCGCTTGATTTTCAAAGTCGGTGATCGCCGTGTTGTTCCCGCGCGCCGCGTCAAGGCGGGCTTTCGCACCGATAAGCCACTCTTCGCACCGCCGGGCAAGTGCTTCGCCACGCTCCCACAACTGAATCGATTCTTCGAGTGTTGACGAACCCTGCTCGAGTCGGTTGACAACCGCGACGAGCTCGTCGCGGGCTTGCTCGTAGCTCAGCACGGAGACGTCGGCGGAGGGCACGGTTGGCATTCTAGCGGTTTTAGGCGCGCGTTAGGCTCATCGCGTGCCGCGTCAGAGCGGGCCCTTCGACGTTGCGGTGACGCGTCCGTCGGCCATTGTGAGCACAAGCTGCTCGCCGGTGGGAGCGTCGACGGTCGTCCGCGCGATTGATCCGTCCGTCCGTTGGACAATTGCGTACCCACGTTCGAGCGTGCGCGTGGGCGACAGCGCGTGCAATTGTCTGCGGAGCTCCGCGGTCGCGATTGTCGACCGTTCGATTACCCGATCCGCGAGGTCTACGCCACGGGAAACGACGTGAGTGAGATCGTCCGCTCGCGCGTCGACAATGTGACCGTAGTGGGCGAGCGACGGTCGTGATCGAAGCTGGCCAATTCGATCGACCTCGGTGCCGACGAGGGAATTGACGCGCAGGGTGATGCGCAATCGCGCTTGCTGCACGCGCGTCAACTCGTCGGCCACGTCGGGCACGACCCGTTTGGCCGCGTCGGTCGGAGTAGACGCGCGCACGTCGGCAACCTCGTCGAGAAGCGGGCGATCAGCCTCGTGGCCAATCGCACTGACGACGGGCGTCGCGCACGCCACTGCCGCACGCACGAGCGACTCATCGCTGAACCCGAGAAGGTTTTGAAGATCGCCCCCGCCGCGCGCGACGATAATGACATCGACGTTGGGGTCAGCGTCGAGATCGCGCAGCGCCGCAATCACCTCGGCAACGACCCGCTCGCCCTGCACTGCCGCATGAACCGTGCGGAATCGGACGGTCGGCCAACGAAGTCGAGCATTACGAAGCACGTCCTGTTCAGCGTCGGAGTCTTTACCGGTAATCAAGCCGATGCACGCCGGCAAGAAAGGGAGGGGTTTTTTGAGCGCGGGGGCAAAAAGGCCCTCGGCCGCGAGGGACGCGCGAAGTCGTTCGAGCCGTTCGAGAAGATCGCCGAGCCCCACGTGTCTCATGTCAAAGACCCGCATCGAAAGCGTGCCGCCCTTGACCCAATAATTGGGCTTCACGAGGGCGACGACGCGATCACCGAGCGCGAGAGTCGTGGGCATCGTTGCACGAACCGACGACCACACAGTAAAAGAGACTGTCGCGTCAATCGTGAGATCTTTGAGCTTGCCGTAGACGTTTCCGCCGCTGACGCCCCACTGCGTTATTTCGCCTTCGACCCACGCCGTTCCGAGACGGTCAATGTACCCCTTGATTTTGGTCGATAGCATCCCGACGGGCCACGGTTTTTCAGCGCTCGCCGGGGTATCGCCGCTCGCGGGTGGCCGGCTAGTGGGGTCGTTGCCCATCGCACATTCTCCGCACTCGTGGGTGACGCTGCCGCGTAGAATGGTCGAGTGAGCCACATCAGCAACGGGGTCGTTAACCTGTCGACGCCGCCAATTCCGGCGTCACGAAACAGGCTACGGGATATTCCGGTTGACGGGCCCAAGAGAGTATTTCTCGCCGCGCCCCGCGGGTACTGCGCGGGGGTTGATCGCGCGGTAATTGCGGTTGACAAGGCACTTGAACACTATGGCGCGCCGATCTACGTTCGAAAACAAATCGTGCACAATGCGCACGTGGTAGCGACCCTCGAAGAGCGCGGCGCGATCTTCGTGGACGACGTCGACGAGGTTCCCGCGGGTTCGCACGTCGTGTTCAGCGCACACGGCGTCTCGCCCGCGGTCGTTCAATCGGCGGCACAGCGAGGATTGCATGCGATTGATGCGACGTGTCCGCTCGTGACAAAGGTTCATCGAGAAGCGGTGCGCTTTGCGCGCGACGACTTCGAGATTTTATTGATTGGCCACGAGGGCCACGAAGAGATTGAAGGGACGGCTGGAGAGGCTCCCGATCACGTGACGCTCATCACGAGTCCCGACGATGTTGCGTCTGTTGAGGTGAAAGACCCAGAAAAGGTTGTGTGGCTGTCTCAAACAACGCTTTCGGTTGACGAGACGATGGAGACGGTGCGGCGCCTTCGCGAGCGGTTTCCCGCGCTGAAAGACCCGCCGAGTGACGATATTTGCTACGCGACTCAGAATCGACAGGTCGCCATCAAAAAGGTCGCGGAACACGCACAACTTGTCATTGTTGTCGGGTCTGCGAACTCGTCAAATTCGGTTCGTTTGGTTGAAGTTGCGCTAGAAAACGGCGCGCAAGCCGCGCATCGAATTGACTACTCGAGTGAAATGAAGCAAGAGTGGTTCGATTCAGTCGCGAGCGTCGGAGTCACTAGCGGCGCATCGGTACCCGAATCGCTCGTGCAAGCGGTCCTCAGTGACCTCGCTGATGCCGGGTACACCGACGTTCACGACATTGTGACCGCCGAGGAAGACCTCGTCTTTTCGCTCCCAAGAGAGCTGCGACGTGATCAGTCGGGAACCCTCGATTCGCGAGCGCTCGGCGGCAGGAGCATTTAAAACGCGTCAACCGGCCTTTCTCGTGCCGAAGTGCCTGATTATTAGCCGTTCGGGAGCGATATACGCGGTCGTCGCGCGGTCCTGAACGGGGTTGTCGTGTGGCTCTGGTCGTACGCGTGCGTCATTCGTTAGGAGTATGTCGTTATTCGAACTATCGCTCTGTGGGTGGATGTGGGGGTGTTGTGGGGTTCATAGTGTGGTGTGCGGGGGTGTCCGATTGGTTCTTTTTTTGATGGATTGTGGGTGTGGTTGTGATTGAGGCTGTTGGGTTGTCGAAGTGTTTTGGGTCGAAGGTTGCTGTTGATGGGGTGTCGTTTGGTGTGCGTCCGGGGGTGGTGACGGGGTTTTTGGGTCCGAATGGTGCGGGGAAGTCGACGACGATGCGGATGATTGTGGGGTTGGATCGTCCGTCGTCGGGTTCGGTGACGGTGAATGGTCGGTCGTTTGTGTTGTCGCGGTCGCCGTTGCGTGAGGTGGGGGCGTTGTTGGATGCGAAGGCTGCTCATCCGGGTCGGTCGGCGGTGAATCATTTGCGGGCGGTTGCGGCGACGGGGGGTATTGGTCGTGCGCGGGTGCGTGAGGTGATTGAGATGACGGGGTTGGGTTCTGTTGCGAAGAAGCGGGTGAAGGGTTTTTCGTTGGGGATGGGGCAGCGGTTGGGGATTGCGACGGCGTTGTTGGGGGATCCGGGGACGTTGATTTTGGATGAGCCGGTGAATGGTTTGGATCCGGAGGGTGTGTTGTGGGTGCGTGAGTTGTTGCGTTCTCTTGCTTCGGAGGGTCGGACGGTGATGTTGTCGTCTCATTTGATGTCGGAGATGCAGCAGACGGCGGATCATTTGATTGTTATTGGTCGGGGTCGGGTGTTGGCGGATGCGCCGATGAAGGAGATTGTGGCTCGTGCGTCGCGGGATGCGGTGCGGTTGCGCAGTCCTCAGGCGGTGGAGTTTTCTCGCACGTTGGCGGGTCCGGGGGTGTCGGTGTCGAGTACGGATACGACGTCTCTGGAGGTTGTGGGTTTGAGTGTGGAGAAGATTGCTGCTGCTGCGGCGCAAGCGGGGGTGGTGTTGCACGAGTTGACGCCGGTTGCTGCGTCTTTGGAGGATGCGTATTTTGAGTTGACGAATGATGAGGTCGAGTACCGGTCGTCGAGCGCGTCTGATGGTGTGAAGGGTTCTGCTGGGTCGAGCACGAAGGCGGGTGCGCGATGAGTGCGACAACACCAGCGGTCTCTTCGACGGCTCACGGTACTCATGCTGGGGTGGGAGCTGCGACGTTTGCCGGGAACCTGAAATCGGAGTGGATTAAACTCACGACGGTCCGGTCCACGATCTGGTCGTTGATCATTCTGACCGTCGTCACCCTCGGGCTCGCTGCGCTGATCGGCAGCACTGATGAGGGGGTGGGTCGGTCCTCGTATGAATTGATCCGAAGCGTAACGACAACTAACGCGTTCGGGTCTATCTCGTTGACATGCCTCGTGGTCGCGGTTCTCGGGGTACTGTTTTCGGCGGGCGAGTACGGGACGGGCAGTATCCGGTCGACAATGACGGCAACCCCGCGCAGGCTCCCCGTGTTCTGGGCGAAAATCGGGGTCCTCGGACTCACCACCTTCGCCTTCGCCTTTGTTGTGTTGATCGCATCGGTCGCAATTGTCTCGAATTTTTACGCTCAACACGGCGGGCTCGGCGCGACTGATCCCGGTTCTATCCTTTTGGACCCGGTTGTGATTGGCGTGGCATGTGCTGCGGCAGGGTACCTCGCGTTGACGGCGACGTTCGCACTCGCAATCGGGTTCGTCGTCCGAAGCGTTTCCGCAGCAATTTCCATCGTGGTCGGACTCCTCTTCGTCATCCCCATCATCGTGGAGATTTTGGGAGAGAAAATTCGTTGGCTCGCCGACGTTTCTGTCTACCAATTTGCGGCCGCTGGGAGATTTATGCGGTCGATTCCAATCTCCGGCCCCTCAAGCCACGAGCAGGGCGGGACGCTAGAACCATGGCAGGGCACACTCGTCGTTCTCGCGTGGGTCGCCGTGACAACCGTCATTGCAGCGGTTCTCGTGAAGAACAAAGACGCATAAACCGCGAGAAAGCACCAACACAGATCGGTCACGAACGATGACTGACACCACGAACACGGCTGATACAACCACCACGAAAGCGAGTGCCCGATGAGCACCACAACAGTTACTGTCTCCCCCCGCCGCGCCCACGGCCCGGCCAACCCGGCAACCCTTGCTGGAAATCTGAAATCGGAGTGGATTAAGCTCACGACCGTCAGGTCCACGATCTGGACACTGATCATCCTCGCCGTCGTTACACTCGGGTTAACCGCACTCACGGGGATGGAGTACCTGAAGGAGATGGGGTCGAGATCAGGGACAACAGGCTCTTCTGACGCGTGGCGAAGCTCGATAGTGGGCACGGCCCTTCTTCCTATGTCGATGACGTGCCTCGCGGTTGCGGTTCTCGGGGTACTGTTTTCGGCGGGTGAGTATGGGACGGGCAGTATCCGGTCCACCATGACGGCGACTCCGCGCCGACTTCCAATGTTGTGGGCGAAAACGATTGTTCTTGGCCTCACAACATTCGTCTTCGGATTCATTGTGTCACTCGGGTCAGTCTCGATCATTTCCGCGTTGTACACCACGCGCCCCATGCCCGAGGGGGTCGACCCAGAATCGCTCGCCGTTGACCCGGTTGTTGTGGGCGCCGTTTGCGGTGCTGCTGGGTTCCTCGCGTTGACAGCGATCTTCGCGCTAGCAATCGGGTTCGTCGTCCGCAACGTCGCAGCGGCAATCGCCATCGTTGTCGGAATCTTCTTCGTTATCCCCATCACGATCGGCCTGTTGAATAACTCCGTCAATTGGCTCAAGGACATCGCCGTGTACCAATTCACGGAAAGTGGGAAATTCATGCATTCGATCCCCGATGGCGACCCTCTCCCGAACACATTGGAACCCTGGCAAGGAACGCTGGTCGTTCTCACATGGACCGTCGTCTCGGTCGCCATCGCAGCAGTCCTCCTGAAGAGCAAGGACGCCTAAACCAGCAAGCAGCGGGATGACACAAATCTCGTCACGATCTCCAGAACGCAGCCTGGAGAAACACGCCTACAAAACATTACGAAAGCAGAAGCCCTGATGAGCACCACAACAATTTCTGTTTCTCCCCGCTGTGCGCACGGCCCGACCACAGCGACGACGTTTGCTGGAACCCTGAAATCGGAGTGGATCAAACTCACGACCGTTAGGTCCACGATCTGGTCGTTGATCATCCTCACCGTCGTCACACTCGGGTTAGCCGCGCTCATGGGTAGTCGCAGGGTAGAAAAGCCTCCGACGTATGAAATGGTGAGAGAACTCGTGATTGATTCCGCATCTAATTCGATCACCTTGACGTGTTTGGTGGTCGCGGTTCTCGGGGTCCTGTTTTCGGCGGGCGAGTACGGGACGGGCAGTATCCGGTCCACGATGACGGCAACCCCGCGCCGGCTCCCCGTACTGTGGGCAAAAACGGTGGTACTCGGGTTGAGCACGTTCGTCTTCGGATTCATCCTGTCGATCGCATCCATCGCAATCGTGGCCGGACAGCATGCTGCGCGCGGGTTAGATAATGTCAGCGTTGACTCTGTTACTCTCGCTGCCGCGTGCGCTGCTGCCGGATATCTCGCGTTGACAGCGATCTTCGCGCTGGCCATTGGATTCATTGTTCGAAGCGTGCCCGCCGGAATCAGCATCGTCGTCGGAATCCTCTTCGCCATCCCCGTGGTTGCCTCGATCATAGGAGAATCTGTCACATGGGTGAACGACGTCGCCGTTTATCAATTCACTAGAAGCGGGTCCAGCTTCTACAAGATGGTTCCCGCACACTATCCGGGCGCACTAGAGCCCTGGGCGGGAGGACTAATCGTGGCCGCGTGGGTTGCGATCGCGACACTCATTGCAGCAACAATTGTGAAAACCAGGGACGTGTAAGCACATGACAACCCGGAATGACAACACATCGTGTCATTCCGTCACGATCTCCAGAACGCAGCCTGGAGAAATAAGGGGTGGTGTTCGGACGCGCGCGTTGGACGCGTCCGAACACCACCCGCCACAATCAATTATGAAAGCGAACTCATAGTGAGCACCCCGCATTCCCCTCGACGGGCGACCAGCTCGCTCACGACCGCAACTCTCGCACGAAACCTCAAATCAGAATGGGTCAAACTGACCACGCTCCAATCCGTCGCGTGGTTGGTGATCGTGCTGATCGGGATCACGATTGGAATTGCCTTCCTTATGGGAGGCGCCGCCTGGAAGGACCCGGCGTTCTCTTATGATGCGGTCCAAAAATCGATAATCACCATGGCGTTTGGGTCCATTCCGTTGACGAGTCTGCTCTTTACCGTTGTTGGGGTCACGTTTTCAGCGGGGGAATACTCCTCGGGAGGCATCCGAACCACACTTACCGCGACGCCGCGGAGGCTCCCCGTGCTCTGGGCAAAAATTATTGTCCTTGGAATCGCCGCGTTCACCGTCGCACTCGTCGTGTTGACTGCGGCGGTCACAATCGTGGCGGCGCAATTTGCCGAAGTCACCGGGCATTTCGTGAGTGTTGGCGACCCGGCAATGCTGGGCTCCCTCGTCGGCGGGGCCGGATATCTCGCTTTCGCGGCACTCTTCGCGCTGACCGTAGGGTTCGTTGTCCGAAGCCACGTCGCGGCGGGGATTAGTATCGTCGTTGGATTATTCTTCGTTGTCCCCATAATTATTGGCGAATTAGCGGATTTGATGAAAATAGGCTGGCTCTACGATGCCTCCGCGTACGAATTCCCGAATGCCGGAATGTCGCTGTACAACGGTGGCCTCGGGACTTCCTTTGTTGCACCCGCTCTCGCCCCAACCGAAGGCTTCCTGGTCGTCGTGGCGTGGGTAGCAATCACGGCGATCATTGCCGCGGTGCTCTTCAAGAAACGAGACGCCTAGCGGCAGCCTTCTGATCGAGTCGAGCACACACCTCGACTGCCAGGCAACGAACGGTATCGCGCTTGTGTCTGATTCCCGTCAACTCTATTGGCCCGATTGGGTAATGGTCGTAAAAAGAACCTGGTCAGAGGCAATAAATGAAATTAGCACCGTCCAGAATATTGTCGCGGCAATAATGCCCGCCGTGAGTGGGACGTAGAAGGCCACGCGCCGACGCGTCATGAGACGCGTCGAAATGGCGAGTGCGAGCACGAACAGCGCGATGTGCGACACGGTAATCGCTATGGTGATGGTGCCCAAAATGGCCGGGGGCGTGTAAATGCCGAGACTGTGCAAGGCATATTCCGACTGAATGTATTGCCCGAGGCCGTTGACCGAAACGATTGCGAACGAGCAGCCGATGAGTCCGGCGATCAGCAGGATGCACGTGGCCACAATATCGGCCTTGAGTGGTTTTCGATCCTCCATGCGAACGTCGACGGACGGCGCGGGGCGCACGGCAACCGACGCCTTTTGCTCTTCTGCGGTAGCCAACTTGCCAAAGCGCGGGGGCGGAGGCACACAGGACTCGGCATCTCGCGGCCCCGAGGGAGGAGGTTCGGTCGCGGTGCCGCCTTCTCGGTTCGTTTCTGCGTCGGCGGTTTCACGGTGGTCGATCACGGGTTAATCCTCATTTCTCTCGCGGTAGCTCGGCTAGTGAGTGGTTGCGGCTTTCTAGTGGCCGGAGTGCCCGGCAGAACCAAGCTGGTGGGCGGCCTCGGCGACTCTCCGTGCCATCGAGGTTTCGGCACTCTTGCCCCACGCTCGAGGATCGTAGACTTTCTTGTTCCCCACTTCGCCGTCGACCTTGAGCACGGAATCGTAGTTCGCGAACATGGTACCCGCTATGGACCTCGTAAACGCGTATTGCGTGTCGGTGTCAATGTTCATCTTGATGACACCGTTCGAGACTGCCTCGGCAATTTCTTGATCGGTCGAGCCGGAACCACCGTGAAAAACGAGGTCGAGGGGAAGGGGATCGGTGTGGTACTTGGCAGAAAGGCCGTCTTGAATATCGCGAAGAAGGTCGGGTCGCAAGCGAACATTTCCGGGCTTGTACACGCCGTGAACGTTTCCAAACGTGAGGGCGGTCATATAGCGACCCTGCTCGCCCAGGCCGAGCGAGTCGACGGTCTGGATTGCGTCGTCGAGCGTCGTGTAGAGACGCTCATTAACGTCGTGGCTTACGCCGTCTTCTTCGCCTCCAACGACGCCAATTTCGACCTCGAGGATCGCGTTAATGTGGACCATTTGAGGGAGAATTTCGCGGGCAATCGCGAGGTTCTCCGTGAGCGGAACCGCCGATCCGTCCCACATGTGAGACTGAAAAATCGGATTGCGGCCCGCCGTGACCTCTGTTCTGGACGCCGCGATGAGCGGGAGAACAAAGCTATCGAGTGCGTCTTTGGGGCAGTGGTCGGTATGGAGTGCGATCAGTGCGGGGTAGTTTTTCGCGACCTCGTGTGCAAAGGCCGCAAACGCGAGGGCGCCCGAGGCGCGTTGCGAAACGGTGTGGCCCGCAAAATAGTCCGCGCCCCCGGTTGTCACTTGAATGATGCCGTCGGACTCGGCCTCACTCAGACCCTGCAAGACCGCGTTGATTGTTTGCGACGACGACACGTTGACGGCGGGGTAAGCGAACCCGCCCTTTTTTGCTTTATCGAGCATTTCTGCGTACTGATCGGGAGTGGCAATGGGCACGGTGCCTCCTGTGGTCGGTCGAGGTTGAGTCTAGAAGAAATTAGTGCCGGTTACGCGTCTTTACGTATCAATTGTGCGTGGCGGTATGCGGGCAGAGGATTTGCGCGAGATGGGCGATAAGCTTTCCCCACGCTACCCCTCTCACGACAGGAGTCACAGTGGGCGACTCGGACACCGCTTCCCGGTATCGTCAACCCGACCGCAATCTCGGGATGGAGCTCGTGAGGGCAACCGAAGCAGCCGCAATTCGTGCGGCTCCGTTCATTGGTCGAGGCGACAAGGTTTCTGCTGACGCGGCCGCGGTCGACGCAATGCGGGCATTTTTAGTAACCGTGAACTTCGACGGAATGATCGTCATTGGTGAAGGCGAGAAAGACAGCGCTCCCATGTTGTACAACGGTGAGCACGTCGGGAACGGGCGTGGCCCAGAGTGCGATATTGCCGTTGACCCCATTGACGGAACGAGTTTGACCGCTGCGGGTCGCCAAAATGCGATCTCGGTGATTGCGGTATCTGATCGGGGGAGCATGTATGACGCTTCTGACGTCTTCTACATGGACAAAATTGTGACCGGCCCCGAGGGTCGCGGAACCGTCGATTTGCGGGCACCAATTGGAGAGAACATTCGGGCGATTGCGAGCGTGACGAAGAAGCCGGTTGAGGACACGGTGGTTGCGGTCTTAGACAGGCCGCGTCACGCGGAGCTCATTCGCGACATTCACGCCGCGGGAGCCAGCACACGCTTGCTCCTCGATGGCGATGTCGCGGGGGGAATCCACGCTGCGCGAGCTCAAAGCCCGATTGACATGTGCGTGGGTATCGGTGGTTCCCCCGAGGGGATCATCACGGCGTGCGCGATCAAAGCTCTCGGCGGGTTCATGCAAGGCGCGCTCGCGCCGAGAGATGACAACGAGCGACAAAAGGCGGTTGACGCGGGTCACGTTCTTGACCGGGTTCTCGACGCCGACGATCTCGTCCGCAGTGACAATACGTACTTCGTCGCGACGGGTGTCACCGACGGAAGTCTTGTCAAGGGGATTCATAAGCGGGGGTCAATCATTCACACCGAATCAATCGTTTTGCGTTCGCAATCGGGTACCGTTCGGCGGGTCAACGCGGAGCACCTCGCTGAAAAGTGGGTCTAGCGTTCCTCGGTCGGGGGAGTCCGGTTCGGTGCGCTATTGAGCGATGGGGGGCGAGCCCTCCCTCTCGAGTTCGGCAACAAGCTCAATCGCGGCGAGCTCGCGCGGATTCTCGTTAATCGCGTCAAGCGTGCCAATCACCTTCGACTCGTCGAGGCTATTGAGCTTGCGAGCCGACGGAAGTACGGTGCGCTCGAGCGATCCAATAAACCGGTTGTAATCATTGACGGTGCTCGTGATCGAGCGACCCAATTTGTCGACGTGCGAGGCCATCGTCGAGAGCCGAGTGAAGAGTTCGCGGCTCACGTCGAACAAGACCTTGGCATCCTCGGTGAGCACATTTTGTTGCCAACTGAACGCAACCGTCTTGAGCACCGACCAGAGAGTCACGGGCGATGACAGCGCGACTCTCTTGGCAAACGCGAACTCCATAATCGACGGATCCGCTTCGAGAGCCGACGACACGAGAGACTCGCTCGGAATAAACGCAATGACCATCTCGGGGCTCGAGTCGAGACCCTCCCAATACGCTTTGCTGCCGAGCGTCACAATGTGATCGCGCACCGCCTTGACGTGCTGCTTCATGAGGCGTTCTCGTCGAGCGCGCTCGGCATCGGTCGCCGTCGCGGGTATTTGCACCGCCTCGAGGTATGAATTGAACGGAACCTTGGCATCAACGGCAATGCTTTTGCCGCCGGGAAGGCGCACAATCATGTCGGGTCGACCGACGCCCGCTTCGGTTTCGACGCTCGATTGCACGTCGAAGTTCACGCGCTCGAGCAGGCCAGCCGATTCGACGACGCTTCGAAGCTGTGTTTCGCCCCACACTCCGCGCGTGCTATTTGACTTGAGAGCCGACGCGAGCGACTCGGCCGTTGACCTCAAGCGCTCTTCTGATTCGGTCGCCGACTTGAGCTGCTGGCTGAGTTCGCCGTACTGATGGCGACGCTGCTCTTCAAGTTCGACAACTTTTCGTTGAACCGCTTCGAGGCTTTCTTTTACGGGACTCAGGGCAACGAGAACCTTGCCGTCTTCTTTCACGCGCTCGGCTTCCGCGGTGTGAAGGTCGCGCAGACGCTGCTGAAATTCGGCCAAGCGGGCCTCTTGAGTGCCGATTTGTTCTCGATATTGCCCGTCAACCCGGACGATTTGGTCACCCAGGGCCGTGATCGTGGCCTCGGCCGCAGACAGTTTTGATTGGAGATCCGCTTGAGTGGCGGCTTCGCCGGCTTTCAATTCGGCGAGCGTAACGGCGTGGCGCGCTTCCAGGACCGCTAATTCTGTGGAGCTCCCGCGCGCGTCGCCCGCACGCGCCGAGCGGCGCTTGGTGATGACAGCCGCGCACACGAAACCAATGGTCAACCCGATCACTATCCCGATCAACGGCGCGACGACTGTATCCATGCTCCCCAGTCTCGCATTGGCTGCCGACGCACGGGAGTTTCCCCGAGAACAACTACCATGGGTGCTCGTGGCTCTCACTATTGCAATCGTCGGTTTGCCCAATGTTGGCAAGTCGACGCTGTTCAACGCTCTGACCAAAAACGCGGTTCTCGCGGCCAACTATCCGTTCGCGACGATAGACCCCAACATCGGGGTAGTGGATTTGCCCGACGAGCGGTTGTCCACGCTCGCGGCGCTCTTCGCGAGTGAACGCGTTGTTCCCGCTACCGTGTCGTTCGTTGATATCGCGGGTATCGTGCGCGGAGCAAGTGAGGGGGAAGGCTTGGGAAATCGGTTTCTCGCGAACATTCGCGAGGCCGACGCGATTGCGCACGTCGTGCGCGGATTCGAGGACACCGATGTCGTCCACGTCAACGGGAAAGCCGATCCCGAGAGTGACATGGCGACCATCACGACCGAACTCATCCTCGCGGACATTCAGACTCTCGACAACGCGGAGGGCCGATACGAGAAAGAGGTGCGTGGTAAGAAACTCGATCCGGTGACTCTCACGACCGCCAAAGAGGCGCGAGAGATTCTTGACACCGGAACGTTGCTCTCGCAATCGAGAATCGACCTCGCACCAATCGCCGAATTGGGTCTCTTGACGGCCAAGCCCGTCATCTTTGTCTTCAATGTCGACGAAGCCGTACTCATGGATGACGCCGAGCGCGCTTCACTCGCGAAGCTTGTCGCGCCCGCGAAAGCAATTTTTCTCGACGCGAAGATAGAATCGGAACTCGTCGATCTCAGCCCGAGCGATGCCGCCGAATTGCTCGCGTCGACCGGCCAACCCGAGAGTGGTCTCAACCAGTTGGCGCGCATCGGGTTTGACACGCTCAATCTGCACACCTATCTGACGGCTGGTCCGAAAGAGGTGCGCGCGTGGACAATTGGCAAAGGCTGGACTGCCCCACAAGCGGCCGGGGTCATTCACACCGATTTCCAGAAGGGCTTCATTAAAGCTGAGGTCATTTCGTTTGACGACCTTGTCGCGGCGGGGAGCGTTGCCGAAGCTCGCTCTCGCGGGGTCGCGCGCATCGAAGGCAAAGACTATGTCATGCACGACGGCGACGTCGTTGAATTTCGCTTTAACGCATAAGACCGATCGTGAGGTGACCGTTTGGCACGGTCGTGAGTTTCGCTTCGACGTGTGGGGAGGGGGCCGATGCACCTAATCGGCGAGCCCGAGGAACGCGAGCATCGCTCGCTCGACACCGACAAGCTGCGCGGCGTTGAGACGCCCGACACGCTCGTGCACGTTATTGCGGCGAACCGACGTGAGTTTGTCGATCATGAGGTAGCTGTCTTGACGAATACCAGAGAGTTCCGTCGCGCGAAGGGGAATCCTGAGCAGTGGAGCATCAACCACCGTGGTTGTCACGGGGAGCACGATGACCGAGTCGGTGGAGTCGAAGCGATCATCTTGGATAATCAGGGCGGGGCGGGGTTTTGAGGCGTAAAACCCTCGTGCCACGGTCCAGATATCGCCCCTTTTTATTCGTCCCACGGTGTTGAAATGGCTTCGATGAACGCCTGATCGTCACTGTGACGGCTTGCGGCAGCGACGAGTGCCGATTGACGGCGCGCTTCACGCGCGAAGCGCGCCGTCCGTACGTCTGGTACCCAGACTTGAACGGACCGATATCCTTGCGCTCGCATGCGGCGACGATGATCGTTGACTCTTTCTCTCACGCCCATGTGTCTATGTTACATGTAACACGTGGTGTCGTCTACCGGGGTTTCCGTCCTATTGCCTTTCGCGTTCACTACCTCCGAAAGGCAAAGACTTTGCCACGCGGGATGGCCATGTCGTCGAGTCTCGTTTCTATGCGCGGCGACGCAAATCTCCTACGCCCGAATTCGATTCAGGTCGTCGGCGAGTTGCTGAAGTGTCGTTCCCAATACTGCTGCGTTTGCGCGGACCGAGTCGAAGATGACGTTCGTTTTGTCATTGCTTGATCGCGTCCCGTCGCGGACAAAACGATTCAGATCGTCGACAAACGCGACAACTTGTTGGAGTGGCCGCTCCATTACGCGATCCAAGAGAGGCCTCGGGTCAGAATTTCCCGCGCGAGAAAGGATGCGATCGATCAGGTGATTCGTGTGAGCGTTGCTGGGCCGCACCGACGTTCGCCTGTATTTCTCAAGGCCGTCTGTAAGTTCTTTGGCGGTCATCACCGCGGCGATCACGGATCGCGCCGTGCCACCCGCCCCGAATCGGGCAGTCATGGCTTCGAGGATTTCGCGTCTCGCTTCACGGTGAACATCTTCGTTCTCGGACCCTAACTTGCTTGTCGTGGACTCGGGTAGGTCGATACCTTGAGCCTTCACACGTTCCGCGAAAATTGCCAATGTTGTTCTGGTGTACTCGCGACCGGCGAATTCGTCGAGGGACACCTGCTGTTCCGCGCGAGACGAAGCATTCTCATGCTGTGTATCGTCGGCGCTGGCTGTGGAGCCGTTGGCAAGGGTAAACGAAAGAGACAACCCCATGCAAACGGTAATAATGAGTGATCGGGAATCTTTCATAGTCTCCGTTCTAGCACCGAAAGAGTTCTAGCATCGAAAGACGTGTCGCAGAAGGGTGCCGGAGAGGAACATCGCCGAGCCGTTCACTGTTGGTGCGAAGAAGCATTTATAGCCGCGACTGAGGCACCCGTCGCTTCGGCGACGGACGCGAGCTGGCGTGCGGAAACGTCTCTGTTCCAACTAAATCGAACCGCTGTGCGGGCAAGATCCGACGAGTAACCGAGCGCCGTGAGAACGTGCGATGCGTCGTCGCTGCCCGCCGCACACGCGGAACCGCTCGACGATACGATTCCCCGTTTCTCGAGTTCAAGGAGTACCGCTTCACCGCTCGTTCCGGGGAATACAAACGATGCAATTCCTGGTAATCGTCGCGTGCGATGCCCAGTCACGTGCGCACTAGGAACGTGTTTGAGTACCGCGGCGATGAATTCGTCGCGTGTCGAAGACGCGTCGTTCGTCGCCGTCACTCGTTCGTGCTCGTTGAGGCGCACCGCCGCCGCGAGAGCGACGGCGCCGGCAACGTGTTCGGTTCCCGACCGCGCTCCTCGCTCTTGACCCCCACCGTGAAGCAGCGGCTCTCGAGGAATGCGACCGCGAATGAACAGGGCGCCGATTCCTTTTGGAGCGCCGAGTTTGTGACCGGAAATACTCAACGCATCGACGCCAATTGTCCGACTGTCGTGCGCGAGCTTTTCATGAGTGTCCGTGCCCATGCCGTCCCTGACCTTCACATCTAACCACGCCGCCGACTGCACGGCGTCGGTGTGGAATAGTGCTCCGGCGCCGTGACTCATTTCGACGAGCGAGGCGATTGGTTGAACTGTGCCCACCTCGTTATTCGCGTGTGAAATGGTCACGAGCGTGGTGTCGTCTCGCAGCGCTGCCTCGAGGGCGGCGGGCGAGACGAGACCGGTCTTGTCGGTTTCGACGTAGGTCACCTCGAAGTTGTGGAATCGGTGCAAATAGCTGACCGACTCGAGTACCGCTTCGTGTTCGATCGCGCTGGTCACAATGTGGCGTCCGCGCGGCGTTGCGAGGGCGATGCCTTTAATCGCGAGGTTGTCGGATTCGGTCCCGCCCGATGTGAAGACGACTTCCGACGCGCGAGCCCCCAACCACTTCGCGATTGTCGCGCGCGCGTCGCGCAGTGCGTTGGCAGCGCTCTCTCCGACCGTGTGATGACTCGACGGATTTCCGAATTCACTCGTAAGAAACGGCCACATGGCTTCGATAACTTCGCGGCGAACCGGAGTCGTCGCGGCGGAATCGAGATAAATCACGGGGTCACCGAGCCGATTTCAAGGTCGAGTCCGAGATCGAGCGCGCGAGGGCTGTGCGTGAGCGCGCCAACCGAAATGGTGTCGACGCCCGTGCGTGCCACGTCGGAAACGGTCGCGAGGGTGATATTTCCACTCGCTTCGACAGTTGCCCGACCAGCGACGAGGGCAACCGACGCGCGCAGCTCGTCGAGCGAAAAATTATCGAACATGATTGTGTCGACCCCTGCCGCGAGCACGGGTTCGATTTGGTCAATCCGGTCGACCTCGACTTCGAAAGTCATGCCGGGTGAGACGCGGGATCGCGCTCGTTTGAGAGTGTCCGTCAGGGAGTGTTCGCCACACGCGGCGAGGATGGCGAAGTGGTTGTCCTTCACGAGCACGGCATCCGACAGCGAAAATCGGTGATTGTGACCGCCGCCCGCGCGAACGGCGTCCCGCTCGAGCGGGCGCAAACCCGGGGTCGTTTTGCGGGTGTCGAGAATTCGTGCGGGGGTGCCGTCGACGAGCGAAACGAATCGCGCCGTCAGGCTCGCGATTCCCGAAAGCCTCTGCAGCAGGTTGAGCGCGACGCGCTCGGCGCGCAATATTGATCGGGCAGAGCCGCTCACCGTCGCTATCGAGGCGCCCCGCTCGAACGCGTGGCCGTCGTGAAGATTCAGCGTGATTCGAAGCTGCGGGTCAACGGCGGCGCCGGTCGCCAGAAGAACGCGGGTTCCGCTGAGCACCCCGGATTCACGAGCCACGATCGAACCCGTGGCGGTCGCGGCCACGGGCACAAGAAGCTCGGATGTGGCGTCACCGCGCGGGCAGTCTTCCTCGAGCGCTGCCCGTACAACGGTGTCGATCCTGTCATCGGTGATCATGGCTCACAGCCGTTCTTTCGCAGCGGACAGACGTGTGTGGCACGGCACTACACCGACACGGCTTCGCCGGGTTTCGCCGCGAGCATGCGGTCGAGCGCGATTCGCGCGGCGCTCGCTCGTTCCGGGTCGACAGTTATTCGATTCAGTACCTCGGCGGGTCTTTCTGCGGAACCGGCGAGCGCTTCGAGCACCCACGCGAGATAGCCGGGGTGAATACGATACATGGTCGAACACGGGCACACGACCGGATCGAGGCAAAAGATCGTGTGTTTCGGGTACCGTGCGGCAAGTCGTTTAACGAGATTGATCTCGGTGCCAATTGCAAATGTAGTGGGTGCGGTCGCAGCAGCGACGGCCTTGACAATGTAGTCGGTCGAGCCGTACTCGTCTGCGGCGTCGACGACGGCCGCCGGACACTCCGGGTGAACGATAACCCGAACACCGGGGTGGTCGGCCCGCGCGCGACTGATTTGTTGAGTTGTGAACCTCTTGTGAACGGAACAGAAGCCGTGCCAAAGAAGGACGCGAGCGTTGCGGAGCGATTCTGCATCGTTTCCGCCCAGCGGTTTGCGCGGATTCCACAACGGTATGAGATCGGTCGGAATCCCCATCGACACCGCGGTGTTGCGCCCCAAATGCTGGTCAGGAAAGAACAGCACTCGCTGACCGCGCGCGAATGCCCACCGCATGACGGCCACAGCGTTCGACGACGTGCACACTATTCCGCCGTGGTTGCCACAAAACGCCTTGAGCGCCGCCGACGAGTTCATATAGGTCACGGGTATCACGGGAACGCGACCGGAGGTATCGGGGGCGGTGCCATACACGTCCACGAGCTGTTCCCAGCACTCTTCGACCGAGTCGCTGTCGGCCATGTCGGCCATTGAGCATCCGGCCGCGAGGTTCGGCAAGATGACCGCTTGTTCGCGAGACGAGAGAAGGTCGGCGGTCTCGGCCATGAAGTGCACTCCGCAAAACACAATCGATTCGGCTCGGGGACTCGCGGTCGCAGCGGTTGCGAGTTGATAAGAATCGCCGACGAAGTCGGCGTATTGAATGACTTCGTCGCGCTGGTAAAAGTGGCCCAGAATCACGACGCGATCTCCGAGCGTTTTTTTCGCGGCACAAATGCGATGATCGAGCTCGGCGTGGCTCGCGGTGCGATACGTTTCGGGAATCTCGGCTTGGCGCGCCGTTCCGGCGGGAATCGGGTCGTGCATTGACGCACCGGGTCCATAGGCCGGTGGGAGGGTATCGAGCGACCAGGGCGCGTCGGCAAGGTCGGGCGCGCACACTTTTTGTGTCTCTGCACCCTCGCGAATGAGTCGAACGGTGGTGTCGACGGATACCATTGGTTCTTCTCCTTGTGATTGCTGCGGTTCTAGTGAGAACGTCGATTGCGAAAACTGCCGCGCACTACGCCAATTTTCCTTGATTCGGGATCGAGTCTCGGTGCGGGCTTTCAACCGATCGATAGAGTCGCGGTGGTCGGTGCCTCGTGCCCGCGAGCCGCGTATTTGTGGGAACGACCGTCGCAGACGCTTCGACGGTGCGCCGAAAATTTGCGGGATCGAGCGGTTTTCCGAGTATGGCCTCGTACACCTCGCGTAATTGAGCGAGCGTAAACGTTTCGCCGAGGAACGCGTGTGCGATGCGCGAGTAGGACAGCTTGGTGCGCACGCGCCAGAGCGCGTGCTCGATGATCGCGTTGTGGTCGAACGCGAGAGGCGGCACCGAGTTCGCGTTGAACCACCGCACGTTATCTCCGTCTCTCTTGTCGAGCGGATCAGCGGATTCGACGAGCGCCCAATAGACAATCGACACCACTCGGTCGTCGGGTGATCGATCAACGGTGCCGAAAGTGTAGAGTTGCTCGAGATATTTCGGCGTGACCGTCGTCGTCGTCGTGTGCAGTGTGCGACGCGCTGCCTCCGCGAGATCGTCGTCGGGACTCAGCGGTCCACCCGGCAACGCCCACCTGCCCTTATACGGGTTTCGAATTCGGCGAACCAACGGTACGCGAAGAGTCAAGACGCCCGCGTCGGGTGTACGGCTCACGGCAAAGATCACGGTTGACACGGCAAGTGAAACGGCACGGTGGGTGTCTCGAGATTGAGTGTCAACGGGGCGTGAGTGAGAAACGTCGCCCTTCTCCGGTCGTGTTGCAACGTGGCCCGACGGTCTCATTGGGTTCCCCACTGATTGTGTGCCTCACCAACTTAAGGTTGCTTTGACTATAACTCGCATGGCCGTCATTGCCAAGGAGAGCTGAGGCGCAAGCACCGGGGAAATTAACCTGTCATCCGCCCGTGTCCGCCCCGGGGTGCGCGTGGTCTCGCCCGGATGCGCGAGGTGAACCACGCGACGCCTAGTCCCGCGAAACAGTATGAAAAACGGCTCCTTTTCAGTATGAAAACTGGGGAAATCGAAAAGTTCGGGCATGTTTCACTGGATCGACCAGCATCAAATTAAACGGTAATTTTCGAGACCCGAAATCGAAATGGACCCGTTGTGAACCCGACTCACAAAAAATCGTCATCCGCGTGGGGTGTTTTCACCTCCACCCTGGTTACCACGGCACTCCTCGGCGCATCAGTTGTTGTGGCACCACTGGCCGCGACCGCAATGGATACGCCGCCGTCCTCCCCGGGCGCGTCACACTCTCGAACGGACAGCCCAGGCCCGTGGGGATACGAGCCAGACTTAAGCACCCCCACCTTAAGCATCCCCACACCACCACCGGTTGTCACAGTACCACCGGCGTCTGCGTCTGGGAGTGTCTCGGTTAAATACTCCGGGACACCACCGTCAGTGGTTTACCGGGTTGATACTCGACCCCCGGACGAGGTCTTTAAATCCGGGTTTGTGCCCAGGGGTGACGACCTCGATCTTCCCACACACGTGCAGGGTGCTAATTGGAAAAATACGGGTTTTGTGGCTACAACAGACGACCCACACCTCGTGCCCAGAATCATGCACGATGTAGGCCTCCATCAAGGAGTGCAAGCGTGGCTTTACAAGATCCGTGCGAGCGACAATTTCTTTTATGTTCCAGAAAGTCTAACCTGGATCGCGACGCACAACCCTCCTACTTCGGGGCGCACTCAATTGAGTCAAGGAGTGTACGCGGCGTACAGTCACCAGCGCGAATGGGTGGCAGCCGGCGGCATTCCTCGCGCCCAAATTGAGGAAGCGACACGTTTGCAGCCCGCTAATGCTCATGAACCGGTCCGGCGGAATCCATGGTATTTTCGCGCGGACACTCAAGCGGCGAAGCAGCTCTTCACCGATGACGTTGAGGCCAAAATCCGGCAAAATCGTACCCCGATAGGGGATAGTTCCTGGGATACGGTTTTTTGTGATGCACCAATATCTGGTCGTCCCTGTGGGACGAAGCGACCGGCGCGTCCTGCAAAGTCGGGTGCGGTTGCAAAGAAGCCGGCGGCCACGGCTCAGGGAACTGGTGCGTCTGCGGACAAGTCGAAGGCTGAGACTGAAGCTGAGATTGAGGCCAGGTCTAGGGCTAATGTTTCGGCTATGGTTCAGGCCACGGATGCGGAACGGGATCGGGCTGGGGCCTTGCAGAAAGAGATTCTTGCTGATAAAGACTTTATGGCTTCGCTTCCCAAACGGACCGACAAGCCGATGAGCGCGGCAGACATCGATAAGACGGCCTCCCTTCTTAAAACGAAGATTGGTTCGATGCGGACCGGAGGCAATGTAGCGACCTCCGCCGCGGGCTTGGGAACGACCCTCTACAATGCCATGACCCGCACCGACGAAGACGACGAGAAGACGAGCTTTGGGAAGACCAGGAACATAGCAAGCCTGATTCCGGTGGTGGGACAGGCAATAGGTCTTGGTGTTGGCATTAAGGACAAAGACACCGAAGCCATCGCAGTGAACACAATCGCTTTGGGCGCGGTCCTCGTGGCCGTCGCCCTCCCCGCGATCGGCGAACTCGTTGGTGTCGGCTTAGTTGCATACGGAGTCGTCAAGTCCCTTATCGCATGGTGGAAAGGAATGGACGCCGAAGGAAAAGCCTGCCTGACCGGTACCGCTGCCGCTTCCGGTTCCCCCATCTCATTATTCGCGTATGTGGAAACCCATCCACAGTGCCGCGTTTACTACGTAAAGTGGCTTGATGCGGCCGGTAAGTATTTTGAGAATGCCTTCTGGCCGACTCCGCCGGCTCCCCGAGACGTCCCAGGCGGTGACTACGGATCGCCACCACCCAAGGTGTGGTGGCGAAATCCGTCGAGCTTACCGGAACCAACACCAGACGGTCTACGAACCACGGCATCTGCGGCGTATGCCGCTAGTAGAACCTACCGTGCTGCCGAGGATGCTGCTACCAGTGCCTATGCGCTCAAGGATAAAGCCGTCAAGGACACTGCCGCAAAGAACGCTAAAGTTATGGCCGCTTGGTATGGCAGGATCGCTGCGGATATGGACGCTGCCGCGAACGACGCTGCCACCAAGTACGCCATTGCAAAAGACGCTGCTATCAAGGACGCCGGAGGAAATCTAGCAATCGTATTGAACGGCGAGCAACCGGTGTGGAGCGTGCCGATTAGACCGTGCCGATTAAGCGCGTCGTGCACGTCGTGAGTCCCGCTTCTCCACGGTTGAGCGTTAGACGCCTCCGGTTGACAGGTCAATAAAATCCGCAGCGCCCCCGCTTTACGCACAATGACGCGCCACGCGGGTCTCGTCGCGAATTAGCAGTACACGTTCGTGACGCGCCAGAATGCCGGAATCGGGACGTACGCGGTTGCCGTTACTTGGACGCACATATTGTCGGACGCAGCCGCTTTGATCTCGGGTATCCACGAACCCAGCGAGCGATTCACCAGGTAACTACACACCGCGGGTCCAAACGGAATCGGAACCGCGTCGCACAATAGTGTCGCCGCGGCGGTGAGATCTCCGGCAACGAATTCGGCCGCGTCAAGAGCGTTCCCGAGGAGCCGCGTCTGGTTCTTGGTCATCGTCGCTACAACCTCGCCACGAGAGTATGCGATGCCGGGTACTGCTTTCGACGAGGCACTCGAGCCGGTTCGCGGCGCCTCCCGCTCGGCAGCATTGGCCGACGTGGCGAGCATCCCGCTCGCCAAGGCTGTTGCCAGACCAAGGCTTGCGAGCACGAGCGTTTTTTTGGCGATTTTCGTCATTGAATTCTCCCTTGTGATTCGTTTTTCGGCTTCATCACGGATGCCGACGAGTCACGACCTTATGGTGGTCGGCAAACAAACTCGACCGTGTTGTGTCGTGTTCGTATCCGCTCGCGCGAGGCGATTTTTTTGTGATTGGTGAACGCCAACGTACGGGATCGTCAACAGAAAATCTCGCGTGAATTCAGGCGAGCGGCACAATCGTGGTCGCGCAACGGGTCCATCGGCCTTCGCGGTCACAAGCTCGTACCGGCAGCGACTGTGACGCCTCGACGAGGGTCGCACTTCACCTTGAAATTGGTCCGCGTTTCGCGTGCGTGAATCTCGGGCACACCCTGGGTCACCCGCGGTGCGCGGCGGGCTTCGCCTCTTCGGAGGTATGCTGAACGGGCAACTCAAAATTGGGCCATAACCGTAGGCGCGGGAGAGTTCGCGGCGCAGTTCATCGTGCGCACGGGAACACCGAAGGAGCAAGCCTCCCCAATAATCTCTCAGGTACGTGTACCGCGCCGACGTGGCCGCTCTGGAAAGCAGGCGCGCGCGAGTGCCCTCGCCGACGGTGAAAGCCACGCATCGAACGACGCGCGCGGCGAAGCTCTCAGGCACCATGACAGAGGGGAGTTCCCGCGGAGTCTCAACCGGAGACCCCGCTGCTCGCGTCAGACTCCGGTCGGCGACAAATGGAGAACTCGTGCCCCAGTTAGCATCAGACCACGCTCGTGATTTCTCGAGGTGCGAAGACGGAGATTCGCGCGCTCGCCGCTCGCCGCTCAACGCGATCCACGAGGCCGCGGGTGCGACGTTCACCGATTTTGCGGGGTGGCGCATGCCCGTTCGATACTCGAGTGAACTCGCCGAACACCGCGCGGTGCGCTCGGCCGCCGGCCTCTTCGATTTGTCTCACATGAGCGAGTTCGTTGTGTTCGGACCCGAAGCAGCCGCGGCTCTCGATTACGCCCTCTCCGGATACACATCGAAAATGGCGACCGGGCAGGCCCGGTACAGCCTCTTGTTGTCGAGCCACGGAGGGATCATCGACGACCTCGTTGTGTATCGCACGGCTCCGAATCGCTTTCTTGTCGTCGCGAACGCGGCAAACCGTGCCACGGTGGCCGCCGAACTCCGTGATCGTACGTCGTCATTTGCCGTCGAGTCACGCGACGAAAGCGATGAACTCGCTCTGATTGCAATTCAGGGGCCGTGCGCTCTCGACACTCTCGCTTCTGTTCGGGGCATCACGCTTGATGGAGGAGTCGCGGGCGATTCCGATAGTCGCGAACGCTTGGGTTCCCTCGGATACTATCGCTCGATTCCGGGGTCATTTCGCGAACAACCCGTATTCATTGCCCGAACGGGATACACGGGCGAAGACGGATTCGAAATCTACGGGGGACACGACACCGTCGCCCACGTGTGGACCACCCTCGTCGAATCGGGTGCACAATTCGGCATTGTCCCCGCGGGACTCGCGAGCCGCGATACCCTTCGCCTCGAAGCGGGAATGCCGCTCTACGGGCACGAGCTCGATCTCACGACGTTCGCGGCGCAAGCGGGGCTGACTCGCGCGGTCGCTTTCGACAAACCGGTCGACTTTGTCGGCCGGACTGCCAACGAGGCGGGGCCACCGCACGACGCACCCGTTCTTGTCGGCCTCATTGGTGACGGCAAACGCTCGGCGCGGGCCGGACACGCCGTGCACGAACGGGCCCAGGAATCGTCGGCAACCACGGGTCCGCGCGTCGGTGTCGTCACGAGCGGTGCCCTTTCGCCGACTCTCGGCGTTCCCATTGCGATGGCGTATCTTCCGAAAAACCTCTCGGCGCGTGGCACAACCGTGTCGGTCGACATTCGCGGCGCGCTCAACCCCTACACGGTTACGCAATTGCCGTTCTACTCGAGAAAGAAAAACACATGATGGCACTCCCGCGCGATCTCTTGTACACCGCCGAGCACGAATGGATATTGGTCGACGGTGCCGTGGCAACCGTCGGCATCACGAACTACGCGGCTGGAAAACTAGGCGACGTCGTTTTTGTCGACCTTCCCGCGGTGGGAACCGTTGTCTCCACGGGGCGCGTGGTGGGCGAAATCGAGTCAACAAAATCGGTGGGTGAGTTTTACGCTCCGGTAGACGGAACCGTGACCGAGATCAATAACGCTGTTGTTGCGGCTCCTGAACTCGTCAACACCGAACCGTTCGGTGCCGGATGGCTCGTGCGAATCGAGTTCTCGGCGATCCCCGCACTGCTGAGTAGCGACGAGTATTCGGCCCTGACGGGAGAAAAGTGACGAAACAGCGCGTGCGCGCGACACACGCCGACGTTTTCGTTGATCGCCACATTGGCCTGTCGCTCGACGCTGAAAACGCAATGCTCGAAACCCTCGGCTACGAGACGGTCGACGCGCTCGTTCGTGCCGCAATCCCCGAGTCGATTCGCGACTCGGGGGTGAGAACGTCGACGATTCCTCCGGCCGCGAGCGAAACAGAGGCGCTCGCCGACGTGCGTGCGTTTGCGAATCGGAATGTCGTGCGTCGGTCGATGATTGGATGTGGCTACTACGGCACCATTACACCCGCGGTGCTCAAGCGCGGAGTGCTCGACAACCCCGGTTGGTACACCGCCTACACGCCCTACCAACCCGAGATTTCGCAGGGCCGCCTCGAAGCGCTCATAACCTTTCAAACCATGGTGACCGACTTGACGGGTCTCGCTGTTGCCAACGCCTCGATGCTCGACGAGGGAACGGCCGCGGTTGAGGCAATGCTGCTCGCTCGCCGCGCGTGCAAGAAACCGTGCACCCGGTTTATTGTCGACGCCGACGTGTTGCCTCAGACTCGTGCGCTTCTCGCGTCGCGGGCGCGCCCGCTCGACATTGACCTCGTCGAATTCGATTTGCGGTCTCGTGAGGGGGCCGAACCGGATTCGCTCGCCGACGTTTTTGATGGCGCATTCGGTGTGCTCGTGCAGTATCCGGGCGCTTCGGGGCGCGTCGGTAATTTCGCAGCAATCGCGACCGCCGCGCGTCTCGCGGGAGCCGCGACGATCGTTGCGGCAGACCTCCTCGCCCTCGCGCTCCTCGTGCCGCCGGGCGAGTTCGGTGCTGATATTGCGGTCGGAACGACGCAGCGATTTGGGGTGCCGATGGGTTTTGGAGGGCCGCACGCGGGGTACCTTGCCGTGAGAACGGGTTTGGAGCGCGAGCTTCCCGGCCGTCTCGTGGGCGTGAGCTGCGACGTCGATGGCAATCGCGCGTATCGCTTGTCGTTGCAAGCGCGAGAACAACACATTCGGCGCGAAAAGGCGACGAGTAATATTTGCACGGCTCAAGTGCTCCTCGCCGTTATGGCCGCGATGTTTGCCGTTTATCACGGGCCAGCCGGAATCCGACGCATTGCCCGACGGGTGCACGAGGCCGCGTCGGAATTCGGCGCCGAGCTCGTGGCCGCGGGATTTGAGCTCGAATCCCACGAGTTTTTTGACACGATTCGGGTTCGCGTGCCCGGTCGAGCGCGCGCGATCGAAGAAGACGCTCACGCGGCCAACATCGCGATCCATCGGGTTGACGATGACACAATCGGGCTCAGTTTTGACGAGGTGTTGACCGAAGACGCCGCGAAGAAATCCCTTCGTCGCGACTTGCAGAGAATCTTTGGCATCACGCGTGGTGAGGGAAAGCGTGCGCGGTGCGCACTGCCCGAGCGTGCGGTGCGAAAAACGCCCATTCTTGCGCATCCCGTTTTCACTACTCATCACTCAGAAACCTCGATGATGCGCTTTGTGAAGCGCCTCGCGGACGCCGACTACTCGCTTGACCGCGGAATGATTCCGCTCGGTTCGTGCACAATGAAGCTCAACGGCGCGGCAGAAATGGAGCCAATAACGTGGCCCGAATTCGCCAACGTTCACCCGTTCGCGCCCGCGAACGACGTGAGGGGTTACCTCGACCTGATTCGCGAGCTTGAAAATTGGCTCGCCGACGTCACGGGGTACGATGCCGTCTCGATGCAGCCCAATGCCGGGAGCCAAGGGGAACTCGCGGGCCTGCTCGCTATTCGCGCGTATCATCGTGCGCGCGGGGAAGGCAATCGGCGCGTGTGCCTCATTCCGTCGAGTGCTCACGGCACAAACGCGGCGAGCGCGGTACTCGCGGGCATGCGGGTCGTGGTAGTCGAGTGCGACGAGTCGGGAAACGTTGATCGCGCGGCACTCGACGCGGCGGTGTCAGCTCACGCGCGCGAACTCGCGGCCCTCATGATTACGTATCCGTCAACGCACGGTGTTTATGAGCACGATATTGCCGCAATGACCGAGGCAGTGCACGACGCTGGCGGTCAAGTTTATGTGGACGGTGCGAATCTCAACGCCCTGCTTGGCTACGCGCGTTTCGGGAAGTTTGGCGGCGACGTATCGCACCTCAACCTGCACAAGACGTTTTGCATACCGCATGGCGGAGGTGGACCGGGCGTTGGCCCGGTTGCTGCCAAAGCGCACCTCGCTCCGTACCTTCCGGGTCACGAGTACGCGCAACGTGAAGAAAATCGTGGCGCGCCCGTCTCGTCGGCGCCATTTGGGGCGCCCAGCATTTTGCCGATCAGTTGGGCGTACATACGAATGATGGGAGCCGAAGGACTCAAACGTGCGACGGGTGCCGCGGTTCTCTCGGCAAACTACGTGGCCGCGCGGTTGCGTGAGCATTTCCCTGTGCTGTACACGGGCGACAGCGGTCTCGTCGCTCACGAGTGCATACTCGATTTACGCCCACTGACTCAACAGACGGGGGTGACCGTTGATGACGTCGCCAAGCGACTCATTGACTACGGTTTTCACGCGCCGACCATGAGTTTTCCCGTGCCGGGAACGCTCATGGTCGAACCAACAGAAAGTGAAGACATCGCCGAGGTTGACCGGTTTATCGACGCAATGATTGCGATTAAGACCGAAGCCAATGCGGTGGGCGACGGTGTGTGGCCTGCCGACGACAACCCCCTGCGCAATGCACCGCACACGGCCAAAATGATTGCAACGGAGCAGTGGTCGCACCCGTACAGCCGAGAGTGTGCAGTTTATCCGGTTCCGTCACTCGTGAGAAACAAGTATTGGCCGCCGGTTCGACGAGTCGACCAAGCGTGGGGTGATCGCAACCTGGTGTGTGCGTGCCCGCCGCCGGAAGCGTTCTTATAGCGTGCTTGATGCTCGTCGCGTCGAGGAACCTGTCCGTCGCTCGAGACCAGAATCGTTGTCGGCACCCAGCAGACCCCTCCGGTTTGGAGTGTTTTTCGGTCAGTCCGGGTGATGTGAGTGTCCGATTCGGACTATTGTGGGGTGATTTCTTCCATCAATCGGACAGGTATTTTGGAAACCGCACAATCACTCGTTGACCTCGTATTGGCGTGGGAGGGTGAAGGCGGCGGTGCCAAATAATCGGGCCGCGAATTGTCGAGGCCGACGCATAACAATTCCTTTTAGTCCTTTACCTGATTTGTTGAGTCTCGGTGAAGGGGTCCTAAACTTTTCACCCCGAAAAGCGAAAACCCGTCACGTTGAGAAATTCTGGTGGTTGATGGTCTTCTTTTAAAACGCGGCTCGACTTGAGAGCGCGTTACCCACCCGAAACGAGATACCCGATGCTCAATTTTAGTGCGCAAAAAACGAGAACTAAAGACAAAAACACCCGACCGGCATGGTGGACCACCCTAACCACCACCCTGGTTACCACCGCGATCCTCGGTGCGTCTCTCGTTGCGGCACCAGCCGCCACAGCAATGGACACAGCTCCTGCTGCTGCGGCTGGGTCGGGAAATGCTCCTGCTGAGTCTTCGGATGGACCGTCGTTTCTTTGGCGGATCGACACTCGGCCCCCGGAAGAAATCTTTGACAAAGGGTTCCAACCCCGAAATCCTCGCCGTCTCAATCTTCTCCTACACCACGCGGAAGTGGATGCTACTGATTCAGGTTTTGTGGCTACAACAGACAGAGAGTCACTTCTGCCCGAAATCATGAAAAACGTGCACGTTGGCGAGGATCAAGGCGTATCTGGCGTTACTAGGGGACCAGTGTACAAGTACAAGATTCGTGCGACCCCCGACCGGTTCTTTAGCGTGAACAACAGCCTTCGCTGGATGATAAGTAACAGCTCGCATTGGGCCGGCCGTGTGCCCTTGGCTCAAGACACGCTCGACCGCTTTGGTGAGGCCGAGCGTGAATGGGTGGCCGTTGAGGGGATTCCTTCCTCCCAAATCGTGGAAGCAAGTCTTTTCCATCCGGAACAGGGACCGATTCAGAAAAACCGATCATATGTTCCCGCTGACACTCGAGCGTCGAATCGGCCATACACCGATGAGATCGAAGAAGAATTCCAGGCAAAGCTTCCGCCAAACAACGAGAATCCTTACGCGAAGCTAGTAATCCGTTGTGACCCATCGGGATCTGGCCCCCATCGCACAAAGCGCGAGGCGCGGCAGTGCAGCGCTGCGGAAAACGCTGCGGCTGCGGAAAAGGCTGCAGAAGAGGCAAAGGCTGCGAAAAGGGCGAAGGCTGCGAAGGCGCCGCCTAGCGTGTCGACTAGACCGGTGTCGAGTTCTGGTGGGAAGGTTCAGGGGAAGGATCTTGATTCTGCGAAGGTGCGGGATAGGGCTGCGGCGGTGCAGAAGGAGATTCTTGCTGATAAGGACTTGATGGATTCGCTTCCGCATCGGACCGATAAGCCGATGAGTGCGGCGGATCTTGAGACGGTAAACACTAAGTTGAAGGCCAAGCTGTCGTCGATTCGGCCTGATGGACACGCCGTTTCCGGCGGCCTTGCGAAGGCGGGTGTGGGAGCAGGGCTCTATAACGTCATCACCACGCTCCAGAAGGACGGGAAACCGTTAGACACTGCGAAGTCTGTCGGGTATCTCATTCCGGTGGTCGGAGAAATGATCGGCATTGCTGACGGTGTTGACAATAACGACCCTGAAACCATTGCGGTGAACACGATCGCTTTGGCCGGACTCCTCGTCGCAGAATCGCTCCCCGCGGTCGGCGAAGTCGTCAACGTCGCCCTGATCGTATACACGGTTGGCAAAGTCCTTGTCGAATGGTGGAAAACACTCGACCCGCAGGGAAAGGAGTGCGCCATGGAAGGTCTCAGGAGTCCCATCATCTTGTTCTTCCCACCGTGCGACACCTACGCGAAGCAATGGGCCACCCAATTCAGTAACGCGGTCCTCCAAATAACCACGGACCTCGTCAAACCCGGCCGTGGACAATGGGTCTCACGAGGCGGAGAAATACAGGGAGTAGATGACGGCAGGCCCGGGATCTACGACGATCTCCGCACCTTATTCTCGCCAACAACGACAGGCCCCGTCGTCCAACCCGGCAACCCTGTAAGGGGAATGAGCCCAGCCGGACCCGGCGGTTAAATACTGCCACGTATGACGGATTTCTCATTCCGGTGGTCGGAGAAATGATCGGCATTGCCGACGGTGTCGACAATGCCGATTGATGCGATCATGGATTCGTACGCTATTTGTGGCGCTTACTTTAGTCCGGGAGCATGCGCCTCTGGTGCGTTGCGGTGCCATACGGGAATCTAAAGAAGCCACGGTAACCACGCGACCGTGATCGGAAACCCGACAAATGACACGATGTCAACGATCCAGTGGGCGATTACGAGGGGCATGACTCGCCCCCATCGCGCGTAACACCATCCGAAAACTATTCCAAACGCGACATTGCCAAAAAATGGCCCAATCCCCTGGTAGAGGTGGTAACTTCCGCGAAGCACCGCGGAGGAAACGATGACGGTCCAGCGCGACCAGCCGAGCTGTCGAAGCCGCGCAAAGAGATACCCGACGGCGATGATCTCTTCGCTCACGGCGGCGCGAAACGCTGCGAGGATCAAGATGGGGATTGTCCACCAGTACAAATCGACCGGAGCTGGCACGACGTTGACGGTGAGACCGAGTTCGCGTCCCAATAGATAGACGCCGATTCCCGGTACGCCGAGACTTATTGCCAGGGCGAGTCCAGCACCGGTATCGCGCCGGGGGCGAGCGAGGTCAAATCCGATCCGGCGGAATGCGCTTTGGGTCGGTCTCCACAGGAGATAGAGTACAAGCGCGACGCTAAATAGGTTAAAGAATATGGCCAGAAACTGGTACGTGAAATCGAGCCACTCGCGCGTGCTTTGGGAAGCGTTGAGGGTCGCGGTCTGTTGCGAGAGCGGCGTTTGTTCGGTCAGACGAGCGATGACGTTGACGAGCGAGTACACGGCTGAAGCACCGAGCGACAGCCCGAGAACAATGACGACTTCGCAACCAAGGCGCCGTCGCGTCCCCGCTTGAGTGACAACCGGTTCGCGATCAAACGCGTCAGCCGGCCGCGCGCTGCGTGTCACGAGCGCGCGGCCGGTTGACGCACAGCGACAAGAGGGATGGTTGCCCTCTGCGCTTGCCGGAGTCGCGAGATTTCTGACTGAGACGACGTCAGCGAGAACACGTTCTGCCTATCGTTGGCGGTCATCTTTCTTTCTAGCAATAGCCGTAAGGACAACTCCAATTACGGCTGAACACGTTCCGAGCGTAAACCAAACCCCCGAAACGTCGGACCTAGCGTATTCAATTAACCCCATAAAGTAACTGGCGAGAGCGCTTGCCCCAAAAAAATAGGAGACGATGTTGGCAATCTTCTTAAAGCGTGCCGACTGCGTAGTCACCGTATACTCACGCTCCATGATAGTCGAAACCCGTGGGATAAACTGGGGCGTTCCCCCACCCCCTTACTACCACGAGACGAGTGTGCACTCATGGCCGTTGCCACGCGGTCCGATTTGCGGAACGTCGCGATTGTCGCTCACGTTGACCACGGCAAGACGACTCTTGTTGACGCCATGCTTCAGCAAACACACTCGTTTGCCGATCACGCGCACGTGGAGGAGCGTGCGATGGACTCGAACGAACTCGAGCGGGAAAAAGGCATCACGATTCTCGCCAAAAACACCGCAATTTCGTACAACGGTGCCCACGCGCACGGCGAGCCCATCACGATCAATGTGATCGATACGCCCGGCCACGCCGATTTCGGTGGCGAAGTCGAGCGCGGGCTCTCGATGGTCGACGGCGTTGTTTTGCTCGTTGATGCGAGCGAGGGGCCGCTGCCGCAAACCCGATTCGTACTCCGTAAGGCTCTTGAGGCTAAGCTGCCCGTCATCTTGCTGGTCAACAAGACCGACCGGCCCGACGCTCGCATTGACGACGTGGTTGCGGAAAGCCACGACTTACTCCTCGGTCTCGCGAGCGATCTTGCCGATGACGTTCCCGACCTCGATCTCGACGCAATTCTCGACGTACCGGTCGTGTATTCGTCGGGGCGCATGGGTCGTGCGAGCACGACCCAACCCGATAATGGCGCGCCACCGGATAACGACGACCTCGAACCGCTATTCGAGGCGATTCTCACTCATATTCCCGCGCCGACATTTGACGATGAGGCGCCCTTGCAGGCGCACGTCACGAATCTTGACGCGTCGCCGTTTCTCGGTCGTCTCGCACTCTTGCGAATCTTCAATGGCACGCTCAACAAGGGGCAAACGGTCGCGTGGGTTCGTCACGACGGAAGCCACTCGACCGTGCGAATCACCGAGCTCTTGATCACAAGGGCTCTCGACCGATTTCCGGCTGAACGGGCCAAACCCGGTGACATTGTTGCGGTCGCGGGAATCGACGACATCACTATTGGAGAAACGCTCGCGGATCCCGACGACGTGCGTCCTTTACCACCAATTGTGGTCGATGACCCCGCGATTTCCATGACGATCGGCACAAATACGTCTCCGCTCGTCGGAAAAGTGAAGGGCCACAAGCTCACGGCCCGAATGGTCAAAGACCGCCTTGATCGCGAGCTCGTGGGCAACGTGTCGCTGCGCGTTCTCGATATTGGTCGGCCCGATTCGTGGGAGGTGCAGGGCCGCGGCGAGCTCGCGCTCGCGATTCTCGTCGAGCAAATGCGTCGCGAGGGGTTTGAACTCACGGTGGGCAAACCGCACGTAGTCACCAGGAGGGTCAACGGCGCCCTCCATGAGCCGTTCGAACACCTCACGATTGATGCTCCGCAGGAATACCTCGGGTCAATCACGCAACTCTTGGCCGCCCGCAAGGGGCGTATGGACGGCATGTCGAATCACGGCACGGGGTGGGTTCGCATGGAGTTCATCGTGCCCAGCCGCGGGCTGATTGGCTTTCGCACTGAGTTTCTCACGATTACGCGCGGAACCGGCATCGCCAACGCGATCTTGCGCGGCTACGGTGAGTGGGCGGGAACAATTGTTACGCGAAACAACGGTTCGATTGTCGCCGACCGCTCGGGCGTTGTGACCCCGTTCGCGATTGTGCAGCTTCAAGAACGCATGACGTTCTTTGTGAGTCCGACCGAAGAAGTCTACGAGGGCATGGTTATCGGCGAAAATTCCCGTGCCGACGACATGGATGTCAACATTACGAAAGAGAAAAAACTGACAAACATGCGCCAATCGACCTCGGACGAGTTCGAAAAGATGACGCCGCCGCGTCAACTCACCCTTGAGGAGTGTCTCGAATTTGCGCGCGAGGACGAGTGCGTCGAAGTAACGCCCGACGTTGTCCGCATTCGCAAGGTCGAATTGGAGCAAGCCGCGCGCGCGCGCGCAACGTCGAGGCTCAAGAAGCACGACAAATAGCGCGGCGCGCACGAGTCACAAATGGGCGGCTGGTAGGGTCGATCCGCACGTGTTTCTTGGCTCATCAGCTACCAAGGTGCAGTGCACGGGGGAGCGGTAGTTCATGTTGTCGAAGCGGTGTCGGGGTCTTGCGCTCACCGTTGTGACGGCGCTGGGCGTGTTTGTGAGCGGAGCGAATGCTCGCTGCGCGTCGTCGTCGGTGGGTGAGGGCACTCCGGACAACCAGCTTGTCGCGTCGTCATCTCACGTCGTGTGCGCATCGAGTGCGACAACCGCGGTTGTTGGCGGTGGACACGACCGCGTCTCGTTGTCATCCGGCCGAATACCCGCGGGATTCCCGCGAGCCGTGCCGATCACGAAGGGTGCCGTTGTGGGGGGAAGCATCGGCAAGAACGCGAAAAGTTGGGTCGTCGCAGTCCGCATGGCTCATGCCACCCCACTCAAGGAAATCGGCGCCCAGCTCAAACGCGCGGGATTTGTCGGGTCGATGAGCGACAGTGACGCGCGCGGCGACCACGTCGGAGTCTTTGTCACGCCGAACTATTGCGTCGCCGTGATGGTCTGGATGGAACGAGACGAAGGCCACATTGCGACGTACGTTGTCACGACAATCAACCGGTTCGGACGGTTCACGACTCACTCAAACAAGCCCTCGCCGAAATAGCTCGAACCCTCACGAAGGCCAAACACGTTGATCGTTCGTGAGATAGACCCGCGCGGACGGCTGGCCGGGCGCGGAAACCTCCTAACCAAAAAACGCCGGAAACACCGTTTAATACACAGTCCCACCGTTAGTGAAACAGACCCTTTTCGTCGTGTCGAATCTTGATGTGTCGGTTTGACTTGTAAAGTACCCGTATTGGGGGTTGAAGTGGTAGCTTTGCTCCTCGGTGGTGGGTACGAGGTTTTCTGACAGGCCTGTCCAGTTCGCGACGGTCTTTCTCTGTATTGGGTGTCCTTGGGGGAGGGAATTCGCATGCTGGGTACGACGTGTCGCGTCTTTGGTAGGCGTTTCCAGTCGGTGTTCTCGGTGTGCTGGGCCGTGATGCGCGACGCGGTTTCGTCGTGTCGCGGTTGGCGCGTGGGTGGTCGCGCGTGGTCGCGGTCCTTGCGATCATTTGCGGTGTTCCTCTTGTTGGCGGTCGGTTTGGTGTCGGTTCCGTCGGTTGGCGCGGTGGCTGTGGGGCAAGAGGGGAACGTGCTGGGGTGGGGTGATAACAGCCTCGGATCGGTTGGTGATGGCACGACGACCGACCGTTCGACTCCGGTGAATATTACGGCTACACCGGGGTGGCCGGCGGGGGTGCGGGTCACCAAGGTTAGCTCACCCAGTAACGCTTCGTTGCTCGCGTTGACGAGCGATGGCCGAGTCTTGTCGTGGGGTTATAACGGTGAAGGCGAGTTGGGTGATGGCACGACGGTTCAGAGGAATTCGCCGGTGTTTGTGCAGAACGTTGGCGGTGGCGGCCAACTGAGCAATATTATTGACGTCGTCTCGGCGGACGTTACCAGTTTCGCGTTGACGAGTTCGGGGCAGGTGCTCGCGTGGGGTGATAACACCGACGGTGAATTTGGGAACGGTACGACGACCGCTTCCCTCGTGCCGATCGTTGTTACGTTGCCGGCCGGTGACCCCGTCGTTCAGATCGCAGCGGCGAGCATTAATATCTTGGCGTTGACGGCGAGTGGGGCTCTTTATGAGTGGGGTGGGGTAACCAATACGGCCCAGCTTGGTGGGTTGACGCAGCGTAATAGTCCGGTGCAGATTAATAGTTTTCTTCCCGCGGGGTCAATCATCACGGAAGTGAGCGGGGGAGTCCAACAGGGCTTCGCCGGGGGCACGGTTGGTGTTGTGGCGACGATTGGTGGTATGCCCGGTCAGGTTCGTTTGTGGGGACAAAATGGTAATGGGCAGTTGGGGAATAACACGGTTTCCGGCCCGGTGAATACCGCTGTGACACCGTTGCTCCCGGCGGGGACACAGGTTTCCTCTCTCGCTATTGGAGGGAGTCACACCCTGGTGACCACTTCAACTGGTGATGTTTATGCGTGGGGTCGGAACGCTGGTGGTGAGCTGGGTATTGGGAACACGGCTCAGCAGAACTCTCCGGTTCTGTTGACGACGTTGCCGGCGGGTGTGACGTTTACACAACTGAGAGGCGGAGCTCTTTACACGGGTGCGCTTGGTTCTGATGGCAAGATTTACACGTGGGGTTCTAATACGAGATTTGGGCTGGGTAGTGGGGCTCCGGCGGGCACGAATGTGCTGGTTCCGACGGCGATGACGACGTTGTCGGCGGGCACCACGGTCGAGAGTATCTCGACGGGAGATTTTTCCGCGCATGCGGTTGTTTTGGGTCCGCCGGTGGCGGCGCAGTCGACGCTGGTTCTTGCGCCGTCGTCGATTGTTGGTGATGGGGTGTCGGCGTCAACGGCGACGGTGACGGCGAAGGATTCGTTGGGGTTTGCCGTGCCGAATGTTGTGGTGTCGTTTCCCGCGGTTGCGAATGTGTCGGGTACGGGGGGTACGTGTACGACGAGTGCGGTGGCGGGTCCTGGTTTTGGGACGTGTAGCGTGTCGCTCACGTCGACGGTTGAGGGCACGTATGCGATTCACGCGACGATTGGTGGAGTGGATGTGGGTGGTTCGCCTGCGACGTTGACGGTCACGGC
>CAWGQN010000006.1:0-6455 GCA_963824885.1 uncultured Actinomycetota bacterium
GAACGATTATGGAACTGGCGCAAGGCCGGCAGAGGAAATCTCTTGAGTATGGAATACCTTGGGGAAGATCGCGTTGAATTGCGATACAAGATGCCCCTCGGCGAGATCGTCTTTGACTTTTTTGATCACTTGAAGAGTCGCACCCAGGGTTTTGCCTCGTTTGACTACGAACCAATGGGACACCAGGAAGCAGACCTCGTCAAAGTCGATATTGTGCTGCAGGGCGAAAATGTCGATGCCTTCAGTGCGATCGTCCATCGGGATAAGGCCTACCCCTATGGCGTTCTGATGACGGAGCGATTGAAAAAACTCATTCCGCGGCAGCAATTCGAGGTGCCAATCCAAGCGGTAATTGGTTCACGAATTATTGCGCGGCAAAGCATCAAGGCCATTCGTAAAGACGTCCTGGCCAAATGCTATGGGGGAGACATCACTCGCAAGCGCAAATTGCTTGAGAAGCAAAAAGAAGGCAAGAAACGCATGAAAATGGTCGGCCGAATCGAAGTTCCTCAAGAGGCGTTCATTGCCGCGCTGTCGGGCGACGTCGAAAAAAGAAAAAAAGGTGTGAGAAGTGCGACGACGCAGCTATGACGGTCGGGCCGTCTGCTATGGAGCCAGGGGACACAGACCTGTTGAGCTATCCACCGTGGGGTGCTCTCCGTTGCACGATGCATTACGAGTCGCGTCGTCAGGGTTTCGCGATTGGCACCCTCAAAGGGCACCAGCTCAGAGGTGAGGAATTTTATCTACTAGAGTGGCGCAACGACGACTCGGTGTGGCTTGTCGCGCGGTCCTTTTCGACACCAGCGATTCGTCTCGCCAAGGCGGGGCGACCGATAGTCCGGACAATTCAGCGCCAATATGTTCGCCGATTTTTTCTTGCGTTGCGCCCGGCCGGGCCAGGTAGTCGGTTGCGGTGGCAGTCACAACGATTCCGGTCAGTGACCGTGCGCCTGCCGATGGGGCTTTACCCGTTTCTGCGGCGGTAGGTTCTGCGGAGCGCGATTTTGGCATCTACGTTCACATTCCCTTTTGCAGAGTACGCTGTGGGTATTGCGATTTCAATACCTATACCGCTACCGAGCTTCGCGGAACGCGACAAGATGAGTTCGCTGCGCACGCAGTAAAAGAGATCGAGCTGGCGGGTTCGGTACTTCGTCATGCTGACGTTGCCGAAAGGCGAGTGTCAACCGTTTTCTTTGGGGGTGGCACGCCCACCATTTTGCCTCCCGACGATCTCGCATTAGTGCTCAACGCGATTGCGTCCCAGTGGTCAATCGACTCCGATGCTGAAATCACAACCGAAGCGAACCCCGATTCTGTCGACGCCGACGCGCTCCTGCGTTTGGCCGACGCCGGGTTTACGCGAGTGAGCGTTGGAATACAATCGGCAGTACCGCACGTTCTCGCGGTCCTCGACCGCACGCATGATCCTGAACGTGTTCCGCTTGTCGCCCAGTGGGCACGAGCCGCCGACCTCAGTGTGAGTCTCGACCTCATTTATGGCGCGCCTGGAGAATCCCTTGCCGACTGGAGTAACTCAATTTCTTCGGCTCTTGCGTGTGAGCCCGACCACGTATCCGCCTACGCGCTCATCGTCGAAAAAAGGCACCAAGCTCGCGCGGCAGATCCGATCTGGCGAGTTTGCCGAGGTGGATGAGGACGCCCAAGCTGACATGTTCGAGGCGATTGATTCGGCGATGACCGCAGCGGGATATTCCTGGTATGAAGTGAGCAATTGGACTCGCGGTGACGCACATCGTTCACGACACAATTTAGCTTATTGGCGCGGGCACGATTGGTGGGGGTCGGACCCGGGGCGCACAGTCACGTTGGGGGCGTGCGGTGGTGGAATGTGGCTGATCCTGCTGCGTACGCGGAGCGATTGTTATCGGGACAATCTCCCGCAGCGGGGCGGGAGATTCTTAGCGAGTCGTCGCGGGCCCTTGAACGGGTGCTGTTAAAGATCGCACTCGAGAAGGAATCGCGCTCGCGGATCTTGCACCCCACGGCCGCCGCGCGGTACAAGGACTGGTTGCGCGTAGGCTTATCGATGCAGCCGCAGCAGCACAGGGTTCTGTCGTTTTAACTCTATCTGGCCGACTTCTTGCCGACGCAGTCGTTCGTGCCCTGGTTGACGAGAAGGCAGCTACTTGACAAAACGCTGGGCTAACGGATAACGGTAGCTGCCACCACCGTTCACCTTAACACCACCGATGAGTGAAAATACCACATTTAATATGCACAACACGAACGGGAGCCAGGCGATCACGACCATCAATACCGCCGCACCGATCGCAAAAAAGATTCCGTTCAAAATTCCACAAATAATTGACAGCACGATAAAACCGATAAGAAATGTGATTTGCCAGTTCAACGCCTCTTTGGCCTCGACGCGCGTGCGAGCACCGCGATCCTTAAAGACGAGATAAATGATCAACGACGGCAATATCCACAAGATACCACCGAAATGAGCGAGTGACGCCCACAATTTGTCATCGGACGCGCTGAGCGGACTAGCCGACGGTGATGTCGGTCGAGGAGGCTCGTTTGCGGGTGGTTCATAGGGTTGTTGGGACGTATAGTCGCTCATGATTGGTGCCTTTCCGGTGACCGAAAATCGCAGTGAGGCGGAGTATATGCTGTCGTGAGGACGATCACGGCAGCGTTGCCGCATGCATAACCTACTGCATATTGTGGGCAATCATTGGTCGCCGCGCGCCCAATGCTACCAAAGTGCATTATAATTGGCACTCAAGACGGACGAGTGCCAAAGATATGCGTGCAGAGAGGCGGTCGAGCGTGGTTTCGGAACGCGGTCTTCAAGTGCTCCGAGTAATTGTGCAAGACTACGTAGCTTCTCGTGAACCCGTCGGGTCAAAATCAATCGTTGAGCGCCATTCTTTTGGGGTGTCGGCCGCCACAATTCGAATGATATGGCCCTTCTTGAAGAAGAAGAATTGATTGCTGCCCCTCACACGTCTTCCGGTCGCGTGCCGACGGATATTGGGTACCGTGTGTTTGTCGACCGGCTTGCCGACCTGCGCCCAATGACCAGCGCGCAAAAACAGGCGATCGAAACATTTCTTGGCGCTGCTCCCAGCCTCGATGACGTTCTTGTGAGAACTGTGCGGTTACTGTCGCAATTGACCGCATCAGGTGGCGCTCGTGCAGTATCCGTCGCTCGACCACGCGCGTATTTTGCACGTCGAATTCGGGCGCTTGATCGCAGGCGCTTGATTTCAATCCTCATTACGAATATTGGTCGAGTCGAGCAGTCGGTCGTTGAGCTTCCTCGAGACATAGACTCCGAATTTTTGGTTGAGCTACGCAATAAAATTTGCACCGCGGCGGTAGGCCAAAACCTCGTGGAGGCGGCCATCACGTTGGACAGCGTGCTCGGCGATTTCGAGGACGCGAAGCACTCCCGTGTCAAGATTGTCGTGGCCACTCTTGTCGATCAGATTTGTGCAAGCCGACCAGAGAAGCTCGTTATGGCTGGGACGGCAAATCTCGGTGCGCACCGAAAATGACTTTTCTGGCAGCGTCTCTCCGGTGCTTGATGCGATTGAAGAGCAAGTGGCATTGCTGACCTTATTCGGAGAAATGGCGAGTGACCAACACGGCGTTTCGGTCAGCATCGGGCACGAAAATACGCCGGTCGGTTTGCAAGAGACGTCCGTCCTTGCGAGCGGGTATCGTTCGTCAGGCGGTGATCTTGCGAAGGTTGGAGTCCTTGGACCGACGCGAATGGATTACCCCAACAATATGGCAGTTGTACGCGCGGTGGCGCGGTACCTGTCGCGCTTGCTCGATGAAACGTAATCGTTTGTCGTCGGCGGAGCATTATTAGCATCAACGAATCGAACGAAGGGCCATGAGTGGCTGATCACTACGAAGTACTTGGCGTGGCGCGGAAAGCGTCCGCAGATGAAATTAAGAGAGCGTACCGCCGACTCGCGCGCGAATTGCATCCCGATGTCAATCCCAGCGCGGAGGCCGCGGAAAAATTCAAGGCGGTCACACACGCGTACGATGTCTTGAGCGATCCAAACGAGCGGCAGCAGTATGACCTCGGCCCGCAAGCCGGTTTTGGATCAGGAGCGAATTTTGGCGCTTTCGGCGACATATTCGAAACTTTTTTCGGAAGTGGTGGAGGATCGCAACGTAGCCCGCGTTCGAGGCGTGAACGAGGGCACGATTCGCTCGTGCGTGTAGAAGTGGAACTCGACGACGTGATTTTCGGTGTTCGGCGCGACATCGAAATAGACACCTGTGGTGAGATGCGAAACGTGTAAGGGCTCGTGTTGCCAACTAGGCACGAGCGAAACGACGTGCGATATTTGCGGCGGTTCTGGCAAATCCAGCGCGCGGTTCGGTCCCTCCTCGGCAACGTGATGACGTCGAGTCCGTGTGGCACGTGTCGCGGATATGGCACGGTCATTCTCAGTCCATGTGTGACGTGTCAGGGGCACGGGCGAGTGCGGCACGTCGTACGGTTTCGGTCGAGATTCCATCTGGGAGTCGAGACGGGGCTTCGCTTGCAAATGCCGGGGAGCGGAGAAGTCGGTCCCGCAGGGGGCCCAAACGGCGACCTCTTTCCTTGAAATCAAGGTTCGACACCACGATGTCTTCAAGTCGACACGGCGATGATCTCTTTGTGTACGCTCGAAGTTCCGATGGCGGATGCGATACTTGGCGCTCGCACCACGGTAGCCGGGTTTGACCGCGAGGTTAACCTCTCCGACCTCAAGCCCGGCACGCAGAGCGGTGACGTTTTCACCGTAAAAGCGCGTGGACTCTCCAAATTACGGGGAACCGGTCGGGGCGACTTGCGAGTGGGCATTCAAGTGGTCACGCCCACAAAGCTCGATAACCGCGAGCGGGAACTCATTCAGCAATTCGCTGCGGGGGGCGAGATCGCGTTTCGCCCGAACTGACGCATTTTCAGCAGGGGTATATTCGCCAAACTTCGGGACCGTTTTCTGAACGTGTGAACGCCACGCGGCTCGTGGTGGACAGCCGATTCCGCGCTCACGACCGTTTAGGCTGAGAGTATGGTTTCTTCCTGACGCCTCCCCCTCGATTCTTTGCCCGCATCGTAAGTCGAGAAGTCCCGGCCGATGTTGTCGACGAGTCGGAACACATCATCGCGTTTCACGACATTGCCCCGAAAGCACCCGTTCACGTTCTTGTTGTGCCGAAGACCGAGCGTTTCGCAAACGTCGTTGAGCTCGCGGCGGGAGCTCCGATGCTCCTTGCCGAGATTGTATCGGTTGCCCAGTCGATTGCTTCCCAGCTCGCCGATGGAGCCTTTCGCTCCGTTTTAACACGGGGAGAGCGTCGGCCAGACTGTGTCGCACGTTCACGCGCATGTGCTCGCCGGAAAGCTCTCCGAGCCAACCCTCGGAGATGGGGATCGGGAGAACAATGTCGGTTGAAACAGAATGAATCGGCCGTCGCCATCGACGACGCGAGGATCAGGCGTTTCGTCACTTACGCGTCGATGTGATGTACGTGCACGCCGACGCCGAACTGGCAATTGTTCTCGTCGACGAAACTGCCATGGAGCAACTTCATGTGCAGTGGATGGATGAACCCGGCCCGACCGACGTGTTGAGTTTTCCAGTTGACGAGTTGCGTCCAGGAAACGAAGATTCTCCTATGCCGCCGGGCTTGCTGGGGGACATCGTTCTTTGTCCTCAAGTTGCCGAGGTGCAGGCAGAGGCCGCTGGGCACTCTCCGCTCGAAGAGTTGCTCCTTCTTACGGCGCATGGACTTCTTCATTTGCTCGGCTTCGATCACGTGGAATCAGCAGACGAAAAAGAGATGTTTGGCGTCCAGCGCGACATTTTGGTGGTTCTTCACTCCAGGAACGAAAGTAGGCCGACGGTAATGTCGTTCCTCGTGCTTGTCGTGTTCGCGGGCGCCCTCGCAGTAGTTGGTGCTGTCGTGGCTGCAGCGTTGACAGCGATGTCAGAGCTATCGCGCGCCGAGATTCTGGCTTTGGCCGACGGTCACGTGCTGGCCGCTCGCTTCAGGCAATTTCCAGCGATGTGAAGACGCACGTCAATGCGGCAACCCTGGTGTGTGTTGCGTGTGAGGTCGTGGCGGTGGTTTTGGTTACGATCGCCGTCGCGAGCGTGACAAGCCAGTGGTGGCTCACACTTATTTGTGCCGGAATCGGCATGACTATTGGTCTATTCGTTCTTATTTTTTCGATCGGACGCCGTGCGGGACGTGAGCGCGCCAGGTTAATCTTTTCGATGGACCTCGATTTTCGTGCACGCGCTGTCGGTTCCTCTCGGACCCGCGGCGAGTCGACTGATTGACATTGGAAACCGTGTGCGGAGTGGGGGTTCGGGTTCGCAGGGGGCTCCATCGGAGGAGCACTTGTTGAATATGGTTGACGAGGCGACAGCAATACGGAACGAAACCAAGAACGGGACAACAAA
>CAWGQN010000007.1:0-11831 GCA_963824885.1 uncultured Actinomycetota bacterium
CGCATCGTGAGTGTTATGCCTCGGCCTCAATTGGCCCTGGGAAAAGACCTTGAGCACGCACGGTGGGATTAAGAAACGGAATCATTGACGCTGCGTGTTCGGAACATTCCCATCATGAACGGCGATTCCAATCGCGGAGCGATCAACTGCGTGACATAAGAGTCGTTAGCGAAGGCTCAAAGGCTGTCAATTGGTGCGAATTACTGCCCGATCGACTGGGACGTGAGCGTCCGAGTCGCCCCGATGTCGCAGCACGAGCCGGTGCCGCCCGTTCGCCAGTCTCGGGCTCGCCCAGACCACCTGACCCTCAGTGCGAGCCGCTGCTCGGGCATCGACTCTCCCCTTTGCGACCCCGTCGAGCGAAACCTGGCCGGCCCCATGCCTCGGATCGCGGTCCGCCGTAGAGAAAGATCTGGGCGGCCCGCGGTTCATCCATACTTGATCTCCAGGATGGGCGGTCCAGGTCGTCGTCCCCCGGTACAACTTGCCGTCACCGCACTGCGACAGCTCTGCCAGCCGGTCCCTTGATAGGTGAAGTGACTGCTTCCAGATCTCACTGTGTTGTCCACCGAAAGGAACGACGACGCCGTCCGGCTACGGGGCGTGACCGGAGCTTTCGGTCTCGATGCAACTTTCGGTGCCGCTCGAGGCACTACGGGCCTTGTCGCGCCAGGCGGCGGAGGCGGCGGATTGTTTCCGCCGTTCACTTTGTTGATGTACTGCGCATAGCGATCGATCGAAACAGTGCCGTCCCAAAACTTCTCGTCGTGCGCCCAGTAGAGCCCCATGTATCCGCAGGTCGTCATTTGACCAACGTGCCAGCCATCATTCCTTTGTCGGATGTATCGACGTAGTGCGCGTTGAGTTCCGCTGGCGTGTTATATCCGGGGTTTTGGCGGCTTGGCGCAAATTGTATGCGTCGGCGATTCGCGCGGTCCGATCCCCACCAGCTCGACGATTCGTCGCCGGTTGTCAACCAAACGTTTCTGCTTGGATGGCTTACAAGGCTCGTCATTTGCGGTTCCATCTGCAATGCCTGTGTTGTACACAATTATGCGATCGTTCTTCACTGGCAAGAATTCATAGACCTTGTGCCAGACCGCGCCAATCGGCACCTCCGAGCCAAGCGACATGTTTCCGTCGATGGCCTTGCGCCAGTCGCTTTCCTTCGCACCCGAGCCCGGCGTTAAATATTCGTAGTAACCCTTGAATCCGAGGGAATCGAACTTTCATCGCCAGTCGGCAGAATTGTCGAGCGCCTTGATGTACCAGTCTGCCCACCGTTCGACTTGTGCTTTTGGAGCCGCAGTGCCTGGCTTCCAACCGGGTACAGGGTTTTTCGGCATCGAAGGGGGCATGTTGGGGCTGTTCTGCGCGGTCGTTGAACGCCCAATAACCGGAGTTATCCGGATAGAGCATCTGGCATCGCCCCCACTTGTTAGGTGGATCGCCCAAAGTTTTGAATTCCCAGGGTCTTTGTTGATCTGGTCGTAGTACGCCGCGGCCTTGTCGCGCAGACACCTGATTGAAGACAAGATTTGGCTCGCCTGCCGTCTTACCCTTTTCATCGATGAACTTGCTGTCGGGAACGTTGAAAACCCAGTCGGGTTGCATGTGAAGTCCCATTGCAAGCGTTACTTGCATGCCGGCGCTCTTGAAAGCCTGGCATTTTTGCCTTGACGTCGTTGGCGTACCCCTGGTTGAACTGACCATCGCTCGGCTCGTAATCGCCCCACGAAAGTTCGAGCATGGCCATCTTCAAACCCTTCGACGATTCTTCTTTCGTGTGCTCGGTGAAGTAACGAGAGTGCCGAAGTAATATGGTGGGCCACCTTTAGCAACGGCATTAGCGTGCGCGGCATGCCCACACAGACTGGCGATGAGCGCGACAACGACAGTCAAGCGAAGCCAACTGCGCCTCATGTAACCAAGTGTGGATTGCGCTTGCGCGGAATTCATGCTACGCAAGGATTTCAGTTTCGAATCGAGAGACGAATTATCTCGCCGTCGTTCTCGATCTCGACTGAACGCAGATCGTCGATGATTGTCAGCGCATCAGACAAGTTTTCATCGCGTCGCGTGTGACGATTGGCAATCGCCCGAATGCCCGCTGCCTTCGCCGATGCCAAACCTGACGGGGCGTCTTCAAATACAAGCGCGTCTTTCGGTGCAACACCGAGATGATCAGCAGCAATTAGATACGGCTCGGGATCAGGCTTGCCGCGTGTCACGTCGTCGGCCGCGATCAGCACCTTTGGCTCAGGAAGCCCTGCCGCAGCCAACCGCTCCAACGACACGTCGTAATAACTAGAGGTGACTATCGCCCATTGATCAAGCGCGAGATCGTTGAGAATCTCGTGGGCGCCCGGAATCGCGACAACGTCATCAACGTCGTCGCGTTCTGTGCTCGCATCTCATCGGCATGCCGATCGACTTCCTTTTCGGAGATGTGGGGCAACAGCATCCGAACAACATCACGCGGTGGCTTCCCGTGAAAGCTTTCGCGAATTTTGAAGTCGCTTCCCAGACCTACTTTCGCAGCCCAGTTACTCCACGCTCGCTGCGCAGATGCCATCGAATCGAGCAGTGTGCCGTCTTGATCAAAGAGAATGGCCCTGCATTCGAGAATCATGGCAAGAGCGCGTGTGGGTTGAGGATCCCGTTCGGATCAAAGGTCTGCTTGAGCATTCGGAACACCTTGATCTCTTCGGGTGAGCGGGACAAGTGTAGATACTTTGCTTTCGCAGTGCCGATGCCGTGTTCGGCACTGATACTGCCGCCGTGTTTTGCAACAAGGCCGAGAGTCAGTTCGTCGAGCTCTTCACTCGCATGTTCGCTCAACAAGTTCACATGCAAGTTTCCGTCACCGATGTGCCCGAAGACAACTGCGGTTGTTGGCTTGTCTTGCAACGTGATGTTGAGTTCATCAAGAAATTGCGCCGTTTCGTTCAATGGAATTGAAATGTCGAACTTTTGCGGCGCGTCCAGTCCCGTGTACCCGACAGATACGTGCCAATCGCCGCGCTGTGCAGTTTTCGCCACCGCCAGATTTGCTCGCGTTCTCCGGCGCCGGTCGCTACGAGGTGCGACTTACCACGCAACGCATCTTCAAGGACTGGCGACGGGTCGGTAGCGCCAACGACTTCAAGAACGAGAAGCACAGACCGTCACCGATCGGCGGACGTTCATTTACATGTTCGGCAACGATCTCGACGCCCACCGGAAACATCACCTCGGCGGATTCGAGTTGCCCGGAAACGCGCAGCGCGCGGCACGAGATCCAGCGCTTCGTTGAATGTGTCAACAGCAACGAGTGAAGTAGCACGCGCCCGTGGCAGAGCAACCAGTTTCACTGTCGCCGCAGTTATCACTGCAAGCGTTCCTTCGCTTCCACAGAACACATTCGCAAGGTCATAACCAGTGTTGTTCTTTGGCAAACCTCTAAGATCCGAAATTATCGTTCCGTCCGCCAAAACCGCCTCGATGCCCAAGAGCTGGTGGCGCATCGATCCATATCGAAGAAATCGCAGGCCACCCGCGTTGGTGGCGATCATTCCGCCGATGGTCGCTGTCGTTTTTCGGGTGAAGATCGACTCCAAAACCAAGACTGTAGGTCTCGGCGGCGTTGGTCACACTCGCAAGGGTGACACCCGCACCGACAGTGATCGAAGGCGTGTCGACATTTATCGCGTCGATGCGCTGCAGACGCTTTGTGCTCAGGAGAATTTCGTAGTGCAACGGCACCGACCCACCGACGTGACCGGTATTTCCGCCTTGCGGCACAACCGCAATGCCTTCGTTGTTGCACCACCTCAAGACCGCAGCGACTTCCTCCGTAGTTCCGGGAAGCACGACAGCCGGAGTCGATCCGATGAAACGCCCTGTCCAGTCCGCGTTCGTACGGTGCTCGCGCATCGGCGTCGGTGAGAACATTTTCTGCACCGACAATTGCGGTCAGTTGATCCAGATTCATTTCGGGCTCCTTGGCGATGTACGTGTTAGTTGGAACCCCTCCTGCATTTTGTGCCCTCAGGTGTGGAACCGAAGTCCTGTCGCCGCTCGGTCTCTGTCCTGGACGTCTCTCGCTCTTCAAACGCACCAATCGAGACGCAGCGGAACCCTAGGCGCAACCACGTGCTGGCACACATGTTAGTGACAGCCGCCGCCGGGTACGAATTAGGTCGATCGACAAAAATAAAGGAGGCACTGATGGCCGGAGAACTCAACGGCAAGACAATCGCATTTCTCGTTGCGAACGAGGGCATTGAAGAAGTCGAACTGACGGAGCCGATGCAGGCCGCACGCAATGCCGGCGCCGAAGTTCACATCATCGCCCCTGAAGTCGGCAAGGTGCAGACGATGAATCATCTCGACAAATCCAACACATACGAGGCAGATCGCGGACTGCCGATGCAAAGGTGAGCGACTACGACGGTGTCATGCTTCCAGGCGGTGTCGCGAACCCCGACCAACTTCGAATGGATGAAAGCGCTGTTCGTTTCGTCAAGGGCGCATGGGATGCCGGCCTTCCGGTCGCAGCGATTTGTCACGCGCCATGGACGCTCATCGAAGCGGGAGTCGTCAACGAACGCACGCTTACATCGTGGCCGAGCTTGCAGACCGACATCCGCAACGTGGGCGGCATTTGGGTCGACGAAGAAGTCACAACCGATGCCGGCCTCGTCACCAGCCGCAAACCGGATGACCTCGCGGCCTTCTGCACAAAGACGATCGAAGAGTTCCAAGAGGGCGGTCACTCGAGCCGCAGATAGCGTCATTTTCCAACGACCATCGGTGGTTGACGGATCACTGTGATCCGCCAGCTACCGATGGTCGTATGTGTCGGTACCCTCGAGGTAAATGTCCGGCTCGTTCTCCAAAATTCTGCTCGCATCCGCTGGGCCGCGCTCGAAGTGGGTCGTGCTCGGTGTTTGGCTGATAATCGGGATCCTGACGGTTCCCTACGCCGGGAAGTTGAATGACGTCAGCACCGACTCGCAGAATGCGTTTCTCCCCCGGTCCGCGGAGTCGAGCAAGCTGGTCGACGCGCAAAAACAACTCGCGTCCGCTTCGACATTCGACATAACCACGATCTATCGAAAGCGGAGCGGTGCAGTCTCGTCAACAGATCGCGATCAAATCACCGCGACTCGTCAGAAGCTGCTCGACAAATATCCGACCGCGGTCAATCCGGAACCGGCTGCGTTTTCGTCAAGCAGTCCTGCCGCGCTCGATCTCGCTTTCCATTCCCGAACGCGACGTGACGCGGAACGGCAAAACGTTTGCCGACTCAGAAGTCGAAGCCATTGCCGAGATTCGCAAGATCGTCGCTGATGGCTACACAGGGTTCGACATCAAAGTCACCGGACCGGGTGCTTTTGAAGCCGACACAAAAGAGATCTCGGCAAGCATCAATGCCCCGCTACTCATCGGCACATTGATCGTCGTCACTCTCGTGTTGCTGATCACTTACCGCAGTCCGGTGTTGTGGGTGCTGCCCATACTCGTCGTCGCGTTCGGCGACGGAGTTGCAAGTTGGATTATCTACAAGCTGACCGTTCATGGACACATCACACTCGACGGCCAGAGCGCAAACATCGTTCCTGTGCTCGTGTTCGGCGTCGGCACCGACTACGCGCTGTTGTTACTTTCGCGATATCGCGAGGAACTGCGTGTAAACGAAGACCGCCACGCTGCAATGGCAAACGCGCTGCGCAAAGCCGGCCCGACCATTCTCGCTTCGTCGCTGATTGTCGTTTGCGCGATGCTTTCCCTGTTTCTTTCCGACCTGCGGTCAAATCAGGCCCTCGCTGCAGTCGGCGCGTTCAGCATCGGTCTTGTCGCAATTGCGAGTGCCTCGCTTCTTCCTGCGCTACTCGTTGCCTGCGGGAGGCGTGCATTTTGGCCATTCATCCCCAAGGCCGGCGAACCGGCACGCGAATCAACCTTGTGGAGCCGTGTCGGCGAACGGTTGCAGATCGGCCCGCCGCGATCGCTGGCAACGATGGCAATTCTGATCATTCTCGGTGTTGCCGGAATTTCGCAGATCGACACCAACCTCAAACTTCTAGACAGTTTCCGCAGCGAACCCGACTCGGTTCTCGGTCAGCGTATTCTGAAACAGACGTTCATTCGCGGAACCAGTGAACCGCTGTTGCTCGTGACAAACACACGCCAGGCACAAGATGTTCGCGGTGTGCTCGCGGACAGCAAAGCCGTGAGCGTTGCGGTCAAGACCGACGAGTCGAACCCCGGGTCAAACCCCGACTGCGAGGATCCTGACGACCCGGGCAGGTGTACTGACCTCACGGCAAGACACAGTTCGCCGTGAAGATGAAGAATGACCCCGACTCCGTAGCCGGTCACAAAGACATTCGGGAATTGCGAACTCAGCTGCACAACGTCTCCGGTGCCGATGCGCTACTCGGCTCAGGCGCGGCGACGCGCATGGACCTTGCCGACTCCGCACGTCACGATCGCGGCGCTCTCGTAATTCCAATCATGCTGATCGCCGCATTCATTGTGTTCGCGTTGTTCTTCGAGCAATCGTCGCCCCCGCTGTCCTCATCGTGACAACGCTCATTTCATACGCTGCTGCACTTGGTGCCGGCGTGCTCGCATCGCGCTATCTCTTTGGCTTCCCGGCCGAAGACCCTTCTTTAATACTGATCTCGTTTGTTTTCTTGGTGTCATTGGGAATCGACTACAACGTGTTCCTGGCTGCGCGTACGTGGGAAGCCGCACAAGATGTCGACATGGAAACGGCAACGCTCACCGCGTTGACTAAAACAGGAAGTGTCATCACGTCTGCCGGTGCAGTGCTCGCGGCAACTTTCGCTGTGCTCGCTACTCAACCAATTGTTTACGTAACGCAGCTCGGCTTCACGGTTGCATTCGGCGTACTGCTCGACACCTTTGTGGTGCGAACGATTCTCGTCCCGGCGCTCTTTGTCTGGCTCGGGGACAAAACTTGGTGGCCGAGCAAGCTCGGCGAGTTAGTTAACTCTCCTAGATAGGTGAGCCTGGCATCGGGTTCGAAGGCTCCGTCCCGCCACTCGGACCAGTCCGTTCGCCTTCATCAACTGCTCTGCGACCTCTGCGATCTGAGAGGGCCGCAGATACATCCCATGGTGACCAGTAGCCGCTGCCGCCTTGGACCAGGATCGCAAAGCTGCGGCCGGTCCGAGGACCCTGGCCAGCTCCTGAAGCGATTCGATAACCGTTGGCGGAGTGGATGCCAGGTCAACCGACCCATCAGTTACTGCAGCCTTACTTGCACATCCACTCACCTAATAGAGATCGGCTCCATGGCGGGCCGGCTTGACACCTATACGCTCACGGCCATGACAGAGGAAGATCAGAGATCGCAGCGGGAGCGGATGCTCGACGGCGACTCTACTACGCACAAGACGACCAGCTCCAAGAGCTGAGAGAACGTTCGTCTCGCCTCACCCAAATGTTCAACACGGCCGCCTTCGACAACTCGGAGCGGCGCGACCGCATTGCGAGCGAACTCTTTGGCGCCTTCGGCGAAAACTCCTTCATTTCTCCGCCGTTCTTCTGCGACTACGGCTCACATATCCACATCGGTGCCAACGTCGAAATCAATTTCGGTTTTATCGCCCTCGACTGCAACCGCATAGAAATCGGCGACAACACACTCATCGGACCAAACGTGCAGCTTTATGCGTCGACACACCCGCTCCAAGCCGAATACCGTCGCGAACAAATGGGAACTCGCGGAGCCGTACACAATCGGCCGCAATGTCTGGCTCGGTGGTGGCGTGATCGTTTGCGCCGGGGTCACGATCGGCGAAAACACGGTGATCGGCGCGGGATCGGTGTTGTCGAAAACATTCCGCCAAACGTGGTCGCCTGGGGCAACCCGGCGAAAGTGCAGCACGGCATCAACGAACAGCCGTGAACAAGCTGATCGCGTTCATCAAGCTCAGCCGCCTGCATTTCCTGCTGGGCGGTTTCTTGATGTTCGCGGTCGGCTCGTTGACAGCGGACTCAATCGACGTCGCTCATTATGTGATCGCACAAGTCATGATCACAGCCGCCCAACTGACCGCGCATTACGTGAACGAGTACGCCGATTACGAGGCTGACAAAGCAATTGCAAATCGCACCGCTTTTTCCGGTGGCAGCGGCGTACTCACATCCGGCTTGTTGCCGCGCCGGGTTGCTGCCGTTGCCGCACAAACAACGAGCGTTATCGCGATCGTCACTGCAACGATCGTTGCGACATTCAGCCTTCCCGCAGTGTTGACCGGGATGCTCGCACTTTGCGTCTCATGGGCTTATTCGATGCCGCCGGTGCGACTCCTCGATACCGGCTGGGGCGAGATCACCACTGCGGTCACAGTCGCAGTTCTCGCCCGTCGACGGGTGCGCTCGCACAAGGTGCCGGAATCAGCGGATCGCTTGTCTGCATGATGGCGGCGCTTGTCTTTCTCCAGTTCGCAATGCTGCTTGCATTCGAACTTCCCGATGTCGAAACCGACAAGCTTGCCGGCAAACGCGTCCTCGCTGTTCGCATCGGCGAAAAGCGCACGATTTTCGTGATGCGAATCTCTCTATACCTAGCGGCCTTATTTGGCGCGGTCGCATACGGTCTCGTTTGGATCACCGGCTGGACGGGTTGGATCGCATTCTTCGCATTTGCTTCGGGTGTCGCAATGCTTTCGACAGCCCGGATGCACAAACACCACTTCTCGACACTTGCCGCTGTCGCAATGTTTTTCTTGTGCGGTTGCGCCTTTACGCTCGGTCAGGTCTGACGCAGTAACGCGGCGTACAAAGTAAGCCCAGGGCCAAACGCAAGTGCAACTACATAATCGCCGGAGCTGAGATCTTGTCTTACCTTGTCGAGAACAACAGGCAATGTCGCGGACGAACAGTTCCCGTGTTCGGCCAGCACCGCGCGAATGCGCAAGATCGTCGTGTTCGAGTTTCAACACTTCTTCTGCAACATCGAGAATGCGCGGACCACCAGGGTGGAGTGCCCAACCGCTAACGCCGTCAACCGACAAATAATGACGCGCCAACAGACCGTCGACTAGCGGTCGCAGATGGTGTTCTAGAACGTCGGGAACCTTTTGCGACAGCCCCATCCGAAATCCGAGGTCGGTGACATTCCACGTCATCAGTTCAGCGGCACCGACGTCGGTGAGCGCAGCTACATCAACAACCTCGAGACCTTCTGTGTTCGCTGGTTCAATAACGATCGCCGACGCACCATCGCTGAACAGCGCATGCACAAGCATTTGCTCGACATCGTTTGTCGGTGGCTGCACGTGCAAGCTGGCCAGCTCGACGCAAACCAAGAGCGCAGCTCGCTGGTTCGCAGTTACGAAATCGCTCGCCACACGCAGCCCTGGGATTGCCGCGTAACAACCCATGTGACCAATCAACATTCGCTGCACCGACGCATCCAGTTGAAGGTCGCGAGCGAGAAACGTGTCAATTCCCGGGGTCGAATACCCAGTGCATGACGCGACTACGAGCAGCCCGACATCGCTTGAATCCAAACTCGTCTGCGCCAGAGCATCGCGGAGCCGCAGTAGCCAATGGCAGCGCCTCCGGAAGGTAACGCTCCATCCGTGCACCGGTTGACAGCGACGAAACGTCATCGAAGATCGGATTAGCCACCGCGTTTCGAGTGTCGACTGCGACGGAGCTAAACATTCGCTTCGCCATTGCGCTGTTCGAGTAGTGACGGGAAAAGAATTTTTCCCACAACTCGCCTTGCTTTACTGAAGGCGGAAATGCGGCACCCTGACCGGTCGCGATTACCATCGTGGAACGTTGTATCGAGGTCTGGACTCGCGCAAAGCGCCGCTGCGCCCAGCCAGTCTTCGCAAACTGCACTTGTCGCCGGTTGCAATCGCCACAGCGCGCGCCACGAAAGATTCGTTCGAGCGCGTGGCCCTTACGTGTCGCTGACGTTCCGGCGACTTCGAGCATCGAAGCGGCAACGTCCATTGCAGTTTGACCGGCGAGGAGTTTTGCGCGGTAAATCCAACGATTCGTTTCTGCTTCACCCGGGGCATCATCTATTCGTTTCGCGGCTTCCCGGATGATCAGCTTCCGCGGCCGCTGCAGCAGCATCAGCCTTGCCCACCCGTGAGCGAATCGCCGGAAGATCGACCAGTCCACGTTCAGTTACATGCTTTATCGCAGCTTCGATTGCAGACTCGGCGACGCCCACGTAAACGGCCACGTAACTCGCGACGAGCCATTGCGGCATTGTCGCGAGCGACACCGCGAGACCCTCGATACCGCCCAGGAGAGCGTCACGGCTCACATGAGCATCGAAGTGCACATCATGGCTTCCGGTCGCGCGCATGCCCATCGAATCCCATGTTTCTTCAACGGTTATCCCGCCTCCGGCGCGGCACGAAAAACTGCGAAACTTCGCCGGCATCTGAGCGCGCCACGATGAGTAGAGCATCGGCATGTCCAGCGCCGGACAAACGCCTTCGAGCCACGGACTCGAAATCCATTCCCCTCGGGCTCGTACGCCGTCGTCATCTTCGAAAGTCGCGAGCCTGCACCGCGTTCACTCATTGCCACAGCGAACAGCGACCCGTTGAGTGCAGCCTCGAGCGCACGATCGCGCGCTTCGAAATACTCGTCGGTCGCTCCAGGCAGCGCCGCCATCGAATCTGACGTCTGTGCAAGTGCTCCGGTAATCGACGTGTGCATGTTGTAGATGAGGGCAGTTACGCCGTCCCCCGCGAGCAACATCGCGACCTCTACGTAGTCGGCAAGAGTTGCACCCGGGCCACCAAGCCGCTGCGGCACCATCAATCCAAAGAGCCCTGCACTTCGTAGATCATCGAAATCGTCCGTCGGAAACTCACCAATTCGATCGTGTTCAGCTGCACGACCGGCGAGTCTGGCACAAGCCGCTGCGCAGCCGCAAGAGCGTGCGAGACATCTGACAACTGCACGAGCGTCACTACAGCTTCGTTCCCCATGCCTGAAACAGAACCGCCGTCGATCGCGTCGGAACCCCTATCTTGGCTGTTGAAAGCAGCTTGGCGTGCCAAGCAAGCCACGACGTAATAGACAATCAAAGCCCGCGCAGCTCAACATCGATTCCGCGTGCGGCAAACGAAATCACAAGACCGTTCGCGGTCGACAAACAGCTTCGGATCGTGAATTCCAGGAGGCGCACCGCCAGGAATGCGTTCGGCAATTGTCACCGACAGCCACTTCCAAACGATGTGTTTGCAAGCGTGTCGATGACGACGGTGCTCTCCGGGACGCAAGATGCGACACGCCTCGCCGATTGCCCGGTCGGTGTCTTCAATGTGTTCGAGCACTTCACCGAGACAAACAACGTCGGCCGACTCATCGGGTAGCGGCACCGCGGTGACATCACCGTGAACTGTGTCAACGCCATGTGAACGTGCAACGTCCAAGGCCGATTCTGACAAGTCGACACCGATATGGCGGTAACCCTTGCCTCGGACATGCGGCGCAAGCAATCCGCCGCCACAGCCAAAGTCAACCAACACCCCATTACCGGTCGACTGTGGAATCAGTGCGCCACGTGCTTCTGCGATCCAGTGGAGCATCGCGAACTGTCCTCGCGGATTCCCCACCACTCTTCAACCAACTCGTCGTACTGCCTGACGTCATTACGCTCAAGAGTTTTCACCGGCACAGAATTGCACGCTACGCCCACGCTCGGCGGTGTTGTCACCGAGCCGCGACATAACGGACACTAATCCGGACATTTCTTCTTTATCTCGAGAACAGCAATGTCTACTTGTGGAGCGGGGTGAGAAAAGCCGAGCGGCGGCAGGTTGCGGTTCACG
>CAWGQN010000008.1:0-120951 GCA_963824885.1 uncultured Actinomycetota bacterium
GCACCGGTTTGCTTACGGTAATGGTCTCGTTTTTGAGGGTGGTAATCGCGGCGTCTGGAAGGTGCGCAACCGCAACCTCGACGGTTTGTCCGGTTTTGCGGTCGCGCCACTCGCGCTGAAAACCGTCTAAACCGACAATTGTTTCGGCGTGCGAATCTTTCGCGGGCGTGTAGTGGGGAGCGGGTTCCAAATACGGGTAAATTGCCGTCAGCTGTGTGGGCTTAACCAGGGAATCGCATGGAACCGTTATTCGGGCCCCCTTTACCGACGATTTTTCGCCCTGGTCGCCCGCGGCCCGCGGCGTCGCCGTTGCGGCGCCCTGGTTTGGCATCCCCGGAGTCGAGCACCCAGAAAGAATGAAGACCCCGAGTGTCACAGCGGCGATCACGGTGACGCGCGTGGCGAACGGTTTCGTCACGGTAGCCTCCCGACGCTTATTTCAGTAGAAATCGCCAAGACTCAGCCAGCGTGCGGGGACTGAGGCGCAAGGTGACCCTATCATTTCGTGCGGTTAAAGAAACCGTGAGCTTCTCGTGCTCGTGCCGATCTCGACGACGAGCGAGCGGGTAGAGTTGTGGGCCGTGACTCCTGCTGAACTTTCTCGTCGCATTGCCGAGTGCGTTGTCGAGGTCATTCAGCGGCGTCGCACGGCGTTCGACTCCAATGGCCTCGTCTTCTCGCGAGAAGACGTGGGACTTTGAACGCCCAAAAAATCGGGCGCACGGCGATTGGTCGACAACCGTTGCCATGAAGATTGCCCCGTCGTTGGGTGTGAAACCGCGAGGCCTCGCGGGCGAGCTCGCCCGCGAGGTTGCCGAAATTGACGGCGTGGCAGCTGTCGACGTCGCTGGTCCGGGTTTCATCAACATTACGTTGGGAACCGCGGCGGCGGCAGAAATCGCTCGAACGATTGTGGACGTGGGCGAAGACTACGGCCGCAATACTGAGCTTTCGGGACGCGCAATCAACATTGAGTTCGTCTCCGCAAATCCGCCCGGCCCGCTCCACCTCGGCCACACGCGATGGGCGGCGTTGGCGACTCGATCGCTCGCATCTTGCTGCGTAGAGCGCAGAGATGACGCGTGAGTGCTGCATCAACGACGCGGGAGCGCAAATGGAAGCGTTTCGCCACTCGATTCTGGCGGGGCGAAAGATGACCCGATGCCGCGACGGTTATCCGGAGAATACATTTCCGATTTGGCGACAACGGTTTCCCATGTCGTCCCCAATATTGTCGACTTACCCGAAGAGAAGGGCTCGCCGCCGCGCGCGACGCGGGCTATCACGAACAATTCGCCGAGATCCAGGCATCGTTAGCGGCTTTCAACATGCACTTCGACATATGGTTTCGAAAAGAACCCTGCACGACATTGAACCGCAAACCAGCATGAGCGCCATTGGTCGCGCAATTGAACGATTGCGCGAGCACGGTCACATCTACGACGCCGACGACGCGGTGTGGGTTCACACGACCGACTTCGGAGATGATCGCGACCGCGTGATTATCCGAGGCAACGGCATTGCCACGTATTACGCTGCCGATGCCACGTACTATCTTGACAAGCGTGATCGCGGCTTTGATGAAAACATGTACCTGTGGGGGCCAATCACCACGGATACGTTCAGCGACTTCAGGCGCTCGCCGGAGAAGCGAGCGACGATCCCGACACGGCCATATCCGTTCTTATTGGCCAGCTGGTCAACCTCGACGGCGCCAAACTATCGAAACGAGCAGCAATATTATCGAGCTTGACGACGTTCTTTCGTGGCTCGGCGCCGATGCACTCCGCTACTGGCTCGCACGCTATCCGGCAGATTCTCCCGTGTCGCTCGAGGGCGAAAAGCTGCGCTCGCGAAGCAACGACAACCCCGTCTTCTACGTGCAATACGCTCACGCCCGCACGCGGTCTGTGGCTCGGAATGCGATGTCGGCGGGAGTCGATCGAAGCAGTTTCGATCCCGAGCTTCTTCGCGACGAAACCGAGACGGTTCTCCTCGGATCGCTCAGCGATTATCCCCGCATTATTGCGCACGCCGCAGAACTGAGAGAACCGCACCGAATCGCGCGCTATCTCGAAGAACTTGCGGTGTCTTTCACCGGTGGTATGACTCGTGTCGCGTCCTACCGCTCGGTGACGATTCGGTCACCGATCTCCATCGCACCCGGTTATGGCTGAGTGACGCAACGGGGATCGTCATTCGAAACGGCTTGGGTTTGCTGGGTGTGTCGGCACCCGACCGCATGTAGTGACGCGCTTGGCTGGCCGAGTCTGAGATCGACGTTCGCTACAATTCATGAAGACCGCGTCCTAACGGGCAAGAATCATTTTTCGCACATCATCTGTCACAATCGGCAAGGGTCCCTTTCGGGTTGTTTTCGACCAGAGACGGCACTCGCTCGACGCTCTTCGTGAGGTTTTCATCGTGGCCACAAGTCCATTAGCGCCGCCGTGGCTCGATGAGCCCGCGGATGCCAACTCGCTCGACGACCGATTGTGGTCGTCGGCCGTCTCACGGTCGGCGAGCGGCGAGATGACCGTCGCGGGAGTGCCAATCTCGCACGTGGCTCGCGAGTATGGTACCCCCCTTTTTATCGTCGACGAGGAGGATGTGCGAGCGCGGGCCACTCGCATTCGGGAGACGCTCGACCGTGAATTTTCGCGCATTGGCACCACCACTCTCGTGTACTACGCGGCCAAGGCCGCGTTGAATTCTGAGATCGCTCGGTGGGTCGTCGATTCGGGTCTCAATATTGACGTGTGCAGTGGTGGCGAGTTGGCTCTCGCGCTCGCGGCGGGCGTCAAACCCGCGCGGCTTGCACTCCACGGGAACAACAAATCAATTGATGAAATTGATCGGGGCGTGGCCGAGGGAATCGGCGAAATCGTGATCGACAGCGTTGGTGAGATTGACCGCGTTGTCGCAGCCGCCGCTCGACATGATCGCGTTCAATCGGTGCGGTTGCGGGTCAACAACGGCGTTCACGCTCAAACTCACGATCACTTGGCGACCGCTCACGAGGACCAGAAGTTTGGGATTGCGCTCGCCGACGCCGATGCCGTCGTCGCGACGATCCGGTCGCACGACGAGCTGAACTTTTTGGGACTCCACTGCCACATCGGTTCGCAAATCTTCGCTCCCGACGGATTTTGTGAATCGGCGCGACGCCTCTTAGCGGTGCACGCGCGCCTTCTCGCTCGTGGACCGGTTCCAGAACTCAACCTCGGCGGCGGGTTTGGCATTTCGTACACGCTTGCCGACGATCCGGTCGACATTGAATTTTTCGCAGAGGAAATCGCTTCGACCGTCGCAAACGAGTGTGCGCGTCTCAAAATTGCCGTGCCGATTGTCGCGTTTGAACCGGGGCGCGCAATTGTCGGCCCATCAACTCTGACGCTGTACGAGGTCGGTACCGTCAAGGACGTTCTCGTCGGTGTTCCCGCGCGTTCGTGTCGGTGCGGCGGCGGGAACAACGCGTGTGGGTGCCACGGTGCCCGAGACGAATCGATTGAAAACCAGTCGGCATGCGACGAGCCCACGGCCGTCCGGCGTTACGTGAGCGTTGACGGCGGCATGAGCGACAACGCGCGCCCCGCGCTTTACGGTGCCAATTATTCGGTGCGAATCGCGAATCGCGTGTCGACCTCGCAACCGGCGCTCGTGCGCCTCGCAGGAAAGCACTGCGAGAGCGGCGACATCATTGTGAATGCCGACTACTTGCCGTCGGATGTGACGCAGGGAGACCTCGTTGCGGTGCCCGGGACGGGCGCGTATTGTGGGTCGCTCGCGAGCAACTACAACTACGTGGCCCGCGCGCCGGTTGTTGCCGTCAGAGACGGTGTAGCTCGCGTCCTCGTTCGCCGAGAGACCACGGCCGATGTGTTCGCTCGCGATGAAGGCCTCGTGTCGGGCAGCAAGGGAGGAACTCGTGATCGACCGTCCCACCGTTCGCGTCGCGCTCCTCGGTGCCGGGTCGGTTGGAGCCCACGTCGCGAGCATGCTTCTCGAGCACGCCGACGAACTCGCGGCGCGAGTGGGGGCGCATCTCGACCTCGTTGGCGTCGCGGTGCGCGACACGACCGCGGTACGAACGGCAAACGTGCCCGCTTCGCTCGTGACAACCGACGCCGATTCTCTTATTCTCGGTGCCGATATTGTTATCGAACTCATTGGCGGGATCGAACCCGCGTACGACTTTGTTATGAAAGCAATCAACTCGGGCGCGGATGTCGTGACGGCAAATAAGGCTCTGTTGGCAACGCGCGGGCCGCAATTGTTTGCGGCCGCCGAGCACGTGGGGGCGCAGCTCTATTACGAGGCGGCGGTCGGCGGTGCAATACCGATTGTTCGTCCACTCCGCGAGAGTCTCGCAGGAGATCGAGTCAATCGGATTCTCGGAATCGTCAACGGGACGACCAATTTTATTCTCGACCGCATGGCTGAGCACGAGGAGACTCTCGAGGAAGCACTCGCAATGGCAACGCGTCTGGGTCTTGCCGAAGCCGATCCGACTGCCGACATAGAAGGGTACGATGCCGCGCAAAAAGCCGCAATCCTCGCGAGCCTCGCATTTCACACCGTCGTTCCACTCGATGCGGTCTACCGTGAGGGCATTTCCGCGATCACTCGCGAACTCGTTGAGTCGGCGCGCACCGCCGGGTACGTCGTCAAGCTTCTCGCGATATGCGAGCGCGTGCGCGATCCGTCGACGCACGATGAAAGCGTGTCGGCCCGAGTGTATCCGGCGCTGATCCACCGCTCTCATCCGCTTGCGACCGTTCACGGCGCCAATAATGCGGTGTTCGTCGACGCCCAGGCGGCGGGGGGGCTCATGTTTTACGGTGCGGGGGCCGGGGGTCGTGAGACCGCATCGGCCGTGCTCGGCGACCTCGTTTCTGCGGCTCGTCGTCGTCTTGCGGGGGGTCCGGGCGTCGCCGAATCGACACACGCCGAATTGCCCGTGCTCGACATCGGATCGATTTCTACTCGGTACCAAATGACGCTCCACGTAAAAGACGAACCCGGAGTCTTAGCGGAGATTGCGGGAATTTTCAGCGTTCACGGTGTTTCGGTGGAACTCGTCGAACAAAGCGTGAGAGAGCCAATCGAGCCGTTCGCTACTCTGGTGATCGGAACGCACCGTGCAATCGAGGCAAATTTGGCTGCCACCGTCGACGATCTCACGTCAAATGACGCCGTGAAAACCGTGGTATCCGTTATTCGAGTTGAAGGGTCCTAATGGCGAGTCTCTGGAGAGGGGTCGTGCGCGAGTACGCCGACCGACTCGATGTCTCCGACGCGACGCCAATCGTTTCGCTTGGCGAGGGAGGCACACCACTTATTGCTGCGCGGGCCCTGTCTGATCGCACGGGGGCGCGCGTATTTGTCAAATTCGAGGGCATGAATCCGACGGGATCGTTCAAAGACCGCGGCATGACCATGGCGATATCCAAGGCAATCGAGCGCGGCGCGCGTGCTGTCATTTGCGCTTCGACGGGAAACACATCGGCCTCGGCTGCCGCGTATGCCGCGCACGCTGGCATTACCGCTGCGGTGCTCGTTCCCGAGGGCAAGATCGCGATGGGCAAGCTCAGCCAGGCAATTGCTCACGGTGCCCAGCTCGTGCAGGTTCGAGGTAATTTCGACGATTGCCTCGATATTGCGCGCGAACTCGCGGCGCACTATCCGATTCACCTTGTCAATTCGACCAATCCCGACAGAATTGAGGGGCAGAAAACGGCGGCGTTCGAAGTCGTCGACGCGCTCGGTGATGCGCCCGACTTTCACATCGTGCCGGTCGGTAACGCGGGAAACTATTCGGCGTATTTTCGCGGTTATCGCGAATCGCTCGAGTCCGGAGACAGCGGCGCAGTGCCGCGCATGTTCGGGTTTCAGGCGGCGGGAAGCGCGCCAATCGTTCTCGGTCATCCGGTCAAAGACCCCGAGACAATCGCGAGCGCGATTCGCATCGGCAATCCCGCGTCGTGGAAGCTGGCGTTGCACGCTCAGTCGGAGAGCGATGGATACTTTGGCGCAATAGACGACTCAAAGATTCTCGAGGCTTATCACGTGCTGTCATCCGACGTGGGAATCTTCGTCGAGCCCGCGTCGGCCATCGGGGTTGCCGGTTTGCTTGATCGCTCCGAGGCGAAGGTCATTCCTTCGGGGGCAACGGTTGTGATCACGGTGACGGGCCACGGTCTCAAGGATCCACAGTGGGCTCTCAAAGAGGCCGATGGTTCTCCCGTCACGCCGACGGTTGTTTCGAAAGACACCGCAGACGTTGCTCACGTTCTCGGAGTCGGGTCTTCGGTCGAACACACGCGGGCCAGTGAGAATCGCGGGAACGGCGAGGTATGACCCTGGTCGGTCGGTCGGTCACCGTCACGGTTCCTGCCACGTCGGCGAACTTGGGCCCCGGGTTTGACACCCTCGGCTTGGCGTTGGCTTTGTACGACGAGGTGACGGTTTCGGTGCGGTCTGCGCCCGGCGTGACCGTCGAGGTGACGGGCGTGGGAGTCGGCTCGGTTCCGACCGATGAAACGAATCTCGTCGCAATCGCGATCGCGCGGACGTTTGCTCACGTCGGTCACGACATGCCGGGTCTCACGATCGTGGCGCGCAATGAGATTCCGCACGGTCGTGGATTGGGGTCGTCAGGCGCCGCGATTGTTGTGGGAATTTTGGCGGCACGGGGCCTTCTCGATGGAATTATCGAACTCGATTCCCACACCTTGCTTGCGCTCGCGACCGAATTAGAGGGGCACCCTGACAATGTGGCGCCCGCACTATTTGGCCAGCTGTCAATCGCGTGGGTCGATTCGGACGGTCCTCAGCACAAAAAGCTCATGGTCAACCGCGGGGTCTCGGTCGTCGTTTTTACTCCCGAACACACCGTATCGACCGCGTTGGCCAGGTCGCTGCAACCCGAATCGGTTCCGCACGAAGATGCCATTTTTAACGTATCGCGGTCGGCGCTCCTCATTGCGGCTCTGACCCAGAGTCCGGAACTCTTGCTCGCGGCCACGGAAGACCGCCTCCACCAAAACTATCGGGCGAGCGCGATGCCCGAGACGAATCGTCTTATTTCGGTGTTGCGTGAGCGGGGATTTGCGGCGGTCGTATCGGGAGCCGGTCCGTCGATCCTCGTCCTCGGCGACGATCCCTCGCAGCGGCTCGTCGCGGCCCAAATCGTGGCGCACAACGCGGAAACGCCCTGGCGCGCGCTCATGCTAGCGGTTGACTTCAAAGGTGCTACAGTGGTCTTGCATCCGTTAGAAACCGCTTAGTGAGCGAATCTGGTCTACGGGTCATCCCAAGTTATCATCTGTCGCATCACTGGCGTATTTACGCTTGAGCGTGTAGATACCTGCGAAGCGCGGATCGGAATGCATGATCGCTGAGCACCCATGCGATTGGCTCTCCTGGCGGCGTAGATTCTCCGCTCGTCAGGGGGAAGGAACCCTCTTTAGTGAACGATGTCAATTATCGCGCGGATGGCGCGAATCCTCCCGCCGATTTGACGGCTCTCCGCGTTGCCGAATTGCACAGCATGGCGACGCAATTGGGCGTTCAAGGGGCAAACAAGCTTCGTAAAGGAGAACTCGTGGACGCAATTAACGAGACTCGAACCTCTACCCGGAAAGAACCCATCGACGCGACTCGCGAATCGGACGCGCCCGTCCCCACGCTCGAACCGCAACCCGCGTCGACGCTCGATCACGTCGTGAGCGACGCTCGGCGGAGTTCTTCGCGTCGCGCCCGGAGTGGCGAGACCCCTCGCCCCGACGCAAGCGCCGAGACCGGAAAGGTCGAGGTGCCCACCTCGACCGATCACGGTGACGCGACCGACAGCCCTGGCGAGTCCGACTCGTCTGAGCAGCGTCAGGGTCGCAACCGCAATCGCGGTGAACGCCAGCAAAACGGCAAGCAGGGCAATCAGCGGAACGGTCAGCAGCACGACCGCCAGCAGGGTGGGCGCCAGCGTGGCGGCCAACAGGGCGACCGTCAGCCGTCGGGCGATCAGGCGTCGGGCGATGAACGGCAGGGTGGCGAACGAAGCGGGCGAAGCCGCTCGCGTGACCGCAAGCGTCGGGGTGGCGGTGCGAACGACGACGTCGAGCCAGTAATCACCGAAGACGACGTGTTGATTCCGGTTGCGGGCATTCTCGACGTTCTTGACAACTACGCATTTGTCCGAACGAGCGGGTATCTTTCGGGTGCGAGCGACGTCTACGTTTCCCTCGGTCAAGTCAAGAAATATCACTTACGCAAGGGCGATGCGGTGGTGGGTTCGATTCGTCAGCCGCGGGGCAACGAACACAACTCACGACAAAAATACAACGCGATCGTCAAGGTCGACTCGATCAACGGCCAAACGATTGACGAGGCCGCTACCCGCGTCGAATTCCAAAAACTCACGCCAATCTATCCCCGTGAGCGGTTGCGTCTCGAAAGCGAATCGGGCGAACTGACGCAGCGCATCATCGACCTCGTCGCGCCGATTGGAAAGGGGCAGCGGGGGCTCATCGTCGCTCCGCCGAACGTGGGCAAGACGATTGTGATGCAAAAGATCGCGAACGCGATCTCGGCCAACAGTCCCGAGGTGCACCTCATGGTCGTTCTGGTCGATGAGCGCCCGGAAGACGTCACCGACATGCAGCGCACGGTCAAGGGAGAGGTTATTGCGTCGACGTTTGATCGACCCGCCGAGGATCACACGACGGTTGCTGAACTCTCAATCGAACGCGCCAAACGTCTCGTCGAATTGGGTCACGATGTGGTCGTGCTGGTTGATTCGATCACTCAGCTCGGCCGCGCATATAACCTTGTCGTGCCCGTGTCGCCTCGAGTGCTTCCCGGCGGCGTCGACGCTTCGGCACTTCATCCGCCGAAGCGATTCTTTGGCGCTGCGCGTAACATCGAGAACGGCGGTTCGCTCACGATTATTGCCTCGGCTCTTGTCGAAACCGGGTCAAAAATGGACGAGGTCATTGTCGAAGAGTTCAGGGGCGCTGGAAACATGGAACTGCGGTTGTCTCGCGAGCTGGCTGACAAGCGTTTATTCCCTGCGGTCGATGTGAGGGCGTCTGGCACGAAGCGTGAAGAGCTCCTCATGGAAACGAACGAGGTCAAGGCGACGTCGCAATTGAGACGCGCCCTGAGCGGACTCGACCAACAGCAGTCCCTCGAAATGGTCCTTGATCGTCTCAAAGAGACTGAGAACAACGGTGAGTTCCTTCGGAACGGGTACAAGTCAATGCCCGCGGTGACGGGCGCTGGCCAAGGGGGTCCCGTCAACGGACACTATTCGGAGGCTTAGAGCGTGTTCGAGTCGGTAAGTTATTTACTGGCCGAGTACGAAGATCTGCAGGGCCAGCTTGCCGATCCCTCCGTTCACGCGGATGCGGCCAAAGCGAAGAGAATCAATCGGCGATACGCCGAATTGAATCAGATAATCGCCGCTCACGACGCGTGGCTCTCTCTCGGAAACGATCTTTGTGCGGCGCGAGAATTAGGCACCGAGGGCGACGATTTCGCCGACGAAATTCCGGCGCTCGAGGAAGCACTTGCGGTCGCGCAAGAGAAACTCCGCCGCTTGTTGATTCCGCGAGACCCTGACGACGGGCGCGACGTCATTATGGAAATCAAGGCGGGCGAGGGTGGCGCCGAGAGCGCGCTCTTTGCGGGGGACTTGCTTCGCATGTACGTGCACTACGCCGAGTCTCGTCGTTGGAAGACCGAGCTGCTCGACTCGACTGCGAGCGACCTCGGGGGCTATAAAGACGTGCAAATAGCGATCAAAGGCAATTCGTCGGATCCCGCTTTGGGCGTCTGGGCGCACCTTAAATACGAGGGCGGTGTGCATCGCGTGCAACGAGTGCCTGCGACGGAATCGCAAGGGCGCATACACACATCGGCCGCGGGCGTTCTCGTCTTTCCCGAGGTTGACGCACCAGAAGAGGTCGAAATCAACCCGAACGATCTCAAAATCGACGTTTTTCGCTCGTCTGGACCGGGAGGGCAATCGGTCAATACGACCGACTCGGCGGTGCGAATTACCCACGGTCCCACGGGAATCGTTGTGTCGATGCAAAATGAAAAAAGTCAGCTTCAAAACCGCGAGGCGGGAATGCGCGTATTGCGCGCGCGACTTCTTGCCAAGCAGCAAGAAGAGATTGACGCCGAGGCGTCTGCGGCCCGCAAAGTGCAAATTCGCACTGTTGACCGATCCGAGCGCATCCGTACCTATAACTATCCGGAAAACCGCGTTGTCGATCATCGAACCGGTTACAAGGCCTACAACCTGGATCACGTCATGAACGGTGCTCTCGGGCCAATCGTCGATTCGGCTATCGCCGCGGATGAAGAAGCGCGATTGGCCGAAATTGGTGACCAATCGTGACCGAGGTTCCCCAGATCAATGAAATCGTTGTTCGCGAAAACGGTTGCGTGCTTCGCGACGCGCTCAGTGACGCGACGCGCGATTTCCGTGAGGTGGGGATTCCTTCTCCGCACGTGGACGCCGAATTACTCGCTGCATATGTGCTCGGGGAAACTCGGGGGCGCGTGCACGCCTTGTCGATTTCGGGAGCGCTCCTCGGCACGACCCTTCGAGCAGCGTTCGACGACGTTGTCGCGCGTCGAACTGACCGGGAGCCTCTTCAGCACATCACGGGGCGAGCGGCGTTTAGGTCACTGACCGTCGCGGTTGGACCCGGCGTCTTTGTGCCTCGACCGGAAACCGAAGTTGTAGCACAGCGCGCTATTGACCGCGTTCGAGCCGATTCGGCACCCGAACCGATCGCGATTGATTTGGGAACAGGCAGCGGGGCGATTGCGCTGGCAATTGCAACTGAAGTTTCCAATGCTCGCGTTTTTGCCGCAGAAGACTCGGTTGACGCTTTCGTGTGGGCCGAACGAAACGTTCGCGAGGTCGGAGCGACGAACGTAACTCTTGACCTCGTCGACTTGGGACTGGCGTTTCCCGATCACGATGGCCAGGCCGCGGTTGTCGTCTCGAATCCGCCCTACATTCCGAGTTCGGCGGTCCCGCGGGACCCCGAGGTTCGCTTTTTTGATCCACCTCACGCGCTTTTTGGCGGTCATGACGGCCTCGATGTCGTGCGGCTCGTCTCTCAATCGGCGTGGCGACTGCTCCGCCCGTCGGGAACGGTCGTCGTCGAGCACGGCGAGCAACAGGGCGCGAGTATTCGCGACCTGCTGACGACTGACGGGTGGGGCAACACGGTCACCCACGAGGATCTCACCGGCCGCGACCGAGTGACCACCGCAACGAAGGAGGCACCACCACACGATTTGCCGTTTATGTGCAGGGCGGTCTAATGGCTCCTTAATAGTGGCCGGCAGGCGTTTGCCGTGATCGAAGACATGCCGGGTGTCGTCGACGTCGAAAATGTAAGGGTCCACGTGTCAATGATCTCGTGTGTGAGGGTGGTTCGTCGAGCACGGCGTCTCCGACACGGTGGTCACGCCGCCATCGTTGCGCTTCTTCTCGCGCAGTCGTTGGTCGTGTTGCCGCACTCCGCCTCGGCCGCGCCGCCGACGGGGGCGGTTCCTCCCGCACAACAGGCATCGTCATTGCCGGTTCAGGAGGTGTACCAGGGCGGATTCCCGCACACAATCTCAATTGTTGTGGACCCTCGGTATCCGTGGTTGGGATATTCCATTTTTCAACCCGGGAAGATCAGCGTGGGAACCTCGACCATCGAAAAGTTTGGGGTTGAGCCGAACATGTGGGCCCGGTGGCTTGCTAACCGAGACCTCGACGCTTTTAAAGCATCCGTTGACGAGAGTCTCGATATGATCGCCCGGGCACCGGAAGGCAATCGTCTGCTGGAAGCGTATTCGAATATCGAACCTCTCCCTTCCTTACCGAATGACATTGGGTCGTCTCAGAAACACCTCTTCGTCACGAGACACGGGCAAGCATCACCCGTCAAGGTAGTGGTCGCGATGCAAGATCGGAAGATATTAACCAGCGAATGGTGGACGCTCGACCGGTTTAGCGGGTCGAACGGACGAGGTTCAGCGGGCGTGATCGCGTTTCAGCCCGATTTGTATTCCGTGGCACGGGATGCTCACGGTCGACCGATGTTGATGGGTCCCGCCGAGGCGCTTGCCCATGAACTGGTGCACGGCGTTCACAGCCTCAGCGGATCGGTAGCCGTGGGCGAAATCGACGTGGTCCAGGTCGGTCCCAACACCGCGGGCGAACCGCCGTTCATTGAAAAGAATTCGGTCCGCATCGAAGAGCTTCTCACTCACGGGGGACCGTCGGAATTGGCAGCGGTCACCGCCGCGCATCCCACACCGCCGGGAGTCAACCGGGGCGAAGAGCGGTGGGCGAACTTCAGAGATGCCTCAAACGCCAAGGACTTGAAAAAGCGCATTGATGCGCGCGGGTTGCCGGATCACCTCAAGGCGAGTTTGTCACGCATTCAATCTGCTCGGATCGCGGCCCGAGGCCTCTCAGAAGTGGGCATTGTCGGCGGCATGAAGATCGGGCGCGTCCCTTTGCCCGTCAGAGCCAACTACGCGTACTTTCGTGGCGACGCCCATGATCGCCGCTTCGTCCAAAGCGACGGCGTTCCTCTCGTGTTTCGGTTTTCGGGGCGACAGTCGGACGTTCCCGCCGCCGAACGGCACGATTTCAGACACGATCCGGGCGTTCGACGGGTAATTGCGCTCGAACCGGTATCCGCACATTTGGGGAATCACGCGCACCCGCCGTGTGGCTCGCCGGTGGCGGGCGGTTGCGAGGTGACACCTCGAGAGTTATCGTCCGATGATCGGGCAGGAGAACTGGAGAAGTACTTCACGCAGAGGTTGACAGACGGCCCTTCGGCACGCTCGACGCTTGCCTCTGATCTGAGGACGACCGGGAGGCCAATCGATTGGACACGTCTCGACAAAAACAAGGTGTTGGGCGACGCGGTCAAAGTCGCCCAAATGATTCACAATGACCCGCAGTTTTCCCGAGACATGACTCAGCCGACAAATCGACCGATGACGCGGGCCGGTATCGAAAATAATCTGTCTGCCGCGAAGGGTGCGCTTCGAAGACTGTGCCCGTCGGGGGCAAACGCGACACTCCTGGGAGCCACATTCGTTCAGGCCACATTCGACGCGGTGACGACGTGGGCTGATGCGACCGCCTCGGTGGAAGAAAAAGTCGTCGCCGGAATCAATATCGTTCCAGGTGCCGCCCCAATAACCGGTATTATTGAGGGGGCAATTCACCACCAGCACGAAGCAGTCGCTGTCAACACAGTTGCGTTGATCGGGCTCGTTGCAGGTCTCAGCATTCCAGTTGTGGGCGAAGCGATCACTATTGGCCTCGCGATCTATTCGATGATTCGCTCGACCGTTCTGCTGTGGAGCACCCTCTCCAATGGAGCCAAAAGCTATATTCGTGAGTGTCTAGCGGAAGACGCGCGAGATCCGCTTCGCGTTGTACCCATTTCGATCGTGGCGGCCTGGTGCTTCGCCAAGGGTGTTTCACCGAGTCTGCGCGACACGTTCGACAGGTGGAGCCGTGACCCGTCGGCAATCCGACGCGAGGTGTCGTGGTTTTTTGGCGGCGGAGCAACGTTTCGGGGTGACGGTCAGACGCTGTGTTTTGGAGAGGCGGGCTGGTTTAACCGGGATGGCACGTACGTGCCACCGCCGAACAACGCGGGTGCCTCACACTGCCGCTTCTGACGGGCAGCCGATTGGGGTGCGATACGCGAGGCCGCGTACGCTCCGTGAACCTACGTCTTTCGGTGCGCAAATTCGTCAATGGCCCGCGTGAGTCCAATCGTGTCAGAAACGCCGTTGACCGTCGTGAAGTGGAAGGTCGTCATTCCAAGGCGCTTGGCGCCGGCAACATTAGACGGCGAATCATCGGCGAAGAAAGCATTCGTCGCCAATACACCGTAGTGCTCGAGCGCTCTGACATACGCGCGTGCTTCGGGCTTGCGTGCCCCCAGATCGGCCGATATGAGGTTGTTGTTTCCGAGTATCTTCGCCACGTCGGGGGCGAGAACCGGCAGCGAGTCTCGGAAGGGTACCGGGTTATTCGACAACAGCGAAACGATTCCTAGCGAGGCGGCTCGCTCGAGTGCCGCGACGGCGCCGGCAATTCTCGACATTGCTTGCTCGCGACACCACTGCCACTGAGTCAGCGTTAATCGTGCACCCGTGACATGGGAGAACGCATTGAGATACGCCTCAGCGCTCGGATATGTGCCGTTTTCGGCGGCGCGTTCGTAGCCGCCGGCCCACCACAGGCTGGCAAGGTGGTATTGGCTTACGCCGGTCACGTGCGAGAGAGCGGGCAGGCGTTTTCCGTGATCAAAAGCATACAGGGTGTCGTCAAAGTCAAATAAATAGAGGTCCACGTGCCAATCGTCTCGTTTTCGAGGGTGGTTCGTCGAGCACGGCGCGTCGGGAGCGGTTGCCACGCGGCGATCATTGCGCTTCGTCGCACGCGCGAAATCGTGCCGTCCCCGTGCGAGACCTCGGGATCGACCCAAACGACAAGAAAACGCCGTTCACATAGACAAGATGGTAAACCCTCAGTTTATTCTCAGCATCGCCTGCTCTACTTGCCGGAAACCCGATGAGGAGTACCATGAGAAGTTTGCCTTTGACCACCGTCTCTGCGGTCGTGCTCGGTACGGCCCTGATCGCCGGGACGACGTCGTGCTCGGGGCAGGCCCCCTCCTCTTCGGGCGAGCCGAACGCCGTGCAAAATACTTCGTATAGTACTCGTGGCACGCGCGGTGCGGTCGTGTCGGACACCGCGGAATCGACGCGCGCCGGAATCGACGCGTTGGCAGCGGGTGGCACCGCGGCCGATGCCGCGGTTGCCGTTGCGGCCGTTCTGGGCGTGACCGACCCGTTAGTCGCGGGGCTGGGCGGTGGCGGTTATTTGGTCTACCGTGAGGCGAAGACGGGAAAAATCAGCACAATTGACGGCCGAGAAACAGCGCGGTCGTCGGATACCGAGTCGCTCTTCATCGATCCGGCAACCAAGAAGCCCGTGGGCGCGTCTCAAGCGAACGTGGGCGGTCTAGCGGTCGGGGTGCCGGGACAGTTGGCGTTGTGGAAACGAGCTGAGGACCGCTGGGGCAAACGGAGTATGACCGACGCGCTCGCCCCGGCCATCGAGTTGGCCGACCGCGGGTTCCCGGTCACCGCCGCGTTGCACAACCAGATTGCCGATACTCAGAAGACGTTTGCTACCTTCTCGACGACGGCATCTGCGTACCTTCCCGGCGGGAAACCGCCCGAAGAGGGATCCACCGTGAAAAACCCGGATCTCGCGCAGACGTATCGGACCATCGCAGACAAGGGAACCGACGCTTTCTACCGGGGAGACATCGGCCAGTCGATCGTGGACGCGGTCAACAAGCCACCGCTCGCGGAGGGAAAATCGGCACTCGCTGGGGCAATGTCCACAGCCGATCTCGCGAGCTATTCTGCGCTCGATGCCGATCCGATCCGGAGCACCTATCGCGGGCTCGACCTCTACGGCATGGGGTCGTCGTCTTCTGGCGGCGTCACGGTCGGCGAAATCTTGAAAATTCTTGAAAAGTTCCCGCTCGGCGAAGAATCCAAAGCGACAGCAACAATGCGCTTTTTGGAAGCGAGCAAACTGGCGTTTGCGGACCGCAGTGCGTATGTCGGTGATCGCGGTTCCGTGAACGTGCCCGACGCGACCTTGCTGTCGGACGCGTTCACACAATCCCGGTCGTGCTTGATTGACCCCGCGAAAGCGCTCCCCGTGCCGCAGCCTGCCGGGGCCCTCAATGCAACCGGTTGCTCAACTCCGGCGAATGCTCAGCCTGAACCGACTGAGGGCCAACACACCAACCACTTCGTGGTGACGGATGCGGAGGGAAACATCGCCTCGTATACCAATACCATCAACTTCCTCGGTGGCAGTGGAATCCTGGTTCCCGGTCGCGGCTTCCTGCTTAATAACGAACTCACGGACTTCGATTTCGCTGCGCCTTCGCCCGGTGTCGCTGACCCGAATCTTCCGGGTCCGGGCAAGCGACCGCGTTCGTCAATGTCGCCGACAATCATCCTCAAGGACGGCAAGCCCTTCTTGGCGCTCGGGTCTCCAGGCGGATCGACGATTATCACGACCGTCGCGCAAGTCTTGATGGACCGGATCGATTTTGGCATGAACTTGGCCGATGCGGTTGCAGCCCCCCGGGCATCGCAGCGCAACACCGCGACAACCTTGATCGAGCCTGCCTTTGAGAAGTCGTCCGAGGCGGACAACGCCAAGGCCGCCGGATACTCATTTGTGATCGCGCCGACCTCGGATCAAAACCCGGCGAGCGTGACCCCGCCGACCATCGGCGTCGTCGCGGCACTCGAGTTCAGCGCGCCCGATTCCGGCGGCGAGGCCACAATCACGGCGGTTGGCGAAAAAGACCGCCGGGGCGGGACGAGCGCGGCTACCGTCAGGCGATCGAACTAGGACGCGAGGAAGTTACCGGCACCTCTCGATGACATCATTTACGCCCAAGAACTCGCCAAACATGCCAGCAATGAGCGCCCCCGCTGCCACCCCGCTGCCGAAATGACCAGCAGGCCATTGAGCAGGTACTCGACCACAATGGAATTACTCATCTGCATGCTTCGAGAACGGTGTTAATCCCCAGTACCGCACATTGCACTTGCGTGACCCACTATGGCTTATTCTTTTTCTTGTCTTTTGCGTAACTTGGCGATGGATCTAAAGCAACTAAAGGTGAGGGCCGCAAAACCGATGAGACATATCGTACTCCACCACCAGGGTTTCACCGTTGTGGCATCGAGAAAAAAATAGAAGGAAATAAAACAGAGGAAGAACAAATCAACTGGTGCAGCTGCTAGCCACTTGAACAAGGCTCTTCCTTTCAGAGTTGATTATTTGCAATGATTAAGCACGTCGCTTATCCCAGCATATTCGCCAAATATAGAAATCAGGGTGCCCCATCGCTGTTCAGCGTTTCGCGTATCTTGAAGCATTTTTATCACACGCGGTATACCTCCCAACTTCGTAATCTTTGTCGCAATTAGCATGTTGCCCGCCACCAACATTCCGACACTGGCGCCGCACCGCAGCCACCCAAAAAAGTCGCCCGGGTCGGCCACGATGGGGTATGCGGTTCCGGGGTCGTGTTCAATGTTTTGCACGAGGTCGTTTCCGTCGATTCTGTAGGACGTTGCGACGGTGTTCCCGTTGGCGTCGTATGCCCAGGGGGCGGTAAAACCACCGAGTACGCGGTCTCCTTCGCGGACCTTCACTGTCCCATCCGGTTGAACGGAAGCGATCGATTGTGCGGGGATATCGATACGAAAACGGTAGTCTTTCGGCGCGGAGGCGTTCTCGATTGTAATTATCGATTGAGTTCCTAGCCCGGTGTCATAGGCGCTCACAAAGGCTCCGGGAAGTCGGGTGGTAAATAGTGGTGCGCCTGAACCTTTAAAGAGCCCGTCGGGCACATTCTGTGTGTCAACCGGGGTGGTCGTGGTCAACTCTCCCGGGAGAGAAATCGTGTAGGTTCCCGCTCGCGAATCCGTGGTTGTCACCGATCTCGCGGTCGGATCAACCACCCGAGTTTGGGCCGCTGCTACCACTTCGCGAAGCTCGTCGTCGAGCGTCACATCGTGAGCCGAAGCGATTCCGCCTCCTGCAACTAACACTGCGCCCACAAGTACTGACGCAATAAAGCCCCGAACCATTGAACGCATATGCTCACCCCTCCATTGAATATCACGACCCGCAAACAAGGGTCACAAATATCATCACTATATAAGGCGGCCGGCAGCAATGTCGAGAACGATAGTGCCGCAATTTTCTGGCTGAACTCCGTCGTCAGGATGCGGCCCCAAGCGAGCGGATTCGCCGCCGTCCGTCCCGACGCGCAATCACGTGCGGCGCCTGAAATCGAAACCCCTCGCCATGACCAGTCCCGCGAGCATGTCAATGGCCTCAAGTAACATGGCAACCCTATGGCTCGAATCTATGATTGCTCGGCGCACGCCGATCTCCTGACCGGAATGCGGCGCGCGAGAGCCGCGCTCAGTCGCGGAGAACTCGTGGTTGTGCCCACCGATACGGTCTATGGTCTCGCCGCCGACGCGTTCAACGCGGTTGCTGTCGCGCGACTTCTCGAGGCGAAGGGTCGCACGCGTGCGGCGCCCCCTCCCGTACTCATCCCCGACGTGGCCGCGTTGAGCGCGCTTGCGGCAACTGTGCCTCACGACGTGAATGATCTTGTTGCCGAATTGTGGCCGGGAGCGCTCACGATCATTCTTCCCTCTCAACCCTCGCTCGCGTGGGACTTGGGCGACACGGTGGGCACCGTGGCTCTCCGCATGCCAAATCACCCGATTGCACTCGAATTACTCGCCGAGACGGGCCCGCTCGCGGTGTCGTCGGCGAACCACACGGGCAACCGACCGACCGTGACTGCGGATGCCGCGGAGCGAGAACTCGGCGACTCGGCGAGCGTCTACCTCGACGACGGAAAATTGGGTGCCGTATCATCGAGGGCCCCTCGGGAGGAGGGTGCCGAAGCATCGACGATCATCGATGCGACCCGTCTCGCGGACGGTGGTGGGGGAATACGAATCGTGCGCCACGGGATCATTTCTGCGGCGCGAATCCGCGAAATTGTGGGCGACGCTCTCGAGACGGTCGACGAGTAATTCGCCGTGACCCTTTTTATTCTCATGGCGCTCGTGTCCGGTGTCGTCACGTGCGGGCTGTCCATCGTGGTTTGGCGACTCAGTTTGCGGTTCCGGTTGTATCCAAGCATTCGCGAGCGAGACGTCCACACTAGGCCGACTCCACGACTCGGCGGAATCGCCATGTTCTTGGGCATTGTTGTGGCGTTTGCGGTCGCCTCTCAGGTTCCGTTCTTTTCGCTTGTCTTTGCCAAACCCGGCCCGATATTTGCAATTCTTGGCGCGGCCCTTTTCATCGTGTTGGTCGGTGTTGCCGACGACATTTGGAACCTCGATTGGACGACCAAACTCGCCGGTCAACTCATTGCGGCGGGAATCGTCGCGTGGCAGGGTGTGCAAATCTACGCGTTGCCCATCGGCGGTATCACGGTCGGTTCCTCGTACATGTCTCTCATCATCTCCGTGCTGGCGATCGTGCTCGTGATGAACGCCATCAACTTTATCGACGGCCTCGACGGTCTAGTCGCGGGCGTCGCGCTCATTGCCAATGGAGTGTTCTTCCTCTACAGCTATTTGCTCGTGCGCGAGGCATCGCCGTCTAACTATTTCAATCTCGCTTCACTGATTGCCGTCGTCGTCGTCGGAGCGTGTGCGGGATTCTTGCCGCTCAACTGGCATCGGGCGAAGCTGTTCATGGGCGACGCCGGCGCAATGCTCCTCGGCCTCCTCATGGCAACATCCGCAATCGCCGTGACGGGGCAGTTCGACCCGGCGAGCGTCGGCGGCTCACACGGTCGTGCTCAACTGTTGCCGGCGTTTATTCCCATCGTGTTGCCCATCGCAATTCTCGTCGTGCCGTTGCTCGATTTCGGCTTGGCAATGTTGCGACGGGTTCGTGCGGGCACGTCCCCTTTCACCGCCGACCGCAAACACCTTCACCATCGCTTGCTCGACATGGGCCACTCGCACCTTCACGCGGTCCTCATTTTCTACGCGTGGACAACCGTCATCTCGGTGGGTTTACTTCTCTTTATTCTTCAACCATTCTGGCCGGCTGTTGTCTTTCTCGCGGTCGGTTCTCTTGGTTGCGCGTGGTTTACGCTCGCACCGCTCGGTCGCCGTCGCCAGGTGACAGACGGTGGAGGTGCCTCCGACGCGATTCCCGCGCCCAGCACGAGAGAAGAACACTCACTCAAACGCGCAGTCACCGAAGAATCCGAGGAGATCCCGTGACCCGGCAACAATCCGACTCCATTCGAGGGGCGGCGGGCGGTTCCCGCTTAACCGCACGCCCGAGTTCAATCCCCGTTCTCTTCCGCACGCTGCGGTGGAGCTTTCTTGTTGCCGCGGGGATTGCTCTCGTCGCGTCGATCACTGGATTCTTGGTCGCGGAATGGGCGGGGGCGATCAGCGGTTTCGTCGGTGCCGCGATGGCCGCAGTTTTTCTGGGTATCACGGCCGTGAGCATTGTCGTTGCCAATCGGTTTGACATCGCCGCGTTTTTTGCGATTGTGCTGGGTTCGTGGCTCGCGAAGTGTGCGCTGTTTCTCGCGCTCGCCTTCGCGCTGAGGGGACAACCGTGGGTCAATGCGCCCGTGCTTTTCCTGACCCTCATTGCGGGTGTGATCGGGTCGCTCGTCGTCGACGTCATTGTGGTTGCTCGCTCGCGCGTCGCGACCGTGAGCGACGTCGTGCTCCCGGGGGATAACAACCGATAGGCCCCTCGTAATCTTGATAGAGTGGTAACCGATTCCCCCGATTACCGCGTGTGGTCACGCTTTTCTCATTTCTGGTGAAGTTCGTGAGGCGTGCAGTGTGATCGCCCGAGAGTGGCGGAATCACGTCGACCGTTCGCCCTCGCGAGAGCTGTGCTCCCCGCCCTAAATCAGGAGATAGCGCTGTTATCTAACGCTGTGCACCTGCTCACGTCGTTCGCTTCGAGCGATGACAGCGGATTTCATGGTCCGTCTATTGACGAGTTCTTTCCGCCCGTGATTTTCGCAATCGGCGGATTCGACGTCAATCGAATCATGCTGATTCGTTTCGTCGCCGTGATTGCCGTGGTCGTGGTTTTTTGGCTCGGAACTCGGGCAATGAGGGTGGTTCCGAGCCGTGGTCAAAGTGTCATTGAAATGGGTCTCGACTTCGTCCGGGTCAACATTGCGGATGATCTCCTCGGCAAGAAAGACGGTCGACGTTTCTTGCCCCTGTTGACGACAATTTTTTTCATGGTGCTCACCATGAATCTGACCGGAATCGTGCCGTTTCTCAACGTTGCGGGCACCTCGGTTATCGGTGTTCCTCTCGTTCTCGCGGTGATTGCGTACCTAGTTTTCATCTACGCGGGTTTTCGAAAGAGTCCCGTTAATTTCGTTCGCAACTCGCTTTTCCCGCCCGGAGTCCCGTGGGCGCTCTACATCATTGTGACGCCCATTGAGTTCGCATCAACGTTTATTTTGAGGCCAATTACTCTCACGCTTCGACTCCTCATGAACATGGTCGTCGGCCACCTACTCCTCGTGCTTTTCTTTAGCGCAACCGGCTTCTTTTTCTTTACCGCGGGCAGCTGGTGGTCCCTTTTTGGCGTGGGAACATTCGCATTCGGATTTGTCTTCACGCTCTTTGAGATTCTCGTGGCCGTGCTCCAGGCCTACGTTTTCACCCTGCTGACCGCGGTCTACATTCAGTTGGCCGTCGCGGAAGCGCACTAGTACTCACGAACCTCTCGAGTTGCGCAACCGCGCGGCTCACCATAACGGAAGGAAAAGCCCATGCAAACAGCAGCAAGTGTTCTCGCCGATGTCAGTGGCAACATCGCGACGGTGGGGTACGGTCTCGCGGCCATTGGTCCCGCAATTGGCGTCGGCATCGTGGTTGGCAAGACCATCGAAGGCGTCGCTCGCCAGCCAGAACTCGCGGGTCGTCTTCAAGTTCTGATGTATATCGGTATTGCGTTCACCGAGGCGCTCGCGTTCATCGGAATCGCAACGTACTTTATCTTCACAGGCGCGAGTTGAGTCCCATCAAATCGATAAGGAGACTGGAATGCGTTCGGCAGGTCTAGCCGCGAGCGAGCAGGTCAATCCACTCATCCCACAGTGGTATGACATTGTCGGTTCGCTGGTGTGCTTTCTCATTGTTTTCGTGGTGTTTTGGAAGCTCGTCTTGCCCCGCATGCACACGCTCCTCGACGAGCGTTCGGCGGCGATCGAGGGAAACATTTCTCAAGCGAGCCAGACGCAAGAGAAAGCCGAAGCCGCTCTCGAGAAGTACACGGCTCAGCTTGCCGAAGCGCGAGCCGAGGCGGGCACGATACGCGATGTCGCGCACGCGGACGGGCAAAAGATTGTCGCCGCCTCTCGAGAGCAAGCGGCGACAGACGCGGCACGCATCGCGGCAAGCGCCCACACGCAAATCGAGGTGGATCGCGAGGCCGCGCTCGTTTCGTTGCGAAAAGACGTGGGTTCACTCGCGCTCGACTTGGCATCAGCGGTGATTGGCGAAACGCTAGCGGACGACGCAAAGGCAACCGCGATTGTTGATCGCTTCCTTGATGATCTCGAGAAATCGGAACGGGCGTCGTCGACGGCGGGAGAAAAGGAGCACCGTGGGCGTCGCGAGTAGCCTCGCGCTGGCCGACGCCAAGAAGGCACTCGGCACGCTGGGAATCCAAGCAGATCTCGCGGTGGGAGAAGACCTCTTTGCCGCAGGAAACCTCATTGCCGATTCCGCCCAGCTACGGGGAATTCTCTTCGACTCGTCGTTACCGATCAACGTTCGCCAATCGAGTGTCGACCGCGTTTTGGGAGGCCGCACGGGTTCCGGCGCTCTCACAATTCTCAAAACAGTGGTCTCGAGTCGTTGGTCGACGGGAGACGACGCAATCGCGGCAATCGAAGAACTCGGCATTCGCGCAATTGCGGTATCCGCGAGCGGTACTCGGTCACTCGAGAACGAGCTGTTTGTGGTCTCGACGGTTGTCTCGTCGAATCCGGAGTTGGAATTGACTCTGGGAAGCAAGTTAGTTGCCGTTGACGCCAAAATCGCTCTGATTTCTCGTCTCTTGGGTTCGAAAGCGGCGCAACAGACGGTCGTAATTGTCACGCAGCTCGTGCGTCACACGCGTGGCCGCGGCGTCATTGCGCTCGTCGAGCGCGCAGCATCGATCGTGGCCGATCGGGGCGGAGCCGTCGTCGCGACCGCGAGGGTCGCCACGCGACTCTCAACTGATCGCATCGCGCGTCTCGAAGCGGCGCTCTCGCGTACCTATGGTCGGGTCGTCACGGCGAACGTTGTCGTCGATCCGACGGCGGTCGGTGGAGTTCAGTTGCGTCTCGGAGACGACGTTATTGACGGAAGTATCGCCTCACGACTCTCTGACCTGCGACTTCTGATGGCGTAGGCACACTCGGTTCAGACCGCACTCACGTACCCCACAAAATATTTTAAGGAATGGCAATGGCAGAACTTACGATCAGCCCCGACGAGATTCGCGACGCGCTGAAAGACGTGGTGAGCGCCTACGCGCCCGGCAAAGCGGCCACGAACGAGGTCGGGCACGTGCTCGATGCGGGCGACGGAATTGCCCACGTCAACGGTCTTCCGGGCGTCATGGCCAATGAACTCGTGCGCTTCGCCGACGGAACGCTCGGCCTCGCGCAAAATCTCGACGAAGACGAGATCGGTGTGATCGTCCTCGGCGAATTTGACGGAATCGAAGAGGGGCACGAGGTGACTAGAACGGGCGAGGTGTTGTCGGTCGCGGTCGGTGACGGCTACCTTGGCCGGGTCGTTGATCCGCTCGGCAACCCAATCGACGGTCGAGGCGAGATTGCGACGGACGGTCGTCGCGCCCTCGAGCTTCAAGCGCCGGGCGTCATGCAGCGCAAGTCGGTTCACGAACCCATGCAAACTGGAATTAAGGCAATTGACGCCATGATTCCAATCGGCCGCGGGCAGCGCCAGCTCATTATTGGCGACCGTCAAACGGGCAAGACGGCAATCGCCATCGACACGATCATTAACCAAAAAGCGAACTGGGAGTCGGGAGACAAGACAAAACAGGTGCGGTGCATCTACGTCGCGATTGGCCAAAAGGGATCGACGATCGCGTCGGTCAAGGGCGCGCTCGAAGACGCTGGCGCCATGGAATATACGACAATAGTCGCGGCTCCCGCGTCAGACCCGGCGGGGTTCAAATATCTTGCTCCGTACACGGGTTCGGCGATTGGTCAGCACTGGATGTATGACGGAGCGCACGTTCTCATTGTCTTCGACGACTTGTCGAAGCAAGCGGAAGCATATCGCGCGGTCTCGCTGCTCTTGCGTCGTCCCCCGGGTCGTGAGGCGTACCCCGGTGACGTGTTCTACTTACACTCGCGCTTGCTCGAGCGCTGCGCAAAACTCTCCGACGATTTGGGTGCCGGCTCGATGACGGGCCTCCCGATCATCGAGACTAAGGCGAACGATGTGTCGGCCTACATTCCGACGAACGTCATTTCGATCACCGACGGGCAGATATTCTTGCAATCTGACCTTTTCAATGCGAACCAGCGCCCAGCCGTTGACGTGGGTATCTCGGTGTCGCGTGTTGGTGGCGACGCACAAGTAAAGTCGATTAAGAAGGTGTCCGGCACGCTCAAACTCGAGCTCGCTCAATACCGTTCGCTCGAGGCGTTCGCGATGTTTGCGTCGGACCTCGACGAAACGAGTCGCAGGCAGTTGGCGCGTGGTGCGCGGTTGACCGAGCTTTTGAAGCAACCGCAATATTCGCCGTTTCCAGTCGAAGAACAAGTGGTGTCGATCTGGGCCGGCACAACGGGAAAGCTCGACGATGTTCCCGTCGAAGACATTCTTCGCTTCGAGCGCGAGTTTCTTGACTCCTTGCGACGAAACTCTGATGTTTTGACGACAATGCGAGACACGTCCGCGCTCTCGGACGAGATCGTGGCAACCCTCGAAACCGCAATTGAGAAGTTCACACTCGAATTCACAACCGGCAAGGGTACGCCCATTGCGGCCGCGGGTCACGAGGAGTTCGATGCGACCGACCCGGGTGATGTCAACCAAGAGAAAATCGTCAAGGTCAGCCGGTAGCGGACCACCACACAATAACGCCGCACGAAAATACAGGAGACACATGGGAGCGCAACTTCGGGTCTATCGGCAGAAGATTCGTTCTGCTCAAACGACCAAGAAGATAACCCGCGCAATGGAGCTCATTTCGGCGTCGCGGATACACAAGGCGCAAGCGCGAGTGGCGGCGTCAACTCCGTACGCGCGTGCACTTGCTCGCGCCGTCTCCGCGGTTGCGACGTTTTCTCGCGTTGACCACGTGCTCACGAGCGAGCCTGAAAACATCGACCGGGCCGCAATCGTGATTTTTGCGTCGGATCGCGGGCTTGCAGGAGCATACAGCTCTAACGTTCTTCGAGAAGCCGAAGAACTCACCGAGCTCTTGCGTGGCCAGGGTAAGGACGTCGTCTACTTTCTCATTGGGCGCAAGGCAAACGCCTATTTTTCGTTTCGCCGTCGCCCGTGTGTGCGATCGTGGACGGGAGGAACCGACGCGCCACAACACGAGACGGCTGTTGACATCAGTCGGGCACTGCTCGACGCGTTCGTTCGGTCGCACGACGAGGGCGGCGTCGACGAGATTCACATCGTCTACAACCGTTTTGTCAACATGGTCACGCAGGTTCCCGAGGTCGTGCGTCTTTTGCCGCTCGAAGTCGTCGAGGGTGTCAAAGAACCGAGCCGTGACGCCGTGTTGCCCCTCTACGAATTTGAACCCGACGCGCAAACCGTGCTCGACGAGCTCTTGCCCGTCTACATTGAGGCCAGGCTCTTCAACGCGATGTTGCAGGCCGCCGCGTCGGAACACGCGAGTCGTCAGAAGGCGATGCAGTCGGCTACCGACAACGCGGACAAGCTCATTCGCGACTACACGCGGCTGGCCAACAACGCTCGTCAAAGTGAGATTACGCAACAGATTTCCGAAATCGTGGGTGGAGCCGATGCGCTGGCTTCCGCGAAGTAGCAGAGAGAGATAAAAATATGACTGACACAGTTACCGCGCCGACTCACGCTGAGCGTCCGGCCCCGTCGGTTGGCCGCGTTGCCCGTGTGACCGGACCGGTCGTCGACATTGCGTTTCCGCACGATGGCCTTCCCGAAATCTACGGTGCGCTCACGACGACCGTGGCCGTTGGTGGCATCACAACCGTTATTACGCTCGAGGTTGCGCAGCACCTTGGCGACAGCGTCGTGCGAGCCATCGCCTTGAATCCGACCGACGGACTTGTTCGCGGTCAAGATGTCACGGACACGGGTGCACCCATCACGGTTCCGGTCGGCGACGTAACGAAGGGCAGGGTGTTCAATGTCATTGGCGACGTTCTCAACGCCGCGCCCGGTGAAGACATTGAGATTACGGAACGCTGGCCTATTCACCGCAATCCGCCGGCTTTCGACCAGCTCGAGTCAAAGACTCAGCTGTTCGAAACGGGTATTAAGGTCATCGACTTGCTGACGCCGTATGTTCTCGGCGGCAAGATCGGGCTTTTCGGCGGAGCCGGCGTGGGCAAAACCGTTCTCATTCAAGAGATGATCCAGCGCGTCGCTCAAGACCACGGTGGCGTATCGGTTTTTGCGGGCGTCGGAGAACGCACGCGAGAAGGCAACGACCTCATTGGTGAAATGGAGGAGGCGGGGGTCTTCGACAAGACGGCGCTCGTTTTTGGGCAAATGGATGAGCCGCCAGGAACGCGTCTTCGCGTCGCTCTTTCGGCGCTCACAATGGCCGAGTATTTTCGCGATGTTCAAAAGCAAGACGTGTTGCTCTTCATCGACAATATTTTCCGTTTCACGCAAGCGGGCTCCGAGGTATCGACTCTTCTCGGCCGGATGCCGTCAGCAGTCGGCTACCAGCCCAACCTTGCCGACGAGATGGGTGTGCTTCAAGAGCGCATCACGTCGACGCGCGGGCACTCGATCACGTCGCTCCAGGCGATTTACGTGCCGGCCGACGACTACACTGACCCGGCGCCCGCAACCACGTTTGCTCACCTCGATGCCACGACCGAGCTGTCGCGCGAGATTGCGTCGCGTGGTTTGTACCCGGCCGTCGACCCGTTGTCGTCAACGTCGCGCATTCTCGACCCGCGGTATCTCGGTGCTGATCATTACAACACCGCGGTTCGCATTAAGGCGATTCTTCAGAAAAACAAAGAGTTGCAAGAAATTATTGCAATTCTTGGCGTTGACGAGCTTTCGGAAGAAGACAAGGTGACGGTCGCGCGCGCGCGGCGCATTCAACAGTTCTTATCGCAAAACACCTACATGGCAAAGAAGTTCACGGGCGTCGAGGGGTCGACGGTTCCGTTGAAGGACACGATTGAGTCCTTTTCTGCGATTGCCAACGGTGATTTCGATCACGTTGCAGAACAGGCGTTCTTCAACGTGGGGTCAATCAGCGACGTCGAAGAAAAATGGGCGACAATTCAGAAAGAAAACGCGTAGCGATGGCGTCGGCATCACTGACGGTGAGCGTCGTGGCGGCCGATCACGAGGTGTGGTCGGGCGAGGCTCGCATGATCGTGGCACACACGGTCGAGGGTGAAATCGGGATCCTTGTTGGCCACGAACCACTCTTGGCTGTTCTCGCGACCGGCGAGGTTCGAGTGACCGGCGTCGACGGTGTTACCGTGACCGCAAACGCAGCCGACGGGTTTCTTTCGGTGGAGAATGACACCGTCACGATTGTCGCGCGCAATGCCGAGTTGGTGGAAAATCCTTCCGGCGGCTCGGTGCACTGACGCGCTTGAGCGCGGTCGCACCGTTCTGGCGAGCGTCACGGACGGTCTCCACTCGGTTCCGATTTCCATCCTTCGCTGTCGCGCGAGTGGGGGATTTTCTCGTGGTCGAGTAGCCATCTCTTTGTTGGGATGCCTGATCCTCCGCTGTAGCCGGTCAATTCGCCGGTCATCGAGAGCACCCGGTGGCAGCCAATCACAACGGGAATGGGATTGGCACCGACCGCACGTCCGACGGCGCGCGCGGCTCGTGGCCGACCAATCTTCTCGCTCAAGCGCTTGTACGTCGTTGCTTCGCCCCAGCCAATACGGGCGATTTCATTCCAGACGGACTTCTGAAACGGCGTGCCACCGGGCCGCACGGGAACTTCGAATCCGCGCCGTTCACCGCGGAAATAGTCGGCCAGTTGTCCCCTTGCTCGCTCGAGGACCGCGGTCGTGAGTTCCGGTTCACCATCACGTGGCAAACTGCCATCGCGCTCAATGACAAGAGCGGTGAGAGAATCGCCGTCGCTCGCGATTTCAAGCCGCCCAACGGGACTCGCAATGTGAATGAAAAAATCGCGTTCTGATCGCCGCTTCGTGGTGATACCCGATCGTTTCGCCATGACGTGACTCTAGTCGCGAGTTCTGAAAAACAATTGATTGTCGGGAGAGGGGGAGACACGACGACCGTGCGCCCGGTTCGCGCCGAGTACTAGATTTTGAGATTCGCTCTCACAGCATTGTCCACGCGCGAGTGAAGACGTCGCGAAGAATGATCTCTATCTCATCAAATTCGCTCGGGCCAATTGTCAACGGGGGTGCCAATTGAACGACCGGATCGCCCCGATCATCCGTTCTGCAATACAAACCGGCCTCTAAGAGTGCCGGCGAGACGAAACCGCGCAAGATTCGCTCTGATTCGTCGTCGTCGAATGATTCTTTCGTCACGGAGTCTTTCACGAGTTCGATACCAAAGAAGTACCCGTCTCCGCGCACATCGCCCACAATCGGCAGGTCGAGGAGCTTTTCGAGAGTTGATCGAAAGACCGGGGAGTATTCGCGAACTCTCGAGTTGAGTCGCTCCGATTCAATAATGTCGAGGTTCGCGAGTGCAACAGCCGATGATACCGGGTGACCACCAAACGTGTACCCGTGCGAAAACATCGTTTGGCCACTCGAGAAGGGCTCGTAGAGGCGATCACTGACAATCGTCGCGCCAATTGGCGAGTATCCACTCGTCATTGCCTTTGCGCACGTAATCATGTCGGGCACGTAGCCGTACGCGTCGCACGCGAAAAACTCGCCAACGCGACCGAACGCGCAGATTACCTCGTCACTAACGAGGAGAACGTCGTAGGTGTCACAAATTTCGCGGACGCGTCGAAAATACCCGTCGGGAGGCGGCAGGCAGCCCCCGCTATTCTGAATCGGCTCGAGAAAGACGGCGGCTATCGTCTCGGGCCCCTCGAAAAGGATCATCTCCTCGATGCGATTGGCCGACCACAGGGCAAATGCGGCACGATCATCGCCGTGCTCGTCAGCGCGATAAAAATTGGTATTGGCAACGCGAAACCCGCCCGGAGCGAGAGGCTCGAACATTTCCTTTATCGAGGGGATGCCGGTAATCGCGAGCGCGCCGTGTGTCGTGCCGTGGTAGGACGCCGCCCGTGAAATGACCTTGTGTTTGGTAGGTCGCCCCTCGAGCTTCCAATACGCTTTTGCGAGCTTGAAAGCGGTTTCGACCGCTTCGCTGCCACTCGTCGAAAAGAAGACCCTGTTGAGGTCGCCGGGTGCGTAGTGCGCGAGGCGGTCGGCCAATTCGATCGCCCTGGGATGCGCGAACGACCACAACGGAAAATAGGCGAGTTCAGCAGCTTGCTTCGCGGCAACCTCGGCGAGTTTTTGGCGGCCGTGGCCCACGTTGACGACGAAGAGTCCCGAGAGACCGTCGAAGTATCGGCGGCCCGTCGTGTCCCACACGTGGTGACCGTCGCCGCGCACGATGATGGGAACGCCGTGATCACTCGCGAGGGCAGACTGGCAAGTGAAATTCAGCCACAAGTGATCGCGTGCCTTGCTCGCGAGACCAGCGTCGTGTTCGCGCATTCCCTATTCCTACCGCGTTCCCCAATCGTAGAGTTGCTTGTGGAGTTTCAAATAGACGAACGTTTCTGTTGACAGCACTCCGTTCAGAATGCGAATTTTAGTGTTGAGGAGCGAAATGAGTTCGTCGTCACTCTCGCACACGACCTCCGCGAGAATGTCGAAGCTTCCGGCAGTCAAGACGACGTAGTCCACCTCGGGAAGCGCGGCGATGCTGTCAGCGACCGTGCTGCTGTCTCCGCTTACTCGCACTCCGATCATGGCTTGGCGGTTGAATCCGAGCTGCATTGGATCCGTCACGGCGACGATTTGGATAATTCCCGCATCGGTCAGTTTCTGGACGCGTTGGCGAATTGCTGCTTCGCTTAGTCCGACAGACTTTCCGATCTCGGCGTAGGATCGGCGGCCGTCGGATTGAAGAAGTTCAATGATCGCCTTAGCGGTGTCGTCGAGTTGTGCCGTACGGTTTCTTGCGGGTTGATTCGTACTCGGGCGGCGCAGCGACGCGTTGGTCGCGTGAGATCGGCTTTCGGCGGAACGAATTGGATGGGCCATAGGCTGATTGTGTCAGTGCAAGGCGCTTGTTGCAAGCGAATCAGTTGCATAACGTTAAAATAACTGCGGATTCACGAGATTTGGTCGGCTCGCGCGGTTTGTCGCGACGACTACAATTGGTCGGACGCTCGCGACGAATCGCGCTCGTGAGTGTCCGACGAACAACATCCCCACCGATGAAACCTGAGGAGAGCCAATGAGCACTCGTCACTTGCGCAACCTGGTCAATGGACTCGCCGCGTTGTCGGCCTAAGTCAAAGATTCGCTGGTGTCTCTAGGGGAAATGGGAGTAACTTCGGTAGCGTCGGCTCGAAGGCAACGGAATCGTTCAAGAGACTACTCAATGAGGAGTACGTAGTGAATTACGTAGTGAGTAAAGACACATTCTTCAAAATTGGAATCGGCTTGGCCGCGCTTGTCTACTTGGGGGGCATGGTCGTCCCGGCTAACGCCGAGACAGTTCCTCAAAGCGTGTCCCACGTCGTGCGGGATCAACCATTGGCGGCCCAAATACAGGAGTTTGCTTCTGGGAACCCGAGCACTGGCAGGCCTTGGGTTCCTTTATCCGCAGTTGATCGAGAAGTTCTTCGCACCAAATACTCTGCATTGGGTATAGGCGCGGCAAGCGGGCGAACGTTTTCTCTAGCGAAATCCGAAGCATGGCGGATCGATGGCGACTTCAGCTTGCTTCGAATTCCGGTCGAGCGTGGGCAGGGTGTCACAGACGAAACCAGTATTTCAGCCATTTTTTCATCGGATGGGACACTCGTTAAACGCGTCGAGTTCGAATTTACCCCGTCAATAGGAAACTCGGGACGAGTCCAAGTCTGGGACGATGGGCATCTAGCGATGGATCAGCTTGTCACGGGAGATCCGGGTGAACGCTCGAATGAGCGGATCTGCAAGCGTGCGACGCGGGGCGACTGGTGGGGAAATCTTAACGAGTGTCTCTCGAGGCATGGTATTTCTGGCTGGGTGCTGAACGGGGCCATGATCGGCTGCACAATTGCATGTGCAGGAACTTTCGGAGTGGGGTGCGTCGCCTGCATTTCGGCGGTAGCTGGCGGCCACGGTGCTGTGATCGGGAGTTGCTTCGCCTACGCCAATATGAACACCTAAAAAGTGATCATGAGACGTTTACGACGAACATACATTCCCGCTTTCTGCACTTTTCTCGCTGCAGTGACGCTCGCAGTCGGCCAGTTTCCGCCCATGAACCAGGTTGTAACGGTGTTCTGGGTCATATCAGGACTCTTGCTGGTCATAGCGCTGTGCTGCGCAGTGTGGAACCTGCGGTACCTCAAGAAAACTGGGGTGTCTCGGGAACGCTAAATGGCTCGTCCAGGCACAACGAGGCTAACGTGGGCGCTGTTTCTGATCCCAATCGCTGGGGTGATGGTCCCCTCGTGGTTGACGTCGATGTGGAGAAGTTCTATCGAACGAATTGGATGGGCCATAGGCTGATTGTGTCAGTGCAAGGCGCTTGTTGCAAGCGAATCAGTTGCATATCGATAAAATCACTGCGGATTCACGAGATTTGGTCGGCTCGCGCGGTTTGTCGCGACTACTACAATTGGTCGGACGCTCGCGACGAATCGCGCTCGTGAGCGTCGGACGAACAACATCCCCACCGACGAAACCTGAGGAGAGCCAATGAGCACTCGTCACTTGCGCAACCTGGTCAATGGAGACGCCGTCGAGTCGGAGTCCGATGCGCGGCTCGACATAGTCGATCCGGCAACAGAAGACGTGTACGCGACGGCTCCAATTTCAACGGCCGACGAGGTCGACGCCGCCTATCGGGCCGCGTCGACGGCGTTCGAGACGTGGGGCAACACGACGCCCGCAGAACGGCAACTCGCGTTGCTTCGCATTGCCGACGCACTCGAGACTCGCGCTCAAGAATTTGCCGATTTGGAATCACGCGACACGGGAAAGATCCGCGAATCACTCGTCGATGAGGAGATTCTCGTTGCGGTCGATCAGATTCGGTTCTTTGCAGGTGCCGCTCGCATTCTCGAGGGGCGGTCGGCGGGCGAGTATATGAGCAACTTCACGTCTTTTGTTCGACGAGAGCCGATCGGCGTTATTGGGCAAGTCACGCCGTGGAACTATCCGCTCATGATGGCCACGTGGAAGTTTGCGCCCGCACTCGCTGCCGGCAATACGGTTGTCGTCAAGCCATCGGAAACGACTCCCGTGAGCACGCTCGCGCTCGCAGAGCTCGCGGCCGAATTTCTCCCGAGCGGTGTCTTCAACGTCGTGACCGGGGATCGCGCAACGGGCCGCGCAATGATCGAAAACCCGATTCCTCACATGGTGTCGATCACGGGGTCTGTGCGAGCCGGAATGGAGGTCGCGCGCTCGGCCGCTGACGACCTCAAGCGAGTGCACCTTGAACTGGGCGGCAAGGCACCTGTCATTGTGTTCGATGATGCCGACATTGATCGTGCTGTTGCGCAGATCGTTGCGGGCGGATATTACAATGCCGGTCAAGATTGCACTGCCGCAACGCGCGTGCTCGTTCAGGCCGGTATTCATGACGAGTTCGTTGCCGCGCTTTCGGCATATGCCCGGGCCAACGCGCGTACCGGGCCCCCGAGTGACGCGCGCGCACTTTTCGGCCCCGTGAACAATCCCCGCCAGCTTGCTCGCGTGACCGAGTTCATTGATCGCCTTCCTTCTCACGCCACGGTCGAGTTGGGCGGTCACCGCCACGGTGAGCGAGGGTACTTCTTTGAGGCGACGATTGTGACGGGCCTCGAGCAAAACGACGACGCGATCCAACACGAGATTTTTGGGCCGGTGATGACGATTCAGAAGTTTGGCGACGACGGTCATGCACTCGCGTGGGCGAATGGAGTGGAATTTGGCTTGTCGTCGTCGGTGTGGACGCGTGATCATGCGCGCGCGATGCGCTTCGCGAAGCAGCTCAATTTTGGCTGCGTATGGATCAATACCCACTTGCCGCTCGTGGCCGAAATGCCGCACGGTGGATTCAAACACTCGGGATACGGTAAGGACCTATCGCTCTACGGTCTCGAAGACTACACGCGCATCAAGCACGTCATGTCGTTTATTGGGGCTGCCGCAGAATAGTGGTCGGGGAGGTCGTGGCAGCGGTACTATCGTCGAGAACCCTCAGAAACCAGCGGGAACAATCGTCTCATTGCGAAGTCTCGACCCGAAAGGTCCGTGTTGACGCAAATCGGTCGGGGAAACCCGAATTACGCCGTCCGGTTGCAGCCAAGCGATGCCGCCGCGTTCCGATTGTCGTGGGGGGCTTCGACCCACACGGGTCGCGTGCGGACCGCTAATGAAGACAGTTTCTTGGCGCAATCCCCGATCTTCGCCGTTGCCGACGGCATGGGCGGGTACTCTGCGGGAGACTTTGCGAGCGCCGCCGTCGTCGCTCGGCTCGCCGACCTGACAACCCACTCGTGTGTCGAGCGCTCAGCAATCGACCGCGCAATTGTCGCGGCGGTCTCGGACATTAGGCGGGGGACTGGCGAGGTCGACCGTGGCACGGGAACGACGGTTACAGGAGTGGCAGTCACGCTCGTCGACGAGCAGCCGCAGTGGATCGTCTTCAACATTGGTGATTCGCGCGTGTACGCGTTGGCTCGCGATATGCTCGAGCAAATAACCGTCGATCACTCGGTCGTTCAGCAATTGATCGATTCGGGAACCATCACTCACGCCGACGCACCGGCGCATCCCCAAGCGCACGTCATTACTCGCGCTGTTGGGATCGACGACAATCCGGTTCTGGACTATCGAGTGGTTCCGGTCGACGTTGGTCAGCGGCTTCTCGTGTGCTCAGATGGCCTCACGCAAGAGCTGACCGATCTCGGCCTCACGCGGATTCTCTCGAGCGGTCTCTCCGCGGAGGCGACTGCTGAACGTCTCGTCGAGGCGGCCGTTTCGCACTGCGGGCGCGACAATGTCACAGCGATTGTGCTCGATGTCCTCTCACCGTCAATCAATCACGTGGACGTGGTTTAACCGGAAGCGCGTCGGCGACACTGACGCGGCAATCGACGCGTTATTTTATTGGCAGGGCGGGCACGGTGACACGGTTGAAATCGGGCGTGTGACTTCGTTTGCTTCGCCCGTACCATAGGACAAAGAAGGGGTTGAGTCGGTGAACTGTCGAATTTGCGATGTCGCGCTGGTTGAGGGCGCCGTTTTTTGCGGCGGATGCGGAAGTTCGACCGCCGTTGACCCCGAATCGTGGCGTCACGCCGTGTCGCGCGACGCTCGGCTCTCGGATACAACCGTCATGACGTCGAGGGCCGGAATATCGGCTAAGCACGTGGCTCGTGGTCACCAACCGGGGGTGGACTCTGGACCGCTCCCTGGACCGCTCTCGACCACGAGTGCTCGAGTGACACGTGAGAGCAAAACCAATTGGGTATTAAGTCGAGGGGCACACCGGGGACCGCGACGGCGGGTGCGATGCGCATTCGACACCGCGACCCGAGTGGGACCTACGGGCGGATCCTTCGCCGTCGGAGCGGTCGCACAAGACTCGGTGGTGGAATCGGCGTGAGGCGTCGTGCGATTCCGGGCACAATCGCGTGCCGCCTCCAGACTCGAGACCGATCCGGCTTCGATTTAGTACGGGCGACGAGTCGACCCTGACGGGTACGGCGCTCATTGGTCGGCGCCCTCTCGCGCAAGCGGGTGAGACCGTCGATCACGTCATCACCATTGTGGACCCTGCGCGTACGGTATCGAAGACGCACCTCGAAGTCGGCCGTCACGAGGGCGACCTGTGGGTGTGCGACCGGTTTTCGGTGAACGGCACGGTGATCACGGATGCCGAAGGCATTACTCGCTCACTTGAGCCGGGGAGGCGCTATCTCGCGCGTCGCGGCGCAACCGTGGTATTCGGCGAGCAATCGTTCACGATTGACTAGCGTCCGCGAGCGAGACCGTTTCGAGCGAGTGCGCGATTCCCACGGCCTCGTTGACGAGCGAACCATCGAGGGTGTTGATTCCGAGGGCAAGAGCCGCATCGACGCGGGCGGCCGTTCGCCACCCGCGGTTGGCAAGAGAACGAACATAAGGGAGGGTCGCGTTGGTGAGCGCGTGCGTTGATGTTGCCGGAACGGCTCCCGGCATATTCGCCACGCAATAGAAAAGCGACCCGTGAACCGCGAATGTCGGGTCGGCGTGTGTGGTTGCATGCGTGTCTTCAAAGCAACCGCCTTGATCGACAGAAATGTCGACGAGCACGCTTCCGGGTTTCATGTCGGCCACGAGGGAGTTGCTCACGAGCGTGGGTGCCTTGGCCCCTGCAACGAGCACAGATCCGATCACGAGGTCCGCGGTCACGAGAATTCGCTCGATTTCGTACGCGGTCGATGCGATCGTCGCAATCCGACCCGCATAGAGCGCGTCGAGCTCTCGAAGTCGGGCAATACTGGTATCAAAGACGGTAACGCTCGCGCCGAGACCCACGGCGATATGCGTCGCGCTCGTTCCCGCTACGCCGCCTCCGAGCACGACAACGTGCGCGGAATGCGTGCCGGGGACACCGGGGACAAGCAACCCGGGTCCTCCGTGTGGCTTCAGCATGGTCGTCGAACCGACGATGGGAGCGAGCCGGCCGGCGACCTCGCTCATTGGCGCGAGCAAGGGGAGCGCGCGGGTCGGAAGCTGTACGGTTTCGTAAGCGATTGCAGTGACGCGCGAATCGAGGAGTGCGCGAGTGAGAGCGGGTTCGGCCGCCAAATGGAGGAACGCAAAAAGCACGAGACCCTCACGAAAGTACGCATACTCGCTTTCGATTGGCTCCTTGACTTTGAGGACCATGTCGGCGGCACCCCACGCCGCCGCCGCATCGGAAACAATCGTCGCACCTGCCGCTTCGTAAGCGGTGTCGGAAATCGACGACCCGAGTCCCGCGCCCGATTCAACGAGCACGGTGTGTCCGTGCGCGACAAGATCGTGAGCGCCCGAGGGCGTCAGCGCAACCCGGAATTCGTTGTTCTTGATTTCGGTGGGGACGGCGATGATCATTGCGTTTCCTCCGGGGTTCGATTGGTGGGTTCCCGCGGGGCGAATTTCTGCCGAAATCCGAATTTTTCCAACGGAGACTCCGCCGCCAAAGACATCCAGGCCGAGGTGGGGGAGCACGCGGTCAACGTCGCGTTGCTCGAGTACGTTCGCGCTCGCGAGAAGTTGCAACCCAATGAGTGTCGCGGCTCGGAGGTCGCCGTCAAGTACCTTGACCGCGGCCGAGGCGCCCTCGCGCGTCGACAGAACAATGAGACCCTCTGCGCCCAATTTCGCGACGATGCTGAGGTGCTCGATGACAACGGTGTTTGCTCGTCCGGGACCGTCGATCGCCCACGCATTCGCGACAAGCGCGGCCGCGAGGTGCGCGGCGTCGTGATCGTGTGCGAGTTCGCGATCAGGCGCTGCGCGAGAGGCCCGCCCGGGGGCCGATGAAATTCGCCCGATTCCGCGCGCGAGTGCGACGAGCGGCATCGAATAAACGGGCAATCCGCACCCGTCGATGCCCGTCGAACTGACGTCCTCGCCAATGAAGTCTTCGACGACCTCTCGCACTCTCGTTTGAAGCGGATGAGTCGGATCGAGATAGCTATCAAGCGGCCAGCCGTTTTTCTTGCACGCGAGCAACATTGCGGCGTGTTTACCCGAGCAGCACATATAGAGTCGGCTCGCGGTGGAACCCGCGCGAATGAGCGCGTCGCGCGATGCCGTATCGGTTGGCCATTCGGGTGGGCACTGCAAGTCGTCTTCGTCGAGAGATTCGCGGTCGAGCAATCCGCGAATGAGATTGACGTGTGCTGGGGTACCCGCGTGGCTCGCTGTGGCAATCACGGCATCGGCTCCGACGAGCTCGACCCCGCTCCCGAGGATCGCCACGGTTTGGAACAGCTTGAGGCACGATCTCGGGTAGACGAGGGCGTCGGGGTTTCCGAGCCGAAGTATCGGGGTGCCGTCCGGTGCGAGAATGATCGCCGAACCCGAGTGCCGCGACTCGATAAATCCGCTTCGATCAACGGTTGCGAGTTCGACGGCTTCGGCGGTCGAGAAAGTGCCGGTGGTGTTTGAGGGCGCGATAGATGCCACGGAATCGGGTCCTTACGATCACGAGACGACGGGAGTTGGGACGAAAAACGGTGTGGTTGTTAGAGCGCCGCGAACGCGTCGTCGATCAAAGAAATCGCGTCGTCGAGCAGGGCGTTACTCATTGTAAGGCTTGGAAGGAAACGCAAAACATTTCCGTCGGTACCGGCAGACAGCACAATCACGCCGTGTTGGGCGAGTCGCGCCGTGATGCTTGAGATCGCTTGAGGATTGGGCCGCTTGGTGGTGTCGGCCGTTTCCGGATCGACGAGTTCGACGGCGATCATCGCGCCGATACCGCGCACATCGCCAATCACGGCGTATTTTTGTTGCAATTCGATCAAGGCGGTTTTGAGGGTGTGTTCGATGCGCAGGGCGTGGGCGAGAAGATCGCCGCGTTCAATTTGTTCGAAGGTGGCAATTGAAGCGGCCGCCGAAACCGGATTACCTCCGAAGGTTCCGCCGAGCCCCCCGGGTTGCGCGGCGTCCATGATTTCAGCGCGACCCGTGACTGCGGCCAGCGGCAGTCCGTTCGCAATGCCTTTTGCACTCAGCACGAGATCGGGAACGAGGTCGAAGCGTTCGCTCGCGAAGTAGGCACCCGTGCGCGCGATTCCGCACTGGATTTCGTCGGCGATGAAGACGATGCCGTGTTCCGCACACCACGTTTGTAGTGTGGATAGAAAACCCCGTGCGGGAACGATGAATCCACCCTCTCCCTGGATCGGTTCGGCGACAAGCGCCGCGAGGTTGTGCGAACCAGCGGTTTTTTCAAGGGTCGCAATTGCGCGTTCGGCGGCGTCACTGCCGCCGAGGTTATCTCGATACGGATACGAGTTGGATGTGCGATAAATGTCGCCCGCGAACGGACCAAATCCGGTTGAATAGGGTGCCGTCTTGAAATTCATTGCCATCGTCAGATTGGTGCGTCCGTGGAACGCGTGGTCGAGTACCGCGACGCCCGGACGGCCCGTGAATTTCCGAGCGATCTTCACGCCGTTTTCAACGGCTTCGGCACCCGAGTTGACGAGCACGCTTTTCTTTGCGTGGCTGCCGGGTGTGTGCTCGGCGAGAAGTTCAGCCACGCGGACGTATCCTTCATAGGGATTAATCGTGAATAGCGTGTGAACGATGTCGTGGAGCTGGCGAGTTGCCGCGTCAATCACGTGGGGTTCAGTGTGGCCGATTGTCGATACGCCGATACCGGTACCGAAATCAATGAACTGATTTCCATCGACATCGACAATTATCGCGCCGTGTGCTCGCTGAGCATAGACCGGAAGCACAGACGATACGCCGTGAGCGACCGCGGCTTCGCGGCGCACGTGAAGCGCTCGTGATCGGGGACCGGGAATCTCCGTCACGATACGGCGGACTTGCTCAATAGGGTTGTCTCGAGCGTTTTTCTCGGCCTGCGCGTCGGATTCTTCCATGACGGTCAGCTTATCGACGAAAGACACGAAACCGCGTTCGTCGAGCGCTCGCGGATGAGCTCGGGGCTCGTTGTGCGCGCCGGCGCAATACCATTGACGCGTGCGGAAAGTCATCGTTCTTGGTTCGACGGGGTCGATTGGAGTACAAGCGCTCGACCTCATTCGAGACAATCGCGATCGATTTGACCTCGTGGGCTTAGCCGCGGGCTCGAATCGCGCCGCGATCACCAATCAGGCTCGCGAATTTGGCGTTTCCGATTGTGCATTGGGCGCCGACGAGGCCGAGCAGCTCGTGCGCGATATCGAGTGTGATGTCGTCCTCAACGGGATCAGCGGTTCGATTGGCCTCGGGCCGACGTTGACCGCTCTTGAGCGGGGCCGCACGCTCGCGCTCGCCAACAAAGAATCGCTCGTGTGCGGGGGAGAGCTCGTATCTCGCGCGGCGGCTCCCGGGCAAATTGTGCCCGTCGATTCCGAGCACTCGGCAATTGCGCAGGCGTTAAGAGCGGGTACTGACGACGAGGTGCGACGAATCATCCTCACCGCGTCGGGTGGTCCGTTTCGCGGTCGCTCGCTCACGTCGCTCGCGAGCGTGACTCCAAGCGAAGCGCTCGTCCACCCCACGTGGAATATGGGAGTACTTGTCACGACGAACTCGGCAACCCTCGTCAACAAGGGACTTGAAGTAATCGAAGCGCACGTGTTGTTCGACGTTCCCTATGACAGAATCGCGGTCACCGTGCACCCGCAATCGGTCGTGCACTCAATGGTGGAATTCGTCGACGGGTCGACAATCGCTCAAGCGTCGCCCCCGACCATGCGCCTGCCAATTTCACTCGGCTTGAACTGGCCGGATCGCGTACCTCGAGCCGGAGTTCCGCTTGATTGGACGCACAATTCGTCGTGGACGTTTGAACCTCTCGATGAGATCTCGTTTCCCGCGGTCCGGCTTGCCAAGAGTGTCGGCGCGGCGGGTTCGAGTTTTCCGACCGTATTCAACGCCGCTAACGAAGAAGCCGTGAGTGCCTTTCACGCGGGAGCAATCCGCTTTTTGGACATACTCGAAACCATTGAAGCGGTTGTGGACACGCACTCACCGGTTGGGGCGCTCACGCGGGAGGGCGTCTATGAAGCCGAGCGCTGGGCTCGCGCGACGGCACGGAGCCTCATGGGTACCGACACACGCACTAACCGCTAGACTCGCTCGAGGGCCGCGAGATCGCGGCGAGAAGATCGTTTTTGACGCGATCAATTGCGGTTTGAATTGTCGCCGCTCGCTCGCTTCCGACGTCGCCAGACGCCGTGGACTGAATGAGCCGAGTTTGCATGTCGTTGAGCGACGCGAGTGCGTCGGTCAAGTGGTTGTCATTGACCGACGCAATGACCTGGTTCACGGTTCCCTGAAGATCGAATGCGGCCGATTCGGAAATGTCAGACGGCTGCTGGCCGCATCCGCTCACGAGGATGACGCACGCTGCGACCGCAAAAAGGGCGCAGAGTTTTCTTCGCCCTCGAGAGGGCCTCACGGGACCAAACTGTCTTGAAGTTCGCGAAGGTGGACCGCAAGCGGATCCGTTCCACGCGGTCCGGGGCCTTTTTTTGACACATCGAGCGGTGCGAACGCCCACACGGCAAACACCGTCGCAGATGCCGCGGTCAACACCGCGACTGCGGCAAACGCCATGCGTTTTCGCGACCACCAGCGACGTGAAAATACGCGGAGCGCGCGAGGCAGACCCGAGCGAATCACACCGTTCCTTTCGTTTCGTCGGCCACAATCGCGTGTTTCTCGAAATCAGATTCGCGTGTCACGTACAGAGTTTGACCAGCCAAATTGCAGCTCGCGCAGAGTAGTCTTGCGGCCGTGGAATCAGTCTTTTCGTTCATTCTTGGCGTCGCCACGATCCTAGTCGGCCTCGTGCTTTCGATTGGGCTGCACGAAATCGGACACCTTGTTCCGGCAAAGCTTTTCAATGTCAAAGTTACTCAGTACATGATTGGTTTTGGGCCCACCCTGTGGTCCCGAAAGCGCGGTGAGACCGAATACGGTATCAAGCCAATTCCGCTCGGCGGATACATCTCAATGATTGGCATGTTTCCCCCCGCCGCTGCGGGCGGAGCAGTGCAAAGTACGTCGACCGGCTTCTTCAACTCGCTCGTTCAAAGTGCGCGCTCGTCGAGTGCCGAGACGATTGGAACGGGCGACGAAGCGCGGTCGTTCTATCGGCTTCCCGTGTGGAAGCGCGTTGTGATCATGGTGGGCGGGCCGCTCATGAACGCGCTCATCGCCGTGTTGTTGACGGCGGTTGTCATTTGTGGACTCGGTGTTCCGCAACCGACCACGACAATTGAGAAGGTTTCATCGTGCGTCATTTCCACGACGGACAAGAATCGCGAGTGTTCGAGTACTGACCCGGTTGCGCCGGGTGCCGCGGCAGGGTTCGTTCCGGGTGATCGCTTGATGAGCATCAACGGTGTTTCCGTGTCGAGTTGGGCGGAGGCGACCGCAATAATTCGCGATTCTCCGGGAAAGCTTTTGACCGTTGTGGTTGATCGGGCTGGTTCGCACACGACGTTGTCGGTTACCCCACTCGTCAATGAGAGGTTTCGCACGGATGACACCGGTGCGATTGTCAAGGACGCCGACGGTAGACCGCAAACGGAAAATGTCGGTTTCATTGGGATCGGTCCCGGATCGGAAACGGTGCACGAGCCGCTCACCGCGGTCGTGCCCGAGGTGTGGACAAATGTGGCGCGCGTTGTCCAAGGGATCGCCAATCTTCCCCAACGGCTCGTCGACGTGGCAAATGCGGCGTTCGGCCCCGGTGAACGAGACAAGAAAGGCCTCATGGGCCCCGTCGGTGTTGGCCGCTTGGCGGGCGAGATCACGAGTCGAGACGCGGTTCCCGTTGAGAACAAGGTCGCCGCACTCGTGAGCCTGGTCGCGTCGCTTAACGTGGTGCTTTTTGTTTTCAACCTCTTGCCGCTCTTGCCGCTCGACGGCGGGCACATTTTTGGTGCTCTGTGGGAGGGAGTTCGTCGATTCATTGCAAAGCTGTTTAAGAGGCGCGATCCGGGCCCGATCGATACGGCTAAATTCATGCCACTGACGTTCGCAGTCGTCATTCTCTTAGGCGCGATGAGTATCTTGCTTTTGTACGCCGACATCGTCAAACCCATCACCCTAGGGGGTTAGGGCACCTCGTCGGCGTGCGGGTGTTCGCACCACATTGCGCGTGGGCCTCGAGGTTATGCTGAAGTGTGGCAGCGATTAATTTGGGCATTCCGCACGTTCCCGAGGTTCTTGCACCGCGTCGAGTGTCGCACGAGATCGGCGTCGGTACGGTCAGGGTCGGGGGAACCGCGCCGGTCAGCGTTCAGTCGATGACGACGACCCCAACGACGAATATCAACGCGACGCTCCAACAGATCGCCGAATTGACCGCTTCGGGTTGTGAAATCGTTCGCGTCGCCGTGCCGACTCGGGACGACGCCGAAGTGCTCCCGATTATTGCGAAAAAGAGCCAAATTCCGGTCATCGCCGACATTCACTTTCAGCCCAATTATGTCTTTGCCGCAATTGACGCGGGGTGTGCGGCCGTTCGCGTGAATCCGGGAAACATTCGCGCGTTTGATGACAAGGTGGGAGAAATTGCTAAGCGAGCCCACGACGCGGGCGTCAGTATTCGCATTGGCGTGAACGCGGGTTCGCTCGATCCCCGGCTCATGGAGCGCTTTGGCAGGGCAACTCCCGAGGCCCTCGTCGAAAGCGCGGTGTGGGAGGCGAGTCTGTTCGAAGAGCACGATTTTCACGACTTCAAGATTTCAGTCAAACACAATGACCCGATTGTGATGGTTAAGGCCTACCGTTTGCTCGCCGAGCGCGGCGATTGGCCACTTCACCTCGGGGTCACCGAGGCGGGTCCCGCGTTTCAGGGCACGATCAAATCGGCGACTGCATTTGGAATTTTACTTTCCGAGGGAATCGGAGACACGATTCGCGTCTCGCTCAGTGCGCCCCCCGTCGAAGAGGTCAAGGTGGGGCTTCAGATTCTTCAGTCCCTCAATTTGCGCGAGCGCAAACTCGAAATAGTGTCGTGCCCGAGTTGCGGTCGAGCGCAAGTCGACGTGTATTCGCTCGCGAACGACGTGACGGCGGGTCTCGAGGGAATGACGGTCCCGTTGCGAGTGGCAGTCATGGGGTGCGTCGTCAACGGGCCGGGGGAGGCGCGAGAGGCCGACCTCGGGGTTGCTTCGGGCAACGGCAAGGGCCAGATTTTCGTGAAAGGCGAGGTCATCAAGACGGTTCCCGAATCGGAAATCGTCGAGACCCTTATTGTCGAGGCCAATCGTCTCGCGGCTGAGATGCCGCCGACCGAGACCGGGGTGCCCCACGTCACGAGTTCGTAGCATGCGATTTTGGCAGCGGCGTGTCGTGTTGTTTTATTTCGCGCACAGTCGCTAGGGTTGCGGCGATAGGCTCGGCAGGTACGTTGTCCCCGAGGAGCTTGTGGGGGAGACACGGCGGGCGCATTTTCACCTGGGGGGGGTATTCAATGGGGAGCATTCGGGTCCACGGTTCTGTCGGGTCAACGCAGCTGAGGCCGTTTCCGGTTCGGTTGCTGTCGAGTGCCGCGGTTCTCGGGATCGTTGGCGCCTTGGTTCAGCCGGGAGCGTCTCACGCCGTAACGATCGTGTCACAAGGAACCGGTCAGATTATCAACGGGACCGTCCTCGGCGCACCCATCACCCCGATTGTAAATGTTGAGGCGGCGCACGCTGAAAACACGACCGGCTTGCCACCGACGGTCGTCTCGGATAAGCCACCGAGCGCGACTCTCCTCGCGGCTTTGGGTGGCATCACCGTTGGTCCCGCGAGCGTCAACCTCTTTGGGGCGGGCGGAATTATTCAGCTCGGTGCCGTTGGTCAATATGCGGAGGCCGCACCGGACGGCTCGTCGAAGGCATTTTCTGGTGCGGTAACGCAAGCACCGAGCATGATCAACGTTTCTTCTGGCGCGGTGACGCCGGGAAACGTGGGGGCACCGACGGCCGGGAGCACGGCGGAAATTAACGTTGGCACGTCGACACTTCTCGGCGGCGTCAATTTGGTGCAGCTGGGGGTTCACTTAGGGGCCCTCGCCGCATCGGCGATTCAAACGGGTCCGATTCCGGGGCCGGGAACTCAGTCGGGTGCGTACAACCTGGCGTCTGCTGACATTGTCGTCGGCGGGACCGTTGTCACGGGAGTCATCAGCAGCATAAGTACTCCGCTCAACACGCTCATCACCGCTCTCAATGGCCTCGGGCTGAGCCTGACAAATCCGTTCAGCCCGTCCGGGATCACGCTGACGACGGCCGATCTCCTGGCAGTTGCCGGTGTGCCCGATCTCAATTCGCTCCCTCCAGATACCGATTTGATGTCGTTCGTTCCGCAAGCTGTCGTCAACAAGGTTCTTTCTATTACGAACACGTTCCTTGGCACGACGGTTCCGGGCGCGATTGCGACTCTTCCGCCACTCCTGCAAATCACGGCGACCGCGCTACTCGCTGTGGCTTTGGCGACCATCAATCCCCTTTTGGCTGGACTCACCTCGACCCTTTTGACACCGCTCACCTCGGCAATTCAGGCGGTTCTGCAACTCATCGTGAACCACCAGTCGACCGTTGGCGGCGCTTTCACCGAGACCGCGCTCGAAGTCGGATTGGGAACGAGCGGCTTGATCGCGGCGATTAATGTCGCGAATGCGAGCGTGGGGCCTAATACCGGCTTTGACAGTGGGACAACGTTGACCGTGACGAAGACGGTCGTGAATCCGCCTCCGTCTGCGCCGGCGAATTATCCGATGACGGTGACGTGTTCGAACCCGGGAGCTGTGTTTCCGATTACGGTGGTTCCGGGTACTCCGTCAATGGTTGCGGGGCTGACTGTTGGTCAGTCGTGCACGGTCACCGAGGATTCGACTCCCGCAAATGCGACGGTGACGTATGCGGGTGGTGATGGTCCGCCGGGCCCTACGAACAATACTGTTGTGATTGTGACGGGTGTGCCTAAGACGATTGCCGTCACGAACACGTTCAATTCGACAATTAACCTGAGCAAGATGGTTGTTAATCCACCGGCAAACAACCCGCCCGGATCTTACACCGTGACCGTGGTATGTACCCCCGCAGGAGGATCTCCTGGTACGCCGGTCAGTGTTGTGTTGCCCGCCGATGGGACTGTTGTTCCGTTGCCCGGGGGGGCGCCTCTGGGTTCGAGCTGTACGATAAGCGAATTGACGCCTCCGCCTGGGGCAACCTCGCCAAGCCAGACGATCACTGTCAACGCTCAAACAATGGCGGTGACGGTGACGAACACTTTTTCGACGGTCGTTCAGGTGACAAAGACCGTTTTGGGCACGCCGCCCGGGCCCGCACCGGCAACGTATGAGATGGTAATGACGTGTACTCCGCCGGCTGGTGGGGCGCCGATTCCGCCTCAGACGATTCAGGTCCCACCAAATACCACCGCGTCTTTTGCGGCGGTTCCCGACGGGTCGACGTGTACCGTGACAGAGACGCCTCCGCCCGACTCGCCAACGACCGTGGTTTCTCCGTCGGGGTCGTTCGTTGCGACGGGTGCGACCTTTCCGGTAACGGTGACGAATACCTACACGGCGCCCGGGTCGACTCTCGTTGTGCTGTCGAAAACGGTTGTCGGCGCTCCGCCCGCTCCCGCACCCTCGTCGTACACGGTGACCATGATGTGTTCGCCGCCGGGTGGCGGGCCCGCGGTTCCCGTGACGGTGCCGCCCCTGCCTGCCGATGGGACGCCGGTTGCGGTGTCGGTTCTGACCGGGTCGCAGTGCACGGTGTCTGAGGTTCCTCCGGCTGGTGTGATCAGCACGGTGATTGTTCCGCCCCAGCCGTTCACAGCGACGGGGGCGACCTTCAATGTCACCGTGACTAACACGTTCCCGCCTCCACCGCCGACGACGGTCGTCGGGGTGACGAAGAATGTTGTGGGCGAATCTGCTTCTGCGCCGGCGTTGTACACCGTGACGATGACGTGCACTCCACCGGCCGGTGGGGCGCCGATTCCGCCGCAGACCATTCAGGTGCCACCGAGTAGCCCGGGTTCTTCACCGACACCGTTCGCTCCGGTACTCACCGGCTCGACGTGCACGGTGACAGAGACTCCACCATCCGGCTCACCAACCGCAGTGATTGTGCCCTCTGGTCCGTTCACTGCAACGGGAGCAACCTTTGATGTAACCGTCACGAACACCTTCTTGACTGTCGTTCAGGTGACCAAAAATGTTGAGGGTGTCCCACCGGGTCCACCGCCCGCTTCGTATCCGGTGACGATGTCGTGTATCGCGGCGGACGGAACACCCGTTGCGCCCGAAACAATCCAGGTGCCCCCGAATACTCCGGGCTCGGCTCCCACCCCGTTCGCGGCCGTTCCAGAAGGATCAAACTGCACCGTGACAGAACCCCTTCCACCCGGAGCGGTAAGCAACACGATTGTGCCGCCGGGGCCATTCACCGCGACCGGTGCAACGTTTTCGGTGACGGTGACTAATACTTTTCCGCCTTTGGCGGTGACGGCTGTTGAGGTGACGAAGGTCGTTGTGGGAACGCCACCCGCCCCGGTACCGCCCTCGTACACGGTGACGATGATGTGCGCTCCGCCCGGAGGCGGTGCGGTAGTTCCCGTCGTCGTGGCTCCTCTCCCGGCCGATGGGACACCCGTCTTCGTGTCGGTGACAACCGGGTCGTTGTGTACCGTGACCGAGCTTCTTCCACCCGGCGCACTCAGCAATTCGATTTCGCCCACCGGGCAATTCACGGTGACAGGGACAACCTTTCCGGTGACGGTGACGAATACCTTTCCGCCGCCTGTCGACGTGACTCACGTGACGTTTTCAAAGACCGTCATCGGAACCGAACCGACTCCAGCGCCGACCTATCAGCTCGTGCTGACAAATTGCAGTGTGGCTGGGAGTCCCGTCACTGCACCCGCGGTGCCGCCGGTTTCACGTGGCCAGACGACCGCTCCGGTCGATTTGGCGACGGGCACGACATGCACCATAGCCGAGGTGGATTCGCATGGTGCCCTCGTGACCTTCACGCACGACGGTGCTCCGTTGACCAACAACACCTTCACCGCGACCGGAGCGGGTGAGACATTTGACGTGTCGGTGTCGAACGATTTTTCGGGTCCGCAGGTGGTGACAATGCAGGTGAATCTGCAACTTGGGGGACTCGGCGGTCTGGCCCGCGCCGGCGACACGTTCAACTTTGATTTGACGTGCACGAAGGACGGTGCACCAGTGGCGGGTTTTGATCCCCATCGCATAACCGTTGACGGTGCCGGGTTTATTGAGGGCACCAATTTCCTTCCCCCTGTCTTTGTGGAGAACGTTCAGGTGGGTTCAACCTGTTCGGTCGTGGCAGTACCGGGCTTCGGAGCCATTCCACCGGGCGCGCCCTTAGTCGCCGAGTTTATTCCGAGTTCGACGATTCCCCCTCCCGCTCCACCGACCCCGCCCGTGGAGTCCGATTCCGTTCGGAGCCTGAAAATTCCGGCTGCCGAGGACCTTAGAGTCGATGCCAAGCTGAACTCGCCCCGTGCGGCTCCGGCCTTGCTTCTCGCATCGCCAGACTCGCTTCGTGATGCGCCAGTGGACACTTTTTCCGCGCCGGACCCGCCGTTCGCGTCGTCAGTAGCGACCTTCGCTGCGCTGGACGCGCCTCTTGCTGCGCCAGTAGTGACCCTTGCGGCGGCGCCGGGAGTTGTTTTGAACCTCCTTTTGCCGTTTGCCGCGGGAACGGTCATACTCACCAAAAACGTGATCGGTCCCGATGTTCCAACGGGGGCACAATTCGCGTTTGCGGTGACCTGTGAGAGTCGGGTTCCCGCAGCGGGCGGCGGGACGACGAGTTTGTTCGTGCGCGGTACTGCGACGATTGGCACGGATGGCGTGCCGGTTGTCGTTATCGATTCGTCAACCGGACTGCCCTTGTTGGGCCCGGGAGGTTCCCGGTGTTATGCGGTCGAGACAGATTCGCAAGGCGCGACCAGCTCGTTTGTTGCGCAAAATTCATTCGAGACTGGTGCGCTCGTGCCGTTGAGTCCGGAAGACTTTAACGTTGATCAGCAACAGGCGGCGCTTATCGAGGCAACAAATATCTTTGACCACGGGGTGCCCGGGTCGGAGGACTCTGCTTTGGCGTCGTCGGGTGGCCGGCCGGGCGAAGGGGTGTCCCTTGCCGCGCTGGCCATGATCGCGGGCCTCTTCTTTGCGATAATGAAGCGACGACGCCACGCTTAAACCCCCACCACCATGGCGAAACGGCACGCGCGCGTGCTCCCGTCCCGAGCGGTGCGGTTAAAAGTAGACACCGTGCCGACTCGCTTGTCTCAACTCTTCGTCCGTACCCTTCGCGATGACCCCGCCGAAGCGGAAGCCACGAGTCATCGGTTGTTGCTTCGCGCGGGATACATTCGCAGGCAAGCGCCGGGCATTTTCGCGTGGCTTCCCTTGGGCCTTCGCGTCAAACGCAAGATTGAAGCCATTGTGCGCCAAGAAATGGCGTCGATTGGTGCGCAAGAGGTTCATTTTCCCGCTCTTCTCCCGCGTGAGCCGTACGAGGCATCGGGTCGGTGGGCCGATTATGGCCCCGGAATCTTTCGGCTCAAAGATCGGAACGACGCGGACTACCTTTTGGCGCCAACGCACGAAGAAGTCTTTACGTTGCTCGTGAAAGACATGTACTCGTCGTACAAAGATTTCCCGCTTGCCGTTTATCAAATTCAAGACAAGTATCGCGACGAGGTGCGTCCCCGTGCGGGCCTTCTTCGCGGGCGCGAATTCACAATGAAAGACGCCTACACATTTGACGTGACCGACGAAGGACTCGAGGCGAGTTATCGCGCTCAACGCGGCGCCTACGAACGAATTTTTGACCGCCTCGGCCTCGACTACGTGATTGTTCAAGCGGATGCCGGTGCAATGGGCGGTTCGCGAAGCGAAGAGTTCTTACATCCGACCCCGGTGGGCGAAGACACGTTCGTGTTCTCCAAGGGGGGCTACGCTGCGAATGTCGAAGCGTATGAGACGCCGGTTCCCGAGTCGCGACCGGCGCGCGATCTACCGGTGCCCGTCGAGTTCGAGTCGCCCGGCGCCAACACGATTGCAACCCTCGTCGACTTTCTCAATCGCGAGCACGCACGCGACGACGGCCGGCCGTGGTCGGCCGCCGACACTCTCAAACACGTGGTGCTCGCTCTCACGGACAGTGACGGGTCGCGCGAACTCGTTGTCGTTGGCCTCCCGGGTGATCGAGCGGTTGACCTCAAACGCGCCGAAGCGCGGTGTGCGCCGCGCACGGTCGAGGCCGCGACTGATGCCGATTTCGCGCAAAATCCAGCGCTTGTGAAGGGATATATTGGGCCCTGGAGCGCGTCTCACGCGGTATTTGGGGCCGAATCGGGCCCCAGAATCCGCTACCTCGTCGATCCTCGCGTCGTGGAGGGAACCGAGTGGGTCACGGGTGCTAACACGGTTGACACACACGTGCGCGGCCTTGTCTCCGGACGAGACTTTGTCGCGGATGGAACCATTGACGTCGCCGACGTGCGCACGGGGGATCTCGCGCCCGACGGGTCGGGACCGATTGCGACCGCTCGAGGAATGGAAATCGGACACGTTTTTCAACTCGGCCGCAAATACGCCGAGGCACTCGGACTTCGCGTGCTCGACGAGCACGGCACGCGAAAAACCGTGACAATGGGGTCGTATGGCATTGGCATTACCCGCATTCTCGCGATCATTGCCGAGGCCAACAACGATGACCGTGGGCTCGCGTGGCCGCAAGCTGTCTCGCCGTTCGACGTGCACGTTGTTGCCGCTGGAAAAGACTCGGTTGTGTTTGCTCTCGCCGACGAGGTGATTTCCGAGCTCGAAGCGCTCAAGCTCGAGGTGCTATTCGATGACCGCGTGGCGGTTTCTCCCGGGGTGAAATTTGGTGATGCGGAGCTGATCGGGGTTCCTCACATCGTCGTGGTTGGTCGCGACGCGACAGACAGGGTCGTTGAATTGTGGGATCGACGGGGTGACACGCGAGAGTCGCTTGGCGTTGACGACGTTCGTGAGCGATTCGCAGCATCGGCTTCGTAGCAGAATCGTCAACGTGACGGTGAAACTTCTCGAGAACTTGCGACAAACTTCCGATACCGTAGGACCAGATTATTTTTGCGTTTTGCGATGTGCCGCCGGTCGCACGTGTAACGTCCGTGGCGCAAAACGATCAATCCAAAGAGGAGGCCGGAAATGGAGATCGACCTCAGCCTGTTGCGCACGATGGAGCACGAGCGGGAGATTCCTTTTGATGAGCTTGTGCGCATCATCGAACAAGCGATTGTCACGGCGTACCTCAAATACGTGGGTCGGCCCGACGTCAGACCGGGCGAAACAAAAGACGCGCCCGCGGTGCCACCCGCTCGAGTGCACGTCGACCGAAAGACGGGGCGCGTGACAGTATTCGTGACCGAATTTGACGAGAATGGCAACGCCGTGGGCGAGTCGGAGGATAGCCCGTCGGATTTTGGCCGGATCGGCGCATTTGCTGCCAAGCAGGTCATTAATCAGCGTTTGCGAGACATTGCCGATGACGCGGTGCTCGGCGAGTTCAAGGATCGAGAAGGCGACATCGTTGCCGGAGTCGTTCAACAGGGTCAAAATCCTCGCATGGTCCACATCGATTTGGGAGCGGTCGAGGCCGTCTTGCCGCCTGAAGAACAAGTGCCCGGGGAGTTATACGAGCACGGTTCGCGAATTCGGGTCTATGTCACGTCGGTAGCCAAGGGTTTCAAGGGGTCGTCGATCACCGTCTCCCGAACGCATCCGGCCCTGGTCCGCAAGCTTTTTGCGCTCGAGGTTCCTGAAATTGAGTCCGGTGTCGTTGAAATCGTTTCACTCGCACGCGAAGCGGGGCACCGTACTAAGGTTGCCGTGCGGTCAACCGTGCCCGGAGTCAATGCGAAGGGAGCGTGCATTGGCGAGTTGGGGCAGCGGGTGCGAGCGGTCACGGCAGAACTCAACAATGAAAAGATCGATATTGTCGACTATTCCGATGATTTGGCGACGTTCGTCGCCAACGCGCTCTCGCCGTCGAAGGTCACGAGAGCTTTTGTCGTTGATGAGTCGCTCAAAGCGGTCCGGGCGCTCGTTCCCGACTATCAGCTGTCACTCGCGATTGGAAAAGAAGGTCAGAACGCGCGCCTTGCTGCGAAGCTTACGGGCGCCAAGATTGACATCCAGCCCGATTCGATCCTCGATGAAAAGCCTGAGAACGTTGTCGGCGATCACCGTTCGAGCAAAAATTCACCCACGGAAGAAATGGAACCTGAGGGTCATCTCGAGGGCAAATAACACGATCCCAATCCCGCTCAAAGCCACCGCGGCGGTCGCCATTTTCCGTCCCGCATTATTCCTGCGGGCCACGAGTACGGAAAGACCGATCACGATCCCGATAACGCCAGCACACGCGCCGAGGAAGGCTGTAAACCATCCAGCGAACAGGTACACGACGGTGAGACCGGCAGAAGCGTGCCCAAGGCACACGGCGATCACAGGGAGCGCGAGGCTGGGAATTGGGCGCGCGTCGATTGAATTTGGGGTCATTATCGACATGTTTCGTCTCCTTCTCGAAGTTGCTGCTTTCACCCGGTTTGGCAAGACTCATTACAATTCTGACACGGGGAACCGGTGGGCGTGGGCTGTACGGGGCCAAATCAACGCATAAAGTCGTTTTTGAACGCTGGCACAAGCGGTTGACGTGGAAGCCGATTCGGTGTTGCGGTATCGAGCAATCCCGCAAGAAGGAGTATCATGATGCCAGTCAGAACGTGCGTTGGGTGTCGTTCTCGCGCTGTCCGATCCTCGCTTGTGAGGGTCATTGCCAAGAATTCGCGGCTCGTGGTCGATTTTTCTGCCACTGAGCCGGGGCGTGGTGCGTGGATTCATCCCAGTGTGGACTGTATTGATCGTGCAGTGCGACGTCGGGCTTTTGGTCGGGCGCTCAAGTGCACCGCGACGCTCGATGTGGTCGGTGCACTGCACGAACTGATCGGTCGTGATGACCACCCGGAATCGCGGCGCAGTGAAACAGACCTTACGGCAAAAGTGAGTATTCAATGAGCGATAACTAATGAGTGGCTCGAAATGAGACGCTTCCGTAATTAGAAGTCTGCCTGTCTGGGGCAGATTCCAGACAGGAGAATTGTGGCTGCCAAACCACGCGTACACGAGATTGCCGCCGAGTTGGGCGTTGACTCAAAGATTGCCCTCGAAAAACTCACGGCGATGGGCGAATACGTCAAGAGTCCCTCGTCGAGCATAGAACCGCCGGTCGCGCGCAAGCTCAAGGCGGCGCTCATTGCTGACGGCGTTGCCGTGGCCGATGCGCCGAAAGTATCGGCTCGCGAGACAAAGGCGAGGACGACGTCGGAATCGCCCCAAGTGGCGGGCCTCAATGCCACCGAGCCGTCGGCTGACGCGGTGGCCGCTCCCCTTTCGGTTGCTGAACGGCAAGCCCAAGCCCTCGCCGCAGAAAAGGCATCCACCGAAAGCCACTCGGAGGGTTCCGAGTCTCGCGCCGCGGCGACGCCCCAAGCGCCGTCCGCTCGCGATCAGGGCGACGCGGAGACGACGGATATCGCGGGGCCGACGAACGGTCACGGCGATGGTGAAGCCAAACAGGATCCCGATTCCGGTTCACGGACAGGTTCGGCGGTCGATGGAAAAACGCCGTCGACGCCGTCGTCGGGTGGGCGCGCGGGTGCTCCTCAACCGGGTGCTCCGAGACCGGGCAACAACCCATTCGCGAGTAATCAGGGCATGGGTCAGCGACCGGGTGCTCCCAGACCCGGTGCTCCGAGACCGGGCAACAACCCATTCGCGAGTGCTCAAGGAATGGGCCAACGGCCCCCATCGGCAAATATTCCGCGACCCGCAATGCCCCGTCCGGGCGGGCCGGGCCAGTCTGGCCGTCCCGGTGGGTTTGGCCAGCGCCCAGGGGGAGCATCGGGAACGGGCACTCCTGGAGGTGCGCGCGGTGGCAGCAGGCCCGCGGGGACCGGCGGATTCCGGTCGGGTGCTCCCGGAAGTAATTTTGGTCCCAATCGGCCACCGTCAGGGGGCGGCGGTCGGGGTCGTGGACCCGGCGGAGGAACCGCGGGCGCGTTTGGTCGAGGCGGCGGAAAAAGCAAGTCGCGCAAGTCCAAAAGGACCAAGAGGCAGGAATTTGAGCTCAGGGAGGCCCCGTCGCTCGGCGGTGTGAGCGTTCCTCGCGGCGACGGAAACACGATTGTGCGATTGCGTCGCGGTGCGTCAATCGGTGATTTTGCCGACAAGATTGACGCGAGTCCGGGGAACCTCGTGACGGTTCTCTTCCACCTTGGCGAAATGGCCACGGCGACCGAGTCCCTTGACGAAGCCACCTTTACGATTCTTGGTGACGAGCTGGGCTACAAAATTCAGATCGTGTCACCCGAAGACGAAGATCGCGAGCTGCTTGAGGGCTTCGACATTGACCTCGACGCCGAACGTGAAGACGAAGACGAGAAGGATCGTGAGCCGCGGCCTCCCGTGGTGACCGTTATGGGTCACGTTGACCACGGAAAGACTCGTCTCCTTGATGCGATTCGTAACGCGAACGTGGTTGAGGGCGAGTCGGGCGGTATCACTCAACACATTGGCGCATACCAGGTCACGGCGACTCACGAGGGGAGCGAGCGTCGAATCACGTTTATCGACACACCGGGTCACGAGGCCTTTACGGCGATGCGCGCGCGCGGTGCCCAAGTCACCGATATCGCAATTCTCGTGGTTGCCGCGGATGACGGCATCATGCCCCAGACCATTGAGGCGCTCAATCACGCGCAAGCGGCCAACGTTCCGATTGTCGTCGCGGTAAACAAAATCGATAAAGAGGGCGCCAACCCGGCGCGAGTGCGCCAACAGCTGACCGAGTACAATCTCGTTTCGGAGGAGTACGGCGGTGATGTCATGTTCGTCGATGTTTCGGCGCGCAACCGTACGGGAATTGATACGTTGCTCGATGCCGTGCTGTTGACGACGGACGCGGGTCTCGATTTGCGTGCCAACCCGAACAAAGACGCGCGCGGTGTCGCAATTGAGGCAAAGCTCGACAAGGGCCGCGGGGCGGTGGCAACCGTGCTCATTCAATCGGGAACGCTTCACGTTGGTGATGCGATTGTCGCGGGCACGGCGTACGGGCGGGTGCGCGCGATGATGGACGAGAACGGCGACGCAGTCGATGCCGCAACGCCGTCACGCCCCGTGCAGGTTCAAGGCTTGTCAACGGTACCCCGCGCGGGCGACACATTCTTGGTAATTGAGGAGGACCGCACGGCCCGACAGATTGCGGAGAAACGCGAAGCGGCGGATCGCAACGCGCTCTTGGCGAAATCGCGCAAGCGCATTAGCCTCGAAGACTTCACGCGTGCTCTCGAAGAGGGCAAAGTCGAGTCGCTTAACCTCATCATTAAGGGTGACGTTTCGGGAGCCGTCGAGGCGCTCGAAGAGGCCGTTCTCAAGGTCGATGTCGACGAATCTGTGCAGTTGCGCATTATCCATCGCGGTGTCGGGGCGATTACGGAGTCCGATGTCAACCTCGCGACGATCGATAACGCCATCATTGTCGGTTTCAATGTTCGTCCCGACACGAAAGCGCGCGAACGCGCTCTCCGCGAGGGAGTCGACATTCGCTTCTACTCGGTGATCTACGCGGCCCTCGAAGAGATCGAAAATTCGCTCAAGGGCATGCTCAAACCCGAGTTCGAAGAAGTGCAATCGGGTGTGGCAGAAATTCGCGAGATCTTCCGCTCGTCGAAGGTCGGTAACATCGCTGGAGTCGTCGTGCGGTCGGGAACGATTACACGGAACGCGAAAGCGCGAGTTATTCGCGATGGTGTCGTAGTCGGTGACGGGTTGACGATTGAATCGCTCAGGCGCTTCAAAGATGACGTGACCGAGGTGCGTACCGACTTTGAGGCCGGTATTGGGCTGGGCAAGTTCAATGACATTCAGACTGGTGACGAAATCGAAACCATTGAGGTGCGCCAAAAGCCGCGCGATTGATTCGCTTGTTGACGATCCATTGGCGTCGCTCGTCGGCGCGAAGAAGGTGAGGTGTGCCGTGGCCGATCCGGCACGTGCGAGAAAACTGGCTGATCGAATCAGAGAGGTTGTCGCGACGCGGTTGGATCGCGGACTTCGAGACCCGCGATTGGGATTCGTCACAATAACCGACGTGAGAGTCACGGGCGATCTGCAACACGCGTCGGTGTTCTATACCGTGTATGGGACCGAGAAAGAGCGACTCGACAGTGCCGCCGCACTCACAGCAGCGACGGGGATGCTTCGTTCAGAAGTTGGCAAGAACCTCACGTCGCGACTGACGCCCTCGCTCGAGTTCATCCCTGACGCTATTCCGGAGAATGCCGCTCACATTGCCGGCTTGCTCGAGGCCGCTCGCCAACGCGATATCGAGGTTGCCGAGCGTGCGCGTGACGCGAAGCACGCGGGTGACCCTGACCCGTACGTCACGCCGCGCGACGATGTGTATGGTGCCGAGGCCGAAGACGAGCGCGATGGGGGCGCCGCTTCCTAGCTGAGGATGTTCTCGATCCACTCGCGAAGTTCGCGCTCGCACGTGCCGGGCGCGCGATTCCACTCGAGCGAGTGGGGCGCCGAGGGAAGCGGAACGAGTCGAACAAGGTCCGGTCGCCGGTGTGCGAGCGCGCGCGTGAGCGAGAACGAGGCGACGGTGTCGCCCGGGCTGTGCAGCAAAAGCACGGGAATCGACAGCGTGTCGGCGGCGCGAATCCAATTGAGTTCGTCGAACACGAACGGATCTTTTAGTCCGACGAGGCGATGCAGGGGGCGCGTTTCGAGCATCCAGATCGAAAACGCCGCGAGCGGTCTCGGGATCCCAATTCTCCGCGCTCCAATTCGGATCGAATTGCGCCAATCGATTACGGGCGCGATTAGCACCGCGCCGACTATCGCAGAAGAATGGCGGGAGAGTGAGATAAGGCGGAGCGTGATCGAGGCGCCCATGGACCACCCGACGAGAATAATCCGCTGTGCACCGTGCTCAATCGCATAGTCGAGCGCAACGTCGACGTCGTGCCATTCTGTTTGTCCGAGCATCGATTTGCCGTCCGCCGAATCGGACGCGGCGTTGTCGTTGCGGTACGACACCACGAGCGAGGTGATTCCAAGTGCGTCAAACACGGGGATTGTTCGTGTGACACTCCCTCGAGCGCTGCTTCGACCGTGAATGTGAACCGCCCACGTTCCTTCCCCCGCGGCACTTGGCTGTGTCGGGGAGAACAACCACGCGGGTGCCGAACCGTGTTCGACCGCGAGGTCGATTGTGCGCGAGGTCAATTCCAGGTCGTCGGGAGTGACCGACGTCATTCCCGTCCATCGCGCGGTCATTCCGTCGGCCGGGAATTCCGCGGTCCATTTCAAGATTGGCCGCGTCACAACGCTGCGCATCGCGCCGTCGTCGGTTGCTTCGCCCAATCGCGCGTGACCACGGCCACCGTTGTAGACAATGCCGTATTCGCCCGGGGCGAGGGTTTCGCGAGAGCGCGGCAACGAGAGCGTCGCGCCGCCTGTCACGCGCTCGACGTCGGCAATCGTGAGCGGTTCGTGTGGCGGAGCGGGGTTGACAACCTTGCGCGCCACGATAGAACCGGCCGCGCACAATCCGCCAAACAGCGCACTCGCGACCGCGAGCGCGCCGGTAACAATGGTGCGAGGGTTTCCTTTTTTCTTGCCTCGCGCGGTGCCTGGTTTCTTGCGGTTGCACAACATGGGTGCCCGTCCATTGCGAAGACCACTTAAAGAACGCCTGACACAATCATACGGTGAGTGCTCTGCACGCGGGCTGGCTCACGCCGTCGAACGAATTCGCGCGGTCGTGCCGCGCCCTTCCTCGTTGAGGGGGCGTTTCGGGTATCGTCAGGCTCGTGGCGAGTGCGCGTGTGAGACGAGTGGGGGATCGCCTTGTGCGTGCAAACGCTGTCGTCGTGTCCGAAATTTTCGCGCCGCCGCTCGTGCTGCTCGTGCTCCTTCTCGAGGTTGGATTTCGCGAAGCCGGCTGGGCGGGCGCCGGATTTGGATTTCTGGCGGCTATTTTCGTGGCGATCGGGCCGTACTGTGCCGTAATCGTGCTGTCTCGCAGGGGTGTCGTTTCTGATCGGTTTGTGGGTGATCGAAAGCAACGCGCTCCCGTACTGATTGGTGTCGTCGCGTCGATTATCGTGGGGCTGGTCGTCCTTGTCATTGTCGACGCGCCGCGCGCACTCGCGTTCACGACCCTCACTATCGCGGTGGGCCTCGTATTGGTGACAGCGGTGAATCTGGTGTGGAAGCTCAGCATTCACGCGTCATTCGCGATGTTCTTTGCGGTTTTTCAAGTGATTTTGTGGGGATCGTGGGGGATTGTCGCGTTGGTCGTTCCCATTGGGGTTGGCTGGTCGCGCGTGTACTTGCGCGCCCACACGGTTGCACAGGTTTTCGCGGGTTGTGCGGCCGGACTCGTTATTGGCGTGGTTTACTTGCTCCTCGAATAGCGGTGACATTCGCGGTCGAGTATTCCGGGTAGGTTTGTGTGCCGCCTCGTCTATCCGACCTGAATTCACGTAGTCCGTGCTGAAATTCCGCTCGTTCCCATTGGCCACGAAGTGCTTAGTGGTGGCGGCGGCGTTGTGTGCGGTGGGTGAGGAGGAGGAGTGAGCCGAGTGCGAGGGTTCCGGCGGCTCCGATGGTGATGGGGAGGAACCCGTTGTCTCCTGAGGTTGCGAGGATGGTCTTGACGGGGTTGGTTGTGCAGTCCTCGTTGTCTGGTTCGCATGTTGCCGGTGGTGTTTCGCCCGGGTTGAGGAGGAAGTTGTCGAGGACGTTGTCGCCGCGTTGCCCGTCCGGTTTGACCGTGACTTTGAACGTCACGGTCACCATTTGATTGGCTGTCAACGTGCCCACAATAGCGATCTCACCGTTTGACCCGTCGGTCACCGTGAGGGCGGGGTCCGACGCCACGGGAGGAGACGTGATTGTTGCGTCATCGAGGACCCTCGTGAGGTTATCGACACGGTCAACGGTTCCGCCGGTGCTTTGTCCGGTAAACGTCAACGTGTACGTGAGTTCTTGACCCGGAGCAACCTCCGTCGTCGACACCGGGTCAACACTCTTAAAGTCAGCCACGTTCAGAATGGGGATGTGCACCTGGCAGCCCGGGTTCGTCGAACCTGGAGGACAGTTAGTTCCGCCCGTGCACACGTTATCGAGCGCGTTGTCACCCAGCTGACCGGCAGGGTTGACCGTCACACTGTACGTAATCGTCACCGTCGCGCCGACGGCTAACGGGCCAGCCCACGACAGAGTCGGTGACGCAAACGTGGGTGCCGGACCGGCGGACGCCGCCGCATCATTATTGAACGCCGCATCATCAATCACACCGGTTAAATCGTCGGATACTGTCGCCGGGCTGCCCGCCGTGTAATCCGCTTGACCAGTATTCGTAACCGTGACCGTGTAGTGAACCGTGTCTCCCGGTTTCGCATCGACCACGTCGGCAACCTTGTTGACCGTATACGTTCGAGGCGTATTGGTGAAAACACAATCCACGTTCGCACCGTTCGCACCGGTCGGAGTGGGATACGCGAACGTCCCCGTGGGCCCGGTGCCGCTGGCCCCCGGAATCGGGACCGGAGTGCCGCTGCTCACATCGCTACACTGCCACGTCGTCACATAATTGTTCGGATCCGTTGTTCCTGACGGGGTTTGCGTGACCGTGTAACTCTGACCCGGCACCGTCAACACCGGACCCGCACGCTCTGGCTGCAACCCATTACCCGCACCGGCAGTCGTCGCAGTATTACCAAACGTGACACCTGAGCCGGTGATCGTCATTGTGAACTGGTCACCCGGCACAACACGACCATTGACCACCGTCTCCTGAGTCAACGTGCTCGGCGACGAACAACTCCCCAAATCGGCCAGTTGTGCTTCAGGAATAGTGAAGCTGCTCACGAGCGCACCACTACTCGGATTGATCTTAAAGATCGTGGTGGGGCCAGTCGAGGAGGGGGTACCGAGGATATACAGGAACCCATCAGAGGCAATAGCTGTACCCGGACTACTCGTCCCCGGTGGAAGGACGGCGAGTGTTGTCAACGGGATAGTCGCACTACCAGCGGTCGTCGGCACGGGACCATTCGCCCGGAAGAGGTGATCGCCCAACGTGAGATACAGGGTTCCTGCCGCATCGAAAACGAAATCGCCATTCACACCCACACCGAAGCCATCGGGCGCGATTTCTCCAACCTTGCCGATATATGTGTTTGTTGTCGTGTCGAAGGCATAGACCGTTGCGTTGAAGAAGTCATCGGAAAAATAATAGAACCCGTTTAACGGGTTCACCGCACCGCGGATGATGTTTGTTGGTATCGCAAGATTGATGGGCGCCGAAATTGCCGTGACAGTCCCGGTCGCCACATTGTGAACAATTACCTCTTGGGTAGGGAACCGGTAGCTATACGTGAAAAGACCACTAGCGGAAATACCCAGGGCATTATTTCCGATTGGCCCACCAGCGATTGGCACTGGCGTAGAAATATTAGTGATCGTATTGACGGATGTCAACGTTCCTGTACCAGGAGGTCCTACGTTACCCAAGGCATAGAAGGTACTCACACAACTCAACGGCGGCGCCGCTTGTGCCGCCGCACTATGCACACTCAACGGTGCAAGAAACCCGAGCACCAAAGCCACAAGTGACAAACTCGCGCGCACAAACGTGAAATTTTTAACAGACAACGTGTCCCCCCAAATGATTTCACCGACCCCTTTGGGCCAATGAAGCAGTTACCCGATTGCACAGTACCAGACCGACCCAACCACCGACAGTATTCACCTTGGGCGTTTTGGCCGACCGTCTAGGGGCCTCGCAAAAAATGCCCTCGGGTTCGTCATTCGAGACGGTGTCCGCCGCACCGGGCTGTGCCAATTCTATGGTGAGACGCGCTGTTGGATTGCGGTTGCGCGCTATTCGGGCATTCCGTACGCATCGTCGGCGGTGCGTACCGCGAGTCCGTCGGCAACAAGTCCCGCGAGGGCGCGTTCGAGCTGCGGCGCGTCGGCCCACACGTGATCGAGGTGATCGCGACTCACGTGAGCGTGCGACGTGCGCAGTTGCGCGAGGAGGAGTCCACGCACGTGCCGGTCCGAGCCCTCATACTTCTTTTGACGCGGGCGGCGGGGACTCACGTGCTCCGGGTAACCGGCCTCGCGCCACACGCACAAGCGTCGGATGGGGCACGAATCACAGCGCGGTTTTTTAGCGACGCAGACGATTGCGCCGAGTTCCATCATTCCCGCATTGAAATCGACCGACGAGGGCGGGTCGTCGGGGAGAAGGCGGTTCATTGCCGCGAGGTCGGCCTTTGTTCGGGGCGATGCGGGTTCGGCGCAGCCGTTGATCGCGCGAGCAATAACGCGCCGCACATTCGTGTCGACCACGGGATGCCGTTGACCGTGCGCAAACGCCGCGACGGCGCGCGCCGTGTAGTCTCCTATACCGGGCATTGCGAGGAGGTCTTCGACGCGATCGGGCACTCGTCCCGCGTGCTCGCTCGCGATTGTCGTCGCGCACGCGTGAAGAGCGAGTGCCCGGCGCGGGTATCCGAGCGACTGCCACGCGCGAATTGCTTCGCCACGCGACGCGGCGGCGAGAGCCGCGGGAGTCGGCCACAACGAAAGCCACTCGTCAAGCCGCGGGATGACGCGAGCCACGGGTGTCTGTTGGAGCATGAATTCGCTCACGAGAACTCCCCACGCGCCAAAACCGTCGCGGCGCCACGGGAGGTCGCGTCTATTGTCTCGAAACCACTCGATTACGGTAGGCGACAACGACGATAGCTGTGGCACGCCACGAGTGTAACCATCGATCGCGTCGTCGCGCTCACACCCTCGCCTGTTAACGTGTCTCGAGTGGCCCAAATTCCATCGCACGGTGTCTCGATGAGCGGGCTTCTTCTCATCGACAAGAACCCGGGTCTCACGAGTCACGACGTGGTTGCGCGAGCTCGGCGAATTCTCGCAACGCGCAAAGTGGGACACGCGGGCACGCTCGATCCGTTGGCAACGGGCTTGCTGATCCTCGGGATCGGGAGCTCGACGCGACTGTTGACGTACCTCGTCGGATTAGACAAGGCGTATGACGCGACCATTCGGCTCGGCTACGCGACAACGACAGACGATTCGCACGGGCGAGTGACAACGACCGCGACTCGCAGCGCGATCACCGCCATGACGCCCGAGCGCATTGCGGCGGGCGTCGCCGACCTCACGGGGCACATTCGGCAAGTGCCGAGCACGGTGAGCGCGATCAAAGTCGACGGAACACGCGCTTACGCTCGCGCGCGGGCGGGCGAAGACATTGTGCTCCCAGCGCGGCCCGTTACGATCAGGGCATTCGAGATTCGTGACGTGCGGCGATTGACCGCGGAAATGGCCAACCCCGTGATTGATGTTGACGCGCACGTCGAGTGTTCGTCGGGCACGTACGTGCGGGCCCTCGCGCGAGACCTCGGAACCTCTCTTGGAATTGGTGGCCACGTAACCGCTTTGCGTCGCACACGGATTGGCCCATTTCGTGTCGGCACTGCTCGCGATATTGATCACGGCGACCTTGCGTCCGCACTCGTGAGTCCCGCTCACGCGGCGAGCCACGTGTTTCGACAACTCACCCTCACAGATCGGCAAGCGGACGATCTCGGCCACGGCAAGCGCGTTCGCCTCGGCGACAATTTCGCCCCCGTCGACCTCACGCCCGGCTCGCGCGCGACACAATCGGTATCGAACGATGCATCGGGCGAACGTCTTGCGGCGCTCGCTCCCGATGGGCGGCTGATTGGCCTTGTCACCGTGCACGGAAACGACGCGGTCGTCGACGTGAATTTTCCGCAATGATCGAGTGGTTGACGAACGCTCAGTTGCTCGTGGCGGTCGGGGCGGGGGTGCTCGCTTGTATTCTCAGTCTCGTCGGCAGGATTCCGTCGGATCTGACGGTCGGCGCGACCGCTCTCGTCGAACTCTTGCTTCTCGGGCAGCTTGTTGTCGCGTTGGCATCTCCCGCGATTGGAAACGAGCCAACGGGAAACCTCGCCGAATTTTTTGTCTACTTGATTTCGGCGATCATTGTGCCGCCGGCGGCGGTCTTTTGGGCTCTCATCGAACGCACGCGCTGGAGTACGGCGATTCTCGGCGCTTCGTGTTTGGTTGTCGCGATCATGGTCTATCGTATGAGCCAGATTTGGTTCGTTCAGGCGGCGTAGCGCGCGTTCGGATACGATTGTCGAGCGATGCGACCCCACTCGGTACAACCCCTTGTACAACCGCGTGTGCGGCGGGGGGCGCAGCCCCCCGGTGCCCGGGCGTCCCGCGTGACCGGCGCGGGACGGCTCCTCATCGTCACGTACGCGACTCTTTCGCTCGCGGCGAGCGGGCGAAGCGCTTTTCAAATTGCCGTCCGGTTTGATGAGGCGCCGATCGCGTTCACCCTGTCGGCGCTCTCCGCGGTCATTTATGTTGTTGCCACTGTTGCTTTGGTTGTGCGTGGGTGGCGCTCGTATTGCGTTGCGTGGGGTGCTGTTGCGATTGAATTCGTCGGCGTCGTGGTCGTCGGCACGGTGAGCGTCGTCGCGCCCGCCTGGTTAGGTGTTGAACGCCTTGACCCCTTGGGGCGGAACGCGACCGTGTGGTCGGCATACGGACTCGGCTATTTTCTCGTTCCGCTCGTGCTGCCCGTATTGGGTATGGTGTGGCTCGTCGGGCACTCACCCGGACGTCCCACGAGGGAGTCCTCGCCGTGATTGTCTATCGGAATACCGCCGAAGTGCCGGCCGGATTTGGGCCGTCGGCAATTACAATTGGCAAGTTCGACGGCGTGCACACCGGACACCGCACGGTGCTGAGCGAATTACTGAGCGTCGCACACGGCAACTCGCTCACGGCGGTGGTTGTGACGTTTGATCGTCATCCGCTTCACGTGATAGTGCCCGCGGAGTGTCCGGTCGCCCTCGCTAGTTCGTCGCACAAACTCGATCTTCTCGAAGACACTGGCATTCACGCGGTTCTTGAGCTGACGTTTGATGAAGCGTTCGCAAACATCTCGCCGCGGGACTTTGTTCACAATGTCCTGGTGACCACACTTCGCGCGAAAGAAGTACTCGTGGGAGCCGATTTTCGTTTTGGCGTTCGAGCGACCGGCACGGTGGAAACGCTCGACGAGTGCGGGCGCGCGGACGGATTCAACGTCCGCGTTGTTGACGACACGCGGGCAGACGAGGGGCGTCGGGTTTCGTCGACGTGGATACGCGAGTTGCTCGGCGCGGGAGACGTCTCTCACGCGGCTCGGTTACTCGGATACCAACCCACCGTTCGGGGCATTGTGGGTGTCGGAGCTAGGCGGGGTCGCGAACTCGGTTTTCCTACCGCCAACGTGTCGCCCGATTCTGAAGGACTCGTTCCCGCCGACGGGGTATATGCGGGGACGCTCGTGCTTGGCGGACAATCCTACCCGGCGGCGATCTCGGTGGGAACCAACCCGACCTTCGGACTCGGCGAGCCGAGAACGGTCGAGGCGCACGTCTTGGATCGTGACATCGATCTCTATGGCAAGACCGTCGAAGTCACGTTTGTCGAACGCATTCGCGACATGTACGCGTTTGAAAGCGTCCCGCTCCTCGTCGAGACAATGCACGACGATGTTCGCCGCGCTCGCTCGATTCTCGCGGCGCAATCGTGATTGTTGTGACGAATGAGCCGCGAGCACGTCACTACCCCTAGGGTGAGCACCGTAAAGTAGATCTCGGGGGTCCCGAGGCTGCTCGCGCGGGGAGAAAGAGAGGTCGAATTGTCAGACAACGGCACGACGGCGTTCGTCGGCGACAGCTTGACCGAGGGCGGTCACTGGCAAGAATGGTTCCCCGAACTCTCCGTGATGAATTTTGGGGTGAGCGGCGACACAACCGACGATCTACTCGAGCGCATCGCGACAATCACCGAGGCACACCCCGTGACAATCGCCCTCATGGTGGGAACAAACGATCTTGCGTGGCGCCGCTCAGTCGAGCACGTCGTGCGCAACATCGAAACGATGCTTTTTCAATTTCGCCGCACACTCCCGAGCGTTCGAATTCTCGCGCAGTCAATTTTGCCGCGCGGAATAGAATTTGCCGACCAAATTCAAGACATCAACCGGCACGTGCGACAGTTTGCACCGAGCGTGCACGCGCACTACGTCGACCTGTGGCCCGCGTTAGCTCGTGACGACGGTGAAATTGACTCACGCCACAGTGACGACCGGCTTCACCTCAATGACAGCGGCTACGAGGCGTGGAGAGCCGAACTCTCACGCGCGTTTGAGATTCTCTCTCGCTTGCCGTCGGGCACCAATCCGGTTCCAATTGCCTTTGACGAATATGCTCGACCAACTCACGATCCTCGCGCATGACGGTACGCGCATTGTCTCCGCTCTCGGCGGCGTCGGGGGGACGCCGCCGAGAGCGGCCTCAACGGCAGGTTTCAAATACTCCGCTCGATCGTGATCGCCCGGGTAGAGTGATGGCCTACGCGGTCCTTGACCGCGCCGCATTCCTGCGCTCGTCGCGCGAACCAAACGAAGGGTTAAGTCATCTCCGTTCCGCTCACTGAGAGTCCGGTCCTTTCGGGACCCGGCGAATTAAACGACGTGCGCGAGGTTATTCTTTCACCGCGTGAGAAGACCTCAGCGCCCGTCAGTGATCGACGTGACGTAATCGAATGGCACGGCCGATTCGCGCTCGTTAATCGCGCCGTGACTCCGCTCGAGGCAATGATCGAGGACCTTCTCTTTGTGCGGCACGTGCTCGACGAAGCCAAGATTCGCTATCTTCTCGTTCGAAGCAACGACGAGACTCCGGTGATTGCGATTGATTGGAGGGATCATCGAGCGTGGGGTACCGCTTTTGCGACGGCGTGTGCGACAGAGCCGTTTTACATCGAAGCTCTCGATCACCCGCAATCACGTGCACGGTTGGTCGCCGATGGCATTGACGACGTGGCTTCTCGATCCCGCGTTTTTCGCGCGTTTCGCCCTCGCGTAGAACCGGCCGGTGGATTGGTATATGGCGCTTCGACGGGAGTGCAACTTGAGCTGTGGATCACGCGTGACGGTGAAATTCGACTTCCGGTCGAAAATTCGCTTACGCGATGCTCATTTCGACGCGACGAGGCCGAGAGCCGTGAGGTCGAAAAATACGGCGAAAAATGGCCAACGATTGAAAATATGTTTACCGACCACGTGAGCGACGTGACGCTCGACATTGACATTGTGTTCTCGTGGGTCGATGGTAACGATCTCGACTACCAGAGAGAGCGCGCAACGCGCATGCTCGGTCATGTCGTCGGTGAGGGAGACGATTCGCCCGCGCGCTTTCGTCATATCGAAGAGCTTCGATACGCGCTTCGCTCGGTCTATCTGTTTGCTCCGTGGATTCGCCGAATTTTTGTCGCAACCGATTCGGCGCCTCCCGCGTGGCTTGTCGGTCACCCGCGAATTTCGATTGTCAAGAGCGCGGAGTTTTTTCAGGACCCATCGGTTCTTCCGACTCACAATTCGCACGCAATAGAAAGCCAAATTCACCGCATTGAGGGTTTGTCGGAGCACTTTCTCTACTCAAACGACGACATGTTTTTTGGTCGCCCCGTGCGCCCCGAACTCTATTTTTCCCCCGGTGGTATTTCGTCATTCATCGAGTCACCCACGCGAATTGGCGTCGGCGACAATAGCTTGGGCCGTAGCGGTTTTGAAAATGCCGCGCGAGTCAATCGCCGACTTCTTCGTGAGCGTTTCGGCCGCATCACGACACGGCACCTCGAGCACGTCGCGGTGCCGCTTCGGCGAAGCGTGCTCTTTGAACTCGAACGCGAGTTTGCCGAAGAATTCGCCGCGACGGCGGCGAGTCCGTTTCGCGAGAGTACAAATATCTCGGTCACGAATTCGCTCTACCACTATTACGCCCTGCTGACCGGTCGAGCTGTCGTTCAGCGAAACGCGCGCGTCGTGTACGTCGATACGACAACCCGCGCCGGACTCGTTGAGATGGACCGACTCCTCGCCGAACGATCTGCCGACCTATTTTGTCTCAATGATGGTAGTTTTCCAGAAGTCGACCCCGCAGTGCGCGCGACGTCCGTTATTCAGTTCTTAAAGCGATACTTTCCCATTGAGGCACCGTGGGAAACAGCGGACAAATCGGACTCGTCAGACGACTGAAAGCTCCGTTTGAGTAAGAGCCCGAAGTTCGCTATCGGATACGTCGAGCGATTCCGACGCTCCCTCGATCCGCACTCCGGCGCGCGCCAATTTTTTGACGGTTGCCTCGGGTGTAAAACACTCGCCCACGGTCGCGTGGCTGCCAATCGGCACAACGGTGTGAAGGATCGAGTCTTCGAAAACGTGCACGAGGTTAAACGCGCGGGCTCCATCGTGACCACGCAATCCACCCGCTGCGACGTTGAGGTCTTGAGTGTAACTCGTTGCGGATGCCACCGACACGGGAATTCCGGCAAATGTCGACGTCGTCGCGTAGTGCAAGTGACCCGCAAGAATGCTCCGCACATCGGAACCCCGGAGGATCGCGGCGAGTGCCGATTGATTGCGAAGCTCGACGAGAATCGCCAGATCAAGCACGTTCGGCACGGGCGGGTGGTGCATCGCGAGGATCGTGCCGTGCGGTGAGGGTTTCGAGAGCACTCCGGTCAACCAGTCAAGTTGGTCGCACGAGAGTTCTCCATGGTGGCTGCCCGGCACGGTCGTATCGAGCGTGACAATCCGCAAGCCGTCGAGGTCAAACGTCGCGTCAATTGGCTTCATTGACGGTGCCTCGCCGAGGAGGCCGACTCGGAACGAGGCGCGATTGTCGTGGTTGCCCATGACCCACACCACTTGGGAGCCGTACTCTTCGGCAACGGGATCGACAATAGCTTTCAAACGCGTGTATGCCTGAGGCTCGCCTCGGTCGGCGAGATCGCCCGTGATCACGATTGCGTCGGGCGACGAATTCGACCGCGCAAACTCCTCGAAAAGGCGACGAAGATGGCCTTCACTGTCGACCACGTCAAGAAGGTGATGGCGTCCGCCCACAATGTGGGTATCGCTGAGATGCAAAAGAAGACGAGTCGGCTTGGGATATTCGGCCGTTCGAATGTACATGATTCTCGATTCGCGTCGAATTTGACGAGTCCAGCAAACCAGACCGCACCCTAATTGTGCGGCAATGCGGATCGGCAAGTCGCTGAAATCACCACCGAAATATCACCCGCGCGGAGTGTGTTGCGCGCCGTTTGAGCAAGCGGGACGGAGGAAGCGCCCGAATCTCGGCGCACTGTCGCATCGAAAATTGGTCGTCGTGCCGTAAACTATCTCTCGTTGGCAACCCGTACCCGTCTCGACCGCGTCGTGTGACGCGACGATTGATTCAGTGCCGCGTGGGGCACGTCGGTTCGGCGGTCATTCTTGAGAGTGGCGCGGTTTCGCTAATTTATGCCGGTCATTGCACGTCGCTGTTGGGCGGCCCGGCGGAATACAAGAAGTGCGTCTGACGCACCCGTATTTGGAGGATCATGCCTCAGTCCGACTCTCGTCCCGTGAGCGATTCTCCCAGTGCGAATTCGCGCGCGAGATCTCGACGGGATCGCAACCGCACGGCAATTGGGGCGGCTCGAGGTCGTCCGCGAGGAACCGACAACGAGGGTCTCATACCGATCCTCGCGAGGCGGGTGCGCGAGGTTGAAGCCAAAGCGCAAACGGGAAGAGTCGGTCCAACGAATCGCACGAAGTTTCTGGTGGTTGCCCTTCTCATGCGAGAAGAGCGAGCCAGGATTAAGGCGGACTCGGCGGCGCCCGATGCGCGCCGAGCCGACGAGCTCAAGCGGCTTGACGGAATCGCAACAATTCTTGCGAAGACAGCCGCGCGCGATACGTCGCTCATTCAGCTCCTCGAGTCTGAAGCGGCGGTGTCTCCCGTCGCTCAGAAGCTCCGGCGTGATTGGCTTCTTGAATCCGGTGCAACGCTCAGTCCCGACGAACTCATTGTCTCGACCGACGCCGAAGCGGCTCCCGAACAGCCGCACAATCAGGTTGTTCCCGCATCGGTTCGAGCCCGCCAATTGGCGAGTCCCTTTTTGGCGCCGGACCTTTCCAATTCTGTCGAGAGAGGACGCGCGGCTCGTCGTCTCGCAAACTGGGAACTGCTTGGCCCCCTTTTCAAAGCGTTCGAATATGCGAGCAACGGGCGCGCCGCGAGTCTAGAATTGCCGCAAGCGCCCGCAATCGACCGCATTACGCCGCCGGGACGTGAACTCATGAGGCACCAAGCGCGATTTGTCGAGAGCGTTCGCGAGGGTCGCCGCACGTTTCTTCTCGCCGACGAACCGGGACTCGGAAAGACCGCCCAAAGCTTGCTCGCGGCGTCCGTCGCGGGAGCGTATCCACTTCTCGCGGTCGTTCCCAACGTCGTCAAGATGAATTGGGCACGCGAGGTCGAGCAGTGGACGCCGAGTCGTCGCTCGACGGTCATTCACGGCGATGGCCAGTCGCTCGATGCGTTTGCGGACGTCGTAATTGTGAATTATGACGTGCTCGACCGGCACATGGCGTGGCTGGGCACTCTCGGTTTTCGAGGCATGGTTGTCGATGAGGCCCATTTCATCAAAAATTTGGGTTCCCAACGGAGTAGAAACGTACTCGAGCTTGTCGAGCGAATTCGCTCCAATTCGTCCGGGAGCGCCCCGCTCCTCCTCGCATTGACGGGAACGCCCCTGATCAACGACGTCGACGATTTCCGGGCAATTTGGCAGTTTCTCGGTTGGATTGACGGCGACCGACCGACCGCCCGGCTCATGGACAAGCTTGAGGAAACGGGTCTCACACCCGCCGACTCGGGCTTTTACGCTCGAGCGCGCGACGCCGTTATCGACATGGGAATCGTGCGGCGAAAAAAAATCGATGTCGCCGTCGATTTACCATCGAAACGAATCGCCGATCTTCCCGTCGAACTCGACGATGATCTTGGGCGGTCTATTCGCGAAGCCGAGCAAGACCTTGCCGCGCGGCTGGTTCGGCGCTTTCGCGCGCTCGCGGCTGATCGTGAGGCCGACCGGGCGACTCTCATTCGCGCGGTTGTCCATGCTGAGCTCGAGGAATCGCGGTCAGCAAAGACCGGTGAAAACGTCTTTACGATGGTCCGCCGAATTGGTCGGGCCAAGGCATCACTCGCGGCCGATTACGCGGCGCAGCTCGCGCATTCCGTTGGCAAGGTCGTGTTTTTTGCCAAACACATTGACGTCATGGATGCCGCCGAGGCGACGTTTGCTCGTCGCGATTTGAGGTCGGTTTCTATCAGGGGGGACCAATCCGCGATTGTTCGGCAAGAGGCAATTGACTCGTTTCAGAACGACCCCGGGGTTTCCATTGCCGTCGCATCGTTGACGGCAGCCGGCGTCGGATTGAACTTGCACGCCGCCTCGAACGTCGTGCTCGCGGAGCTATCATGGACCGCAGCCGAACAAGGTCAAGCAATTGATCGCGTGCACCGCATCGGTCAAGAAGAGCCGGTTACCGCGTGGCGCATTATTGCCGCGCACACGATTGATGCAAAGATCGCGGAACTCATTGACGCGAAGCAGTCTCTCGCGGCGCGCGCTCTCGACGGTTCCGATGTCGATCCCGGGTCAACCGACTCGGTGCAAATCGATGCGCTTGTGCACCTGCTGACGACGGCGCTCGGCGACGACGATGAGGATTCCGGTGCGGGCGCGGGCGCGTGAAGAGAATTCCCGGTTTCGCACACCGGCTATTTCGTGTTCAACCCGAGCACATCGAGAAGCCACGCGAGCTCATACGCGCGCTCGTGCCACTGAGCGTAACGTCCGCTCACGCCGCCGTGTCCCGCGGCCATTTCTGTCTTGAGCAGAACGGGCGCGCCAACGTCACGCAAGCGTGCGGCCCACTTCGCGGGCTCGGCGTAGAGCACTCTCGTGTCATTAAGTGACGTGGTGGCGAGGATTCGCGGATACGCTACGCCCTCGCGCACGTTTTCGTACGGTGAGTACGCCTTCATATAGTGGTACACGTCGGGGTTGTTAAGCGGATCGCCCCATTCGTCCCACTCGATTTGCGTCAGCGGGAGTGACGCATCGAGGATGCTCGTGAGGGGGTCGACAAACGGAACTTCGGCGAGAATTCCGGCAAAGAGTTCGGGCGCGCGATTGGCAACCGCGCCCATGAGCAATCCTCCCGCGCTTCCACCCTCGGCAACGAGAATGTCTTTCGTCGTCCACCCTTTCGAGATGAGGTGGCACGCCGCGTCGACGAAGTCGGTAAAGGTGTTGACCTTTTCGAGCCCTTTTCCGTGGTCGTACCATGCCCGGCCCAGTTCGCCGCCGCCTCGAACGTGAGCGATCGCGAAGACGACTCCGCGATCAAGAAGGGAGAGACGGGGGATTGACAGGCCGGGGTCGAGTGACGCCTCATACGACCCGTATCCGTACAGTTCGAGCGGTCGGGCGCGAGTTTGAGATGTTCCACTGTCACGTGTGAATCCGGGGACAGCGCGTCTCCACACCAAAGAGATGGGAATTCGGGTGCCATCGCTCGCGGTTGCCCACTCTCGCCGTTGTTCGTAGTCGGCGGGATTGTAGTCGCCCAAAACCGGTTGCTGTTTAAGCTGGGTGAGCGCGGCCCGCGCAACGTCGAAGTCATAAACCGTCGACGGAGTGACAAACGATCCGTAACCCACGCGCAACGCTGGTTGCGACCACTCGGGATTGGGGCCGAGGCCGACCGTGAAAAGCGATTCGTCAAATGTGAGTTCGTGAGATAAGAGGTTAAATGGTCCGTGCGGATTCGGAATCACGGCGATCCGCGTGAGCCCGTCGCGCCGGTACTCGACGGTGATAAATTGCTCAAAAGCGTCGACGCCCTCGAGCCGTATTGCGTCGCTCGCGGGCACGAGTACTCGACCGTCGCTTGCGCGTGTTCCCGGGTTGTGCGGCGGGACGTCGACGAGTTCAAAATTTTCGCACCCGTCGTTGTGCACAATGACGAGGCGGTCTTCGCCGCCAATCATCGCGTGGTCGACCGAGTATTCGACGCCGTCGCGCCTCGGCCACACGACCAAGAATTCCCCGTCAGGCGTGTTTGCGTCGAGCAGCCGCGTCTCACTCGTGACCTTCGAACCAATTTCGATGACGAGGTATCGCCGACTGCGCGTAATCCCGACACCAATCCAAAATCGTTCGTCCGGCTCGGTGAAAACGGCGGTGTCGGGAGTCGCCTCGCCCACGGCGTGTCGCCAAACGGTGTCCGGTCGCCACGCGTGATCGACCGTCGGATAGAAAATGAAGCGGCTGTCGGGCGAGAAAAGGGCGCCCGCCGCAGTGTTGACAATCTCGTCGGGCAGGTTTTCACGCGTCGCGAGGTCGCGAACGCGTAACGTATATCGCTCGTCACCGACGACGTCGGTCGCGTACAGAAGGTATTTCCCGTCGGTACTCACGTCGACGCTCCCGAGGCTGAAAAAGTCGTGGCCTTCGGCTTCTTGATTTCCGTCGAGCAGGATTTCTTCGTCGCGCGTGTCCTCGTCAATGATCGGCGGGGTCCAGTCCTCGCTCGAGACCACGGCCCGACGGCAAAACAACGAATACTGTTGCCCCTCGATTGTTCGCGAGTAATACCAATAGCCGCCCTCGCGTGTGGGGACGGACATGTCTGTCTCTTGGGTACGCGATTTGATTTCGTCAAAAATGTGAGTGCGAAGCTCGTCGAGGTGGGCGGTATTGCGGGCGGTGAAGGCATTTTCTGCCTCGAGGTGGGCGATGACTCGCGGGTCTTCCCTCTTGCGGAGCCACTCGTAGTTGTCGATCACGACGTCGCCGTGGTGGAAACGTTCGACGGGAACGCGAGCGGCGCGCGGTGGCTTTAGGTTTGGCATGTCGAAAGCCTAAACCGTACTTCTCCAATCAGCTGACGTGCACCGTCGGGCGTCGGCGGCGGTCGCGTTCGGCCTCACGCAAAACCTCGCGCGTCATGGGTGCGACCTCCCCGCCGCCGGTGACGAGGAACCGAAGCATGTTGGCGATGGGGTTTCCCTCCGTCCATTCAAAATAAACGGCGGGGACGACACCCGTTTCGTGTCGAATGTGAAGGAGGACCGACGCAATCGTATTCGGGATGTTCGCGCTGTCCACTTCGAGCACGCGAAAACCGTGTTTCGTGAGGCCACGCACCTCGAGGTCTTCTTCAAAGTCAGACGAATCACGGGGATAGATCTCGAGAAAAATGATCGGCGACCGGTGGGGGATCCCGCTTGACCGCCGCTCCGACAGGCTCTTCTGCTTGTATTCGTTTTCGGACCCGTCGTCGGGTTCGTTCGCGACGATGCACACTCGGTCGTATTCTTCGGCGTCCTCGCCAATGAACTCGAGCGCCGCTTCGTCGAATGTGATCGATGTAGCGCGAAGTTCAAATGATCGCCGCACGCGCGACACAATCGAGATCGCGACGATACCAATGATGAACAACCCGGCGATTCTCACCCCGTCGGGTCGCTCGATGATATTCGCAATTGTGGTGTAGACGAAGACACACGAGATAATTGCGAACGCGACCGTCAGACCGTGTTCTCGCTTTCGCCGAGCTGAAAGCGTGACCGCGATTGACGCCGACGTAATAAGGACAAGCACACCCGTTGCGTACGCTCCACCTTGCGCGTCGACATCGGCCTGAAAGATGACCGTGATCAAGAACGCAATCGCGGTGAAGACGAGAACGAGCGGTCGGACGGCGCGCGCCCACTGCGGCGCCATCCCATAGCGAGGCAAGTATCGGGGTACGAGGTTGAGGAGCCCGGCCATGGCCGACGCCCCGGCAAACCACAAAATGAGTATCGTGCTGAGGTCGTACGCGGTCCCAAATCCGTCGCCGAGGTACTGGTGCGCAAGATAGGCGAGAGCCCGTCCGTTCCAGCCCCACCCGGTTGAAATTCCGATTGCGGAATGAGCACGGTCGTAATGAAGCTCGAGGCAATGAGGAAAACGCTCATGATCACGGCGGCGCTCGTCAACAAGCGTCGGGAACCCCTAATTCGTCCGGCGGGGTTGCCGTCGGTGTCTCCGGGTTCGCCCGTAATTTGAGGCATGACGGCGACTCCGGTCTCGAACCCCGAGAGGCCGAGAGCGAGTTTGGGAAAGACCAGCAACGCAATTCCGACCACAACCAAGGGATTTGCGTTCTGAACGGTCAGGGCCGACCACCAGTCGGTAACCGACTCAGCATGCTCGACAACGTGAACAAGCGAAACCACGACAACGACGATATTAAGCGCGAGGAACGCCGCGACGAGCCACACCGCCAACCGGATCGCCTCGGTAAATCCGCGCAGAAACACGAACCCGAGTAACGCGAGCAGCGCGAGAGTAATGAGAACTTCGTTTCCGTGAAACCAATCGGGAGCGAAGGGATTTTCAATGGCGTGCGCCGAGGCGTCTGCCGCCGAAAGCGTCATTGTTATCGTGAAATCGGTTGCGGCGAAGCCCAGCAAAACGAGCACGATGAGTTTGCCACCCCACCACGGCAGTAGCTTCTCGAGCATCGCTATCGAACCCTCGCCCCGATGGCTCTCGCGAGCGACTCGACGATAGACGGGAAGTGCTCCCGCGAGCGTCAAGACCACGAGAACGAGCGTTGCAAAGGGCGAAATGAGGCCCGCGGCCAACGCGGCGATTGCGGGTTGGTAGCCGAGTGTCGAGAAATAGTCGACACCCGTGAGGCACATCACGCGCCACCACGCGTGCGTCGTCGTTCCCGTCTTCGCAAGCGGGCCCTGATGGGAACCCGAGGTTTCTGTGAGTCCGTCGAGCAACCAGGATCGGAAGTTCGCCATTGCCATCCTCTGAGCGGGTGAATTCTTGCGGTGACCAGCGTAGATTAGCGTACCTCTCGAGCGCACAGACGGCTCAATCGCGGGGATCGCCTCCTCGTCATCGTCGCGCTCGACGCACGAATCACCCCGTTCACCTCTAATTCTCTCGAGGGACTGTTTGTCAAGCCCCAAAATCTTGAAGGAGTCATCGATTAAGCTTGGTGTCGGTCGCGGGCGAACGCGACCGAAAGGAAGAGGCGATGAAGCCCAAAAAAAGTCCAGTACCCGAGGCGGCAAGTCATACACACCCCCTCACCAGCATTGAAGAGCGCACGGTAACGAGCACGGTGCCGACTCCCAAGACTCGCACGGAACGCGATTCACTCGGGTCCCTCGAGGTTCCCGTCGACGCGTATTGGGGAATCCACACGGCACGCGCGGTCACGAATTTTCCGATTGCGAAGCGACCCATTTCTGTCTATCCCGATCTGATTGTGGCGCTCGCGTTTGTCAAGCAAGCGGCCGCACGCGCGAACGCAGCGATTGGGGTTCTCGAGCGTGATACGGCTGCGCTTATTGACCGAGCGTGTCAAGAGGTCATCGAAGGCCACCTCCACGACGAGTTTGTCGTGGGAGTTATTCAGGGGGGAGCCGGAACGTCGACAAACATGAACGCCAACGAAGTCATTGCCAACCGCGCAATGGAACTTGGCGGTCATGCCAAAGGCGATTACGCGTTTGTGCACCCCATAGACGATGTCAACAGAAGCCAATCGACGAACGACGTTTATCCGACCGCCGTCAAGATATCGCTGTGTCTCGCTCTCGGCCACATGCTCGACGAGCTTGGTCTGCTGCGCGAGGCATTTTCGCGCAAGTCCAAAGAATTCGCCCAGATCCTTAAGGTGGGGCGAACGCAATTGCAAGACGCAGTTCCGATGACCCTCGGGCAGGAATTTCACGGGTTCGCGACGACGTTGGGCGAAGACCACGCGCGTTTGACTGAAACGATTTGGCTTCTCGCCGAAATCAACTTGGGTGCGACGGCGATCGGCACGGGAATAACCGCTGACCCGCGTTACGCGGCCGCGGTCGTTCGTCACCTGAGCGAAATTACGGGCCTCAAGCTCGAAACGGCACCCGATCTCGTCGAGGCAACGAGCGACGCGGGTGCTTATATGTCGTTTAGCGGAGCCCTCAAGCGCTCGGCAATAAAATTGTCGAAGATTTGTAACGACTTGCGACTGCTATCGAGTGGTCCGCAAGCCGGATTGGGCGAGATTAATCTCCCCGCGATGCAGGCCGGTTCGAGCATTATGCCGGGCAAGGTGAATCCGGTGATTCCCGAAGTCGTCAATCAGGTCGCGTTCGCGGTCGCGGGGACCGATGTGACCGTCACGATGGCAGCCGAGGCGGGTCAGCTTCAATTGAATGCGTTTGAGCCGGTCATTGCCCACTCTCTCTTGCAATCTCTCTCGTGGATGACGCAAGCGTGCCGCACGCTTCGGGTGAATTGCGTCGACGGAATTACGGCAAATATCGAACGGTTGGGCGCGATGGTCGGGTCTTCCGTGGGCGTGGTCACGGCGCTCACACCGCGAATTGGTTACGCCGCGTCGGCAGCGCTCGCCGAAGCGGCACTCCTCACGGGCCGAAGCATTGTCGACCTCGTCGTCGAGTCGAATCTGCTCACTCGAGAAGAGTGCGAGGCGCTGTTGTCTCCCGCGCGCTTATCGGGCATTGAGATCACGTCAACGACGGTGCCAATCAAGCGCCCCCTTTGATCACACGGCAGTGGGTGGTGAGTTCGCCAATGATTTCGATTGAGACGGTCACGGTCGATCCGTCACCGAGAAAAAGTGGGGGAGTGCGCGAATAACCGGCCCCGCCCGGCGAACCCGTCGAGATGAGTGTTCCGGGAGCAAGCGTCGTGCTGTGCGAGAGAAAGGATACAATCTCTGCGACCGAGCGAACCATCATTGCGGTAGTTGCATCTTGCACGACGTGTCCGTCAACCACCGTCGTGAGACGCAAGTCTTGTGGGTCGGTTATTTCGTCGCGCGTGACGACCGCGGGACCGACGGGCGAAAAACCGTCAAACGATTTGCACCGAGTCCACTGCGCTTCACTGAACTGAACGTTGCGCGCGGTGATGTCGTTGACGGCGGTGTATCCAAACACGTAGTCGAGAGCATCGTGTGGTCGTACATCGCGCGCAGGCCGACCGATGATCACGCCGAGTTCGGCCTCAAAGTCGACTTGAGCGCTGAGGCTCTCGTTCCAGACCGTTGTCTGGCCGTGCCCCGTGAGCGAACTGGGCAACAGGGAAAAGACGGTTGGTGTCGAGCTGGATGCGAGTTCGAGTTCGGTGGCATGTGCCGCGTAATTGAGGCCAACCGCAAGAATTGCTGGAGGACGCACTACTGCAGCGGCTTCGCGAAAATCATGTCGATCAACCAGATTCTCGCCTCGCGTAATCGAGCGTTCCACGATCGATCTCACTCGGCCAATTTCGGCCTCGCCACTCTCGAGAAGCGCTTGTAGGTCGCGCGGAGCGTCATCGAGAACGGCGTCGAGAAACAATGCGGACTCACCAACTAAGACGGCGAGCCGCATTGATTCACTGGAATTATCGTCGGGCGAATGTCGTGGGTTTAGGTGGGCAAATCTCACTGACCAAGGTTATAGGCATCGCGGTCCGCTGGTTGACGTGACAACTACACTGGACACCCGGAATGATTGCGGGGAGCGTGCGTGGTCGATACTGAACTGGCGAAAGAGCAGCGTTACGTTGCGGGACTCTATCGTCGACTCGACGAGTTGAAAAACGAAGCACTTACATCGCTCGACAGGGTGCGAGGAACGAGTGCTGGCGGCAACCACCAGAGCCGCTCCGAGCGTGATGCGTACTCGCGCATGTATGAAAATCGCATTGCGCAGCTCGGCGAGATTACCGAGCGCTTGGCGTTCGGTCGGCTTGAGCTCGATGGTGACGCGCACCATTCGGGAACAGGACCGACCAATCCTCGATTTCGATATGTCGGTCGAATAGGGTTGCGCGACAACGATCAGAACTCGATCCTGCTCGATTGGCGCGCTCCTCAAGCGAGCGCTTTCTATCAGGCAACGGCGGTGTCTCCAATGGGGACTCGCGCTCGACGACACCTGACGAGTCGTGGCCGAGACATCGTTCGAATTGACGACGAGATTTTTGACCGGGCACTGCTCGCCGATAAATCGAGTGCGATTCGCGGCGATGGCGCGCTCATGGCGGCTCTTTCTGCTCAACGAACCGGGCGCATGCACGACATTGTCGCGACGATCCAATCGGAGCAAGATCGCATTATCCGCTCGGAATTGAAGGGCGCGATGGTCGTTCAGGGCGGGCCGGGAACCGGCAAGACGATTGTTGCGCTCCACCGCGCCGCTTATTTGCTCTATACCCATCGTGAACGGCTCGCGTCGTCTGGCGTTCTAGTCGTCGGACCCTCACGGTCGTTTCTTCGCTACATCGAAGAAGTGTTACCGTCGCTCGGGGAGAACGGCGTGGTGTTGTCAACGCTCGGGACCCTTTTTCCGGGTGTCGAAGCGACCGTGACCGACGGGCCAGAGGTCGGGCGGCTCAAGGGTTCGGCCGAGATGGCCGAGGTCATCGGTCGGGCTGTGCGCGCTCGTCAGATAGTTCCCGACTCGACCGTCACCGTCGGCATCAATAACGATTACCTCGATATTCCACCGCACCTCTTTGCGCGCGCAATCGGTAAGGCGCGCGAGAGTGGCAAAGCGCACAACGAAGCACGGGTTGTCTTCGTCCAAATCATGCTCTCGGACCTCACTCGTCGTCTCGCAAATCGTTTGCGTGAAAATGGTGCAACGGTCGACGAAGCCGACGAGGCCGTTTTGCGCGAAGATGTGCGCACGGCGCACGACGTTAAGGTTGCCTTGAACACCGCGTGGCTGCCGCTGACCCCCGAGAAACTCGTCGGCGATCTTTTTGCGCGGCCGTCGTGGTTTGCAACACTAACGCCCCAGTGGACGCCTGCAATGCGCGCGCTCGTGGCGCGGGCCCGGCACTCGCCCATGACGGTCGACGACGTTCCCCTTCTCGACGAAGCAGCGGAACTCTTGGGCCAATACGACGTCGTCGCGAGTGCGCACGAGCGCGAAGCGCGAGAGCAACGTAAACGAGACGTCGAAAACGCAGAACACGCAATAAGAAATATGAACGTTGGCGGAATCGTGTCCGCGGACGACGTCGCGGCCGGTTTTGCTGAAACAGTTTACCGAGGCACAACGGCTGAGCAAGCGGCATCTGATCGAGAGTGGGCGTACGGTCACGTCGTCGTCGATGAGGCGCAAGAACTCTCGCCCATGCAGTGGCGAATGGTCGTGCGGCGTTGTCCGCTTCGGTCCTTCACCATTGTGGGAGACATCGCTCAAGCGAGTGCCGTTTCCGGTGCGAAGAGCTGGGCGGCCGCGTTAGAACCCGTATTTGGTCGTGCCGGGAGAGAGCACACGTGGCGCCTCGCGCAGCTGTCGGTCAATTACCGCACTCCAACTCAAATCGTCGCCGCAGCGGAGAATACGGCGCGCCGCCTCGGCCTTCCGATAACACCGTCCGTTCCAGTGCGCGAGACCGAATGGCCCGTAATGACTGAGCGGGTCGATCTCTCGCTGGGCGACGATGCCCTCGTTTCCGAGGTGATATCCGCGGTCGAAGCGGATCGTGCGGTTTCGGAATCTGGAACGCTCGCCGTGTTAGCACCCCACTCGCGCGTGCACCGGATCCTCGCCGGTCTCACGGCTCGGTTTGGCGACGGGCGGATCGCTGAGGGTGCTCCGCATCTCGCTCGTCCGATTGGCGTGATGGCACCGCATGACGCCAAAGGCCTCGAATTCGACGCGGTCGTAGTCGTTGATCCCGACGAAATCGTTGCGGCCGAACCCCGCGGGGCAGCGACCCTGTACGTCGCGATGACGCGCCCGACCCAGCGGCTTCGCATTGTGAAGGTCGAGGTCGGACGCGCCATCGTCTAACGTATTTGGATTGCGATCATCCCGCCGCGAGAATGTCGACCACGAACACAATTGTGTCGGTTCCGCTAATACCCGCGTCGTCGTTTCCGGCCTCGCCGTATCCGAGAGCCGGTGGGACCACGATAACGACTTGCGACCCGACCGTTTGGCTGACGAGACCCTGACCAAATCCCTTAACCATTGTCGCAATGCTCAGCGGAGCCGGGCCACTCTTGCCCCACGACTGATCAAAGATTTTTCCGCTCCCCCACACGACGCCCTGATATTGAACAATTACCGTGGCATTTTCGGTGACGGCGGGTCCGTCGCCCTTCTTGAGCACCTCAACCTTGAGTTCGCCGGGCGGGTCGGTCGACGGTATTTTCACGGTTGGTGCGCCGTTGTCGTCGAGTGTCACCGACGGAAAACCGTCTTGAGGGGCTTGGTCGGCGCCTGTTGCGCGCGTTGCGGGCAGGATGCTCTTAATGTCGAACACCACGGCGATCCCGTGACCAGCAACCTCTTTGAGGTCCACGCCCGGAAATGCGGCCTCCACTTCGCTCGATGAGACGGCCAACGCAATCCGCGATCCGGCCGTCGAGCACGCGACACCCCGATTGAGAATGCCGCGGAACGCGCGATTTTCACCGACCGAGACTACTTCACCAATGGGATTGTCAAAACCGCTTGCGCCCAGTTTGGCTCCGGTCGTTCCGTCATAAATTGCAAACGCAATGGTAATCGTGTCGCTTGGTTTTACGGCCTCGCCCCCGCCCGCGGTCACGACCGTGCGCTGCATCGACGTTCCGGCCGGTGGGGCCGACAAAGAGACAGCCGGTTCGGTGCCCGCCGCTCCGGATACGACGATGCCATTCGATGCGTCGCCCGAGTCAAGGCACGCGGGCGCAGAAGGTGTTTGCGAGCTCGCGTTTGGCGGCGTCGAACTACATCCCGCGAGGGCGAGCGCCGCGGTGGCCGCGACAAAAAAGGTTGTGAGTCGTTTGTGCACGTTTAGTCCTCAATCCAAATTAGGGAGCAACGACAAGTGTGCCTTATTCAACCGGTGATCGGGCTGAGATCAGCCGGATCTGCGTCGAGTGCCCCACGCGCACGGGTCAATCTGCTCTGCTAGACTGCTCCGGTTGCCGTCCAACGGCCGCGGAAAAAGAGAGCCACGAGCATCCTGTTCGGGGCGTCGCGCAGCGAGTGAAAGGGCGCCAATTTCAATGGCACTTGAAGCAGATGTCAAGAAGGCGATCATCGAAGAATACGCGACTCACGTCGGAGACACGGGATCTCCCGAGGTTCAAGTAGCAATCTTGACACAGCGCATAAAAGATCTCACTGAGCACCTCAAGGACCACAAACACGATCACCACTCGCGTCGAGGGCTGCTATTGCTCGTTGGGCAGCGTCGCCGTTTGCTCGGGTATCTTCAGGACATTGACATTGAGCGGTACCGGTCTCTCATCGAACGACTCGGTCTTCGTCGATAGATCAGCGGCACTCGCGCCGGGTTCTGCTAGGGTAGCGAAGGCGATTCTGCGAGCGCAGAATCTCATATCAGTTACTGCGAGCACGAGAAAACGGTGCAGGCTAGCAGGCAGCTGGTCCTCGGTGGTGGGGTTCGGAACGAGGTGTCCGCGTCTTTTCACTGGTGGCCAGCACGAGGCCGAGGGTTTGTTGTTGCCCGTTTCCGTGCTCCGAGAAGAGACAGAGTCCAATGGACGAAATTCTCGTTTCGTTGACAGGCTCCATCACAATAAAGGAGATTGACCTCTTGGAAGGTCCAGAAATTACATTCGCCGAAGCCGTACTAGACAATGGCACGTTCGGCAAACGAACGATTCGCTTCGAAACCGGTCGCCTTGCACAGCAAGCGCAAGGTGCCGTCGCCGCATATCTCGACGATGAAACGATGATTCTCTCGGCGACCAGCGCGAGCAAGAGACCGAAAGACAACCTCGATTTCTTCCCGCTGACCGTCGACGTCGAAGAGCGGAGTTATGCGGCCGGCAAGATTCCCGGTTCATTCTTTCGTCGCGAGGGACGTCCCTCGACGGAGGCGATCCTCGTGTGCCGTCTCATTGATCGGCCACTGCGTCCCACGTTTGTTGACGGTCTTCGAAACGAAGTGCAAGTCGTCGTGTCGATCTTGTCGATTGCGCCGGGTGAGTTTTACGACGCACTCGCGATTAATGCGGCGAGCGCGTCGACGCAGATTTCGGGACTGCCGTTCAACGGTCCGATTGCCGGCGTGCGTCTCGCACTCATCGGTGATCAGTGGGTCGCGTTCCCCAACGCTTCTCAGCTTGAAAGCGCGGTTTTCGATCTCGTTGTGGCCGGCCGGGTCGTGACGGCGAGCGACGGTACTGAAGACGTTGCAATCATGATGGTCGAAGCCGAAGCCACCGAAGGCAGCTGGCACCTCATCAAGGGTGGGGCAACGAAACCGGATGAGGCGGTCGTCGCGGAGGGCCTCGAAGCGGCAAAGCCGTTCATTACGTCTCTCGTTGCCGCGCAGAAATCACTTGCGGCACGCTCCGCAAAACCAATTTCTGATTACCCGGTGTTCCCGCCCTATTTACCAGAAACGTTCGATTTCGTCTCCGAAATCGCGCACGACGACCTCGTGTCGGTGTATCGAATTGCTGACAAAGTCGAGCGCCTCACGGCCGATGACTCACTCAAGGAACGCGTCACGAGTGCGGTTAGCGAGAAAATTGATCGCGGTGAACTCCCGGTCGAGGCGGCCGATCACGCTTCGGCGGCCTACAAGGCCGTAACCAAACGTGTCGTCCGTGATCGCATTTTGCGCGAGGGTGAGCGAATCGACGGTCGCGGACTCGCCGACATCCGCCCGCTCGATGCCGAGGTGCAGGTTATTCCGAGGGTGCACGGTTCCGCGATATTTCAGCGGGGCGAAACGCAAATTCTGGGCGTGACAACGCTCAACATGCTCAAGATGGAGCAGCAAATCGATTCCCTCTCTCCGGTCACCAAGAAGCGGTATTTACATCACTACAATTTTCCGCCGTATTCGACGGGCGAAACGGGCCGCGTCGGCAGTCCGAAACGACGTGAAATTGGGCACGGTTTTCTTGCGGAGCGCGCGCTCGTGCCGGTGTTGCCGAGTCGCGAAGAGTTCCCGTACGCGATCCGTCAGGTTTCCGAGGCTCTCAGCTCGAATGGATCCACCTCGATGGGATCGGTGTGCGCATCGACACTGTCGCTCTTCAACGCGGGTGTTCCGCTGCGCGCGCCCGTCGCGGGAATCGCGATGGGACTCGTTTCTGATGTCGTTGACGGCGAGACGCGATACGCGGCGCTGACGGACATCCTCGGGGCAGAAGATGCTCTCGGTGACATGGACTTCAAGGTTGCGGGCACGAGCGAATTTGTCACGGCAATTCAGCTCGATACGAAGCTCGACGGAATTCCATCGACGGTTCTTGCCGCGGCTCTGACTCAAGCAAAAGACGCGCGCGCGACGATTCTTGCCGTGCTGAATGCGGCCATCGCCGAACCCGACGAAATGGCTCCGACGGCGCCTCGAGTGATTTCCGTGCAGATTCCGATTGACAAGATTGGCGAGTTGATTGGCCCGAAGGGCAAGACAATCAACGCGATTCAAGACGAGACGGGCGCCGACATATCTATTGAAGAAGACGGCACGGTCTACATTGGGGCCGTAGACGGTCCGTCTGCCGAAGCGGCACGGTCTCAAGTCAACGCGATTGCTAATCCGCAGAATCCTGAAATTGGCGAACAATTCTTGGGCACAGTGGTCAAGATTGCGGCGTTCGGTGCGTTTATTTCTTTGCTCCCGGGCAAAGACGGCCTTCTGCATGTTTCGGAGGTTCGAAAACTTGCGGGAGGAAAGCGCGTCGAAAACGTGGACGACGTGCTTGCCGTTGGGCAGAAAATTTTGGTGGAAATCACGAAGGTCGATGATCGAGGCAAACTGTCGCTCGCGCCGGTTATCGCGGGTAGCGCCGAGACGGCGGTAGCAATAGACGAGGTCGGCGTCTAGGCCTCACTGAAACGGGTGTTGTCCGTCTCGCGTCGGTGAGGCGGACAACCAGTTTTTTGGCAACATAGCTCGCCGCCCGTCAGCCTTGTCGCACGTCGCTCGCGCCGTGATACGGTGCGCTCGTGTCCCGTATTGTTGCCGTCAAGTCGGTGTTTCCAGAGTTTGTATCGACTCAAGCGAGCATCACCGCCGAATTGGCTCCGCTGATCACCTCAGACAGCGGTAAGCAAACAATTTTACGGCGAATTCACGAGTCGAGCGGAGTCCACACGAGACACACGGCTCTGCCACTCGAAGCGTATCGGACGCTTAATTCGTTTGAGGACACGAACGATCTTTTCGTGACACACGGCGCCGATCTTGCGGAGCGCGCGGTTCTCGACGCGCTGGCCGCGGCAGAAGTCGAACCACACGAAGTCGATTATTTCTTCTTCACGTCGGTCACGGGAATCGCTGCGCCATCGCTTGACGCGTCAATTGTCGAGCGGATTGGTTTGCGGGCCGATGTCAAGCGAGTTCCGTCATTCGGCCTCGGTTGCGTTGCGGGCGCGTCGGCGCTCGCGCGTGCACACGATTACCTTGTCGGTCACCCGCGCGAGGTTGCTCTCGTGGTTGCGGTCGAGTTGTGTTCGCTGACGGTTCAACGGGGTGACGATTCGATGGCGAACATCGTTGCGAGCGGGCTTTTCGGCGATGGCGCGGCCGCAGCCGTGCTGGTCGGTTCCGAGAGACAACGCGATCATGCTGCTCGAGCTTGTGTTCCGGCGGTGGTGGCGACGTCGAGTCAGCTGTTTTCGGACACGGGCGACATGATTGGCTGGCGCGTCGGGTCGAGCGGTTTCAGCGTCGTGCTCTCGACGGGAGTGCCCGAGATCATAGAAAAGAATTTTGCCCGAACGGTCTCGAAGATCCTGGGCGACCACGACCTGACGACTCGCGATATCGATGTCTGGTTGGCGCACCCCGGTGGACCCAAGATTCTCGAGGCGTTCGAAAGCAGCCTCGCGTTGCACAAGGGAGAACTCGCTCGCAGCTGGTCATCGCTCGCCCGGGTCGGGAACCTCTCGTCAGTTTCGGTGTTGGACATCCTCGCCGAGGTGATCAGCTATGGCGCACACCCGAGTGCTGCTCGCGAGCCAATTTCGGCGGGATCCTACGGTTTGCTCTTCTCAGTCGGTCCCGGCGTGAGCGCCGAAGTCGTTCTCTTGAAGTGGCCAGACCTCGAATGAGTGTCGCGCTCTTCATCGCTCTCGTCGTCGCCACGGGTCTGGAACGCGTCGGAGAATTAGTCGTTTCAGCGCGAAACGCGGCGTGGTCCGTCGCGCGCGGCGGGACAGAATGCGGGCGGGGTCACTTCCCCGCCATGGTCACCCTCCACGGCGGGCTTCTCGTCGGGTGTGTTGTCGAAGTGGTCATCGCGAATCGCCCGTTCTACGGATGGATCGGGTGGCCCATGCTGGTCTTGGTGTTCGCGAGCCAGGCCCTTCGTTGGTGGTGCATTGCGTCACTGGGGCGGCAATGGAATACTCGCGTGATCGTGGTTCGCACGATGCCGCTTGTCACTCGGGGCCCGTATCGGTGGTTTCGTCATCCCAACTATCTCGCGGTCGTCATCGAGGGGTTTGCTTTGCCACTCGTGCACACCGCGTGGGTGACGGCCCTCGTGTTCAGCGTGCTGAATGCACTGTTGCTTTTCGCAATCCGAATTCCGTGCGAAAATCGGTGCCTTGATGCGGTCGTTGCGGCGCCCTCGACCCACCCCTCACGCGGATCATGGTAGCGAATGACTTGGACGTTCTGGTCGCGGGAGGCGGCCCAATTGGCCTCGCGATTGCGATTGAAGCACGCTTACGGGGAATCGATGTTGCAATAATCGAGCCGCGACCGGGTCCGATCGACAAAGCGTGCGGAGAAGGTCTCATGCCGGGCGCCGTAGAGGCGCTTGCCCGCTTGGGTGTGCATCCGGCGGGGCACACGCTCGAGGGCATTCGGTATTGCGACGCTCGGCGCTCGGTTGACTATCATTTTGCGCGCGGATCTGGTCTCGGCGTGCGTCGCACGGCGTTGCATGCCGCTCTCGTCACGAGGGCGCGCGATCTCGGGGTTGGCTGGAAAAGTGGTCGGGTAGCCGGACTGGCTCAAGATAACGACGGCGTCGTGGTCACGGTGCGACCGGCAGCGGAGTCGGCGGTGTCTCGAGGGTCCCGCGCGACCGGGCGCGAGACCGCGTCTTTTCTCGAGCGTCCGGAGGAGAACATGAGGGCGCGTTGGTTGCTCGCGGCCGACGGACTGCACTCGACTCTTCGTCGGCATCTCGGGGTTGAGCAGGAGTCACGATTGCCGAGAAATCGGCGCCGCTTTGGCCTACGCGCGCATTATCGGGTCGAGCCGTGGTCGAGTCTCGTCGAAGTGCACTGGAGTGCCGACGCAGAAGCGTATGTCACTCCCGTGGGTGCGAACCTCGTTGGAGTAGCAATACTCGCGCGCGCTGGCGAGGCGTTCGAAGCGCGAGTGGCCCCGATTTCATCACTCAATGATCGTTTGGCCGATGCAGCCGTTGTTAATACTGTGCGCGGGGCTGGTCCGCTTGATCAACGAGCTACGCGCCGAGTCGTTGGGCGAGTGCTTCTTGTGGGTGATGCCGCGGGCTACGTGGACGCTCTCACGGGTGAGGGCCTTCGCGTCGGATTCGCTCAAGCGCGAGCCGCAATCGATGCGATTACCGCGGCGAATCCCGACCACTATGAGCACGCGTGGCTTCGTGTCACTCGCGACTATCGAATGCTGACACGTGGACTCGTTGCACTCGCGCGGTCGCCAATGCGGCGCGCGCTCGTGCCGGCGGCCTCGGCACTTCCCGGGGTGTTTGGTTCTGTCATTGAACGACTGGCTCGCTAGGATCGCGTCGCAAAGCCGAGCCCTCGTGGTAAAATCAGAGTGCTGTCTGGTTTGTGTTTGCCCAACGCACGAACCGTCGCCGTAGGCGGGCAAGCGGGGGAGGTGGGCGCCGTGACTCAAGAGGTTTCTGATCCTTCGGTTGGCGCGGCCCAGTCCGCTACCGATGGTGCTTTCGCGGCGGAAGTCCGCCCACCGCACCCTTCGTTTCCCACCGATGTTCCGTCGCCACCGTGTTCTGACGGTCGGAGGCACGTCGACGAGACCGACTTGACGGTATTTCCGCTCTCACTCGGTATCAGCAGCTTGGGCTCGTGCGCGGATGACGGGGAGCGATGTAGCATCCTTGATCGTTTCATCGAACTCGGCGGGAACGTCATTGATGCCGCGGACGCTCAAGATACGAGTCAAGCAGAGAAATTTGTCGGTCGGTGGATGCGAAAACGCGGCAATCGCGACGGCGTTATCATTTCCACGAGCATCGGTCGTCGACACGGGCACGATGGCTTGGCGCCTCGAGCAGTCACCGCGGCGGTGAACGGGTCGCTCTCGGCCTTGAATGTCGATCATCTCGATATTCTTTTTTTTGACGGAGATGACGTGACTGTTCCTATCGAAGACAGTCTCGCGGCTGCCGACCAATTGGTGTCAAGTGGCAAGGTTCGCTACCTTGCCGCCGCCGGATATTCTGCGTCCCGGCTTATGGAGGCCCGAATTCTGTCGGCGCACGGCTTCGCCAAGTTTGTCGCGATTCGCACACCGTACAGTCTGCTGGAACGCCGCGGGTTCGAAGGGGACCTGGCGCTTGTCGCTCACGCGCAGCGTCTTGCGGTGCTTCCGTGCGCGCCTTTGTCCTCGGTTTTTATGTCGGCCGAAACGCGCCTCCATCGACCCGGTAGTGACGCGCCAATCGGGTCGCCTCGCGCGCGGCGAGTGGCCCACCGGAGTGCGCGCGTGCGGGCCGCACTCGATGTGATCGCGGGCCAAGATGGATTTTCGGTGTCGTCGGTCGCCCTCGCGTGGTTGCTCGCAAAACCCAACGTTCTCATGCCCGTCATGAGCGTTCGCGACCCCGATCGGCTTGCCGGCCTCATGGTCGCGCCAAACATTCGTTTGACGCGTAGTCACGTGCTCGACCTTGATCGGGTTTCCGCGTATTAGATTCGGCCGATCTCGGGTACGAGGCAGCATTACGGTTCGTGGCCTAGGCTGGTTCAGCTCATGTCTCACGGAAAGGCCGCTGGTGTCTCACTACATCTACCTGGTTCGCCACGGTGAACAACAAGACGCAGAACACGGCTTGCCCGATGGGCCACTCTCGAGTCGCGGCGCTCGTCAGGCGACTCTCATTGCCGAACGACTCGGCGGGGTTCAATTTACCGGGGCGTGGCATTCGCCGCTCAAGCGTGCAGCCGAGACGGCGGGCATTGTTGCGGCACGCTTGCCGTCGGTCAAACCGGAACCCTCGGCATTGCTCTTCGATTGCATTCCGTCGGGGCCGATGCCCGACATGCCCAAGGGCTTCGACGCATTCTTCGGATCCGTGACTCAAGCGGAGATTGACGCGGGGCGGGCCCAAATGGACGATGCCGTGAGCGAATTCCTCGCGCCCAGCGTGGGAGACCGCCACGATCTATTGATCACGCACAATTTCGTTGTGGGATGGTTTGTGCGCGAAGTCTTCAACGCTCCCGATTGGCGCTGGTTGGGCGTGAATCAGGCAAATTGCGGATTGACGATTATTCGGGTGCGCTCGGCCAAGCCGCCCGTACTCGTGGTTCACAATGACTTGGCGCACCTTCCCGTCGAGTTGCGGACCGGCTTACCCGAGCCGCAACCGATATAACCGCGATGTGGTCGGGGCTCAACCCCGTGCGTTCTCGCCGAGCCGGCAACTCTCGGCGGATGACACGTGGCGCCCCGCGCATTGGTAGATTGTCCCCATGGCAACACGCGTCGCAATCGTCGGTTCAACCGGTAAATTGGGACGATTGGCGACGCGACTCGTCGAAGAATCGTCCGATTACGAGCTCTTCGCGTCGCTCAACTCGCGTAGTTCGCTCGACGACATGGTGGGCGCCGACCTCGTCTTCGAGGCAACTCGCCCGTCGGTCAGCCCGTCAATCGTCGAATTCGCCGCACGCCGCGGGATCAACGCCCTCGTGGGTACCTCAGGCTGGTCACATGACCGCGTCGCAGCTTTACAACAACAGCTGGTTGGCGTTCACGCCGGTGTTATCATCGTGCCAAATTTTTCCATTGGGTCAGTCGTCGCGACGGCGCTCTCAACCGTTGCCGCGCAATTCTTCGATTCAATTGAAATTGTCGAGACGCACGGAGAAAAAAAAGTCGACTCACCGTCGGGTACCGCGGTCCGCACGGCGGAACTGATTGCGAGGGCACGCGGCAAGCGGGGGCCTCTCGTTGCTCCGCACTCCGACCAGCGGGGTCGGGGAGCGTGCGTGGACGGTGTTCCCGTGCACAGCCTCAGAATGCCCGGAAGCGGAGCTCGACAGCGCGTGCACTTTGGCGGAACCGGGGAGTCGCTGACGATTGGTCACGATACCGTTTCGCAACGAGCATACGAGGCCGGAATCGTCCTCGCCCTCGACGCCGCGCGGGAGGCAACCGGGGTGACCGTCGGTTTGGATTCTCTCCTTGATATTCGCTCGGTATTCTTGTCACTCGGTCGCGACGATGCGCTCGGAGTAGCCGGTTCAACCGACGCATTTCCGCAGCCTGCCCGCTCGTGAGAGTCCGCTTTTCCGTCGTCCTCATGGCGGTGGTTCTGGTCCTCTATCTCGCGCTCGTCGGCCAACGCGCGATTGCATTGGTGTCAACCGGAGTGCCAATTGCGATTGCAATGGGGTCTGCGCTCGTTGTCTTGCCGGGTGTAGGCGCGTGGGCTCTCGGTCGAGAACTCCTCTTTGGCGTGCGCGCGGGGCGACTCGTCCAAACCCTCGCAGACGAGGGTGCCCTGCCGGAATTCCTCGAACGGATGCATTCTCCGGGACGCGCGAACCGCGCGGTCGCGAATGCTGCATTCGCTAACGTGCGGTCCGGCGTCGAATCGGACCCAAACAGCTGGCGGGCGTGGTGCTGCCTCGGGATCGCCTATAACGAGAGCGGTGATCGTCGGCGGGCTCGCCGATCGATTCGACGAGCCATCGATTTGGCTCGCGATTCGAGTCGACAGGCTGACTCCAGCGTCACGCGCGCGCAGCCGCGAGTTCGGCGATAAGCGAGTCTATTGCGTCGTCAACGGTTCGATCTCGAAAGACGAATCCGTCGTCGAGAAGTCGCTGCGGGACAACCTTTTGGCTTGACAACAAGAGTTCGCGCGCCGCGTCACGCAACACAAATGTGAGGGCGTTCTCAGGAATTGCGAGAGCGAACGGACGGTGCACGTCGGTTGCTAGCCGCCGGAAGAGTCGGTTAGCCGTCGCGGGGTTCGGTCCGACAAGGTTGACGGGGCCGCTCAGGGTCGACGTGAGCATGTGGCGCAGAGCAGCCGCTTCGTCGTAGCGGCTTATCCAGGGCCAATATTGGCCGCCCGAACCGAGGGGGCCGGCGAGGCCCGCGCGCGCAAGCCGCAAGAGCGGTTTGAGCGCGCCGCCCGGCCCAATAACGAGTCCTGTCCGCGCCGTGACGACGCGCGTGGTTTCGGGTGCGAGGTGAGCCGCGGATTCCCACGCGCGAACCACGTCGGGCAAGAATCCGACGCCCGGGCGCGCGTCCTCGGTGAGCCGCACGCCGGGTTGGTCGCCATAAATTCCCACGGCAGATGCACTCACGAACACCCGCGGCGGCACATCGACCATGCGCATGGCAGCGGTTAGGGTCTGAGTCGCGTGAACTCGCGAATCGAGGATTGCTGTGCGGCGGCGGCGAGTCCAGGGCAACCGATTGAGGGAGGATCCCGACAAGTTGACAACCGCGTCGACGTGTTCAAGAAGGCGGCTATCTAGGATTCGCGCGGCGGGAGCCCAGTTGTGCTCCATTTTCGTGCGAGGCTCACGTCGTACCAAAGTGTGCACCGTGTGGCCGTGATCCGTGAGTTGGCGACACAGTTCGGTTCCAATGAATCCCGATGCGCCTGACACAAGAACAGACATCGTGCTCGTCGCGGGGAGCTGGTGGCTCGCTCGCAGACTCGTCATTCTGTACCTCTCGGTCGAGTCGCGCTTTGTGTGCGCTTCGCGAATCCACCCTAGTCGGACCCTGTGCAGCCCCCACGAGAGTTGTCGTATCGCGTGCGAGTGTCACACGCGTACCACATGGGATTTGGCGCGGCACAAGACCACCGCTCGCGTGACGGGCTATCGTAATTGCCGTGAACGACATCACTTTCCGATCCGACATGACCGTTGAGCTCGTTCGCGCGAGTGCTCACGACAGCGACGTGCTTTTTGCCGCGCGCGTGTCGACAAAGGGGGAGCAATCCCTCGTGTCAGACCGCCTCGACGGGACCGAGACGGAGACCGACGCGAATCGCAATCGCGGCCTCATCAACTACCTCATGCGTGATCGCCATGGTTCTCCTTTCGAGCACAACTCGATGACCTTTTACGTTCACGCGCCCATTTTTGTTTTTCGCGAGTTCATGCGTCACCGGATCGCGTCGTACAACGAAGAGTCGGGGCGATATCGAGAACTCGATCCGGTTTTTTACCGCCCCGCGGCAGATCGCAAGCTTGTGCAAGTGGGTAAACCGGGTTCGTACGAATTTCTCGCGGGTTCGGCAGAACAATCGGCGCTCGTCACTCAACAAGCGAGCGAGGTGTCTCAACTCGCGTTCGATTCGTATCGGCGAATGCTCGAGGCTGGAGTTGCTCGCGAAGTAGCACGGATTGTGCTTCCGTTGAATATTTATTCGTCAATGTATGTGACGATGAATTCGCGCTCGCTCATGAATTTTCTTGCTTTGCGAACCAAGCGAGAGGGGTCGCAATTTCCATCGTTTCCGCAGCGTGAAATTGAAATGTGCGCCGAACAAATGGAGGAATTGTGGGTGAACCTCATGCCTCTGACGGCGGCCGCGTTCAACGACAACGGTCGGGTGGCGCCTTAGCGAACGCTCGCGTGAGGCCGCGCGTGTTCGCGCGACGCGTCCGCGACGGGATACGCTGTGACGAGTGTTAGACGTTCCGAATCCATTTGGCCAAGTGCTCGTCGCCCTCGTTACCCCGTTCACGAGCGACGGTGAAGTCGATTGGTCGAGCGTCGAAAAGCACATTGACGATGTCGTCGTTGCTGGCGCGGACGGTATCGTCGTGTCGGGGACGACCGGTGAAACGAGCACCCTCACTGATCCCGAAAAGGTTCGGCTCGTCGAGGTCGGTAAGGCCGTTGCGGGTGGTCGCGCAAAAATCCTCACGGGTGGGGGATCTAATGAAACCGCTCACGCAATCGAGCTGGCCACGAAGAGTGCGCGTGCGGGTGCGGACGGAAACATGGTCGTCACGCCGTATTACAATAAGCCCACTCAAGCGGGAATATTAACGCACTTCCGCATGGTCGCCGATGCGACCGATTTGCCCGTGATTCTCTACGACATTCCGGGGCGCACGGGAACTCCGATTGCGTATCAAACAATCCTGCGCGCAGCGGAGCACCCTAATATTCTGGCCGTCAAAGACGCGAAAGGCGATCTGAGCGAGGTCAGCAGAGTCACTAATCAAACCGATTTACTGTACTTTGCGGGCGACGATGCAAGCGTACTTCCCATTGTGGCGATTGGCGCGGTCGGTTTAATTGGCGTGACGGCAAACGTCGCGACGGCTGCCTATCGAACACTCATGAACGCGGTGAACGCAAATGACCTCGCGACGGCGACCGGTATTCACAAGGAACTCGAGCCGCTCGTTCGAGCGATCATGACGCACGTTCCCGGTACCGTTGCGACGAAATATATTTTGCACGGAGTGGGCCGAATCGCGAATCCACGCGTCAGACTGCCCCTTGTTGGACCCGAAGACGACGAAGCCGCACGCATTGAAAACGACTTTGGCTTGGTTCGCAACCTCGTCGGCATGACCGCCGCACCCTTCCGGCCCGATCGAATTGCCGCCGGTGGCGGGGCGCTTCCGCGCATCGCCGGCACCACTCGCTAGATTACTCGAGGAGGGCGAATGCTCAATAGGATAGTCGACCCGCCCGCTCTCAAACCGGGCACACTTCGCGTGACCCCAATTGGTGGGTTGGGTGAAATTGGCCGCAACATGACGACCTTTGAGGTCGAAGGCAAGATCCTCATTATTGATTGCGGTGTGCTGTTTCCCGAAGAAACGCAGCCCGGCGTCGACCTGATCTTGCCCGATTTTTCGCCTATTGCTGATCGACTTGACGACGTCGTGGGAGTCGTCTTGACTCACGGTCACGAAGACCACATTGGTGCCGTTCCGTACCTTCTTCGATTGAGACCGGACATTCCACTTATCGGATCGGGTCTGACCCTTGCACTCGTCGAGGCAAAGCTCAAAGAGCATCGCATCGAATCCTATAGTTTGACTGTCGTAGCCGGGCAGCGAGAAAAGCTCGGGCCGTTTGACCTCGAATTCGTGGCCGTCAATCATTCCATTCCAGATGCGCTTGCGGTGGTCATGAAGACGTCCGCCGGTACGGTTCTCCACACGGGCGACTTCAAAATGGACCAATTGCCTCTTGACGGCAGAATTACCGACATGCGCGCATTTGCGCGAATTGGCGAGGAGGGCCTCGATCTTTTTCTTGTGGATTCGACGAACGCGGATGTTCAGGGGTTTACTCCTCTCGAGCGCTCAATTGGTCCGGTGCTCGACGATGTCATTCGGCGGGCGCCCCGCCGAGTCATAGTCGCGAGTTTTTCGAGCCACGTTCACCGTGTTCAGCAGGTCCTTGACGCAGCGCACGCGAACGGCCGGCGCGTCGCGTTGCTCGGTCGATCAATGGTGCGCAACATGACAATCGCGGCGGATCTTGGTCACCTGAAGATTCCCGACGACGTTCTCGTCGATGTCAAGCAAGCGAGCGATATTCCTGACGACCAAATTGTCTACATGAGCACCGGGTCTCAAGGCGAACCAATGGCGGTATTGAGCCGCATGGCGAATCGTGACCACCAGGTTCAGCCGGGTGACGGCGACACCGTTATTTTGGCGTCGAGTCTCATTCCCGGCAACGAGAACGCGGTGTATCGGGTTATTAATGGCCTCATGAAGCTCGGGGCACACGTTGTTCACAAGGGAAACGCGCGGGTTCACGTCTCGGGCCACGCGTCCGCGGGAGAGCTGTTGCACGTCTACAACATTTTGAAACCCAAAAACGTGCTTCCCGTCCACGGAGAGCAACGGCATCTGGTTGCAAACGCGCGGCTGGCCATAGAGACGGGAGTTGCCGAAGAAAATGTCATCTTGGCCGAAGACGGTACGGTGATCGATTTGACCGACGGAGTGAGCCGCGTTGTCGGGCAACGGGACCTCGGTTTCGTCTATGTCGACGGCTCGACCGTGGGGGAGATTACCGACGCCGATTTGAAGGATCGACGGATTCTTGGCGAAGAGGGATTCATATCGATCATTGTGGTCGTCGAGGCCGCGACGGGCCGAGTCATCTCCGGCCCCGAGATTCACGCGAAAGGGTTTGCCGAAGATGCGATTGTGTTCGACGCCGTCAAACCCAAGATTGCCGCGGCACTCTCGGATGCCGCCCACGGCGGCGTGCGTGATCCCCACGCGCTCGCGCAAATCGTGCGGCGCACGGTGGGGGGCTGGGTCAACGCGAGTTATCGACGGCGACCAATGATCGTCCCGTTGGTGATCGAGGCGTAGTGATGGTTCGTCAACACCCGAAGTTCGTGACAAGGGGCCAACGGTAGCTGCCGCTAGCGTTGACAACATGGCTTCCACAACCAAGACTCCGGCGCGGGGCCGACCAAAGAGCGGCTCGCCACGCTCGAGTGGCCCACACCAAAAAACGCGAAAATATCCCGTTCCCGAGGCAAAGCGCGCCGCCATCACGAGACTGTGGCTCGGTCTCGCGCATATCGTGGGCGGTGCCGCTCGGGTCTTAGGGCCCGAGAGACTCGCGAAAGAAGAACGGCGCGACGGGATCCCGTTTTTTCTGGTGATTCTCGCAATCGTTGGGGCGATTGTGGAGTGGTTCCAAGCGTCCCATCCGGCTGCCATTGCCTTGGACTCGTGGACATTTGGCGGTTTGTTCGGGCGGCTTGCTTTCGCGCTGCCCGTTGTGATGGTGTTATTCGCGGCGTGGTTGTTTCGGCACCCCAGTTCCGTGCACGACAACGGGCGACTTGGTGTGGGCTTTGCGGTTCTGGTGACCGGAATCTCGAGCCTGTGCCATCTCGCTACCGGGCAACCATCGCCCGACGACGGAATGCCGGGTCTCGCGCGTGCGGGTGGAGTCCTCGGCTGGGTAGCGGCGGCGCCGTTGGCGGCGCTTGTCACTCAAACCGGCGCGGTCGTCGTGGCCGTCGGACTCGTCGCTCTGTCGGTTTTGATTATTACCAAAACGCCTCCCAATCGAATACGCGGACGCTTGCGGGAATTCTATGGATACCTTTTTGGCGAATCGGGTGGTGACGCGCGCGACGCAGACGGTGCAGACGGGATGCTTCCGGAAGCCACCGAACTCAGTCGCGATAATGCGCCGAACGTGCCGTGGTGGCGGAGAAACAAGGTCTCGCGCGAAAGTGCATCGGCGTTTGACAGCCCGGTGGTGCATCACGCGTCGACGGAAGACCTCGGCGGATTATTGAGTTCGGAGCTTCTCGACACGACGAGACCCGCAGACGATTCTGCGGCTGATTCGGATGCGTCGTTAGCAGCTTCGCATCCGACAAGCTTGCGCGATGATTCGGTCACGGAAGCAATTCCCGAATTTGCTCGTGGATCCGACGACGGTGCGCGGGCCACCGGCGATTTCGAGACCAGCGTGAGCGAGGGCGCTCGAGGATCTAGTGACCTTGCGGCCGTCGGGCCGTACGTATTGCCATCTGCCGCGACTCTCTCCGCGGGCACCCCGGCAAAGGCTCGATCACACGTGAACGATGAAATAGTGCAATCGATTACGGACGTGCTCAAGCAGTTTCAGGTCAACGCGACGGTCACTGGTTTTTCGCGCGGGCCGACTGTAACTCGGTACGAAATTGAGTTGGGTCCCGGGGTCAAGGTTGAGCGCGTCACGGCCCTCAGCAAGAACCTGTCGTACTCGGTAGCGAGTAACGAAGTGCGAATTTTGTCGCCCATTCCCGGAAAGAGCGCTATTGGCGTCGAGATTCCAAATTCGGATCGAGAAATTGTTTCTCTCGGTGACGTATTGAGATCTCGAGCGGCCGCGGGAAGTTCACACCCAATGACGATCGGGGTCGGCAAAGACGTCGAGGGCGGGTTCGTTGTCGCCAATCTTGCAAAGATGCCCCACTTGTTGGTCGCCGGGTCGACGGGGTCGGGGAAGTCGAGTTTTGTGAACTCGATGATCACGAGCCTGTTAATGCGCGCAAAGCCGCAAGACGTTCGCATGGTTCTGATTGATCCAAAGCGAGTAGAGCTGACAATTTACGCCGGGGTTCCGCACCTCATTACGCCGATCATTACCAATCCCAAAAAGGCCGCCGAGGCGCTTCAGTGGGTTGTTAAAGAAATGGACATGCGTTACGACGATCTGGCGAGCTTTGGATTTCGTCACATCGACGATTTCAATAAGGCCGTCGTGAACGACGAGATTGTTTTGCCGGTTGGCAGCGACAGAACCCTCACACCGTATCCGTACCTTCTCGTCGTCGTTGACGAACTGGCCGACCTAATGATGGTCGCGCCACGAGATGTTGAAGACTCAATTGTTCGCATTACGCAATTGGCGCGCGCGTCGGGTATTCACCTCGTGCTCGCGACGCAGCGGCCAAGCGTCGACGTGGTCACGGGCCTGATCAAAGCGAACGTGCCGAGCAGACTCGCGTTTGCGGTCACGAGTGTGACCGATTCGCGCGTGATTCTCGACCAATCGGGCGCTGACAAGCTTATTGGGCAGGGTGACGGCTTATTCCTCCCGATGGGATCGAACAAGGCGGTCCGCGTTCAAGGCGCGTGGGTCAGTGAAAATGAAATCGCCCGGGTCGTCGAGCACGTCACGCGTCAGGCTCGTCCCGAGTATCGTAAGGACGTCACCGCGTCGGCCCAGCGAAAAGAGGTTGACTCCGACATCGGCGACGACCTCGACGTGCTCCTTTCCGCGGCCGAACTCGTCGTGTCAACGCAATTCGGATCGACCTCGATGCTTCAGCGCAAGTTGCGGGTGGGATTCGCGAAGGCCGGCCGACTGATGGATCTCCTGGAGTCCCGCGAAATTGTCGGGCCGTCAGAGGGGTCCAAAGCGCGCGACGTGCTCGTTACCGCGGAGCAGCTCCCCGGCGTGTTGGCTGGCCTCCGCGGTGAAACACCTGATGGTGCGGTCGCGAGCCACGTCGCTTCTCCAGCACAATCGTTCGGATCCGGCGACGCCTCGGTCGAGACCGATGAAAACTCGAGGCAGTTGGCGGGGCAAGATTGACCTGGTGGCGACGAACGACGTGGATTCCGTGACGGAAACGCCGAGCAAGTGGAATGTGCCCAACGTAATCACGGTGGCACGAATTCTTCTCGCCCCCGTTTTCGTGTGGCTCGTGTTAGTCGACAACGGAGCGAACGGGGTTGCTCGGTATTTCTCAGCGGGACTCTTCGTGCTCGCAATTGCAACAGACGGGATTGACGGAGCTATCGCTCGGCGTCGAAATCTCGTGACCAATTTTGGCGCGATTCTCGATCCAATCGCCGACAAGCTTCTCATTGGCGGCGCGGTCGTGTCACTGTCGATCCTGAACGAGTTACCGTGGTGGGTCACGACGGTCATTCTTGTCCGCGAGGCCGGTGTCACGCTCTTGCGATTCGCGGTGGTAAAAAAACGCGTGATCCCTGCGTCGCGCGGCGGTAAGTTTAAAACGGTTCTCCAGTCAATCGCGGTCGGTCTCGCACTTGTGCCGTTGTCGACTCTCGTTGGGAACTGGATTAACGGCCTTAACGCGGTCGTCATGAGTCTTGCCCTCGTTGTGACGGTTCTTACCGGCCTCGATTACCTCGCGCAAGCGGTAGAACACCGCGGTCGAACCGCATCGCGGGACGATGAAACCGTCCGTCGACCGGTGCTGTCCGATTTAGTCCGCGAGGATCGCGCGGCTCACAAGCGGTGGGATGACGCGGGCGCTTCAATTGATCCTGTGACGCTTTCGTCGGTCGAGAACCTTCTCGAGTCAATGGCCCGGCGGGGTCTGTCAATCGCCGTCGCGGAGTCTCTGACCGGTGGTCTCGTTGCATCGACACTCACTCGGCCGCCGGGAGCATCGCGAGTATTCTCCGGCGGTCTGGTCGCTTATCAGGCGGAATCAAAACACGCGCTTCTCGGCGTCGAGGCGGCCACGTTGTCACAGTACGGTCCGGTTCATCCCGAAGTCGCTCGGCAAATGGCCGAACGCGTGCGAACGCTCTTCACGATCAATGGAGGTTCGGCGGCGATTGGTGTGTCAACGACCGGAGTAGCGGGTCCCGATTCTTCGCACGGTACACCCGTCGGAACCGTGTTTGTCGGCATTGCGGTCGGAAACGACGCGCGCGTGATCGAATTGGCGTTGTCGGGGACTCGTGACCAGATTCGAGCGCGAGTCGTCGAGCACGTGCTGAAAATTATTGTCGATCAGGTTGGCGACGCGGGGTGATGTGGATATCGCGCCCCTTATTTTTCCTTGAGTTGAGGGCAATTGACTCAATTTTATTGGCGTTGGAGGACCAAATGGGGAATGCTTATGGTTTCCTCGTGGTTACATGTGACGAGTTAACAAGAAAAGTCCAGACATCGTGACTAGAGTTTCTAATCGATTTGTTTCAGATGTGTCCCGCTCGTTGCGGAAGCGATTGTAAGGCAGTGAAGGAGGGTCCCATGGTTCTAGTTCGTCAAGAAATCGGCGACGTTCTGCGAGACTTTCGCCTCCAGAAACGCCGCACCCTTCGCCAGGTCGCTGGTAAGGCGAGCGTTGCACTTGGTTATTTGAGCGAAGTCGAGCGGGGCCAAAAAGAGGCGTCGTCCGAGATTCTCGCGTCGGTCGCGGATGCTCTTGAGACCCCAATTTCAGTCATCATGCGTGAAGTCGGTGATCGGCTTGCTGTTCTTGAGGGGATCGATCCAATTCCCGACACGGTGCCCGACGAGTTTGTTGCGGGTTTTGACATTGATCTCGTCGCTCGCTAGTTGATTCTCACGCAGTGTGAGGGGTACGAACGTGTGCGTGAGCCATGCGTCTGAGTGATTTTCGACGGATGGTAGAAGACGAGTACGGTCGCGCTTATGGTCGCGTCATAACGCGTGACTTGGCCTTGAGTGAGTTTGATGGGTGCAGCGCTGATGAGGCGCTCGCTCGTGGTTGCGAGCCGCGTGCGGTGTGGCTTTCCCTCGCTCGCGCGTGTGATGTTCCTTCGTCGCGGTGGCACGGAGTTGCCCGACCGAGCCAACGCCGAAAATAGGTCGACGCGGCGTGTCTTTTTATCGAAAGTGTGTTCGATTATTGATAGGCTCGTGCCCAGGTCAATGTGCTGATTGGCTTTGAACAGACATAGTGGCGAACCGGTGATGTGTCAGGGGTCCGGCGTACTGTCGAATTCGTCCGCACACCGAATACACGCCTTCAGAGGAGTCACCGATGCCATCACTAGCAGATCGCGAAAAGGCGCTTGAAACCGCGCTCGCTCAAATTGACCGGCAGTTCGGCAAGGGGTCCGTCATGCGGCTCGGCAGTGACGAGCGTGCGCCCGTTGAGGTGATTCCAACCGGATCGATTGCACTCGATGTTGCCCTCGGAATCGGCGGGCTTCCTCGTGGCCGAATCGTTGAAATCTACGGGCCTGAATCCTCCGGTAAGACAACGCTCACGCTTCACGCAATTGCAAATGCTCAGCGGGCGGGTGGAATCGCCGCGTTTATCGACGCCGAGCACGCACTCGATCCCGACTACGCGAAAATGCTGGGTGTCGACATTGACGCGCTCTTGGTCTCACAGCCCGACACGGGAGAACAGGCTCTAGAGATTGCCGACATGCTGATTCGCTCGGGTTCGATTGATCTGGTCGTCATTGACTCGGTTGCGGCGCTTGTTCCTCGCGCTGAAATTGAAGGAGATATGGGAGATGCTCATGTGGGCCTCCAAGCGCGCCTCATGTCGCAAGCGCTGCGAAAGCTTACCGGCGGATTAACCAGACGAAGACAACCGCGATTTTCATTAACCAATTGAGGGAGAAAATCGGTGTGTTCTTCGGAAGTCCAGAAACGACCGCAGGCGGAAAGGCACTCAAGTTCTACGCCTCTATTCGGCTAGATATTCGTCGCATAGAAACGCTCAAAGATGGTGCCGATGCGGTCGGAAACCGCACTCGTGTCAAGGTCGTAAAAAACAAGATGGCACCGCCGTTCAAGCAAGCCGAGTTTGACATTCTTTACGGTGTTGGCATTTCCCGCGAGGGGAGTCTTATCGACTTCGGGGTTGAGCACGAAATAGTGAGAAAGTCGGGTTCGTGGTACACGTATGACGGTGATCAGCTCGGGCAAGGCAAAGAAAACTCGCGTCAGTTCCTTCTAGATAATCCGGCAATCGCTAACGAAATTGAAAATAAGATCAAAGCCAAGCTCGGTGTGGCGGGCGGCGACGAGAGCGGTGTGCGTCGTGAGAGTTCCACGAGTGTGCCCACCGTTTCGAGCGTGGCCCCAATTGTTGAAACCATTCGACGTCAAACCGTGGCCCGCAAGGGCGCATGACCACGACCCGCGGGCGCGACGAGCACCTCGCTCCGGTGACGGTACTACCGGGCACTATCACTGCGGTACGTGCGGGCGATGTTGAAAACGCTCGAGTGGAACGGGTCATGATTGAGCGGCTCGCTCGACGTCGGCTCTCGACGCGGGAGGTGTCTCGCGCACTTCACGAAGAATCAATTGAGACCGAACGCATTCCCGCTTGGCTTTCCAGATACGAAGAGCTGGGATACGTCGACGATGACGTGCTTGCGCACGACATTGTGGCCCTGTGCCGTGCACGCAAAGGGCTCGGGAGAGTGGCGATCGAGCACGAACTTCGACGCCGCGATATTCCCGACGCGATTGTGTGTGCGGTACTGAACGAAATCAGCGGCGACGACGAAAGCACCGCGGCAGACGCGATTGCCGCAAAACGTCTCGTTCAACTGAGTTCGAACGACGACGACGTTGCGCGGCGGCGGCTTACCGCGTTCCTGCTGCGCAAGGGGTATTCGGCCGAAACGACGCGGAATGCCGTTCGCACGGCCTTCCTATCGCGCGACTCGTAGACTAGATCGATCATGCCAACCGCAATTGAGGCTCCAATTCAGGCCGTGTCGTCTGATGCCGGTCATAAATCTGTCCAGCGCACGTACGAAGTGCGTACATACGGCTGCCAAATGAACGTACACGACTCCGAACGACTTCGCGGTTCGCTCGAATCTGCCGGATATATCAAGGCCGATGGTGCTGACGCCGATGTCATTGTTATCAACACGTGCGCGGTGCGTGAAAACGCCGACAACAAACTTTATGGCAACCTCGGTCATCTCGCGTCCGTCAAGCGCAAGAACAAGGGAATGCAGATCGCCGTCGGAGGCTGCCTCGCCCAAAAAGACAAGAACGCGATCCTTGAGAGGGCTCCCCACGTCGATGTCGTGTTTGGAACCCACAACATGGGTTCGCTTCCCTCCCTTCTCGAACGCGCTCGACACAATGGGGAGGCGCAAATCGAGATTCTCGAGGCGCTCGAGACGTTTCCTTCGACGCTTCCGACGAAGCGCGACTCTGTATCTAGTGGGTGGGTGTCGATTTCAGTCGGGTGCAACAACACGTGCACTTTTTGTATTGTCCCCACGCTTCGAGGGAAAGAAAAAGACCGGCCGCCGGGTGACATCCTGTCCGAAATTCAGGCTCTCATTGACGACGGGGTCATTGATGTGACGCTATTGGGCCAAAACGTCAACTCGTACGGCGTTGAGTTTGGAGATCGACTCGCGTTTGGCAAGCTGCTTCGCGCCGCGGGAACCATTTCTGGACTCGAACGGATTCGCTTTATGAGTCCGCATCCCGCGGCATTTACGGACGACGTGATTGAAGCAATGGCTCAGACTCCGGCCGTTATGCCCCAACTCCATATGCCGCTCCAGTCTGGATCTGATCGCGTTCTCAAGGCAATGAGGCGTTCCTACCGGTCGGAAAAGTTTTTGGGCATTCTTGATCGCGTTCGTGCTGCGATTCCGGGCGCGGCGATCAGCACCGACATTATCGTTGGGTTTCCGGGTGAGACCGACCGGGACTTCGACGATACGCTTCGCGTCGTCGAAGAGGCCCGATTCTCGTCGGCCTACACGTTCCAGTACTCGAAGCGCCCGGGAACATCCGCCGCAACTCACGCCGATCAGATTCCAAAACACACCGTGCAAGAACGTTACGAACGGCTCGACGCCGTTCAAGAACGCATCTCATGGGAAGAAAATCGGGCGCAAATTGGCCGAGCAGTTGATGTGCTCGTTGCAACCACCGCGGGTCGCAAAGACGCTGACACTCGCCGGCGTAGCGGTCGGGCCGAAGACAACAGGCTCGTCCACTTTGAGGTTCCCGGTGGTGCGGACGTTCCGCGTCCCGGCGACATTGCCACCGTTCAGGTGACCGCAGCCGCACCTCACCACCTTCTCGCTGAGGCGGGATTCGGTCGTGCCTACGGCGTTCGGCCCACGCGCGCGGGCGATGCGTGGGACCGCTCGGAATCGGAATCGTGTGGTGCTCCTTCGCGGAACGAGACGAGCAGCTCGTCTCAGAGCATTTCTCTTGGGCTGCCGGGTATTCGCCTCGGCGACAAAGCGCCGGACGGTCGGGCCGTGCCGCCGCGCTCGATTGCCGATTCGGCAGTGCAGAACGCCACCCCACATTGATTGCAATCGTCGGAGCGACCGGCACGGGAAAATCCGCACTGGCGATTTCGCTCGCCGAGGCCATCCGCGGTCGAGGGGGCAGCGCAGAAATCGTCAATGGCGACGCCATGCAGCTTTATCGCGGTATGGACATTGGTACGGCAAAGGTTCCTCTCGAGCAGCGTCGTGGCGTGCCACACCACTTGCTCGACGTGCTCGACATCACGGAAACGGCAAGCGCTGCGCGATATCAGCGCCACGCGCGGGCCGTCATAGACGAGATCGATTCACGCGATGTGACTCCAATCCTGGTGGGTGGATCGGGCCTTTACATCTCCGCCGTGTTGTATGACTTTCAGTTTCCTGGCACCGATCCCGCCGTGCGTGATCGGCTCGAGGCCGAAGGGGCACGGGGTGGAATTGAAAAATTGGCCGCGCGATTACACGCCGTTGATCCGGTTGCCGCGGCCGCGATAGGGCCGCACAATGCGAGGCGTATCGTGCGTGCGCTCGAACTGCACGAAACGACGGGTCGCAGCACGTCGGGCACGCTCCCCAACCAGGCCGTACCTCGCGTGCCGACGACCGTAATCGGCCTCACCGTATCGAGAGACGAACTCCGTCACCGCCTCAATGAGAGAGTGGGCGAAATGTGGCGCGCCGGACTCCGTGACGAGGTTCAACGTCTCGTTGACCGCGGTCTTGAACGCGGGACGACGGCCCGGCGGGCGATTGGATACTCGCAGGCTCTTGCCGAACTCAACGGCGAGCTGACAACCGCCGAGGCAATTGCCCAGACACAATCGCTCACTCGACGATTCGCGCGCCGGCAAGTTAGCTGGTTTCGACGGTATCCTCGAACCGTGTGGCTCGACCACGACCATCCCGAATTGATGGACATGGTTGACACGGTGTACCGCGGTCGGTGAGGCCCATTACCCTTAAAAGATGACGATAACGCTTCACTTTACTAAGGGTCACAGCGCGGGCAACGACTTCGTGCTGTTCGCTGACCCAAACGGTGCAATCGACTTGACGACGAGTCAGGTCCAAGCGATTTGTGATCGCCACCGGGGAATCGGCGCCGACGGTGTGATTCGAGCGGTGCGGTCCACGTCGATCAGGGAGGGGGCCGATTCGCTCGCGGAAGACGCGGATGCGGAATGGTTTATGGACTACCACAACTCCGACGGTTCGGTGGCCGCAATGTGTGGCAACGGGATTCGCGTCTACGCGCGATATTTGATTGAGAGTGGCCTCGCCAATTTGGAACACGGCGAGACACTTGCAATCGGAACACGGGCCGGCGTGCGCGACATTCAACGCAACCTCAGCGGCTTCCAGGTGGATTTGGGGCGGTGGGCGTTGCACGGCGGCGATCCTCTCGTACACGCGAAGAAGCTTGAGGTTGCTCGCCCGGGCCTCGGGATCGTCATTGGCAATCCGCACGTGGTCGTCGCCCTCTCTAATGAAGACGAACTCGACGAAGCGGACTTGAGTTTCCGTCCCGTCATTGACCCCGCACCCGCTGACGGCGCCAACGTCGAATTCGTCGTTCCTCTCGACCCACTTGTCACAAGTGGAATCGGCCGAATCCGAATGCGCGTGCACGAGCGCGGCAGTGGAGAAACGCGCAGCTGCGGCACGGGTACGGCCGCGGCTGCGCTCGCAACTCGTTATTGGGCGGCAGGTGCGGCTCCCAATCAGTGGCACGTTGAGGCGCCGGGCGGGGGCCTTGCCGTGCGAATGTTTCCCACCGAAGACGGCGAACACGTTGCGCTATCGGGCCCCGTCGAGCTTGTCTACGAGGGCGAGCTGACGCTCGACTGATGCGTGGCGACGCGCTTGACCTCGATGACTCGGTATCCCTTGCTTCGCGCCGTCCAGTTGGTGTCGAGGTCGGGAGGGAGTGATCGGTGTAGCCAGCGGTAGAGCGAATCTGAGCCAAGATTGCGGTGCACAACGAGCCACGCGATCGCACCCGCGTCGAGGCGTACCAGCCAATCCGAGAGGAGATTGTGCAGCGCGCGTTTGCCCACCCTGATTGGCGGATTCGACCGGATCGTTGAAAACCGCACGCGCGCGGGCACCGCGTCGGGAGTGACCGCGCGCACGTTGTCACGGCCAATTCGGCTCGCGTTCATGCGAACGAGTTCGAGGGCTCGCTCATTCGTGTCGACCGCCCACACGGTGGCATTCGGCGATTGTATCGCGAGGCTCAGCGCGATTGGACCCCACCCGCAACCGAGGTCGAGCAAATCGCCGCTCGTGGGTGGTGGCGGGGTGTTTGACAGCAAGACTCGGGTTCCCGCATCCACGTGGTCAGGGCTGAACACTCCGCTGGCAGCCGCGAGAGTGTGGTCCGTCCCGGCGAGGTGGGCCGTGAAGGTGCGCGGTTTAGGTTCACTTTTCGGGTCGCGAGTGAAATAGTGGTCACTGCTCATAGGGGGAATGTAGCGTACACGTGACGAACTAGGGTGGGAACGATGGCTGAGCACGACACAGAATCGCTCGACATTGGCTTCGATGGTGACCAGGCCGAGCGCGATGATCGCCACGCTCTTCGCCGCGTGGTTGGTTTGTCAACCGAACTCGACGACGTTACCGAAGTCGAATACCGCCAATTGCGCCTCGAAAAAGTCGTGCTCATTGGGATTTATTGGCATGGAACCAGTGCCCGCGCTGAGAATTCCCTTCGCGAACTTGCGGCCCTCGCCGAAACGGCGGGTGCACTCGTTCTCGATGGTGTACTCCAGAAGCGCGCACACCCCGATCCAGGGACATTTCTCGGGCGCGGAAAGGCCGTCGAACTCAAGGACACCGTGGCGACGGTCGGGGCCGATACCGTTGTCGCCGATTCTGAACTCGCGCCAGGGCAGCGCAGAGCTCTTGAAGACGTCGTCGGCGTCAAAGTAATCGACAGGACAGCGGTCATCCTCGATATTTTCAGTCAGCACGCGAAGAGCCGTGAGGGCAAGGCCCACGTTGAACTAGCACAGCTCGAGTATTTGCTCCCTCGACTTCGTGGGTGGGGTGAATCGATGTCGCGCCAAGCGGGCGGTCAAGTCGGTGGGGCGTCCGCGGGGATGGGATCTCGTGGGCCAGGGGAAACAAAAATCGAGCTTGATCGGCGTCGAATCCGCGCACGCATGGCACGACTTCGAAAACAAATTGTGGCAATGCACCCCGCGCGCGAAGCCAAACGTGCGAACCGGCGCCGAAACGCGGTGCCATCCGTTGCCATCGTCGGCTATACAAATGCTGGAAAATCGTCACTCCTCAATCGCATGACTCGCGCGGGGGTCCTCATTGAGGACGCTCTCTTTGCCACACTCGACACGACGGTGCGGCGATCAAAGACCGCTGATGGCCGAATCTACACACTCGTGGATACCGTCGGGTTTGTTCGCAACCTTCCGCACGAGTTGGTCGAGGCGTTTCGGTCAACCCTCGAGGAAGTCTCCGACTCCGATCTTCTCGTCCACGTCGTCGATGGAGCGCACTCCGATCCGGTTCGCCAACTGACGACCGTCCGCGACGTCATTAGTAGCGTTGGTGCCCAGGGCGTTCCGGAACTGGTCGTCTTCAACAAGTGCGACCTCGTCTCCGATGCCGACCGCCGCGCGCTCGTCGCGCTCGAGCCGAGCGGTCTTTTCGCGTCGACTCGCACCGGCGAAGGACTCGACGAGGTGCGCCGTGCAATTGACGCCCTCATTCCCGATACGGCGGTCGAAGCCGAGCTGGTTGTTCCTTATGATCGCGGCGACGTCATCGCATTCCTGTACGACAACTATCGCGTTCTCTCGACGCAGTATGAAGAGGCGAGCACTCGGATTCGCGCGCTGGTTCCACACGAGGGGTTGCCGCGTCTCGACGAGTTTGTTGCCCGTCCTGTTCGGTCATCCTGAGCGCACACGTTCGGCGTGTTTCGCTCACGACTCCGATTGAATGCCTACCGACAATGCGCCGGCGTGATCGGTCGGGCGGGTCGTGCCACTCAGACGCGGAGACGCCCTCTCCCACGGAATATTTGCAGGGGATTTTTAACTCGTGATTATTTGATCAGACGCTCGAGTTTCGACGCCAACGTACAGCGAGTTGGAATCAATATCTGAGATTTGGACTCGGAAGTCGCTTGCGTTGAGGTCACCATCAACGCCATAAGCGCGCCGAATATTTTCGCGCGGAATGCGAGAGATTGCCACCCATTCGCGCTGAAAGCTCAACGTCTCGAGCGCCCACGCGGCCCTCTCGGCCTCGTCGGGCTCATTGTCTATGATCCACCGAAGACTCGGAGCTACGCCATAAAATCCGCCGTCGGCGCGTATCTCGTAGATCCACACCGGAAAGTCGTGATGTCGGTAGTGAATCGCGATGCGTGAGGCGACGCTCGGATCGTCCGTCGTCGCGACGAACGCGCTCGCGACGCCAAATTCATTGGCCGCAAGCACGTGATTGACAAGGCTCATCCCTGTTCCCGCGCTAAAGCCAAATACGAAGATTTCGGCGGGCGAACGCGTATCGACCCGATAGACAACCGTGGGTCGTTCCCCCGCGTGCGTTGGCCAATCATCTGATGCGAGCCTGGTAGTCGAACGACACGATGCCATGCACTCGCTCTCGCGCGTCGCGGAATGCGCGGACGACACGCTAGCGAGACTCACGAGTGATTGCATTGCCACGATGGATCCGAACACAATCTAAATGAACGTCATCGCATTTGTGCGCCCAGGTCGGGCGGTTCCCGCGCTGAGTTTCGTCGTCGTCGGATTCGTCATATCGTACCTAGAGAGACCGAAATACGGCGACTACTTTGCCGAGGATTTCGGCAAAGTCGCCCAACATGGGTTCGAAATTCGTATTGCGCGGAAGAAGCCACGTGTGACCGTCGCGCTGTCGGAAGACTTTGACGGTCGCTTCATTGTCGAGCATCGCGGCGACAATTTCGCCGTTTTCTGCCGTTTTTTGGACTCGCACGACGACCCAGTCCCCGTCACAAATTGCGGCGTCAATCATTGATTCACCGACCACGCGAAGCATAAAGAGTTCGCCTTTGCCCACAATTTGGCGCGGAAGCGGAACGATCTCATCGATTTGCTGGTCTGCAGTGATCGGGATGCCCGCCGCAATTTGGCCGACGAGGGGGACCATCGCCGCATCGCCGACCGGCGTCGATTCTCTCACGAGGCGGGGTTCGCTCGTATTCGGAAGATCGATAAGAACTTCGAGGGCGCGCGGTCGATGTGGATCGCGCCGCAAGTAGCCGCTGAGTTCAAGCTGGTTGAGTTGATGCGTCACGCTTGAGAGCGACGACAACCCCACGGTGTCGCCAATTTCGCGCATGCTCGGGGGATAGCCCCGCCGTTGCACCGACACTTGGATCGCCTCGAGAACCGCACGTTGCTTATCGCTCAGGTTCTTTCGTCGTCGCGTCGATGTCTTTTCTTGCCGGGATGCACCGTCTGTCACCGTTTCCTCCGCGATCATTGTCTTCACCGAACCGAGGGGTGGCAATCGCTACGACCGTTCGTTATTGCATGCTGCTATTCGGAACTGTATCGGCCCGCGCGGGAATTAGCAAACGTTTGTTCGAGCATTTCGCGTATCGAAATCACGGGGTTTCGAACGTGAGTGTTGCGCTCGCGATCATTCGAAGATATATTCGAAACAATTGTTCCCGTTGAACGATCCCGCTCGTTGAACGATCCCGCTCATGGGTCAGAGCATCGCACGAGGCAGAGCATCGCAAGAGAAGGTGGCGTGGTTGGCATGGCAATGATTGTGTTGGCAGGGCGCTTGAGTGATCGAACAGCTCCTCGAGAGCAATCGATTCCACGGACGCGATTACGCCTCACTCGGCGCGGTCGTGTCGTTTTGACCGCGCTCATCGTCGTTCTGATCGCCGTTTGGGCGGGTGCTTTTGTTCTCAATAGTGGCGGCGCATCCGCGACGGCCGAGAATTGGGCTGCGCGTGTGGACTACGTCGTGGTGAAACCGGGTCAGTCGCTGTGGTCCCTTGCGAAAGATCGCGCGCCGCAATCGGATCCTCGAGACTACATCGCAGAAATCCTGTCCCTCAATCGGCTTTCTTCGACAAGCATTGAACCTGGAACGCGACTCGCGGTTCCCATCGGCGCGCACAAGCTACCATTGCAATAGTGACGTCCCCCGCGAATCTCCCGGTGAGAGACGATCTGCGGGGCCAAACACCGTACGGTGCCCCGCAACTTAATGCGCGCATCGCGCTCAATGTCAACGAAAATACTCATCCGCTTCCCGAGTTTGTCATTGTCGACATTGCGCTCGCCGTTGAACGGGCGCTGCGAACCGTGAATCGCTATCCAGATCGCGAATTCAGCCACCTCCGCGACAGCCTTGCGGGATATCTGCAACACGGTCTCTCGCGCGAAAACCTGTGGGCCGCGAACGGCTCAAACGAAATAGTGCAACAGGTATTGCAAACGTTTGGTGGGCCAAATCGAACGGTCTTGGGATTTCCGCCGACGTATTCAATGCACTCGGTTATTGCAGCAAGCACGGGAACCGCGTGGGCGAGTGGCGAGCGCGACGACGATTTCGAGATTTCGCCGGAGACCGCGCTCCACTGGATCAAAAAAACGAATCCCAATGTCGTGTTCTTTTGTTCTCCCAACAATCCGACGGGAACGCCGGTTTCTCTCGAAACAATCATCGCGGCGTGTGATGCGACCGATGGCATCGTTCTCGTTGACGAAGCGTACGCCGAGTTTGCGCCGGAGGGTGCGGCCTCGGCGCTCTCGTTACTCTCGCAATTCGACCGGCTTGTTGTGTCGCGGACAATGAGTAAGGCGTTTGCGTTTGCGGGTGCGCGTCTCGGCTACGTGGCGGCCGCGCCCGCGGTGTGCGATGCGCTCCGGCTCGTGCGCTTGCCCTACCACGTGTCGTCGTTGACGCAAGCGGCGGCGATTGCCGCGCTCGCTCACGCCCCCACGATGCTCGCCACGGTCGATGACATCAGAGAGCAACGCGACCGTTTGATAGTCGAATTGGCGACGCTGGGCTTCACGCCCCACAAAAGCTGGGCCAATTTCGTTCTCTTTGGTGGAGTTCGCGACCCACAGGCCACCTTTGAAGCACTCCTCACGCGCGACATTCTCATTCGTGATCTTCGCATTCCCGGCCACCTTCGCGTTTCGGCTGGTACTGAGCGTGAGACAACCGCTTTTCTCGGCGCTCTTGCCGACGTTGCCGTCGCAGACCGTCGTTAGACTCGCACAATGGAGTCTTCGCCTTCTCGCCCGTCTCAACGCACGGCTTCGATTGACCGAAAGACAAGCGAATCAACGGTCCACCTCACAATTGACCTCGATGGGGACGGCGCGGCGCGCGTTAGCACGGGGGTGCCGTTTTACGATCACGTGTTGACGAGCTTCGCGAAACACTCGCTGTGCGATCTCACAATTGAGGCGATGGGCGACCGTGAAATTGACGTTCACCACACCGTCGAGGATGTGGGCATTGTTCTTGGGTCGGCGATTCGCGATGCGCTCGGAGCAAAGCGCGGTATTTCTCGTTTCGGCGACGCAACGGTTCCCCTCGACGAGTCGCTCGTGCGAGCCGCGGTCGATATTTCTGGCCGACCGTTCCTCGATCACTCCGGAGAGCCAGCTGGCTTTGAGTATCACCTGATCGGTGGTCACTTCACGGGTTCGATGGTTCGCCATGTTTTTGAGGCCATTGTTCTGAATGCGGCAATGACAGTCCACATTTCGGTTCTCGCGGGCCGCGATCCGCACCACATTGCTGAAGCACAGTTCAAGGCGTTTGCTCGCGCATTTCGGTGCGCGAAAGAGTTCGACTCGCGCATCAGCGGTGTTCCGTCGACCAAGGGCGCGTTGTGATCCGTCCGTCTATCGTCGTTCTCGACACCGGTAGTGGTAACTTCCGTTCGGCGGCGAACGCACTCGAAGCGGCAGGCGCGACCGTTGACGTAACGAAACATCGGTCCGCGGCCACGTTGGCCGATGGCCTTGTGATTCCCGGTGTGGGCGCGTTCGGTGCGGTCATGACGGCGTTGCGCGCGGTGAACGGTGTTGACCTCATTCTCGACCGATTGGCCGAGCACCGTCCCGTGCTCGGTATTTGCGTCGGCATGCAGGTCTTGTTTGGTCGCGGTAGCGAGCGAAGCGCGGAGACCGACGGAATCGGTGCGTGGCCTGAGCCGGTAACGAGGTTGCCGGCACCGGTTTTGCCCCACATGGGTTGGAACACCGTCGATGCGCCACCAAATTCGCACCTCTTTGAAGGGATCGGCAACGAGCGCTTCTATTTTGTTCACTCGTACGCTGTTCAGAAGTGGGAAGGCAAAGGGGTCGACCACTCGACCGAGGCGGTGGTGTCGTGGTCGACATACGGAAACCGTTTTATTGCGGCGATCGAAGACGGTCCACTGTGTTCGACACAGTTTCACCCTGAAAAGTCCGGTGAGGCAGGAATCCGCTTGTTGGCCAATTGGCTTCGCCTCGTCTCAAACGCGCGGTAGTCTGATGAGACGATGACGGTTCTCGCAATCGAATGGACAGCCTGATTCTTCGGAGTGCGCGGGTGGACGCGCCGTTGCCGCGGGGCGAGTTCCTCACAACCGTCGAAACACACGTCACGACTCTTGAGGACGTCATGAGCGAAACCCCGAGCACCCACACCCTGACGCTCCTTCCCGCGGTCGACGTCGCACGCGGGAAGGCAGTTCGCCTCCACCAGGGGACGGCGGGAACCGAGAGTTCGTACGGCGATCCGGTTGACGCCGCGCTCGATTGGCTCGATCAGGGTGCTCAATGGATTCACCTCGTCGACCTCGACGCCGCATTTGGCCGTGGCGAGAACCGGAAGACGATTGCCTCGATTATTGAGCGGGTCTCGACAATCGACGTCGAACTGTCTGGTGGCATTCGCGACGACGACTCGCTCGCGGCGGCACTCGATCTCGGCGTTGCTCGAGTCAATTTAGGGACCGCCGCGCTCGAGAATCCCGAGTGGGCCGCGCACGCTATTTCTCGGCACGGAAGCCAGATCGCGGTGGGACTCGACGTGCGAGGTACAACGCTTGCGGCGCGAGGTTGGACACGCGAGGGCGGTCAGCTGTGGGACGTGCTCGAGCGCCTCGACGACGTCGGTTGTGCCCGGTATGTCGTGACCGACGTGACGAAAGACGGAACTTTGGCGGGTCCGAACCTCGCGCTGCTCGAAGCCGTGCTCGAGCGAACCAAGCGACCGGTCGTCGCCTCGGGCGGAGTGTCATCGCTCGGCGACGTCGCTGCTCTTCGAGCTCTCGTTCCGCGCGGACTCGAGGGCGCAATCATTGGAAAAGCACTGTACACGGGAGCGTTCACTTTGCGGGCAGCGTTGGTTGCGGCCGCACACTGACGTGATTCTGAAGAGTCGCGCAATGATGACAGCGCGCTATGTCACCGGACCCGTGAACTTTTCACCGGGACCCTCACCAATTGGATCGGGCACGCTAGACGCCTCGCGAAAGGCGAGTTGGAGCGACCGCACACCGTCACGCAGGCTCCGCGCGTGTTGGCCCCCAAGATCGCTTGCGCTCCCGGTCACAAGCGCGGCGAGCGCGTTGATTAGTTTGCGGGCCTCATCGAGGTCGCAATCGTCGTGTGCGTCGGGCGCGAGCCCGCACTGGACCGCCGCCGCACTCATGAGGTGAACCGCGACGGTCGTAATGACCTCGACAGCCGGCACCTCGGCAATGTCGCGCGTGGCTTCGTCGAACTTGCCGTCAATCACGCTGTTCCTCTGCTAGCCTTATTTGGGTTCCGAGGCTTTCTCGGTGCGAAAGTGGAGAATATCCCACCTGCATGTAACCGCTTCACAAGGTTACCGGGTCGATTGCGCTCCGCCGTGTTGCTGAAGTGACGCGGTAGAATAGGGCGCGGTACCGTACATCATTGTCGTGATGCACGTGCTGGTTCGGTTGTGGGTGGGTAGTGACCCATTTTCACGCGCGCGTGGCACTTGCACCGCGTTCACGCATTACTACTGCACGATTGAGGAGAAACGCATCAGCGATCCCCGCACTAATGAACGAATCCGCATTCCTGAGGTTCGCCTTGTCGGCCCTGCCGGTGAACAGGTTGGCGTTGTCAAGATCGAGGTCGCGTTGCGACTCGCGCAAGAGGCAGAGCTCGACCTCGTGGAAGTGGCTCCGAATTCGAAGCCTCCCGTTGCCAAGATCATGGATTACGGCAAATTCAAGTACGAGGCCGCGCAAAAAGCGAAAGAAGCACGACGAAATCAAGCAAATACGATTCTTAAAGAGGTGCGATTCCGCCTCAAAATCGATAAACACGACTACCAGACCAAGCGCAAACGCGCTGAGGGATTTCTCAAAGCGGGTGACAAAGTGAAAGCGATGATCCTCTTTCGAGGACGCGAGCAGTCGCGCCCCGACCAGGGAGTCCGCCTCTTGCAGCGATTTGCCGAAGATGTCTCCGAATTCGGGTCCGTCGAGTCGAGTCCAACAATTGATGGGCGCAACATGGTGATGGTCATCGGTTCCCTCAAGAACAAAGCAGAAGCGAAGGCCGAGGCGAGTGCTCACCGGGCGGCCTCGAAGACTCGGGTTGGTTCCGAGTCCGGTGCCGGCGAGAGATCGCAAACCGAATAATCCGCCCGACCCCTCTACTCGAGGCGTGAACGCCTCATCCACTTAAAGGAGCATTACGTGCCCAAGAACAAGACCCATTCGGGAACAAAGAAGCGATTCTCAGTCACCGGCGGCGGAAAACTTATGAAACAGCAGTCGGGTATGCGTCACAACCTTGAGTCGAAATCGAGCCACCGCAAGCGTCGGCTCAACAGCGAGCAGGTCGTGGCACGATCTAACGTCGCGACGATCAAAAAGCTCCTCGGCAGGTAGAAAACCTCGCCGAACGAACCCGTAAGGAGACCGAACAAATGGCAAGAGTCAAGCGGGCCGCGAATGCCCACAAGAAGCGTCGCGTCATACTCGAGCGTGCTGAGGGATACCGAGGGCAGCGATCTCGTCTGTATCGCAAGGCAAAAGAACAAGTCACGCACTCTCTCGTCTATTCGTACCGTGATCGCCGAGCACGCAAGGGTGATTTTCGTCGGCTGTGGATTCAGCGCATTAACGCGGCATCGCGTCTGAATGGCTTGACGTATAACCGTCTGATTCAGGGTTTGGGGCTCGCAGGTGTCGAGGTTGATCGACGCATTCTCGCAGAACTCGCCGTGAGCGAGCCAACCACCTTTGCGGCCCTCGTCTCAACGGCCAGAGAAGCCCTTCCGTCAGACACGTCGGCACCGAAAGCGAATGCGTCAGCGTAGGAGCAGTCGTGTCACTGTGGAGCCGCTCGAGAAAAATCGGCCATGCTTGAGAATCCGCGCGCACCTCGAGTGCGCTCGGTGGCTAAACTTTCCACCAAAAGCGCTCAGGCTGAAACGGGCCTCTTTCTGTTGGAGGGGCCGCGGTCGGTCGCGGAGGCTCTCGCTTATCGGCCCGAAGTCGTGGTTGAACTGTATGCCACACCCACCGCGCTGGAAAAGTACACGGACATTGCCCAAACGGCCGTCGATGCCGGAGTCGATGTTGAGTTTGTATCAGAGTCGGTAGCCGACGCAATGGCCGACACCGTGACCCCACAGGGTTTTGTTGGTGTCTGTCGACAGTTTCCCACCTCGGTAAAAGATATTCTTCGCGAGCAACCGCGTCTCATTGCGATCCTCGAGGAGGTCCGCGATCCGGGAAACGTGGGCACGATAATTCGCTCCGCTGACGCCACCGGTGCCGACGCGGTGATTCTCACCGGGCGCAGCGTTGACCTTTACAATCCCAAGGTTGTGCGGTCATCCGCGGGATCCATTTTCCACATTCCGGTTGCGGTCGGTGGAGAGCTTCCCGCGGTGTGTGCACGCGCGCGCGACGGCGGAATGTCAATCGTGGCGGCCGATATCAAGGGTGATGATTTGCTTGCGGTGCGCAATGAGGAGATTCTTGCCGAGCCAACCGCGTGGATCTTCGGAAACGAAGCGCGCGGTTTGACAGAGGGAACCCTCGAAGCCGCTGATCGCGTGGTCGCCGTGCCAATCTACGGACTGTCCGAGTCAATAAACCTAGCGACCGCGGCGACCGTGTGTCTTTACGAAAGCGCGTTCGCGCGCCATTCCGCGTCGTCACGCCGCCCGTATTGAGAGGCGTTCCGCAAGACCCGGCAGCCGGTGGGTCTTGCGGAACGCCTTTGACAGTTACTGTCGCAGAGTGGTTTCGGGTGTGCTCACGAGTCGCTTGCACGCAATGAGGTTATTTGTGGCCCGCGCGTAAACACACACGTCATTGTCAACGGTGTTTGCGGCGCGGACAGTAGCCGAGAAAGCGTCACTCTGCGCCTGTCCGGGTTCTGGGTCAAACGGAGGATCGAGGTCGGGTTGCACGGTGGCGCCGTTGACGGTGACTCTAATGTCCTCTCCGCGGTGATTCCCCTCCGCATCAACCAGCGAGCCGCGAAGTCGGAGGCTGGGGTCCTCGCCCGGCCGATAGAAATTCGACGTGTCGGTTCCGACGAGTGTCCGAATCTCATTGGTTTCGGAGTTGACGGAGGCCCACGTGACTTCTCTGAGCTGCCCAACCTCGTTGTCTTTCGTTATTGTCTTGCACTCGAGCGGCTTCTCGCGGTGGCCGACGATGCAGACGGTGTGGGTACCTGGTGTCGCGTCTACAGCGATGTCGAATAGTCCTTCGGGGTTACTCCGGGGAACGATTCGTGAGGTTGGAAGCCGTGGCGTCTTAACACCGTCAACTGTTACACCAACCTCAATCGGATTACCCGTAAAACCGAGGGCGAGCGCGCGTCCAGAAATCTCAATACCGCTCGCGGTTCGCGAGATGCGGTGAATCTCGGCAGACTGACCCATAAGGTCGCGAACCTCGTCGATCGTGTATCCGGATTCGCTCGCCGATGTCGGCGAGGCAGCTCCAAAAATTGTGAGGGCGCATGCTGTTGCGAGCGTCGCCGCGGCCAGCCGCGGGGCGACCCGAGAGTGTCTTGTCATGAGGTGATTCCCTTTCGTCTTAACTGACATTCGTCTTAACTGACAGATTGGCGAGTAGCACCACCATAATGGGGGCGTTTCTCGAGGGGAACAATTTCACCCTGGCAATCGCTCGGGGAGTCGTCCCGCGACGAACCTCTAGACTTGTGACTCGTGTCCGAGTCCACCGAAATTTCTGAGACTGCGGTTGCGTCGGCGCTTAAGGCCGCCCTCTTGGCCGTTCATTCTGCTGCCGACTCGGCCGAGCTCAAAGCGGCCAGAATTGCCCACGCGGGCGAGTCATCCCCTTTGGCTCGATTCAACGCGCAGCTGGGCGAAGTGCCAGTCGCACGGCGGGCCAACGCGGGTCGCCTCGTCGGGCACGCGAGGAACCGCGTGAGCGACGCGGTCAAGGCACGCGAACAAGAGATTTCTGCCGCAGAAGAAGCATCAATGCTCCGTCGGCAGACCGTCGACGTAACGGCCGCCGCGAGCCGCTGGGAGCCGGGTGCGCGGCACCCGCTCTCGCTGCTCATGGAACGAATTGCCGACATTTTTGTTGGGATGGGGTGGGAGGTTGCCGAAGGGCCTGAACTGGAAAACGAGTGGTTCAATTTCGACGCGCTTAATTTTGGTCCCGACCACCCGGCTCGCGCTCTGCAAGACACCCTCTTCATTGATCCCGTCGAGTCGCATTTAGTTCTTCGCACTCACACCTCGCCGGTCCAAGTCCGGACTCTGCTTGATCGGCCGCTGCCGGTGTTCGTCATTGCACCTGGCCGCGTGTACCGCACCGACGAACTTGATGCTACCCACACACCGGTTTTTCACCAGGTCGAGGGGATTGCGGTGGATCGCGGCCTCACAATGGCTCATCTCCGTGGCACTCTTGAGCGCTTTGCTCGTGACATGTTTGGCGATGAGGCGCGGATTCGCCTTCGTCCCAACTACTTTCCGTTTACCGAACCGAGCGCCGAACTCGACGTGTGGCACGCGGGGGCAAAAGGGGGACCGCGATGGATCGAGTGGGGTGGATGTGGCATGGTCAACCCCAACGTTCTCCGCTCAATCGGGATTGACCCGGAAGACTATTCGGGATTCGCATTTGGTATAGGAGTCGAGCGAACTCTCCAGTTCAGGAACGATATCAATGACATGCGAGACATGGTCGAAGGCGATGTGCGTTTCAGTCACCGATTTGGAATGGTCATCTGATGCGTGTCCCCGTGAAGTGGTTGTCGGAATTTGTCGAAATTGCTCGAGGAACGACACCGGACGACATCCACGCCGCGCTCGTGAAAGTCGGGTTTGAAGAAGAAGACATTCACGTCTTCAACGTATCGGGTCCAATCGTTGTGGGCGAGGTGCTTGAGATCCAGCCGGAGAAGCACTCGAACGGCAAGACGATTCGATGGTGTCGCGTTCGCGTTGCACCGTCGGGCGAGACGGCGCTCGATGGTGGATCCGACCTTCGCGGAATTGTGTGCGGCGCCGATAATTTTGTGGTTGGTGATCGGGTTGTCGTGTGCTTGCCGGGCGCAATCCTGCCCGGCGGCCTCGTTATTTCACGCCGAGAAACGTACGGTCATGTGTCAGACGGCATGATTGCCTCAACACATGAACTCGGGCTGGGCGATAACCGCGACGGCATTCTGACGCTCCCGTCGACCGGACTCGACTCGGATGTCGGGGCGGACGCGCTCCCACTCTTGGGACTCGACGACAGCGCGGTTGACGTGAACGTGACTCCAGACCGCGGTTACGCTCTCTCGATTCGTGGCATCGCGAGAGAATACTCACACGCCACCGGGGCTCGCTTTCGCGATCCGGTGCTCGTGTCCCGCGAATCGGGGGGAGGGGCCGAGGAAAAATCGGCCGACGCCATTCGTGCCGTGATTGACGATTCCACTCCAATTCGGGGCGAGGCCGGGGCGACCGTTTTTGTCACGCGCGTTGTACGCGGCGTCGACGCTCGGCGCGCGACACCCGTGTGGATGGTCGCGCGCTTGGCGCTCGCCGGCATTCGCTCGGTCTCTGTCCTCGTTGACATTACCAACTACGTGATGCTTGAACTCGGTCAGCCGATTCACGGCTACGATCTCGCGACGCTGAGCGGCGGGCTGGTCGTTCGACGCGCGCTCGGGGGTGAGACGGTCACGACGCTCGACGACACGGCTCTTTCGCTTGATCCTGAAGACCTCGTCATTGCTGACGATTCCGGGCCGGTCGCGCTCGCCGGCATCATGGGCGGCGCGATCACTCAAATGACGAGTAACACGGTCGACATCCTCATAGAAGCGGCCCGTTACGATCCCGTTTCAATTGCGCGCTCGGCCCGTCGACACCGCCTTTCCAGCGAATCGTCTCGGAGGTTTGAACGAGGCGTCGACCCGCGCATCGCTCAAGCCGCTGCATCGCGTGTTGTTCAGCTCGTGAGCGAGTTGGCCGGAGGACACTCAAACGGCGAGGGTACAGTCCTCGAGGCGACGCCGCGTGAAAATCACATCGACCTTCCCGATGGGTTTGTTCACCGTCTCATGGGTGTCGACTACGACCGCGACGAGGTGCGATCTTCGCTTGACGCAATCGGGGCGACCCTCGTCGACACGCCGGGAAAAATTGTCGTATCTCCACCGAGCTGGCGACCGGACCTGACCGACAAGTGGTCGCTCGCCGAAGAAGTCGCGCGCCTCGTCGGTTTTGATCGAATTCCCGCGGTGCTTCCCGTTGCTCCGCCCGGGCGCGGCCTCACGACATCCCAGAGGGCGCGACGCTCGGTCGCAACCGTTTTGGCAGCAACGGGGCACACCGAAGTCCTGTGCTACCCATTTGTGTCGAGCGCGGTCAATGACGTGTTCGGCGACGCCACGCGCACGGGTGTCGCTCACGTGCGGGTCGCAAACCCAATTGACGGTGAGGCGCCGTTCCTTCGCACGTCGTTGCTGCCGGGCCTTATCGGCGCCGCACGCCGAAACCGATCTCGCGGCCAGACACACGTGGCCGTGTTTGAAATTGGGACCGTCTTTCGCCCCGAAATTGGTCGCCACTACGGTCAAGCCACATTGCCGGCGTCGGCGACTCGGCCGTCGCGAGAGATGCTTGCCTCGCTCGACGCGAGCATTCCTCCACACGGTGAGCGAATAGGAGCCGTCTTCGTCGGTGACGCAATTCGCCAACAGCCCGGCCTCGACGCGGTGTCGTATTCGTGGCGAGACGCCGTGACAACGGTTCAACAGATTTCGCTCGCACTCGGGGTGTCTGTCAACGTCCGCCCGGGGTTCCATCAGGGGTTTCATTCGGGGCGGACCGCCGAGATTTTTGCGCTCGTGGGGGGCACGGACGTCTCGATCGGATACGCGGGAGAACTTCTTCCCTCGCTCGCGCGCGACGTCGATCTTCCGGGTGTCGTTGGTGCTGTCGAACTCGACCTGGCAGCGTTATGTACCGCGGCGGCCGAGTTCGCGGCGGCCGAGCACGATGGTGTCGCTCCTCTCTCGTCTCACCCGGTTGCGACTCAAGACGTTTCATTGGTCGTCGGTCACGACGTGCTCGCGGGAGATGTTCGCACCGCCCTCATTGACGGGGCGGGGCCGCTATTGGAAGAAGCTCGCCTGATCGGCGACTATCGGGGTGACCGCGTTGAGCGTGGCACGAAATCGCTCACGTTCGCGTTGCATTTTCGGGCCTCCGACCGAACGTTGACGGCAGCGGAGGCGACCGACGCAAAATCGGCCGGTGTTGCCGCGGCCCACGCGCGTTTCGGTGCATCACTTCGCGGGTAAGTTTGAAGGATGAGCTTTTCAGTTGCCGTTGCGGGCGCAAGCGGTTATGCGGGCGGTGAATTGCTCCGCCTTCTTGCGGGCCACACTGAGTTTGACGTGCGAACGGTGACCGCGTTTCGCAGCGCGGGGAGGTCGCTCGGATCCGTCCACCGCCATCTGCGGGCCGGAGCGGAGCTGACTCTGGTTGACACAACGCGTGAGGCACTTTCCGGACACGACGTTGTCTTTCTCGCCCTTCCACACGGCTCATCGGGCGAGATCGCCGCGGCCCTCGACACCGATACTCTCGTTATCGATTGCGGTGCGGATCATCGTCTCGAGGACGAGCGCGAGTGGAACGAGTTTTACGGCGGGCAATTTTTTGGAACGTGGACGTACGGCCTTCCCGAACTCGTTGATGGGGCCTCACGAGATGGCCGCGCTCAACGCGACGCGCTCAGGGGTGTCTCACGAATTGCCGTTCCCGGTTGCAACGCTACGGCAGTGACGCTCGGCATTGCCCCCGGTTTACGCGCTGGAGTAGTGCGGAGCGACGACCTTGTCGCAGTTCTTACCGTTGGCACATCGGGAGCGGGCAAGAGTCCGTCGAGCGACTTGATTGCGAGCGAGGTGATCGGTTCAGCGAGCGCTTACGCCGTCGGAGGCGTGCATCGACACGTCCCTGAAATCATTCAAAATCTGGCCCATGCTGGACGTGGTCAGCGACCCACAATTTCGTTTACTCCCGTGATCGTCCCACTGTCACGCGGCATTCTCGCGACGACAACCGCTTCAGTCGAACGGGGTGTATCTCTCGCTCGCGTGCGGTCCGCGTGGGAGGATGCGTATGAGCGCGAGCCGTTTGTTCACGTGCTGCCCGCCGGCCAATTCCCGCGTACAAGCGACGTTGTCGGGTCAAACGTCGCGCTCATCGGGATCGCGCTTGACGAGGCCGCCCAGCGGGTTGTCACGGTAACCGCACTGGACAATTTAGTCAAAGGCACCGCGGGAGCAGCGATTCAATCCGCAAATATTGCCCTCGGTATCGCCGAAACGACGGGATTGATCGTGGACGGGATGGCGCCGTGAGCGTCACCGCGCCTTGTGGGTTTGCCGCATCAGGGGTCGCTTCGGGGTTGAAATCATCGGGTGATCTCGATGTAGCGCTCGTGCAAAATCTGGGTCCGTCATTCTCTGCCGCGGCCGTTTTTACGACCAATCAGTGTGTCGCGAACCCTGTTCACTGGAGTCGACAGGCGATTTCCGACGGGCTGATTTCCGCGATTTTCATTAATTCGGGCGGCGCAAACTGTTTCACGGGAGCGCGGGGGTTTCAGACCACTCACGCGACGGCTGAAGCGGTCGCTTCGGCTCTTGCAATTTCAGCGTCCGACGTGCTTGTGTGCTCGACGGGTTTAATTGGCGAGCAACTCGATACGATTCGAGTGACTTCCGGGGCAACTCGAGCTGCTCGGTCGCTCTCGGATCCGGCGGCACGCACGGTCGTCGGGGGGGACGCCGCAGCAAACGCTATTTTGACGACCGATTCGAGAGCCAAGCAGGCAATACATCGTTCGCCCGGGGGGTGGACTATTGGTGGAATGGCAAAAGGAGCGGGTATGCTCGCTCCGGGCCTCGCGACAATGCTCGTTGTCATCACGACAGACGCGGTTGCATCGGCACGTGACCTCGACGGTGCTCTCCGCCATGCGACTCGGATCACGTTCGAGCGGCTGGATTCTGACGGGTGCTTGTCAACGAACGACACGGTGTCCCTTCTCAGTTCCGGGGCGAGCGGGATCACTCCCGATCATGACGAATTTATCGCCGGACTCACCGCGATTTGCCGTGACCTCACGAGGCAATTGCACCGCGACGCGGAGGGTGCAAGTCATGAAATCGCCATTCGAGTGTCGGGCGCCGCGACGGAACAAGACGGCGTCGATGTCGCCCGGGCCGTCGCGCGAAGCGCTCTCGTCAAGACGGCGATTTTCGGCAATGACCCAAATTGGGGGCGTATTCTTGCCGCGGCGGGCACGACCGCCGTTCGCATTAGTCCGAGTGAGATCGACGTGGTCATTAATGGTGTGCGCGTTTGCCAGGGAGGCGTCATTGACGAACCACGCAATCGCGTTGATCTCACGCCGCGAGAGGTGTCAATTGACATTGACATCCACAGGGGCTCGCACTCGGCGATCATTTGGACCAACGACCTCACGCACGCCTACGTGCACGAAAATAGCGCGTATTCGAGTTGACTATGGCACTGAGTGAGTCTTCTTTGGGGCTTGACGAGTACAGCGGACGAAGGATTGTCGTCAAGTTTGGTGGAAACGCCATGGTCGCGCCGGAACTCTACCGTGCCTTCGCGCACGACATGATCGTCTTGCGCGAAGCGGGGATTTATCCCGTGGTTGTTCACGGTGGGGGACCGCACATTTCCAGATGCTTGCCCGGCTGGGTATTGAGAGCGA
>CAWGQN010000009.1:0-6930 GCA_963824885.1 uncultured Actinomycetota bacterium
GCACCGGTTTGCTTACGGTAATGGTCTCGTTTTTGAGGGTGGTAATCGCGGCGTCTGGAAGGTGCGCAACCGCAACCTCGACGGTTTGTCCGGTTTTGCGGTCGCGCCACTCGCACGCCAAACCGTCTAAACCGACAATTGTTTCGGCGTGCGAATCTTTCGCGGGCGTGTAGTGGGGAGCGGGTTCCAAATTTGGGTTAATTGCCGTCAGCTGTGTGGGCTTAACGAGGGAATCGCATGGAACCGTTATTCGGGCCCCCTTTACCGACGATTTTTCGCCCTGGTCGCCCGCGGCCCGCGGCGTCGCCGTTGCGGCGCCCTGGTTTGGCATCCCCGGAGTCGAGCACCCAGAAAGAATGAAGACCCCGAGTGTCACAGCGGCGATCACGGTGACGCGCGTGGCGAACGGTTTCGTCACGGTAGCCTCCCGACGCTTATTTCAGTGAGAATCGCCAAGACTCAGCCAGCGTGCGGGGACTGAGGCGCAAGGTGACCCTATCATTTCGTGCGGTTAAAGAAACCGTGAGCTTCTCGTGCTCGTGCCGATCTCGACGACGAGCGAGCGGTAGAGTTGTGGGCCGTGACTCCTGCTGAACTTTCTCGTCGCATTGCCGAGTGCGTTGTCGAGGTCATTCAGCGGCGTCGCACGGCGTTCGACTCCAATGGCCTCGTCTTCTCGCGAGAAGACGTGAGACTTGAACGCCCAAAAAATCGGGCGCACGGCGATTGGTCGACAACCGTTGCCATGAAGATTGCCCCGTCGTTGGGTGTGAAACCGCGAGACCTCGCGGGCGAGCTCGCCCGCGAGGTTGCCGAAATTGACGGCGTGGCAGCTGTCGACGTCGCTGGTCCGGGTTTCATCAACATTACGTTGGGAACCGCGGCGGCGGCAGAAATCGCTCGAACGATTGTGGACGTGGGCGAAGACTACGGCCGCAATTCTGAGCTTTCGGGACGCGCAATCAACATTGAGTTCGTCTCCGCAAATCCGACCGGCCCGCTCCACCTCGGCCACACGCGGTGGGCGGCGTTGGGCGACTCAATCGCTCGCATTCTTGCTGCGTCGGGCGCAGAGGTGACGCGTGAGTACTACATCAACGACGCGGGAGCGCAAATGGATGCGTTTGGCCGCTCGATTCTCGCGGCGGCGAAGGGTGACCCGATGCCCGCGAACGGTTATCCGGGAGAATACATTTCCGATTTGGCGACCGCGGTTTCCCGTGTGGTCCCCAATCTTGTCGACTTACCCGAAGAGAAAGGGCTCGCCGCCGCGCGCGACGCGGGCTATCACGAACAACTCACCGAGATCCAGGCGTCGCTAGCGGCTTTCAACGTGCACTTCGACGTGTGGTTCTCGGAAAAAACCCTGCACGACATTGACCCGCAAACCGGCATGAGCGCCATTGGTCGCGCAATTGAACGATTGCGCGAGCACGGTCACGTCTACGACGCCGACGACGCGGTGTGGGTTCGCACGACCGACTTCGGAGATGATCGCGACCGCGTGATTATGCGAGGCAACGGCATTGCCACGTATTACGCTGCCGATGCCGCGTACTATCTTGACAAGCGTGATCGCGGCTTTGATGAAAGCATCTACCTGTTGGGGGCCGATCACCACGGATACGTTGGGCGACTTCGGGCGCTCGCCGGAGCCGCGGGCGACGATCCCGACACGGCCATATCCGTTCTTATTGGCCAGCTGGTCAACCTCGACGGCGCCAAACTCTCGAAACGAGCGGGCAATATTATCGAGCTTGACGACGTTCTTTCGTGGCTCGGCGCCGATGCACTCCGCTACTGGCTCGCACGCTATCCGGCAGATTCTCCCGTGTCGCTCGAGGGCGAAAAGCTGCGCTCGCGAAGCAACGACAACCCCGTCTTCTACGTGCAATACGCTCACGCCCGCACGCGGTCTGTGGCTCGGAATGCGATGTCGGCGGGAGTCGATCGAAGCAGTTTCGATCCCGAGCTTCTTCGCGACGAAACCGAGACGGTTCTCCTCGGATCGCTCAGCGATTATCCCCGCATTATTGCGCACGCCGCAGAACTGAGAGAACCGCACCGAATCGCGCGCTATCTCGAAGAACTTGCGGGTGTCTTTCACCGGTGGTATGACTCGTGTCGCGTCCTACCGCTCGGTGACGATTCGGTCACCGATCTCCATCGCACCCGGTTATGGCTGAGTGACGCAACGGGGATCGTCATTCGAAACGGCTTGGGTTTGCTGGGTGTGTCGGCACCCGACCGCATGTAGTGACGCGCTTGGCTGGCCGAGTCTGAGATCGACGTTCGCTACAATTCATGAAGACCGCGTCCTAACGGGCAAGAATCATTTTTCGCACATCATCTGTCACAATCGGCAAGGGTCCCTTTCGGGTTGTTTTCGACCAGAGACGGCACTCGCTCGACGCTCTTCGTGAGGTTTTCATCGTGGCCACAAGTCCATTAGCGCCGCCGTGGCTCGATGAGCCCGCGGATGCCAACTCGCTCGACGACCGATTGTGGTCGTCGGCCGTCTCACGGTCGGCGAGCGGCGAGATGACCGTCGCGGGAGTGCCAATCTCGCACGTGGCTCGCGAGTATGGTACCCCCCTTTTTATCGTCGACGAGGAGGATGTGCGAGCGCGGGCCACTCGCATTCGGGAGACGCTCGACCGTGAATTTTCGCGCATTGGCACCACCACTCTCGTGTACTACGCGGCCAAGGCCGCGTTGAATTCTGAGATCGCTCGGTGGGTCGTCGATTCGGGTCTCAATATTGACGTGTGCAGTGGTGGCGAGTTGGCTCTCGCGCTCGCGGCGGGCGTCAAACCCGCGCGGCTTGCACTCCACGGGAACAACAAATCAATTGATGAAATTGATCGGGGCGTGGCCGAGGGAATCGGCGAAATCGTGATCGACAGCGTTGGTGAGATTGACCGCGTTGTCGCAGCCGCCGCTCGACATGATCGCGTTCAATCGGTGCGGTTGCGGGTCAACAACGGCGTTCACGCTCAAACTCACGATCACTTGGCGACCGCTCACGAGGACCAGAAGTTTGGGATTGCGCTCGCCGACGCCGATGCCGTCGTCGCGACGATCCGGTCGCACGACGAGCTGAACTTTTTGGGACTCCACTGCCACATCGGTTCGCAAATCTTCGCTCCCGACGGATTTTGTGAATCGGCGCGACGCCTCTTAGCGGTGCACGCGCGCCTTCTCGCTCGTGGACCGGTTCCAGAACTCAACCTCGGCGGCGGGTTTGGCATTTCGTACACGCTTGCCGACGATCCGGTCGACATTGAATTTTTCGCAGAGGAAATCGCTTCGACCGTCGCAAACGAGTGTGCGCGTCTCAAAATTGCCGTGCCGATTGTCGCGTTTGAACCGGGGCGCGCAATTGTCGGCCCATCAACTCTGACGCTGTACGAGGTCGGTACCGTCAAGGACGTTCTCGTCGGTGTTCCCGCGCGTTCGTGTCGGTGCGGCGGCGGGAACAACGCGTGTGGGTGCCACGGTGCCCGAGACGAATCGATTGAAAACCAGTCGGCATGCGACGAGCCCACGGCCGTCCGGCGTTACGTGAGCGTTGACGGCGGCATGAGCGACAACGCGCGCCCCGCGCTTTACGGTGCCAATTATTCGGTGCGAATCGCGAATCGCGTGTCGACCTCGCAACCGGCGCTCGTGCGCCTCGCAGGAAAGCACTGCGAGAGCGGCGACATCATTGTGAATGCCGACTACTTGCCGTCGGATGTGACGCAGGGAGACCTCGTTGCGGTGCCCGGGACGGGCGCGTATTGTGGGTCGCTCGCGAGCAACTACAACTACGTGGCCCGCGCGCCGGTTGTTGCCGTCAGAGACGGTGTAGCTCGCGTCCTCGTTCGCCGAGAGACCACGGCCGATGTGTTCGCTCGCGATGAAGGCCTCGTGTCGGGCAGCACAGGGAGGAACTCGTGATCGACCGTCCCACCGTTCGCGTCGCGCTCCTCGGTGCCGGGTCGGTTGGAGCCCACGTCGCGAGCATGCTTCTCGAGCACGCCGACGAACTCGCGGCGCGAGTGGGGGCGCATCTCGACCTCGTTGGCGTCGCGGTGCGCGACACGACCGCGGTACGAACGGCAAACGTGCCCGCTTCGCTCGTGACAACCGACGCCGATTCTCTTATTCTCGGTGCCGATATTGTTATCGAACTCATTGGCGGGATCGAACCCGCGTACGACTTTGTTATGAAAGCAATCAACTCGGGCGCGGATGTCGTGACGGCAAATAAGGCTCTGTTGGCAACGCGCGGGCCGCAATTGTTTGCGGCCGCCGAGCACGTGGGGGCGCAGCTCTATTACGAGGCGGCGGTCGGCGGTGCAATACCGATTGTTCGTCCACTCCGCGAGAGTCTCGCAGGAGATCGAGTCAATCGGATTCTCGGAATCGTCAACGGGACGACCAATTTTATTCTCGACCGCATGGCTGAGCACGAGGAGACTCTCGAGGAAGCACTCGCAATGGCAACGCGTCTGGGTCTTGCCGAAGCCGATCCGACTGCCGACATAGAAGGGTACGATGCCGCGCAAAAAGCCGCAATCCTCGCGAGCCTCGCATTTCACACCGTCGTTCCACTCGATGCGGTCTACCGTGAGGGCATTTCCGCGATCACTCGCGAACTCGTTGAGTCGGCGCGCACCGCCGGGTACGTCGTCAAGCTTCTCGCGATATGCGAGCGCGTGCGCGATCCGTCGACGCACGATGAAAGCGTGTCGGCCCGAGTGTATCCGGCGCTGATCCACCGCTCTCATCCGCTTGCGACCGTTCACGGCGCCAATAATGCGGTGTTCGTCGACGCCCAGGCGGCGGGGGGGCTCATGTTTTACGGTGCGGGGGCCGGGGGTCGTGAGACCGCATCGGCCGTGCTCGGCGACCTCGTTTCTGCGGCTCGTCGTCGTCTTGCGGGGGGTCCGGGCGTCGCCGAATCGACACACGCCGAATTGCCCGTGCTCGACATCGGATCGATTTCTACTCGGTACCAAATGACGCTCCACGTAAAAGACGAACCCGGAGTCTTAGCGGAGATTGCGGGAATTTTCAGCGTTCACGGTGTTTCGGTGGAACTCGTCGAACAAAGCGTGAGAGAGCCAATCGAGCCGTTCGCTACTCTGGTGATCGGAACGCACCGTGCAATCGAGGCAAATTTGGCTGCCACCGTCGACGATCTCACGTCAAATGACGCCGTGAAAACCGTGGTATCCGTTATTCGAGTTGAAGGGTCCTAATGGCGAGTCTCTGGAGAGGGGTCGTGCGCGAGTACGCCGACCGACTCGATGTCTCCGACGCGACGCCAATCGTTTCGCTTGGCGAGGGAGGCACACCACTTATTGCTGCGCGGGCCCTGTCTGATCGCACGGGGGCGCGCGTATTTGTCAAATTCGAGGGCATGAATCCGACGGGATCGTTCAAAGACCGCGGCATGACCATGGCGATATCCAAGGCAATCGAGCGCGGCGCGCGTGCTGTCATTTGCGCTTCGACGGGAAACACATCGGCCTCGGCTGCCGCGTATGCCGCGCACGCTGGCATTACCGCTGCGGTGCTCGTTCCCGAGGGCAAGATCGCGATGGGCAAGCTCAGCCAGGCAATTGCTCACGGTGCCCAGCTCGTGCAGGTTCGAGGTAATTTCGACGATTGCCTCGATATTGCGCGCGAACTCGCGGCGCACTATCCGATTCACCTTGTCAATTCGACCAATCCCGACAGAATTGAGGGGCAGAAAACGGCGGCGTTCGAAGTCGTCGACGCGCTCGGTGATGCGCCCGACTTTCACATCGTGCCGGTCGGTAACGCGGGAAACTATTCGGCGTATTTTCGCGGTTATCGCGAATCGCTCGAGTCCGGAGACAGCGGCGCAGTGCCGCGCATGTTCGGGTTTCAGGCGGCGGGAAGCGCGCCAATCGTTCTCGGTCATCCGGTCAAAGACCCCGAGACAATCGCGAGCGCGATTCGCATCGGCAATCCCGCGTCGTGGAAGCTGGCGTTGCACGCTCAGTCGGAGAGCGATGGATACTTTGGCGCAATAGACGACTCAAAGATTCTCGAGGCTTATCACGTGCTGTCATCCGACGTGGGAATCTTCGTCGAGCCCGCGTCGGCCATCGGGGTTGCCGGTTTGCTTGATCGCTCCGAGGCGAAGGTCATTCCTTCGGGGGCAACGGTTGTGATCACGGTGACGGGCCACGGTCTCAAGGATCCACAGTGGGCTCTCAAAGAGGCCGATGGTTCTCCCGTCACGCCGACGGTTGTTTCGAAAGACACCGCAGACGTTGCTCACGTTCTCGGAGTCGGGTCTTCGGTCGAACACACGCGGGCCAGTGAGAATCGCGGGAACGGCGAGGTATGACCCTGGTCGGTCGGTCGGTCACCGTCACGGTTCCTGCCACGTCGGCGAACTTGGGCCCCGGGTTTGACACCCTCGGCTTGGCGTTGGCTTTGTACGACGAGGTGACGGTTTCGGTGCGGTCTGCGCCCGGCGTGACCGTCGAGGTGACGGGCGTGGGAGTCGGCTCGGTTCCGACCGATGAAACGAATCTCGTCGCAATCGCGATCGCGCGGACGTTTGCTCACGTCGGTCACGACATGCCGGGTCTCACGATCGTGGCGCGCAATGAGATTCCGCACGGTCGTGGATTGGGGTCGTCAGGCGCCGCGATTGTTGTGGGAATTTTGGCGGCACGGGGCCTTCTCGATGGAATTATCGAACTCGATTCCCACACCTTGCTTGCGCTCGCGACCGAATTAGAGGGGCACCCTGACAATGTGGCGCCCGCACTATTTGGCCAGCTGTCAATCGCGTGGGTCGATTCGGACGGTCCTCAGCACAAAAAGCTCATGGTCAACCGCGGGGTCTCGGTCGTCGTTTTTACTCCCGAACACACCGTATCGACCGCGTTGGCCAGGTCG
>CAWGQN010000010.1:0-312131 GCA_963824885.1 uncultured Actinomycetota bacterium
CGGGATCGATCAGATGGTGCTGGACCTGGCCGCGCGAAGCAGGCCTCGGGCAGGCGACACTGCTGGTGGCGAGGCCGCCGGCGGTCACGGTGACGAGGTCGCCACCGGGAGAGCCGGACCTCGAGCGGAACGCGCGTCGCCAGGTCACCACCCGCGTTGACCCAGTGCGCTCCTGCCGCCGCGAGCGCATCGTCGACCGTGCGCCCTTTGAGACCCCGTTCAGGTCGAGGAGGAGCGCCTCAGTTCGAAAGAGCAGCCGGCCCTGCAGGGAGAGCGTGTCGAGAGCTGGGACCCGCACGGGCTCGACGTCAGGACCGTCGGGCGGGAGCGCGTCAAAGTCACGGTCATAGCCGGCTCCGACCACTGAGGCGCCGACCGCAGGCGTCACGAGCCCACCCGTCGCACCCGCGGCGTCGAGCGACAGCTCGAGCATCGCGGCCAGTTCGGCGCTGAGCAGGTCGGCGCCGAAGGGTCGCGCGTTGACGCGATTCAGCTCCGACCCGGCGAGGAAGCGGCTGAAGCGGGCGTCGCGGCTGCCGAAGATCGCCTTGGCCGCCTCGAGATCGCCGCCTTGCACGATCACCTCGCACCCCATCGCACGGAACGTCGCGGTGCCGGTCACGACCCGGCGCTCGTCGTCTGGGCAGGGGTACTCGGCTGCGTCGTGGTCTCGCTGCCGTCGAGCTGCTCGAGACTGAGCTGAGCAGTGGACAGCGCCAACGCGTGTCGTTGGCGCGAGCGCTCGTCCTCGGTCCCAAGCTCCTCGTTGCGGATGAACCAACGGCGGGTGTCGATCTCACGGTGCGTGACGCGGTCGTCGACGTTGTCGCCGAGCTGAAACGCGCGGGCGATTTTTCGGCCGTCGTCATCAGCCACGATCTTGCCGTGCTTCGCCAGCTCACCGATCAAATCGTTGTTTTACACGGGGGAAACGTCGTTGCGCTCGGTTCGATTGACGACGTTTGGCATAATCGCATCATCCCTTTGTTGTGGGTCTCTCACACGCCCTGGATGATTTTCGTGCCCGCTGACGAGCGGCGCATTGATCCTTTGGTAGTGTTAGTACGCTATTTTGTATTCCTCGGTAGCTCAATTGGCAGAGCAATCGGCTGTTAACCGATAGGTTCTTGGTTCGAGTCCAAGCCGGGGAGCTCACCGGATCGTGAATCGACGACGAGCTGGGCGCAAGCACTCAAACAGGCTTTCTCTCTATCATTGAGATTTTTTCGACGAGGGGTCGTCGTCTCGGCGGCGTATCGCTGCGCTAAGGTTCGAGCTTGTCGACGCCCGGAAGCCAACTTTGGCCGGGCACTCCCCAGCCACGCTCGCGGGCAACGGCGCCCGCCGCTCGAGAGTGCGCGTCGTTGAGGCGATCCACGTAGAGGTTCCGTTGAGGCGATCGAATTCGCGTCGAAAAATTCGAGCAAACCACCCGGTTGCGTGAATTTCAAATTCTTTGCCGCCGAGGTCACTCGCGTGCAGACTAATTGATTCTGATCGGCGAAGAGGAAATCGTTCGCCCGGAAATACAGGCAGCCCTCGGCCTCTAATTCGGGGTCTGGCTCACCGATGGGAGTTGGTCTCACCCACAGCGTGGGATTGATCGCGACCCCGCGTCGCGCCGTGCCATCGACATCCGGGTAGTCGTACACAAATAGTCTCAGTGGAACGCCCACTTGAGGTCCCGCAAGCCCAACGCCCGGCGCTTTGTCCATCGTTTCGAACATGTCATCAACGAGAGCGCTAAGCGATGCATCACGGTCGGTCACCTCGTCGGCTGGTTGGTGGAGGATCGGATCGCCTGAGATTCGAATGGGAAGCACGGCCATTTGCCGAGAATATCAGCAGTGCAATCGCTAGGGTCAAATGGTGCAAATGACCGTGGCAGGGCTTAGTCAATCAATCGAGCTTGACCCCAAGCAGTTCTTGGGAATACCGTTTGCATTGGTCGGGGCGCTTTTTCTCTCACTAGGGGCACAATTTCAACACGGTGGCGTGGCAAAGATGGAGCACCGCCACGGTGATTCTGGCCGGGGCCTCCGCGGTCGACAACTCCTTGCCCTTCTCCGGCGGCCGTCGTGGGTTCTCGGGACCGTTTTTCTGGCCCTAGCGGTCGTATTACAACTTGTCAGTCTTCGCCTTTCCCCACTCACCGTCGTGCAGCCTCTCGGTGCAGTCGCGCTCGTGATTACCGCAATCCTCAACTCGCGAATCAGCCGAGTCACGCTTAATAAGCGCTCAATTGTGGCAATCGGCTTGTGTGTGAGCGGCGTCGGTGCTTTCGTTTCGATTGCTGCTTTTACGACGATTGATCCACCGGTATCCGATCCGGAACTCGTGACAATCTTGATTATCCTCGCGGTCGTCCTCGCGGCATTTAGTCTCTTGTTTGTTATGTTCCGAGACCGTTTTGAGGCGCTCATGTACATCGTTGCGGCGGGAGTGCTCTACGGATTTGTTGCGACGCTTGCCAAAGTCATCATCAGCAGCATCGATCAAGGAACATTCACGTGGTTGACTCTCGTGTGTCTGCTCGGCTTGTTAAGCGTCGTGGGCGTGGGTGCCTATTTCGTGCAAAACGCTTATTCGTCGGGACCGCCCGATCTTGTCATCGCTGGTTTGACGGTGATTGACCCCCTAGTCGCGGTCACAATTGGCATCGTGGTTTTGGGTGAGGCCGCTCACGCTGGTCCCTTGGCGGCAGTCGGTTTTGTCGCCTCAGGATTCGTCGCGGCGGGAGGCGTCTATTTACTGTCAAAAAATCATCCGCAGCAAAATGCGAAGCGAGCGACGACGGCGTAGCCCGACGATTCTCGTCACCACCTACACTAGGGTGCGTGCAGCTTCTCGTCTCGCTCTCTCTTGTTCGTCGGGTGCCACCGCGTCTCCTCCGATCAATCGTAGGGAACCACATAACATGACAGATTCTCGTGCTTCGAATGCGGGTGCTGAACCCCATCTCGGTTCGGGCAATTCGCCGCTGACGGTTTTGATAGGGGCGGATACCTTCGGACCAGATGTTAATGGCGCGGCACGGTTTGCCGAACGGCTCGCCGCGGGACTCGTCTCCCGTGGGCACGCCGTCCATATTGTGGCGCCTTCCGCGACTCGCGAGCACGGCACGTGGAACGAACAGCACGAGGGCGAGTGGATGACCGTGCATCGGCTCCACAGCTGGCGCTGGTACCCGCACGATTGGTTGCGGTTTGCATTGCCGTGGCGAATTCGCGCGAACAGTGCCCGGATACTCGACGTGGTGCGGCCCGACGTCGTTCATTTTCAGTCACACATCGTCGTTGGCCGAGGACTCAGCATCGAGGCAAAAAAGCGTGGTATTCGCGTGATTGGGACGAATCACTTTATGCCCGAGAATATGCTCGAATTTACGCTTTTACCGAAGAGCGTCCAGCAGCGCGCGATTCGCATGGCGTGGCGCGCCGCCTTAAGGACATTTGGGAGGGCCGAGGCTGTGACAACGCCGACGCTCCGAGCGGCTAAGTTTCTCGAAAAATACACCGGTCTACGAGGCGTTCACGCAATTTCGTGCGGTATAAACGCACGAAATTACACCCCGAACTTCGAACCGCGAACGGAGAATCGCATTTTGTTCGTGGGAAGGATTACGGGTGAGAAACAGATTGACGTTCTGATGAAAGCCGTTGCGCAGCTTTCTGATTCGCTCGCTGTCACCCTCGAAATTGTCGGGAATGGCGATCAAAAAAAGAACCTCGAGAATCTCGCGATTGCGCTCAATATTGCCGATCGAGTGGTGTTTACCGGGTACGTGACGGACCGTGAACTGTGCACGGCATACACGCGTGCGACGCTATTCGCGATGCCATCGGTTGCCGAACTTCAGAGCATCGCGACGATGGAAGCAATGGCGTCGGGTTTGCCAATCATTGCGGCGAACGCAATGGCGTTGCCACATTTGGTTCGTGATGGCGAGAATGGATTTTTGTTCCCGCCGGGCAATATCGAAGAACTCGCACGCTGCATTACGAAGGTTCTCACCGCATCGCCCGACCGCTTACGGGAGTTAAAGAGGCTTCCCTCCGGCTCATTGAAACGCACGACATCCGTCGCACGCTTTCCACCTTCGAGAGCCTGTATCGTGGTGAGGCGGTGGTTGATCGGGCCACCGAAAACGCGTCTGCTGCATCGCGCGAGGCTCTCGCGCGTAATGAGCCTTCGCGGGGCGGTAGCTCAGCTGGTTAGAGCACTCGACTCATAATCGACAGGTCACGGGTTCAAGTCCCGTCCGCCCTACTGAATCCCGCACGTATCGTTTATTTCGGTTGCCGCTCGCCGAAGCGGGCCGATGACGCTGTCGATAATTGGCCCCGAGTGTTCAGCGCGCACTCGCGACACGGAATGGATGAGATCGTCGCGAAAGACTGCCATTCTCGACCCCTGGGCATTCTCATCGACGTGCGGATACACCACGGTCGAGGGGTGAGTGCGGTTCATCGCATCGATGCGATTGACCATTGTTTCAACGTACGAACGGGACGCGCGGCAGACGCTTTCTTGAATTGCGACGGCGAGCGCCGATGATATTTCGGAAGCGGACGGCCCGCGCGTGTTCCGCGCGAGTGATTCGGTGAGGATCGGGAGGGCGACAGTGAAAAGCACACGGGACGCCTCCAACCACGTCACGGCGTGCAGTGGGCGACCGTGTGCGTCGTCTGCGTCCCGGACCTCGGCGCAAGGTTGACGCGTCACGCGAGTGTCGCTCGGGAACAGCGACGCTACGGTTTCATTGAGAATCCAGTCGATTCTTTGCGCCATCTCTGACACGATGACGCTGTTGCACGAAATTTCGTTGGTTTCCAGACTGAGCCCGGCGAAGAATGTGGCATGGACGCGCTCCCGCGCGTCGACGTCGAGTCTCTCGGACAACAGTCGTTCATGCAAGCGCGTACCTAACTTCAGCTTGCCTTCAGCGGCTTCGTGTCCGTGGGGGACCGGCCCGAAGACGAGCACCTACCCCCAGATACAGCATGGCACTCTTTGGCGCGCCACGGGAGGGAAATAACAATGGAAAGCGTCGTTATTTCACCGCTTACCCCGAGATATTCGCGAACCCTTGGTGAATTGTGGGGTTTTAGGAGCGTGGCTGCCCGCGTTGGCGAGCATCACGGGGCTTCGTGACGTCTTTGCGAGGTCCGCTGCAGAAAATGCTTCGTGTTCCGTTGTTTCGTGGTCTGCTAATCTCTGCTTCGTTCTTTGGCCTCGCGAAAGATGCCGTCGCACGAGCGCTGTCGGTCGCGGAACGGGCGGATGTCCCACGAGTTGGCCAATGAGAGCGGGAAATTGTCGCGCGTTAGCAACCGATTCTGTGCTATTTTCGCTTCACGGTGCTTGAGACCCCGGCATCAACATTCTGAATCGACATTGGGGGGACAATGGCGTCACTATCGCAAACCAGGGTTTTTTTGTGGCTGCTGAGCCGTTCCCGCGCCGCCGTGGCGGGCGTTCAGTCATGAAACGTGTCTTTTATTCCGGTGGTTCAATAGTTACCGGAAGTGAGATTGCTGACGCGCTTCTCCGGTATGCAATGGAACTTGCCATGAGGCAGCTTGCGGACGTGATCGAGGTGCCGGTACTCGACGATTTTGGCGAAGTTCAGCGTGCTCAACTTCTCATTAGCCCCGCAAGCCAGCTTTTCGCGGTGGAAGTCGACGTTGGTTGTGCCGAACTCCGCAGTGATCGCACGATTGCGACTCTCGATTGGATGCTGAAGCGCCACAACGTGGACGCTGAGCCATCCGATGACGAGTTTCTCCACCGGTTTGTCGATTGTGATCCGGTTCCCGCTGTCTCAGACGCGGCAACCTAGATTGTCATGGTGCCCGAGTTCGCGGGACGGTGTCGGTGGGAAATAACCTTGTAGCCAACAGAGTTGTCGCCGACAGCGTCGAAATGGATGGTGCATATGGTTGAGTTCCCAGATTCCGCGGCACAATACGCGCTGTACCGAGAACGTCGAGAGCGCGCGGTAACGGCACCGCAGGGAAATTTGGCTCTGGTGAATACGCAGTGGGTCGCGGGGGACGACACCGCCGCCCAAGTGGTGCGGGGCGTGCCGGGGAGCTGGTCGCCCTTGCCAGCCGGGCAGTCAGGCCTTCGCGTCACGGCGCCCCCGGCGGCCAACATTCGCGTTGACGGAGTTGTTGTCGACTCAAGCGCGATTGTTCGCGGAAAAGACAGCGACGAGCCTTCGAAGGTTATCTTTAGTGACACCGTGACGGGCTTCGTGATTGGGAACGAACACCGTGAATACGCTCTTCGGGTGTGGGATGCCAATTCAGATGGGATTCGAGAATTTGAAAGAATTGACGCTTTCCCATTTGACCCAGATTGGGTGATAGAGGCGACGTTTGTGCCAAACGACGACGGCGCTACCATCGGAATCGAACACCTGAAGGACGAGGGGAAAACGCGAAACAAGGTTGTTCCCGGGGACATTGTCTTCGAGCGGGGCGGGACGACGTACCGCATCGCTGCGTTTCACGAGGGATCCGCATTGCTCTTGGTTTTTGCAGATACGACGACCGGTGATTCAACGTACGCTGTGGGCCGATTTCTCATGGTCGCGCCACGGGCCGATGGCGCGATTACCCTCGACTTCAATCGCGCATTCTTACCGCCGTGCGCATTCTCTCAAAGCTTCAATTGCCCCATGCCGCCTCCGCAGAATCGGTTCCGATTTGCGATAGAAGCCGGAGAAAAGAACGTACTCAACCGGTCAGGTGGTGTGCTCCACGCGTGACGACGCGGTCCCAACCTGTTGTCCGGTCACGCGATGTGGACGACGGCCACGGAGCGGTTTTTCAGAGGAATAAGACACGGCCGTCGCCTCAGTGCGAGAGACCGTGTGGAGCCAATCAAGCGCCGCGTCGGCGACGAGCGCGTTCGCTCGCGCAACGAGGTTCGTGCCCTCGTGATCATGCGGCGTGCGCGCGTTACTCGCTGGATTTCGAATGGCACCTCGCTGCTTCCACAATGCCGCGTAGGACTCGATCAAAGCGTCGTGCGGGGAATTGGGGAGACTGCGGGCGATAAGAACGCGGTCAAGCATCTCGTCCCAATTGTCGCTTCCCATACTGTCCGAGGCGTCTCGAAGCCACGCGTCCGCTGCGACCCGGCCGGCCTCGGTCAGCGCAAAAAGGGTGAGACCGTCCGCAGTCGTTCCCGCAGTTTCCACGAGGCCCTGCTTGGAAAGACGGTCAAGTGTTGTATACGCCTGCCCGACATTCACCGGTGCCCTGTGCGCAGCGCGGCGCTGGAATTCGCTGAGTAATTGAGAACCATAAGCGGGACCAATTGTGAGAATTGCCAACATTCCGCCTCGTACCGACACTGCTTCCTCAATTTCTCTCAAGTGACCCTTAATTATTCATCGTATTGCGGGGTTTGAGCAGCGGATCAGGCATAATTAAGAAAAGCAAGCGCGAGTTGTCGCAATTTGGCCGTTGACCGAGACCGTTGGGGAAGACGTATCTCACGGAACGGAGGAATTGTGTTGACGCGGCTTGCTCAGGGAATGTTATTTGTACACTCCTCACCTCGTGCGCTGTGCCCCCATATTGAATGGGAGGTGGGAAGCGCGCTAGGACACTCGGTGAACGTCACGTGGGCTGACCAGTCGGCGGCCGGCGGCTACCGTCGAACGGAGTTCTTTTGGGAGGGACCCCCGGGCACCGGGGCGTCACTGGCGTCATCGCTTCGTGGGTGGGAAGACGTGCGGTTTGAGATTACCGAAGACCCCGGTCCCGGTCGTGACGGAGCGCGGTGGATGTACACGCCCGACCTGGGTCTTAGTGTCGTGCAAACTGATTCGGCGGGCAATACCGTAATTTCGGAGGATCGCCTTCGCGTCGCTATGACAACCGCCGGAACAAATGCTATCGACTTGCATCGCGAATTGCGCCAGTTGCTTGGTCAGACGTGGGACGACGAACTTGAACCCTTTCGGCACGCGAGCGACTTCGCACCCGTCGTGTGGTTGCACAACGTTGGTTAAAGGTCGTAGCTCCGAAACGCGGCAACTGCGTTGTGACCGCCGAATCCAAAAGAGTTGCTGAGAGCAAGTTGCTCGTCGGTTCCCAATGAGCGGGGCGACGTCACGACATCGAGGCGGATTTCTGGTTCGAGCGCCGTGAGGTTGATCGTCGGGGGAGCCGTGCGCGTCGATAGTGCCTTGATTGCAAAAACGGCCTCAAGGGCGCCCGTTCCGCCAAGGAGGTGCCCGGTTGACGCTTTGGTGGCAGAAACCGGAATGGTCTCGAGGCGTTCGCCGAAGACGCGCAGCATCGCACGGTATTCGGAGACGTCACCGACGGGAGTACTCGTCGCATGTGCGTTAATGTGTGTGACATCGGTCGCGGAGGCCCCGGTTTGCGTCAGTGCGTCATTCATTGCCCGTGCGGCACCGATCCCGTCGGGGTCTGGTGCGGTAATGTGATGAGCATCGCTCGTGATTGCGCCGCCCGCCACCTCCGCGTAGATTCGCGCGCCGCGAGCGAGCGCGTGTTCCTCGGTCTCCATAATGATTGCCGCGGCTCCTTCACCGAGGACAAATCCGTCACGAGAGACGTCGTACGGTCGCGATGCCGTTTCCGGGCTGTCGTTTCGCGTCGAGAGCGCTTGCATTGACGCGAACGACGCGAGAGGAAGAGGATGAATTGCCGCCTCCGTGCCGCCAGCGATCACCACATCGGCCAGGCCCCGCTGCATGTGTTCGTACGCATTGACAATTGATTCAGTGCTTGACGCACACGCCGAGACTGCGGTGCGGGCGCCTCCCCGAGCGCGAAGATCCAAACTGATCGCCGCGGACGGCGCATTGGGCATGAGCATGGGAACCGTCATCGGCATGACACGCCGTGGGCCGCGCTCGCGCAAGGTCGTCCAGGCGTCAATCAGGGTCCATATTCCACCAATTCCCGTCGCAAAATCGACCGAACGCCGTTCGTGAGGGATCCCGTCGGGGGAACCCGCGTCAGCCCACGCTTCGCGCGCGGCAATGACAGCGTATTGACTTCCAGGATCGAGCCGTTTCGTTTCAACGCGTTCGAGAACATCACCGGGCGCAATCTTGACACTCGCGGCAAAGCGCACGGGCAATTGGTGCTCGTCAACCCACTCGTGTTCGAGAGTGTGTGCTCCCGACTTGCCGGCGAGGAGGGCGTCCCACGTGTCTGACACGTCTCCGCCGAGCGGTGATGTAGCCCCAAGTCCGGTGACGACAATTTTCTTTTGCGACGCGGTGGTCATTGGGCACGTTCTCTTTTCCGGGTTACTCGAAGGGGCCCCAAGCGAAAGAATAATTGCCGCAGAGGTCGGTGTGCATCTTTCGCGTGGGGCCGCGGGTGGTCCGCCGGCTAGGCAGCCGCGTTGACAATAAAGGCGACGGCGTCCCCGACCGATTTGAGGTTCTTGACCTCATCGTCTGGAATTTTCACGTCGAATTTTTCTTCCGCATTGACCACGATCGTCATCATCGAAATGGAGTCGATGTCGAGGTCGTCGGTGAAAGACTTGTCTAGCTCGACGGTGTCAACTGCGATTCCAGTTTCGTCGCTAATGAGTTCTGCAAGTCCGGCGAGAACTTCTTCGGTGGACAATGCCATTTTTATCTCCTTGAATTGTCGGGTGACCGTGGATCAGTTTAGGGCAGTACGACGACTTGAGCCCCGAAAACGAGTCCGGCGCCGAAACCAATTTGCAGGGCGAGAGTGCCGTGAAGGTCCGGGTGATCCGCGAGAAGCCGATGCGTTGCGAGAGGAATCGATGCGGCTGACGTGTTCCCCATTGTCGCAATATCGCGCGCGATGACAACGGATTCGGGTAGTTTAAGCCGTTTTGCAAATTCATCGATTATTCGCATATTGGCCTGGTGGGGAATGAAGGCCGATAGCTGATCGCTCGTGATACCCGCGCGTTCGAGTGCATTCTCGGCGACCGTTGCCATTTCCCAGACGGCCCAGCGAAATACCGATTGGCCGTCTTGGCGCAGCGTCGGCCAAGACGCGTCTCCGGCCCGAAACTCGACGAGCGTGTGATCCATTCCGACCGCGTCCCAGCGCGCGCCATCCGATCCCCACACTGTGGGCGAAATTCCCGGGAAATCACTCGGCCCGACGACTGCTGCACCCGCCCCGTCGGCGAGCAAAAAGGAGATCGTGCGGTCGGTTGGTTTTGCAAAATCAGAGAGTTTCTCGGCGCCAACAACGAGCACGTGGGTGGCAAAGCCAGTGCGGACGAGTGCATCGGCCTGCGCAATTCCATACGTGTAGCCAGCGCACGCCGCCGAGATATCGTACGCGGCGGCCGGCGTGGCCCCAATGCGATGCGCGAGAAGAGCCGCCATTGAGGGCGTTTGCACGGTGTTACTGATTGTCGACACGATGACGACTCCGACATCCGCCGAAGTAATGCCGCTCGCGTCGAGTGCCTCGATTGATGCGTCGGTTGCGAGGTCGACGGCCGACACCGTCGCACTCGCGCGGCGGCGCTCAATAACACCGGTCCGTTGGCGTATCCACTCGTCCGACGAGTCAATGGGCCCAGCGAGGTCTGAATTTGATACCACGGTGTCGCCCCGGGCAGCGCCAAGACCGTAGAGTCGCGAATGCGCGGCGCCGTGCGATTGCCTCAAATGGGGGCGGGCTGCGTCGTGCGGTGGTGGTTCCGATCGTCGGGTCATGATGAGTATTTCTGTGAGGGCGACTGGAATAATTTCAGACGGCAGTCACGGGAGAAGAGCAATTGCGGCCTCCAAATCGTCCGGACTCTTGATTGCGATCGTCGGCACTCCCTTCAGAGTACGACGTGAGAGTCCGGTGAGGACACCCGCCGGAGTGAGTTCGACGAGGCCGGTAATTCCCGCTGCGGAAAACGCGTTCATACAGAGATCCCATCGTACCGGGGATGAAACCTGACCGACAACGAGGTCAACGAAAGTTGAACCAGACGTGACGGTGCCGCCATCGACGTTGGTCCAAATGGTCATTTTCGGGTCAGCGATTGTTAACTGATGCGAAAATGCGCGCAGGGCCTCTGTCGCGGGTTCCATTAATTGGCTGTGAAACGCGCCTGCGACCGGAAGGGGAATCACGCGCGAGCCGACAGGTGGCCTGCTCGCCAACTCTTCGAGCGCGTCGACGCGACCCGCGACAACAATCTGACCGCCACCGTTGAAGTTTGCTGCTTCAAGACCGAGACTGTCGAGCAGCGTCAAGAGGTCTGCTTCGTTCCCGCCAATGACGGCACTCATTCCGGCGCGTGTTTCCGTCGCAACCCGCGCCATTTCTTGTCCGCGAGTGACGACAAAACGCATCGCATCCTGAACCGAGAGAATTCCCGCGCACACGGCCGCTGCGATTTCACCAACCGAGTGGCCTGCAATGCCGCCAATCAATTTGTCACGACCCTCGTCGAGGAGGGCTTCTCCCGCAACGATGGACGCCGCTGTGATGAGTGGTTGTGCAATTGCCGTGTCGCGCAGGGTTTCGGAATTGCTCTTCGTACCGTGCGTGACAAGATCAAGCTGAATCTCGTCAGACAGTGCCTCGAAGCGTTCTCGAAATCGCGATTCGGCGACCCACGGACGGAGAAATCCCTCGGTTTGCGACCCCTGACCAGGGCAAACAATTACGATCACGGTTGTAGTTTCCCAGGTTCGCGGGTCGTGAACATGAAGAACGGAGACGAACTTCGTGCCGATTATTTGTAGTTTTTCGCACGTTGTCGGGTTCTGATGTCGGGTTGAGTGATCGTACCAACAATCAGGGCCGCGTGGAGAACGACGGCTTCGCGCGCACGTGATGCGTCCCAGCCAATGAGGTCAGTTACGCGTTTGAGGCGATAGCGAACAGTATTTGGGTGCACGAAGAGATCGCGCGCGGTCGCTTCAAGAGAGCGTCCATTGTCAAGGTATGACCACAGCGTCTCAAGGAGTTCGGGCGAGTGTGATCGTAGTGGATGATAAATTTGCCCGATGAGGCTTGAGCGCGCTAACGGGTCTCCCGCAAAAGCGCGTTCAGGGAGCAAGTCGTTTGCGTGGACCGGTCGCGTTGATCCGCGCCACGCCCGCGCGACGGCAAATCCGGCGAGAGCTGATTTTGCGCTGTGCACGGCATCGACAAGCCTCGGGACGGCGTGACCGAGTACAAGGTGCCCCGGCCCGAATCCGCGCTCGAGCTGCCGAGCAATTTCGATAAACGGCACGTGGGGGGAAGCGCCGATTTCTTGCTCGGATTCGGGATGTGAGGAGTGTGCTCGACCGATTACGAGGACCAGGCGCGTCCCCTGTACTCCGATCAGGACGTCGGCCGACATGTGCCGGGCTGATCGGCGAAACTGGTCGACATCGAGTGAGCGGGGCGCCATCCCGACGAGCACGCTGACTTCACCGTGACCGTGCCAGCCGAGCGCGGCGATTCGGCTCGGTAGATCGTCGTCTGCTTCCCCGGTCAGGATCGAATCGACGACAAGCGCTTCGAGACGCGCATCCCATAGGCCGCGCGATTCCGCGGCGCGCGCGTAGACATCGGCAGCGGCAAAGGCCACTTCACGCGAATACAGCAAGATCGCTTCGCGCAGGGAATCGCTGCTGTCCTTGACGCGAGCTTCTACAACTTCGACGGTGATCCGAATGAGTTGGAGGGTCTGTTGAAGACTAACTGATCGGAGGAGTTCCCTCGGCGCAGCGCCAAAAACATCCGCGGCAATCCACGGCGTTGACCGCGGATCTTCGTACCACGAAATGAATGACGTTATGCCCCCTTGTGCAACGAGTCCTACTGCGGAGCGCCGCCCGGGCGGCATTTCGCCGTACCATAAGAGAGTCTCATCGAGACGCTTGAGTGTCGCCGTCGCGAGTTCTCCCGAAATTGTTCGAAACCACGCGAGCGTTTGTTCTTTTGTTCGTGAGGGAGGCACGCCAGGTCTTCCCCTTCCAATGGTCGGTTTTAGCTTTCGCCTCCGGCAGACCCGGTGGTTCCCGCGTTGACATCAAAGAGGCGATACCGCTCGATCGCCTGTCCGGGAAGGGCCGCGTCGATATCCGAGCGAGCTGCGAGCATTTCGAGCGTCCGCACAACGAGGGCCGCAACGTCGATGGCAAAAAAACGCCGCGCTGCTGCGCGCGTGTCGGAAAACCCAAATCCGTCGGCGCCGAGCGTCGCAAATTCGCCCGGAACGAATTCACGCACTTGATCCGGCACCGAGTGGGAATAGTCGGTCACTGCAACGAACGGCCCTTTCGCGTCGGCAAGTTTGCGAGTCAAATACGATTCACGAGGTTTCTCGTCGGGGTTGAGAAAATTGAATTCTCCCGCCGCGACTCCATCGCGTCGGAGTTCAGTCCACGATGTGACCGACCACACATCGGCTGAAACACCCCAGTCATTCGCGAGAAGCGCTTGCGCCTCGAGTGCCCACGGCACTGCAACCCCGGATGCGAGAATTTGTGCTTTTGGCCCTTTTCTTGTGCCTTCCGAAATGCGGTGGATCCCGCGAATAATTCCGGCCGCGTCAACCTCGTCTGGTTCGCCGGGTTGGGTGATCGGCTCGTTATAAACAGTGAGGTAATACATCACGTCCGGGTTGGGGTGCTGACCGCCATACATTCGCTCGAGGCCCGACCGGACGATGTGTCCAATTTCGTATCCGTACGCCGGGTCGTACGAGACAACTGCAGGATTCGTCGCTGCGAGGGTGGGCGAGTGTCCATCGGCGTGTTGGAGACCTTCGCCCGTGAGGGTCGTTCGACCGGCGGTAGCACCAATGAGAAAGCCGCGAGTCATTTGGTCGCCCGCCGCCCACAGGGCGTCGCCGGTGCGCTGAAATCCAAACATCGAGTAGAAAACGTACACGGGGATGAGTGGTTCGCCGTGAGTCGAATACGACGTGCCGACGGCTGTGAACGCCGCGACGGCGCCCGCTTCGTTGATGCCGACGTGCAAGATTTGTCCGTGGGAACTCTCTTTATAAGCAAGGAGAAGTTCGCGATCAACGGACGTGTAGTGCTGCCCGTTCGGATTGTAGATCTTTGCGCTAGAAAAGAATGCGTCCATCCCGAACGTGCGAGCCTCGTCCGGGATGATAGGCACAATTCTATTGCCGAAATCTTTTGAGCGTAAGAGCTCTTTGAGGATGCGCACGAATGCCATCGTGGTCGCAATTTCTTGAGTGCCGGAGCCCTTTTTCGCGACCGCGTATGCCGACTCGTCAGGAAGCGCGAGAGGCAGGAATTTCGCTCGTCTTTCGGGCAGGAATCCACCGAGCGCCACGCGGCGCTCTCGAAGATACCGAATTGCATCGTCGTTCTCGCCGGGGTGGTAATACGGCGGAAGATATGGATTTTCTTCAAGCTGAGCGTCGGCAATGGGAATGTGCATGCTATCTCGAAGCCCCTTGAGGCTCGCGAGGTTCATCTTTTTCATTTGGTGAGTGGCGTTTCGTCCTTCAAACCGCGGCCCCAGACCGTAGCCCTTGATTGTGTGGGCGAGGATGACCGTCGGTTGACCCCGGTGCTCGACGGCGGCCTTGAACGCCGCGTATACCTTCTTATAGTCGTGTCCGCCGCGTTTGAGGTTCCAGATTTCTTGATCGGTGTATCCCTCGACAAGCGCGAGTGTGCGAGGGTCGCGACCAAAAAAGTTGTCGCGGACATACGAACCACTCTCGGCCTTGTAGGTCTGAAAATCGCCGTCAGCGGTCGAGTTCATGATGCCGCGAAGCGCCCCATCGACGTCGCGCTCAAGGAGAACATCCCATTCGCGGCCCCAAATCACCTTGATGACGTTCCATCCGGCACCGCGAAAGAAACTTTCGAGTTCCTGAATAATTTTTCCGTTGCCTCGTACTGGTCCATCGAGGCGCTGAAGATTGCAATTGATCACGAAATTGAGATTGTCAAGGCCGTCGTTGGCTGCGACCTGCAACTGTCCCCGACTCTCTACTTCGTCCATCTCTCCATCACCAAGAAATGCCCACACTTGTTGTTGCGAGGCGTCCTTGATCCCTCGGTCCGTGACATATTTGTTGAGTTGTGCTTGGTAGATGGCGTTGATACAGCCGAGTCCCATTGAGACAGTGGGGAACTGCCAAAATTCGGGCATCAGGCGCGGGTGAGGATACGACGAAAGACCGCCGCCCGCGTGTGATCGTTCTTGGCGGAATCCGTCGAGTTGATGTGCGCTGAGTCTGCCCTCGAGGTAGGCGCGAGCGTAGAGCCCGGGAGACGCGTGACCCTGAACAAATATTTGGTCGCCGCCGCTTGGATCATCGGGGCCGCGAAAGAAGTGGTTGAATCCGACCTCATACAACGCCGCCGACGAGGCGTACGTCGAAATATGCCCGCCGACTCCGATGCCCGGGCGCTGAGCCCGATGCACCAGGATTGCCGCGTTCCACCGAATCCACGCCCGGTAGCGACGTTCGATCTCTTCGTCGCCGGGAAATTCGGGTTCATTCTCGGGAGCAATCGTGTTGATGTAATCCGTCATCGGGACCATTGGAACGCCGAGGTGAAGATCGCTCGACTTTCTCAGAAGACTGAGCATGATCTCGCGGCCTCTTTGGCGGCCTTTTGCGGCCACGAGCTGTCCGAGCGATTCAGACCATTCGTCTGTCTCTTCAGCGTCGGAGTCCTGGCTCGCCACGACAAACGGGTCATGGTCGTAAAGTGCCACCGTCGACAAACCCTTCTTCGAAAATGTGTCCGACCCGAGGCTTCACGCTTTCTCGCCGAGCTGGGACAAGGGGCCGGGTTGCGACACGCTCAGCGCGCACCACAGCAGCCTAGCGATTCTTGACTGGGCGTGCGGCGACGGTCGTGTGAAGGGCGCTCATTCACACCGCGCACTGCGAACGTAGGATATACGTGAGCCGAATCTTCTCGGGATGCGCGGTCACTCTAGAATGAGAGGTACTCACCTGGCTGCCGGGTGGATTGGGGCCTTTAGCTCAGTTGGTAGAGCGCCACGTTTACACCGTGGATGTCATCGGTTCGAGTCCGGTAGGGCCCACGTTCGGCCAATTGCGACCCGAGACACCGAACATGCCGACGTAGGACTCCGATGATACGAATCACGAAGAGGCAGTAGTGGAGACGATGAGGAGACGGTCGACGTACACACCGCCGGAACATGGCGGTAGTGATTCAGGTTCGAGCGAATCACAAGCCGTCCGGCCCGAAATACACGGTGACGATGAGCTTGCGGCCGTCCTCGAAGCCCAAATCGCTGTGATTGCTTCAGCACCCCAGGTGTTTCCGTTTGCACCCGTGATGGACTGTGCCCCAGATCCCGCCGATACTAATATCGGAGTCCGCTGCGACGGTGACCAAGCGACGCCCACGGAGAGGGAGCATTCGCCGCGATCATCGGTCTCTTCCGAATTACACATTTCTCGCGCTGACCCGGTTCGAGAACGTCAGGACGACAATTCGACGCGATGCGATGCGCATCCGCACGCTTCCTTCGGTTCAGTCGGTTTTGGCCGTCGAGTGATCCTCGTGTTCGCGTCGTCTTTGGCTGTCATTGCGGTCGGTTTCGGGGGCGCGTGCGCGGCTCTCGGCTTCAGTCTTCGTCAGGTCGTACTAGCGATTGCCGGGGGTGTTGTTCTTGCGGCGATTCCCATCGCGCTTGGCGCGTTGGCCGGGGCCAGGAGGGGACACCCTCGCGCGGTTGTCGTGGGAGCGAACGTCCAATCCTTCGGAAATCGAGTCCCCGCTGCCGTCACCCTCTCACGTTGGGCCGTACCGGTGGCGATTCTGTTGTGGACGGCGGCTTCGACGGTAACAGCCGTCGCAGTGAACCTCGGGTGGGAGGCATCAGGAACGTCCCTACAAATCGCCAGTTTGGCCGCCGCCGCGGTGTTTTCTATCTCGATAACGATCAGTGGATTTCCTCGAGTGGCGCGCCTCAACGCCGCAATATTGGTTCTCTCGTTCATTTTGGTGTGTGCCACCGTGATTGTGACGTGGGATCGTGTCAATATCGGTGTTGTTCTTCGCGTTCGCGGCGGCAGTTGGATTGCCGTGATCGGGGCGAGTGTCGTGCTTTTCTGCATTCTTGCCATGCTGTGGGCCAACAGTGTTCGCAGTTGTGCTCGAATTGAACAAGCCACCACGCGACGCAGCGTGTCACAAGGGTTAGCGGCCGTGGGGGTCACTCTTCCCGTATTCGTGGTGACGGTCCACGGGGTCCTCCTTGGACTCTCCGATAACGCGAACCCGCGCGCGGTCGTCCGGGCTCCCGTCGTGACCCTGACGGACTTCTTTCCACCGTGGTTTGCCTCGCCGCTTGTCGCTGCAAGTGCCGCTTGTGTTGTCGCCGTTGCGGGAATAGCGGCGTATTCAGGAGGTTTTGCGGCACGCACTCTGATTGACCGACCTTCTCGCCGAGTTGCGAGAGGCATCGGCTCAGTTGGTTTCGTAATCGGTGCTGGAATCGCCGTCGCGGTTTGGGAACCGAGCGTGGCGCCGATTGTGCGCGACACTGCGATGACGCTCGCAGTGCCCCTTGTGGCGTGGGTGGGTATCACGTGCGTCGAAAGGATTGTTCGGCCGCAGCCGACATTCCTCCGTTCATTTGCCGGGTCGCAGGGGTTAAAATGCTGCAATGCCGTGGACGAATATGATCGGCCTCGTCGTCGTGACGGTCTCCGGTTGGGGTTTCACGTCGTCGCACGTCGATTGGTTAGAGTGGCAGGGCTACTTGTCGTCGATTGTTGGGTTCGGTTCCGGTGACGAGTGGATAAACGCGCAAGTCGGCGTGTTGATTGCGCTCGGTTTTTCGCTGGTTGTGCCGCTTTTTGCGGTAATTCCCCGGGAGCGAACCCGAGAACCAGCGATTGGCTAAAAGCGGGCAAGTAGGCTGGGCGGGTGGGTTCAACCGTCGCGGAGCTTGAAGGTGTTATTGATCGCTTGTGGCCGATGAGCGGTGCTGAGTCGTGGGACAGTTCGGGGCTCATATCGGGAGGCCGAGCGCAACCGGTTTCTCGAATTCTCTTAGCTGTCGACGCGGTCCGCGCAACCGTAGACGAAGCCGTCGATTCGGGAGCCGATGTTCTTCTCGTTCACCATCCGCTTTTGCTTCGAGGTGTCAGCTCGATCACCGACGATACGTATAAGGGGGCATTGTTGGCTCAACTAATTCGAGCCAATTGTGCCCTCTTTGCCGTGCACACGAACGCGGATGGTGTGCCTGACGGGGTATCCGCTGTGATTGCCTCGTCACTCGGTATTCTCGCTCCCGTACCCATCGTCGTCGCGGAGCGTGGTGATCGAGTAAGCGACGCGTCGCGTGGGTTCGGCCGTGTCGGGCTGTTGCCCCAACCGACTACCTTGGGTTGTTTCGCTCGCGAGGTCGCACGCCTTCTGCCCACAACGGCGGGCGGCGTCCGTGTTTCGGGACGCGATGAACAAAGAGTGTCGTCGGTTGCCCTGTGTGGCGGCGCGGGCGACTCGCTGCTCAATTCTCCCGCGGTCACGACGTCGGATGTTTACGTGACGTCCGACCTCAGGCACCATCCCGCTTCGGAAGCTCGAGAGGAGGCGCGTTTGCGAGGGGGCACTCCCGCGCTTATCGAGGTGTCGCATTGGGCTAGTGAGTGGTTGTGGCTTGCGGTCGCAGCGCGGCAACTGCGAGAGTTGTTGCCCGAAGTTCACGTCGCGGTGAGCGAGTTGCGAACTGATCCGTGGGACTTTGCAATTGTGTAGGTGACGATGGATGCACGGTGATCGCGCGCAGTGAACACCTGATCCCAAGAGAGGTACTGTTGTTGTGAAAGCGCACCCCGATGAACAAGAAAAACTCCTGACGCTCCAAAGCCTGGATACCAAGCTCGCCCAACTCGAGCATTCGGCGAGCACAATTGCTCAGCTTTCGGCTATCGAGTCACTCGATAGCGAACTCGTGGGAATTCGCCGGCGCCTCGTCGAGCGGGGAGGCGAACGCGATGATGCGCGGACGGAATTGCGTCGCATTGAATCAGATGTTGAGGTTGTCGAAGCGCGCGTCGCACGAGACACCGCGCGTCTCAAGGATTCTCCGTCGGCACGAGACGCGCAGGCACTTGAATCGGAGCTCTTGTCCTTGCGCAAGCGCCAAGGAGATCTCGAAGACATCGAGCTCGCTGTCATGGAAAAGGTTGATGTCATTGACCGAGTAATCAACGAGATCGAAGCGGAACGCAACACGGCGGAAGAAGGTCGCGCTCTTCTTGAAAGAGAGCGAGACGACGAAATGGCGACCATTGGTGCAACACGTGCGAAGACAATCGGCGAAAGAATCGAAATTGTGAACACCCTCGACCGAGAACTTGTCGCTCTCTACGATGCGCAGCGGTCTCGATACGGCATTGGAGCGGCAGTGCTTCGCGGGGGAGTGTCGGGCGGGAGCGGAATGGCGCTCAACGAGACCGACTTGCAGGATATTCGTCGAGCACCGGCGGACGACGTCGTCTTGTGTCCCGATAGCGGGGCGATCCTCGTTCGCTCAGAAGAATCGGGATTGTGATGGCGCGCCGCCTCATCGTCGAAGCCGATGGCGGCTCGAGGGGAAACCCGGGCTTGGCGGGGAGTGGAGCCGTTGTTATTGACGGCGGGACGGGCGAGGTGTTGGCCGAGCTCGGAATATTCATTGGCACGGCAACGAACAACGTTGCGGAATATCACGGAATGCTCGAGGGACTCAAGAGGGCCTTCGAGATTGATCCGGCCGGCGACGTTCACGTTCGAATGGACTCGAAGCTTGTCGTCGAGCAAATGTCTGGGCGATGGAAAATCAAGCACCCTGACATGCAAGCGCTGGCCTCGCGAGCGCGCACGCTGACTCGGGGTAAAAACGTAACGTTTGAGTGGATTCCGCGCGCTGAAAATTGCCGCGCAGACTCGCTCGCCAATCGTGCGATGGACGGCAGGGCGCACTTTGCGCACTGACAAGCGGGGTCGCGCACGCACCCTTTTTGCCTACCGTGCTGGTATCCTAGGGACCTGAATGGGTCGGCAAGGCGGTCGCGTCACCACGAAAATTTCGATTTCAGTGGTGCCGAGGAACGTCCGGGCTCCGAAGAGCAGGGCGGTGGGTAATACCCACCCGGGGTAACCCGCGAGAAAGTGCCACAGAAAATAGACCGCCACCAGATTGTATTGGTGGTAAGGGTGAAACGGTGGTGTAAGAGACCACCAGCGTTCGAGGTGACTCGAGCGGCTCGGTAAACCTCGTCCGGAGCAAGATTAGACAGAAAACGATGAGGCGGCTCGCTGAGTTTTCGGGTAAATCGCTAGAGGGCTACGGCAACGTATCCCCGAGAGAGATGGCCGCCACGATGCACACGTTCTCGTTTGTGTCGTACAGAACCCGGCGTATTAGCCGGCCCGTTCATTCCCTTGAGATCGGGACGACAGCGATGCCGCACCAATGATTCCTGCGTTATTCCGGAATTTCGCGGGAACGACCGGCGTGCGCAGCGAAAGTTTCGGCCCAAATTCTTGAAAGCTTTTGGAAACTCCGCCGCCCACAATAATGAGGTCGGGCCACAAGAGCCGTTCAAGGGTCTCGTAATACGTTTGAACACGCTTCGCCCACTCGTCCCAACTCAAATTCTGTCGTTCCTTGGTTGAATACGCAGCGGTCATTTCGGCGTCGATTCCACCAATCTCAAGGTGGCCAAGTTCGCTGTTGGGAATGAGAATGCCGTTGTAGATGAGCGCGGTTCCGATACCCGTGCCAAGAGTCGTAACAATCACCAATCCACGGTGGCCTCGGGCCGCGCCGAATTGTGCTTCCGCGTACCCGGCAGCATCGGCATCGTTCACAAAGACAATGTTTCGTTCGAGCGCTCGTTCAAAGCGCTCCTCGGCGTCGAGACCGATCCACTTTTTTGACACGTTGGAAGCTGACATTGTCTTGCCTCGTTGAATTGCCGCGGGAAAACACACTCCGACCGTGCAAAAATCTGGTGCAGCGCCGAGGTCGTGAACAATCGACTGCACGACGCGAACGATATCGTCGGGTTCTCCGCCGGGAGGAGTGGGACGTTTTATTCGGCTCGATTTGAGGGTGCCCATCGTGACGTCGACGGTGGCACCCTTGATCCCCGTGCCGCCAATGTCGATGCCGATGGCGTGTGGCCGAGAATTCATACTGCCAAATCTATCGTGTGGGACGAGTGAGAAGGTCGGCAGAGCCCTCGGTTACGAGGATGGTGTGTTCAAACTGAGCAGTGAGGCTCTTGTCTCGAGTCACGATTGTCCAGCCGTCCGGCCACATGTCCCACTCCGCCGTCCCCAGTGTGAGCATGGGTTCGATTGTGAACACCATGCCCACCTCGATTTCCGCGTTGAAATGAGGAGTCGAATCAAAGTGGGGCACGACGAGGCCTGAATGGAAAGATTCACCGACGCCGTGACCCGTGAAGTCGCGCACGACGCCATAAGCGAATCGTCGTGCGTACGATTCGATTGCGCGTCCAATGACGGGCATCCTTCTTCCGGGTGCGACGGCCGTAATACCCCGGCGAAGTGCTTCGCGCGTTCGGTCGACGAGTTTGGTGGCCTCGTCCGAAGCGGTTCCCACGACAAAAGTCTGACTGCAGTCGCCGTGTACGTTGTCGATGAATGCTGTGATATCAATATTCACAATGTCACCCTCCTCGAGCACGGTGTCATCGGGAATTCCATGGCAAATGACCTCGTTGATCGACGTGCACACCGATTTTGGAAAGCCGCGATAGCCGAGCGTTGACGGGTAAGCGCCCCGTTCGATGAGAAATTCGTGGCCAATCGAGTCGAGCTCGTCCGTCGTCGTGCCGGGAATCGCGTTCGCCCCTACGTGTTCGATCGCAAGCGCGGCGATTGACCCCGCGTACCTGATTCGATCAATTATTTCGGGAGACTTGACGTCAGAACCCACGAAGGGTGCAGGTTCTGGTTTCCCAACATATTCCGGACGGGTTATGGATGCGGGAACCGTTCGCGGTGGGGAAATATGACCGGGGTATAGGTGTCCGTGTGAGTCTTTGGGCATAGTATTTAGCTTATGGTCAACGACCGTGAGCAGCTGTTTTGGTACAACATGAGGACCGGCGTTGTGGAGCACGGATTTGTATCGGCGTCGCGTGACCGTGTTGGACCATTTCTTACTCGTTCGGACGCTGAGCACGCTCTTGAGAAGCTCCGCGACAACAGCGCGCGTTGGGAAGCCGATGACGAGGCACGTGACACGGAGTAGACCGGTCGATTACGACGATGACGGTCGGGTCCGCGTGCGTCACTCGTAGCAGTTCTCCCGTGCTGGGAACGCGCCTGAGGCGACATCGGCTCGAAACTCGGCCACGGCATCGGTTAAGACGTGGCGCACGTTCGCGTACTGGCGTACAAACTTGGGAAAGCGTCCCGATCCGAGTCCGGCAAAATCAGTCCACACGAGAAGCTGACCGCTTACGTGCGGTCCCGCTCCGACCCCAATGGTCGGGATTGTGAGCGCGCGTGTCACCTCGTCCGCTATTGCGGCGGGAACCATCTCGAGCAACACAGAAAATGCACCCGCGTCTTGGATCGCGTGCGCATCGTCGAGAAGCCGCTTGGCATCGTCGCCGCGTCCCTGAACTCGATATCCACCGAGTCCGTGCTCACTTTGCGGAGTAAATCCAATGTGAGCCATGGCGGGAATTCCTGCGCCGGATATCTGGCGAATCTGGGGGACACTTCGAATACCACCCTCTAGTTTCACCGCGTGGACTCCGGCCTCCTTTAAAAATCGAACCGACGTTTCGAGGGCCTGGCTCTCGCCTGATTCATACGATCCAAAGGGAAGATCCGCTATCACAAGGGAGCGTCGTGCGGAGCCGGCAACCGCGCGCGCGAGCGGAATCAGTTCGTCGACCGTCACGGGAAGCGTCGTGTCATAGCCGAGAACATTGTTGCCGGCTGAGTCCCCAACGAGGAGAAAATCAATTCCGGCGGCGTCGAAAATTTCGGCCGTATATTGGTCATAACTCGTGAGGCCGGTCAACGGAATGCCGTTTTTTTTTGCATCGAGAAAGTGTCGGGTACGCACACGCTTGAGATTCTCGTGGCCTCCAGCGGGTTCATGCTTTGGCATAGGCGCAAGCCTATACCGGCGAATGTGGATGGGTCAGTCGAGTAGGCGATCACTGGCCGGTTGAGCGGGCCTCACGACGAGTGATACGTGATCGGCAGTCGGCGATCACGGCCAAACGCGAGCGCCGATATCCTCGGCCCGATCGGTCCTTGACGTCGCTTCCACTCCGATTCGTCAACTAGTCGAATGGTGTCGTCGACGGTGGACGCGTCGAAACCACGAGCAATCATGGCACTCTTGCTTTTTCGGTGCGAAATATACGCGTCGAGAATTGCATCGAGCACGACGTAGTCGGGGAGCGAGTCGAGGTCGCGCTGACCCGGACGTAACTCTGCCGAAGGCGGCTTCGTGATCGAGTGAGCGGGTATTGGAGCGAACCCGTCGCGTTCTTCACCTCGGTTATTTCGCCAGCGAGCAAGCTCCCACACGAGCGACTTCGGAACATCGCGAATTGGCGCGAATCCACCAACCGAGTCGCCGTAAATCGTCGAGTAGCCGACCGCGAGTTCGCTCTTGTTTCCCGTGGAGAGAACAAGGTGGCCCTCCGAATTGGAAATTGCCATGAGGACGATGCCGCGAATCCGCGCTTGGAGATTTTCGGCGGCGACTCCGCTCACGCCAAGGTGTGTGTGAAGCACTGAGAAAAATTCGTCAATTGGCTGAATCCGAAACGATAGATTGAGCCTGTCCGCGAGGTCTTTGGCGTCAGATCGCGAGTGGTCAGATGAGAAACGACTGGGCATTGAAACGCCGTGAACGCGATGCGAACCGATTGCATCCGCGGCGAGGACGGCGCACAGCGCCGAGTCAATTCCGCCCGAGAGCCCAACGAGCGTCGTCTGAAAGCCGTTCTTCCCGAGGTAGTCCCGTAGTCCAAGCACGAGTGCGTTCCACACTTGCTCACTCGTTTCCAGGTGGCGGCCAATGCGATTAACGAGGGGCGCTCGGTCCACATCTTCGTGTTGGGGGAGCCGGACGTGATCGATATTGTCGAGCATTTGTGAACTCGGCGTCGCGTTGTCTCGAGGCGACACCGCAATGTCGGCGACGAGCAGCTCTTCGATGAATTGTTCGGCTCGAGCGACGAGCGTACCGTCGTGGTGAACGATGAAGCTCTCGCCATCGAACACCAAGTCGTCTTGTCCGCCAACGATATTGACGTATGCCACGGTCGTCATCGTTTCTTGTGCACGGCGCGTGACAAGAGGAAGGCGCACGTCGCCCTTGTCTCGTTCAAATGGCGAGGCGTTGAGGACGAGCAGCACCGACGCGTTTGTCGCCCGAATCTGAGCGATTGGGTCCCCGCCGTGCCACAGGTCTTCGCAAATAATGAGTGCGAAATCGACGCCCCCCACGTTCACCACCAGAAGGCGATTTCCGGGCACAAATGTGCGGCACTCGTCAAAGACCGAATAAGTCGGAAGGTGGTGTTTCTCGTAGCGAGCAACAATTGCGCCGCCATGAAGAACAGCGGCGCAATTGAGCGCAATGGGCGACGGGGCACCCAACGACGCATCTGAGCGCGCCGAGACGACGGGTCCGTCCGGATATCCGATTATCACGGGAAGATTCCCGAGCCCCTCGTCGGCGAGACGCTGGGAAACATTCTCTAACGTGTGTCGCGAAGCCTCGAGAAAATCGGGTCGCGTCGCGAGATCCTCAATCGGGTATCCCGAAAGCGCCATTTCTCCGAAGACGACCACGTCTGCTCGAGCGTCGCGCGCGCGACGACAATAATCAATGATGACGCGCGCGTTGGCGTCAAAAGCGCCAACGACCGGGTTGGTCTGTGCCAGCGCCAAGCGAACCGTCGGCATAGCTACTAGCCTAATAGGCGAGCAGAAAGGCCCTGAATGGACAAGCAACGGGACTTTGTTCTCCGAACGATCGAAGAGCGCGGCGTTCAGTTCGTTCGCCTGTGGTTCACCGACGTTGTCGGCACCCTCAAGTCGGTTGCGATTGCGCCGGCCGAAGTCGAAGGTGCCTTTGCTGAGGGGATGGGTTTTGACGGTTCTGCAATTGAAGGACTAACACGCTCGTTCGAGGCGGACGTCCTCGCGCACCCAGATCCGTCGACATTCCAAATCTTGCCGTGGCGAGGAGAAATCGATCCGACAGCGCGAATGTTTTGCGATGTCACAACTCCCGACGGACAGCCCGCGGTTGCCGATCCGCGAAACGTTCTTAAGCGAACTCTCGAAAAGGCTTCGGGACGCGGCTTTACTTTTTACACGCATCCAGAGATCGAATTTTACTTGCTCACGTCGTCGGCCGTGGGGCCGAATGGACCAGAGCCGGTTGATTCTGCCGGTTATTTTGACAGCGTTCCCGGCGGCACCGCGCACGATTTCCGTCGGCGATCAGTGCGTATTCTTGAAGAATTGGGAATATCGGTTGAATTCAGCCACCACGAAGCCGGTCCTGGTCAAAATGAGATTGACTTACGGTATGCGGATGCTTTGACGATGGCCGACAACATCATGACGTTTCGGACGGTGATCAAAGAGGTCGCGATTGAGCAGGGCGTCTACGCGACCTTCATGCCGAAGCCGTTTTCGCGCCATCCCGGTTCGGGTATGCACACCCACATGTCGTTGTTCGAGGGCGATGTCAACGCTTTCTTCGAAGCCGGAGCGACGTATCAGCTCTCGGGTGTGGGTCGACACTTTATTGCGGGGGTCTTGCGTCACGCTCCCGAAATTACCGCGGTCACCAACCAGTTTGTCAATTCGTATAAGAGGCTCTGGGGCGGTCACGAGGCCCCCAGTTTTGTGTGTTGGGGTCACAACAATCGTTCAGCTCTCGTGCGAGTTCCTCTCTATAAACCGAATAAGGGTCAAAGCTCGCGAATTGAGTATCGGGCGATTGATTCGGCGGCAAACCCGTATCTCTCGTACGCGCTTTTGCTCGCCGCGGGTCTGAAGGGAATAGAAGAAGAATATGAGCTCCCAGCCGAGGCGGAAGATGACGTGTGGAGTCTTAGCGACGAAGAGCGCCGCGCGCTCGGTTTTGATCCACTACCCGAGAGTCTTGACCGCGCGATTGCCCTCATGGAAGAGTCGGAACTCGTTGCCGAAACGCTTGGCGAGCGTGTCTTCACGTATGTCCTCCTCAACAAACGGCGTGACTGGAATGATTATCGCGCGCAAGTGACGCCGTTTGAGCTGACGACTAACCTCGAGATACTTTGATTCCGTGATTGCGTATCCAGCTTCCCGACGCGAGTAATGCACCGCACGCAAACGAGGCTTACCGATCTCGCTCGCGCGGGTTTTTCCGACCTGGATCGATCACTCGAGTTATTGAGCGAGGCCGAATCCCTTTCCGGTTGCGGCCACACGACGATGCTTCGAGATCTGGGCACCGCGGCAGACCCAGATAGTGCTCTTGACGGGCTTGTTTTCCTGCTTCGTGCGGCGCCGACGGCGATGGCGCAGCTCCTCGCGATGTCATCCGTGAATCCCGCGCAGTCGGAATCCCGAGGAAGCTCGCCCTTGGAGCGACTCATAATCGTCATTGGAGCGTCAAGCGGGTTGTGCGATTTCTTCGTGAGGAACCCCGACCACATTGCGTCACTTTTTGCTCGTCCGCCCTACCTGCCGCTCGCGCACGATTTACGCGTTGACCTTCTCGAGTCGGTCAACGGTTGCGACGGTTTCGCCCGGCTCTCGAGCTCGTTCACCGCGGAAGACGCGTGGACCGCAATGAGGTCTCGGTATCGTAGCCACCTCGCGCGCATCGCTGCGTACGATTTGGGCGTTGCAGACCCTGTTGCCGAGGTTGATGCGGTTGCGGCGACTCTCGCTGATCTGGCGGCCGCCACACTCGAAGCGTCTCTCGCAGTTGCGCGCACGAGCATCACCGCACCGGATCGTGACAATTCACATTCCGGCACGTTTTTGCGCACCGAGGTTGAGGCAACGCGGTTCGCGGTCATTGGCATGGGGAAAGCGGGCGCAAGAGAATTAAACTATGCCAGCGATGTCGACGTCATTTTTGTGGCCGAAGGAAACGCGCGGGCGAATCTTTCCGATGCCCGGGCAATAGACATTGCGACGCGCCTCGCGAAGCTCGTGATACGGGGAGTGGCATCGCCGGGCGTCGAACCCGCACTGTGGGACATCGACACCAACCTCCGCCCGGAGGGCAAAGACGGAGTGCTCGTCAGAACGCTCGGTTCGCATATCGCGTATTACGAACGATGGGCCAAGAGTTGGGAATTTCAGGCACTTATTAAAGCCCGACCGCTCGCGGGCGACCGTGATCTTGGCACTCGTTATTGTGTCGCACTCTCGCCGTTCGTCTGGGACAGCGCGGGTCGTGAACAGTTCGTCGAGTCGGTGCAACGCATGCGCGCGCGCGTGATCGAAGCCCTCCCGCCGGATGAGATCGAATTTCAGCTCAAGCTCGGTCCGGGGGGATTGCGGGACATAGAATTTACGGTTCAATTGCTTCAGCTCGTCCACGGCCGCGGTGACGAATCGGTGCGCCACGCGAACACACAAGAGGCTCTCGCGGCACTTGCCACGAGCGGATACATTGGTCGCAGCGAAGCGGCCGAATTCGCGCACGACTATCGGGTGTTGCGGCTTCTCGAACACCGTCTGCAGCTTCACCACCTCCGGCGCACGCACGTGATTCCCGAGCTCGAGCGGGAACAGCGCGTCCTCGCGCGCTCAACCGGCTTGGCGACAACGGCCGCGGGAGTCATCGAATACTGGAGCGATGTCAAACACCGGGTGAAAACACTTCACGAGAGGCTTTTCTATCGGCCCTTGCTCGCGGCGGTTGCGTCAATTTCTGGCGAAGGCCGCAACCTAACGGGTGCTCAAGCGCAAGCGCGTTTGGCGTCAATCGGCTTCGACGATCCACGCGGCGCTCTCGCCCATATTGCGGCGTTGACATCGGGAATATCGCGCCGTGCGGCGATCCAGCGCACTCTCTTGCCCGTCATTCTTCAGTGGATCGCGGATGGTTCCGATCCAGACTACGGCCTCCTTGCGTTTCGCAGGTTGAGCGAGAATCTCGCGTCATCGTATTGGTTTCTTCGAATGCTGCGCGACTCATCTGGCGCTGCAAGACGACTCGCTACCGTGCTCTCCGGTTCGCGTTTTATCGGCGAGCTTGTCGAACACCTCCCCGATACCGTCGCGTGGCTGGATCACGAGAGCAACCTCACACCTCGGCCAGTGGACGATTGCCGCGAAGAAATCTCGGCAATTCTCGTCCGACACTCAACGCCCGAGGGGGCCGCGGCGGCATTGAGAGCGTTTCGCCGCCGCGAATCCTTGCGCCTAGCATTTTCGACGGCGCTTGGTCTGTGTACATTTGACGAACTCGCTTACGGATTGAGTGATGTGACGACCGTGTATTTGGATGGCGTCGTTTCGGTTATTCGCCGAACTCTCCCCGAGTCTCATCGCGCAGATTTCGAATTCGCCGTCATCGCGTTGGGCCGATACGGAGGCCGAGAACTCGGGTTTGGATCAGACACCGACGTCATGTACGTGTATCGCTCGCGCGCCCACGACGGTGAGTCGGCACAAGCACTCGCGCAGAAATTTGTCGCGCTTATCGCTCACATGACGGACGATGACCGGCTTCCCTTTCAGCTCGACGTGGGACTACGACCCGAAGGAAAAAACGGCCCGCTCGTGCGATCCCTTGATTCTTACCGTGCGTATTATCAGCGGTGGTCGCGTCCGTGGGAAGCGCAAGCGCTTTTGAGAGCGAGAGGTGTCGCGGGCACTGCACCTCTTATCGAGGCGTTCGTGGCGATGATTGACACGATCCGCTTTCCTCTCGTCATGACGCCGAGCGATAGCGGAGATGTGCGCCGAATGAAGGCGCGGGTCGAGCGCGAGCGCTTGCCGCGCGGTGCAGACCCGTGGCGCCACGCGAAACTGGGCCGTGGATCACTCAGCGATGTTGAGTGGCTTATCCAGCTCATTCAGTTGAAGCACGGGAATGAATTCCCTGAATTGCGCACCACATCGACCATGCGAGCCCTCGAGGAAGCGGTCAAGGCCGGATTTATTGACGATGCGGATGCGTCGACGCTTCGCGCCGCGTGGCACATCGCGTCGCGCGTGCGATCAGCAGCCACACTGTTGACGAATCGCTCGAGCGACGCACTGCCCGCCGATCAGCGGGCACTCGAGGGGATCTCTCGAATTCTTGGATATCCGCCTCGGTCTGCCAATATCGTCGAACACGACTATTTGGCCGCAACCCGGCGCTCACGTGCCGTCTTTGAACGCCTCTTTTACACGCCGTAGTACAGTTCGTATTCGAACGGGTGTGGGCGCCTGGCAATCGGCGCAATTTCATTGTCGCGCTTGTAGGAGATCCACGTTTCGATGAGGTCGGTTGTGAAGACATTTCCTTCACATAAGAATGTATTGTCGTTCTCGAGGGCATCGAGGGCCTTGTCTAAGCTCGCGGGAACTTGGGGAATATCTTTCGCTTCTTCGGGAGAAAGCTCGTAAAGATCCTTGTCGACGGGCTCGTGCGGTTCAATACGATTCTTGACACCGTCGATTCCCGCCATGAGTTGAGCGGCAAAAGCAAGATACGGGTTGCCTGACGCGTCGGGGGCACGAAATTCAATGCGTTTCGTTTTGGGATTGCTTCCCGTGATCGGAATTCGGATTGATGCGGAACGATTGCCCGCCGAATACACCAAATTAACGGGTGCTTCGAAGCCGGGAATCAACCGATGGTAACTATTGACCGTTGGGTTTGTGAAAGCCAGGACCGCGGGAGCGTGTTTGAGAAGGCCGCCGATGTACCAGCGGGCGAGATCTGATAATCCGGCATAGCCCGCCTCATCGTAGAAAAGTGGGTTTTTCCCATTCCACAACGATTGATGCGTGTGCATTCCTGACCCGTTGTCGCCGAAGAGAGGCTTGGGCATAAACGTTGCCGTTTTCCCCCACGCGCGGGCAACGTTTTTGACAATGTACTTGAATTTAAGAATGTCGTCGGCCGCGCGCACGAGAGTATTGAACCGATAGTTGATTTCGCACTGACCAGCGGTGCCGACTTCGTGGTGGGCACGCTCGAGGTCGAGACCCGCATCAATGAGCTTGAGAGAAATGTCGTCGCGAAGGTCCGCGTGCTGATCGACGGGACTCACGGGAAAGTACCCGCCCTTGTACGGCGTCTTATTTGCGAGGTTACCGCCTTCTTCGCGGCGACCAGAATTCCACGCTCCCTCGCTCGAATCAACCGCGTAAAAGCTTTGATTTGGTGTCACATCATAGCGAACATCGTCAAAAATGTAGAATTCCGCCTCCGGTGCAAAAAATGCGGTGTCGGCGACGCCCGATGAGGCGAGATATTTTTCCGCTTTTTTTGCGACCTGCCGCGGGTCACGGTGGTAGATTTCTCCACTCCTCGGGTTGAAGATATCGAAGATCAGAACCAGCGTTCTCTCGGTGCGGAACGGATCAATGTACGCGGTCGAGACATCCGGGATGAGTTGCATATCGGACTCATGAATCGAGGCGAAACCGCGAATCGAGGAACCGTCAAAGAGTTGGCCAACTGAAAAGAAGTCTTCGTCGACTTGTGACGCGGGAATGTTAAAGTGCTGTTGCACTCCCGGCAGATCAGTGAATCGAATATCGAGGAACGTGACGCCGGTCTCGTTGATGAAGGAGAGCACTTCTGAAGAGTCACTAAACACGACGAGAACTCCATTTCGCTGGATGAAAAATGACAACTATGGTCGCGGCCAACGCTCACAATAACCGGAGCACGTTTCAGTGCGGTATCACCGACGTTTCTGGAATGTTTCGCGCCGCGAAACAGTCTAAAGTTGCCCGGTGATGGCTTCAGAGTCTACCCCCGAAACGTTTGGACGCGCGCGTCCCAGCACGTGGCCTGGGGAGCGTCTTGGACTCCCAAAAACCGGCCCGCGGTCCGTCGCGCGAGTTGGTCGCCGTCTCATGGCAATTGCGGTGGATTGGGCGATTGCGAGCGGAATATCCGCCGCGTTGTTGGGTTACGCGCCGTGGGCGACGCTCGGAATTTTCGCGATCATGCACCTCATCTTCACGCCGACTCTGGGCGGAAGCATTGGGCACCGCACCGCGGGATTGACCGTGGTCAATCTTCACGGCGGCTGGGTTGGCGTGTGGCGCCCCGCGATACGAACGCTTTTGCTTGTGATCGTGCTTCCCGCGCTCGTGTGGGATTCGGATCAGCGGGGGTTTCACGACGTCGTCGCACGAACCGTGCTTATCCGATCAGCGCGGACCCGAGGGGCGCCTCGGCGTTAGCGGGCGCGTTGAGGACGCACCCGCGCGGGATCAATCCCCTTGGGAATGGGCAATTGCGCTGATCCCAAGGATGAGAGCCTTTTGCTGACGGCGAGAACTTCTGCCTTTGTTAGGGTTCGTTTGATTCGCGCTAGTTTTTTGGGAATCATGCGCAGTGGGATCGAATCGGCGTCGGGACCGACTCGCAAATATGTCACGGGAACGTTGGGAATAATTCGAGTGACCTTCCGACGCTCATCATCGAGCATTCGATTCGTTCGACTTCGTACTCCTTCGCTAATGAGAACAACTCCGCCGCGACCCACCGCTCGATAGATCGCGTCGTACGTCTTACCGTTGACCGCGACGGGCATTTCACTTCCGGTCCACGTGCGTCGGAGGGAGCTCCGCAAGACGGCTCCGACCGCCCCTGGCTGCCCTTCAATTTGAGCGTATGTTGCTCGTTCGGCGCGTCGACCTAGAACGATCAGGGCGCCGAGCACTCCGGCCAAGATTCCGGAAACAACCCACAGGGCAAGGACAAAACCGTTTCCGGAATTGAAGAAGAGACCCGACACCGTGCCGACTACTCCCGGAAGCACGAAGGCGATTGTGACATAGAGCGTCGCCCGCGAGTCATTCCGTCGGGTCATTTGAAAGACCTCAAACATTTGTGTGAGGCGACCGGGTTTCTTGGGAGCGGAGATCTTCTGTTGAGCGCGTGCCATGTCTTCCAGACTATCGAGCCGAATTACTCAACGAAACGCGACGCCGTCCCACCGTGTCGAGGTGCCCTTGGATTGTCGTCTCTACGAAACGCTCTGTGCGAATCCAAGCGAGGCGTCAGCAAGGTGCCGAAGGGAATCGGGAAGTTCGACTCCTTTTTTGGTCATTGATTGAGCCCACAATCGGCCCGCACGGTAAGATGATCGCACAAGAGGACCGGAGAGAACCCCGAGAAATCCGATGTCTTCGGCTTCGCGCGTTAGTTCGACGAACTCTTCGGGTCGAACCCACCGTGAAACCGGATGGTGGCGCGAACTCGGGCGAAGGTATTGCGTGATCGTGACGATGTCGGTTCCCGCGTCGTGAAGATCACGCAAGGCCTCCGTCACCTCGTGGCGTTCTTCCCCCATTCCAAGGATCAGATTAGATTTGGTAATGAGTCCGGCGGCTCGGCCTTGAGCGAGGACGTCGAGGGAGCGTTCATATCGAAACGCTGGCCGAATGCGCTTGAAAATGCGCGGAACGGTTTCAACGTTGTGGGCAAAGACTTCGGGACGCGCCGAGAACACTTCGCCGAGGTGCGTCGCGGAGCCAGAAAAGTCCGGCACCAAAATTTCAACTCCCGTTCCCGGACTCTGGCGGTGTATTTCGCGGATCGTTTCCGCGTACAACCACGACCCCTCATCGGGCAAGTCGTCGCGAGCGACACCGGTAACGGTCGCATATCGAAGCTCCATTTTTACGACAGATTCTGCGACCCGACGCGGCTCGTCAGTGTCGTAGTCGGCCGGTTTTCCGGTATCGATTTGGCAAAAATCACAGCGCCGCGTGCACTGAGATCCGCCGATCAGGAACGTCGCCTCGCGGTCTTCCCAGCACTCGAATATGTTCGGACAGCCCGCTTCTTGACACACGGTGTGGAGATTTTCACTCGTAACGAGCTTGTGTAGCTCGGTGTACTCAGGACCCATTTTCGCTCGAGTTTTGATCCACTCGGGTTTCCGCTCAATGGGGGTCTCGGCATTTCGAACCTCGAGGCGTAGCATTCTCCTTCCGCGGGGGTCTGTGCTCACGCCGCTACCTCCGAAAACGAATTAAATTCAGCGCACACAAGAGATGCGACATCGCGGGTTGTCACGGTGTGACCGACCTCTCGCGTCAGGCTCGTGACACCCGCGTCGCGAAGTCCGCACGCGACGATATTTTCATACCGGTCAAACGCGTTATTGCAGTTAAGCGCAAAGCCGTGCATGGTCACTCCTTGAGAAACTCGAATACCAATTGCGGCTATTTTTTCGGCGACGTGCGCCCGATGCACCCACACGCCTGATCGGCCGTCGATCCGTCCGCTATCGACACCACACTGCGCGACGACGCTGATGAGAACTCCCTCAAGCGCGCGCACATACGCAACGACGTCAATCGGGTCGGGAAGGCGGATTATTGGATACCCAACAAGTTGTCCCGGACCGTGCCACGTGATTTTCCCTCCGCGATCAACGTGAACGACGGGCGTTCCATCGGCGGGATACTCGGATGGATCTGTCCGCTTGCCGGCGGTATAGACGGATGGGTGCTCCACCAGCAACAGGGTATCTGGAGCCTCGCCCGCGACGACTCGCGCATGAATGGCGCGCTGACGCTCAAGGCCTTCGTCATACGGAACGGGGTGGGCACCGAGACCCGCGATCACACACTCGAGCATTGAATCAGTCTACGCAGCGATAAGCGCGCTCACAGCCATGGAGTATCGCTTGTGCCCGCACACGACTCTCGTGAGAAACGTCGGTCGCCAATCCACAGTTGCATGATCGAGAGTATGGACGATTTAGTAGCGGCGAATCCCCGCGTCGCGGGGTATCGGCTTGAACGACGAGTGGCGACAATGTCTACGAGTGAAATGTGGCTTGGCTACCCCGAATTGTCGTCGCGTGACGACGCCGAGCATGCGCAGATAGCATCGAGTGCCGTCGCCATCAAGGTACCTCGCTCACGACGTGCCGCGCAATGGCCACACGATGAATCAATCGCGCTGTCTCGCGTGAGCTCTCCTCACGTCGTGGCGCTAGTTCGTGGGGTTTGTGATCGTTCAACGGGTGCCGTCCTAATATTTCGCTACCTCGCGGGACCATCACTCGATGAGCTTCTCGCGAAAAGGAGGCGCCTGACGTGCGCTGAGATTGCGACAATAATAATTGCGCTGAGTCGCGCGTTGCAAGCACTCTCGAATGCCCGAGTCGATCACCGTCGACTGACCATCGAGCGAATTCGATTCGACGAGTGTGGCATGCCCGTCATCACGGGGTTCGGACAGGCAATTTCGAGCGGGACGCCCACGAGCGGGGTGCGGAAAGACGTGATTGACTTTGCCGCGATAGTGCACCATCTTGTCGATAACGCACGCGATTCGTGGCCCGGAGATTCTCGAGACGTGATTGGCCGGTTGCTTCGACGAACAGGTCGAGGTGAGGGCGGAAGCGGCATTTTCGCGCGATGGGAAAGCGCTCTTTTTGGCGCATTGAACCCGGAACCCGTTGACCTTGACACGAAACGAGATCGCGTTCGCCTTCGATCACATCCCGAAACACGACGGCACGCCTTTGGCAGCGTGCGATCACCCGTGCCCACTGCCGCTCGATCGGTCAAGCGAAAGAGAGACTTTTCGATTGTTCGACGTGTGAAACGTCTGTCTACCAGAACTCGCGCGATCAGTCTCGCGTGCACGGTCGCCACGAGTGGACTGTGCGTCGCGTTGTGTGGCTCGTGGCCGTCGAGTCCGAAAGGTGCATCCGAGGTGCGCGATTACGTCGCGGAGTCTGGGCCTGACGTAACGAGCGCGACGACCGGGTCCGAATTGCCCCGGCACACCGAAAACGACGGCGGCTCCGGGACAGACGACGTCGCTTACGCGGCGGTTCGCGGCGCCGATCCCATTGCGGCAACCAACGCGCTTCTTGGTCTTCGGTCCGACTGTATACGCCAAACTGAACCGGAGTGCGTTGACGCGATCGATGAACCCGGCTCAGTGCAATGGACTGACGATAGACAGCTGATACTCGAATCGACGTCGTCACGCCCGGCTCATCGGGATAGCTCATCGTCGATCAACTCGGGAGAATTCGCGATTCCACGCTTGGTTAGTTCCCTCGGCGCCGCCGCAGTACTCGCACTCGATCAGTCCGACGGTGCGAATCCGACGTCGGTCCTTGTTATCAAGGGCGACGCTGGGTGGCGCATTCGAGAAATTTTCGCGTCAAGTGGTTGACTATTTCGGTGACGAGACGCGCACTAAATGCCAAGGACGTTCTCGAACTGGCCTTCCTCGAGCCGAGATTTTATTGCGACGAGAAAACGTGACGCATCGGCGCCGTCAATCACACGATGATCATACGAGAGCGACAAATAGACCGTCGACCGGATTCCAATCGAGTCCACGCCTTCGGCCGACAACACAACGGGTTTTTTTGTGACTATCCCGGTTCCCAAAATCGCGACTTGAGGAAGAAACACGACGGGAGTGTCGAATACCGCTCCACGCGAACCCGTGTTGGTCAGGGTGAAGGTACCTCCCGCGAGCTCGTCGGGTTTGAGCTGGTTCGCACGCGTTCGCTCGGCCAGGTCGGCAATGCGGAGGGCGAGTTCGGCGATATTGAGAGCTCCCGCGTCACGAACGACGGGAGTGAGGAGACCCCGCGTGGTATCAACGGCAATACTGAGGTTTTCATGGTCAGGATAGACAATCGAATCCCCCTCTATTGTTGAGTTGATCACGGGATACGCCTGGAGGGCCTCGGTCGCGGCAAGCGCAAAAAACGGCAAGAAGGTCAGCTTGGTACCGGTTGACGTGTGAAAAATCTCCTTGACGCGATTACGCAATTCGGCGACTCTCGTCACGTCCGCTTCGACAACTGTCGTCAATTGAGCCGATGTTTGAAGCGAAAGGACGGCTCGCTCCGCGACAACTCGCCTCAACCGCGACATGGCTTCGGTCGTACCACGCAACGGGGACGCCGAGGCTTTCGTCTGTTCAATCGGGGGGTCCGCAACCCGTTGAGCCGCGAGAACATCGTGTTTACGAATGCGTCCGCCAACGCCGGTTCCGACCAGGGTTGAGAGGTCAACCCCTTTCTCGTGTGCGAGTTTGCGGACGAGCGGTGTCACGTACTCCACTTTTCCGCCGCCTCGCTGAGCAGCGGCAGGCGGGGTCGCATCATCCGGCGCCGCGGGCGGCTCGATTGCCGACGAAGGATCGTTCTCGCGAGTACTGGTGAATGGGACAACGACGGGATCGAAGGGCGGTTTCGACGGGGATGTGGGCGGTTCGACGGAGTCCGCTTGTACGTCGTCGGTTGACGGGGAAATCGCTTGAGTACCATCCTCCGACGAATTGGACTCTTCGGGGACGGGGGGGGCACCGTCACGGGTCGGCGCCGGTGGCGGGACCTCGTGTGAGACAGGTGGCGCCTCATCACCCTGGGATACCGGCCCCACACCGTCGTCAATCGTAGCGAGGGGCGTTCCTACTTCGACCGTCTGATCTTCTTGGACAAGAATAGATTCGACGGTTCCACTCACGGGTGAGGGAATCTCTGTGTCGACCTTGTCCGTCGAAACCTCGAGCAGCGGCTCGTCAACTTCGACGTGATCGCCGACTTTTTTTAGCCAGCGGGTGACCGTACCCTCGGTAACGCTTTCTCCAAGTGCGGGAAGGCTGACAGATTCGCTCATAAACATGTCTCCTTAGACCGTTTTATTTCGTTTCTCAGTGTAGTTAACGCGTAACTCTCGTGTGATGGAGTCGATCAATTCGCGTGCAATGGCGTTCCTGCGAGAGCGAGATGCGCTTCACCGAGTGCTTCGTCTTGAGTTGGGTGGGCATGCACGAGGTGTGAAACGTCTTCGGGGTAGGCCTCCCAATTCACAATGAGTTGAGCCTCTCCAATGAGCTCGCCGACGCGCGCACCAATCATGTGTATGCCAACAACGGGGCCGTCATTGACTCGTACAACCTTCACGAAACCGCTTGTACCGAGGATGTGGCTCTTCCCGTTTCCCGCAAGGTTATAGCTATAAGAGGTAACGTTCTCCGCACCGTGGGCTTCTGAGGCCTTGGCCTCGGTGAGTCCAACCGAGGCCACCTCGGGGTCGCTGTAGGTAACTTTTGGAATATTGATATCGTCGACAGCGAGCGGCGTGAGCCCTGCTATTTCGTCTGCTACGAAAATTCCTTGCTGGAACCCTCGATGCGCAAGTTGTACCCCCGGGACGATATCCCCAACTGCGTAGATTGAGGGAACACTCGTTTGAAGGCGCTCGTTGGTGACAACGAAGCCTCGATCAACGGCGACTCCGACGCTTTCGAATCCCAGGCCCGCAGTAGCCGGTCCGCGCCCGACGGCAACAAGCAGCAAGTCGGCTTCGACCTTGTCGCCGTTCTCGAGCGACACGACGACACCGTTGTCGTTTTGTTCGACACTCGCAAAACGCACGCCAAGTGAAAATCCGATCCCTCGCTTACGGAATGCACGTTCAAATTGCTTGCTTACCGCCTCATCTTCGTTGGGAACGAGGTGGGGGAGCGCTTCGATGATTGTCACCTCGGCGCCGAATGACTTCCACACGCTCGCGAATTCAACGCCAATCACTCCTCCCCCGAGAATCGCAACCTTTCGGGGAATAAAATCAAGTTCGAGCGCCTCGGAACTAGTAATGACCCGACCGCCAATTTCGAGGCCGGGAAGTGATCGAGAATACGACCCCGTCGCGAGAACCACACTTTTTCCTGAGACGGTCGTATTGTCCACCTGAACGGCAGTTGGCGAAATTAGTTTGCCTTCGCCCGAAATCACCGTGATGTTTCGAGCGGCCATAAGCCCCTGGAGACCCTTGTATTTGCTCGAGACAATTGCTTCGCGATAAGCGGCAACCGCGGCGATGTCTACCTCATGAAACGTGGTGCGCACGCCGAATTTGGCGGATTCGCGCGAAACGTCGGCCACCTCGGCAGAGTGAAGGAGGGCTTTCGTCGGAATGCATCCACGATGAAGGCACGTGCCGCCGACACGATCCTTTTCGATTACGGCAACACTCAGTCCACGTTGACTTGCACGGAGCGCCGCCGCATAGCCGCCGCTCCCTCCACCGAGTACAACAAGGTCAAACTTCTGCTCCGACACTATTCAAGGACTCCTTTGCGCTGGGATCATGTTCGCCGTTTCGACTTTACTACCCGGAAGCTGGACCTTTGACTCTGGTCGATTCGCGTCTCGCTCGTGTCAATTGGAATTTCCACCCACACGCTCTTGGTCGAAATTTCGGTCCCAATGGATGCCACCGCACACATACGCGACGGCATGGGTTCGCAAGGGATGATCGTCGGGCGATTAGAGTTGACGTATGCGAAATCCGGAGGAGTTGTTCGTTCCCTCGGCCGAGAGAGTTGATGTTCCGGCCGGGCTCCCCTTGGTGGCGGCATTGACCGGCTTTGCTGATGCGGGCGCCGCGCTCAGCCAGTTAAACGACTATTTCATCCAGACGTTGAGGCATCGTCCGGTTGTGACATTTGACGTTGACGAATTGCTAGATTACCGGGCCCGACGCCCGTCGATTTATTTTGATCAAGATCACCTCGTTGATTACGAACCCGCTCAACTTGCCGTATCTCTCGTTCATGACGAGCTTGAGCAGCCGTTCTTGCTCCTGACGGGTTTCGAGCCGGACTTTCAGTGGGAGCGGTTCACAAGCGCGGTTCTCCTCTTGATTGAACGGTTTCGCGTCGCGACCGTGACGTGGGTTCATTCGATTCCCATGCCGGTGCCCCACACCCGTCCAATTGGTGTGACCGTCAGCGGAAACCGACCCGATCTCGCCGAGTCAATGTCCGTGTGGAAGCCGCACACTCAAGTTCCCGCGACCGCGTTGCATTTGCTCGAATATCGCCTTCAAGATGGTGAACGACCGACGGCAGGTTTCGTCTTACTGATTCCTCATTATCTTTCTGACACGGAGTATCCGATTGCAGCCGTTTCCGCAATTGAGTGCCTGAGTGCGGCGACAGGACTCATTTTTCCCACTGATCAGTTGCGGGAAAACGGCCGGGACTTTGTCGGCAAGATCGATGAGCAGGTTGAGGGAAACCAAGAACTCAATAGGCTCGTGAGAACCCTTGAAGATCGATATGACACATATATGGCGGGCACGGTGCTTCGTTCACCATTGACCGACGAAGACGGCGCGTTGCCCACGGCCGACGAGATCGCTGCCGAGCTCGAGAAATTCCTGGCATTCCGACACCGGGGTGACAACGATCCGGGAGTGACGCTCTAGCGGAGACGTCACAACGTTCCTCGGTGAGTATTTTCGCGTCGAAATGGCTCTCGCTTCACTGCGTCGGAATGACCCGAGGGCGAGGGTGCCGCTCGCTCGTCATGGCGAGACGAATCGCCTAGGCATGCAATAATTATCGGTAGGACCCGTTCTCTTTTGGCACGTGCATTTTCTTGAAAATGTGATATTGCCAAAATTTGACATGGGTCCAAATCGTGTCCAAACACAACCGGAACTGGTCGGCAGGGACAACACGACTTGCGCACTGGATCGGAAGGTCAGGGAATGGCAACCAATGTACCGAAGGCTGGCGCTGCGAATGCCTCGAAGACGAGGGCTTCCGCTCGCCAAGCCGCTGGTGGGACGAAAAAGAAAGCATCGTCACCTCGCACACGAGAACGTGCCGAATCAGCTGAATCCGAACCGAATGCTCCTCTTGAATCCGAGAGCGAATCCGAAGTCAACGTGAGTGCCGATGACGGTCCAGTAACGCACGCTGACGATGACGTCGTTGATGAAGAGGTGAATTCTCTCGACGGTAAAAACGATGACGACGATAAAGACCAACCCGCTGAGTCGTCGGGCGATGACGCGATTGCGAAAGGCGCTCTCGTACTCTCTCTGGTTGATGACGACGAGGTTCCGGTCTACTCGAACGCAATTACAGGAGCGACCGCCGATCCCGTCAAGGATTATCTCAAGCAAATCGGCAAAGTAGCCCTCCTCAACGCGGCAGAAGAAGTTGAATTAGCAATGCGCATTGAGGCGGGGCTTTTTGCCGAAGACAAGCTCGCCAATACGGAGTCACTCGCACCACAGCTTCGCCGAGAGCTGCAGTGGGTCTCGAAAGATGGACAGCGCGCAAAGAGCCATTTGCTTGGAGCAAACCTACGCCTCGTGGTGAGCCTCGCCAAGCGGTATACGGGTCGAGGCATGCAATTTCTCGACCTCATACAAGAGGGGAATTTAGGCCTCATCCGCGCGGTAGAGAAATTTGACTACACCAAGGGTTTCAAGTTTTCGACCTACGCCACGTGGTGGATCCGACAGGCGATTACGCGGGCAATGGCTGATCAGGCCCGCACAATTCGGATTCCAGTGCACATGGTCGAGGTCATCAACAAACTTGCTCGAGTTCAGCGTCAAATGTTGCAAGATCTCGGCCGCGAGCCCACGCCCGAAGAGCTCAGCCGGGAGCTAGATATGCCGCCTGAGAAGGTCATCGAGGTTCAAAAGTATGGTCGAGAACCAATCTCGCTTCATACCCCTCTCGGTGAAGACGGAGACAGCGAATTTGGTGATCTGATCGAAGACACCGAGGCAGTTGTGCCAGCCGACGCGGTCGGTTTTACGATGTTGCAAAAACAACTCGAGTCACTCCTTGACTCGCTTTCAGAGCGCGAAGCAGGAGTGATTCGCATGAGGTTTGGACTTGGCGATGGCATGCCAAAGACGCTCGATCAAATCGGCGACACATTCGGAGTGACGCGCGAACGCATTCGTCAAATTGAATCGAAGACCATGGCGAAGTTGCGCCATCCTTCTCGGTCACAGTCGCTGCGAGACTATCTCGAGTAACGAGCACATGCGTTATATACCGGTAATAATTATTGGTCGGGTCGTTCGAGCGGTTGCACGCATTCGAGCCAGAGGCGGCGGTACTGGAATCCCCGGCCTTGTGATGAACAAGATTGCGCCACGTTTTCTCACCTCGACGCTCAATGCTTTTCCGAGCGGCCTCGTCGTCGTCTCTGGAACGAGTGGAAAGTCGACCACAACCAAGATGGTGGTCTCGATCCTCGAGGCACACGGCATGCGAGTTTTTACAAATCCGTCGACCGCCAATATTAGCCAAGGGATCACGTCCGCTATTCTTGAGAAATCAGACGTGAGGGGACGGATCGACGCTGACATTGCGGTCGTAGAAATGGACGAGGCGTTCGCCGCGCTCCTCTCCGACCGGCTTGATCCGCGCGTCGTCGTATTGACGAATGTCATGCTTGATGCTCTCGAAAGGTTTCACTCGGCGGAGCGGATTGCGGGAATGCTCAAAAAAATTGCGACACGTGCAACTGAGGCCCTCGTTCTCAATCGCGACGATGCGGCGCTCGTCGAACTGGCCCCACGTGCTAACCGCGGGGTCGTGTCGACCAACTGGTACGGCGTGGCCGGTTCAGTCATGCGCGAGCAGCGCCATGGACTCGGTTATGCGCAAACGGCGAGCGAGCGATTGGAATTGGGGCGTGGCACGATTGTCACCGAGGTTGAGGGGCGAAGCGCGACGTATGACGTTCACGGTGAACTGGAACACGTAACGCTCCCCGCGCGAGGGACTCATTACGCGGTCGATGCGGCGGGCGCATTAGAAGCGTCTCGCGCTTTACTGGGCCACACATTCGATTTAGCGCACGCGTCGAAAACACTGAGTTCAATGCGACCAGTTTTTGGGCGAGGCGAAATTGTCACGCTGCGCGGAGAAGACGTCGAATTTGTTCTCGTCCAGAACTCGAGTAGTTTTCAGCTCAATTTGGATCACCTGGGCGGTCAACCCGAACAGCTTTTCGTCGCAATTGGCTCGGAAGAAGCGGACCCCTCGTGGTTGTGGAAGGTCGATATGGCGTCGCTCAGCCACGTCACTATCGTTTCTGGGATCAGAGCCGAAGAAATTGCATTGAGACTAATGTACGAGGGAATCCAGCTTGGTGACGTTGATCGAGATCTCGGTGCCGCTCTGGATCGCTTCCTCGCAATGCCGGCGCCCCAGTCCGGGCTTAAGACGGTCGTATTTTCGTCAGACTCGATGCGGCGAACGCGTCATCATTTGGGATTGACCGGTCCCGACGAGCAAAGGGTCACCGCGTGAGTGCCACCGTGACAATCGTCTCACTCTTTCCCGATCTTCTGAATATCAACGGAGATGCCGCGAACGCAACGGTGCTCGAGACCCGGGCGCGGTGGAGCGGGTTGGATTGTCGACTGGCACGTGTGGGAGTTGGTGACGATGTTGGACCAGAGCGGCCGGAAATCGTTGTAATCGGTTCCGGTTCCGATGCCGAATTGCCCGTCGCCTTGGCCGAGCTTCGGCGCATTGAGGGCTCCCTTCGAGAGTGGGTCACACACGATGTTCCCATTTTGGCGATTGGCACGAGTTGGGAGCTCCTTTCCGATTATGTTGACACTGGAACTCAACCGCCTCTTGAGGGGTTGGGGATATTTTCCGGGCACGCGGCGCCTGCCCCGCGACGAATCGCGAGTGAACTGGTCGTGGATTCCCCGTTTGGACGGCTTTTCGGGTTCGAGAATCACGCTCGTAGCTACAGTATTGGTGCACAATGTCAGCCCCTCGGGACCGTCGTTCACGGGACCGGAAACGGTGAGGGCGCTCGTGAGGGGGTTTTGATCGGCAACCTCGTCGGTACGCACTTACACGGTCCCGTTCTTGCGAGGAACCCGACCTTAGCAGATCAATTGTTGTCAATTGCCACAGTGCGTACCGGAAATTTGATGGGGAGCGACATCAAAGAAGAATTGCGAACCGCTGACGCGATGGCGTCTGCTGCCCGCGCGATCATCGCGACCCAATTGGGATTATCGGTAGAGAGATAAATCGGCGGATCCTCTCCTGACGACGCGATCCTCACTCGTGAGAATGACGTCACATCGCCGGTTGTTTAAGCGCGCTGGTCTTCGAGAAGCCTCGTTGACTCGTCGTGCCAACTCTGCGCAATAACGGAGAGTTTTTCCTGGTGTTTCTTGCCATGATGAGCGCAAAAGAGAAGCTCACCACTCTTCACAACAACCCGTATATAGGCTTGAGCACCACAGCTGTCACAACGATCAGCCGCCGACAACTGGGTGTTGTCAATGTCGACCGCGGAACTCTCGTCGGTGGCAATCTGTGACATGTGATGCTCCTCACAGTTTCGGGTTCGCGGAACGTGTTCACCAATCCAAGCACGGTTGCGCTCAGAAGACGAGGCGAACTCGATTTATTTCGCTGACCGCGTAGGCGCATCGGATCGGACGCGAATGACGAACGGGACTCGACAACTCGTTACGCTAATGGTGCCGCAGTCAATTGCGCGGCATTGCAACCGCCTAGGAGAAGTGAGTGGCGAACACCGACTATTCCGCTCGTCACCTCTCTGTCCTCGAGGGTCTCGAAGCGGTGCGAAAACGTCCCGGGATGTACGTTGGCTCAACCGATTCTCGGGGCCTGATGCACTGCTTGTGGGAGATTATTGACAACTCGGTCGATGAGGCGCTCGGTGGCCACGGGAACGAAATCGACGTCACGCTCCACTCCGACGGGAGCGTTGAGGTGTGTGACCGTGCGCGGGGAATTCCGGTCGACAGCGAACCGAAAACGGGCCTCTCGGGTGTTGAGGTCGTCTTTACCAAGCTCCACGCGGGGGGAAAATTCGGATCCGGATCGTACTCCGCGTCGGGTGGGTTGCACGGAGTTGGTGCGTCAGTCGTTAACGCACTCTCGGAACGCCTCGATGTCGAAGTTGATCGCGGTGGAAAAACGTGGGCCATGTCTTTCCGCCGTGGAGAACCGGGGATATTCGCGGATGCGGGTCAGCCAAGTGCATTCTCACCGTTTACCCCTTTCGACAAACGGAGCGAACTGCGTGCAATTGCGGGGATCCGCAAGAACGTCACGGGCACACGCGTGCGGTACTGGGCCGATCGCCACGTATTCAGCCCGGATGCAGAGTTTCAAACCTCGGATTTAATGGCTCGCGCACGCCAAACGGCGTATCTTGTGCCAGGGCTGGCGCTCACAGTCCGCGACAATCGAGGTCTCGAGCCGATCTCGTCGACACTCCGGTTCCAGGGCGGAATTTCAGAGTTTGTCGAGGCGATTGCTCCAGACGACGCGCTGACCGATTTGTGGCGGCTCACGGGCACAGAATCGTTTACCGAGACGGTACCGGTACTAACAGCCGACGGCTCGCTCGTGACAACGTCACTCACGCGCGAGTGTGCCGTCGATATTGCGCTGCGGTGGGGCACCGGTTACGACACCGTCATACGGAGTTTTGCAAACATTATCGAGACGCCAAAGGGAGGCTCTCATCAGGGTGGTTTCGAGCAAGGCTTGCTCAAGGTGATCCGCTCGCACGTTGAGCAGAACGCCCGTCGCCTTCGCGTTGGCAACGACAGACTCGAAAAAGACGACGCTCTTGCCGGCCTCACCGCGGTAATTACCGTGCGCCTCCCCGAACCACAATTTGAAGGCCAAACGAAAGAGGTGCTCGGCACTCCGGCGGTGCGAGCCATCGTCGCCCACGTCGTCCACTCGACGCTCGGCGCGCGATTTGCCTCGCGTGCGCGCGACGACAAGACTCAGGCCGCCCTCGTGCTTGAAAAAATTGTCTCCGAAATGAAGTCGAGAATTTCTGCTCGAGCTCACAAAGAAACGCAGCGCCGCAAGAATGCTCTTGAGAGTTCCTCTCTTCCCGCGAAGCTCGTGGACTGTCGCAGTCACGATGTTGACAACAGCGAACTCTTTATTGTCGAAGGAGACTCCGCACTTGGTACCGCGAAGCTCGCGCGAGACAGCGAATATCAAGCGCTTTTGCCAATCCGAGGCAAGATCTTGAACGTACAAAAGGCGTCCGTGTCGGACATGCTCTCAAATACCGAATGCGCGTCAATCATTCAAGTGATCGGTGCGGGTTCGGGGAGGTCTTTCGACACCGCGCACGCGCGATACGGAAAAATTATCATAATGAGCGATGCCGACGTTGACGGTGCTCACATACGCACTCTTCTCTTGACCCTGATTTTTCGCTACATGCGCCCCCTGATAGACAGTGGCCGAGTCTTCGCGGCAGTTCCCCCCCTCCACCGAGTCGTCGCGATTAACACCGGGAAAAAGCCAAACGACACAATTTACACGTATTCGGAAAAGGAACTCGAGGATGTCCTTGCTCGGCTGGCGCGGAGCAAGCGGCGCTTCGTGGATCCAATACAGCGATACAAGGGGCTCGGTGAAATGGACGCCGACCAGCTCGCGACGACAACGATGGATCGTCGGCATCGTACTGTTCGGCGGGTCCGAGTCAACGACGCAGAAAATGCGAGTCGCGTGTTTGACCTGCTCATGGGAAACGACGTCGCGCCCAGAAAAGAATTCATCGTCACATCGTCGGGAAACCTTTCTCGGGAACGCATTGACGTGTGACGACCGCCGCGCCGATATACGCCACGTCCTCATCGAGTCGGGCTCCGGTGGCATCGCGTTTCGCCAAATTCGCGGGTAATTCTCGAATTGAGCCGTCGGCGCCCAATGAAAGTGCTGGCGCAGGACCCACCCACGCGAGCGAAATCATATCGTCGCGTCGTGTCAACCGTTGCGCTCGAACGCCCCCGGTCGCCCGCCCCTTCGCGGGGAACTCGGAAAATGATGAGAGCTTTGCACTCCCCGCGCCCGCGCCCTCGAGGGTATGGCCATTTGATGCAATCGTGGCAACCACAATTGCGGGATTCGGGGGACCGGGAACGACCCCGAAAAACAGCGCGTCCGCGTGTTCAGCAAGTCTGATCCCGGTCATTCCTCCCGCGGAATAGTGCTGAGGTCGCACCGTTGAGCCGGAAAAGCGCAACAGTTGTGCATCGCTCGTAATAAAAACGAGTTCGTCGCTATCGGCGCACGGCGCGGCGCCGATGACCGTGTCGCCCGTTTTTAACGCAATAACGTCAAAAATTGGCCTTTTGGGGTAGTTGCCTGGGCGTACTCGCTTGGTCACGCCGTGCTTGGTACCGAGGGCGATCGGTACGTCAGAATCGAGTGACACAAGCGAAAGAACTCGCTCACCCGACTGATCAAGTGGGAGATAGTCGCTCTCTCGAACACCCGCGCCGAGTGTCACGAATGTCGACGGCACGACGGGCAGGTCGACCGGCGAAAAACGGAGCAACCGGCCCGCCGACGTGATGGCGCCAATTTCGGTGCGGCTTGTGGTTTCTAAACGCGAGAGGAGCGCATCGTGCGACGCGCGGCGGAGGGTGGCAGAATCGCTCGCGCGATTTTCATGTCCGTCCGCCCGATCAACTCGAATCAATCGGCCAGTTGAACTCAAATACACCGTCGAGGGGGAGTCAACGATTTCGAGTGATCTCCGGATATTTCCTGATCGAGGCGCGGCGACGCCCGGTTGTTCCTTGACCAGATGAGTACGGCGCGGAGTTCCAAATTTTTTCGCGACCGCCTCAAGCTCATCGCACACTGTTTCGGCGATGAGGTGGTTCGAACGCAGCAGTGCTTCGAGCTCGTCGATTTCGGTGCGTAGCGTGTCGCGTTCCCCTTCGAGTTCGAGGCGAGAAACGCGAGTCAGGCGCCGAAGTCGCAACTCAAGGAGGTACTCTGCCTGGACGACACTCAAGCCAAAGGCGGCAATTAGCTTTGCTTGTGCCGCGGCCGAGTCATCGCTTCCCCTGATTACCCGGATAACCTCGTCAATGTTGAGAATCGCGATGAGCAACCCGTCCACGAGGTGTAGACGTTCTCGGCGGCGGGTCAACCGATATTTTGATCGACGGGTGACGACATCGACACGATGGTTGACGTAGACGCGAAGCAGTTCGTGGAGTCCGAGGGTTCGAGGACGGCCGTTCACCAACGCAACGTTGTTGATGTGAAAAGACTCTTCGAGGGGCGTGTGTCGATAGAGCTGGTCGAGAACCGCGTGTGCGTCGAAGCCCGTCTTGACGCCGATAACGAGACGCAATCCATTGGCTCGATCAGTGAGGTCGGTCACGTCGGAGATTCCCACCAGTTTCTTCGATCCAACACCGTCTTTAATTTTCTCGATTACCCTTTCTGGTCCGACCAGATACGGCAACTCGGTCACAACAATGCCGGTCTTGCGGGGTGTAATCGCGTCTATCGAGACGCGCGCGCGGGTTTTGAACGCGCCTCGGCCAGTTGCATATGCCTCGGCGATTCCGTCAAGACCGACAATCGTTCCCCCCGTCGGAAGATCCGGGCCGGGCATAAATTCGATGAGTTCTTGGAGGGTCGCTTCGGGGTGTCGAATGAGATATGTCGCCGCCCCGACCACCTCCACGAGACTGTGCGGGGCCATATTAGTTGCCATACCAACGGCGATTCCGCTTGCCCCGTTCACGAGAAGATTGGGAAATGCCGAAGGAAGCACATCGGGTTGTACGAGCTGATTGTCATAGTTCGGGACGAAATCCACGACGTCTTCGTCGAGGTTTTCCGTCATAGCGAGTGCCGCGATCGCGAGCCGAGCTTCTGTATACCGAGCGGCGGCGGGACCATCATCGAGAGACCCAAAGTTGCCATGGCCGTCAATTAATGGGACTCGCATGGTGAACTCTTGAGTCAACCGAACCAGCGAGTCATAAATTGATGCGTCGCCGTGGGGATGGAGTTTTCCCATCACTTCACCGGTGACGCGGGCCGACTTGACGTGTCCGCGCTCGGGGCGCAAGCCCATTTCCGACATTTGGTAGAGAATTCGCCGCTGAACGGGCTTGAGTCCGTCACGCGCATCCGGCAGGGCTCTGGAATAGATGACCGAGTACGCGTATTCGAGGAACGAATTCTGCATCTCGTCCGAAACGTCGATCTCCTCGATTCGTTCGGTCGCTGGTGGTGAAGGAGTCCGCGATGCGGGTGGGCTCATGGTGGTCTCTTTGTTTGTTTGTGGCGGCATCGGACGGTGACGAGAGCGCTGTGGCAGACTGGGCGCAATGCCCTTCATGCTACCGGCCAGGTCGTTAAGCGAGCCAGGCCTGTCCGACGTCCTTCGGTCGTGCATCGATTCGGTCAGGGGACATGATTCGGCGTTGGGGCTTCCGACCGTTGACCGCGCAGTCCTTGTCTTGGCCGACGGGCTGGGCGCAGCGAACATGAGGGCGCGCTCGGGGCACGCGCGATTTTTGGCTCCTCGATTGACCGGGAGTTCAACGGGATACACGGTTTTTCCTTCGACGACGGCCGCCGCAATTGCCTCGTTGACGACGGGAGCGCCCCCCGGCGTTCATGGTTTGGTGGGATATCGAGTGCTCGACGCGTATCGGGACCGAATAGTCAATCAGCTGACCGGCTGGGATGATCACATGATTCCGGAAACGTGGCAGCTGAGCCAAACACTGTTTGATTACGCGGCAACCGTGGGTATATCTAGTGCGGCCATTGGACCCCGGCGCTATAGCGGTTCAGGATTTTCGCGCGCGGTCCTTCGAGGCGCGCGCTACATTTCCGCAGAGACCGTCGCGGACCGGTTCGCGACCGTGCATGACCTTTTCAGACACACCGACACTCGAATCGTCTACGTGTATGTTCCCGAACTCGATATGGCCGCGCACGCAACCGGGTGGGAATCCGAGGGGTGGCTGCGCGGCCTCGAAGCACTCGACGCGGAAGTGGCCGAACTTGATTCGCGTTTGGGAAATCGAGACGGCCTCATTGTCACTGCTGACCACGGCATCGTCGATGTTCCGCGGCGCGGCCACGTCGTTTTTGGGACATCCGACCGGGATCACCGCCTTGATGGCGTTCGCCATGTGGGCGGAGACCCGCGGTGCCTTCAACTGTACTTGCGCGCGAGTGCCAGTGAGGCGGAGCGGAACGTCGTCCGTGATACGTGGAGCGCTGCTCACCGAGACATCGCATGGGTTCTTACGCGCGAAGACGCGATCAGCGCCGGATTATTTGGGAGCGTAGACAAACGCGTCACTGATCGCATCGGCGATGTCATCATTGCGGCGCGTCACGGAGTCGCCTTTTACGATGGCACGCGAGAGAACGACCCGTCACGCGCGATGGTTGGTCATCACGGTTCGATGACGCGTGAAGAAACCGCAATACCCGTTCTTCGTTGTGGTGCCTTTTCACTCGGCTAGAGCGTCATGCGAGATCATTGTCTGTTCGCGCCCCAAAGACAATCTCGTCCCAGCTCGGCATGCTCGCTCTGCCCTTGTTGGTGACCCGCTGTTGCGGCCCCGTGGTGGACGGCGACGGCGTGATTCGCTGTTTTCGCACGGGAGTCGCCTCGGTGTCGAATAGGCTCGCGGGGATCTCGGTTGTTGATTGCGTGTCGTGGGATGCGTGGGCATGCTGGTTCCTTGATTCGGCTGTAACCGGAGACGCGGGTGACTCGCGTTCGCCCCGCCTTCGTCGCAATGCGTCGAGAAGGTCAGCAGTTTGACCCGTGTCATTGTCGGCCGGCGGCGCCTCCCGATTGATGGCAGCGTTGTTGACCGCCTCTCGGTTCCCCGCCGTCGCCGTGCGTCCGTAGGGAAGTGGCTCAATTGTGGGCACGGAGTCGTCAATTGCGCTCGGCGAGCCAGGCTCGCGCAGAACGAACGCGCCACTGTCAAAACGTGAGTTGTCTGCGTGCGCCGGTTCTGCACGGACCGCGCGCAAACGAGGAATGAGGGGAGCACGAGTTTCCGTCTGTTGTGACAGCATCGTCGCTTCGGAATTGAGAGGCGCCAGCGCGTGTTTCTTCGGTTCGAAGCTCCACCGCGCGTCATGATCAATTTCATCCACGGTAAACGCAAGTTTGATAATCCAACCACCATCGTGTTCTTTCCAACTTGCCCAACGCTCGCCGTCCGCGCCGAGCGAAGCGAGTCGTCGGTGAATCACTTTTCCGAATCCGGTACCGTTCTGTCCCGTGTGGTCGTCCGCATCCGCGTTCACAAGAACCTGGAGAGCCGTGGAGACCACAAAATCGCGCTCTGCCACGATTGGTCCCTCAAAACGTTGAACGTATTCGAGAGAGGCGCCGGTGAGCGAGGCAACATCGTCTGCCGACATGCCGGACCGAATATGGGCTTGAATCTCGCGAGGCGGAGGCTTGCGGCTCGATGCATTATCAAGCGGGCGCGTTCTGAGCCTCAACTGGAGTGCCTCATCAATTGGGATCCGAAATCGACTGCCGTCGTCCGCGATGGTGAACAACGCGTCACTCTCGACGCCGATTACCTTCAAGTCCTGCATTATTTAAAAACCTTTCGCTGGCGCGTACGTCGAAAGAATCTCACGGACACCCGCTATTTTGGAGGAAAAGAAGTGGCGCGCCGCAAGATCAAATGTTCGCCACAGGGAAACCATTCACTAATTGGTTTGCTATTCGGCACAGTTTGATGCAAACTATGCCCGCCGATTTGTTCGGTATTGGTTACGAGAAGTGGATTGGGCATGGCAACTGACTACGATGCGCCGAGGAAGACCGAAGACGACTCCGAGTCGATCGAGGCGCTTAAGGAGCGAGTTCCCGACAAGATGTCTGGCGTGGTTGATGTCGACGACGCCGACAATCCCGGTGGATTTGAGCTTCCGGGTGCGGACCTATCAGACCTCGACCTCGACGTCGTCGTGTTACCGCCTCAAGCGGACGAATTCACGTGCGTGAGTTGTTTCCTTGTGAAACATCGATCCCAAATTGATCACGAGGAAAAACTTGGCGCGGTGTGCCTCGAGTGCGCGCTTTAGTCCACGGGTTCTTCTTTATTGATCCTGAATCCCGTTGATTGCCGATGCCAAGGAACGCGGGTGTCGCGTCGAGATTGCCCAGTAGGGCACCGCGTCATCGGGGTCAACGATGGGAACAACGACCACTCCATCGAGAGTTCCGCGTAAAAGAAGCCACGCGCGGGCGTCTAGGCTCGGTCCCCGGTGGGCAGTTGCGCTGGGTCCCCAATGCCCAGTCGCCTCGCCAACGTGGTCGAGGGAAATTTCCGCGCGACCCGCGCGAAGCGTGTCGTTGGCGACTTCTACCAGTGGCGACGTGGTCAGAAGCGACGCGACACTTGCGCCGTAGAGAACGATCGCGACGCCAATACCGACCGGAAGGGATATCGGCGCGAAAACCAGCACGCTCGCGGGGATCACGAGCGCCGTCGACAAGAAAAGCCACGGGGAAGGCCACAGACGCTCTCGATAGGTGGGCATGTTCCTATTCGATCAGAATTCTGGACTACCCTCGACTCGTGGTTGAAAACGTCGACGTCTTGATCGCAGCTCGGGAGATTCCTGCGTATTCCCATCCGGGCGATGCTGGCGCTGATCTCATGACCGTCGAGGCGGTATCCCTCGCTCCAGGGGAACGCGTGACGGTAGGAACAGGCGCGGCAATTGCCTTGCCCGATGGTTATGTAGGATTTGTGGTTCCGCGAAGCGGCCTCGCGGCACAACACGGCGTCACAATTGTCAATTCGCCTGGAACAATCGACGCGGGTTATCGTGGCGAAATCAAAGTAACGCTGCTCAATACCGATTCCGAGCGATCATATTCGCTGTCGGCACGCGATCGAATTGCTCAACTCATCGTGATGCCGGTCAGCCGAGCGAGATTTATTCCGGTAGAAATGTTGCCGGGCACGCACCGGGGTCATCGAGGTCACGGTTCGACCGGTACCACCGTGATCCAACGAGGAGAATGAGCGTGACCACTACGGAATTTGATCCCCCAGATGAAAACTTCACGGCGAAATCGGCGCCTCCCAACCGAGAAACGAGCGGGCCCCTCGATGAATCCGAGGCAAATCCCGTCCGCCCCTACGTTGACTTGGGGGGCGTCAAGATTTTGCCGCGCGAGGGATTACACTTGCGTCTCGAGGTCGAGGAGGGAACGGCGCGGGTCATTGCGGTTGGCCTTGACTTTGCGAACTCGACTCTTCAGGTACAGCCGTTCGCCGCACCTCGCTCAAACGGCCTGTGGCACGAAATTCGAGCGCAGATCGCAGACCAAATCACCAAGCAGGGCGGAGATATCTCCGAGCGCGACGGGGTGTTCGGTCCCGAGCTCGTGGCACAAATGCCTACGGCGCCGGGGAGCGGGTCGCCCGATTCAACTCGAATTGCGCGGTTCATTGGCGTTGATGGGCCACGATGGTTTTTGCGTGGCGTCATCGCCGGGGACGGTGCGGTCAATGGTGATGTCGGTGCGCAACTAGACGATCTATTTCGAAGTATCGTAGTGGTTCGAGGTTCATCGCCGATGCCTCCGCGTGACCTTATCCCATTGCGCATGCCATCAGATTCAAGCGATGGCGCGTCGTCATCGCTCTAGTGTGATCGTTTCAAGTGGGGGTCGGCAGTGATACCAGCAAATAACAGCCACGAGCTACCTCCCGCGTCTGAGAATCAGAGGTCACCATCCCGATTCGGGGAGAGCATGGCCGAAGCCGCAAAACGAGCCGGTTTTGAACCGGTTGCGCGAGGTGAGTCAGCGTCAGGTCGAGCACTGGTCGGGGCAATTGGTGGATTCCGGGGTCTGACTGAAACGATCGTTCCGGGGCTGCTTTTTCTCATCATTTACACGCTGTCGACATCGTTGCAGTTGTCACTCGGGGTCTCCGCTGGAGTCGCACTATTGTTTGCACTGTGGAGAATTATCGCGAAGACACCCGTTACGCAAGCGCTAGCAGGGCTTATTGGCGTTGGCGCATCGGCGGTTTTGTCACTTCTGACGAATCGTCCTGAAGACAACTTCATCATTGGGCTCATATCGAACGGCATCTACGGAATTGTTCTCTTGGTCTCAGTCTGTGTCGGGTGGCCCCTGATCGGCCTCGCAATCGGTTATCTCATGGGCGATGGGACATCGTGGCGACGTGATCGTGCAAAGTTCTTTGCATTGCAAATCCTGACACTCTCTTGGGTTGGTCTGTTTGCCCTTCGACTTGCGGTCCAACTTCCGCTCTTCTTTACCGGAAACATCACGTGGCTCGCGGCGACGAAACTCATCATGGGCCTCCCGCTGTATGCGCCACTCCTTGTCTTGAATTGGCTCATCGTGCGGTCGGTCTATAACAAGCCCCGAACGTCAGCGACGAAGCCAGAACGCGGTTAGCCTCTAGTGGACGCGGACTGGTCCGACTCAAGCGCTACCGGGACGCCCAACGGCCTTGGAAACGACGAGGTTGCCGAGCGCATTGCACGCGGTCAAACAAACGCGGTTGATCAGCCAACCTCGCGCAGCATCAGCGGTATTTTGCGAGAAAACGTTCTCACCCTCTTCAATGGAATTCTCACCGCGTGCTTTGTTGTCATTGTCATCGTTGGTGACGTGGGTGACGGGTTCTTCTTTGGGGTCGTTGTCATCAATGCTCTGATTGGAATAGTGCAAGAGGTGCGAGCCAAAGCTGTTCTTGATCGCCTCGCGCTTCTCTCGGCGCCCTCTGTCGCCGTGCGGCGGTCGAGCGTGCTGACAACGGTTGCAATTGAAGACGTCGTGATTGACGACACAATTGTCTTGAGGCCGGGTGATCAAATCGCCGCGGATGCAACCGTTCTCATAAGTAACGGTCTGCTCGTCGATGAGTCGGTCTTGACCGGTGAATCGGAACCCGTCGCCAAACGAGTCCGCAGCTCGCTCTTGTCCGGTTCGCACGTCATAGCGGGAAGCGGTTATGCGACGGTGACGGCGGTCGGCATCAATTCGTACGCCAACCGTCTCACCGCCGAAATGCGCCGCCGCTCGCTTGTCCACTCAGAGTTACGGGCTTCGACAAACACAATTCTCAAGTGGCTATCGTGGGGGCTCGGTCCCATCATCGCCCTTGCCGTATTTGGCCGCGTTATCGCTTATGGCGGACTCGATCAACTCTTTGCTTGGCACAACGGCCTCGCACGGCAGGCAGCAATTGACGCGGTCGCAATCGTCGTCGGCATGATTCCCGAGGGTCTCGTCTTGCTGACGAGTCTTGCCTTCGGCGTTGCCGCTATTTCTCTTGCTCGAACGCGGGTCCTCATTCAAGAACTCGCAGCCGTCGAGGTACTTGCGCGCGTTGACACTCTGTGTTTAGACAAGACGGGAACGCTCACGAGCGGCGAACTCGAACTTGATCGCGTCATACGGCTTGACACAACCCGCGAAAACCCTGACGTAGAATCGGCCCTCGCCGCGTTCGGCTCAGACGACGCGGCCAATGCGACGGCACGCCTGTTGGCGCACACGTTGAACACTCGTGCCGCAATCATTCGGCGAATCCCCTTCAACTCGCGGACAAAGTTCAGCGGTGTAGCAATTCGCGTTGACAACACCGGATCGTATTGGTTGCTTGGCGCCCCCGAGCGTTTGTTGGCGCACCACGCGGAGGCGGCCCGTGTCGCTCAAGAGATTGCCGCGACGGGCTTACGAACAATTGCTCTCGTTGCGGTTGACGAGTTTCCCTCTCACGACGATTTTGATCCGCGAGATCTCAGCGTTTATCCAAGCGCTCTCGTCGTCTTCAGGGAACAATTGCGGCCGGAGGCCCGCGAGACCCTCAAATACTTTGCTCGGCAAGGGGTTCGGGTCCTTGTCCTGTCGGGAGACAACGCGCTCACGGTCAGTGCGATCACGGCAAAACTGGAAATTACGGGTCGCGCGGTTGATGCGTCGGTGCTGGCCGATGAGGGCGACCTTGAACGCGCACTCGGGACCGCCGCAATCTTTGGTCGTGTGAGTCCCGAACAGAAGCGCGCCGCCGTCCGAATTCTTCAGAATTCGGGACACACCGTTGCAATGACTGGTGACGGGGTCAACGACGCGATGGCGATCAAAGACGCCGACCTCGGAATTGCGATGGGTACGGCGACGTCGGCCACGAAGGCCGTTTCGCGCATCGTCCTCCTCGACAATCGCTTTGATCGTCTTCCGACCGTGCTGAGCCTTGGGCGGAAGACGATCGCAAACGTTGAGCGCGTGGCAAACATATTCCTTGCCAAGACCACATACGGAATTATGTTGGCACTTGTCTTTGCGGCGATCACGCTTCCCTATCCGTTCTTGCCGCGGCAGCTCACCCTCATTTCGACCCTCGCAATTGGCATTCCCTCGTTTTTCCTTGCACTGGCACCAAATCGTCGAATATATCAACCGGGCGTGCTCAAGAGAATCCTTCTCTATTCGATTCCAACGGGACTCGTCGCCGGGGCAACCGTGTTGGCGACGTATCTTCCACTCGCCCAATTGGGTCCATTGTCTCAAGCGCGCAGTGTCACCACGATTGCACTCTTTATCGTTTCGCTCTGGATTTTGTGCGTACTGGCGAGACCGCTGAGCGCACCGCGTTGGGGACTCCTCCTCGGAGTCACGGCGGCGTTAATGCTTGCGTGCACAATTCACCCTGTTGCCGCGTTCTTCCAAGTGGACTTCGCATGGGATGGCGCACTGATTTATGGGCTTGTAGTCGGCGCGGTGGGCGCCTCGGCAATTGAAGTTGTCTATCGAATTGCACGATCAAAGAGGCTCGTTTTTGATCGCACATGAATGGAATCCGTCATATATTCAGATCACGATAGAATTCCACATTGCGGTTCGAAAAAAATTCTGTCGAGCGGTTCTTCATAACCGACGACACACCGTAATCCGGGGCGGAAACGCACTCGTGATGCCGACACAAGCGAGAGACCCACGTGGCTACCAAGAACAGTTTTAGCGCAAAGAGCGTCCTCGACGTCGGTTCCACCGCGTATGAAGTCTTTCGAATTGACACGGTACCCGGGCATGATCGTTTGCCGTTCAGTCTGAAGGTATTGCTCGAGAACCTTCTTCGCGCCGAAGATGGCGTCAACATCACCGCCGAACATATTTCGGCTGTCGGTAGCTGGAATCCCGCAGCGGCACCGCACACTGAAATTCAGTTCTCCCCAGCTCGCGTCGTGTTGCAAGACTTCACGGGCGTCCCGTGCGTGGTTGATCTCGCCGCCATGCGCGAAGCGGTTGCACACCTCCGGGGCGACCCAAAGCGATTAATCCGCTCGTTCCGGTCGAATTGGTAATCGATCATTCGGTCATCGCGGACGTTTTCGGAACGGCAGCCGCGTTCGAGCGCAACGTCGAAATCGAGTACCAGCGCAACGCAGAGCGATACCAATTCTTGAGGTGGGGTCAAGCAGCATTCGATAATTTCAAGGTCGTGCCACCGGGCACCGGAATTGTGCACCAAGTGAATATCGAATACCTCGCGCAGGTCACCGCGACCCGCATCGTTGACGGCGTTCTTCAAGCGTTCCCCGACACATTGGTGGGTACTGACTCGCACACGACGATGGTCAATGGCTTGGGAGTTCTCGGGTGGGGAGTCGGAGGAATTGAGGCCGAAGCAGCGATGTTGGGGCAACCGGTTTCGATGCTCATTCCTCAGGTAATCGGGTTCAAGCTTTCCGGTGCGATTCCGGCGGGCGTGACCGCAACTGACGTCGTGCTGACCATCACCGAAATGTTGCGCAAGCACGGTGTGGTGGGAAAGTTTGTGGAATTTTTCGGACCCGGCGTGGGAGCCGTTCCACTCGAAAACCGGGCGACGATAGGAAACATGAGTCCTGAATTTGGTTCTACCGCGGCAATGTTTCCCATTGATCAGGTCACGCTCGACTACTTAAGCTTGACAGGGCGGAGTGCCACACAAGTGGCACTCGTCGAGGCATATTCCAAGGCGCAGGCATTGTGGCACGATCCGGCGCGAGAACCCGAGTTCAGCGAGCGTCTTGAGCTTGACCTCGCGACCGTGGTCCCGTCGATCGCGGGGCCAAAGCGCCCTCAAGATCGGATTGATCTCACGAGTGCCAAGAGCCAATTCAAACGCGACTTAAACGACTACGCGTCGAAATCGAGTACACCGGCCCACGTGTCACTCGAGCAAAGCGGTGAATCGTTTGCGATTGACAACGGTGCCGTTGTAATCGCGGCGATTACGTCGTGCACCAATACGTCTAATCCATCGGTCATGCTCGCGGCGGGCCTGCTTGCGCGAAATGCGACTCGGAAGGGATTGAAATCGAAGCCATGGGTCAAGACAACACTTGCGCCCGGCTCAAAAGTTGTCACCGACTATTACGACCGGTCGGGACTGAGCAAATCTCTCGAGGAGCTGGGTTTCTATCTTGTCGGTTACGGATGCACGACGTGTATCGGTAATTCTGGTCCGCTTCTCGACGAAGTGTCGACCGCGGTCCTTGAGAACGATCTTGCGGTCACCGCGGTCCTCTCGGGAAACCGAAACTTCGAGGGACGCATTAACCCGGAAGTCAAAATGAACTATTTGGCAAGCCCGCCTCTCGTTGTCGCGTACGCTCTCGCGGGGAGAATGGATTTCGATTTTGAGACCGACTCGCTTGGTGCCGATCCCGACGGAAATGATGTCTATCTTCGGGACATTTGGCCGGATGCGGCAGAGATACAAGCGACGATAGAAACGTCTATTGATCGGGAAATGTTTGACCGGGAATATTCAGAAATCTTCACGGGCGACGAACGGTGGACCTCCTTGCCGACTCCGGAAGGAGCCACATTCGCGTGGTCAAATGATTCGACATATGTACGCAAGCCGCCATATTTTGACGATGTTGCACGAGACCTGACTCCGGTGACAGATATTGTCGCCTCTCGCGTGTTGGCAACACTTGGCGACTCAGTGACGACAGATCACATTAGCCCCGCGGGTTCGATTAAGGCAGATAGTCCAGCCGGGCGGTACTTGCGGGATCACGGCATTGATCGTAACGACTTCAATTCCTATGGATCCAGACGTGGAAACCACGAGGTAATGATTCGGGGTACGTTTGCGAATATCCGCCTTAAAAACCAGCTCGTTGGCGGACAAGAAGGCGGATTTACGCGCGATTTCACGACGGTCGACGGCAAAATCGAGTCCATTTATGACGCGAGCCGAAACTACCTCAATGCGGACATTCCGCTCGTCGTCCTAGCGGGCAAAGAATACGGATCGGGTTCATCGCGCGATTGGGCCGCCAAGGGAACGCGACTCTTGGGCGTCCAAGCCGTCATCGCCGAAAGCTTTGAGAGAATCCACCGCTCAAACTTGATCGGAATGGGCGTGTTGCCTTTGCAATTCCCACAAGGTGAGGGATGGAAATCTCTCGGACTCGACGGAACCGAACACATCTCGATTAGTGGCATTACGGAGTTGAATTCGGGAATCATCCCGAAGACGGTGCGGGTTATTGCCGCTCCAACTGCGCATTCGAGCGACGAGAAACTGACGGTCGAATTCAACGCCGTGGTCAGTATCGATACCCCAGGCGAAGTTGATTACTATCGCAACGGCGGCATTTTACCGTTTGTCTTGCGATCCCTTGTCCCTTAAGATTCCGGAGGTTGTGTCCGCGCCATCGTAGGATCAGAAGGTGCAAACGCCATGGGGCGTTGCGTCAGGAAGGTGGTGCGCGGTGACGATTCTCGAGACAATCTCGGGTCCTCGTGATCTTGACGTGTTGACGACCGCCGAACTCGTGCGGCTTGCCGATGAGATTCGCGAGTTTTTGATCACAAACGTTTCCCAGACTGGCGGGCACTTAGGTCCAAACCTCGGCGTCGTCGAATTGACGATAGCAATTCATCGGATTTTCGATTCTCCGCGCGACTCGATCGTTTTTGATATTGGTCACCAGGCATATGTCCACAAGCTATTAACTGGCCGCCAGGACTTTCGCCGGCTGAGGCGACGCGGTGGTCTCGCCGGATATTTGCAGCGTTCTGAGTCCGTGCACGACATTGTCGAATCGTCGCACTCGTCGAGTTCGCTCTCGTGGGCAGACGGCATCTCTCGCGCCTACGCGATGACGGGGAACGGCGACCGGTACGTCGTTGCAATCGTCGGCGATGGCGCCCTGACGGGCGGAATGACGTGGGAGGCCCTCAACAACATTAGTGACGACAACTGCCGACGGCTTGTCATTATCGTGAATGATAATGGACGTTCTTATGCTCCAACAATCGGTGGGATCGCGCGTTTTCTTAACACCGTGCGCACGCGGCGAATGTATCGCGATCTTCATCGCACTAGCCAACTCGTTTTCAACCACCTCGGTAAATCGGGCCAAGCGCTCTTCCGAGGAATTAGGGGAGGCCTTCACGGATTTCTCAGCCGATTTTCAAGCAATGACGCCCCGTATTCGAATCTTGATATCAAGTACATTGGACCGATCCACGGCCACGACCAGCGCGCCGTTGAAGAGGCACTCCGGCAGGCCAAAAACTACGGCGCGCCCGTTATCGTTCACGTCATAACGGAAAAGGGGCGTGGATTCGAACCGGCTCGGCAGGATGAGGCGGACCAATTTCACGCGGTCGGCCAAATCGATCCTGAAACGGGGGAGCCGATTCACCTCGTCGATTCTCAAACGTGGACCGATGTTTTTGCCGACGAAATCGTGTCGCTCGCAGAAGCCAATCCGCGTGTTGTCGGGATCACCGCCGCGATGCTCCGCCCCGTCGGCTTGGATAAGTTCGCGGAAAAATATCCGTCCCGGGTATTCGACGTGGGCATTGCGGAGCAGCACGCTGTGACATCAGCGGCGGGCCTTGCGTTCGGGGGATTGCACCCCGTCGTGGCAATCTATGCGACATTCATCAATCGAGCAATTGACCAAGTCATGATGGATGTTGCACTCCATCGAGCACCGGTCACTTTCGTGCTTGATCGCGCTGGAGTGACTGGCCCCGATGGCCCCAGTCACCACGGAATGTGGGATTTGGCAATTCTTCAGGTCGTTCCGCAAATCCGGCTGAGCGCGCCGCGTGATGCCGCGCGACTCAGGGAAGAACTCGCACAAGCTGTTGCGTTCGAGGAGGGACCAACCGTCGTGCGATTCTCCAAAGGAACGGTTGGAAATGACATTCCAGCGCTTCGACGCATGGCCGATGGCGTAGACGTTCTCCGAGAAACCGAGAAAGAAGACGTGCTCATTGTGACGGTTGGACCAATGGCCGACACTGGCCTCGGAGTTGCCGAACGCCTCGCCGAGCTGGGGATTGGGGCAACTGTCATTGATCCCCGGTGGGTCGTTCCCGTACCAGAAAGCGTCATTACGTTCGCTCGATCCCACCGCCTTGTCGTGTCGATTGAAGACGGGGTTCGGGTCGGTGGAATCGGAACGAGAATTCGCCAAGACCTTCGTGACAGCGGCGTCGATACGCCCGTGACCGAACTCGGCCTCCCCGACGAATTTCTTGATTGCGGCTCGCGATCCGAAATTCTTGACGCGGCGGGCCTCACGGCTCACGATATCGCGCGAAACGTTGCCGCGCAGGTCATCGGAAACAAAATTCCGGTTGCACGACCGCTTGAAGACGAAGTCGAATTGCGCTGACGACGCCCTATTCGACTCCGATGATCGGCGGATGGTGAAACGTGTCTCCAAACGAGCGCTCACTAGCCCCGACGCGATCAAGGTAGGGCGTTGCTCCTCCCATATGAAACGGCCACCCCGCGCCGAGAATGAGGCAGAGATCAATATCTTCGGGGGCGTTCACGACGTCGTCGTCGAGCATGCGCCGGATCTCGTCGGCGAGACCGTCTTCCACGCGAGTGAGAATCTCTGCGTGCGTCAGAGGTGACCCGCCGCCGCCGGCGATCACGGCCGCGGCCTTGTTGTAACCCGTAATTTTTCCCTTACCGTCGCGGTCGAAAATTTTTCCGTGTTCGGCAAGGCGATGAAGAGTGGCGCTGTCGAAGAATCGATCAGGGAAGGCGGCGTGATGAGTATCGAGCACGTGGGCCCCGACGGTCAGGCCGACGAGTTCGAGTAATTCGAACGGAGTCATGGGCAGACCCAGCGGAGCCACCGCATCATCGACGACGCTAAACGGTGTTCCGAGGTCGACCGCGTGCATGGCTTCTCCGAGTAGCTTTGCCAAAATACGATTGACGACGAATCCGGGAGTGTCGCGGGTAATCACCGCGTTCTTCCGAAGCTGTGAAGCCATGACCATAGCGGTCGCAAGCGTGGTCTCGCTCGTTTGAGGAGCGTTAACGACCTCGACGAGCGGCATGAGCGCGACCGGATTGAAGAAGTGAAATCCGACAAGTCGTTCGGGGTTCTCCAGTTTTGCCCCAATTTCTTCAACAGAAAGGGAGGACGTATTCGTCGCCAGAATTGCATCGGCCGATACAAATTTCTCGACCTCGGCGAAGACATCCTGCTTGATGCCGAGTTCTTCGTAGACTGCTTCGATTACCCAATCGGCGTCTCGAAACTCAGCCTTATTGGTTGTCCCGGTAATGAGCGATTTGAGGCGGTTACCCTCGTCAGGTGAAATTCGTGCCCTTTCTACGAGCGCATCAATTTCGGCGCGAATGTGTGAAATTCCTTTGTCTATTCGAGCCTGGTCGAGATCGGTTATGACGACGGGGATTTTCAATCGCCGAGCAAAAAGCAACGCAAACTGGCTCGCCATCAACCCCGCGCCGATAATGCCAATCTGAGAAACGGGACGCGCGAGTTGCGCATCGGGCATCCCGGCGGGGTGTTTTGCGTGTTTTTGGACCAAATTGAACGCGTAAATACTCGCGTGAAATTGATCTCCACTGATGAGATCGGCGAGGACCTCGTCTTCTCGCTCAAAAGCCTCCGCCTTCGTCCCGCTTTTTGCCGATTTGAGAAGACTGAGCGCGGCATACGGTGATCGCGGGACGGTCCCGATGCGGCGGTCGAGCATTTTTCGCGCCACTCCAATTGCAATATCCCACTTGACAAGCCTTTCGACCGTGCCCGGCACTTTCTTGCGATCAGCGGTACGAGTGCCAGAAATAATGCCGTCTGCCCACCGAAAAGAATCCTCGAGAAAATTGACCGATGGAAAAATGGCATCGGCAATTCCTAATTCAAAAGCCTCGGTGCCAGAGAGCATTCGATTGTTTTTTAGCGGATTCTCAATGACAACTTTCAGGGCATTTTCGATGCCAATGAGGTTGGGAACGAGGTAAGATCCTCCCCAACCGGGAACAATTCCGAGAAATACCTCGGGAAGCGCAATGGCTCGAGCGAATGAGTCGACGGTGCGATAGTGCGCATTAAGACCGATTTCGAGGCCTCCGCCGAGCGCGAGTCCGTTAATGAAAGCGAACGACGGCACACCGAGATCGGTGAGTTTGCCGAAAACGTGGTGGCCCAATTGCGCCAATTTTTTTGCCATTGCCCGGCTGCGAATTTCGCTGACCTTACTGAGGTCGGCGCCGGCCGCGAGAATGTACGGCTTTCCGGTGATGGCCACTCCCGCAATGGTTCCTCGAGCGGCGCGCGCTTTCAACTCGTCGAGAACTCCGTCGAGTTCAAGGAGAGTCAGGGGACCGAGAGTATTGGGCCGCGTGTGATCGCGGCCATTATCGAGCGTTATCAAGGCGAGCGTTCGCTGCTCGGTGAGCGGAATGTCTCGAACGAACGAGTGGGTAATGACCTCGTCATCCGCGAGATCACGCAAATCGGTAAAGTCGATCATTTCGTAATCAGTCATGCGCGCGACCCTGTTTCGGTGCGTCGTAATGCGGATTTTCCCAAATCACGCTCGCGCCCTGACCGAGACCCACGCACATTGCCGTGAGTCCAAATCGAACAGTGGGGTTCTCGTTGAACTGCCGAGCGAGCTGGATCATCAGCCGGACACCGGATGACGCCAAAGGATGTCCAAGTGCAATTGCCCCCCCATATTTATTTACTCGCGGATCGTCCTCGTCAATGCCAAAGTGGTCGAGAAACGAGAGCACTTGCACCGCGAACGCCTCATTAAGTTCAAAAAGCCCGATGTCGTCAATCGTCAGGCCCGCCTTAAGCAACGCCTTTTCGGTCGAGGGGATGGGACCGATGCCCATGATTTCGGGCTCAACGCCCGCAAATGCGAAGTTAACCAGTCGCATCTTTGGAGTCAAACCGAATTCCTCGATTGCACTACCGCTCACCATAATCGATGCGGTAGCGCCATCGTTCAACCCCGACGAATTGCCGGCGGTCACGCGCCCGTGTGGCCGAAACGGTGTCTTAAGGGCCGCGAGGCCCGCTAGCGTCGTATCGGGGCGAGGCGCCTCGTCTCGGGTCGCGAGGCCCCAACCGTGACCGCTCCGTATCGCGACCGAAATGAGGTCCGGCTGAATGGCATTCGAAGCGTACGCCGCGGCAACTTTTTCTTGACTTCGCAGCGCGAACCGGTCGCTTCGATCCTTCGTCAACGCGGGATATCGGTCATGAAGTCGTTCGGCGGTAGCACCCATGACGAGGGCGTCTGCGCTCACGATGTATTCGGCAAGGAACCGCGGATTTGGGTCCGCCCCAAATCCCATCGGGTGTCGACCCATGTGCTCCACACCGCCAGCAATCGCGACGTCATACGCGCCGAACGCGATTCCGCCACTCACTCCCGTGACGGCCGTCAGGGCCCCGGCGCACATTCGGTCAATTGCATAGCCCGGGACGGACTGGGGTAATCCCGCAAGGAGCGCAGCAGTTCGACCAATCGTGAGACCCTGGTCGCCGACCTGTGTTGTTGCGGCAATTGCGACGTCATCGAAACGCTCGACGGGAATCGATTTGTTGCGCTCGAGGAGACCGACGATGGTTTTCACAATAAGGTCATCAGCCCGGGTGTCCCAATACATCCCCTTTTCTCCCGCGCGCCCAAACGGAGTGCGCACACCATCGACGAAATACACGTCAGTCTTTCGGGCCACTCCGCCTCCACACGACAAACACCACGTTTAAGTACGCTTGATCTTAGGGTTATGATCGCGGTCGAAGGAATCTTTTGACCTTATCTACGAATCGAGTTCGACCGGTTCCGTAATCGTTTGGCTCGCTTCAACAAAGGCGCGCGCGATTTTCTGGGCGATGAGGTCGCTTTGCCACGGACGAGCACCAAGGTTTGCGAGCTCGTCGCGAATATCCCGATCAGTGAGGGTCGCGGGTGGTTCCCACGAAATCCGTCGGAGGATTTCTGGGGATACGACGTTCTCGACCGGAATCGCGACGGCGACCGCAATCTCTGCAACGACCTTTCGAGCGAGTCGAAGACGGATATCGGCGGGGGGATTCTTTTCGGCCCAGTTCCGCGGGGGGGGAAGCGCTTCACTCGATGGCCGCAATTCGGGCAGTTCCGTCATTGACTCTCCGCGCTCGAAAGCTGCCCACCACCGATCTATCTCGCTGCGGCTTAATCGGCCGGTGAATTCCGCGAGGTTTTGCAAATCTCGCTTTGATGCCGGACCGCGCAGTGCGACCGACACGAACGAGGAGTCTGGGACGAGTCGTCCGGGCGCGAGATCGAGATCGCGCGCCAATTCATCTCGAGCGAGCCACAATTCGCGGGCAATCGCAAGTTGTCTGGGGGTTCGAAGTCCGTGGATTCCCGAGAGTCGACGCCACGGTTCCCGACGCACCCGACCCGGCTTGGTGGCGAGCACGTGGGCGAACTCGGCCTCGGCAATTTCGTCTTTGTGTGCCTCGACGAGGAGGTTCCGGATGACATCACGAAGGTCAACGAGAAGTTCGACATCGAGCGCCGCGTATTTCAACCACGCCTCGGGGAGAGGGCGGACAGACCAATCAGACGCCGAGTGCTCTTTCGCAAGATGAATTCCAAGAAGATTTCGCACGACCGTTCCGAGTCCGACCCGGGGGAGACCGAGAAGACGAGCTGCAAGTTCGGTGTCGAAAATCGTCGTGGGATTGAGACCTACGTCGCGCAGGCATGCGAGATCTTGGCTCGCGGCGTGCAGCACCCACTCGTCGTGACCAATCGCGCTTTGAAGCTCGTCAAACCGTCCGACTGCCGGGGCATCGAAGAGGAAAATTCCGGCGTCTTTCCGGAAAACCTGGATGAGGTACGCGCGTTGTGAATAGCGGTAACCCGATGCGCGCTCGGCATCAACTGCAACAGGCCCGTGACCTGCTCCAATTGCGGAAACGGCCGTGAGATATTCGTCACGCGCCGAAACGAAACGATAGTGGCGTCCGACGTACTCCCGAACATTCACGTCGACCTGTGAACCGTCGACTTCTTCGTCACGCACTGCTCGCTCGACGCCGCGACATCACGCTCACGCCTTCCGACTCCGGTGGACAATTGGCGAGCGTACACAGCACTTCGCCCCACCCCACCATGTGCGATGCGAAGGTCGCGCCAAGCGGCGTCCACGAAGCGCGCAATTCAATTTGTGCGCTGTTTCCATCACGAGCCAATTCGCCATATCCAGAGGATAGAGTCTCGGTAACCGTCCCCGATATCGCGGCAAATCGCGCACCGCTCGCGTTAAGCGTGTCGATGAGCCACGACCACGCCACCGACCGAACAAACGGATCACCCTCGAGTTCGGTCTCAAGCGGCGCTTGTGCAAAACATACGATGCGAAACACCCCTCCCCATGCATCGGGTTCGTCGGAGTCGTGAAGAAGCACGAAGCGACCGGTAGCGATAGTGGAGTCGTCTTCGTGACTCGTCGGGGGGATATTGGCGGCAAACGCAATCGCGTTCGGCGAGAGACTCGTGGGTGCGGGGATCTCAGTAACGGTCAGTTCCGGCCGGGACCGTGCGGAACGCAAGACGCGACACGCGTCCTCGAAATTGGGTGGCAATCGTTGATGGGTTGGGGACTCGAGCACAACCGAAGACTAAGGTTCTCTCGCGACTGATCTGGGAAGGCACGCCGCATCTCGGGCTAGGCTTGATCGTAATCCGTACACTCGAGGCGAAAGTGCTGCATGAGTCCCGAATCGCTCAATGTTTCCCGGTCACGTGAACCCGAGGTACTTGTCGGGCATCTCGTCGGTAGACGGCCCGTCGTTTCCGGGCACGAAATCGTTGCTTCTCTCGTTCCACCGCCGCAATTTGCGTCCGCCACATTCGATTCGTACCGTCCCGACCCCGATTATGAGTCGCAGCGAGGTGCGGTCGATGCCCTCACAACGTTTGCCGGTCACTGGAACTCTCGAGGTCCGCGATGGTTCCGTCGATCACGAACATCCACTACTGAGCGCCCCGGGTTGTTCCTGGATGGCGGCTTCGGTGTCGGGAAAACTCACCTTCTGGCTTCTCTCTGGCACGTCGCACCACAACTCGCATATTTCGGAACGTTTATTGAGTACACGGCGCTCGTCGGATTTCTCGGGTACGAGGGTGCGTTCACTCGCTTGCGCGGTGCACGCCTCATTTGCATTGACGAATTTGAGCTCGATGACCCCGGCGATACTATGATCATGACCCGCCTCATCGCGGACCTCGTCTCGAGCGGGAGCCGCGTTGCGGCGACATCCAATACACCTCCGAACGCGCTGGGCACGGGGCGGTTTGCTGCTTCCGATTTTCGTCGCGAGATCCAATCGCTCGCAGACCTTTTTTCGACCGTGCGGATCGATGGAATTGACTTTCGTCGACGCGATTGTGAGGGCCACGCGACAGTGCACGGTCAAGACGAACTTGAGGTCGTCGTGAACGACGCGGTCGAGGCGGGGCTTTCCGTCACGCGAGACTCACTCGACGACCTCCACGGCGAACTCGCCTCGGTGCACCCGTCAAAATACGCGCGGCTTCTTTCGGGCGTGCAATTGGTTGCCATTACGGACGTCGCACCCACGAAGAGTCAAACTCAGGCCCTCCGCTTTGTGGCATTCGTTGATCGCCTTTATGACGCGGGAATTCCCGTTGTCTCAACCGGAATTCCGCTCGACGCGGTATTCGCCGGCGGCATGGCATCAGGCGGTTATCGAAAGAAATATTTGCGCGCGATATCGCGATTGGTTGCGCTTACTGGCCGCGATCCGCTCAACCGGCACTAGCGCGTGGCACTCTCATGAGCGGCATGAAGCGCAGCGATGTCGATCTTGCCCATCCCAAGCATTGCTTGTAAAACTCGGCCCGCTTTGTTGGAATCGGGGTCGCCGAGGAGGGTGCCGAGAACGGACGGAACGATTTGCCATGAGAGGCCGTACTTGTCTTTCAACCATCCGCACCGACCTGGTTCACCACCGTCGCCGAGTTTTTGCCAGAGGTTATCGATTTCCGGCTGTGTTTCGGCCTTGGCCCACAATGAAATTGCCTCAGAGAAGGTAAATTGGGCTCCTCCGTTGAGTGCCTGTATTTCGAAACCATCGAGCACGAACGACACCACCATGGCCGTGCCGGCCGGAAACGGTGCACCGTCGGCGTATCGAGAAATCTTCACAATCTCAGAGTTCTCAAAGACGGAAACGTAGAAATTGGCGGCTTGTTCTGCTTGTCCGTCAAACCAAAGAAATGGGCTTATTTTTTGCATAGTGCGCTCCTTCGAACCCATCGACCGTGGGTGACGTTCCCTATTCTTCCAGCCACGCTCGAGTGAGGTTCCTTCATGGTGCACGAAACAATTTCCACGATCACGGGCGTCACCGCGACCATCAACTCTTTATGGTTGCTGATCGCTGCGGGACTCGTATTTTTGATGACGCCCGGGGTCGCTTTTTTTTACGGCGGAATGGTGTCGGCCAGAAGCGTTATCAACACGATGATGATGAGTTTTGGCGCAATGGCACTCGTCGGGGTGTTGTGGATACTCTACGGATACGGCACGGCGTTCGGTGACCCTCTCGTTGCGGGCTGGCTTGGAAATCCGCTCTCCCAGATTGGCCTGGCTCCACTCCTCAGAATCGGAGACGATGGAGTAATGTCGCCAGACCTGAGCGAACTCGCTTTCGCGGCGTTCCAGGCAACATTTGCGATAATCGCCGTCTCGCTCATTTCGGGATCGATTGCTGATCGGGCACAGTTTGGCTCGTGGATGATTTTCGCTGGCGCATGGGTCACAATCGTCTATTTCCCGGTCGCGTACTGGGTTTTCAATCTCAATGACGGATGGGCGTCGCTCGTCCTTCACGTCAATGATTTTGCGGGAGGATGCGCCGTGCACATCAACGCGGGTGCAGCGGCACTCGCGCTCGCCCTTGTGCTAAGAAAGCGTACGAAAGGTCCCGACCGGGTCCGTGAGCCGCATAATGTGCCTTTCACACTGCTCGGGGCAGCGCTCCTCTGGTTCGGCTGGTTCGGCTTCAATGCGGGTTCCGAAGCCGCGGTCGATGGTGTCGTGGCTCTTGTGTGGATTAACACTCTTGCCGCACCGGCGGCTGCGACCCTCGCGTGGCTGGTCGTCGAAAAAATCAAGGGCGGCAAGCCGACGTCGGTCGGAGCCGCCTCTGGCGCGGTTGCGGGCCTCGTTTCGATCACCCCGGGCTGCAATATCGTGACACCCGGCTGGGCACTCGTGCTCGGCGTCATCGCGGGTGGCGTGTGCGCGATCACAGTCAACCTTAAAGTAGGGTCGGGATTCAACGACTCTCTCGATGTCGTAGGAATTCACCTCGTCGGGGGAATCATTGGAATGCTTTTTATCGGGGTTTTCGGCTCGGGAATTGGAATAATCTACACGTCATCGCCCGACCAACTTGCGGCACAAGCCATCGCTGCGTTTGGAATACTTGCGTATTCGTTCGTCGCCACGTGGGTCATCGGAACGATTATCCAAAAGACAATCGGATTTCGCATTTCCACCGACGGCGAGGCAGCCGGGGTTGACTCGATTATCCACGCTCGAGCGGCTGAGGTTCTTGTTGACGACTGATCTCTGGGGGCCGTGTTGGGCGTCTGTTGCGTTAACGATGTTCTCTGAGCGAATCATTTCGAAAACACGCGCGATAACTAGGGCTTATTTTTGTCTCTTCTCGCCCTAATTTCATTGACGAGAAACGTCAAGCCAATTGAAATCAACGCAATCGAACTCGAAACTTGAAACAAGCTCGATGAACTTTCGTAACTTCCCTGGGACGATTGCACCATCCCAACGACAAAGAGAATTATAGAGATCACGAGAAGGACCAAGGAAACCGGGTTCGAGTTCTTTTTAACCAGGCCCGGTAGCTTCCCATTACTCTCACTCCGTAAAAAGTTGATCCCTAAACTCTGCGACTGGGTTCCGCACCACGGACCACCCGTCATATGAAGGGTAGCCCGCCTCGAACGACCGCCCGGAAACGCGCAGCCTCTATAACTTATGTGCGAACTTAAGCCAATGAGTCCGGCCGCGCTAGCGACGACACCAGTTCCGACGTTGCCAATTCCGGGAATAATGAGCAAGATTCCTGCGATGACCGCCCCAGATTGAAGGCCGTTGACAAATCGGTCGTCGGGTCCAGCGAGACGGTCTCTCTTGTCTACAAGGTCACGCGCGAATCGACCGACTCCCTGGTCACGTACGCGACGTTCAACGACGGCAAAGTTGGTATGGAACAGCAAGCCGATCAGGCCCTCCCGTTCACGAAAACGTTTCCCGTGAAAATGGGCGGCATTCTGTCCTCCTCGTCTTACACCCTCTCCGGCTCGAATGGCACCACATCTAAGGGCAGCGTTTCATGCAAGATCACCCGTGATGGCAAGGTCTTCGCGGGGCAAACCAGTTGCGCCGCCTTCGCGAACGTCACCAGTGCGGGCAGTGGCCGATAGTGCCATCGCTAGCCAACGTAGAGGGCGATTTTCGCCTCGCTGTCGGCTATCACGGGGTCTGACACTCATGCGGGGGTGAATTTCCCTGAGAAATCTTGTGTAGTAGCTGGTGTCCTGCCATCGTGACAGCAGCACCATCCCATCTCAATGAGGAGCGTTTAATCCCATGCTAAATGTTAGAAAAGCATCAATTCCATTCATTGGCAGCTGCGTAACGGCGGCCCTGGTTTTTGCGGGACTCGCCACCCCCGCAAATGCGGCGGACGAGCAATTAAGTCAAGCGCTGAGCACCGCGAGCAGTGTTACCGACATAGCGGGTCCCAGGGTCGTGGTTGATCAGACTGATGGGGGCCAGGTTCGGATCGATATCCCGACCACTGTCGCGGCAGATCCGAACCCGGAGGCGGTCCTTTCACACGTCGCTGACCGCGACGATGATACATACCTAGATTTTTCTGCGGCGACCGCCGCCGGGGTTGACTCGACCAATTTGAACGAGTTCGCAGCCGGGTTCGCGAGCGTAGGCGGAAAAGTCGTTGGAAGCGACGCCCATGCGGAACAGAGCACCGCACCGTCTCGCACGAAGCGAAACGTCTGTGTCGGACGAAACCGAGCGTGGCAGGAATTCTTGTGGATACACATTGAAATTGATTCGTGCAAGGTCGATGAACTCGTAACCGCGGCCACCACTGGTGCGGGCGCGGCAACCGCCGTTGCAGCAATCTTGTTCCGTATTCCGGGTATTGGCGCGATCGGTGGAACTGTTTCTGGTATTGTCGCCGGCCTGTTGGCCGTAGGTGGAGGTATATTGAAAGCGTGCGGTTTCCCGGGGGGTAGACCTAAAGGCGCCACTCTTCATCACACGGGGGTGGTGTGGTGTGGAACACAGTCATAGGGATTTGTATCCCACAGCTGAAGGGAGGGGGGATGGAAAAATGGCCCGCCTGCGTGAAGACGAGTGTGAACGTCGTTTCAATAGCCTTACTGGTGGTCTCAATCACGTGTCTCGTCATTGGGGTCACACAGTGGGTCGAGCGAAGCTACCAGATTTCAACAATGTGGGGTTCGTTCGCATTTGGTTTCGGCGTGATTTCACTCAGTCTCTCGGCTCTCTTCAAACTAAATAGCACGAAACGAGACAAGAATAAGTCGTAGTCCGTGCGCGTTAGCACCGAGTGTGGGGCGCTCGGCAGTGTAATACGCCGCCGAGCGCCCCACGTCGTCCTGAGGCTTTCGCATCGTTTGCCCCATCTGGTGGCACGGCAACCCGCCTGCACAGTGCTGAAATCCCATTTCATCAGGCGGTTTACTGGTGGGCGATACCGGACTTGAACCGATGACCTCTTCCGTGTCAGGGAAGCGCGCTACCAACTGCGCCAATCGCCCCAGACGTTCCGCCGAGACGAAAACGTTCGAGGTGGAGACGGGATTTGAACCCGCGTATACGGCTTTGCAGGCCGCTGCCTCGCCTCTCGGCCACTCCACCGCACCTCTACCTATTGAGCACGGCCTTTCGCTTCGAGAAACTCAAACCCACTCGAGCGGATGACGAGATTCGAACTCGCGACCCTCACCTTGGCAAGGTGATGCGCTACCGCTGCGCCACATCCGCATTGCTTGTATTTTTCATGCGTTGAGACTCTAGCTTACGGGTACCCGCATCCTCAAACCTTTGACGTCGCGTCCCGTGGGTCGCTCGTAACCCTCGTCGCTTAAGGCCGAATTCGACTCACTCACGCGTCCACTGGACGAGCGGGTCGGTTAGTATCTAGTGTCCCCAGGGCGATTGGCGCAGTTGGTAGCGCGCTTCCCTCACACGGAAGAGGTCATCGGTTCGAGCCCGGTATCGCCCACTCCGCACGAGGCCATTTCGTGTCCGTGAGACACGGCTAAAGTGAGTGACAACAAGACAGGAGGGTGCCGTTGTCTCATCAGAGTGTCCCCGATGCCTCTCGCGGCACCGTCGAAATCGCGTCGGAGCGTGCCTCCGGAACCGACCTTTTTTCCTCACGGAGCGTTATCGCGATGCGAGTCAATGGGAAACTGAGGGACCTCGCGGACACGGTCGAGGTGGGTGACTCAGTGGAATGCGTCCTTCTTTCGTCTCGCGACGGTCTCGCAATTCTTCGACACTCCACCGCACACGTTCTTGCTCAAGCGGTGCAATCAATCGACCCCTCCGCACGGCTCGGGATCGGGCCGCCGATTGTTGACGGGTTTTACTACGACTTTGATGTGGATACCCCGTTCACAACCGATGATCTCAAGGCTATTGAGAACGCGATGGATCGCATCGTTCGGGGGGGTCAGCGGTTTGTTCGTCGCGTAGTGACCGAAGAGCAAGCCCTGAGAGAGCTCGCCCACGAACCGTATAAACGGGAACTCATTGGGCTTAAATCGGCAATTTCCACCTTCGAACCCGACGGGGACGCAGACGAGAACGAATCTGTCGAAGTCGGCGGATCCGACCTTTCGATCTACGACAACGTCGATTCAAAGACCGGCGAGACGGTATGGAAAGACCTGTGTCGCGGTCCACACCTTCCCAACACTCGACTGATCGGGAACGGCTTTGCCTTGACGCGAGTAGCCGCGGCATATTGGCGTGGGTCCGAGAAGAATCCGCAGCTTCAGCGAATCTATGGAACGGCGTGGGCGACAAAAGAAGAATTGCGGGCTTATCGGACTCGCCTTGAAGAAGCGGCCAAGCGTGACCACCGAAAAATCGGCGCGGACCTCGACTTGTTTTCCTTCCCCGAAGAGATTGGATCGGGACTACCCCTATTCCATCCCAACGGGGGAATCGTTCGCCGCGAGATGGAGAACTATTCGCGAGCGAAGCACGAGCAGGCCGATTACGATTTCGTCTATTCGCCACACGTCACCAAATCAAACCTCTTTGAGACGTCTGGGCACTTGAGTTGGTACTCCGATGGAATGTTTCCGCCAATGCGTCTTGACGATGTCACTAACGAGGCCGGGGAAATCACCCGATTGGGAGCCGAGTATTACCTCAAACCCATGAATTGCCCGTTTCATATTTTGATCTATCGTTCGAGCGGGCGGTCATATCGCGACCTTCCGTTGAGGATGTTTGAATTTGGAAGCGTCTATCGCTATGAAAAGTCTGGAGTCGTGCACGGCTTGACGCGCGTTCGCGGCATGACGCAAGATGACGCGCATATTTTTACGACGCGCGAAGCCATGCACGATGAACTCGGCAAAACGCTCACTTTTGTCCTCGATCTCTTGCGCGATTACGGACTCGACGATTTCTATCTCGAATTGTCGACGAAGAACCCACACAAGTATGTGGGCGATGACGCCATTTGGGAGTCTGCCACGCAGACCCTTCGAGACGTCGCCGCTGCGTCTGGGCTCGAGCTTGCTGACGATCCCGGGGGAGCGGCGTTCTACGGTCCGAAGGTCTCGGTGCAGGCACGAGACGCAATCGGGCGCGCGTGGCAAATCTCGACTCTTCAACTTGATTTCAATCTTCCAGAACGTTTTGCTTTGGAATACACCGCCGCCGATGGCGGTCGCCAACGACCCGTGATGATCCACCGGGCCCTTTTCGGTTCGATCGAGCGGTTTCTCGCTATTCTCGTCGAACACTATTCGGGCGCCTTTCCCGTGTGGCTGTCGCCCGTTCAGGTTGTTGGAATCCCGGTCACGCAGGCTCATGCGCCCTACTTGGAGTCGGTGATTGATCGCCTCAAAGCGCGCCGCGTGCGCGCTGAGCTCGACCGAACGGCTGATCGGATGCAAAAGAAAATTAGAAACGCGACTCGATCGAAGGTTCCGTATCAACTCATTGCGGGAGAAGACGACCAGAGTGCCGGTTCGGTGAGCTTTCGATATCGAGACGGAACGCAACGCAACGGTATCGCGGTCAACGAAGCGATTGACGAAATAGTCCGTTCAATCGAAGCGAGAAGCCTCGTTAACTCGGCTAACGATGTGGCTCCCGTGGATGACAGCCGACTGGAATCACGGTAATGCGCGACACACACTCGCACGAAGACGGCCAGCAGCTTGAGAGTGCAGGGGCGTTTGCGGGCGTGCCGGACGAATTTCAAAGACTGTGGACGCCTCACCGGATGGTCTATATCAGTGACCGTCGAGGGCACCACGACGCCGATTGTCCCTTTTGCCGTGCGCCGAGCCTGGCAGACGAGGAAGCCCTTATCGTTGCGCGGGGAGAGCACGCGTACGTGCTCTTAAACCTCTATCCGTATGCCAGTGGCCACATTCTGGTGTGCCCCTATCGCCACGTCGCGTCGTATGACGACGCGACGCACGCCGAAATCGGAGAGATTGCAACTCTCACACAAACTGCCATGCGCGTCATAACCGCCGTCGCGAGAAACGACGGTTTTAACGTGGAGATTAACCAGGGTGCCGTCGCCGGCGCGGGCATTGCCCACCACTTGCACCAACACGTGGTACCGCGCTGGTCGAACGACTCCAATTTCATGCCGATCATTGCGAAGACAAAAAATCTTCCCACATTGCTCGGCGACGTTCGAGCGTCAATTTCTTCTGCGTGGCCCAAATAGAATAGTGGCTGCGAGACGTACACGCGGATTAAAGAGGAACCACGATGACCCAAAACCCTTCGACCGAGAACGTCGGTGGCGTTCGTGTGAAGCGCGGTCTCGCCGAAATGCTCAAGGGCGGCGTCATCATGGACGTGGTCACGGCCGATCAGGCGAAGCTTGCCGAAGATGCTGGAGCTGTCGCGGTCATGGCGCTCGAGCGAGTTCCCGCGGATATTCGCTCTCAAGGCGGTGTTGCGCGCATGAGCAATCCGGATCTCATTGACGACATTAGCGCGGCGGTTTCCATCCCGGTGATGGCCAAAGCGCGCATTGGACACTTTGTCGAAGCACAAGTGCTGCAGGCGCTCGACGTCGACTATATTGACGAATCGGAGGTCTTGAGTCCCGCTGACTACGTCAATCACATCAACAAGTGGAATTTCACGACGCCGTTTGTGTGTGGCGCGACAAACTTGGGCGAAGCCCTTCGCCGTATTTCCGAGGGTGCTGCAATGATTCGATCCAAGGGTGAGGCGGGTACGGGTGATGTGTCGGAGGCGACCAAACACATTCGGCAGATACGCGGGGAGATTGCGGCGTTATCGTCACAGTCATCCGATGAACTCTATGTCGCTGCCAAACACCTTCAGGCCCCGTATGACCTTGTCGCCGAGGTTGCGCGCTCTGGCGCTCTCCCCGTCGTCCTTTTTACCGCGGGGGGCGTGGCCACTCCCGCCGATGCCGCAATGATGATGCAGCTCGGTGCCGACGGAGTCTTTGTTGGGTCCGGCATCTTCAAGTCGGGCGATCCGGCAAAAAGGGCCGTCGCGATTGTCAAGGCAACGACCTTCCATGATGACGCCGCCGCGATCACCGAGGCATCTCGGGAGATTGGCGAGGCCATGGTCGGAATCAACGTCCCGAGTGTCGCTGAACCCCACCGACTTGCTGAGCGTGGCTGGTAACCGCACACCGACGGTGGGCGTCCTCGCCCTCCAGGGCGATTATCAAGAACACCTTGCCATCGTGACAACCCTCGGGGTTTCCGCGCGCTCGGTTCGTCGACGCGAGGATCTCGATGCTGTCGAGGGACTCATCATTCCGGGGGGCGAATCCACGGTCATCGACAAACTATCGCGGACATTCGGTCTGGCTGAACCGTTGCGCACGGCGATACGGAACGGATTCCCGGTTTTTGGTACCTGTGCCGGTTTGATCATGCTTGCCGACCGGATTGTCGATGGAGCCGCGGGCCAACAGTCGTTTGGTGGGCTTGATATCTCGGTGCGTCGCAACGCGTTTGGGCACCAAAATGACTCGTTTGAGAGTGATCTTGACATCGATGTTATTTCCGGGTCCTCGATGCACGCCGTTTTTATTCGCGCTCCGATTGTCGAGGCAATTGGAGATGGGCCAACTGTTGTGGCACGACTCGACGACGGGCGAATTGTTGCTGTTGAACACGGAAACCTCATCGGCACATCTTTTCACCCCGAATTGACGGGTGATCGTCGGCTTCACGAGTACTTCATTGACAAGGTCCGAGCAGCGGAATTCCGCGAGTAATACAATCCACAGCCGGATTACCCGTGGCGCTCACGCAATTGCCGCGGGCCGGTACGACGTTGCCATCATAGAATACTAACGATATTCCCGAAAGGAACACCGTGTCCGGACACTCCAAATGGGCGACAACGAAGCACAAGAAAGCAATCGTCGACAGCCGTCGGGCCAAGTCGTTCGCAAAGCTGATTAAGAATATCGAGGTTGCAGCAAAAACGGGCGGTGCCGATCTGAGCGGCAATCCAACCCTTGTCGACGCAATTCAAAAGGCGAAGAAGACCTCGGTTCCCAACGACAATATCGACCGCGCGATCAAGCGCGGCGCGGGGCTTTCCGGCCAGTCCGTTGACTATCAGACCATTGTGTATGAGGGGTACGGGCCGCATGGCGTCGCCTTTTTGATCGAGTGCCTGACCGACAATCGCAATCGCGCGGCAGCCGAGGTACGCACCATCATGACGCGAAACGGCGGCACCATGGCCGATCCCGGGAGCGTCGCGTACAACTTTCACCGAAAGGGTGTCATTGTGGTGTCGCCCGCGGACAATATTGGCGAAGATGAAATCGTCGCGGCCGTGCTTGATGCGGGAGCCGAAGAAGTCTCTCACCGCGGCTCGCACGTTGAAGTGACCACTGATCCAGCAAATATTGTTGACACGCGAAAGGCGTTACAAGCCGCGGGTATCGACTACGATTCGGCGGATGTCGAGTTTGTCCCAACCCAATTGATAACGATCGACGCAGACACCGCGCGTCGCGTATTGCGACTCGTTGATGCGCTCGACGATTCTGACGACGTGCAAAACGTCTACAGTAATTATGTCTTCGCCACCGGCGTGCAAGCAGAACTCGACGCACACGAATGATCGCGATTTCGGGGGGCGCCAATGCGCGTTATCGGGATTGACCCGGGCCTCACGCGATGTGGCATCGGGATCATCGATGCCACACCAAGTCGTTCTGCGCATCTTGTATACGTGTCTGTCGTTCGGACCCCCCCGATGCCGATACTTCGCAACGCCTTCTCACTATTGATTCTCGAATTGACGATGCCATTCGACAATTTGCACCGGACTCTCTCGCTCTCGAGCGGGTCTTCTCCCACCACAACGTGCGTACCGTCATGGGAACCGCACAAGCGAGCGGAGTCGCCCTTGTTTGTGCCGCGCGAGCCCGAATTCCCGTCGGCGTGTACACCCCGAGTGAAATCAAGGCGGCCATCACGGGTTATGGCTCGGCAGACAAACGGCAAGTCGGGGCGATGGTGGCACGGATTTTACGTCTCGATGGGGTGCCCAAGACAGCTGACGCGTCCGATGCGCTCGCACTGGCGATTTGTCACGCGTGGTGTGCGTCCTCACCGGCTCGCTGGAACGGGGGCGCGAAACGGGATGACGTTCTCCCCGCCTCCGAGTCTCTCACTCCCGCGCAAATTGCATGGAAAAACGGAGAGCGGTCGGCGCGGAAAAGCACGGAATCGTCGGTAGCCGCCCATAGGCTGGCACGGTGATTTCTTCGCTTCGCGGAACCGTCTTGGCCAACAATAGCGCCGGCGTCACGATCGAAGTGGGCGGTGTCGGGTTCTTGGTCAGTACCACTCCGAATCATGCCGCGTTACTCCCGGAGGGCGAGACGGTAATGATCTTTACGACCCTGGTCGTTCGTGAAGATTCGCTATCGCTTTTTGGTTTTCAGGGGAGCGACGAGCTGGAGGTCTTCGAATTGTTGACAAGGGTCAATGGTGTCGGTCCGAAGTCTGCCCTTGGAGTGCTGTCCACTCTTCGCCCGACCGAAATTGCCCGAGCCGTTTCTGACGAAGATGACGGCGCATTTCGCGCGGTTCCAGGAATTGGACCGAAAACGGCCAAGCTTATTATCGTGTCGCTTGCCGGAAAACTCGAGACGCTTCTAGATCGTCGACGCGAAGGGACCGGCGCATCTATGCCATCACGGAGCAGCGTTCTCGTTGCCCTCATGGGACTCGGCTGGCCAGAACGCCACGCTGAGCGAGCCCTTCGCGAGGTGATTGCCGATGATCCCGCCCACTCGTCCCTCGACGTTCAGGCCCTGCTTCGCCTTGCCCTCGCTCGACTGGGGCCGGCACACCGAGAGGGCGTGCGCTCGTGACAATGGAAACGCCCTCCGACGTGTCGGACGCGTCTGCGGCCCACCCGGAGCCGGCTGAACGAGAATCAAATGCCGAACTCGCGTTTGAGAGCGCACTTCGCCCCACGAGCCTCGACGAATTCGTGGGGCAGCGAAAAGTCTGTGGACAGCTTCAATTGCTGCTTTCGGCCGCGGCACTTCAGAATCGAGCGCCCGACCACATTCTCCTTGCAGGTCCACCGGGTCTTGGCAAGACCACTCTTGCGATGATCGTCGCTCATGAGAGTGCACGCCCGCTCCGGCTATCGAGCGGGCCCGCGATTCAACACGCGGGCGACATTGCGGCGCTGTTGTCATCGCTCACTCCGGGCGAAGTATTGTTCATCGATGAAATTCATCGGATGGCGACCCCCGCTGAAGAAATGCTGTATTTGGCAATGGAAGATTTTCGAATTGACATTATGGTTGGCAAGGGCGCCGGTGCGACTGCGGTGCCGCTCGACCTCGCTCCATTCACACTCGTCGGAGCGACGACGAGAGCGGGGTTATTGCCCAATCCGCTGCGTGACCGATTTGGATTTACGGCCCATCTTGAGTTTTACGACCAAGTTGAGCTGGAATGTGTTCTTTCTCGCGCGGCTCGCCGGTTTAATCTCAGTGTCGATCCCGACGCGCTCGGAGAAATTGCCAGTCGAAGTCGCGGAACTCCGCGCATTGCCAACCGGCTTCTTCGGCGGGTCCGCGACTATGCACTCGTCCACGCTACGCGCCCCGGTCGCGAAGCGGTTCACGCTGCACTGGAGCTCTACGACGTCGACGCAATCGGTCTAGATCGCCTGGACCGCGTCGTCATGTCCACAATCCTCGAGCGATTTGGTGGCGGCCCAGTGGGCCTCAATACTCTCGCCGTATCCGTTGGAGAAGAAGCGGAAACAATTGAATCAGTAGTTGAACCCTTTCTCGTTCGAGCAGGATTTCTCATTCGTACGCCCCGCGGCCGAGTTGCGACGACTCAAGCGTGGAGCCACTTCGGCCTTCGTCAACCGCAGCAAAGCCTTTTCACTGATGACGTATAATCCAAGCTGGCCCGCAGCATGTGCGGCTACACTGAGGCGGTTTCACTATCGCGCACCGGAAGGTTTAACTAAGTCTATGAATTTTAACGACCCGTTTCTTTTGATTCTTCTCGCGGCTCTCGCGGTCTTGGTTTTCTTTACATTTCGAAACGGACGCAAGCGTCAGCGAGAGGCCGCCGAGATGCAGGATAAGATTCTGCCGGGTGCCCAGGTCATGACAAACTTTGGTGTCTTCGGAACAATCGTCTCGAAAGACGACGAAGAAAATAAAGTCGCCCTCGAAACCACTCCCGGTACTGTTCTTAGTGTGCACCGTCAAACAATCGCTCGGGTAATTACGGAAGACGATCACAACGCCGACGACACGGTGGCGAAAAGCGAGAAAGAGAACGACCCCCAGCAACCTCTCTACGGTGAACGGCGCCCCGATGGTGATGACGACTCGACCGCCCCGCGTACACCCGTCGACGAGTAAACGCATCATGACCCGTTGACGGGTTACAGATTTCCGCACGCGGAGAAAGCAGAGTTCAAAGGTGGCGAAGTCGACACCAGTACGAAAAGCCTGGCGATCATTGGCCTGGCTCGGCGTCATAATTGTTGGAATAGTGGCGATCAACGCTTATGGTGTGATCTTCCAAAATGGCTCGTGGACACCAAAACTCGCCCTCGACCTCGAGGGTGGAACGCAAATCATCCTTGCTCCCCAGTTAGAGAGCGGTCAGTCGGTTTCAGGTGAACAATTGACTCAAGCTGTCGCTATTATCCGTCAGCGCATTGACGCGGCCGGAGTATCCGAGTCGGAAATTAACACCCAGGGGGCGAGCAACCTCGTTGTCTCTATTCCGGGAAAACCCGACCAAGACACGCTCAATCGGATCGAGTCGTCGGCAAAACTCGACTTCCGTCCCGTTCTCGTAGCGGGTGGCCCGACAAGCGAGGTCATGGGCGCAGATGGAAAACCCACGCCCGCGCCCACCCCTGACCCAGGACTCGATTCGACGCCCTCGATTGCGCCAACCAACGCGAGTGACCTGAATCTGGTGACACCCGCTCTCAAAGCACAATTCGAGGCGTTCGATTGCGGGTCCAGTGCCGCACGGGAAACAAATCTTGCTCCCCCAAACCAACCCCTCATTACGTGTGAAAAAGACAACTCGGCGAAGTACATTCTCGGGCCGGTCGAGGTCGAAGGCCGCAATATAACGAACGCTTCGAGCGCTCTCAAACAAACCCAAACGGGCGCTTCAACCGGTCAGTGGGCGGTCCACATGACGTTCGATGGTAGCGGGACCGAAAAATTTGCGAGCGTGACGACGCGCTTGAGCGGTTTGACGGGAGCACAGAATCAATTTGCGATTGTCCTCGACGGGAAGGTCATTTCGGCCCCGAAAACGAACTCGGCAATTACCGATGGAAAACCCGAGATTTCGGGAAACTTTACGCAGGGTTCGGCGAAATCGCTTGCTGACCAACTGAAGTTCGGCGCTTTGCCAATCGGCTTCAAAGTACAGAGTTCTGACACAATTTCTGCCACACTCGGCTCAGCGCAACTGACGAGCGGCCTTATCGCGGGCTTAATCGGCCTCATTCTTGTTGTGTTGTATTCATTTGCTCAATACCGATTGCTCGGCCTCGTGACCGTTGCGTCGCTCACGATCGCGGCAATTATTGCCTACTTGGTCGTCACGCTTTTGTCGTGGCGAAACGGTTATCGGCTTTCGCTCGCGGGAGTAACGGGATTGATCGTTGCGATTGGAATTACCGCCGACTCGTTTATCGTCTATTTCGAGCGAATTCGAGACGAGCTGCGCGACGGTCGCGCTCTCGAATCGGGAGTAGAAGCCGGGTGGCGCCGAGCATTTCGAACAATCTTGGCGTCTGATGCCGTCAACTTTCTTGCCGCGGGGGTACTCTTTTTGCTCGCGGTCGGAAATGTGAGGGGCTTTGCGCTCACGCTCGGACTGACGACAATTATCGATGTCGTTGTCGTCGGGCTCTTTACGCACCCCGTACTTCGCCTCCTCGCACACTTGAAGTTCTTCAACGACGGGCATCGCTGGAGTGGCCTGGATCCGCGCGCGTTGGGCGCGATTTACCGAGGCAGGGTCCAGTTTCGAGAACCAACGCCAAACGTGGGATCGGGAAAGAAAACGGGGAGCGTTCGCGAGGCCGCGAAACGCCAGACAATCGCGCAGCGCAAAGTCGCAGAACTCGCGGCACAATCACGTAACGAGTCGGAAAGCACAGGGAAGGAAGCCTAATGGCAAGCTTTTCCCAATTCGGAAACGATCTATACACCGGCAAACGATCATTTGACATCGTTGGCCACAGAAAGCTGTGGTACTTGATCGCCGCGGTCGCGATCGTGGTCGCGGCGGTTGTTCCGTTTCTTCGCGGCGGGTTCGTCTTTGGAATTGAATTCAAAGGTGGCTCCGAGTTCGTCGTGTCGAATGTCTCGAGCCAAGATCAGTCTCCGGCCACTGGTGCTGTAGCGCACGTCGTACCAACGGGCGTCGCACGAGTATCGACCGTTGGTACGTCGTCAATTCGGGTGCAGACCGATCAATTGACAGATGGTGAAAGTCGAGAGATACGAAACCAACTTGCGACGGCATATGGCGTCCCAGTAGACGATGTAACGTCATCGTTTATTGGTGCGACGTGGGGTGCCGATGTGACGAGCCAAGCCGTGCGCGGTCTTGTTCTCTTTGTGATTTTGGCCGCGGTCGTGATGGCCCTCTATTTTCGGACCTGGAAGATGTCTGTAGCGGCTCTTGTCGCGTTGCTGCATGACCTGATAATTACCGCGGGGGTGTACGGAATCTCAGGGTTTGAAGTGACGCCTGCGGCGGTGATTGGATTTTTGACGATTCTCGGATACTCGCTCTATGATACGGTCGTCGTTTTTGACAAGATCCGTGAGAATACGGCGAATTTCAGCGATGCGTCGTCGAGCACCTTCCGAGAAACAGTGAACTTGGCCGTTAATCAAACCCTCGTTCGATCCATCAATACCTCGGTCGTTGCGGCCCTGCCCGTAGCAGCGATCCTCTTTATCGGCGCTTTTGTCTTGGGGGCTGGAACACTCCGTGATATATCGCTAGCGCTTTTAATCGGTATCATCGTCGGCACATATTCGACAATTTTTATTGCGGCGCCCGTTTATGCTCACGTGCGGGAAAAAGAATCCGCGATTGCCAAATTCGACAAGAAAATTGTGGGACAGCGCGAACGGGAGGTTTCCGCTCAGGGCAAACCTTCCGCCTCCTCAGCCGCGAGATAATGGTCACCGGGAGGTGATTCGATGTCTGAGGTTAATACGTCATCTGCCTCACTGCGTCGACTCGTACCCCGATTGTTCTCACGGGCACAACCCGCGGGAGCGGTAAACACGCTCATTCGCACGATACGGTCCCATCACCCCAAGGCCGATATCGCACTTATCGAGCGCGCATACGCGACCGCGGAGGGAGCTCACGCCGACCAAAAACGTCAAAGCGGAGAACCCTATGTGACGCACCCGGTGGCCGTCGCTCAGATTCTTGCTGACTTGGGTATCGGGTCCAAAACCATTGCTGCCGCACTCCTGCACGACACGATCGAAGATACCGCCTATACGCTCGATCAGCTTCACTCCGACTTTGGGGACGAAGTTGCAATGCTTGTTGACGGAGTCACGAAAATCGACAAGGTCAAGTATGGTGAGAGCGCTCAGGCCGAAACTGTTCGCAAGATGATCGTTGCAATGTCTAAGGATATTCGGGTACTCATCATCAAGCTCGCTGATCGGCTTCACAACGCGCGGACGTGGGGATTCGTATCGCCCGACGCGGCAAAACGAAAAGCCACGGAGACCCTCGAAATCTACGCCCCCTTGGCGCATCGCTTGGGAATTGAAACGATCAAGTGGGAACTCGAAGATCTGTCGTTTGCTGTGCTCTATCCAAAGCTCTACGTCGAAATTGAGTCTCTCGTACGCCAACGCACTCCGCAGCGCGAGGAGTTTATCCAGAACGTCATTGATGCGATAAACGATGATCTCAAGGCCGCGAGAATCCGAGCCAAGGTCGTTGGCCGCCCAAAACAGTACTTTTCTATCTACCAGAAGATGATTGTCCGCGGCCGCGAATTCGATGAAATCTACGATCTTGTCGGGATCAGAGTTCTTGTCAATTCGCTTCGCGATTGCTATGCGGTTCTCGGCGCGATTCACGCCCGATGGAATCCGATTCCTGGCCGGTTCAAAGACTACATTGCAACTCCCAAGTTCAATCTCTATCAATCTCTTCATACCACTGTGATTGGTCCGCACGGTCGCGCGGTCGAAATCCAAATTCGAACCAACGAGATGAACATTCGCGCCGAATTCGGCGTCGCCGCGCATTGGAAATATAAAGAACAAGTCGCTGCCGGAAAAGGGTCACCAAAATATTCGAAGAATGAAACCGATTTGGCGTGGCTTGCGCACATTTCTGACTGGCAAGCAGAGACGGTTGACCCGCGTGAGTTTCTCGACTCCCTACGATTCGAAATTGGCGCGAAAGAAACGTATGTTTTCACGCCAAAGGGGAGAGTCATTGGATTGCCCGCGGGGGCAACACCCGTCGATTTCGCATATGCCGTGCACACCGAAGTCGGGCATCGCACGATGGGCGCGAAAGTGAATGGGCGGCTCGTGCCACTTGATAGTGGACTAACAAGCGGTGACGTGGTCGAGGTATTTACCTCCAAGAATCCCGACTCGGCGCCGAGCCAGGACTGGCTCACGTTTGTCAAGAGTCCGCGCGCACGCAACAAGATTCGTCAGTGGTTTACCAAGGAGCGCCGAGACGAAGCAATCGAGCAGGGAAAAGACGCAATCGCACGCGCGATGCGAAAACAAAACCTCCCGCTGCAAAGACTCATGAGTCAAGATGCTTTCGCAGAAGTAGCGTCGTCAATGAAATACGAGGACGTCTCGGAACTCTATGCGGCCGTGGGCGAGGGACACGTCTCGACCCAATCTGTTCTTGAACGAATTATCGCTTCGCTTCAAGGCGAATCTGAAAGTGAAGGCGCCGATCTCGAAATTCCGGACTTTAGCCGGGCTCGATCAATTCGAAAGAACGATTCTGGAATTCTTGTGCGCGGTACACCGGATATTTTGGTCAAGCTTGCAAAGTGTTGCACTCCTGTTCCGGGCGACGCCATCGTCGGGTTCGTAACTCGCGGGTCGGGAGTGTCGGTCCACCAAGCGGACTGTCACAATGTGCGGTCGCTTATCCACGAACCCGAACGAATGATTGACGTGGAGTGGGCGCCGTCATCGAAGAGCGTGTTTCTCGTTCAGATTCAAGTCGAAGCCCTTGACCGTTCCGGATTGCTTTCGGACGTAACGCGCGTTTTGTCCGAGTATCACGTGAATATTCTGTCGGCGACGGTGTCGACGTCGAACGACCGTCTTGCGTTGAGCCGCTTCGTGTTCGAAATGGGCGACACGACGCATCTTGATCGTGTGCTCAACGCCGTGCGCCGCATCGACGCCGTCTACGACGTCTACCGCGTGAGTGCTTGATAGATCAGCCGCGCGCATGATGGCGCGACGCTTGTGGGAGACGCTGGGCATGTGAGATACGCGGTCAATGAATTCGGTCTCGTGCATTCCCACGATGCTGATTAGTCGTAGAATTGCGGCGCGGTCACTCGATTCAAAACGCGGACTCAGTCGAATAATATCGAGAGCGGTCCGGATTGGATGCGTCACGGCCGATCCGTCAATGAGCACGATCTCGTCTTGATTGATCGTGACCTCGCGGACCGCTATTCGCTTGCCAGGAAACCGAGGGAGAGAGTGTCCGGCGGTGACACAAAACCGATGAATTGACGGTGGATCAAACACGGCACCGTGAACCCACGCAGCGCTGTACTGTTCAATGATCGTGTGAGCGGGCGCAAGGGACGCAACGGCGGCTGATCGGTGCCACGAAAATTCGGGAAGATCGACGGGCCGGAAACACTCATCGATTGCCACCAAATCGCCGTCGAGACGCGCCGCATACAATTCAGCGAGAGGCAAATCTGCCGACGTGAGCACCGAATTGAGGCGTGTCATCGGCCCATCATTGCCGACAGCTTCGGTGGCACCATTGTGGGATCGTGAACTGTGGAAAACTCTGGGATCCTTACCGTTGCGCAATGTACGGCTCACTCCTTACTTGTCGAGAGCTGCGAGCCACGCCCTCCGCGCGCCAAGGGCCTCTTTGGCTTCGCGAGCGCTTTTCTTGTCACCACATAGCTCGGCGTCCGCTAGTTCAGCCTCAAGTTTTTCAATGGCTCGATGCAACTGGCCCACGAGATCATCCGAACGCGCTTGAGAGACGGAGACCGTTTGCTTTTTCCAGTATTCGTCATCGAGCTCTCGGACGGCCGATTCGACGGCCTTCAATCGACCCTCGAGCACGGCACCCTCGACACGCGGGACCTCACCGACTCCGTCCCAGCGCTTCTGAATTGATGACAGCATCGCGCGCGCTGCGACGCGATCAGTGGCCGTGTGAAGCCGCTCTGCCTCGTCAAGCAAGAGGCGCTTCCGCTCAAGATTTGCCCCTTGCTCCTCTTTTTCTTTCGCGTCGTTCACGGCCCTTTGGCCATAGAGTTCGTCACCAACCGCTTTAAACCGAGTCCACAGTGCGTCGTCCTGGTTCTTACCGGCACGCTTGACGGTCTTCCACTCGTCAACCAACGATCGATAAGAGGGGATCGCGGCAGCGCCACGGCTGCGAAGGGCTTCCGCTCTGTCGATTAACTCGTGCTTTCTTGCGCGCGACTCCCGGTGAAGCTCATCCCGTTCCGAAAAAAAAGACCGCCGATTGCGCTCAATTGTCGTGCGCGCGGCGCGGAATCGTTTCCACAATTCGCTCGCCTGTTCCTTTGGGAGTCGAGCGGCGCTCTTCTGATGCTCTTGCCATCGGTCGAAAAGGGAGTCCAACGCCGCGCTTGTTTGCTTCCATTGAACGCGTTCAGGATTCTGAGCAGCGAGAGTTTCGACCTCGGTTACTAGTGCCGTGCGCTCCCTCAGCACAGCAGTGATCACCTCGTGGTGCTCACGCTTCTGTCGTATGCCAAGATCGACGAGCGCGACGTCAAGCGCGTCAAGGCGCCGACGAAGAGCGGAAAAATCACCCACTGCGGCACGCGCAGAAACTGAATTTCGGAGCGAATGTGCCGCGCGCGCGATGTCGTGAGCCGGAGCGGAGCGTTTGGCGCGCTGTTCGAGAAGAGTAAGCTGCCCGTCCAGGTCGATGTACTTTCGTTCGAAGTATTCGATTGCCTCGTGCGGAGAAGCGTCCGGGTACTGCCCGACGACGACCTCGCAGTCGCCGTCGCGCACAAATACCGTTCCAGTTTCGTCGACCCGCCCCCACGGGTGAATTTCAGAGTGTGCCACGCGTTTCACCTTGCTGATTTCGATGTGTCTCCGGTAATTCGTCCAACCTCACGCGCCTCGGTCACGACGACTAGGCGTGAGAGCTGGAGAACTAAGAGAGAGTGACGGCACCAATTGTTGCCGGCACTTTGGGTTTTCCATCCCCACTCCCGTCGATCGTCCCCACGCTTGTGACGGTCGCGTTGAGTTCGTCAAGTCCACTTGTTATCGTCCCCAACACGGTATATCCACCCGCCGCGTCCGAGGGGATCGTCGTGTCACCGTAAACGATGAAAAACTGGCTTCCTTGGCTGTTGCCATTTCCCGCAGTTCTCGCCATCGCGATTGTGCCGGCAGGATAGACGTTGTTCGCGGGCGCATTTTCGATTGGACCAAACGAGTACCCCGGTCCACCCGAGCCGTCGCCGTGAGGATCTCCACACTGAAGCACCGAAAACCCGCCGGTCGTCAGGCGATGGCACGACAAGCCGGTGAAGAAACCCTTCTGACTGAGAGACAAAAAGCTCGATACCGCTTGAGGGGCTGCGGCACCGTCGAGTTGAATTCCCAGCGAAACATTGTTAATCGCGAGATCGCCCGTCCACGTCCGACCGCCAGCGAGCGAACTCGATGGAACGTCGCCCGTGGGCTCATCTGATGGATTTGGCGACGGCGTTGGCGCCGAGACTGAAGGGGGCGGCCCCGACGTGGTCCAAAAAAAGGCGAATTGCGCAAGGACCGCGCCAGAAATCACCACAATCACTCCGATCCCAGCAATAAGGTTGTCACGCTTTCTTCGTCGCAAGCGATGCGCGTAGACAGCTTTTCTCGCTCGATAGCTGCGAAGTCGATAGCGCGCCTCGCGAGCTTCGCGGTTGCGATTCTTACTGGTTGCCACACGAATCCTTCGTTTGCGCGGAAAAGAGCGTCAGGACCAACACAACACCGGGTCTGAACTGAACTCTAACGAACCGGCAATGCAGTGCAAAATAGGCGTGCGACAGAATAGCGAAACTCACCAACTACTCTTAAATGAATGTCTGACGCAAAAACGGGACTTTTCGCTGCTTCACCCCCGCTCGCTGTTCGCATGCGACCTCGCACCCTCAGTGAGATCGTTGGACAGCGCCATTTGCTGCGACCGGGTTCCCCGCTCAATATTTTGGCGGACGGAGCTCCCAACGGGCGCGGATCGACATCGGTCATTCTCTGGGGACCGCCGGGAACCGGCAAAACCACGATCGCGCACGTGATTTCACGGCAATCCGACCACAGATTCGTTGAGCTCTCAGCAGTGTCGGCGGGAGTGAAAGAACTCCGTCAGCTGATTGACGCGGCACAATCGAATAGGGACCTATACGGAGTCTCGACGGTACTTTTCGTTGACGAAATACACCGTTTTTCCAAGGCGCAACAAGATGCGTTGTTGCCAGCCGTTGAATATGGGTGGGTGTCGCTCGTCGCTGCTACCACCGAAAACCCTTCGTTTTCGGTGATTACGCCCCTGTTATCGCGATCATTGCTCCTCGCGTTGGAACCGTTAGGCGCGGCTGACATCGGCGCGCTTATTGATCGCGCGCTCGCGGACGACAACGGTTTGGGCAATCGATATTCGGTCGACGCTGATGCCCGCGACGCACTCATCCGGCTTGCCTCTGGCGACGCTCGGCGCGCTTTGAACGGCCTCGAAGCCGCGGCAGCAGGAGCCGAGAGTATCGATCACGACGAACAAAGGAACATTACGGCGGAACTCATTTCGAGCGTGGCCGACCGAGCCCTGCTCCGCTACGACCGAAACGGAGATGACCATTATGACGTGATCAGTGCCTTCATCAAATCGGTGCGTGGCTCCGATGTTGATGCGGCACTTCACTACCTCGTGCGCATGCTAGAGGCAGGCGAGGATCCGCGATTCATCGCTCGTCGAATCATCGTGCTTGCGAGCGAAGACATTGGGATGGCGGATCCGAACGCTCTCGTCGTCGCGGTCGCCGCGGCTGACGCTGTGCAGCTCATCGGTATGCCTGAGGGTCGAATTCCTCTCGCTCAGGCCGTCGTGCATCTCGCTACCGCACCCAAGTCAAATGCGTCGTATGTCGCGCTCAACCGAGCGCAAGCACACGCGCGTTCGGGCCGAATTGGGGTCATCCCCAAAGCTCTCCGAGACTCGCACTACCCGGGTGCCGAGGGTCTCGGACACGGGACCGACTACCAGTATCCCCACGACTCCGAGATCGGGGTCATCGAGCAACAGTACGCTCCCGACGAATTGAAGGATGTCGAGTATTACCGACCGACTAGCCACGGGCATGAGCGCGAGCTTGCCGTGCGGCTGGCAAAGTTGCGATCAATCGTCCACGGTACGGATGCCGAGCGTGATAGGCTTTAGGCCGCCTACAGCTGTTTTTCGTGTGCGGCTGCGTCGAAATACCGAGCTGTTGGGTTCGTTCTTTAGCCGAACGCCCATGGCGCCAACCCTCGTGCTTTTATTGATCGATTTTGGCACTCCAGATTCGATCATTTTGTCATTATCCATGGAAGGACCCCGTGTCTACACAGTCACGTACCCGCAGCAAGACCCGGTTGTCTCGCTCCCTAGGCATTGCGTTGACGCCGAAAGCGGCAAAATACCTTGAAAAACGCCCGTATGCCCCGGGGGAGCACGGCCGGACAAAGCGCAAGGCGGACTCCGATTACGCGGTTCGCCTTCGCGAAAAACAACGCCTTCGCGCGCAATATGGCATTCGCGAAAAGCAACTTCGCATTGCCTTTGAGGAGGCTCGACGCGCACAGGGCCTCACCGGTGAAAACCTCGTAGAACTACTGGAAATGCGTCTCGACGCACTCGTTTTGCGCGCCGGTTTCGCGCGCACGACCGCCCAGGCCCGCCAACTTGTGGTTCACAGGCACATTCTTGTCAACGGCAATCTCGTTGATCGACCGTCGTTTCGTGTCAAACCCGGCCAACTTATTCATGTCAACCCTCGAAGCGAAGGCCTTGAACCATTTCAAGTCGCAGCTGCCGGCGGTCACGGCGATGTGCTGGCAAAAACACCTGAATACCTTGACGTCGATGTTGCGACTCTTCAAGCCACGCTCGTTCGCCGCCCCAAGCGCACTGAGGTCCCCATAGCGTGTAACGTTCAGCTTGTTGTCGAGTACTACGCCGCCCGCTGAGAGCCGTTTCGAGAGTGTGAACGGTCGCGATCACCGTTGCGTATTCGGTCGCACTTTTCACCTCGGGCTAAGATTAGGTTCGGCCGAATCGCTGTTTTATTAGGTGATCGAACGATTAGGTAAACAAGGGAGCGAATTCATGAAAAAAGTCATTTGGCTCGTTGTTGGAGTTGGCATCGGATTTGTGGCTGCACACCAAGCGAGCAAGACTGATCAGGGCAAACGATTCTTCGACGACATTGACACAAGGGCCAAGGAATTCCGTTCGGCTGTCAACGATGGCTATCGCAAGCGCGAGGCAGAGCTTCGATCAACGATTGGCGACGCTCGTCGTTCGTTTTCTGATCACGTGGCCAAATAATCCTGCTGCTCCGAGTCTTTTAGATTCCCATGCAGACGGCTGAGCTACGACGGCGGTGGCTCGATTTCTTTGCTGATCGTGGCCACACCGTCGTTCCCTCCGCATCTCTCGTCAGTGACGATCCATCCCTCCTTTTTACGGTCGCAGGAATGGTGCCGTTCATTCCCTACCTGATGGGATTGGTACCGTCGCCACATGCGCGTGCGACGAGTGTGCAAAAGTGCCTTCGCACCCTTGACATTGAAGAGGTTGGTAAGACAACTCGCCACGGCACCTTTTTCCAGATGAGTGGAAACTTTTCGTTCGGTAATTACTTCAAGAAAGAGGCGATCGAATACGCGTGGGAGCTTTTGACAATGTCGGAAGCTCGCGGGGGATTCGGTTTTGCGGAGCGCGACTTGTGGGTGACCGTTTATGAGGACGACGACGACGCCGCCCACGCGTGGAAAAAAACCGCGAATCTTCCTGATGAGCGAATTCAGCGGCTCGGTAAAGAGACAAATTTTTGGTCAACCGGAGCTCCCGGTCCCGCGGGGCCGTGCAGCGAAATTTTCTTTGACCGAGGTCCCGCGTATGGAGCAGAGGGTGGTCCCGCTGCAAGCGAGGATCGTTACATCGAAATTTGGAACCTCGTTTTCATGCAATATTTGCGTGGCGAGGGCGCCGGAAAAGCTGACTTCGAAATTCTTGGCGACTTGCCCACCAAAAACATTGATACCGGAATGGGTCTCGAGCGCGTTGCATTCATCAAGCAAGACGTAGAAAATCTGTACGAAATCGACCAGGTTCGCCCGGTGCTCGACATGGCGGCGCAATTGTCGGGAAAACGATATGGCGCACAACGCGAAGACGACGTGCTACTGCGTGTTATCGCTGACCACGTGCGCTCCGCGCTCATGCTGTTGTCTGATGGCGTCATGCCCTCGAATGAGAGCCGCGGGTATGTCGTTCGACGACTCTTGCGGCGGACTGTGCGCGCGATGCGGCAGTTGGGGGTCGACACTGCGACGTTTCCGGAGTTGTTTCCCGCGTCGCGGGATTCAATGAGCGGCGCGTACCCGGACCTAGACAGTCAATTCTCCCGCATTTCGCAGACCGCATATGGCGAAGAGGAGGCGTTTCTCGAGACCCTTTCGGGCGGAACGGCAATAATTGACACGGCCGTCGAGGCGACGCGCAAGCACGGGTCGTCGGTCCTCGACGGCGACACCGCTTTTCTCCTCCACGATACGTATGGCTTTCCCATTGACCTCACGCTAGAAATTGCACGGGAAGCCGGCTTGTCCGTTGATCGGGTGGCGTTTGACAGGCTGATGTCGAATCAGCGACAGCGCGCTAAGGCAGATTATCGTGCGAAGAACGCTCTCGTTTCCGATTTATCCGTGTATGGAGAGCTTCGCGCGCGCGGCGAGACCGTGTTCAGAGGCTTCGAAGCACTCGACTCAGAATCGACCGTCATCGGGATCATCGCCGATGGGCACCCGGTCAACAGGGCCGTCGCGGGTGAAATAGTTGAGATTATCCTCGCCGAAACGTCCTTCTACGCCGAGGCGGGTGGACAAGAAGCCGATTCGGGGGTGATACAGGGTACCGATTTCGAACTGAAAATTCTCGACGTCCAAAGACCCGTTCGGGGCCTGATTAGTCATCGAGCACGCATCGTCCACGGTGAAGTCGGTGTCGGCGATTCGGTGACGAGTCGGGTTGATCCCGAGTGGAGACGGGGCGCCACTCAGGCACATTCGGGAACTCACATTGTGCACGCGGCGCTTCGCGAAGCGCTCGGTCCCGCAGCGCACCAGTCGGGCTCGTACAACAAAGCGGGGTATCTTCGGCTCGATTTCGCCTGGAATCAGGGTCTCTCGGCCGAGACACGCAGTGAAGTCGAGGAAATTTCTAATCGAGCAATCCACAACGATTTCCCGGTCGTGATCCGCGAGATGCCTCTAGACGAGGCCAAAACTCTCGGTGCAATGGCGCTTTTTGGTGAAAAATACGGCGAGACGGTGCGGGTAGTCGACATTGGCGGCCCGTGGTCAAGGGAGCTGTGCGGGGGAACCCACGTTCGTCACACGTCAGAAATTGGCCTCGTGAACCTTCTCAGCGAATCATCTGTGGGCTCGTCAAATCGCCGAGTTGAAGCGCTCGTCGGCTTCGACGCGTTCCGCAATTTCGCGACCGAGCGTGCAATTGTCTCGCAATTGACGCATGACCTGAGATCGCCGCGAGACCAACTGACGTCGCGAATCTCCGATCTCGTTTCACAACTGAAGGCCGCAGAACGAAAGATCGCCGGATTTCAAGCACGCGTCCTCCACGCCAAAGTTCCGGCACTGCTTGACCTCGCTTCGAAGGGCGGCGACTACACTGTCGTCGCGACTGAAGTCGAGGAGATTTCTTCGTCGGATGAGCTTCGCACGCTCGCTGTGACGCTCCGAGATCGCCTCGGCACGGAGGCGGCCGTCGTCGCCCTTGGCGCGGTGGTCGCAGCCAGGCCCGTGCTTATTGTCGCAACAAACCTCGCGGCGCGGACGCGCGGGGCGCGAGCCGATGTGCTCGCTCGAACCGCGGCGAAGCAATTGGGCGGCGGTGGCGGGGGCACGGACGAAATCGCTCAGGGTGGCGGTTCTGCCGACAAGCCCATCGCTCCCGCACTCGCCGCTGCAATGGCCGCCCTGGGGCGTTAATACCAATGCGAAGCGGCGTTCGTGTGGGAGTCGACGTCGGACGAGTGCGAATCGGCCTCGCTCGGAGCGATCACGATGGCATCCTCGCGACCCCGCTCGAGACGATTTCCCGCGCCCCGACTGCCGTCCGGAATGGCGAGTCGGCAGATACCCGTCGAATTGCCGACGTGGCGCGGACACTCGACGCAATTGAGATCGTCGTAGGATTGCCGATATCGTTGTCAGGTGCGGATACGATATCCACAACCGACGCGCGAGAATTTGCGTCGCGCGTTGCTCAACTAACTCCCCATATTCCCGTGCGGGTTATTGATGAACGACTTTCGACCGTATCGGCGCAGGGCGCGCTCACTCTGAGCGGAAAGCGATTGAAAGGGTCACGCCCAGTTATTGACCAAATTGCGGCGGTAATAATTTTGCAACACGCGCTCGATTCCGAGCGTATCTCGGGTGTACCCGCCGGTTTACTTTTGAACCCGCAAGAAGGACCATAGACCGTGTCGTTGCCGCCACAACCACCGAATCTCGAAGATACTCGTGACGCGCTCGGGTCCCCTCGCGATATGCGCGACGGTCTTGCGCCACCACTAACTCGGCGCGAGGCGCGCCGTCGGAGGGGGTTCAACGCGGAACACGAGAAAGCCGCTCACGAACGAGGCGCGTCAGATCCTGCCCGCGAGGAGTTCTCCTCTTTTGTCGAGTACAAGGACGAGTCACACGATGCCGCCCGAAGGAGTCGAAACCAACGCCGACGCTCTCCGCGCCGAGAACAAAAAAACAGGAAAGCGCGCTGGTTTGGGCTCGCTTTCATTGCCATCTTCATTTCGCTGGTCGTCATTGCGGGGTTGACACTCGCCGGTCCTATTGGAGCGTTTATTGCTGGCAGTGCGCCTGATGACTACGAGGGCGACGGGTCGGGAACAGTCACGTTCGAGGTTCACAGAGGCGATTCCGGAGACTCGATCGCAACAAACCTTGCGGCAGCGGGCGTCATCAAGTCGCGCGGCGCGCTCTACTCGATGATCCTGAAACAAAAACCAGAACCGGTATTTCAGCCGGGTTCGTATGTGCTTGCCAACCGCATGAGCGCGCGAGCTGCGCTGTCCGCCCTCCTCGATCCAAAGAATATGAGCAAGATGACGGTTCCCGAGGGATCTGTCATGTCGACAATCTTGCAATCAGTCTCCGACCTAATCGCGCGGCCCCGCGCTGAACTCGATGCGGCCGCCGCCGACTATGGCTCCTTCGGGCTACCCGCCGGGGCGACGAGTCTCGAGGGATTCTTGTTTCCGGCGACCTACACGTTTACGCCCGGCACCTCACCTCATGACGCCCTTCAAACGATGGTCACTCGAATGATGCAAGCGCTCGACACGGCGGGCGTCCCCGCGACCGAACGGCTGCACACCGTTAACCTGGCGTCACTCATTCAAAAAGAAGCGCGCCTCGCTCCGGATTTCCCTAAGATTTCGCGAGTGTTCCTCAATCGCTTAAGCGCCGGGTGGAAGCTCGAGTCGGACGCGACCGTGAGCTATCACACTCGACAGAACCGGGCGTCGACGACGGATGCAGAACGCCTCGACGCCTCGAACCCGTATAACACGTACGTGTATCCCGGTCTACCCTCTGCTCCGATATCGAATCCTGGAGACGTAGCGATAAGTGCCGCCCTTCATCCGGCGGCCGGACCCTGGATGTTCTTCGTGACGGTCGATTTGAAAACGGGTGAAACGATGTATTCGACAACAATTGAAGAGCACAATGCCGCCGTGGCAAAGTGGCAATCGTGGATGGCAGCGAATCCGGGTTTCGAATGACGAGTCTCGCCGTTTTCGGGTCGCCAATTGACCACTCAGAATCGCCCGCATTACACGCGGCAGCCTACGCCGCGCTCGGGTTGAAATGGGAATACGTTCGTGAGCGGGTGGTAGAAACTGACCTCGCCGAGAAGATCGCGTCACTTGGCGATGATTGGCGCGGCCTTTCGCTCACGATGCCCCTCAAGCGGCGCGCCTACGAACTCTCGGATTCGGTCGACGCGGTCGGAAAACTCACGGGATCTGTTAATACGTTGCTGTTCGGATCTCGGCATGGTCGTGACGACGCCGACGAGGCTCGTCCCATGCGCTTACCGCGCTCGACGTGGGGATTCAACACCGATGTCGCGGGAATCGTGGCGGCTCTCGCGACCGAGGGGATCGACACCGCGCAATCGGTTGAAATTGTGGGCGGCGGGGCGACCGCGACGTCAGCGGTGGTTGCTGCGTCCGTGCTCGGAGCAACCAGCGTGAGCGTCGCCGTGCGCTCACCAAGCCGCGCGAGTGTCCTTCGTGACGTCGCAGCACGAACGGGCATCTCTATCGAGATTGGCACGATGGATCGGCGTCCCAGCCTTGCTCCCGATCTCGTTATTGCAACGTTGCCCGGCGGTACAGGCGTTCCCGAACACTACGATGTCAACGCGCGCCGCGGTGCGGCCCTGCTTGACACGGTGTACAACCCGTGGCCGAGCGAATTCGCGTTCAACTGGCAGCCCGAGGGAGCGCCGGTCCTCAGTGGGCTTGTCATGTTGGTGCATCAAGCGCTCGCGCAAGTACGAATTTTTGTTTCGGGCGATCCCCGTGTTCCAGTGCCCAACGAGGACCGCGCATTCGCGGCGATGTGTCACGCGGTGGGCCTTGGAGTAACAAGCATCCCGCGAACCTTCTCTGTGCCAGAATCATGAGCATGCTTCGATGGCTCACTGCCGGGGAATCGCACGGCCCGGAACTCGTCGCGATAATTGAGGGAATCCCCGCGGGTGTTCCCATCTCTCGGCGCGCAATTCAATCGGATTTGCATCGCAGAACTCTCGGTTACGGTCGAGGTGCTCGAATGAAATTTGAGCAGGACGAACTCACATTTTCTGGTGGAGTTCGTCACGGGCGATCTTTTGGAAGTCCTATTGCGCTTCGAATCGGCAATACCGAATGGCCCAAGTGGGTTGATGTGATGAGCGCCGAACCAATTGATCCGCTCACGCTCGCGAACGCACGAGCGCTGCCGTTGACTCGGCCGCGACCGGGTCATGCCGACCTAGTAGGAATGCAAAAGTACGGTTTTGATGAGGCGAGACCCGTCCTCGAACGCGCAAGCGCTCGTGAAACGGCTGCGCGCGTCGCGTTGGGCGCGGTTGCTCGAGCGTTTCTCGCGACGCTCGATATCTCGTTGGTGAGCCACACGCTCGCGATCGGTCCCGTGCGCGTGCCCAATGACGCGGCCACACCCACGCCAGACGGTGTTGAACGCCTCGATGCGGATCCTGTGCGCTGTTTCGATGAATCAACCTCGATACTCATGGTCAAAGAACTCGATGATGCTCGCCGCGACGGTGACACCCTCGGCGGCGTCGTCGAAGTTCTCTCATTTGGACTCCCACCGGGTCTCGGTAGCTACGTTCACTGGGATCGTCGCCTCGATTCCCAATTGGCGGCAGCTATTATGGGAATTCCCGCGATCAAGGGAGTTGAGGTGGGAGATGGCTTTGAGACCACAACCCGCCGTGGATCTCGCGCTCACGACGAGCTTTTTGATCGCGACGGGATAATCGAGCGCTCGAGTGACAAAGCAGGCGGCATCGAAGGCGGGATGAGCACGGGGACGATTTTGCGCGTGCGCGCTGGAATGAAGCCGATTTCAACCGTGCCGCGGGCTCTCCGCACGGTCGATATTGTGACCGGCAAAGCGGCGACGGCCCACCACCAACGTTCTGACGTGTGCGCGGTTCCGGCATCGGGAGTAGTCGCCGAGGCTATGGTTGCGCTCGTCCTCGCGAATTCCGTGCTTGAGAAGTTTGGCGGCGACTCCGTGACGGAGACGAAACGCAATCTCGACGGCTACCGTGAGGCGATACCCGAGCGCTTACGGACCGGATCGTCGTCACGTCCCTTCGACTCGTGACAGTCGTCATAATTGGCCCCCCTGGATCGGGAAAATCAAGCATCGGATGTCGATTGGCTCGTGAACTTGATCGCCCGTTCGTCGACATCGACGAATGCGTCGTGACCGAGCATGGCCCGATTTCCGATATCTTTGCGCGTGCCGGTGAGGATCACTTTCGACGGTTGGAACGACGTCATGTTCAGCGGGCGCTTAAGGGAGACGGTGTTGTTGCGCTTGGCGGGGGAGCCGCGCTTGATTGTGACACGCAGCGCGACCTCTCCTCGTGCATCGTCATCTTGCTGTCAGTGAGCACCGACGCGGTCGAAGATCGGCTAGTGGGGTCTCGGCGACCGCTCGTGAGCGACCTCGACTCGTGGAACGCACTGTGGGAAACGAGACGCACCCTGTATGAATCGCTCGCTGACCACGAGGTTGACACGTCTGGCCGGAGCCCGAGCGACATAGTTTCTGAAATCGCCGAATGGGTGAGAACACACTCATGACGATGACAATAACGGTCAACGGCACGCCATCATACGACATCCATGTGGGGCGCGGCCATCGTTACTCACTTGGAGAGCACCTCGGACGCGCCGTGCGCAAGGTTCTCATTGTTCACCAGCCTTCCGTTTCCCGCGATGCGACTGCGATTCGAGAGTCACTCGTGAGTGACTACGACGTCGTGCTCGCGGAAGTCCCCGATGCCGAAGACGCCAAGCGAGTTGAAGTCGCGGCCTTCTGCTGGCAGGTTCTCGGGCAATCGGGCTTCACTCGCTCCGACGCAATTGTCGCCGTTGGAGGGGGCGCACTCACCGACCTCGCCGGCTTCGTCGCTGCCACGTGGTTGCGCGGCGTGCAACTCGTTCACGTGCCATCAACCGTGCTCGGCATCGTCGATGCGGCAATTGGTGGAAAAACCGGGATTAACACGTCGGAGGGAAAGAACCTTGTCGGTTCGTTCTATTCGCCCTCCGCCGTCATCGCTGATCTCGACGCTCTTACAACACTTCCGCGCAACGACGTCCTTTCGGGTTTTGGCGAGATTGTAAAATATGGCTTCATCGCAGAGCCGGAAATACTTGACATTATCGAGTCGTCTGTTGAGAAGGCTACCAACCCGGATTCTGACGAATTTCGACGATTGATTGAGCTATCCATTGGGATCAAAGCGAGGGTCGTCGGTCTCGACTTCCGAGAGAACGATCATCGTGAGATTCTCAACTACGGGCACACGTTGGGACACGCAATCGAACACGCGGAACGATATCGCTGGCGTCACGGCGCCGCCGTTTCCGTCGGAATGGTATTTGCTGCCGAGCTTTCTCGACTCGTTGGAGCCCTGTCAGACGAGGCGGTCGGTCGCCACCACCGAGTTCTCGAATTATTGGGCCTCCCAACGACGTACCCAAGCGCGCGGTGGGAAACCCTTCTTGAAACAATGCGACGCGACAAAAAAGCGCGCGGATCGCACGTGCGATTCGTCGTGCTTGACGATCTCGCGCTCCCTCGCGTGATAGTCGCCCCCGAACCGTCCCTATTGCACGCTGCCTACCAAGAGATTGCCACGTGATGAGGTGCGACGGCGGGTAGAGTAATCTCTCGTGCAGACGATAGAGGTTCTTAACGGACCCAACCTCGCTCGGCTGGGAAGCCGCGAACCCGACATTTATGGTGATCGTGACGTGGAGGCCCTCCGGGAACTCCTCGAGCGAGATGCGGGAAACGGCGCCACGATTGTCGTGCGCGAAACCGATAGTGAAGCGGAACTAATCGGATGGCTTCGCGCGGCGGCCGATGCCCGCACTCCCGTGATCCTGAACCCCGCTGCGTTTACGCACTACTCCTACGCATTGCGCGATGCCGTGGCATTCGTCACAAGCGCAGGAACACCCGTCATTGAGGTCCATATTTCAAATCCTCACGCGCGCGAATCGTTCCGACAAACGAGCGTAATCAGCGCGGTGGCTTCGGGTGTGATTGCGGGTTTCGGCTTCGACTCATATCGGCTCGCACTCACGCAACTTCGCCGCGACCGCTGAATTCGATTACACTGGCAGCCGGGCTAGGGTCCGCGCATTTCGCTACCGTGATCGGATGAAATTGACTTATGGCGTCGACGAACGACATCAAGAACGGTACCGTTCTCAAGATTGACGGCCAACTCTGGGGTGTTGTCGAGTTTCAGCACGTCAAACCCGGCAAAGGGGGCGCATTCGTCCGCACGAAAATCAAGAACGTGACGACCGGAAAGATTGTCGACCGGACCTTCAACGCGGGTGCCAAAATCGACACGGCGCATGTGGACCGAAGCGAGTTTCACTTTCTTTACCGAGACGGAACCGATTTCGTGTTCATGAACGCGACCGATTTTGATCAAATTACGCTATCGGAGGCGGTCGTTGGTGACTCGGCACACTTCTTGCTTGAAAATCAAATTGTCATCATTGCGATCAACGACGGGGTACCGCTCTACGTTGAACTTCCCGCATCGGTCGTCTTAGAAATTACTCACACCGATCCTGGACTCCAAGGGGACCGATCAACCGGCGGAACGAAACCCGCAACAGTGGAAACCGGATATCAGATTAACGTTCCGCTCTTTATCGAATCCGGCACTCGAGTAAAAGTTGATACCCGAACCGGGGATTACCTCGGTCGCGTCACCCCGTGATGTGATGCGAGAACGGACGTGAGCGCGCGCGCGAAAGCGCGAAAGCGCGCACTCGACATACTCTATAGCGCGGACGTCCGGACCGAGTCGATAGAGATCACTCTAGAGGCCGAATCGAAGCGCGCCGACGTCGATCCGAAACGAGAATCGTCGTGGACCTACGCGAAACAAATCGTCGCGGGTGTCATTGAGCACCAAACGGAAATCGACGACCTCATCGAAACCCACTTGCGCGAGTGGACCCTCGACAGACTGCCCGCGATAGACCGCGCAATTCTGCGGATCGGAGTGTGGGAGCTGGTGTTCAACGATGACATTCCGATCGGGGTCGGCATTTCGCAAGCTGTCGACGCCGCGACCGTCTACAGCACTGAAGATTCCGCGGGATTTGTCAACGGGATCCTCGCCGCGATTGCCGCGTCAAAGACGTAGGTCCCGATCCGCGGCGCGCGCCGCCTGTATCATGTGTGAGAGGCATCCTTTAAGGCCGTCCGGTGAGGCGGGGAAGGGGGTCGGCGTACGCATGCGCACGGTTCTAAAAAAAGACGATATCGCGAAAGCACTCACGCGTCTTTCCCACGAAATTATTGAGACCAATCACGACGTCGGCGACCTCGTAATTCTCGGAATTCCGACTCGCGGCGCGATATTAGCCAAACGAATCGCGTCGACGATTGACACACTGAGAGTCGTTGGCGAATTAGACGGACACCCGACCGAGGTCGGTTCCCTCGACATAACGATGTATCGAGACGACCTCTCGCACAACCTGACAAGAACCCCCGCTCGCACGACGCTCCCGCAAATGATCGATGGAAAAACGGTCGTCCTTGTCGACGACGTCCTGTATTCCGGGCGAACTATTCGTGCCGCTCTCGATGCACTCAGCGACATTGGTCGGCCGCGCGTCGTTCGACTTGCCGTGCTTGTTGATCGCGGCCACCGGGAGCTACCCGTACGGGCCGATTACGTCGGCAAGAACCTCCCGACCTCGACTGACGAGCGAATCTCCGTTCATCTCGCGGACACTGACGGAGACGAATTCGTGATGATCAATACTGATCGCGGTGCAGCATGAAAGACTTGCTGTCGACATCGCATTTTGATCGCGCGAGTGCGATTGAACTTCTCGACGTCGCCGAAGACATGGCGGCGATATCGACACGAGAAGTCAAAAAGCTACCGGCTCTTCGCGGAAAAACGGTCGCGAACCTATTTTTCGAAGACTCGACGAGGACGCGCATTTCTTTTGAAGCGGCCGCAAAGCGACTCTCGGCCGATGTCATCACGTTCAACGGACGGGGGTCAAGCCTTTCAAAGGGAGAGGGCCTCAAGGACACCGCGCAAACGCTCGCCGAAATGGGTGCTGACGCGATTGTGATCCGACACAGCGCTTCTGGGGCACCCCACGTCCTCGCGACCAGTGGCTGGATTGCCACGGCGGTCATTAACGCGGGTGACGGAACGCACGAGCATCCGACGCAAGCACTGCTCGACGCGTTTACAATTCGACGGCGAATACACGGTCGCGCGTCTCGAGGGACAGCGCTTGACGGGGTTTCGGTCATGATCGTTGGCGATATCGTGCATTCGCGTGTGGCCCGCTCAAACGTGTGGCTCCTCACCACTCTCGGGGCGACCGTGAACCTCGTTGGGCCGCCAACTCTCGTTCCGGCACGCGGAACACAATGGCCGGTCACCATCGAGTTTGACCTTGATCACGCGATTGATGCGAATTCACCCGATGTCATAATGATGCTTCGAATTCAGTCGGAGCGCATGGCAGCCTCGTATTATCCTTCCGAGCGCGAATACGCCGCGTTTTGGGGTCTCGACCACGAACGATTTGCGCGCTTGCCCCCGGATAGCATTGTCATGCATCCGGGACCACTTAATCGAGGACTGGAAATATCTTCGCTTGTCGCCGATTCGGTGAGGTCCACAGTGCGGGAACAAGTGGCAAATGGCGTGTCCGTTCGCATGGCCGTGCTCTACTCCGTTTTGGCGGGCGAAAGAAAGGATCGCGAGTGAGTAGACGGCACGTGCTCGTACGTCAGGCGACGCTACCCGACGGCAATCGAACGGATATTTTAATCGAAAACGGTCGGATTGCGCGGTGCGGCACCATCGGATCTCGATCCGGGGCGATCATTGTCGATGCCGACGGACTCCGTGTTTTGCCGGGCCTCGTGGATCTTCACACTCATCTTCGCGAACCCGGTTTTGAACGCAGCGAGACAGTTCTCACCGGCACGAGGGCGGCCGCTGCCGGTGGTTATACTGCCGTCTTTGCAATGGCGAACACGTCTCCCGTTGCCGACACGGCAAGCGTCGTCGAGCACGTCTCCGCCCTCGGACGCGAGGCAGGCTACGCCACCGTTCGCCCGATCGGCGCTGTTTCGGTGGGTTTGGCCGGCGAACGGCTCGCTGAGATTGGTGCAATGGCGTCGTCTCACGCGAAAGTACGCGTTTTTTCTGATGATGGACAGTGTGTTTGGGACCCACAACTCATGCGCCGCGCGCTCGAGTACGTCAAGGCGTTCGACGGCGTCATCGCGCAACACGCTCAAGAACCCCGATTGACGGTCGACGCACAAATGAATGAGGGCGCCGTCTCTAGCGAACTCGGGCTCGGGGGGTGGCCGTCTCTTGCCGAGGAAGCAATCATCGAGCGTGACGTACTCATGGCTCAATACCTTGGATCTCGATTGCATATTTGCCACGTTTCGACTGCCGGATCCGTCGATATTATTCGCTGGGCAAAGAAACGGGGGATCGCGGTGACGGCCGAGGTGACGCCTCATCACCTCGTATTGACGGAAAACCTCGTGCGCGGATATGACTCGCGTTTCAAGGTCAATCCTCCGCTGCGAACGCACGATGACGTGCAGGCACTTCGCGGTGCTCTCGCTGACCGGACGATCGACATCATTGCAACAGATCACGCCCCGCATCCCGCCGAAGCGAAAGAGTGCGAGTGGGCCGCGGCGGCCTTCGGAATGATCGGCCTCGAATCGGCACTCTCCGTGGTGCACGGGGCCGTTGTCGCTGATGGTCTCCTTGACTGGATCGACGTGGCGAGGGTCATGTCGAGCGAGCCGGCGCGAATCGGTCACCTCGCGGGTTACGACGAGCCATTTTCTGTGGGTGCGCACGCCAATTTGACGCTTTACGATCCTCATGTCGAGCGAGTCTTCGACGGTGGTTCGCTCGTTGGTTTGAGCACGAACTCACCGTACATAGGCCACACTCTTCCCGGCCAAGTGCAGGCCACCATTCACAATGGGTATCTCACGGTCGATGGCGGGAAACCGGTTGCCGCCGATGATGTTGCTCGCGCGGCGAAGGAGGACACGAGTGCCTAGGATTATCGTAATCGTGGCGCTGAGTGGAACCATCTCGCTCGTTTTTATTGGAATGTGGCGTAGCTGGCGCTCCAAAATGCGCCGGGCGAGGACGATACTCGAGACCGCAACCGTCGGTAACCTCGGAACGACTCTGAGTGACGGTGACGCACTGTATGTCGCAACGACGGTTGCCGGGCGCCCATTTGATCGCCTCGCTCTCCCAGGCCTCGCCTATCGGGCCAAGGCGACAATTACCGCTGGAACCAACGGTCTCGTTATCGCGCCGCGAGGTGAACAGCCGATTTTCGTGCCGGTTTCCTCGATATCCTCGTTCCAGGCCGCGACATGGACCATAGACCGCGTCGTCGAACGCGACGGTCTCATCGCCATGACGTGGCTACTGGGCGGGGCCGCCGTCGATACGTATTTTCGCATTGTCGACATCGGCTTCCGCGCGAGACTAGTCGAAGCGTGTGATCACCTCGTTCGCGTGCGATCACATCGCCCGGACCCGTCACGAAATGGGGAATGATTTGAGCGTCACCGACAATGCTTTCGCTCCACAAGCCGTTCTCGTTCTCGAAGACGACACGCGCTATGAAGGACTCACGTTCGGCGCACACGGGACCACCGTCGGCGAGGCCGTATTTTCGACTGGAATGACGGGGTACCAGGAGACGCTGACCGATCCTTCTTACGCGGGGCAAATCGTGGTCATGACTGCGCCCCACGTTGGCATTACGGGTATCAACGATGAGGACGACGAATCGGGGCGTATGTGGGTTGCGGGATTCGTGGTGCGAGACCCGTCGAGAGTGTCATCAAATTTTCGTGCCCGCCACAATCTGAGTGACGCTCTCGCGAGCAATGGAATAGTCGGTATCAGCAACATCGACACTCGCGCGATAACTCGCCACATTCGATCCGCGGGTGCGATGCGCGCCGGCATTTTTTCTGGGTCCGATTGTGGGCTGCCTGACGACGAGCAACTCGCAATCGTATGCCGTTCGGCTCCCATGAAAAGCCGGTCCCTGTCACCCGTTGTGTCAACTGATTCACAGTATTCGGTGCCCGCGAGTCGCGAGCGAGAAGGCTTGGTTGTTGTTGTGGACTTTGGAGTCAAGTCGTCGACTCTCCAATTCATTGCGGAGCGCGGATTCGACGTGGTGGTCATGCCGCACGACACCGAGTTTGGCGACATTATTGCGCTCAACCCCTCAGCGGTATTCTTTTCGAATGGGCCGGGCGATCCTGAAGCCTCGGTCAGCCACGTGACCCTTCTTCAGGAAATTCTTCGCGCCAAGATACCGTTCTTCGGGATTTGTTTTGGCAATCAACTCCTGGGTCGAGCGCTGGGATTTGACACCTACAAACTGGTTTTCGGGCATCGTGGAATCAATCAACCCGTGCTCGATAAGGCGTCCGGGCGCGTCGAAATTACCGCGCACAATCACGGTTTTGCGGTGGACGCTCCAATTGATCGCGCAGTCGATTCGCCTGCGGGATTTGGTCGTCTCGAAGTCAGTCACGTGTGCCTCAACGATCGCGTCGTCGAGGGCCTGACGTGTCTTGATATCCCCGCATTTTCGGTTCAATTCCACCCGGAAGCAGCAGCCGGTCCTCACGATTCAAACCATTTATTTGATCGGTTTCGCGACATGATCGGGCGGCACTAATGCCTCGCAGAGAAGACATCGGAAGTGTGCTCGTGATTGGGTCGGGGCCCATCGTGATTGGACAGGCCGCCGAATTTGACTACTCGGGCACTCAAGCGTGCCGCGTGCTCCGCCACGAGGGCGTCCGAGTGATCCTCGTAAATCCCAATCCGGCAACCATCATGACGGATCCTGATTTTGCCGACGCAACGTACATCGAGCCGATCACGACGGCAGTTTTAGAGTCTGTCATTGCACAAGAACGCCCCGACGCTCTTCTTCCCACTTTGGGCGGCCAGACGGCACTCAATGCGGCAATTTCGCTGTATGAAGCCGGCGTTCTTGAAAAGTACGGCGTTGAACTGATCGGTGCCTCGGTTGATGCCATTCACAAGGGTGAGGACCGACAGGAATTCAAACAACTGGTTCTCAATGCGGGAGCCGACGTAGCGCGCTCGCGCGCGTGTCGCTCTGAGGACGAAGCGCTTGTTGCCGCAAACGATCTCGGCTATCCGCTCGTCGTTCGGCCGTCTTTTACAATGGGCGGACTCGGGTCGGGCCTCGCTCGAAATCCCGATGATCTCATTCGGATTGTGTCAAGTGGACTTCAGTCGTCGCCGACATCAGAGGTTCTGCTCGAAGAATCCATTCTCGGCTGGAAAGAATATGAGCTAGAGCTCATGCGTGATCATGCGGACAATACGGTCGTTGTCTGTTCGATCGAAAACATCGATCCCGTCGGAATTCATACGGGGGATTCAATCACCGTCGCCCCCGCGCTCACTCTCACTGACCGAGAATTTCAACGATTGCGCGACATCGCAATTGACATCATTCGAGCCGTCGGGGTTGACACCGGCGGGTGCAATATACAGTTCGCGATCGATCCCTCGAACGGTCGAGTAATCGTCATCGAAATGAATCCCCGGGTGTCGCGTTCTTCGGCTCTCGCGAGCAAGGCGACCGGATTTCCAATCGCGAAAATCGCCGCAAAATTGGCGATTGGGTATCGCCTTGACGAAATTTCCAACGACATTACGAGCGTTACACCCGCGTGTTTCGAACCCACGCTCGACTATGTCGCGGTCAAGGTTCCACGATTCGCGTTCGAAAAATTCCCCGCCGCGGATCCCACCCTGACGACGACCATGAAATCGGTTGGCGAGGCAATGGCGCTCGGGAGAAATTTCACGACCGCGTTGCAGAAAGCGCTGCGATCACTGGAAAAACAAGGGTCGTCATTCCACTGGGCCGGTGAACCACGCTCGGTCGATGAACTTCTCGCGGCAGCTGCGATACCGACCGATGGCCGCATTGTTGCCGTACAACAAGCACTTCGCAAGGGTGCCTCGGTGGCTCAGGTGGTCGACGCAACGACGATTGACCCGTGGTTTGTCGACCAAATCTTCTTGATCAATGAGATTGCAGACATCGTTGCGTCGGCGTCGACGCTTGATCATAAGACCCTTGTGTTGGCGAAGAACAATGGGTTTTCCGACTCACAAATTGGCCAGCTTCGAGGATTCGGCGAGGAAGACGTTCGCACGGTGCGACACATCCTCGGGATTCGCCCCGTCTACAAAACGGTTGATACCTGTGCGGGCGAGTTCCCAGCGTTTACCCCGTACTACTACTCCAGCTATGACCACGAGAACGAGGTCAAACCGAGTGACCGACGCAAGATCGTCATTCTCGGTTCGGGTCCCAATCGGATCGGGCAGGGCGTCGAGTTTGATTACTCGTGCGTACACGCGTCATTTGCTCTTTCTGACGCGGGTTACGAAACAATTATGATCAATTGCAACCCGGAGACGGTGTCAACGGACTACGACACGAGCGACCGACTCTACTTCGAACCACTCACACTTGAGGATGTCCTCGAGGTGGTCCACGCGGAAAGCCAAACCGGTGAACTCGTCGGTGTCATTGTGCAGCTCGGAGGCCAGACCGCACTCGGACTCGCTAAGGGCCTCCAAGCCCAGGGAATTACGATCCTCGGCACGAGTCCCGCCGCAATCGATTTGGCAGAACAACGCGGGCTTTTCTCCGAGATCCTTTCGAAAGCGGGCCTGGCTGCACCGAAAAACGGCATTGCGACCGACTTCAGCGGAGCCGCGGCCGTGGCGGTCGATATTGGCTATCCCGTGCTCGTCCGGCCGTCTTTTGTGCTCGGGGGCCGCGGTATGGAGATTGTGTATGACAGTGATTCTCTCGCCCACTATTTTGAGCGGGTTGCAGGGCAAGGAATCGTCAGTTTGAGCCACCCGCTCCTCGTTGACCGTTTTCTCGATGACGCAATCGAAATAGACGTTGACGCGCTCTACGACGGGCGCGAACTCTACGTGGGCGGAGTAATGGAACACATTGAGGAGGCGGGGATCCACTCGGGCGACTCAAGTTGCACGCTGCCTCCCGTGACACTGAGTCGGGATCAAATCGATGCAGTGTGTCGAGCCACGCACGCGATTGCGCGGGGGATTGGTGTACGGGGGCTCGTCAATGTTCAGTTCGCCGTGGGTGCCGGCGTGCTGTACGTCCTTGAAGCCAATCCGCGTGCCTCGCGCACGGTGCCGTTCGTTGCGAAGGCCGTTGGAATTCCGCTTGCCAAGGCTGCCGCTCGAATTATGGTGGGGGAGACAATTGCACACCTCACGAGTGAGGGTCTTTTGGCTCGCCGAGACGGCGCCCACGTGCCGCCTGACTCACCCGTCGCCGTCAAGGCGGTGGTCTTGCCCTTTAAACGATTCCGAACTCTCGATGGTCACGTCGTCGATTCGCTGCTGGGACCCGAGATGCGTTCGACCGGCGAGGTCATGGGAATCGACAACGACTTTCCACGCGCTTTCGCGAAGAGCCAAGTGGCCGCATACGGTGGCCTTCCGCTCTCCGGTACCGTATTTGTATCGGTCGCGGATCGCGATAAACGAGCGATTGTCATGCCCATCTTGCGCCTAGAAGAGCTTGGATTTTCGATCATTTCAACCGTCGGAACCGCTGAAGTGTTAAGCCGCAACGGCATTGCGACTCGTGTTGTCCGTAAATTTAGTGACGGCGCATCGCCGAGCGAACCATCAATTGTGGACCTTATCAATCGCCACGAGGTTGACGTCGTCATCAATACCACGAGCGGTCAATCCGCGCGCGTCGATGGCTACGAAATTTGCGCCGCGGCAGTCGCCGCAGAGAAACCTCTCTTTACCACGATCGCACAGTTGACCGCGGCCGTCGCATCCTTCAAAGCGATTCGCGAGGGATTCACCGTCACCTCGCTTCAAGAGTTTGCTCGAGCGCGACACGCTCACCGCGAATCCGATGAGGCGAGCGAATCGTCTGGTCAGGCGGTCACGAAGTGAATGCTCCGGCGCCAAACACGCGATCTCGTTCGTTCGGAACTCGGCTTGAATCCGTCTTTGCCGGGGCTGGCCGCTTGTGCGTTGGCATTGATCCGCACGCGTATCTCTTGAGTCGATGGGGAATTTCGGATAGTGCGAGTGGCGCGAGCGAATTTGGAATGCGGATTGTCGAAGCTGCGGTAGGGCGCGTCGGAATCGTCAAACCGCAAGTAGCGTTCTTCGAACGGTTTGGGTCAACCGGAATTGCCGCTCTCGAGCGAGTACTCGGCGCGGCGCGCGAGGCCGGACTTCTTGTCATCGCAGATGTAAAACGCTGCGATGTCGGGAGCACGCTCGAGGCGTATGCGAATGCGTGGCTCGCACCGGGAAGCCCGCTCGAAGCCGATGCCGTAACAGTCTCGGCTTACCTAGGCGTGGGCTCGCTTGAGTCGGCTTTTAGTGTTGCCCGGTCGAACAGCAAGGGGATTTTTGTATTGGCCGCGTCGTCTAATCCCGATGGTAAAAGAATTCAGCAGGCTGTCGTTGGCACGAGCTGCGACCGCACATTGACCGTCGCACGCGCGATCATGGACGAAGTGATCGCGGCCGACACGACGACAGATTCACGAATCGGTTCACTCGGTGTTGTCCTCGGTGCAACGCTCGACCTCGAAAGCTTTGGCATTCAAACCCACAATCAGCCCGCGCGACTTCCACCAATCCTTGCCCCCGGATTTGGGCGGCAAGGAGCTCACATCCCTCGCACGAGGGCGATCTTCGGAAACTTGAGTCCAGGCGTTATCGTGAGTGAATCCCGCAGCGTCCTCGAACACGGTCCCGAGGGCATCTCCGACGCGATTACCCGGAGTGCAACCGAGGTGGCGATTGCAATTGACTAGAGGGTCATCGCGTCCCAATCCTCCTGAAGTGGATCGCGTCGCCGCATCGCGCTCGGCTATCTCAGCACGTCGTGCCCGAGCGCGCGTGAAATCCGACGTCGCAATCGGGGCCCGTTCGGCGATCGATGTGGTTCGCGCCGGAACCGTCAAACCACGCGGCGAAGAGGGCCGCCTACGCGTCACCGAGTTGCTTCGAAGTGTTCCCGCAATCGGGGTCACCAAAGCTGATCGCATTGTCGCCGAGCTACACATTTCGCCGGCCAAACGAATTGGCGGGTTAGGCCGACACCAGGTGACTCGCCTCCGTGATTTTCTTGTCACGTGGGAAGCGCGCACAAAGCAACGACGAAAATTTTCCCTTTTTGTTCTTGCCGGTCCGACCGCGGTCGGCAAAGGCGCGGTCTCGACCTATATTCGCGATCATTATCCTGAAATCGATTTGTCAATTTCAGCGACAACTCGGCCGCGTCGACCCGACGAAATTGACGGCTCAAGCTACATTTTTGTCACGAATAGCGAGTTCGACCAAATGGTCGAACGCCGAGAGCTGCTCGAGTGGGCGACCGTTCACAATTCACATCGATACGGGACGCCCAGGGCGTCGGTCGAAGCCGCCCGGCGAGCCGGCAAGAAGATTCTGCTGGAGATTGACATTCAAGGCGCGCGCACGATTCGGCGCCACATGCCGAGCGCGCGCCTCATTTTTCTCTTGCCACCCTCGTGGGACGAACTCGTCCGCCGCCTCGCGAGTCGAGGTACCGAAAGCGCCGAAGAACAAGCGCGTCGACTCGAAACCGCGAGAGACGAACTCGCCTCTGTCGGGGAGTTCGATGCGACCGTCATCAACGCGACAGTCGCCGACGCGGCTCGCGAAGTCGTAGACTTGGTGAATGCTCGAGGGGTTTCCCCGTCATGATAACTGGATTGGCGCGACACACGTTCTGCACCGATCCTCGCGGCCTTTTCCACATTTGAGGAGACACAATGGCAAACAAAGTGCAAGGAATTATTGATCCCCCGATTGATGAATTGCTCACAAAAGTAGACTCTAAATTCGCCCTCGTCGTGTTTGCCGCGAAACGCGCAAGAACAAATTTAACGATTACTACGCTGACCTTCACGAGGGAAGCCTTTTCGACAACATTGGGCCGCTCGTCGAGTCGACCATCGACGATAAACCACTTTCCGTCTCGCTGCGCGAAATCAACGAGGACAAGCTCGAGATCCGGCCGGTCGCCGAATAGCCGAGGCGGTCGTGGACGCTCGCCAGCACGACCCGCGTACGCTCACAATTATTGTCGGTGTCACGGGTGGAATTGCCGCGTACAAGGCCGTGTCGCTTGTGCGACTGCTTGCACTCGCTGGTCACGACGTTCACGTCATCCCAACAACAGCGGCCCTCAGATTCATTGGAAAGCCCACTCTCGAAGCGGTGTCGCGCAATGCCGTCGAGACCGACGTTTTCGAGAACGTGTCGCACGTGCGACACGTCGCGAGAGGACAATCGGCAGACCTCATCGTTATCGCGCCGGCCACCGCGAACATGATCGCAAAGCTTGCTCACGGCCTTGCCGACGATCTCCTCACGACGACGGTTCTAGCGAGCCGTGCCCCCGTTATCGTCGCCCCGGCAATGCATTCTGAAATGTGGCAGAACCCAGCGACGGTTGCGAATGTAACAAGGCGCCCCGCTTCGATCACGGGGCGTCACTGTCGTTGGTCCCGCGAGTGGACTCCTTTACGGGCGACGACGAGGGTGTCGGCCGCATGGCAGAACCTGAAGACATCGCCGCCGTTGCTCTCGAACGCGCGCGCGAACCTCGGGAAACCGTCGAGGAAAACGACCTCTCCGGCATTCGAGTCCTCGTGACAGCGGGAGGCACTCGAGAGGCAATTGACCCCGTACGTTTCCTCGGAAATCGGTCGAGCGGGCGCCAGGGAGTCGCACTCGCGGTCGCAGCCCGAGATCGCGGTGCAACGGTCACCGTGATCGCTGTTAACCTCGAGGTACGCGAGCCCGACAACGTGGCCGTGCACCACGCGGGCAGCGCGCTCGAACTCAACAAACTCGTGGGTGCGCTATCGCCCGAGGCGGATCTCGTCGTCATGACCGCGGCGGTCGCCGACTACCGACCGGAAACATCTCGAGAAACCAAGATTAAGAAGGAGCGAGAGGGCGACCGGGTCGTTTTGGCACTCGTGAAAAATCCAGACATTATCTCGTCCGTTTCAGCAACGAAACGCTCCGATCAGAAAATTGTCGGATTCGCCGCGGAAACAGAATCGGACGACTCTGCACTTCGTCGATTGGGTGCAGAAAAAAGTGCGCGTAAAGGAACCGACTATTTGGTCGTCAATCGGGTCGGGAATCACGAAGGATTTGGAACGGCCAACAACCGAGTCATGGTTCTCAATGGGCGCGGAGATATAGTAATGGAGGCCGCTGGCAGCAAAAGGGTTGTAGCTGATCGCATATTGGATGTGGTCACGAACGAATTGCGCGGGCCGCGCGTCCGATAAATACGATCCGCCGGGAGAGAGTCGCCACGCCCCATGTCTACGACCCGCTTGTTTACGTCTGAATCGGTGACAGAAGGCCACCCGGATAAAGTCTGCGACCAAATATCCGACAGCATTCTTGACGCGCTCCTCACGGTCGATCCCCACAGCCGAGTTGCGGTTGAAACCCTCGTCACGACGGGATTGGTCCACGTTGCGGGCGAAGTGACCACCTCGGGCTACGTTGAAATTCCGGCAATAGTCCGTGATCGTATTACCGAGATCGGCTACACATCGTCAGACGTGTGGTTCGACGGTCGCTCGTGTGGCGTTTCGATTTCGATCGGATCGCAATCACCCGATATCGCCGCGGGAATAGACACCGCATTTGAGGTTCGCGAAGAAGCGAGTCACGATGCCGTCGATCAGCAGGGCGCCGGCGATCAAGGAATAATGTTCGGATTCGCGACGATAGAGTCCCCCCAACTCATGCCCGTCCCAATCTGGCTCGCGCACCGGTTGGCAGAGCGGCTCGCAGCTGTCCGTAAAAATGGGGTTCTCGACTACCTGAGGCCCGACGGAAAGACCCAAGTGACCGTCGGGTATGAGGGTACAACTCCCCGATCAATCGAAACGATTGTGCTCTCAACGCAACACGCGCCCTCGTGCGGCACGCAACAACTGCGCGATGAGGTAACAGAAGTGGTTATTCGTCCGGTCCTCGAAACCGTTGACCTTGACGCGTCGCACGTTCGCATGCTGATCAATCCCACGGGTCGATTTGAAATCGGTGGACCTCAAGGTGATGCGGGACTGACCGGAAGAAAGATAATTGTCGACACCTACGGAGGCGCGAATCGGCACGGCGGTGGCGCCTTCAGTGGAAAAGACCCGTCGAAAGTTGATCGGTCCGCCGCGTACGCGATGCGATGGGTCGCTAAAAACGCCGTGGCCGCCGGTTTTGCTGATCGTCTCGAAGTCCAGGTGGCGTACGCAATTGGCACCGCGGCGCCCGTCGGATTCTACGTTGAGACTTTTGGCACGGGAACAATTCCCGACCACAGGATCGCCGCCGCAATTCGCGAGACATTTGACCTCCGCCCGGCCGCGATCATTCGCGACCTCGATCTATTACGGCCAATTTATGCGCCGACATCGACGTACGGTCATTTTGGGAGAGAACTACCCGATTTTACGTGGGAGCGGGTCGACCGCATTGACGATTTGCGTGAAGCGGCGAGGCTTTAGCCGTGCCGAGCGAGATGTGCGCGCGGGTGATTTTAGACTCCCCACTCCCACAACTCGACCGCCTTTTTGACTACTCGATTCCCGACGACCTGTCCAATGATATTTCGGCGGGCGTCCGAGTCACCGTGCCGCTTCGAACAGCTGGCCGAATCTGCAAGGGATTCGTCGAGTCGATCACACCGAGACCCGAATTCACGGGAACGCTCACCGCAATCGAATCGGTCGTGTCGCCCATTCCCGTTTTGTCTCCCGAAATTTGGGCGCTTGCCCGGGCCGTCGCAAATCGAGCGTGCGGGAGCGCGGCGGACGTCCTTCGGCTCGCGATTCCGGCGAGGCAGGTTCGCGTTGAAAAAGCCTATCTGGCCGCTCAAAAGCTGCCCGCTCGCGAGCACCATGACACGCGCGACGAGCGCACGCGACGCGGACGACCGGTTGAAACTCCAGAGTATGACTCGGGCAAAATCGAATCAGTTGTCACGAGCCGGGGTCGCGCCGCTGTGACGGTCAATCCACACCTTATTCGCGCGTCCGATAGCGACTGGGTGGGCGCGTGGGCGGTTGCGATGGCGACCGCGGCAACCCACTGCCTCGCACTTGATCGTTCGGCTATTTTGCTCGTTCCCGACTTTCGCGACCAAGAGCAACTTCTCGTGGCACTCGCGCAGGTGATTCCTGACCGTCTTATTTCTCGCGTTGACGCACGACTCTCGAATCCCGACCGTTATCGCGCTTTCCTTCTTGGCCTCGGATCAGAACCACGGGTAGTCGTTGGCAATCGATCGGCCATTTATGCGCCCGCCGCGCGCCTCGGTCTGCTTGCGATGTGGGACGACGGCGATCCACTTTATTCTGAACCGAATGCCCCGTACGCTCACGCGCGAGATGTTGCACTTATTCGGCAGGGAATTTCCAATTGCGCGTTGCTTTTCTTCGCACACGGACGCAGCATCGAAACACAGCGCCTCGTTGAAATTGCATGGCTCGAGGCGGTTCGCCCACCGTCGATAGCGCACCCAAGAGTCGTTCCCACGGCCCAACAAGGCTCGCAGGATCCGGCCGTTCAGCATGCCAGGATCCCATCGCTCGCACTTACCACCGTGCGCGAGGCCCTCGCGACCGGACCGGTTCTCGTTCAGGTTGCGCGCCCCGGATACGCACCTGGCCTCGCGTGTGCGCGGTGTCGGTTACCGGCACGGTGCCGGAATTGTCACGGGCCACTCGCTGTTCGTGAGCACGGCGGAATTCCAGAGTGTGCGTCATGCGAACATCCCGCCGCGCGGTGGAGGTGCGAATCATGCGACGAGCCCGAATTTCGCGCGTCATCGGTTGGTGCCACCCGCACGGCAGAAGAACTCGGGCGGGCATTTCCGGGCGTTCGCGTCGTTGTGGCCGACGGAGAAAAGCCGGTTCTCACGGTTCGAGCGGACCCAGCTCTCGTTGTCGCGACCCGAGGCGCAGAGCCGATTGCGCTCGGCGGATACGCGGCCGTCATCTTGCTTGATGGCGACCGTTTGCTTTCTCGAGAGAGCCTCTCGGTTGCGCATGATTGCCTCCGCTTGTGGACCAATGCCGCGGCATTAGCGGCACGAAATGCGCCGGTCATTCTCGCGGGAGTGGGCGGCCGGCTCGCAACGACCATGGTCACGTGGCGCCACGAAGACTACGCTCGTGAGGAATTGGCCGAGAGACGAAGCTTAGGCTTTCCGCCAGCCGTCCGAATCGCAACCGTGACTGGCACTCCAGAATCGGTTTCGGATGCCATCACGAGTCTTCGCGACCTCGTCGAGACTCCGCGTGTCAATACCGTGGGACCCACAACCGTCGCCGAGAATCACGAACGCACCATTGTTCGATTTGATTACGCGGCCGGTGACGAGGTTGCGAAGCGGTTGCGCGCTGCGGTTGTTCGGAACGCGACAAGCCGCCGGCGCGTGCCTGCGGAAAAGGGTGGCTATGCCTCACCGCGTGTGTTGAGGGTGAAGTTTGACGATCCGGAGGCCTTTTAGATGCGAATCGTTTTCGCGGGGACTCCGCACGTGGCGGTTCCCTCTCTTCGGGAACTCGCCCAACGAGATATCGAGATTTCCGCGGTCATCACTCGTCCCGACGCCTTTCTCGGTCGCAAGAGAATTCGCACGCCGTCGCCCGTCTCGGTGGCCGCTACCGATCTTGGTCTTCCCACAATTGCCGCGGCGACCCTCGATGAGGGAAATGTTGCCGATCAAATTCGATCACTCACACCCGACCTGGGAGTCATTGTGGCGTACGGCGGAATCGTGCGCGAACCGCTTTTGTCGTTTCCGGCCCAGGGTTGGATCAATGTGCACTTTTCGCTGTTGCCTCGCTGGCGCGGAGCGGCCCCGGTTCAACGAGCACTCATTGCGGGCGACACGAAAACGGGCGCGACCGTCTTTCAAATTGATTCCCGAATCGATCAAGGCGCCATATTTGCGGAGCATGAAATGGTGATCGATGAGCACATTACCGCGGGGGAACTTCTCGTAAAGCTAGCCCGCGCGAGTGCACCAACCCTCGCATCGGTAGTCGACAGCATTTCGGCGGGAACCGCGGTGTCCTACCCGCAATTAGGCGAGCCCAGCTGGGCGCCGAAACTCACGATTGACGAGGCCCACCTCGATTGGAACGAATCAGCGCACGCCGTCTACAACCGATATCGCGGTACAACCCCGGAACCCGGAGCCTTCTGCACGGCGGCGGGCAAACGTCTCATCATTCTCGAGGCTGAAATTGCCCGGAGCATCGACCGTATGCCACCTGGGCACGTCGCACACGTGGAGCGAAGGGTCTACGTGGGAACCGCGACTGATCCGATTCATCTCGCCGTTGTCCATCCTGAAGGGCGACGAGCCATGCCCGCGATCGACTGGTGGCGCGGTCAGAAAACGTCATCTTTGCTACTCGGGTAGCGAAGATGACGGGCACGCTTTCGGCTCACTAGGCTTGTCGCATGCCTGTCCGGATCAATCCAAGCATTCTCGCTGCCGATTGTGCCAATCTGGAATCTGAGCTGGCGCGTATTGCTACGGCCGACCTTGTTCACGTCGACGTGATGGACAACCACTTCGTACCCAACCTCACGTTTGGTTTGCCAATGGTCGAGCGTCTTCACGCCGTCTCACCGATTCCGCTCGATGTTCACCTTATGATTGATGACCCTGATCGATGGGCCACCGAATACGCCGACGCGGGTGCTTTTTCAGTGACGTTTCACGCGGAGGCAGCGCGTGACCACGTCGCGCTCGCGCGACGTCTCAGGAGCGTTGGCGCGCGCGCAGGCATTGCATTCAAGCCATCCTCAAGCCCCGCTCAATTTCTCGATTCAATCGACGAGTTCGATCAGGTTCTCGTCATGACCGTCGAGCCGGGATTTGGCGGCCAGAAGTTCATGGAATCGACAATGCCGCATCTTCGTTTGGTAACCGAGGCGGTAAACGCTTCGGGAGGTGGCGCGTGGATACAAGTGGACGGCGGCATTTCCGAGAGCACGATAGTCGTGGCAGCCGAGAACGGTGCAGACACCTTTGTTGCCGGGTCGAGTATTTTTCGTTCGGACAACCCAAACGGGGCGATAGCCGGCCTTCGCGAAGCGGCTCGTGGTGCGAGCCATCATCGCTAGACCGATACCCTTTTAATCGTGAAAACCTTTGACTCCCTTTTTGCCGAGCTGAGCGAAATCGCTCGTGCGCGCCCGCAAGGGTCACAAACCGTCACCGAACTCGACGGCGGGGTTCACGTCATTGGTAAGAAAATCGTCGAAGAAGCCTCGGAAGTGTGGATGGCTGCCGAGCACGAGGGTGTGGAGCGCACGGCAGAGGAAATATCGCAATTGCTCTATCACGTGCAGGTACTGATGATCGCTCGCAAGCTGTCCCTTGCTGACATCTACCGACACGTGTAGGTGTCGCGAACCCGCCTCCCGTCCACAAGAAAGCCTGCCCATGCTCAAGATTGCGGTTCCCAATAAGGGTTCCCTCTCAGAAACCGCCGCTCACATGCTTCGTGAAGCCGGCTACGAAGGGCGCCGCGACCGCAACGACTTAATCTTCTCCGACGTACGAAACGATGTTGAGTTCTTTTACTTGCGGCCTCGCGACATTGCGACCTACGTCGGGTCTGGCGCACTCGATGTCGGTATCACCGGACGGGACCTATTGTTGGACTCTGAGTCCGCCGCGATTGAGCTTGCACCGCTTAATTTTGGCGAATCGACGTTTCATTTTGCGGCCGCTCCTGGAGCGTATGGCTCGCTCGATGCCCTCGCTGGCGCGCGTGTTGCAACCAGCTATCCGAATCTCGTTCGCACTTTTCTCAAAAAAGTTGGAATGAGCGTCGAGGTGATCCGGCTTGACGGCGCGGTCGAGTGCGCGGTGCGCTTGGGCGTCGCAGACGCCGTGGCCGATGTCGTCTCGACGGGTGCAACGCTGCGTGCCGCGGGGTTAAAACGTTCGGTCCGATGATTGTGAAATCGGCCGCCGTGCTCATTGGGGCCCCCGAGCAAAAGACCGGAACGACGACTTTGATTCGTCGGCTTAACGGAGTGCTCGTCGCCCGCCGGTATGCGCTCGTCGATTATGACCTTCCTGCGGCGTTACTCGAACACGCTGTCGAGGTAGCGCCCGGCCTTGAATCGCCGACTATTTCGCCTCTCCGCGATCCCGAGTGGGTCGCCGTTCGAGTGATGGTTCCGCGCGTCGATATAAATGACGTTATGGACCGACTGTACGCGATGGGTGCGCGGGCAATTCTTGTCAGCGCAATACACGCAGCCCGCTTGTGAGAAACACAGTGGGCGATGAAAGACCGCCGAAATGTCCCTAGCTGCACGCGTGATTCCCTGCCTCGATGTGGCACACGGTCGTGTGGTCAAGGGCGTCAATTTTGCCAATTTGACTGATTCGGGGGATCCCGTTGTCCTTGCGCGCCGATATTTCGAGCACGGCGCCGACGAACTCACGCTTCTCGACGTTGCGGCCACGCTCGAAGACCGCTCGACAACGTGTGACGTGGTTCGAGCGACCGCCGAGAATGTCTTTATTCCGTTGACCGTGGGCGGAGGCGTTCGCACGTCCGATGATGTTTCGCGATTGCTTGCAAACGGAGCGGACAAGGTGGGAATCAACAGTGCGGCCATCGCGCGACCGGCGCTCATTTCGGACATCGCTGATCGTTTCGGCGCGCAAGTTCTCGTGCTGTCCCTCGACGTCAAACGTTCTCGCGGTGTTTCGTCGGGCTTCGCAATCACGACCCACGGCGGGCGCCGTACGACACCAATTGACGCACTCGAGTGGGTGCACCAATCAATTGACCGAGGGGCCGGTGAACTTCTCGTGAACTCAATTGATGCCGACGGGACGAAGCGTGGATTCGATACTGAGCTCATTGCACTTATCAGTTCCGTGAGCACCGTGCCGATTGTGGCGTCGGGCGGCGCGGGTGCACTTCGCGATTTTGCTCCGGCAATCACGGCGGGAGCGCAAGCGGTGCTCGCCGCGTCGGTCTTTCATGCGGGAACACTTACCATTCGCGACGTAAAGAATGATTTGGCAGCGAAGGGAATCGTGGTGCGCTAGTGGACACCATCAGCCAAGCCATAGCCACGGCACGCTTTTCACCCGAAGGATTGATTCCCGCGATCATCCAGCAATGCGATACGCGGGAAGTGCTCATGCTCGGGTGGATGAACGCCGAGGCCATGCGACGAACGCTCACGTCAGGTCGCGTGACCCTCTGGTCTCGTTCGCGTCTCGATTTTTGGCGCAAAGGAGACACGTCGGGGAACATCCAATTGGTGCGCAGAGCGTTTCTTGATTGCGATGGTGACGCGCTTCTCGTCCTCGTGGAACAGCGTGGAGGGGCGTGCCACACGGGCGCACGGACGTGTTTCGATCACGACATTCTCGAGTCAGTCGCTGGTGAACCGTCGTGACCGAATCAATGCTCGCAACGACCGCCTTCGACGATTTCATCGATATGGCGTCTGACCACCGAGTCATACCAGTTGTGCGCGAGTTAGCCGCGGACGGCGGATCGCCGATCACAATCTACCGGACGCTCGCGCACGGTCGACCCGGTACCTTTTTGCTTGAATCCGCCGAACGCCCGGGCGCGTGGTCGAGGTATTCCTTTGTGGGGGTCTCGTCGTTCGGCGTCCTCACGCAATGCAATGGAACGACAGCGTGGATCGATTACGGACTCTCAGCAGAGCGTGCCCTTGGCGACGCGATAAACGCGCGACCGCTTGAAGCGATAACCGCGATGTACGAACGGTGGCGGAACCCCAAGGGCAACGACCCCGCACCTTTGATCAGCGGCCTCGTCGGTTTCATTGGCTGGGAGGTGGTTCGCGAAATTGAAGACCTGCCGCACCCGGCACCCGCAGATTACGCGCTCCCCAGTCACGCTTTGTCGTTTGTTTCCGATCTTGTTGTCATTGACCACCACTGTGGCACGATCACGCTCGTAGCAAACGTGCTCGGCGATGAGATCGAATCACCCGAGACCCTGTGGAATGACGCGCAAGACCGCCTTGACGATCTCCAATCTCGACTTGCCAATTCATCCGATACGTGGCTCGCAATGATCGACATGGCAGCCGTTCCGCAACCGCTCGCTCGAACCCAACGCGATGAATACGTCGCGGCCGTGAAATGCGCACAACGCCACATTCGCAACGGAGACGTCTTTCAAGTTGTCGTGTCGCAGCGGTTCGACATGGCGGTTGCGGCTGATGCGTCCGACGTGTATCGTGTGCTTCGACGCCTCAATCCGAGCCCGTACATGTACCTCTTCGCGTTTGAATCCGCGGAAAATGAGTGCTATTCCATTGTCGGATCGTCTCCTGAAGCCCTCGTGAAAGTCACGGATGGTCGTGCTTTAATGCATCCCATTGCCGGGTCACAGCCTCGCGGACGAACTCGTGAGCTCGATATCGAATTCGAGGCAACGCTTGTTGGCGACGAGAAAGAAAAAGCGGAGCATCTTATGCTCGTCGATTTGGCTCGCAACGACCTCCTCAAAGTGTGTACGCCTAACTCTGTCGGTGTCACCGAATTCATGCGAATTGAGCGATTTAGCCACATCATGCATTTGGTCTCTTCCGTCGCGGGAGACGTGCGACCCGGATTGTCGCCCATTGATGTTTTCCGCGCGACGTTTCCCGCGGGAACGCTGTCGGGGGCACCCAAACCGCGCGCACTCGAGATTATTGACGAACTCGAACCAGCACAGCGCGGCCTGTATGGCGGGGTCGTTGGCTACATCGGACTCGACGGAGATTGCGACCTCGCGATCGCGATTCGAACCGCAACAATTGTAGACGGTATTGCGCGAGTTCAAGCCGGAGCGGGGATCGTCGCCGACTCTGACCCCCTCCGAGAATTTGAAGAGACACAAAGCAAGGCTGCGGCGCCGCTCCGCGCCGTCGCCATTGCAAACACCGCGCAGAGGGTGCATTAGACGTGCCGTCGGGTCGCAAGAAAAAGTACGTCGCGCTCATCGCCGTCGTTATTGCGAGCGCGGCTTCGCTTCTCGCGTGGAGCCAACCGTGGTTTCATTTGACAATAGCCGGCGCAAGCGAAACGCCCGTCCAGATTGACGTTGCAGGGTCGGTCGCCGCGCCCGCGCTCTCCGCGCTCGCGCTTGCCGGACTCGCACTCGCGTGCGCGCTCGCAATTTCTGGCCCGGTTTTTCGAATGATTATGGGCTTCTTGGCGTATGCAATTGGCGGATCTGTTGCGTTGTCGGCTGTCCTTGCGATGTGTAACCCTGTGGCGACAAGCGCGCCGGCTGTTTCAGCGGTGACGGGCATTACCGGCACGGGCTCCCTGAGTGCGGTTGTCGAGTCACAATCGACGACCGTGTGGCCAATCCTTGCTTTATGTTCTGCCGCCACATTAGTGTCAGCGGGAATTGCCGTTCACATCACCGGGCGGTATTGGCCCTCGGGAAGTAGTCGCCACAATAGGTCTCGATATGAGTCTGCGCGTTGGCCGCACGACACCGGTCAGACTTCTATCTCGGAGATATCTCCGCATGATCGCGTTACCGCATGGGACGACCTCTCGCACGGAACCGACCCGACGCGGTAGCCGCCCAGCGAGCGGCTAGAGTTGATCGTGTTCCCGACTCGCCCATTGAGGAGGACCATGAGTAGTGAGACTGAAGATTCCCACGGCCACTCGGTGGCCGCGTGGACGTCGGTCACGATCATGCTCGTTGCCACTCTGGTTGGCACGGTTGCATTTTTTTTGGACGCCCAATTATTTGTCTGGGCTTCGGCCGCCCTTCTGGTCGTCGGCCTCATCGTCGGGTGGATCTTGGCGCGGGCTGGTTTTGGCGTTGGCGGCTCGAAAAGCACGCGTCGCACGTCGACCTGACATGCTCGACGAACTCGTTGCAGGCGCGCTCGCGGATGCCTACGAACGCCGGTCACGCGTGCCTCTTGACGCGGTTGAACGGGCGGCTCTCGAGGCGCCCGAGGTCATTGACGCGCACGCGGCGCTTGCGCCCGCCGATACGGTCAAGATCATTGCCGAGATTAAACGGGCAAGTCCTTCTGCCGGTCGCATTGCCGAAATAGAGGACCCCACCGAAATTGCTCGACGCTATGCGACCGGTGGCTCAAATGCCATTAGCGTGCTTACCGAACGCCGCCATTTCGGTGGGTCTCTTGACGACTTAGCATCGATTCGCACGTCGGTCGAGATTCCGTTGCTTCGCAAAGACTTTCTCGTCAATCCGTATCAGATTTTCGAGGCTCGCGCGGCGGGTGCAGACATGGTTCTTTTGATCGTTGCGGCGCTCGACGACGGGATGATCGGCGAGCTGCACGCGTTGGCGGATGATCTCGGCATGGCTGTCCTCTTCGAAACGCACAATTCTGACGAAGTGAGGCGAGCGCTCGATTCGGGGGGCACACTCATTGGTGTGAACGCTCGTAACCTTGAAACGTTTGAGCTCGACCGCGAACTTTTTGGTCGACTCTCGGAAAACATTCCATCGGGAGCGACACGTATCGCCGAGTCGGGTGTCAGGTCAGTGGCCGACGTTGCGCATTATCGTTCCAGCGGCGCCGACGTCGTTCTCGTTGGCGAAGTGCTTTCCGCGAGCGAAGATCCGCAACACGCACTCGCCGAATTTTTCGCGGTTTAGGATGACGCTCCGATCAGAAGCGGGTCCATACTTTGGCTCATACGGGGGTCGGTTCGTTCCAGAGGCGTTGATTTCTGCGCTTGACGAGCTCGCCGAAGAATTCAAATCGGTCCGGGTCGACCCGGTGTTTCAGGCCGAACTCGGTCGCCTCAATGCCACTTACGGCGGGAGACCCTCGATTCTCACCGAGGTCCCGCGGTTTTCTCAGTGCGCTGGAAACGCGCGAATTTTTCTCAAACGCGAAGATCTCAATCACACTGGCTCGCACAAAATAAGCAACGCTTTAGGACAGGCGTTGCTCGCGCGACGCCTCGGAAAGACACGACTCATTGCAGAAACAGGGGCCGGGCAACACGGCGTGGCGACGGCAACCGTCGCGGCCCGCTTCGGAATGGCGTGCACGATCTACATGGGCGAAGTCGACACGGCGCGTCAGGCCCTCAACGTCGCTCGCATGCAATTTCTTGGCGCCACCGTAATTCCGGTAACCACTGGTTCGCGCACCCTTAAAGACGCCATAAATGAGACGCTCCGCGATTGGGTGGCGAACCTTGACAATACTCACTACCTCTTGGGCACCGTTGCGGGACCCCACCCTTTTCCATTCATCGTTCGCGAATTTGTGCGTGTGATCGGTGACGAAGCACGAGACCAGGTTGTCCAACTCACCGGTCGCCTCCCCGATGCCGTCGCCGCGTGCGTGGGCGGCGGGTCAAACGCAATCGGCATTTTCCACGCGTTCCTCGATGATTCCTCGGTAGCCTTATACGGCTTTGAAGGCGGTGGGGTGGGGCGCGAGTCGGGCGAGAGCGCGGCGACTATCACGCTCGGCAGTCCCGGGGTCCTCCACGGCGCCTTCACCTACGTCCTTCAAGATCGTGACGGTCAAACGGCCCACACGCACTCGATCTCTGCGGGATTGGATTACCCGGGTGTCGGGCCTGAGCACGCGTGGCTCTCCGATGCACAACGAGTGAGCTATCGGCCCATTCTCGACAGCGACGCGATGTCAGCAATGCGCCTCCTTGCCCAAACGGAAGGAATTATTCCCGCGATAGAGTCGGCACACGCGCTCGCCGGCGCAATCTCCCTCGGCCACGAACTTGGATCAGAGGCGATTATTCTTGTCAACCTGAGCGGTCGAGGAGACAAAGACATGGAAACAGCCGCTCGGTATTTTGACCTTCTCGACGCCCACGCTCCATCATGACCGCCGAAACGCGCGTCGGCGCACCGAGCGGTTCGAAAGTGGCTTCGACGATAGCCGAGCGAAATCGAGTCGCGTCGGGTGCCCTCATCGGTTATGTGCCCGCGGGGTTTCCGACGCTCAGGACGAGTGTCAACGCGGCGGTGGCACTTGCCGAGAACGGGGTTGACGTCATCGAATTGGGCATTCCCTACTCCGATCCGATCATGGATGGTCCCGTCATTCAAGCGGCAACCGCAACCGCACTCGACAATGGATTCCGCATCGATCACAGTTTTGACGCGATCAGAGCGATTACCGAACGCGTGAGTGTTCCCGTGCTTGTGATGACCTACTGGAATTCTGTAATGCACTACGGCGTCGAGCGTTTTGCTCGCACGCTCCATGCGGCCGGAGGTGCCGGCGCAGTCACTCCTGACCTTATTCCCGACGAAGCGGCAATGTGGCTTCGCGCAACCGACGCTTTCGACCTCGACCGAATTTTTCTCGCGGCGCCGTCGTCGTCGCGAATGAGACTCGATCACATCAAGCGCGTCAGTCGCGGCTTCGTCTACGCGTCGTCCACCATGGGCATCACGGGACCGCGAATCGACGTCGATCACGCTGCGCGCCACCTTGTCGACCGCTTGCGGGGTCCCGACGCACCACCGGCGTGCGTTGGCGTGGGGATTTCAACAGCCGAGCACGTTGCTGAGGTTCTCCGCTATGCGGACGGTGCGATAGTCGGTTCGGTCCTCGTGCGGGAGCTCGCCGAAAACGGAGTGTCTGGTATCGCCGCGTTCGCGAATACACTGTCTCGCGGCACCATCCCGGCGAGTTAGAGTATAAGCGGCTCACGGCGCTGGGGGAGGAACCGCGCGTTTGCACTGGCAGGAAAGGTACCTTGAGGTGGCGAAATCCCTGAACATGCTTGGCGGCGCTTTGCCGGAGAGCGCTCTCGCGAGTATTCCAAGCCCGCCATCCGCGTGGGCTAGTTTTTCGGCGGGGCCACTGACAATCCACACGTACGCGCTGTGCATAATGCTCGGCATGATTCTGGCCACGATCATCGCGTCGCGGCGGTTAACGGGTCGCGGCGCCGAGCCGGGGGTCGTCCTCGATATTGTCATTTGGGCGATTCCTCTCGGTATCGTGGGGGCCCGTTTTTACCACGTCTTCACGCATCCGGCAGACTACTTCTATCCGGGCGCGAACCTCGCGGCAACGCTCTATATTTGGGATGGTGGGAACGCAATTTTTGGAGCCTTGATCGGGGGAGCGATTGGCGCGTTCATTGGTTGTCGGCTAAGCGGTGTACGATTCTGGTCTTTCGCCGACGCAATTGCACCCGCAATGTTCGTCGCTCAAGCGACCGGTCGAGTCGGGAACTATTTCAATCACGAACTTTTTGGTCTGCCCACGACTCTCCCGTGGGGCCTTGAAATCGAATCCACAAACGCCGCGTTCCCACAGGGTTTGCCCAATTCGACGCTCTTCCACCCCACTTTTGTGTACGAGATCCTGTGGAATCTCGTCGGGCTCGTGGTTCTTCTCGTCCTTGAACGGAAGTTTCTCCTTCACTGGGGCAAAGCCTTCGGCGTGTATCTCATTTGGTACGGGATTGGCCGATCGTGGTTTGAATCGATCCGCATCGATCCCAGCGAAACTCTTTTTGGGGTTCGCAGCAACAATTGGGCCGCGTTCATTGCGATCCTGATTGGTGTCGCCATCATTCTCGTGCAAAACCGCCGGCATCCTGGATTAGAACCAAGTCCGTACCGTCCCGGTCGTGAGTGGCGCCCAGTTCTTCCCGGAGGAGAATCCGAAATGCCCGACGATCTCGGGAATGAAGCTGGTGAATCCAACAAATCGAGCGCCACATTTCCGCACGTCATGAACTGAGGACGGTCGTCGATGACGCCTCAACGCGACACCACACCGTATGGAGCGTTCCCACCGCGCGAGGGGCTCTACGATCCCTCGGCCGAGCGTGACTCGTGTGGACTCGCGATGGTGGCAACAACGCGGGGAACCGCGGGCCACGATATTATTGACACGGCACTCGGCGCGCTCCGCAATCTCGAACATCGCGGCGCAATTGGTTCTGACTCGGGAACCGGCGACGGCGCCGGAATTATCACTCAGGTTCCCCACGAATTCTTGCGAAACGTGGCTCCCTTCGATTTGCCGCGTGCCGGCTCTTATGTTGTCGGGAACGTGTTCTTGCCCGTCGAAAGTGCCGAACGAGACACCATCAAGGAGTCGATTGCGAGCGTAGCGCGCGAACACGATCTCGTCGTCCTCGGTTGGCGCGACGTTCCCGTGTGTCCGTCTGAAATCGGCTCCCTCGCGCGCGAGTCCCTGCCAAAAATTGAGCAGCTCTTTCTCGCGGGCGCGGGCTCACGCGACTCGCCCCGGACCGACCTCGACCGGAGAGCTTTCACGCTCCGCAAACACATTGAACACGCGCACTCGGCCTATTTCATGTCGCTCTCGAGCCGGACGATTGTCTACAAGGGCATGGTGACGACGCTCCAACTCGAACCGTTCTATCCTGACCTCTCCGATGCGAGGTTTGAGTCTCGACTCGCTCTCGTCCACTCTCGCTATTCGACAAATACGTTTCCATCATGGCCCCTCGCACAACCATTTCGAATGATCGCGCACAATGGCGAGATCAACACAATCCGTGGCAACCGAAACTGGATGCGTGCCCGTCAGGCGCAACTCCGTTCGACACTGTTGGGCGACCCCGAACGCGCGGTGCCCATTGTCACCTCCGGCGCGAGTGATTCAGCATCGTTCGATGAAGTGGTCGAATTCTTGAGCCTAAGCGGGCGCTCGTTGCCTCACGCCGTCATGATGCTGATGCCTGAAGCGTGGGAAAACCAGCCGGAAATGGAAAAGAACCGCAGAGAGTTCTACGAGTACCATTCCATGCTCATGGAACCGTGGGACGGTCCCGCAGCGGTTACGTTTACCGACGGCACACTCGTGGGGGCAACGCTCGACCGTAACGGCCTCCGGCCCGGTCGTTATCTCGTGATCGACGACGGCCTCGTGGTGTTGGCGAGCGAGACCGGCGTCCTTGACGTGGACCCCGCTCGAGTCACGCGAAAGGGAAGGCTTGAGCCGGGCTCAATGTTTCTCGTCGATACCGCCGAGGGCCGTCTCATTGACGACGACGAAATTAAGGCTCACGTCGCGACGTCTGCACCGTGGGGTCGTTGGGTAGAGGCGAGTCGCATTAAACTCGAAGATCTCCCCGATAGGGAGCACGTCGTCCACACTCCCGCCTCCGTCACGCGTCGACAACGCACCTTTGGGTACACCGAAGAAGACGTGCGCATGCTCTTGACGCCAATGGCGACAACGGGGAGTGAGCCGCTCGGTGCGATGGGATCAGACACCCCGATCGCGATTTTGGCACAGCGCCCCGTCCTTTTATTCGATTACTTCGTGCAGCAATTCGCTCAAGTCACGAATCCGCCTCTGGATTCGATCCGAGAGCGCGTTGTGACATCGCTCACGCTTGGGCTCGGCCCGTCCGCGAATCTTGTCGACCACGGACCCGCGCGCGCACGGCAAATTGTCCTGGAATTTCCCATCATTGACAACGACGAGTTGGCAAAAATCCAACACGTCGCCTCGACTGTCCGTGACGGGACAGTGACGATTAGGGGCCTCTACCGAGTCGACACCGGCCCGCAAGCGATGGAGCGGCGAATTGCCGAGATGTGCGCTGAAGCCGAAAAATCCATCGAAAACGGCGCCCGGTTTCTCGTATTGAGTGATCGGGATTCGACCGCCGACTACGCGCCCATTCCGTCGCTCTTGATGGTTTCGGCGGTCCATCACCACCTCATTCGGACCGAAAAACGAGTTGACGTCGGAATTGTTGTCGAGGCGGGCGACGTGCGCGAGGTTCACCACGTCGCGACGCTCATTGGATACGGGGCCTCGGCAATCAATCCGTATCTAGCAATGGAAACGTGCGAGAATCTCGCGCGGCGCGGAATGATCCCCGAAACAACTCCTGAAAAAGCAGTGCGAAACGTCATTTCCGCGCTTGGGAACGGCCTTCTCAAAATCATGTCAAAGATGGGCATTTCAACGGTGTCGTCGTATTGCGCGGCGCAAGCGTTTGAGGCCATCGGCCTTGATCGCGATTTTGTCGACCGGTATTTTTCGGGTACCACGAGCACCCTAAGCGGTATCGGCATCGACGTCATCGCGGCAGAAAATGCGCTGCGCCACGCGAGTGCCTATCCGAATGATCGTGCCGCGACGGCGCATGAACGCCTTGTTACGGGTGGCGAGTATCAGTGGCGGCGTGGCGGTTCCCCCCACCTTTTCAGTCCCGAGACGGTTTTCCGTCTCCAGCACGCCACGCGCACTCGACAATACGACGTGTTCCGCGAGTACACCACACTCGTTGACGAGCAAGCGAAAACGCTCATGACCCTGAGGGGGCTCTTGAGGACCGACGCGCACGGTCGCGAACCTGTACCACTGGACGATGTCGAGCCAGTTGAATTGATCGTTAGGCGTTTTTCAACTGGCGCGATGAGCTACGGGTCGATTTCGCGCGAAGCGCACGAAACACTCGCAATCGCCATGAATCGTTTGGGGGCAAAATCTAATACTGGAGAGGGCGGCGAAGACCTTGATCGACTTCTCGACCCCGACCGTCGAAGCGCCATCAAGCAGGTTGCCTCCGGACGGTTCGGAGTGACGAGCATGTATTTAACGCACGCGGATGACATTCAGATCAAGCTCGCGCAAGGCGCAAAACCGGGCGAGGGTGGACAACTCCCGCCAGGCAAGGTGTATCCATGGATTGCTCGCACACGGCACGCGACAGCCGGAGTCGGACTGATTTCTCCGCCACCCCACCACGATATTTATTCGATTGAAGACCTCAAGCAGCTCATTTTCGATTTGAAGCGCGCCAACCCGCGAGCACGCATCGCGACCAAACTCGTGAGCCAATCGGGGATTGGCGCCGTCGCAGCGGGCGTCACCAAAGCACTGTCCGACGTGATCCTCGTAGCGGGGCACGACGGCGGAACCGGCGCGAGCCCACTCAACTCGCTCAAACACGCTGGAACCCCGTGGGAGCTTGGACTCGCAGAGACACAGCAAACTCTCATGCTCAATGGAATGCGCGACCGCGTGGTACTTCAAGTTGACGGTCAGCTCAAAACCGGTCGCGACGTTATCATCGGGGCTCTTCTGGGCGCTGAAGAGTTTGGGTTTGCCACGGCTCCGCTCGTCGTCTCCGGATGTATCATGATGCGCGCGTGCCACCTCGACACCTGCCCGGTGGGAATTGCGACGCAAAACCCCACACTCCGATCGCGTTTTACGGGAGAACCCGAGTTCGTGATCAATTTCTTTGAATTCATCGCTCAAGAGGTGCGCGAATACCTCGCTGATCTTGGGTTTCGTACTCTCGATGAGGCGATTGGCCGCCGCGAGGTCCTCCGATTTGACGCCGCACTCACCCACTGGAAGGCGTCGGGACTGGATCTTGCTCCCGTGCTCGTGGGTCCGACGTTTGGTGACGATGAACCGCGAAAAAGTGGTCGCCCGCAGGCTCACGAATTGGCCGACCATTTTGACGTTGACCTCATCCGTCGAAGCCGCGAGATTATCGACCGCGGCGGCACAATTGCTCTCACGGTGCCGATCCGAAACACCGAGCGGGCGGTAGGAACGATGCTCGGTCACGAGGTTACTCGTGCACACGGTGAACCCGGTTTGCCCGACGGGTCGATTGACATCACTCTGACGGGGTCTGCCGGACAATCTCTTGGCGCGTTTCTACCGGGCGGAATCACGCTCAGGCTCGAAGGAGACGCAAACGACTACCTTGGCAAAGGGCTTTCCGGTGGTCGAATTATTGTGCGCCCCACGCCGTCGAGTGCGTTCGCCGCGGAAGACAACGTCATAGCGGGAAACGTGATTGGCTATGGTGCGACGCGAGGACGTGTTTTTATTCGCGGTACGGTTGGCGAACGATTTCTTGTCCGCAACTCGGGGGCAATCGCGGTCGTGGAAGGAGTGGGTGATCACGCGCTCGAATATATGACCGGGGGGATCGCCGTAATCTTGGGAATGGTCGGGCGAAATCTGGGGGCAGGCATGTCTGGTGGCATCGCGTACGTTCATGGTTTGACCGCGACGAAGGTCAATCGCGAGGCGATTTCCACGGGTGAACTTGAGTTACTCCCGCTCGATAGCGACGATGTTCGCACACTCGGTGACCTTCTTGCGATCCACACAGAGGAGACTGGATCGGAGCGCGCCGCGCAGCTCTTGGAAAATTTCCACGAATCATGTAGCCGCTTCACCAAGGTGAGTCCGCACGACTTCGCTGCAGTGCGTGCGACTCGCAGATCGGCGTCGGACGAGGGTCTCGATCCCGACAGTGAAATTGTTTGGGACCGAATTTTGGAGGTGACACGTGGCTGATCCACGAGGATTCATCACCACCGGTGATCGAGAACTTCCCGAAAGGCGCCCAGTGTCGGTACGCATTCGCGATTATCGGGAAGTGTTCGAACCATCGGATCCAACCCAACTCCGGCGTCAAGCCGGTCGCTGCATGGACTGTGGGATCCCGTTTTGCCATGACGGCTGCCCACTCGGAAACCTCATTCCCGAGTGGAACGACTTGATGTGGCGCGGCGAGGGTCGTCAAGCCATCGAACGTTTGCACGTGACAAATAACTTTCCGGAGTTCACGGGCCGCTTGTGCCCGGCGCCGTGCGAAACCTCGTGCGTGTTGAGCATTAATCAGCCGGCGGTGACAATCAAACAAGTCGAGGTATCGATTATCGACCAAGCGTTTGCACGGGGGTGGGTCGAACCTCATCCGCCGGATCGCCTCACGGGCAAGACGGTGGCGATTGTCGGGTCGGGACCCGCGGGTCTAGCCGCGGCCCAACAACTCACGCGCGCGGGACACACCGTGGCCGTCTATGAGCGCGACGACCGCATCGGCGGTCTGGTCCGCTACGGAATCCCGAGCTTCAAAATGGACAAGAAACATCTCGATGGTCGGCTCTCACAAATGATGCTTGAGGGCACTCGTTTCCGCGCGGGCGTCAATATTGGCGCCGATATTGCGTGGAACGATCTTCGTGCCCGTTACGACTCTGTGGTGATTGCGACCGGCGCAGTCGTTCCGCGCGACCTCTCGATTCCGGGTCGCAGCCTTTCGGGTATTCATTTTGCGATGGAATATTTGGTGCAACAAAATCGCGAGCTTGCGGGTGATGCGATTGTCGACCAGCTGACCGCGGCGGATAAGCACGTCGTTATTATCGGTGGCGGCGATACCGGCGCCGACTGCTTGGGAACGGCACATCGGCAGAGAGCCGCGTCGGTGACAACACTCGCGATCGGCCAGAAACCCCCGCTCGCTCGCGGTGACAACGACCCGTGGCCCACCCAATTGACCCTGTATGAGGAATCGAGCGCCCACCAAGAAGGTGGCGAGCGCACATTTCTCGCGTCAACAGTAGAGTTGTTGCCAAATTCGTTCGGCGAAGTCGGTGCGGTTCGAGTCGCGCAAACCGAGTATCTCAATGGACATCGAGTTCCTCGATCAGGCACGGAACGCACAATTCCCGCCGATTTGGTTCTGCTTGCCCTGGGTTTTAGCGGGCCCGAAACCGAGAGCGTCACGGCTCAACTCGACGTGTCGGTAGACCCCACTGGAACACTAGAACGCGACGGCGACTTTTGCACCGGTCTTCCGGGGGTGTTCGTCGCGGGTGATGCCGGTCGCGGGCAATCGCTCATTGTTTGGGCAATCGCCGAGGGGCGCTCGGCGGCGGCGGCGGTTGATCGGTACCTTCAGGGTGAGACGCAGCTGTCGGCGCCAATTCGCCCTACAGACCGAGCGATGGCGATTTAGTGTTTTTCCGACGCTCGTTGACACACAATACGCGCCACGCTGCGCAGAATATCGGGGTATAAAAAGCTAATGAGACGCGCGAAAATTGTAGCCACCCTTGGCCCGGCAACATCGAGCTACGAGAGTATCCGAGCAATCGTTGACGCAGGAATAAATGTCGCGCGACTGAACCTCAGTCATGGGAGCCACGAGGTGCACGAAACGGCGTGCGCAAATGTGCGACGCGCCGCGGCGGACTCGGGGCGCGCCGTAGCAGTTCTCGTCGATCTCCAGGGACCAAAGATTCGTTTGGGTAAGTTTGAAGACGGACCGTACGATCTTGACGAGGGTGACATCTTTTCTATTACGACCGATGAGATTGTGGGCAACAAAGAAATCTCCTCGACGACGCTTGAGAGTCTTCCGGACGACGTAGAGCCGGGGGATACGCTGCTCATCGACGACGGCAAGGTATCAATGCGCGTTCTCGAGGTCAACGGCACAATCGTGCGGTGCGTTGTTACGGTACCCGGCACGATCTCCAACAACAAGGGAATCAACCTCCCCGGGGTTGCCGTGAATGTGCCCGCGCTGTCAACCAAAGATGAGGCCGACTTGCGATGGGGTCTCGCAATGGGCGCGGACCTCATTGCTCTGTCATTTGTTCGCAACGCGAATGACAACGTTCGCGTCCACGAAATAATGGCAAACGAGGGTCGAGTTGTACCGATTATTGCGAAGATTGAGAAACCACAAGCAGTTGATGCTCTCGAAGAGATTGTTGACGCTTTCGACGGGATCATGGTGGCCCGTGGAGATTTAGGAGTCGAGCTTCCGTTGGAATCCGTTCCAATCGTTCAGAAACGCGCAATTGAGCTCGCGCGGCGCCGAGCAAAACCCGTAATCGTCGCAACGCAAATGCTCGAGTCAATGATTTCAAGTCCGCGTCCAACTCGGGCAGAAACGTCTGACGTGGCGAACGCGGTGCTCGATGGCACGGACGCGGTCATGCTGAGCGGCGAGACGAGTGTCGGCGAATTTCCGGCAATTACGGTTGAGACGATGGCGAGAATCATGCAGTCCACCGAAGAACACGGCCTCGACCGCATCCCCCCTCTGGGAACGAGGCCGCGAACACAAGGCGGTGCAATAACCCTCGTGGCAGTCGAAGTCGCCGAATTCGTGTCGGCAAAATTTCTGTGCGTCTTCACGGAGACAGGTGAATCTGTGCGCCGAATTTCTCGATTGCGGTCAAAAATTCCCGTGATTGCATTTACCCCCAATGAGGGAATTCGGCGGCGCATGGCGTTGAGCTGGGGAATTGAAACGTACCTCGTCGACCGTGTCACTCACACCGACGAAATGTTCGGCCAGGTCGACGACGTCGTTTTGGGGGAGGGCTTGTCCGAGGTCGGTGACAAAGTTGTCGTGATTGCCGGTTCTCCACCGGGAATCCAAGGATCGACAAATGACTTGCGAGTACACAAAGTCGGCGATGTGCACAATCAAGCGGCGCCCGCCTATACGAAGTGCACGTCGTGAGTTGTGCCGGTGGTGGGACTCGAACCCACACGTCCTTTCGAACAAAGCATTTTGAGTGCTCCGCGTCTGCCATTCCGCCACACCGGCGCACAACAACGTGCCCAAGAATATCGTAGGGTTGATCCGTGACTGACCGCGAGCCCGAACCCGTCGCTTCGCGCACCGTCGTCGTCGCCGAAGACGAGTCGCTCATTAGGCTCGACATTGTCGAAATCCTGCGCGATAACGGTTTCGAGGTCGTGGGTGAGGCGAATGATGGTGAAACCGCGGTTGCGCTCGCAACAGACTTGCGACCCGATCTCGTCGTAATGGACGTTAAAATGCCGCAACTCGACGGCATCTCGGCGGCCGAGCGCTTGACGAAAGCGCGTATCGCGCCCGTCGTCCTCCTCACGGCATTTAGCCAACAAGAACTCGTTGAACGAGCGACCGAAGCGGGAGCACTCGCCTACGTCGTCAAACCCTTCACTCCTAACGACCTGATTCCCGCGATAGAAATCGCTCTCTCTCGATACGCACAGATCGTCGCGCTCGAAGCAGAAGTGACCGACATGGTCATGCGCTTTGAGACCCGCAAACTCGTTGATCGCGCCAAGGGCTTGCTCGGCGAAAAGATGGGTCTTTCGGAACCAGAGGCTTTTCGGTGGATCCAAAAGGCTTCGATGGATCGCCGTCTTACGATGCACGACGTCTCTCGGGCCATCGTTGACCAGTTACTCGCCGAACCACCGAAGTAGCACGCGAGCCCGCACTTATCTGTCTCGCAGCAAATTCGTTATGCGGACGGTCGAAAGCCGTCGACCCGCTTCATCGTCAATCTCAATCACGTGTGTCGTGAGAGTTCGTCCCAGGTGGACGGCCGTACACGTTCCGGTCACAAAACCCGAACACGCCGAGCGACTGTGGCTCGCGTTTACCTCAATTCCGACCGCGAGGCGTTCTTTACCCGCAAAGACGTTCGCAGAGATTGAACCCAGGCTTTCGGCAAGTACGACGTGGGCCCCGCCGTGCACAATACCGGCTGGTTGCGTATTCCCTTCGACCGGCATGGTCGCGACCGCACGCTCGGGCGAGAGTTCGTGAAATTCGATGCCCATTTTTTCGGCAAGGTCCCCAATTCCTCGACCACCGAGCAGAACGGTCACATCAATTGCGGGCGGCCGCTGACTTGGTTCCGTCATTTTTCGTGGTCTCCCGTGTGCTTGACCCCAAGGTGCCCCCGGTGCCCGTGTGTAGGGTGGTCGTGTGTCGGACAACGAAGAGCCTACCCTGCTTCTCATCGACGGTCACTCGCTCGCTTTTCGCGCGTTCTACGCGCTCCCCGTCGAGAGTTTTCAGAACCGCGATGGCCAGCACACCAACGCGATTCACGGGTTCATCGCGATGTTGTTGTTACTTTTGGCTCAAGAGAAACCCACGCATCTCGCGGTCGCATTCGATATTTCGCGCTATTCGTTTCGCACGCGCGAATACCCCGATTACAAAGGAACACGAGGCGAAACACCGCCTGAGTTCATCGGGCAAGTCCCCCTTCTCGAAGAAGCCCTTCACGCGATGAACATTGCGACACTGTCCAAAGAAGATTTTGAGGCCGATGATATTCTTGCGACTCTTGCGACACAAGGGGCTGAAAAGGGATTCCGCGTCTTGGTCGTTTCGGGTGATCGCGACGCCATTCAATTAGTCAATGATCGAGTGACGCTCCTCTACCCGGCGGCTCGGGGAGTGTCGGAACTCAAACGGTATGATCCCGAGTCCGTCTTCACGCGTTACGGAGTGACCCCCGAGAAGTATTCCGACGTCGCCGCCCTCGTCGGCGAAAAGAGCGACAACCTCACAGGCATTGACAAGGTCGGAGAAAAGACCGCGGTTAAATGGATAACCACATACGGGAGCCTCGACGAGGTACTCAAGCACGCGGACGAAATCACGGGCGTTGTTGGGCACAATCTGCGCGAACAAAAGAAGAACGCGATCCGAAATCGCACGCTTAATAGGTTGCGGACGGATGTGGAATTGCCACTCGGCCCTAACGACGTCGCTCGCAAGCCCATCGATGTCGACGCGGTACGAACCGTCTTCGACAAGCTTCAGTTCAAGACCCTTCTCAAGCGAGTTCTCGCAATTGCCGCGGCCGATCAGCCGCAAAAAGACGCCGTCGACGCGTCGGACTCGGACGACGCGAGCGTGACACGCGTCGACGATGCCGTGTGTCCGCCCGTCGTGCGGACACTCGTCGATGAAGAGCTCGCGCACTGGCTCGCGGAAGCGTCGGCTTCAGGGACTCGCGCGCTCGCAATACAAATTGAGCATGATCGCGACACCGTCACAGGTTTCGGCCTTTCGACGCGCCATGAATCGGCCTGGGTGCCATGGGCCGTCGGGCGGCCAGACTACGACGCCCTCACCGCGTGGCTCGCTAGTAACGCTCCGAAAATTATGTGCGACGCGAAACCACAACTCAAGGCCCTCGCAGCCAATGGGATCGAGCTGCACGGAATTGTTTTCGACACGCTCGTTGCCGTCGGGCTCATCCGAGCCGGGGCACCGCATTCCACTCTCGCGGATCAGGTGACGTCTGAACTCGGCGAACGCATCTCGGATGCCGATCCCACGCAACTCTTGCCAGAACATGAGCCGCTCAGCCCCGCGACAGAAGCGTGGTACGTGTGGCGACTCGAAGACGTCATGCGCCCCACCGTAATGGCGAGCTCAAAGGCCGTCTTCGACGACATTGAACTGCCGCTCATTCCGGTCCTCGCCCGCATGGAACGGGCGGGTGTCGCGGTGAATCGGATGGCCCTCGCCACGCTGCGAGGCCGGTTGACCGAAAGCGCGGACCGCTTTGCGACTCGTGCATTTGCCGAAATTGGTCACGAGGTCAATCTTTCTTCGCCAAAACAACTGCAAGGCGTCCTCTTCGACGAACTGAACATGCCGAAAACGCGCTCGATGAAAACCGGCTTTTCGACGGATGCCGCAGCGTTGACAGAGCTGCAGAACCGCAACCCGCACCCATTCCTCGAGCTTCTCCTTCAGCACCGCGACGCCGTCAAGCTGAAACAGATTATCGAGACTCTTGAACGAGCAGTCGGTGACGATGATCGGATTCACACGCGATACGACCAGGTCGGTACAAGCACGGGCCGCATTTCGTCGGCGGACCCAAATCTTCAAAACATTCCGGTGCGGACTGAGATCGGTCGCGAAATTCGCGCCGCGTTCGAGTGCGGCCCACAATTTGAAACGCTGCTGACCGCGGACTATTCACAAATAGAAATGCGCATTATGGCGCACTTGTCCGGTGACGCAGCTCTCATTGCCGCATTTGAGGCGGGAGAAGACCTGCATCGGGCGGTGGGAGCGCGAATTTACGGAGTCGCGCCGGCCGATGTTTCTGGCGAGATGCGTTCTCGCGTTAAGGCAATGTCGTACGGTCTCGCATACGGACTCAGCGCTTTTGGTCTATCTAAGCAATTGCGCATTAGCTCCGGTGAGGCGAAGCAGCTAATGACCGACTATTTTGAACGATTTGGCGCGGTACGCGAGTACCTCCGCGACGTTGTTGAAAAGGCGCGCGTTGATGGCTTTACTGAAACCATTTTTCACCGGAGGAGACTATTTTCTGATCTTTCCAGCTCAAATCGCCTCGCTCGGGACAACGCTGAGCGGGCTGCACTCAACGCTCCCATCCAGGGATCGGCCGCTGACATTATGAAGATCGCAATGACGCACATTGACTCCGACATCTGTGCAAACGGTCTTGAATCCCGGATGCTCCTTCAGGTGCACGACGAATTGATCTTTGAGGTAGCCCCGGGTGAGTGGGATACCGTGCGCTCAATTGTGGTCGACCGAATGTCGCACGCTGCGGAGCTCCGCGTCCCGCTCGACGTTCAGGTTGGACGTGGAGTGAATTGGGATCAAGCCGCGCACTGACAGCGTCCCGAGGTGCACACACGCAAGAAGCGACCAATTAGTTGCCGAAATCGCCAATATACCGCTAAACTGCAGCGTCACAATTGTGACTTTTCGTGTCCGCTGCCGGCCGCATGACAACGCTATCTTTGTGTGCGTCTGGCCTGACCTATGTCCGCACTGGAGCAAACACCTCAATGACAACCACAACGACCGATAAGGCAACCAAGCAGGTCGCAATCAATGACATCGGCACTGCTGACGATTTTCTTGCCGCGGTCGAACAAACGCTGAAGTTTTTCAATGACGGAGACATGATCGAAGGGGTCGTCGTCAAAATCGACCGAGACGAAGTTCTCCTCGATGTGGGTTACAAGACAGAGGGAGTAATTCCCTCCCGCGAGCTATCGATCAAGCACGATGTTGATCCGAGTGACGAAGTGGGCGTCGGCGACACCGTAGAAGCTCTTGTCCTTCAAAAAGAAGACAAAGAGGGTCGCCTGATTCTTTCCAAAAAGCGCGCGCAATACGAGCGCGCGTGGGGAGATATCGAAAAGATCAAAGAGTCCGACGGCGTCGTCGTCGGAACGGTCATCGAAGTCGTCAAGGGTGGCCTCATTGTCGATATTCGGCTCCGTGGCTTCCTTCCCGCATCGCTCATAGAGCTTCGCCGTGTGCGCGATCTTACGCCGTATCTCGGCCAAGAGATCGAAGCAAAAGTGCTCGAACTCGACAAAAATCGTAACAACGTGGTGCTCTCTCGCCGCGCTCTTCTCGAACAGACGCAAAGCGAAAGCCGCACGACATTCTTGAACAATCTGCACAAGGGCCAAGTCCGCAAGGGCAGTGTTTCGTCAATCGTGAACTTTGGTGCCTTCATCGACTTGGGCGGTGTCGACGGCCTGGTTCACGTATCAGAACTCTCCTGGAAGCACATTGAACACGCGAGTGAGGTCGTCGAACTCGGCCAAGAGGTCGCGGTTGAAATCCTTGAGGTTGATCTTGAACGCGAGCGCGTTTCGCTGTCCCTCAAGGCAACGCAAGAAGACCCGTGGCAGCGTTTCGCACGCACGCACGCAATCGGTCAAGTGACGCGCGGCCACGTCACCAAACTTGTTCCTTTCGGTGCATTTGTTCGCGTCGCGGATGGCATCGAGGGCCTCGTTCACATTTCTGAACTCTCCAGCAAGCACGTCGAGCTCGCCGAACAAGTCGTTTCGGTCGGTCAAGAAATGTTTGTCAAGGTCATTGATATCGATCTTGAACGGCGACGCATTTCTCTCAGTCTCAAACAAGCCAATGAAGGCGTCGACCCCGAGGGAACGGAGTTCGATCCGGCCCTGTACGGTATGCTCACCGAGTACGACGAACAGGGCAACTACAAATACCCCGATGGCTTCGATCAAGAGACCAACGAGTGGCGCGAAGGATTTGATTCTCAACGCGAAAAGTGGGAGCAAGACTACTCCGCGGCTCAAGAGCAATGGGAAGCTCACAAGAAGCAAGTTGCTCAAGGAATCGAAGAAGACGCGCATGCACCCGCTTCGGTCAATGATGATTCGAGTTCGAGCGATGTCTCAAGTTCCGGAACTCTCGCTGACGACGAATCACTCGCGGCATTGCGGGAGAAGCTTTCGGGCAAGGACTAGCAATAGCGAGTCGTGCTTCGGTGCGCGCGGTCACACCGTTCGTTTGCACGACGTTGGCCCATTAGCATGAGTTCGTGCAACTGATCGGACTCACCGGCGGAATCGCGTCGGGCAAATCGACGGTGGCAAGACGATTGGCCCATCACGGCGCCCTCATTATCGATGCCGATCAATTGGCGCGCGACGTCGTCGAACCGGGGAGCCACACTCTTGACGCAATCCATCGGCGGTTCGGCGATTCAGTCATTGCGCCAGACGGCTCCCTCAACCGATCCGCACTCGGAGCACGTGTTTTTGCGAGCGCGGCGGACCGCAAGGAGCTCAATAAAATCACCCACCCCGCCGTGTGGGAGCGAGCCCGCGAACTCATTGAAGCCGCGCAAGCGCACAACCCACACGCAATTGTGGTGTACGACGTTCCCTTGCTCGTTGAAGGCGAAAACCACCGCGCAATTGATTTCAGCCTTGTCGTCGTCACCCGCGCAGACTGGCAAACGCGATTGGACCGCCTCGTTCGATTGCGCGGGATGAGTCCGCGCGAAGCGACAGCGCGACTCAAGGCTCAAGCGAGCGACGTCGAACGCGCCGCGGTGGCCGATGTTGTCATCAATACTCGCGGAACACTCCAGGAAACACACCGCCAGGTTGACGCCCTCTGGAGGCGCCTCGAGAAGAGGTGAGTCGTGCCCTCACACTCAGGCACGCGCAATGCTGCGCTGCTTAGACTTGAAACATGGAACCGACGCGCTCAGTGCGACCATTGACGGTCGTAAGCGATTTCGTTCCCAGCGGCGACCAACCAGCGGCAATTGCAGACTTGACCGGGAGAATCAATGCGGGAGAGACCGATGTCGTGCTCTTGGGGGCCACGGGAACCGGAAAATCAGCGACGGTAGCGTGGTTGGTCGAGGCCGTGCAGCGCCCCACCCTCGTGCTTGCGCACAATAAAACTCTTGCCGCGCAGCTCGCGAATGAGTTTCGCGAGCTGTTTCCCAATAACGCGGTTGAATACTTCGTCTCGTATTACGACTACTACCAGCCCGAAGCCTACGTTCCGCAATCCGATACGTTCATCGAAAAAGACAGTTCAATCAATGCCGAGGTCGAACGACTCAGGCACTCAACCACCAACTCGCTCTTGAGTCGACGCGACGTCATCGTCGTATCGACCGTCTCGTGTATTTACGGTCTGGGTGCACCAGAACAGTATCTCAATGCCATGGTCGCTCTTCAGGTTGGGCAGGTCATTAATCGCGAATCGCTGATCCGTAAGTTTGTGGCGATGCAGTACGCGCGAAACGACGTCGATTTTTCGCGCGGCACATTTCGCGTACGTGGCGACACAATCGAAATTATTCCCGTCTACGAAGAACTTGCCGTGCGCATTGAAATGTTTGGCGACGAAATTGAAGCGCTGCACAGCTTGCACCCGGTCACGGGGGAAACGGTTCGTTCCCTCGACGCGGTTTCGGTTTTTCCCGGTTCCCACTATGTGGCGAGTTCGGATGTTATCGCGCGCGCGATCACGACCATTCAAACCGAATTGCATGATCGACTCCTTGTCTTCGAGCGCGAGGGCAAGCTTCTCGAGAAACAGCGTCTTGAAATGCGCACGGCCTTTGACGTTGAGATGATGGAGCAAATTGGTTTTTGCTCGGGCATCGAAAATTATTCTCGTCACATTGACGCTCGCAAACCGGGCGAAGCGCCCCACTGCTTGCTTGATTATTTTCCGGACGATTTTCTTGTTGTTATTGACGAGTCGCACGTTACTGTGCCACAAATTGGTGCCATGCACGAAGGCGACGCATCGCGCAAACGCACTCTTGTCGAACACGGATTTCGCTTGCCGAGCGCACTCGACAACCGGCCACTGACGTGGAGCGAATTCCGTGATCGCGTCGGACAGACCGTCTATCTCTCGGCGACACCTGGCAAATATGAACTCGGAGTCGCCGACGGTATCGTCGAGCAAATCATTCGTCCCACGGGTCTCATCGATCCACGAGTTGTCGTCAAGCCGACGACCGGCCAAATCGACGATCTTCACGAGGAAATTCGATTGCGGGCTGCGCGCGATGAGCGCGTGCTCGTGACGACGCTGACAAAGAAGATGGCGGAAAAGCTCACCGATTTCCTCGCCGATGCGGGTGTGCGTGTGCGCTATTTGCATTCGGACGTCGATACACTGCGTCGAGTCGAATTACTGACGGAACTTCGCGCGGGAGTCTATGACGTGCTTGTCGGCATCAATTTGCTTCGGGAAGGCCTCGATCTTCCCGAAGTGTCGCTCGTGGCGATCTTGGATGCCGATAAAGAAGGCTTCTTGCGCTCGTCGACATCGCTCATTCAAACGATTGGTCGTGCAGCTCGAAACGTCTCGGGCGAAGTGCACATGTACGCCGATATCGTGACTGCCTCGATGGCCCGAGCAATAGAAGAAACGACGCGGCGCCGTGAAAAACAAATTGCATACAATGTCGAACACAAAATCGATCCTCAACCGCTCCGCAAACGCATTGCAGACATAACTGCCATGCTCGCGCGCGAGAATGAAGACACGCAACGCCTCCTATCGTCACGTGATGATCGCTCCCGCGCGTCAGCGTCAAACGTTCAGCGCGGTGGAATCGCGGCCGCCGGCGCCGAAAGCCTTGAGGAAATCATTTCGGATTTGACACAGCAAATGCTCGCGGCGGCCGATGGCCTCAAATTTGAGCTCGCAGCGCGTTTGCGAGATGAAGTCTCTGACCTCAAGCACGAGCTGCGCCAGATGGAAAAGACCGGGCATGTCACCGTCAAAAAATAATTCTGAATCAACGCTGAGGGTTCAAGGCGCGCGCGTTCACAATCTCCGGAACATCGATTTGGAGATTCCTCGAAATTCACTCGTTGTCTTTACCGGGTTGAGTGGCTCCGGAAAGTCTTCGCTCGCGTTTGACACCATTTTTGCTGAGGGTCAGCGGCGATACGTGGAGTCGCTTTCGGCGTACGCGCGCCAGTTCCTTGGACAAGTTGATCGGCCCGACGTCGATTTTATCGAAGGCCTTTCACCGGCCGTCTCAATCGATCAAAAATCGACCAACCGAAACCCGCGCTCGACCGTGGGAACGATCACTGAAATATACGACTACATGCGACTCTTGTGGGCGCGAGTGGGTATTCCACACTGCCCCGTATGTGGCGAACGGATTCTGCGGCAGACCGTGCAACAAATCGCCGATCAACTCATGGAGCTCGAAGCGGGAACTCGTTATCACGTGCTCAGTCCGATAGTGACACAAAGAAAAGGTGAGTTCGTTGATCTATTGAAAGAACTCGCAGCGGCCGGATACTCCCGAGCAATCGTCGATGGGAATCAGGTTCAGTTGACCGATCCTCCCGTCTTTAAAGAAACAGATCAAACATGACATTGCCGTCGTCGTTGATCGGCTCGTGTCGTCCGGCGAGATTCTCGGTCGGCTCACAGACTCGCTTGAAACCGCGCTTAAGCTCGCCGATGGCCTTGTCACGATCGAATTTGTTGACCCAAATTCGCGCGAAGCGCGACGAACATATTCCGAAAAACTCTCGTGCCCCAACGGACATCCGATCACCCTCACCGAAATTGAACCGCGCACTTTTTCATTCAATGCGCCATTTGGAGCGTGTCCAGAGTGCTCCGGGTTGGGAACCCGCATGTCGGTCGATACCGATCTGCTCCTCGGCGATCCTGAGCGCAGTATCTCCGACGGTGTCATCGTCCCGTGGACCACTCAAGGTAAAGGGCTTTTCAACTACTACGAGAAGCTTCTGATCGGATTGACCCGTGACCTCGATTTCTCGCTCGACACGCCGTGGAAAAACCTGTCTGATGACGTCCGCGACGCGGTCTTGCACGGCAATAATTTTGACGTTCGAGTCAAGTGGAAGAATCGCTACGGTCGAAACCTGAGCTACACGTCGGGGTTCGAAGGAGTAGTTCCTTACATTGAGCGCCAATATGCACAATCGGAAACCGATAGTCAACGTAAGCGTTGGTCGGAATATTTGCGAGAGATTCCGTGCTCTTTGTGTGAGGGCAAACGGCTCAAACCCGACGTGCTTGCGGTCCTCATCAATAATAAAAACATTGCCGATATTAGCGAGCTCAGCCTGACCGATGCGCGTACCTTTATGGAACAACTCACCCTCACGGATCGTGAGGCCGCGATCGCTGCTCAAGTCCTTCGAGAAATCAAAGTGCGGCTCGATTTTCTCGTCGAGGTCGGTCTCAATTACCTGAGTCTGGCGCGCGCGTCGGCAACACTGTCTGGCGGCGAAGCCCAACGAATTCGCCTCGCAACGCAAATTGGGTCGGGGTTAACCGGAGTCCTTTACGTCCTCGACGAACCCAGCATCGGACTTCACCAACGCGACAATCGCCGACTCATCGAGACGCTTGTTGCCCTTCGCGACCTCGGCAACACGCTCATCGTGGTCGAACACGATGAGGACACGATCAAAGCCGCGGACTGGATAGTCGATATTGGCCCCGGTGCGGGCGTCCACGGAGGAAAAATTGTACACTCCGGTTCGTACGACGAACTCGTCGCCAACACCGCGTCTCTCACGGGAGACTATCTGGCGAGGCGAGTCGAGATTGAAAAACCCCGCACTCGCCGTGCGATCAATTCCGCGCGCGCCATTTCGGTGGCTGGCGCGCGAGCTAACAACCTCAAAAACGTCACCGTCGACTTTCCCCTCGGCGTGTTTATCGCGGTCACGGGAGTGAGCGGCTCTGGCAAGTCATCGCTTGTCAACGACATCCTGTATCGAGTCCTGGCAAATCAACTCAACGGAGCGCGAAACGTGCCCGGAAAGCACTCTCGCGTTACGGGTCTCGAACACCTCGACAAGGTCGTTCACGTCAACCAAAACCCGATAGGCCGCACGCCGCGATCAAACGCAGCAACGTACACGGGGGTATTTGATCGGGTGCGTACCCTCTTCGCGGAGACGACCGAAGCCAAAGTGCGCGGGTATCTTCCCGGACGTTTTAGTTTTAACGTGAAGGGGGGTCGATGCGAGGCGTGCGCGGGCGACGGAACCATCACGATCGAAATGAATTTTCTCCCCGACGTCTACGTTGCTTGCGAAGTGTGTCACGGGGCACGCTACAACCGTGACACCTTGCAAGTGCACTACAAGGGGAAGAACATTGCTGAAGTCCTCGCACTCCCGATTGCCGAAGCAGCCGACTTTTTTGAACCAATATCTGCAATTCACCGCTACCTCAAAACCCTCGTCGATGTCGGGCTCGGTTACGTGCAACTTGGCCAAAGCGCCACGACGCTCTCGGGTGGCGAAGCACAGCGCGTCAAATTGTCGACCGAGTTGCAAAAACGATCAAACGGTCGAAGTGTTTACGTTCTCGACGAACCAACGACGGGGCTCCATTTTGAAGACGTTCGCAAACTATTACTCGTGTTGAACGCCCTCGTCGACAAGGGAAACACCGTTATTGTCATCGAACACAATCTCGATGTGATTAAGTCGGCCGATTGGCTTATCGACCTCGGTCCCGAGGGGGGAGCGGGCGGCGGAACCGTGCTCGCGGTTGGAACGCCAGAGCGTGTCTCTCGAGTGAAGAAAAGCTACACCGGGCGCTTCCTCAAGGAACTCCTCACCGGAGCCGGGCCGTGAATGCGACGGCACGCTATCGGCCGCGACCCGGAGAAATTCCGACCCAACCGGGTGTGTATCGATTTCGGGACGCGACTCATCGCGTTCTCTACGTGGGAAAAGCAAGAAACCTGCGTTCCCGATTGGGCAGCTACTTTGTACCGCGTGACTCGCTCCACGAACGCACCCGAAACATGGTCGACCTGGCCACCGCGGTCGATTGGACTGTCGTTGCGAACGAGTTCGAGGCTTTACAACTCGAATTTACGTGGATCAAGGAGTTCGATCCGCCATTTAACGTTCACCTTAAAGACGATAAGTCGTACCCCTATTTGGCCGTCACGTTAAAAGAGAGCGTGCCGAGAGTAATGGTCACCCGGAATCGCTCGATTCCCGGAGCACGGTACTTTGGCCCCTTCCCGAAAGCGTGGGCGATTCGAAAGTCACTCGATCTCTTGCTCAAGGCGTTTCCCATGAGAAGTTGCACGAGTGCGGTCTATGCTCGAGCGCACCGAACTGGCCGACCATGCTTGCTCGGTGACATTGGGCTGTGCGCGGCACCGTGTGTCGGCCGGGTCAGTCTTGATGAACATCGCACGATCGTCAACGATCTTGTCTCGTTTATGGCGGGCAACGACACCGCGTATGTTGCCGCGTTTACGCGGCAAATGAAGGCCGCTTCGCACGCGCGCGATTACGAGGCTGCCGCACGCTATCGTGACAATCGCGACGCGTTGAAAGCGGTGTTAGAAAAGACCTCAATCGTGCTTCCCGACTCGGTGGACGCCGACGTGTTTGGGATCGCCGAGGATGAGCTCGCGGCATCCGTGCAGATGTTTTCGGTTCGAGGTGGACGCGTCAGGAGTGTTCAGGGGTGGGTCGTCGACAAAGAGATTCACGTGCAGTCCGGAGAACTCGTCGAAAACGTGGTGCACAATGCGTACGATTCTCAATTCTTGCCGCCTCGAGAAATCCTGGTCCCGACGCTTCCCGATGATGTTCGCAATCTTGAGCGGTGGCTCAGCGAACGCCGAGAACATCCGAGCGCCGGACGCGAGTCGAGTCGGGTTACGCTCCGCATTGCGCAAAGGGGAGACAAAGCCGCGCTCGCGCAAACCGTCGCGACAAATGCCGCAAACGCGCTCGGTCTCTATAAACTTCGCCGCACGTCCGACTACGTCGCTCGATCAAATGCGCTCGTTGAAATCAAGACGGCGCTCGGAATGGACGCAGCTCCTCTTCGAATCGAGTGTTTTGACGTATCGCACTTGGGCGGTAAGTCCATCGTCGCGTCGATGGTCGTATTCGAAGATGGTTTACCCCGCAATGACCACTACCGCCGATTCAATATTCCGAAATCGACGGATGACACCGACTCAATTTATCAAGTCGTGGCACGCCGCCTTTCGCATCTTTCGAATCCCGAAGAGCTTCGGCGCCACACGACAAGCACACCGGCTCGTCCAAAATTTTCGTATCCACCGAACCTCGTGATTGTCGACGGAGGACAACCCCAAGTTGAAGCAGCCCGGAGAGCACTCGCGGAATCCGGGGTTGAAAATATTCAGTTGTGCGGTATTTCAAAACGCCTCGAAGAACTGTGGCTGCCGGGTGCCACCTACCCGGTCATTGTGCCGCGCAACAGCGATGCACTCTTCTTGATTCAGCGCATCAGAGACGAAGCACACCGTTTTGCAATCAATTACCAGCGATCAAAACGTGCGCGTGGCATCACCACGGTCTTGGAGGAGATCGATGGACTTGGTCCAACCCGCATTGCTCGTCTCTTGAAGCACTTCGGTTCGGTGGCGCAGCTCAAACGAGCCAGTATCGACGCTATTGAAGCGGTTCCGGGAATTGGCACGCGGCTCGCCGCTACCGTTCATCGGCACCTTCGTGCCGGTGAACGGTAGCGGCACTCGGTGCCTTAGCGCCACGAACCGGTTCCACCACCTGTTCCTAGGAAGATCGAGACCGATCCCGTTTGCAAGTGCCCCAAGAGGTGGGATTTCGAGTCGAAGAAATTCACATTCGTGTAAAGCGGCGTTCCGTTAATGTTGTAACTCACGGTGTCCCGGTAGAGCGCCTCAATGTTGTCGGTGTGGAGCGTGCCCGAGAACCATCCGGCGCCGAACAGCTGGGTTACACCGCCGTCTCCCACAAAATGCTTTCCGCCCGAAACATCAAGACTGATGTGATTCCAGAAAAACGCGATGCTGAGGCTGCCTGTGACGGAAGCGGACGAATCACCGACTTGTCCACTCTGTTCGTCTTTTCCAGGCGAGATCGGTGCGCCATGAGACGAGAGCTCGTGTTCTGGCACTGAGATTGCCGCACTCGCCGGAGTCGCGGTCGCACTTGCGATTCCCACCGCAAGGCTCAGGGCGGCAACAACCGATGCGGTTCGGGTGCTTGATATTTTCATGATCTGTCCTCCAGACATGTCGGGATGGATTGGCTCCTGCTATAGCTCCACGCCCCCGAATCGATTCGCTTGAAACCAATTTGTTATGTTAGGAAACATATCTCCGCGCTCGACGTACGAGGCACCGAATTCACCCCAGCATCGAGCCGAGCGCGTCGCTCGATTGGTGTGTGTGCGAGGAACCCACCGTGACGGTGTAACGCACCACGACACATCACCCTCGGCGGCGAGTTTCCGAACGGAAGCTAGTTGATACGGGTCACGAGATCGGCAACCGGCAACGGACAGCTCGACGGCGCCGTGACCGCGAGCACGACACGAGACAGCCTCATTTTTCGGCCTCGATGGGTCGCTGCGGCGGATACACCCACGCGACTAAAACGACTGAAACGATCATGAGCAGAAACCACGAGCCGAGCTTGTCAATTACCACCGGGTGCCAGCCAGTGAGCTGGCTGGGATACAACCACGCTCGAGACCACGTCGCAATATTTTCGGCGAACCAAATGAATAGGGCGACGAGCCCAAAGGCAACCACGAGCGGAAGTCGCGATCTGGTTCGAAAAATCCGAAAGTGCATCACGCACCGACCAAAGACGGCGGCAACAGCGAGAACGAGAACAAGCCGCACGTCAACCGTGAAATGGTGGGCAAAGAAATTGACATAGATTGCGGCCGCAAGAATTGCCGAGACCCACCGACGCGGGTACCGGTCAAAGCGCAAATCAAATATTCGATACACGCGCACCATGTACGACCCAACTGCCGCGTACATAAACCCGCTGAAGAGCGGTACGCTTCCAATGCGGATCACTCCGCCGGCGTCATAACTCCATGATCCCGCATCGGTCTTGAACAGTTCCATGGCGGTACCGACAACGTGGAACAAGACAACAACCCGAAGCTCACGGATCGTCTCGAGGCGACATGACACCATGACGATCTGAATTCCAATGGCCGCGAGCGTTATGAGGTCGTTTCTGGCGAACGCGGTATCGTTTGGGTACCACGCATGCGCGCCAATGATGACGGCGAGGAGCGCAGCGCCGAACACACACGCCCACGCTTGCTTGACCACGAAGACGAGAAATTCGACCAGGATAGCTCCGGCCCCGACAGCCGCGGTCGAATTCAAAGTGCGGCGCGCGCGCCGATCAAGCGACTTCTCGACCCCGGTAAACCTCGGCACGTTCACGCTCCGTCAATCCTGCAACGCGGCCTTTTTTGCACGCACGGACGCGGCCTCGGTTTTGACTGCGACACAACAAATCGTCGCCCGACTGGAGGTTAATATTCTTCACTGCGAGCACCCTGTGCAGAAATTAATTTCACGATACCGTTCGATTCTTTTAGATGAGAGAAGAGGGGGCACGCGATTAGGTGAGAGAAGAGGGGCACGCGAGTCGCTCTCGAGCATTCCCAGTCGACGTCGGTCGCGTGGTCACCACATGCCACTCGATAGGCTTAGGGCGCAACGGCACGCGACCCGGAGGGCGAAGATGACACTGGAGGATGGCCAGCAACAGGCACTCATTGTCACGGGTATGTCTGGCGCCGGTCGCTCGACGGTGGCGAATGCCCTCGAAGATGTTGGTTGGTACGTCGTCGACAATCTCCCGCCACAAATGCTGCGCCCTCTCGTCGACCTCGCGGAAAAGGCGGGTGCCACGCTGCCGCGCATCGCGGCCGTCGTGGACGTGCGCGGGCGCGATTTCTTTAGCGAACTGTCGAAAATCGTCGAATCGCTTCGACGTCGCATGGAGCTTCGCGTCATCTTTCTTGAAGCGACAGACGCCGCTCTCGTTCGACGCTTCGAGGCGGTCAGGCGCCCCCACCCTTTGCAGGGCAACGGAACGCTCCTCGACGGAATTAGCGCGGAACGCGCCCTCTTGGCAACGATTCGCGAGACAAGCGACTTGACAATTGACACGTCGGATCTCAATATCCACCAGCTCGCCACCGAGATTACCGACACGTTTGCGGCAACTTCAGCCGCACGCCTTCAAATTCGAGTCGAAAGCTTCGGATTCAAATACGGCCTTCCCACTGACGCCGATTTGGTTGCTGACGCACGATTTGTGCCGAATCCGTTTTGGGTGCCCGAGCTCCGGGCGCTCAACGGCCTCGACGCCGAGGTCGTATCTTACGTGCTCGCTCAACCAGGCGCGCAAGAATTCATCGAGAATTTTTCTCGCACACTCGAGCCCATATTCGCCGGCTACCAGCGCGAGAGCAAGCGTCATGCCACGATTGCAATTGGGTGCACCGGGGGCAAACATCGATCAGTGGCGTTCGCTCACGAGATAGCCTCGCGATTGACGCACTTTCCCGGCGTTGCGGTCACGGTCAGACACCGCGACCTTGGACGCGAGTAAAAATAACCCGTCATCGTTCCTGGAGAAGAGAAATGGAAGAACGTGGCACTCACTTTTGATGTTCGAGCCGAGCTCACCGCAATAGAGGTAAGGAAGACCGCACTACGCGCGGCAGAGCTCGCGACAATTCTCAGGTTTTCGGGGGGACTCCACCTCATTTCCGGCCGAATCGCCGTTGAATCTGAGGTAGATACGCCCGAACTTGCGAAACGTATTCGCAAGGATCTCGCCGAACTCTACGGTGTGCGGAGCGACGTGCGAGTCATCGCGGCTTCTGGACTTCGGCGAACCAGTAACTTCCTCGTGCGGGTTCTTGAGGGGGGAGAGACGCTTGCTCGCCAAACGGGGCTGCTTGACGAACGCCGGCGGCCCATTCGCGGGCTGCCTAATCGCCTGACGACGGGCTCGCTCGACGAACTCAAGGCGGTGTGGCGCGGCGCATTTCTCGCGCAGGGAAGTCTCACGGACCCCGGCAGATCCGCGGCGCTCGATATTGTGTGTCCGACGAACGAGGCGGCAATGGCCCTCGTGGGCGCAGCTGGTCGCCTTTCAGTGCCAGCGAAGGCTCGAGAAGTACGGGGTGTCTTTCGCGTCGTGATTCGCGACGGCGACGCCATCGGTGCAATGCTCGTCAACATGGGCGCCACTGCCACGGTCGGAAGCTGGGATGAAATGCGCCAGCGCCGAGAAGTGAGAGCGACTGCAAATCGGCTCGTCAACTTTGACGACGCAAACCTGCGCCGATCAGCTCAAGCAGCGGTCGCCGCGTGTGCGAGAGTTGAACGAGCTCTGGGAATTCTTGGCGACGAGGTTCCCGAGCACCTTCGGTATGCGGGCGAGCTTCGTCTCAAGTTCCGAGACTCGAGTCTTGACGAACTGGGGCACCACGCTGATCCACCGATGACAAAAGACGCCGTCGCTGGCCGCATTCGACGGCTCCTTGCGATGGCCGATAAGAGAGCCGTTGATCTCTCAATTCCTGGAACGGAGGCAAACCTTCCCGTCGACCTAGACGACTAGAACACGCGCAGGCCCGCGATAACCACGTCAAACCGTGGCGGTAGTAGGCTCAAATGACCGCGGATCCCAGCGCCTGAGTCGCCTTAGGCGCGTACGACTATTGAGGAGATATTTCGATGACCGAATATTCGCTTCCGCCACTTCCCTATGATTATTCGGCTCTTGAACCGAGCGTTAGCGGCGCGATTATGGAACTCCACCATGACAAGCACCATCAGGCCTACGTCACGGGAGCCAACACCGCTCTGGCGCAATTGCAAGAAGCACGCGACGACAACAATTTTGGATGCATTAATAAGCTTCAGAAAGACCTCGCATTTAATCTTGCTGGTCACGTGAATCACTCGGTCTTCTGGAATAATCTCTCGCCGGACGGCGATGAAAGGCCCACCGGAGAGCTCGCGGCAGCGCTCGACGAGTGCTTTGGGTCCTTTGACGGCTTCCGTGCGCACTTTACCGCGTCTGCTCTCGGCATTCAGGGATCCGGTTGGTCAATTTTGGCGTGGGATCCGCTGGGCGAAACGCTTGTCATTGAACAGGTCTACGACCACCAAAGCAATCATTCAGCCGCGGCGGTTCCTCTCTTGCTTCTTGACATGTGGGAACACGCTTTCTATCTCGATTACAAGAACGTCAAGGCCGACTACGTCGCGGCGTTCTGGAAGATTGTGAACTGGGCCGATGTTCTCCACCGGTTCGACACCGCGCGAGAAAAGACCGCCGGGCTCCTGATACTGTCGTAAAGTCTCGGGCAAGTCGCCTGACCTGCTTAGAGCACCCCCTCGTGTTATCCCCGCTCTATTGCGCCCGTGAGCGCACGACTTCCAGGAGGACTGTGTGTCCGTAAAGATCGGCATTAACGGATTTGGCCGCATCGGTCGCAGCTATTACCGCGCTGCGCGTGCTCAAAACAGCGGCTTCGACATTGTCGCAGTCAACGACCTCACCGATAGCAAGGTGCTCGCCCACCTCTTGAAATACGACTCAATTGCGGGCCGCCTCGACGCTTCTGTAGAAATCGAGGGAAACGCCATTGTCGTTGATGGCAACCCGATCGAGGTCCGCGCTGAGCGCGATCCGGCCGACCTCGGTTGGGATGCCCTCGGCGTCGACATCGTCATCGAATCGACCGGGCGATTCACGAACGCGAACGACGCCCGAAAACACCTTCACGCCGGCGCACAAAAGGTCATCATTTCTGCACCCGCGACCGGCGAAGATGCGACGTTTGTTATCGGAGTCAACGAGCACACGTACGATCCCGCAACCCACTCCATCATTTCCAATGCTTCGTGCACAACGAACTGCCTCGCGCCGCTCGCGAAGGTTTTTAACGATGCATTCGGCATCGAGCACGGGTTAATGACAACGATTCACGCGTACACGGCCGATCAACACTTGCAAGACGGTCCGCACTCCGACCTCCGTCGCGCGCGAGCCGCAGCAGTCAATATTGTTCCGACAAGCACGGGAGCCGCGAAAGCAATTGGACTCGTTTTGCCCGAACTCAAGGGTAAACTCGACGGCTTTGCGCTGCGAGTTCCGGTTCCAACCGGTTCGATCACGGATCTCACCGTCACGACCCCACACGCTATTTCGGTCGATGCCGTAAACGAGGCATACCGGGCCGCCGCACACGGACCCCTTCGCACGATTTTGAGATATACGGAAGACGAAATCGTGTCGTCTGACATCGCAGCGGATCCCCATTCAGCGATTTTTGACGCGGGACTCACGCGAGCGATTGGAAACAACGTCAAATTGTCGGCGTGGTATGACAACGAATGGGGCTACTCGAACCGCCTCGTTGATCTCACCCAGTACGTCGCCGAGCGCCTCTAGGTCGAGAACGGTCGACAATGTCGCTGCGCAGGATTGAATCGCTCGGTCCCCTGAGCGGCAAACGGGTTATCGTTCGTTGCGATCTCAACGTACCGCTCAGTGATGGGACGATTGCGGACGACGGGCGTATTCGGGCGTCGATCCCGACCCTCACGAGGCTCGTGAGCAGTGGTGCACGCGTCATTATTTTGAGCCACTTGGGGCGTCCTCACGGCACGCCCTCTGCAACGCTCAGCCTCGCGTCGGTTGCGAACCGGGTTAGCGAGCTTCTCGGTACGTCGGTCAACTTCGTTCCCGACACGATCGGTACGTCCGCGAAGAAATCCGTGTCGTCGCTCCGTGACGGCGACGTGTTAGTCCTCGAGAACCTTCGTTTCAATGAGGCTGAAACGAGCGGAGTCGCCGAAGAGCGCCAGGTGTTCGCCCAGAAACTCGCCCAGTTTGGCGATGTCGTGGTCTCTGACGGTTTTGGCGTCCTTCATCGCAAAGAGGCGAGTGTGTACGAACTCCCGAGGTTGCTTCCGAGCGCGGCGGGGGAACTGATCGCTTCTGAACTCGAGGTTCTCACGCGCCTCGTCGACGATCCACCGCCGCCGTACACCGTGGTGCTGGGCGGCGCAAAAGTTTCCGACAAGCTCGATGTGATTGGCCACCTTCTTCCACGCGTCACCAATGTTTTGATCGGGGGAGGCATGCTCTTTACGTTTCTCGCCGCGCGCGGCTTCAACGTTGGCTCGAGCCTGCTCGAGTCTGACCAGATTGAAACCGTGCGTGGCTTTCTTACGCAAGCGGAGTTCCTCGGAATCAACCTCGATGTGCCGAGTGATATCGTCGTGGCCGATTCGCTCGACGATAACGCTCGCAGCGTCGTGACCGCGGCCGATTCAATCGAAGACACACCGTTTGGTGCGGATGGAATCGGAGTCGATATCGGTCCGGAAACGTCCTCGCGATTTGCCAAAACGATTGCTGCCGCCCAAACCGCATTTTGGAATGGTCCGATGGGCGTCTTTGAACACCCGTCGTTTGCGACCGGAACGCGCCGGATTGCCCAAGCGCTGACCGAAGTCCCGGGGCTGAGCGTCGTGGGTGGTGGCGATTCTGCGGCAGCGGTACGCGCACTCGGATTTGCCGATGAACAATTTGGGCACGTTTCGACGGGGGGAGGTGCGAGCCTTGAATTTCTTGAGGGCGCGCGACTTCCGGGACTCGAGGTTCTCGGATGGCAATAGATCGCAAACCGCTCATCGTCGGCAATTGGAAGATGAATCTGGACCACTTGCAAGCAATTGCGTTTGTGCAAAAGCTCGCGTGGAACCTCTCCGACGCAAAGCATGACTTTTCTCGCGTCGAAGTCGCGGTGATTCCGCCATTTACCGATCTTCGGTCGGTGCAGACGCTAATTGCCGCAGACAAGCTTCCCCTCGCCCTCGGCGCTCAAGATCTCTCGGTCCATGATTCCGGCGCCTATACTGGGGAAATTTCCGGCGCATTCTTGTCTCACCTCGAATGCACGTATGCGATAGTCGGCCATTCAGAGCGACGAGCCTTCTACGGCGAGACTGACGTGATCGTGTCGGCGAAAACTGTCGCGGCGATCCGAAACGACGTGGTGCCCATCATTTGCGTGGGAGAGACCGCCGAAGACCTCGAGAGGAACGGCCCCAGCGCAACTCCGGTCGCTCAACTCACGGCAGCCCTCGCCCATGTCGCGAGTACTGCTAACCTCGTGGTTGCTTACGAACCGGTGTGGGCCATTGGTTCGGGCGTCGCTGCTTCTCCAGATCGCGCCGAAGACGTCGCAAAGCGGTTGCGCGAGGTAGTCGCTGACCTCGTTGGAAACCGGGCCGCCGAACGCACGCGAGTGCTCTACGGGGGTTCGGTCACCGCGTCGAACATTGCCGCGTTCATGGGCAAAGCCAATATTGATGGCGCACTGGTCGGCGGAGCTAGCCTCAAGATTGATGAATTTTCAAGCATTGTCCGATACCAAAAACACGTGACCGCATAGCGCCCGAACGCGCGACAAGCCGCACGCTATACTTGCTCGTGGTCTGAACGGATGCGATTGCTCCGCCCTCACATGAAAGGCACGCTGTGGAATTTCTCCAGGTCGTCTTGCAGGTTCTGCTCGGTCTCACGAGTCTTCTCCTGACGCTGCTGATCCTTTTGCATAAGGGGCGCGGTGGGGGTTTATCGGACATGTTTGGGGGAGGCATGACATCTAATCTTGGCGCTTCAGGTGTTGCTGAACGCAACCTCAATCGGATTACGGTTGTGCTCGGACTCGTGTGGATTTCGTGCATCATTGTGCTCGGCTTGATCACCAAGTTCAGCGTGAGATAAGGAGAAGACATGGCGTCAGGCGGAAGTGCAATTAGGGGATCGCGGGTTGGCGCGGGTCCCATGGGCGAGCAAGATCGCGGTTTTCATGCTGACCGCATTCACGTGTCCTATTGGGATGCCCTGGGAAACGAAACGGTTCGATATTTTTCGGCGGGTCTTCCCGAGGAAGAGATTCCCAATATGATCGATAGCCCGTCAAGTGGCTTGCCGGCGGGCCGTGATCGCGAGAACCCGCCCGAACTCACCAAGCTCGAACCCTATAAGACCCATTTGGCTTACGTGAAGGAGCGGCGAACCACCGTTGAAGCGGACCAGTTGCTTGACGAGGCGCTTGTCCAGCTGCGGACGAGGCGGGGTACACTCGCAGCCCACGCGTAGGAGAGAGGCCTCGCCTTCAACGGGTTGGTGTAACGAGCGCGTCGGGCACGTGCGCGGCGGCGTCCTGATCCGCGAAGAACACCGTTTGCGTGCGGCCCTCAACGCGCGCGGCCGGAACCTCATTGGGGTTCGCTTGTAACAGGGCGCCTTCGAGCGCTTTCGCCTTGTCATCGCCCGCGACAACGAGCCACACTCGTTCAGAAGAATTGATCGCCGCCAATGACAAAGTCAGACGGTCCGGAGGCGGCTTCGGAGAATGCCGAACGGCCAGCACGCCGCTCGCGCGTGATTCAATTTCTGGAAGGTCGGGAAAGAGCGAAGCGACATGGCCGTCTGGTCCAACCCCGAGGAACGCGACATCAAACCGGGGCACGTTACCGCCAGATGTCGCGTGCGAAGCGAGTAGGGCAGAATATGCGGCCGCAGCCTCATCTAGATTTTCCCCGTCGCCACGAGCGGGAAACGCGTGAATATTCTCGCTTGGCACGTCGATGTGGTCGAGAAGCGCCGCTCGTGCCTGGATGTCGTTGCGATCGGGATCCGCCCTGGTAACCCATCGCTCGTCCCCCCACCAGAAATGCACGCGGGTCCAATCGATGCTGTCACGCGTTGGCAATTCTCGGATTGCGATCTGAACCGCTGCGCCCATTGAGCCACCGGTCAACACAACGTGAGCGGGGTCATCACCGTCAAGAGCGTCTCTCACCGTTGTCAAAAAACGAGTGGCAACCGCGCGAGCGAGAGCTTCTCGATCTCGATAGACGACGACTCGGCGGTTATTCGTCATGGTGTGTCGCGCTCCGCGACCGTGTGAATGCCGTCACGTGGCGCCCCCGCCGGAAATCGACGACTCACCCAGGAGACCGAGACCGCGAGAAATCACGTCACCATACAAATCGTCGGGGTCTAGCCGGCGCAACTCCTCGGCGAGGCAATCACGAAGGCTTCGTCGTGGCAGGGCAATCGAGTGCGTTGGTTGGTTCGGCTGAATGAGGGTCGCCACGTTTGGAATCGCCCTTTCGAGATCAACGATCCCGCTTCTCCGAGCGAGCGTGACGCGATGAATCCCGCTCGAATTCGCCGCGCGCGCCGTCAGACCGTGCTCGACCGGAACATCAAGCTGCAAACGCAACCACGCTGCCAACAACACGGTCGACGGTGAATCGGCGGCGCCGGACACGCTAACTGCGGTTATCGGTTCATACGGTGGCTGATCAAGCACCGCGGCCAACTGCGCTCGCCAAAGCGTCAACCGGGTCCACGCAAAATCAGTGTCGCCGGGGGAGTAGGTGGTCGCAAGGTGTCGAAGTGCCTTTTTGGGATCGGCTTGCGCAGATGCGTCGGTAATACGGCGTTGAGCAATTCGGCCCAGCGGCGACGTGCACGTGACCTCGGGCGCGACTCCGGGCCACCACGCAACAACGGGCGCATCGGGAAGCAAGAGGCCCATGACAAGGCTCTCTACGTCGTGTGCCGTGTCGCCGTGTGCGCGAAGCACAATGACCTCGCTCGCACCGGCATCCCCGCCGACGCGGATTTGAGCATCGAGTTTCGAACTCTCGGACGTTCGTACCTCGTCATTTTCGGCCGACGACAAAACAATAACGCGCATGGGGTGTTCTCGCGACGCATCGTTTGCCGCTTCGATTGCCTCTTCTTCATGACCGAGAGATGTCGAAATTATCAGCGTCAATACGCGCCCGAGCGCAACCGCTCCGCCCTCATCGCGAAGCTTGACAAGCGCTTTAGAAATGGCACTCGTCGTCGTTTCGGGAATATCGACAATCACGGTCGCCTCCACGTGCGGCCATCGCGAGCAAGGAGGTCATCGGCCGTCGATGGACCCCATGTTCCCGGGCGATATTGCTCGGGTTTTCCTTGCGTTGCCCAAAAAGCTTCAATCGGGTCGAGTATTTTCCACGATAGCTCGACCTCCTCATGCCTCGGAAACAGCGGCGGGTCACCGAGCAAGACATCGAGAATGAGGCGCTCGTACGCTTCTGGGCTTGCCTCGGTGAAGGCGTGACCGTATCCAAAATCCATTGTCACGTCTCGTACTTGCATGCCCGCGCCGGGCACCTTCGACCCGAAACGGATTGTCACTCCTTCGTCGGGTTGGACTCGAATCACGAGAGCGTTTTGGCCGAGCGCCGATGTCTGACTGTGAGCAAACAAGTGCTGGGGAGCGCGTTTGAAAACGACTGCGATCTCTGTCACTCGCCGTCCCAAGCGCTTGCCCGCGCGCAAATAAAATGGCACGCCCGCCCATCGACGAGTACCAATCTCGAGCCGCATCGCAGCGTACGTTTCGGTCATCGATTCAGGATTCATCCCCTCCTCGTCGAGAAATCCTCGAACCCGTTCCCCGCCCTGCCAGCCACCAGAATATTGGCCGCGCGCGGTCCCCGTGGCAATGTCGTTCGGCAACCGCACGGCGGCAAGAATCTTTTCTTTTTCCGCTCGCAAATCAGACGCATCGAACGAAATTGGCTCTTCCATTGCCGTCAGCGCGAGAAGTTGAAGAAGATGATTTTGGATCACATCGCGCGCGGCACCAATGCCGTCATAGTACCCGGCACGACCACCAACCCCAATGTCTTCGGCCATCGTGATTTGCACGTGGTCAACATTGTTCGCATTCCAAATGGGTTCATACAATTGGTTTGCAAAACGAAGTGCCAAGATATTTTGGACCGTCTCTTTGCCGAGATAGTGATCGATCCGAAACACCGAATCAGGTGGGAACACAGACTCGACAACGCTATTGAGTTCGCGCGCGGTCGTGAGGTCGCTTCCAAAAGGCTTCTCGATGACGACGCGACGCCATTCGCCCGGTGCCGGCTGCGCGAGTCCAGAATGACGCAGTTGTTCGGTTACTTGCGGAAACGCATTGGGGGGAATTGACAGGTAGAACGCGTGGTTGCCCATCGTTCCGCGCTCGCGGTCGAGCGTGTGAATCGTTGCTTTCAGGTCGTCGAACGCCGCGTCATCGTCAAACCGGCCAGACACAAATCGAATGCCCTCGGCGAGCTGCCGCCACACCTCCTCGTAAAACGGGGTGCGCGCGTAGCGCTTGACTGCCTCGTAAACCTCTTGTTCAAAATCCTGATCTTCCCAATCCCGTCGCGCAAATCCGACGAGGGCGAAGCCCGGGGGCAAAAGACCCCGGTTCGCCAGGTCGTAAACCGCCGGCATGAGTTTTTTTCGCGACAAATCGCCCGTCACGCCAAAAATGACGAGGCCGCTCGGCCCCGCGATTCGATTGAGCCGACGATCAGTAGCCAATCTCAGCGGATTGAATTCCGGGGTGATTTCCACCGGGGTCATGGAGCTCCTTGGAACGGGCGCGAGCGACGTTAGTTGAGCGCCTCAAACAGCGCGACGAGATCAGAATTCGGGTCGGTAAGCGTGAGGGTGATCACGGGGCGACCGTGCTCGACGATCACTGCCGCGTCTCCGGCCGCCTGAGCCTCGATCAATTGCCCGAACGTAAACGGGCGCTCCGGGATCGCAAGATCGACGGTCGTCTTCTCGGTGATTTGAAGAAAGACGCCAACCGCGGGCCCGCCCTTGTGATACTGCCCCGTCGAATGCAAGAATCGAGGCCCCCAACCAAATGTGACCGGTTTTCTGGACCGCGCGGCAATGAGTTCGCGCACGCCTACAAGCTGCGGCACCTCGAGGCGATTGACGTACGCGTGAATCGACACGTATCCACCGGTCGGAACCTGCGCGAGCAACGCACCAATTGCCCCCTCAACGGTATCGACCCCGCCGAGCACCATGCCCGCGGCGCGGACCTCAATGCCGTTCTCGACACATTCGGGGGTCGAGCGCTCAGGGCGAGCATCAAGAAGGCCGCGCGTGGCGCTTTTTGCCGATTCCACATCGGGCTGATCGAAGGGGTTGATCCCGAGCAATCGGCCCGCAACAGCTACTGCGTATTCCCACACCAAGAATTGCGCCCCGAGGGTGCCACTGACGAGAATTTCGCCGCGGAGCCGATCATGCGCGAAAAGGTGGTGAGACGTGGCATTTTCAACGAAACGCACGATTTGCACATCGGGCAAGTCTTCCGAAATTTCAGGCGACAGAGGCTCGAGAACGAGGGGAAGAATGCCCGTTCCGCATTTGCCGGTCGATTCGGCGATGAGCTGCTCGACCCAATCTGCGAAACCGACAATGTGCGTTCCGTCCGAAACGATTCCCAGCTTGTCGCGACGCGGCGTGGTCGCAGCGATTGCCGCGCCCAGAATAAGACCCGGATTCTTTTCGGAATCGATTGCGAGTTCGAGCGAGATTCCTTCCGCCTCATCAAGGAGCTCGGCAATATCGACTCCGGCCAGTCCCGAGGGTACGAGTCCGAATGCGGTCAGCGCCGAGTATCGACCGCCGACGTTCGGATCGGCGTGAAACACTCGATAACCCTCGGCCGTAGCCGCGAGGTCGAGTGGTGAATCGGGATCCGTTACGATCACGACCCGATCTCGAGGGTCAATTCCGGCTTCGCGAAACGCCCTTTCATAGACCCTTTTTTGACTATCGGTTTCAACCGTCCCACCCGATTTTGACGAGATGACGACCGCGGTCGTGTGCACGCGATCATTGAGAGCCGTGACGACCTGTTGGGGCGCGGTCGAATCGAGAATTGTCAGCTCTACTCCCACGGTCCGCGCAATGACTTCGGGCGCGAGTGAGGAGCCGCCCATTCCGCACAAGACAATGTGATCAACGCCGTCTTCTCTCAGAGCATCACGAAGAGAAAGGATTTCTGGAACAAGTGCGCGAGAGGTGGTCACCGCCTCCGTCCAGCCAAGACGCTTGGATGCCTCGTCGGATGCCGAGGAACCCCACAAATCGGACGCTTGCTCGGTGATTCCGGAGGCGACCAGGTCTGCGACGAGCGTGGGAACAACGGAATCGACGGCACTTTTGGCGGCACCGGTGACTGAAATTTCAAAACTCACTGTGATGCCTCCAAGGCCGAAGCAACAATTGCACACAGTTGATTCCACGACTCGGTGAACTTGTCGATTCCCTCGACTTCAAGCACGCTCGTGACATCGTCGTACGAGATCCCTTGTGACGCGATGGCGTCAAGCACGGCCTTCGCGTCAGAATAGTTTGCCGTCACGGTGTCGCCCGTGACGACCCCGTGTTCGAACGTCGCGTTGAGTGTCTTTTCGGGCATCGTATTGACGACATCGGCTGCGACGAGTTCCGTGACGTAGAGGGTGTCGGGAAAGTCCGGATCTTTGACCCCGGTCGAGGCCCACAGCGGGCGTTGCTTGTTTGCGCCCGCGAGAAGCAGTCGTGTCGCTCGCTCCGCTTCAAACGCGCGCGCGAAAATTTCGTAAGCGAGGCGCGCATTCGCGACTCCGGCTTGGCCCTTGAGGGCGCGTGCTTCGCCCGTACCGACCGCCACCAAGCGCTTGTCAATTTCGGTATCAACCCGAGAGACGAAAAAAGATGCGACGGAGTGCACGCGCGTTACATCAATTCCGGCCTCGAGTGCCTTTTCAAGTCCGAGCAAATAAGCGTCAATAACCTCTCGGTACCGTTGAAGGTTAAAAATGAGGGTGACATTGACGCTTATTCCGGCGGCAATTGTCGCTGTGATGGCGTCGAGTCCCGCACTGGTCGCCGGAATCTTAATCAGAACATTGGGCCGATTGACTGTCGCAAAAAGGCGCTTTGCCTCTGCTGTTGTTGCGGACGCATCGTGGGCGAAACGCGGTTCGACCTCGATTGACACCCGACCATCCACTCCTCCGGTCGCGTCGAAGACGGGCAGAAACACATCGCACGCGTCGGCGACATCGTCGGTCGTGAGCGAGAAGACCGCGTCTGCGACGCTCGCGTTCTCGAGCGCAAGACGCTTCACGCGATCAGCATATGCCTCGCTTTCGGCGAGAGCCTTCGCGAAGATTGTGGGATTGGTTGTCACGCCGACGACGTTCTTTTCGTCGATGAGCGTCTGGAGGTTGCCCGAATCGATGCGCGTTCGCGACAAATCGTCGAGCCAAATGCTCACGCCGGCCGCCGAGAGTTGGCCGGTTGGTGTACCGTCGGTCATTTTCTTTGATCTCCCTCGGTTACGCGCGGCCACTATGACCCGAGCGATTCTACCGCCGCTTCGACTGCGCGCTCGGTAGTGATGCCGAATTCGCGGAAAAGCGTCTTGTAATCCGCGGATGCGCCGAAGTGCTCGAGTGAAATGCTGCGTCCCCGGTCACCGACGTAGCGCGTCCACGTGAGCGCAACACCGGCTTCGATTGAGACGCGAGCCGGGATCGCTCGTGGCAACACCGACTCTTTGTATTCGTCGCTTTGTTCCTCGAACCACTCGAGGCACGGTGCCGATACGACACGAGCGTTGAAACCCTTGTCTCGCAGTATCTCGCGAGCCTCGACGGCGATTTGAACCTCTGATCCGGTGGCAATCAAAATGACATCGGGTTCGCCGTTGGGCGCCTCTGCCAATACATATGCCCCCTTGTCGACGTACTTCGCGGACGCAAATGTATCACCGACGGCGACGCCATTACCGCGCTCGAAGACGGGAATGTTTTGCCTCGTCAAAGCGATGCCCGCGGGTCCCACGCGCCGGTCGAGAATGGTCTTCCACGCGTAAGCGACCTCGTTTGCATCGCCCGGGCGCACAATATCGAGTCCGGGAATCGCGCGAAGGGCTGCAAGCTGCTCGACGGGCTGATGAGTGGGACCGTCTTCTCCCAGTGCGATCGAGTCATGTGTCCACACGTAAATCGTTGGGGCTTTCATGAGCGCAGCGAGCCGAACCGCGGGGCGCATATAGTCACTGAAAATGAGAAAAGTCCCGCCAAAGGGGCGAGTCGGACCGTGCAAGACGATCCCGTTAAGGATCGCCGCCATCGAATGCTCGCGGATGCCAAAGTGCAGCACGCGGCCGAATCGATTTCCGGCAAATTCGTGAGTCGAGTGTTCGGTGGGAATGAACGAGGCGACGTTGTTGATCGTCGTATTGTTCGACTCGGCAAGGTCCGCAGACCCACCCCACAATTCCGGAACCAGCGGAGCGAGGGCATTAATGACCGTGCCGCTCGCGGCACGCGTCGAGACGTCTTTGCCCGCCTCAAATGACGGAAGAGCACGTTCTATCCCGCCGGGCAATTCGCCACTCATCAAGCGATCAAACAGACTCTTGCGCTCGGGGTTCGCGGTGGCCCACTTCTCGAATTGCGCATCCCAATCGGCGTGCTGATCGCGCCCTCGATCAATCGCGGTACGAGTGTGCGTAATCACGTCCTCCGCGACGACGAACGTGCGCTCTGGGTCGAAACCGAGCACCTCTTTAACGGCCTTGATCTCATTGGTCCCGAGCGCAGAACCGTGAATCTTTCCCGTATTTTGCTTCGTCGGACTCGGCCAGCCAATAATCGTCTTCAGAATAATGAGAGAGGGCTTGTCGGTGACGCCCTTGGCCGCCTCGATTGCCGAATGGAGCTCGACGACGTCTTCGCGATATACGCCGGTCTTTTTCCAGTCGACGACTCGAACATCCCAGTGATAAGCCTCATATCGAGCCCGAACATCTTCCGTGAACGCGACGTTCGTGTCATCTTCAATCGAAATTTGGTTACTGTCATAGATCACGACAAGATTGCCGAGCTGCTGATGACCCGCAAGCGACGATGCTTCGCTTGTGACGCCCTCTTCCATATCTCCGTCGCTCGCAACGACGTAAATAAAGTGGTCGAACGGACTTGTCCCGGCATCGGAGTCAGGATCAAATAGACCGCGCTCAAAGCGAGACGCGTACGCAAATCCGACGGATGCGGAGATCCCCTGTCCGAGGGGTCCCGTTGTGATCTCGATTCCGTCAGTGTGGCCAAATTCAGGATGCCCCGGCGTCTGTGATCCCCACGTGCGAAGTGCCTTGAGGTCGTCGATTTCGAGACCGTATCCGCCGAAATAGAGCTGCACGTATTGAGTGAGAGAACTGTGGCCGGCTGACAATATGAATCGGTCGCGTCCGATCCACGTGGGGTCGGACGGATCGGTCCGCATGACCTTCTGGAAGAGCAAATACGCGGCCGGCGCCAAGCTCATGGCCGTGCCCGGATGACCGTTTCCTACTTTCTCTACCGCATCTGCCGCGAGCACCCTCGCCGTGTCAACCGCCGCATTGTCAATTGCTTCCCATTCGAGTGTTGCCACGAGATATTGATCCTTCTGAGACGCGAAGCGTTTTCTAGTCAAAAACGCTCCTAGTTTGTGCGTTTGGGGCGCGCCATTGCGCGTCGACAATCCAGAAACGCGCTAGGAAAATCCGAGCGCGCGAGATCTGGAGCGCCGAACAACGGAGATTGGCGAGACGCTTTCAATTATAGAGAGGGTGATCGCGCTCGCTGCCGGTCGGCGGGGCACACGGCACGGTTCCCGCGCGACCACGGAGTTGACGGACCGCGATCAAAAAAGGCCGCCGCGGAAGTGTTCTAGACTGAGACGGCACATCTGAACTGACGGCGAGGAGCCATGGACGTTGCGTTAGAAACGCGGTCGCCCCCGGTGGGTTCAGTGGTTCGACGCAAAATCACGGCGTATGTCGCGCTGACTAAACCGCGCGTTCTTGAGCTCCTTCTTGTCACGACAATTCCGGTAATGATTCTCGCGCAGCGCGGGCTTCCCAACCTGTGGCTCGTGCTCGCGACGGTAGTTGGCGGCTCGATGAGCGCGGGTTCAGCGGCCGCGTTCAATTGTTACCTCGACCGCGACATCGACAGCGCGATGTCGCGCACCAAGAACCGACCGCTCGTGACGGGGGAGCTCTCACCTCGCGAAGCCGCGGTTTTTGCGTGGGCGCTTGGGGTCAGCTCGACGGCGTGGCTCGTCGTCACAACCAATGTGCTCGCTGCCGCACTGTCGGTCGCCGCAATACTGTTTTACGTCTTTGTTTACACCATGTGGCTCAAACGTCGCACCCCTCAAAATATTGTGTGGGGCGGCATTGCGGGGTGCTTCCCCGTGCTCATTGGCTGGTGCGCGGTCAGCGGTCACCTCGCGTGGACGCCCATTATCTTATTCGGAGTGGTTTTTCTTTGGACTCCGCCACACTATTGGCCGCTTTCGATCAAGTATCGCCACGACTATCGAACAGTTGGCGTGCCAATGCTCGCGGTGGTTCGGGGGAGAGCGGTCGTTAGCCTGCAAATTGTTCTTTATGCGTGGGCAACAGTTGCGTGCTCCCTGCTATTGGTCCCCGTTGCCCACATGGGTACCGTGTATATTGCGGTGTCGGTCGTCGCCGGAGCGTGGTTTATCTCCGAGACGCACCGCCTCTACGGACTCGCAATTCGTCATCAAGAGCTATCGTCGATGCGTGTTTTTCACGGCTCGATCAGCTACCTCACCGTGCTGTTCCTCGCGGTTGCGATTGATCCGCTTTTTCCGCTCTAGCCGTGTAGAATTGGGAGAATCACGGTGACGCGCCTCGGTCGTTGCGGAATCCGCGTGAAACCGAGTCCGGAAGGTGGGCAGCGGCGCCCGCGTCTTTGGTTGTTGTCAGTGGGCAAACAGCGGCACTCCGTCGGATTCAGGCTTCGTCTTTATTCTGATGGGGCCGAGACCGAAGATAGCTTGCCTCACATTCGGGACAAAGACAAGGAATTGTCGGGGCTTTGTGCTGGTTGAGTGTGGGGAGAGAATGAGGAGTTCATGAAAGACGTTCTGATTGACCGCCCTGAACTCGACGGCCTTGGTGCCTACGAGTTTGGCTGGTCTGACTCGGACGCCGCCGGATCAACGGCTCGTCGAGGACTCTCCGCCCACGTCGTCGCTGAAATCTCGACCCTCAAAAACGAACCCGACTGGATGCGCGACGTGCGCCTCAAGGCGCTTCGCATATTTGATCGTAAGCCGATGCCCCTTTTCGGCGCAGACCTGTCGGACATTGATTTTGACAACATCAAATACTTTGTGCGCTCGACAGAAAAGCAAGCACAAACGTGGGAAGACCTTCCGGCTGATATTAAAAACACGTACGAAAAGCTTGGGATACCCGAGGCAGAACGGCAGCGACTCGTGGGAGGCGTTGCCGCCCAATACGAGTCTGAGGTCGTGTACCACCAAATTCAAGGGGACCTTGAGGCTCAGGGTGTCATATTCATGGACACCGACACGGCGCTGAAGGAACACCCCGAGTTCTTCACCGAGTACTTCGGAACGGTCATTCCGTCGGGCGACAACAAATTTGCCGCGCTCAATACCGCCGTGTGGTCTGGCGGCTCATTCGTCTATGTCCCGCCGGGCGTGACCGTCGAAATCCCCCTTCAGGCATACTTCCGCATTAACACCGAAAACATGGGCCAGTTCGAACGAACCCTGATAATCGCAGACGAGGGAAGCCACGTCCATTACATTGAGGGATGCACCGCTCCGATTTATTCGTCGGATTCACTGCATTCGGCCGTCGTCGAAATTATCGTCAAGAAGAACGCGCGCGTTCGTTACACGACAATTCAGAACTGGTCGAACAACGTCTACAACCTGGTGACCAAACGCGCAATTGCACACGAGGGTGCGACGATGGAGTGGATCGATGGCAACATCGGCTCGAAGGTAACAATGAAATACCCTTCCATTTATCTTGCGGGTGAGCACGCGAAAGGCGAAACCCTCTCGGTTGCTTTTGCCGGCCCCGGTCAGCATCAAGATGCCGGGGCGAAAATGATTCATATGGCGCCCCACACGCAATCATCGATCGTGTCAAAATCCATTGCGCGCGGCGGAGGGCGAGCTGGGTACCGTGGCGAAATCCGCATGACTGAGAATGCCCACCACTCAGCCAACACCGTGCGCTGTGACGCACTTTTGGTCGACACGATCTCACGATCAGACACCTACCCGGTTATGGATATTCGCGTTGACGACGTGCAACTCGGCCACGAGGCAACTGTATCTCGCTTGAGCGAGGAGCAGCTTTTTTGTCTCATGTCTCGTGGCCTCCCGGAGGACGAAGCGATGGCCCTCCTCGTACGCGGCTTCATCGAACCAATTGCGCGGGAGCTGCCGATGGAGTACGCGCTCGAATTGAACAAGCTCATTGAAATGGGCATGGAAGGATCAGTCGGCTAGATGTTTGCCGCACTTTCGACAACGTCTACAAACAACCCGGGAACCGGGCCGCAGGGTTTGAATACGGATGAGACCGAGCGCGGTCGCCACGCTCCAGTTCAGTCGCGTTCTGAGCGATTTTCTTCGTTCGACGTCGCCGACTTCGCGACGGTTACCGGCAAAGAAGCCGATTGGAAACTGTCGCCAATTGACCGATTCGAGAGCCTTCTTTCTGGGACGCTCGACGGCTCGCCGTATGCCCTTGAATTCGACGAGAACGACGGCGTCACTGTCGAATGGGTCGACCGAAACGACGAATCGATTGCGCGCGCGGGGACACCCGAGGAACGCGCGTCAGCGAACGCCTGGTCATCGTTCGAGAAGGCTCTTGCGGTTCGAATCGAGGGAACCGTGGCGAAGGAGATAATTATTCGCCGCGCCGGATTCGGTTCTACTCCGCGAGCCGCGCACACGACGATCAGTGCCGCGCCATTCAGCTCCGCGATCATCATTCTCGCCCACTCGGGTGACGCGTTTCTCACGGAAAACGTTGAGATTACCCTCGGCGACGGTGCTCACCTCACCGTCGTGTCCGTCCACGAGTGGGAGGACACCGCGGTGCACTTGTCGAGCCACTTCGCTTCCGTTGGACGCGACGCGTCCCTCAATCACACCGTCGTCTCGCTCGGTGGTGCGGTCGTTCGCGTCAATCCAACGGCGCACTTGGTCGGCACGGGATCGAATGCCGACTTGTTTGGCGTGTACTTTGCCGACGCGGGTCAACATCTCGAACATCGCGTCTTTGTCAACCACGTGGCCGCGAACACGAGGAGCCGCGTCAACTACAAGGGCGCCCTTCGTGGCGACGCGGCTCGAACCGTATGGATTGGTGACGTGCTCATTGGCCCACACGCGATCGGTACTGATTCGTATGAGCAAAACCGAAACCTATTACTTACCGATGGAGCGAGAGCAGATTCGGTTCCAAATCTCGAAATTGAGACCGGCGACATTGTGGGAGCGGGGCACGCGAGCGCGACAGGTCGATTCGACGACGAGCAGTTGTTTTATTTGCAGTCTCGAGGCATCGCCGACAGCGAGGCGAAGCGCCTGGTTGTGCGCGGCTTTTTGACAGAAATTGTGGAGCATATCGGTGTCGCGGGCCTTGAGGCGCACCTTCTCGAAGCAATCGAGGCCGAGCTTTTTGAAACAACGGGGCCATGATCGTGCCACGAGTGTGTGCGGTAACCGACCTCGAGGTGAATCAGGCAGTGCGCGTTGTCCTCGATGACACTCCCATCGCGCTCGTTCGAGATACATCAGACCGGGTCCACGCGATCGGCGATACGTGTACACACGGGGAAATTTCGCTGTCCGAGGGATTTGTTGAGGGCGACAGTTTAGAATGCTGGGCGCACGGCTCGCAGTTTTCACTCACAACGGGAAAACCCGCAACGCTTCCGGCGTACGAGCCTGTTCCGGTCTACAAGGTAGAGATAATTGACGGCGATGTTCATGTTGACCCACACGAGACCCTTGCCGTTTGACCGTGGCACACCACGGTAGCAATTTTCCGCGCGCGATGCGCTTGAGTCACAATGAGAGAGAAAATGTCCGTTCTTAAGATTTCCGACCTCCACGTTAGCGTCGAGACAGACCGCGGCACCGCCCAAATTTTGCGCGGAGTAGATCTAACGATTTCTACGGGCGAAATTCACGCCGTCATGGGACCCAACGGGTCAGGCAAGTCGACGCTCGCGTATACGATCGCGGGACACCCCAAATACCACGTTGACGCGGGATCGGTCACTCTCGACGGCGAAGATATATTGGCAATGTCGGTCGATGCGCGTGCTCGAGCGGGTCTTTTTCTTGCCATGCAGTATCCGGTTGAGATTCCGGGAGTGACCAACAGCAATTTTCTTCGCATGGCGAAAACCGCGATTGACGGCGAAGCACCCCCGATTCGCACGTGGATTAAAGACATTCAGAGGGTCATGAAAGATCTCAGAATGGATCGTTCCTTCGCGGAGCGCAATGTCAACGAGGGGTTTTCGGGCGGTGAGAAGAAACGCAACGAAATTCTCCAGCTTGAGCTGTTGAAACCGACGTTTGCAATACTCGACGAAACCGACTCGGGGCTCGATGTTGACGCGCTCAAGGTCGTCGCGGAGGGCGTCAATCGCGCCAAAACAACCACGGGTCTGGGCGTCGTCTTGATCACCCACTACACGCGAATTTTGCGCTACATAAAGCCCGATTTTGTGCACGTCTTCGTCGCCGGCACAATTGCCGAACAGGGAGGGGCCGAGCTTGCCGAACGGCTCGAAGATGAGGGGTATGATCGCTTTTTGACCCCCGCTGAGCGAGGTTAGCCACATGGTAACCGCTTTGAGTCCCGAACTCTTCGACAGAGTCGAAGAGGCACTCAAGGATGTTATGGACCCCGAACTCGGTGTCAACATCGTCGATTTGGGCCTAATCTACGACTTCACATGGGATGACGATAACAACGCGCTTATCGTGAGCATGACGCTCACATCCGCTGGATGCCCGCTGACCGATGTCATTGAAGAACAAATTGCCGAGTCTCTCGACGGCGTTGTCGAGACCTTTCGCATTAACTGGGTGTGGATGCCACCGTGGGGTCCCGACCGAATCACCGACGACGGTCGAGAAATGATGCGAGCGCTGGGCTTTGCCATCTGACGACTAACCATTCTCATGACCGTTTCGTTGCGTACTCACCGCGGAACGCCCGGTGTTACCGGAGCGAGAGAATCCGATACCGCCCAACCGTAGAAATGGAATTGTTCCGTGCTTGCCGCGCATAACCTTGAGATTCGGCTCGGCGCGCGCCTTTTAATGGAGAACGTAACGTTTCGCGTGGCAGCGGGCGACAAAATCGGCCTCGTGGGTCGCAACGGCGCCGGAAAGACGACCCTCACAAAGGTTCTCTCGGGCGAAGCCCCGGCAACCGGCGGTACCGTCGAGCGATCGGGAGTCATCGGGTATCTCCCGCAAGATCCGCGTTCAGGAAATCTCGATGACGTGGCTCGCACGCGCATCCTTGATGCTCGAGGACTCGGTCAGCTCAGCGTCGGTATGCACGAAGCGACGATCAACATGGGCAGTGACGACCCCGCCGTGAGCGGCAAGGCGATGGAGAAATACGGTGTCCTCACCGACCGATTTGCAGCGCTCGGGGGATACTCGGCCGAAGCCGAAGCCGCGTCGATTGCCAGCAATCTCAATCTTCCCGACACTATCCTCGAACAACGGTTATCTACGTTGTCTGGCGGGCAACGTCGTCGCGTCGAACTCGCCCGCATTCTCTTTTCTGACGCGCAGACAATGATCCTCGATGAACCGACCAACCACCTCGACGCCGACTCGGTCGCGTGGCTTCGCGACTTTCTCACTCATTTCAGTGGCGGGTTAATGATCATCAGTCACAATATCGAGATCGTGGGCAACACCGTCAATCGTGTCTTCTACCTCGACGCGAATCGCAATTCACTTGACATCTACAACATGAATTGGACGCGATATCTCAAGCAACGCGCCGCGGATGAAGACCGCCGAAAGAAAGAGCGCGCGAACGCCGAGAAAAAAGCAACGACTCTCAAGAACCAGGCCGCCAGGTTTGGGGCAAAAGCGTCAAAGGCCGCCGCAGCTCACCAAATGGTCGCTCGAGCGGACAAACTTCTTGCGGGCCTCGATGACGTTCGAGCAGTCGACCGCGTTGCCCGATTGCGATTCCCACAACCGGCACCGAGCGGTCGGACTCCGCTCATGGCGACAAACCTCAGCAAAAGCTATGGTTCGTTAGAAATCTTTGCCGCCGTCGACTTGGCGATTGATCGAGGCTCGAAGGTTGTCGTTCTCGGCCTCAATGGCGCGGGTAAGACAACGCTTTTGCGAATTCTCGCGGGTGTTGATCGCCCTGACACCGGCCAAGTCGAACCGGGCTTTGGTTTGCGGATCGGTTATTACGCTCAAGAACACGAAACCATCGACGTCGATCACAGCGTGCTCGAGAACATGGTCTCGTCGTCGCCGAACATCACCGAGACGGAAGCACGAACCGTGCTCGGTTCGTTCCTCTTTAGCGGTGACGACTCGCACAAACCCGCCGGTGTTCTTTCGGGCGGTGAGAAAACCCGCTTGGCCCTCGCGATGCTCGTGGTGTCGTCCGCAAATGTTTTGCTTCTTGACGAACCCACGAACAACCTCGACCCGGCAAGTCGAGACGAAGTGCTCGATGCCCTCGCGCACTACGAGGGCGCTGTCGTGCTCGTCAGTCACGACGAGGGTGCGGTCGAGGCGCTCAACCCCGAACGCGTTCTCATTTTGCCCGACGGCGTCGAAGACCACTGGAACGCCGGCTACGCTGATCTCATTTCGCTCGCGTAGCAGCGGACCGCGCGTTGAGAATCTCGTCTTCGATTTCGGCATCGCTTCGCCGAGCCGACCGCGGACGCTCCCGCTCGCGAACCCGCGCTTTTCCGGCTGGGCCAATCGCGTTGATGGTACGACCTTCTTCACGAAACGCATAGCCCAGCCCGACGAAGCCCAACACGCTAAAAAAGAACCACTGAAACGCGTACGACAAGTGAGGTCCCTCGTCTGCGGTCGGCATACCAACCTCGGCGGGGCGAGTGTCGGGAGCGGGGTCTTCATCCGCGAGAAGGCCGTATGCTCCCGTGTACGTTGGCTCGTTAAGGTGATCGCGAATGTTCTCAAGGTTGATCGTCGGTATTTGGCCTTCCGGAGCGGAGCGATTCACGCTCGGTTCGCCGGCCCTGAGCCGTGCAACGACCGTCATCTTTCCTTCGGGCGGTTGGGGAACCGCGTCGGGAATATCGCCGTCCAACCCGGTCGGCAGCCACCCTCGATCAACAACGAATACCGCTCCACCGTCAGTTCGAAACGGAGCGATCACATCAAACCCAACGCGCCCATCGTGCGGCCGGAGTCGCGCGAGCAATTGTGCGCCGGGCACGTACGAACCGCTCAATCGCACGGGCAGCCATTTTTGCGAACTGTCGAAATCGCCGAGCTCCGCGAGCGCGTGATCGAGAGCGACCGGCTCTCGATCAAAATTGACGCGAACTCGGCTGATCTCCGACAGAGCTTCATCGCGGCGGCCCAGCTGCCACACTCCGAGACCGACGCAGAGTGCGAAACACGCGACGGCAAGAGCGAGGTATCCACCCCACCGCCACGAAAACGCCCGGCGGGACGTCACTCGATTTCCGCCGAGTCATGAGATCTCACCACGACGGGAAAATCTCGCGCGATAAGAAAATTGCGCAAATAGTCGACGTGCTCGTCACACGCGAGCCACGTCTTTTGTCGTCCGTCGGCGTGAATATGCGGATTACTCCACTCAATTCTCCACACTCCGGACTCCGCGCACGCCGCACGAGAGCACGTCGGTCGACCAATCGTTCCAAATCCCGATATCACGTCGACGAACCCGGGCCGGTCGAGTGAGGTGCGTCGCGGCGAGCCAGTGTGCCCGGTCGCCGCATCGCAGATTTCTGGGGAGCCCCATGGACGTTCGCAATAATAACCGCGAAATACGGAAGTACTATTGCCCCGATCGCGAAAACCAGAAGCCACCAACCGCTCACAAACACGAGAGCGACGATACAGCCGACTCGTACCCCCATGGCCGCGGTGTATTTGACCATTCGGGCGCGCCTGTCATCCGTCGGCGACGGCGGAAGGGTCGTGGCAGATTGGGGTTTCACGCTGACTTCGCTTCTTAAGACTGACGTCTTCACTATCAAGACTACGACTTTGACGTCCACCCCGAGGTTCTGGGCCACCGGCGGCTCTCCTCGATCTCACAGAAGGCGTTGTCGGCGCGAATTTCATAAGAAAGGCTCAATATTGAAGAAACGCTCCTCCTCACCATTCGACCATGATGGCCCAAAAACGTTGCAATCGAAGAAATGAAGCGGCACACGCTCGCTCTAAGCTGAGTGTTGTACAAGGAGCATCCGCTTTGCAACCCACTGAAAGGGGTCTGGTATCCGCATGACAACGCCGAGGACCGTACTCATATCGGGCGGAAACCGAGGAATCGGATATGCGACCGCCGAAGAATTTATCAGTCGAGGCCACCGCGTCGCCATAACCGCCCGGTCGGGCATCGGACCCACGGGAGCACTCACGATTAGCGCCGATGTCACCGATACCGCATCAATCGATGCCGCGTTTACGAGCGTCGAGGCTGAACTCGGGCCCGTCGAAGTGCTTGTTGCCAACGCAGGAATCACAAAGGATTCACTCGTGCTTCGAATGTCGGAAGATGACTTTACAAGCGTCGTCGACACCAACCTCACCGGATCGTTCCGAGTCGTCAAGCGCGCCTCGAAGAACATGATCAAGCAGCGATTCGGTCGAATTGTTTTCATTTCGAGCGTCGTTGGATTGCTTGGTTCTGCCGGGCAAACAAACTATTCGGCGTCGAAGAGCGCGCTCGTTGGCCTCGCGCGCTCACTCACCCGAGAGCTGGGATCCCGAAACATAACGAGTAACGTCGTCGCACCCGGCTTCATCGACACCGATATGACCTCGCGGTTGCCCGAGGAGCAGCAAGACACGTACCGCCAGAGCATCCCGCTGGGACGGTTCGCCGCTCCAGCCGAAGTTGCCACGGTCGTGGCGTGGCTTGCGAGCGACGATGCGGCCTATGTTTCTGGAGCGGTGATCCCCGTCGATGGCGGATTGGGGATGGGCCACTAACCTCGAAGTCCGGCGATTGGCAAGACTTGGCTGAGGTCACGGTCATTCATTATTACGTCCGCATGCGACCGCACAATCGCTTTCGCGTCGAACGCAATCGACAAACCCGCAATCGTCATCATTTCTCGGTCGTTCGCTCCGTCGCCGACACTGATCGTGTTCGACAACGGAGTGCGTGTTGCCTCTGCCCACTCGCGCAAAGCAATTGCTTTTGCCGCAGCGTCAACGACCGGCCCTCGAAGGCGCCCGGTCAGCATTCCATCGCGCACGTCAAGGTGGTTTGCACGAACAAAATCCAAGCCTAGCAATTTCGCAATACCGTCGAGTAGTTCGTGAAAACCGCCAGAAACAACACCGACGTGCCCGCCAGCGGCGTGCACGGTGTCGACAAGTTCGGCTGCGCCCGCGGTCACGACGATTTTGCGTTTCACGGTCTCTAACGCCTCAACTGGCAAACCCGAAAGGCTCGCTACCCGCTCACGAAGGCTTGCTTCAAAATCGAGCTCGCCTTTCATCGCGCGCTCCGTGATCGCGGCCACGTGGGGAAGAACTCCGGCCGCTTCGGCCACAAGGTCAATCGATTCGTTCTCGATCAGAGTCGAGTCTGCATCGAGTACGACCAGCAGCGCCGAGGGGGGCGTGCTATTGGCAATTGTCATTAGCGAACGGCGGCTGGGTCGAAAGAGGCGAGGTTGTCACTGAGCAATCGTAGTCGCACCATATTGCCTTTCTCGACACGCAATGCGCGCAAATCGCGCAAAAATAGGCCCGATTTCTGACGCCCCGCTCAAGTAGGGTTGAGGCATGTCCAGGGTTCTCGAGTTCGACGATGTCTCAATCGTTCGAGACGAGAAGGCAATTCTCGAACGCGTGTCTCTGTCGGTGCACGACGACGAGCGGTGGGTGATTCTCGGGCCAAACGGTGCGGGAAAGACCACGTTCCTGCAGGTTGCCGCGGCCATTCTTCATCCCACGGTCGGCACGGCGACGCTGTTGGGTGAAACGCTTGGGTCCACTGACGTCTTCGAACTCCAGCCCCGAATTGGCTTGGCCTCGACGGCGATGGCGAAGCGGCTACCGGCGAAGGAGCGCGTGATCGACGTTGTGCTCACTGCCGCATACGCCGTCACGGGACGCTGGCGTGAAGAATACGACGAAATCGATGAGCGCCGCGCGCGCCGCGTGTTGGGGGAGTGGCGGCTCGACCACCTCGAACACCGTGAGTTTGGCACGCTCAGCGATGGAGAACAAAAGCGCGTGCAAATAGCCCGCGCCGTGATGACCGACCCGGAACTGCTTTTGCTCGACGAACCTGCGGCAAGCCTCGATGTCGGTGCGCGCGAAGAACTGCTGCAAATCCTCGGTGGCTATGCAAGTGCTCCCCAGTCCCCGGCGATTGTCATGGTCACCCACCACGTCGAAGAGATTCCGCACGGATTCACCCACGCCCTCTTGCTCGCAAACGGGTCAACCGTCGTGGCGGGTCCGATCGACGAAATCATTAACTCTGACGCCCTCACTCAGACGTTTGGATTGCACATCAACGTGACCGAGCACGAGGGGCGATATAGCGCCCGCGCCGCGTGATGAAACTCTGATAAACTCTCTCTCTGGCTCGGGTCGCACCACGTCGTGAGTCCGCGCGGTTTCCCGCCCAATGCAAGTAGAAAGCCGTCATGAGATCTAATATCCACCCCTCGTATGCGCCCATTGTTTTTCGTGACCTCGCATCGGGTGCCGCGTTCCTCACGCGCTCGACGGTGTCGAGCGCGAAGACGATCGAGTGGGAAGACGGCAATACCTACCCGGTGTCCGACGTAGAAATCTCGTCGGCGTCACACCCCTTCTACACCGGTAAGCAGCGCATTCTTGACTCCGCCGGTCGCGTCGAGAAATTCAACTCGCGCTACAAGAACTTCGGCAAATAAGGCAGCGGTCGCGGCTAACGTTCCTCATTGCCGCGCGTGGAGACGACACGAAGCGCGGCAATTACGCGTGAAGCCGTTCAGGCCACGCACCCGACGACCGGAAGGTCGGAGATCTCGTGCGACGCATGTAGTCTTCGAAGCTCGCTGCTTGATCGTGTGACCAACCAACTTGCAAGCGGTGCAGTTCGGCGGGCGGTACGTCGAGCGCGTCCGCGTGCTGTTTCGCAATCGCTTGGGCCACACGCCCGGCCGCGAGAGCATCCGCTTGTGGGTCGTGCGCGTCATTCAAATTGACGCCATAGTACTGTGCGGCGGCTTCAAGGGTGCGCTTGCCTTTGCGGTAGCGGTCGAGCGCTCGATCAATGACGAGAGGATCGACAATGGGCGCCGGATCCTCGAGCGGTTGTGCTCCAACGCGACGCGCCTCGCGATTGAGAATCGTGAAGTCGTACGGCGCATTGAACGCAACGACGGGGTGCCCTCGGTCGAACTGCCGTTTCACGGCAGCGACGATCTCGGGAACTGCCTCAACCGATTGTCGTCCCGACTCTCGCGCGCGCGCGGTTGTCACGCCGTGAATCGCGCTCGCTTGAACCGGAATCTCGATTCCCGGGTCAACAAGCCAGCTCGTTCCCTCGATTTCACCCCCGTTCTCATCAATGAGGCCGACATACGCGGCGACAATGCGGGCAGTTTCGACGTTGATGCCCGTCGTTTCAAGATCGAAGACGCCGAGGGTACGACTCCACGACACCTCGTTGGACACGGTCATTTCGTCACTCCCAATAGCGCGATGTCAGTAAATACTCGGGTGGCAAGCGAGCGCACTGATTCACGACGATGCGGATCGTCCGATGTGTAACCAGTAAAAGCTCTGCGTACCAAGAGTAAGAGTCAGGATACCGTCGTCGCTCACGCTCGGAAAAATGCCCCCGCCAAAGAGATCGAAAAGACCGACGCCGGCGTATTCCTTTGCCTCAATTCGCACCGACACGGGATTGTGGGCAAAGCTGAATACGCACAATACCTCTTCTGCTTGCCCGCCCAGATACGAACCCGACCCTTCGTACGACCGCACGTACGCGAGGACCGAATCGTGATCCGTCGGGAGCACCGTCATCGAACCGAACCCAAACGCCGAGTGTGCCTTTCGCACGTGAATGACGTTGCGAATCCAGTGCAAGAGCGAACGCGACTGAGCAAGCTGCGACTCGACATTGATTTGGTTGTAGTGAAAAACGAGAGACTGCACAACGGGCAAATACAGTTTTCCCGGGTCGGCAGACGAGAATCCGGCATTCCGGTCGGGTGTCCACTGCATTGGCGTTCGCGAACTGTCGCGGTCGGGCAGCCAAATATTGTCGCCCATTCCAATTTCATCGCCGTAGTAGAGAAAAGGACTTCCGGGGAGCGAGAACAATAGTGCGTGCGCGAGCTCGAGTTCCGCGCGAGCGTTGTCGAGCAGTGGCGCGATACGGCGTCGAATACCGACGTTTGCTCGCATCCTCGGGTCATACGCGTACCACCCATACATTGCCTGACGATACTCCTCGGACACCATCTCAAGAGTCAGTTCGTCGTGATTGCGCAAAAACACGCCCCACCCCGCCCCCTCGGGGATGTCGGTCGTTTCAGAAAGGATGCGGACGAGTTCGTCTGCGCGTTGCGAACGAAGCGAATAGAAAATTCGCGGCATGATGGGAAAATCGAACGCCATATGACACTCGGGTTCTTCGTCTGTTCCAAAATAGGCCGCCACCTCGCGCGGCCACTGATTTGCTTCCGCAATCAAAACGCGGCCGGGATAGTCGCGATCTAACACGGCGCGCATTCGCTTGATAAAGACGTGCGTCTCGGGCTCGCCTTCGCCATTGCCCTCTTCGGATGCAAAAAGGTACGGGATGGCGTCGAGACGGACACCGTCAATACCAATTCCGAGCCAAAACCGAAGGGTGTCAATCATCGTGTCTTGAACGTCACGATTCTCGAAATTCAGGTCGGGCTGGTGAGAAAAGAATCGGTGAAAGTAAAACTGGCGCCGAATCGGGTCAAAAGCCCAATTCGAGTCCTCGGTATCGGTGAAAATGATGCGAACGTTGGGATACTTCTCGTCGCTGTCGCTCCAGATATAGAAGTCGCCGTATGGCCCCTCGGGATCGCTTCGGGACTGGTGGAACCACTCGTGCTGGTCAGACGTGTGGTTGAGCGGAAAATCAATAATGATGCGCATGTTCCGCTCGTGAGCTTTCGTCACAAGTTCTTTGAATTCGTCGAGTGTGCCAAACTCGGGCAAGATCGAGCGGTAATCTGCCACGTCATACCCGCCGTCACGGAGAGGGGACTGAAAAAACGGCGGAAGCCAGAGTGCATCGACACCGAGCCACTGCAAATAATCGAGGCGGGAAATGAGCCCGGCAAGATCGCCCGCGCCGTCACCATTACTGTCGACGTATGATCGAACGATCACTTCGTAGAAGACAGATCGTCGATACCACTGCGGATCGAGAGTCAATCCAGGAAGCTGGATCGGCGCGGTAAAGCTCACTCAAACCCCTCCCTTCGGATTGCGTCTTACCATTGTCGCGTGGGGTGGTTTCTCTCGGCCCAAACACGCCTTGTGCGATCCTTTCGGGTTGCGCAAACGCGCGACTCGAGATGAGTGTATGGCCTTGCGCACGCGGTGCTCTGGAGCCATACCCGCTTGTGGGAAAGTCGGTGAGTGCACGATACTCACGTTTGCGAAACGATGTGCCTAGACTTAGCGACGATGATCGTTCCCATGCCTCACGAAACGTCCCGTGATCGCGCGCCTACTCACCGTGAGGTTGTGCTCAACGGGAGAATAACCCACTACTGGGAATACGCGAGCGCGCGCGACCGTGCGGATTCCGGGGGGAACGCGCGCACCCTCGTGTTCGTCCATGGTTTTCGGGGCGACCATCACGGTTTCGAGGCAATCGTGGCGCTGCTTCCTGAATTTCACAGCATTGTTCCCGACCTACCGGGTTTCGGTGCGTCCGAACCGTTTTCTGCCCGTGAACCGGCGAAGCACGATGTCGACGGGTACGCCGGTTGGTTGCACGATTTCGTGACGGCGCTTGAGCTTCCCTCGCGCCCGATTGTCATTGGCCATTCATTCGGGTCAATTATCGTCGCTGCCGCAATCGCGCGGGGAATGCATCCCGCGCGCGCAATCCTGATCAATCCCATTGCCGCACTCACGCGCTCGGGCCCCCGCACGATAATGACGTGGCTCATTTCGTTCTACCACTGGATTGCCTCCGTATTGCCCAATCGGCTCGGCGTCGCATTCCTCCGGAATCGCCTGATCATCAGAATAATGAGCGAAATGATGGCCACGACTCGGCATCCAGAAATTCGATCCTGGATTCACAAGCAACACGAAAAGTACTTTGGCGTATTTGCGAATCGGGTCGTCGTGCGCCAAGCATTTCGGGCGCTAAACGCGAACGATGTCGCGCACTTCGCGTATCGCGTCCCGTCCCGCACTCTCCTGATCGCCGCCGAAAAAGATGGCGTCACGACGGTTCGCGAGCAAAAGCAACTCACGACCCTTTTCTCGTCGGCCACTCTTCGCATCATTCCCCGAGTTGGCCACCTCGTTCACTACGAGGCACCGGCCGAAACCGCGAATCTCATCTCGCAGTTTGCCGCAGCGCACGAAGATGACGGGGGAGCACCGAAACAATGAAGATCCTTTTTGACTGCCGCTACACGCGCATTGACCGACACGACGGGATTAGTCGATATACAACGGGCCTCGTGACCGAACTGGCACGATTGCACCCCGTTACGATGCTCATTAGTGATCATCGTCAGCGCGCGATGCTGCCCGACCTTCCGTGGGAACTCATTTCTTCGCCAACGAGCATCCGCGAACCGTTCGTCGCTCGGCACGTCAATCGTCTCGAGCCTGATGTTGTTTTTACGCCCATGCAAACGATGGGGTCGTGGGGTCGAACGTATCGCCTCGCCGTCACGCTTCACGACCTGATCTACTACACAAACCGCACGCCACCGGTCGAATTTTCTTGGCCGATCCGTGTGATATGGCGGCTCTTTCACTCGGCTTGGTGGCCGCAGCGCGCGATTCTGAACGCCGCTGACGTCGTTGTCACGGTCTCGAACACGACGAAGAATCTTATTTCGCAACACGACCTGACGAGAAAACCGGTCGAAGTCGTCCCGAATGCGGCATTGCCCGTGCCATCGACCGATTCGTCCTCCGGTGTGGCGCCGCGCGCACGCCCCGCGACAAAGCGGCTCGTGTACATGGGGTCGTTTGCGCACCACAAGAACGTCGAAACTCTCGTGCGAACCCTCGCGTATTTACCCGACTACGAGTTGCACCTCATGAGCACAATCACGCGTGAGGTTCGTGCCCTTCTCGACTCCCTCGTTCCCGATGCGCGCGTTATTTTTCACAACGGGGTCTCAGACGACCAATACTGCGCCCTCCTTCGCGAATCGACGGCGCTCGTGAGCTCGTCTCGCGACGAGGGATTTGGCATTCCTCTGATCGAAGCGATGGCGGTCGGTACACCCGTCGTCGTGAGCGACATCCCGATTTTTCGCGAAATTGGACAATCCGCGGCCAGTTATGCCGATCCCGACGATCCCGCGACGTTCGCCCAGGCGATCCGCGACCTCGAGAAAGAGGGCGAGTGGGAGGCTCGCTCGATTGCGTCAGCCGCGAGGGCTGCAGATTTCAGTTGGAAACAGTCCGCTCGCGCGCTGCTTGACGTGTTGACCCGACTCCACGGCGCACCGGGTGCTCGCGATAAGGGGATTCCACCGTCACGCGTCTCAGTGGGCCGCTGATCGTTAGCATGCCCTAGGATTTTTCAATGCCCCAACCAACTTCGTCGAAATTCGTCGCCACGCGAAAGACGATCTTAAGCGGGGGATTTCTCGCGGTGTGCGCTGTCGTATACGTCGCCGCGACGCTTCTTGCACCCCTTCCGAAGGGAGAAGCGATACTAACGGCCGTTTCCGGGCCGTCCGAAAATCGAGTCGCCGCTTCGCCCGTGTGGCCCCCGTACGGAAGCGGAGCAATTGGCGCCGTCGGATTTGACGGGCCGCTCGCAGCCCACGGCGACCCCAATCCCGTCCCAATCGCGAGCATCACCAAGGTCATTACGGCCCTCGTTGTCCTTGAAAAGAAGCCGCTCGCGGTCGGCGAGAACGGCCCAGAAATAACCCTCACTGAAGCCGACGTCGCGACGTTTCGCGCCGAGAGTGCTCGAGGCGCATCTGTCGTGCCGGTGGCCGCGGGATCGACGTTCACCGAGCGACAATTCCTCGAAGCGATGTTGATCCCCTCGAGCAGCAATCACGCGGAGAGTCTCGCAACGTGGGCGTTTGGATCCCCCAATGACTACGTGAAAAACGCCGCACCGTGGCTCGTCAATCACGGACTCACCCACACAACCGTTGTTGACGCGAGCGGGTTTTCGGATGAAAACGTCAGTAGTACCGCGGATCTCCTCGAACTCGCGAAGCTCGCCCTCGCGAGCCCGACGATCACGGCCGTGGTCAACGAGCGCGAAACGACACTGCCGGGTGTCGGCACGTTTGCCAATTCCAACGCGCTTCTCGGAGTCGACGGTATTTACGGGATTAAAACCGGCACGGCGGGAAGAGTTGGCACGTACGAGTATGGGTTGCTCTTTGCTCAACGCCTCGTTACTGGAGCGCACACCGTGACGATTATTGGTGTTCTTCTCGGTGGTCCGACCCGTTCTCAGCTTAACGACGACATCACACGACTGCTCTCAAGCACGAAGGGAAATTTTCACGAAGTGACGACCGTGACTCAAAATCAACCGTTCGGCACGTATAAAACGGCGTGGGAACACGATGTCCCGATTGTCAGCGCGGCAGCGTCAACTGTCGTCACGTGGTCGAACACTCCCATTTCAATAACCGCTGTCGCGCGCGCGGTCGATCGCGAGAACGACAATACCGAGGTCGGTACCGTGAACGTCACGAGTGGATCGTCAACGACGACAACACCGCTGATTCTCTCCGAACCGATTGCCGAGCCGGGATGGTGGTGGCGGTTAACGCACCCGGTGAGCCTCGTTGGCTAGTGCGAGCGAGATTCGGCATTCGGAGGCGTCGGTGGCCCCGGATTGGGGCGCTTGGGCTTGATATTGTCCCCCGAAGACTGATGGCGAATTCGGCGCACGACCCACGGTACAAGGTATTCACGAGCCCACAAAAGATCGTTGGCGCGCGCTTGTCGCCACGTTCTCGATGGCAGCGGCTCGGGTCGGGTCGGCTCGAGCGCGTTGTCGACGTTGAGCGAATTGAGGAGCATCCGGGCGACCGTGTGATGACCGAGCGCATTCAAATGCAAGCGGTCTGGCGCCCACATGCGCGTGTCTTGCACTTCCGCGAGCGCCCACATGTCAGCCACAATGAGGTCGTGCTGCGCGGCAATAGCGCGCAAATTCTCATTGTAAATTGCAATCTTCCCTCGAAGACGATTAAAAACCGATGAAAACCCCACGTCGACGCCGGTGAAGACCACAATCGTCGCCCGATCCCTCTCAAGACGCCGAATCCCCGCTTCGAACGTCGCGGCGATGGCATCGGGATCAGTCCCCGGCCTGATAACGTCATTGCCGCCGCCCGAAATCGAAATCAGGTCGGGCCGCAAATCAAGGGCGGTTTCGATTTGCTCGTCGACGATTTGCTTCAAAAGCTTGCCGCGCACCGCGAGGTTGGCATACGCAAAATCGTGTGGACCCTCGCTGAGAACCTCGGCAACACGATCGGCCCAGCCGCGTAGTCCTCCCGGACTGCCTTTTTCGGGATCGCCAACCCCCTCGGTAAACGAATCGCCGAGCGCGACGTACCGAGACCACGGATGACGCGCGCTTGACATGCAATTCATTGTGCCGCGGATTCGTGTCAATTGATACCCGATCACCGCGCGGCCACTCCGCGGCGCACGGAAACGCCGTGGCGCGCGTGTCGTCCTGTGCCGCCCTCATCACCTAACATGGTTCCCCGAGACGATTCACTTGCCGAGGGAGCCCTGATGCCACGCCGCTACTTCGGAACAGACGGTGTTCGTGGTCGGGTTGGCCATTTTCCTCTCACGGTCGACTTTGCTTTGCACCTCGCAAGCGCCGCCGCGCGAGTTCTCGCGCCAAAGGGTGGCACGGTTTTGGTCGGCAAAGACACGCGACTCTCGGGCTACATGTTCGAATCCGCTCTGGAGGCCGGGTTCGTCGCGGCTGGTGTGAACGTCGTGCTGTGCGGTCCGCTTCCTACGCCGGCAATTGCACACCTCACCAAGAAACTCGGTTATGACTTTGGTGCGGTCATCAGCGCGTCGCACAACCCCTATGACGACAATGGAATCAAATTCTTTGACGCGAGCGGCCGCAAACTCGGCGATGCGGTTGAGGCCGAAATCGAGCGAGCACTCGACGAGAGTCCGGTAACTCTCGAATCCAGCGCAATCGGATCGGCTACTCGCCTCGCGAGCGCGCGAATTCAGTATCAGAACTTTCTGGCCTCATTGGTCCCGCCGGGCACCGACTTCACGGGCCTCGACATTGTGATCGATTGTGCCCACGGTGCAGCGTACAAGGTGGGTCCGCGCGTACTTCAAGATCTTGGGGCCACCGTCACATCACTGGGAACGTCGCCGAACGGTCGAAATATCAATTTGCGGTGCGGATCGACGTCGCCGCAATTGATGCAGCGCGCGGTCCCGGCAATCGAAGCGTCGCTCGGGATCGCCCTCGACGGCGACGCCGACCGTCTTCTCATGGCGGATTACGATGGAAATCTGGTTGACGGCGACCAGATTCTCTACGTAATCGCCAAGGCGCGCAAGAACCGAAACACGCTTCGAGGTCCAGTTGTTGGCACCATCATGAGTAATTTCGGACTCGAAGAGGCACTCGGTGCCCTCGACATCGAGTTCATTCGCGCAAACGTTGGTGACCGCTATGTGCTCGAGCAGCTTCGCGAGCACGGGGGAGTGCTCGGCGGCGAAGCGAGCGGCCACATTCTCTGCCTCGACCGCGTGACATCGGGCGACGCGCTTGCCGCCGCAATCGAGGTGCTGAGCATCGTCCAAGAAACCGGACAATCGCTCGCCGAACTCGTGAGCGGCATGCCGAAGTATCCGCAAGCATTGCAAAGCGTGCGCACGAGTGAACGGGTCGACATTGGCGAATCGGCCGAAATTCAACGCGCGATCACCGAGGCGGAAAGCGCCCTCGGCGGGCGGGGACGAGTGGTACTGCGCTCGTCAGGGACCGAACCCGTCGTGCGCGTCATGGTCGAGGCGCACAATCGCGATCTCGCAGAGGGTGTTGCAGACCGCTTGTCTGCCGTCGTCGCGCGCAGCATCTAGCCGCCCACCATCCGAATCGCGGGCACTGCCCGCTTGTGGCGGCTCTTATTTGGACGCGTGCCGCCCACGCGCGAGGGCCTCATCGACGAGCAAATCGAGCAGGCTCGAGTAGTCGATGCCCGCGTGAGCGAATATTATCGGGACCTGCGAGAGTTCGGTAAACCCGGGCATCGTATTCACTTCGTTGAGGATCGGTCCCGTATCGGTAACAAAAAAATCGCAGCGGGCAATTCCGGCGCAACCCAGCCCGTGGAAAATCGCGCGGGCCGATTCTTCGAGCGCACGACGTTCGTCATTGGATACCGCCGCCGGTACTCGATAATCTGCCCCGCCGCCGTATTTGCTCGCAAAGTCGAAGACCTCATCGCGTGCCGTCACGATTTCGAGTGGTGGACCGACCTGAAGGGAACCGTCGGCTCGTTCGAGGACCGCGATGTCAACCTCCCGACCCTCGACCCATCCCTCGACGAGAACGGCATCGTCATGCTCGAGCGCAGAATTCACGGCAGAGTCAATTTCGCCCGCGTGTGTCACTCGAGAAACGCCAAAACTCGACCCTGAGGAAACGGGCTTAACAATGAGTGGGTAGCCGACGTGAGACCCACCAATCGGATCGTCCTTCGCGGTCACGCGCGTGGCCGGAGCCGTGGCGATGCCGAGGTCGCGTGCAATCAACTTTGTGGCCCACTTGTCCATTGCGAGGGCACCCGCCCGCACGCCCGAACCCACGTAAGGGACATCGATTACGTCGAGAAAACCGGCGATCGTTCCGTCTTCTCCTCTCGCACCGTGAAGCGCGGGAAAGACCACGTCTGCGCTCTTGAGAAGGTCGATCGCCTCGCCAGTACCGTTTATCGGCGCCCCGTCAGTAATGGCCCACGAACCATCCCTTTCGATTGTCAGTCCGCGCACATCAAATCGGTTGACGTTGAGGGCCGTGCAAATTGCTGCGGCGGACGCGATCGAGACATCGTGTTCATTGTTTTCTCCTCCACCAATTACAACGATTTGGAGCCGGTTCGACATCGGTATTTTTCTCCTTGATTGTCGTGAGTAGAGGGGATCACGCGGTTCTATTCACAGTGAGAACGCTCGGGAGCACGGTGCGGGCAACGCGATATCCGATCCCCGTTACGATTTCATGTTCGATTGTGTTGGACCAGGACGCCCACTCGGCAATTGTAGGTTCCCCTCCGTAACCCGGGCCGAAAACCGTGGCGACCTCACCCAAATTCACGGTGTCTTGGCCGACATCGACCACGATTTGATCCATGGATACGGCTCCGATGATCGGTCGGCGCGCGTTGCGAATTTGGACGTAGGCGTGTCCCGCGGATGCTCGAGGCACACCATCGGCGTAACCCACGGGCAACAACGCAAGCCGGGTTGGGCGATCCACGACGTACTCGTGATTGTCACCGACGCCGGTTCCGCGCGGCACCTCACGGACTGAAACCACGGGCGCGGTGAGCGTCATCGCCCCCCGCAGCGGCGTTCTGCGCGACGGGTCGATGCCGTACAGTCCCGCACCCACGCGGCTGAGGTCACAATGAGTTTCGGGAGAATTCAGGGTCGCCGCGGTTGCCGCAAGGTGAGTGACCACGGGATTCAACCCGTGATCGCGAGCCACCCTCACCACATCGGCAAAGAGAATGCGCTCACTCGTGTTGACGGGGTCTTCGGGAACACTCACGCACGAGAGGTGGCCCATGATCCCCACGACGGACACGGTGCCCTGGCGCTCGTCGTTCCTCGCCGCACGACACAGGGTCGACCACTCGTGCTGCAGTGTGCCGTCGCGTGCCAAGGCGACGTCAACGTGGAGGTGAACGCGAGCGCGTTGCCGAAGTATTCGGGCTGCGTTCGCGATCACGCGCAAGTGGTCCGTTCCTGGCACAGCCACGTCGATGCGGTTGTGAATTGCCTCCTGAAAATCGGCGTTGATCGGATTGAGCCAACTCAAAAGAGGCGCTTCGACTCCGCGTGCACGAAGCGGAATGGCTTCGTCGAGCGTCGCAACTCCCAACCACGACGCACCGTTATCGAGCACAAGATCCGCGCGGACTCCGTGACCAAATCCGTTGGCTTTGACGACGGCCATGAGAGCCCCGGTTACCCGGGCAGCAAACAGTCGGGTATTAGCCGCGATTGCTTCTTCGTTGATAATTAACGTGGGTTTTGTTGACCCCATGACTTGCGCCTCCTCGAGGAATTCCGGGTTGCTTTTCAAAGCCGCCCGCAACAACCGAATTTGTTTGACCCCCTACTTTAAGGATGACCTGAACACCGAGCCTTCATGAGGAAGAGCAGTGGTCAGTAAGGGGAGTCGGTGAGTGGTTTCGCAAGTGGTATCAAGCCTCCCACACAAAACGCGCGCGCGTCACACGTTTACGACACCGGACCGTCGTTTATCCAACCGGAGGACTCGTGTTTTAACGAAAGTCGCGACTCACGGTCGGCGCCGCGAGAGAAAGACCTTCGACTCGGTCGGCAATGAGATTAATAACCCCCTCTGCAGATCGTTCGAGAATGCCGCGCACAATCATTGCGGGTGCTCCGCGCGCGACTCGCCGGTAGCGACTCCACATTCCGACCGAACAAATAACGTTAAGAATTCCCGTTTCGTCCTCAAGGTTCAGAAACGTCACTCCACGAGCAGATGACGGCCGCTGTCGGTGAATGACAACGCCACCGACCTCGATACGCCGCCCCGATTCGGCTGTTTCCAACCGGTCGATCCGCACAACCCCGCGGTGGTCGAGCCAGTTGCGCACAGAACGAACCGGGTGGTCGTCAGTCGAAATTCCCGTTGCCCACACGTCGTAGACAACCTGTTCGGCGGCGGTCAGGATCGGCAAGAGCGGAGGCTGAATCCACACACTCGTACCCGGCAAATACTCCGGCTTTTCTTGTGCCGCCCGACCTGCCTCCCAGAGGGCCTCGCGCGGCGTCAGGTCGAATGACGCAAAAGCGCCAGCGGACGCGAGCGCCTCGAACTGGGGAGTCGAAAGTTCAACGCGCGTGGCAAGATCGGCCATGCTGCAATAGAGGCCACCGGTCTCGCGCTCGGCAACGATCCGCTCGGCAAGAGCGGTACCGATTGAGGTAATACCGGCGAGTCCGAGTCGCACAATAAAAGAGCCGTCGCGCCGGTGCACACCGTTGTTATTCGGTGCGGCACGGTCAAAGGGTCCGACAGGGGGCTGCGAACGATCCAGACACGAGTCGGCACCGCGCGGAGCGTCGAGCCCACTCGGTTCAAGCCCCGCTTGCGCGATAGAGAGTTGGATGTCAGGGCGACGTACGACAACACCGTGGCGGCGTGCATCCGCAACAAGGGTACGTGGTGAGTAGAAGCCCATCGGTTGCGCTCGAAGCAACCCAACCAAGAACGCGGCGGGGTAGTGCAATTTAAGCCACGAACTCGCGTAGACGAGCAACGCGAAACTCAGTGAATGGCTTTCGGCAAACCCAAAGTTTGCAAACGCCTCAATCTTTTCATAGATACTGTCGGCCAATTTTCGGTCAATACCGTTGTTCATCATTCCGTCATAGAGCTTGGCCCGCAGCGACGAGATCTTTTCGATACCGCGTTTCGACCCCATTGCACGCCGCAAAAGATCAGCGTCGTCCGCCGTGCAGCCACCAACTGCCATAGCCACGTGCATGAGTTGCTCTTGGAAGAGCGGGACCCCGAGCGTGCGTTTCAAAACCGGCTCAAGCAGCGGATGGAGATAGGTCACCTGCTCGTGTCCGAGTCGACGCCGAATATACGGGTGCACGGCACCACCCTGAATCGGTCCCGGACGGATAAGCGCAATCTCGATCACGAGATCGTAAAAGCAGCGGGGTTGCAGTCGGGGGAGTGTCGACATTTGCGCCCGACTTTCCACTTGAAACACACCGATCGAGTCGGCGCGGCACAGCATGTCGTAGACGCCCGCCTCTTCTTTCGGGATCGAGTCGAGGTTCCACACCTCATCAAGCGTTTCGTCAATAAGGGTGAACACGTGTTGGAGCGCGGAAAGCATGCCGAGTCCGAGCAAGTCGAATTTGACGAGGCCCATCCACGCGCAATCGTCTTTATCCCACTGAAGCACGGTGCGCCCTTCGCGCCGAGCATGCTCGATGGGAACAACCTCGCCGATGGGACGATCAGCGAGCACCATACCGCCCGAGTGAATACCCAAATGCCGCGGAAACCTCACAACTTGCGAGGCCAAGTCGACCACGCTATTGGGAAGATCGTGACCATCGGCGAGTTTGATAGACCCCCACGATTCGATTTGCCGCGACCACGCACCCTGCTGCTGCGTACTGTAGCCAAGCGCCTTCGCCATGTCCCGAACCGCGAACTTCGGACGATACGTAATCACGTTGGCGACTTGGGCCGCGTTGTGGCGGCCATAGCGACCGTAGACATACTGAATAACCTCCTCTCGGCGGTCGGAATCGATGTCGACATCGATATCGGGTTCTTCTTCGCGCATGCTCGAGAGGAATCGTTCGAACGGCAAGTTGTAGGCAATCGAGTCAACCGCGGTGATGCCGAGCAAGTAGCACACCGCCGAATTCGCGGCAGACCCTCGCCCCTGGCACAGAATTCCCCGACCTCGTGCAAACTCGACGATGTCGTGCACGATCAAAAAATAACCGGGAAAATCTTTGTCTTCGATTACGGCGAGTTCGCGTGCGATGCGTTCGCGGTCCGTGTGCGACAGTCCGGGATATTTGCGCGGAACCTGCGCCCAAACGAGTTCGCGCAACCAGCTCATTGGGGTGTGCGGCTCGGGAACATTCTGGCGGGGAAGACCGGGCCGAACGAGGCGCAACCGAAACGAGAGGTCGTCGGCAATATCGACCGTGTGTTCGAGTGCACCGGGATAGCGCGCGAATCGAGCGGCCATTTCGGCGCCCGAGCGCACGTGCGCGTGACCGGATGCGGGCAACCATCCGTCGATTTCGTCGAGGCTGCGGTGCGCGCGCACCGCCGCGAGCGCCGTCGCGAGTCCGTGCTGCGCGCGAGTCGCGTAGTGCACGTTATTGGTTGCGACGACGGGCACCCTCCGACGCGCAGCAATGTCGGCAAGCACGTCATTGCGGGTAGTGTCGAGCGGATCGCCGTGATCGACGAGTTCAACGACCACATTGTCTCGACCAAAGAGGTCGACGAGCCGGTCAACCTCGCGCGTGGCCGCAATCATTCGGTCTCCTTCGTTTGCCGCGCCGACGGGTGCCACACGGTCGAGAGCCTGGCGCACGCTGCCCTTGCGGCATCCGGTGAGAACGAGCCAGTTTCCGTTGGCGCGCGCGGCGAGGTCGGCAAGGTCGTAAACGGGACGACCCTTTTGCGCTCCAGCGAACTGCGCCGCCGTAATGGCCCCGGAGAGGCTGTGATACCCGTCACCCCCTCGAGCAAGCACGACAAGGTGACTGCCCTCGGGGTCGGCTTCGCCGTTTTGCGGCGTGGTAAGACCGAGAGAAAGCTCGGCACCAAAAACCGTGACAAGAGTGGGAAATTCTTCAGCAGCTTCGGCAAACCGCACGGCACCATAGAAACCGTCGTGATCCGTGAGCGCGAGACCGTGAAGACCGAGGCGCGATGCCTCGGCAACAAGCTGTTCCGGATGGCTCGCACCGTCGAGAAAACTGAAGTTCGAGTGCGCGTGCAGTTCGGCGTACGGAACAATCGACTCCATTAGTCGTACCGCGCTTCGGCCCACCACCGGTCACGGTTCAGCACGAGCAGCCACGCGCTGCCGTCACCGTCGACGAGTTGAATCCGATTAATGGTGCGCACGCGGGCCACATCCCACCAGTGTTCGTGGACGGGCCACGGACCCGACCACGCGGTGATCGCGCGAGCTTCGCTCGTCACCGTGGTCGGCGCAAACCGAGCGGGTTCGCAATCGAACGCACCGCGATCATCAAGCCCGACGGGAGAGCCGCCCGTATCGAGCACGGTCACCCCGAACGGCGACCGAAACACCGTGGCCGGCAACGGGGGAGGCAATTGTCCCGGCCACGGTCGCGCACGTGCCACGTCGAGTTCTTTCCGCACACCGGGGAGGTTTTCGCCCCACGGCACGAGAACCCCTCGCTCGGCGAGCATGCGACCACCCCCGATCACGGCCGTGAGTACGGCTTCGTAACCGAGCATGCTTTGCACGCGCGCGAGACCGTGGTGAACGCGCTCGTCAGGACCACTGCCCCACAGTCCCTCCTCGTGATTGCTCATTGCGTCACTAGTCACTGGCGAGACCGCCACGTGAGCGACGCCCGATACCAGAGAGCCGCCGATTGCATCGGCGCCGCGCAATTGCCATCTCACTCGGTCGAGCACGTCAGCGGCAGTAAACCAGCGCGGATGCAACCACGTTCGGTCGATTGTCTCCCCGCGCTCGGCGCGTATCTCGATGCGAATCGCCGTAGTGACGAGTTTTTCCGCGGTGAGGTCGGCAATGAAATGCTCGGCGGTCGCGCGAAAACCAGATGCAACATTCTCAACACTGTCAAGGGCCGGCTCAAAATCGACCGCTACGTCACGGTTTTTCGGCGGAATACGCACAGCGATCTGTCGCTCGTCGAGTCCGCTTGCGCACGCGTGCGCGCGCTCTCCCGCCGCACCGAATCGCGCGTGCACGTCACTCACGGGAAGCGCGGCGAACGCGCCGAGTGTATGCACACCGAGTCGAAGCAGCAGGGTCACGAGTGGAAGATCATCGAGCACAGTAATCGGCAAAGGGGCAAGAAATCTCGGAGTACGGGTGGGTGCGACGACCCCGATCCTGGCGGCAGTCTTTCGATCATCTGACCGTGCAGCATCTTTCTCGTCGTTATCCGATTCGCGAGTGACGAGCAAGCGAGCAGCCTGTTCGGCTGCGAAGATTCCGTCTGCGATACCAACCCGGGCGGTGGAAATTCCGAGCGCTCCGAGACACTCAAGAACGGCGCGCGCCGCGTCTTTTTCACCCCCGTAATAGCGGGTCGGGCCGCGCGCGCGAATCGCACATAGCCCGGGTCTCACGGGCTGAACCCCGGGCATGAGTTGCTCGATTGCCTCAATGACGGTCTCGAAACCCGCATCGATTGGCCAGTCTGGGCACCACACGACGAGCACTCTCGTGAGTGTCGGGGAGCGAGCGCGACTCACGCTTGTCATACCTCGGGAAGCCACAGAGTCTGTGTACGTGGACGCCCCTCGATCATTCGCCCCGTCACGCTCACGGTCATTTGACGTGCCGAAAGGTAGCCGTGCCCGTGCCCGATACCGCGCCACGTGCTGCCCACAACCCGCAGTCTCGCCTCACTGTGTGGCCACGATCCGAGCACGATGAGTGTTGATCCTCGCTGCCGAAGTCTCGCAACAAGACGGGAAACGTCGCCGGCGCTCACCCGCACCGAGGGGCGTGTGACAACGACTTTGAGCACGTCTGTCAGGGCAGCGATCACGGTCAGCCACCGATTGCGCGGGTGCGGAACCAATACGAAACGGTCGAGTTCGATCCCGAAGCGGGCGGCCGCCTCGACGCCAATATCGGGCACCCCCACGGCTCCACACCACGCACCCGCCGCGCTCGCGCCGACGACGAGTGCCACAGCGATCGCGGTTGACTTCTCGTCGACTGAGTAGACGGCACCCTCGGTAAGCGAACCCCCTGGCAAAAGATTTTCAAAAAGGGGGAGAGTGGGAATGCGTGCGTCACTATTCAGGGCACCCGCATTCACGACGCTCGTCGTGTCGGCGTCACAACGGGAGGATGAAGTAAGCAACACTAACTAATAGTCGAACATGTGTTCGAATAAGTCAAAGTGCTGCGAGAGGACGACTGTGGTGAGACCCCACGATCAGTGCCCACTGGGACAACGGGCTAGATTAACCCCCTCGGCGCATTGTGCTATATAGTCACAAAAAAGTCTATTCCAACTGTTCAAAATCACCCGAAAACGAGCATGGAGCAGGTCGTGAACCCGAATCACAAAAAATCTTCATCATCACGGTGGGTCGCCTTCGTCACCACTACTATTTCCACCCTGGCGATCCTCACCGCGTCACTCGTCGCAGCACCCCCTGCAGCGGTCGCGGGAGAATTCCCAGAAGTCCTCGCACCCTCTATCGCACGAGAAAATCAGAAGACTCTCGATACTGCCAGGGTACAAAGCAAAGCTCAGACGCTTCAGCAAGAGATTCTGGCTGATAAGGCCTTTATGAAAACTCTTCCGGAACGGACCGACAAACCGATGAGCGCGGCAAATATCGATAAGACGAACTCCCTGCTGAAAACGAAAATTTCTTCGATGCGCGACGGAGGCAAGACAGCGACCGGCGTTGTGGGCCTGGGAGCAGCCCTCAACGCAGCAATGCAATCTTATCGGAGTGGGGATCGAGAAGAGAACGCCAAAACCTTAGGTCGCCTCATTCCCGTTGTGTCAAACGGGCTTGGTATTGCCGACGGCGTTCATAGCAAAGACCCTGAGCCCATCGTCGTGAACACAATCGCACTGGGCGCTATGCTCGTCGCTGTAGCGTTCCCCGCGGCCGGTGAATTCGTCTTTCTCGGCCTTACCGCATACACGATCATCAAGGGCATTATCGCCTGGTGGAACTCAACTGACGCAGACGAAAGGGGATGCGTCATCGGTTCCTTTTTCTTGACCTACTTCTATGCTGCAGTCCAACCACACTGCACTCAATACTACAAAAAATGGTATGAGGAGACCAAAAATTTCGTTACAGGTCTTTTCGCTCAGAAAGGCAGTTTTGTAGCCAATCAAGACGACGGCGGAAAACACCTATTGGAATCCTGGGCCCAACACGGAGGACCCGAGCCGTGGAGAATTACGCGCTTACCGGAACCAACACCGGACGGCCTAAGAGCCAAGGCTTCTGCGGCCAAGGCCGCTGCCGACAGGGCCGCTACCGCGCAAGCCGCCGCTGCCAAAGCCGCTACCGCGCGAACCACCGCTGCCGAGCACGCTGCTGACATGGCCCACGGTGCCCATGCCGCTAGAATCAAAGCCGCTTTTTTTACCAAGGACGCTACTGCCTATAACGCTGCGATCAAGGACGCTCATCTCTATGATGCTGCCGTGAAAGACGCCACGGCTGCTTATAACGCGGCCGTCAAAGATGCCGCCGCAAAAGCTGCAGTCGCAAAGGACGCCGCGGCACAAGCCGCTGTTGCGAAAGACGCGGCCGCAAAGGACGCCGCTGGGACGTAGAAGGTACCGCACCAAATCGTCTGAAGAAGCAACCGCGCAGTCAGCGTGGAACACCGTTGATGAGCGACACGGTCCGGAAAAAGACGGAAGAAATTGTGGTTTTTTCTCTTGCCCTGATACCCAGCTCGGTGCCACGATATTTGTCGAGGGGCCACCCTCTGTGTGAGGGGTGGCCCCGACAGAAAAATGGCTACTCCTGATTTACCGGTACTTGTGCGCTCAATCCAGTAGGTCGGAAAGAGCGAGCTTCGAGAATATCAGGGGAACCAGGCATGAAAAATTTCGTCCGGGCCATTTCGACGGGCACCGTGATTTGTCTTATTACCGGAGTCGCGGGGTTCGTGGCAGTGCCTGCCACCGCTCAATCGACTTCGTCTGATCGGCAACAAACGGCCACGTACCCTGCAGAGTGTTCGCTCACGAGCGCCGACGATAAAATTGCTGTCCCGTCCGTCATGGGCGGTTTCATTGGGGGCGGCATTTTCTATGTGCATATCAACCTCAAAACCCACGGGTGGAAGTTCCGCGGCGACGGCGGCGGGCTCTTTAATATTGGGATCGGTTATCTGACCGGAACGATCATCACGAGCGACTGGAGTCGCTTGACTCGCGATACCGTGTCGTTCCAGGTCGTTGCGACACCCGTGTACGTGACGGTCACGTTCCTCGACAGAAACTCGAACTCACTAGGGCATCTCCACAGTGCGGCGGTCTCTTCTATGACCGGTGTCGGCGGCGGGCGCGGGTCGTGGTTCTAGGAATCTCAGGGTGAATTTTTACTGCGCGAGCGTCAATCGTGTAACACTTTTGAGTCACAGTGTTCGATTCCCGGTTTTACTCACCCTGTCCACTCCTTCAAACACCATCGCAGAGAGATAATTGCCCGTGCTTATTCATCGACTACCCTCCATCGCTCCCGTCGTTATCACCAGTGTGCTCGTGCTTTCAGGGTGCGCGACGGGGAACAACTCGAGCGGAGCCGTGGAAGAACATGACCGCGGAGGCATCAAGAGGGTAACGAACGAGTCGCAGGTAACCCGACCAATTGACGCTCATCTGCCCGGTTCTCGCGAGTTGCTTCAAATCAGGCAGGTTCACGATCAGGCACTCAATGAGTGCCTGGCCGAAAAGGGCGTCACCCCTAAAAAAGACGCGAACCCGCCGGATCTCGCGGCATCCGTCAACGCCGACATCCGAAGGAGAGCGACCAGAGCAACCCTCTGGGGATTTTTCGACACGACCAACGCAGCCCAGCACGGCTACGCGTTTCCGGCAGCAACGGGACCAGACAGTAGTACTCTGCCCGCGAAAGACTACTTCGACTCGTACGAACCCGCCATTATTCTTGAGTGCATCCAAAATGCGCAGAGCAGTTTGCCGGATAGTGCCAAATCAGAGGAAGATACGTCTGCCAGGGTTCTCCCCGATGGCGGGCCAACCGTTCCATTCGACGACAGCCGCTACGTCGCCGCCGTCACAGAATGGAGTACGTGCATGAAAGAACGCGGATTCAACTACCTCAGTCCCTTCGCCGCGCTGTATGACGACCGGTGGCCACGCGCCGAGGTCGCCGACGCACAACAAATCGCGACCGCCACCGCGGACGTCGAGTGCAAAATATCCACCAATCTCGTCGGAATCGCACTCGCGATCCAAACCGAACACGACCAGAACTACATCGACACCCACCAAGAAGCGCTCGCCCAATTTCGAAGCGACCTCGACACCTACCTTCGCAATGCAACAACTAAAAACTGACCCCGGCCCCGCGTCACCGTGAGACACGGGGGTCACACGAGGGAGTATGCCCGACGAACCCGCAGTCTGCCGTCGGGTAGTGTAGGGCGCGCACGACAGTTCGCGTAATTTCGGAGACCGCATGACCACACGCTGGGCGCGGCTTGCCGGCAGTCTTATTGTGCGCCCACGGTCAAAATCTCGACCACCGCACATTCGATCGGTCGAACTGACCCTTGCATTGTGCGCGCCGCTCGTGATCACCGTCGCGCTGATCGGCATGATCGCCACCGGCGCGTTCGCGCCACAATTAGGCGGTCCCGGAGAGTTCGTCATGCTGGGCCTTCCCGTGACGCGCGCGCTTCACGATGCAGCAGCAACGGTCACAATCGGTCTTCTCATCGTGGCGACCTTCGTTCTTCCCGGCCACGAAGCGGGGCGAGGAGAAATGAGTTCTAGTCAGGCTCACGCGGTCCGACTCGCAACGTGGTCTGCGTGCGGGTGGCTGGCAACCGCGCTGGGTGGTCTCGTCTTCACGGCCGCAACCGTCATTGGCGCCCCGGTGACCTCTCCGAAATTCGACAAGACGTTCGGTTACGTCGCGACGCACCTCGAGGTGGGCCAGACCTTGCTCGTTTCTGCCGCGTGTATCGCGGTCGTCGTGACGGCGCTCGTCATCGGCCGTCGCATGCCCGCGGTTGTGTTTGCGACCGTCGCCGGCCTCGCGGCTTTGCTTCCGCTCGCACTCGCGGGCCACGCGGCAAACTCCGGCGAACACGGCAACGCGGTCAACAGCATGGCTGCGCACTTACTAGGGGTCACGGTCTGGGTCGGTGGCCTCGTCGGAATAATCGTGGTGCGCAACCGACTCGGCACCAACCTGAGTGTTGCCGTGAGCCGTTACTCGGCCCTCGCCGGATGGGCGTTCGCGGCTGTTGCGGGGTCGGGGATCATCAACGCTACGCTTCGAGTCGGCTCGGCAGAAAACCTGTTGAGTCCGTATAGTGCACTCATCATTGCCAAGGGCGCGATGCTCGCGCTCCTCGGGTACGCCGGGTGGATCCACCGGAAACGTCTCATTCCGCGCCTCCACCAGACCCCGGATTCGAACCGAGCATTCATTCAACTTGCGGTCGGCGAAGTTGTCGTCATGGCGATTGCAATGGGAGTCTCCGTCGCCGTGTCTCGAAGCGCTCCGCCAATTCCGCAAACGCCGCTCGACGGAGTCGATGGGCGACAGGGCCTCTTGGGGTTCCCGTATCCGCCCGACGTCTCGGCGTGGCGTGTGCTCACCGAGGTTCACGTCGATTGGTTGTGGCTCGCCCTCGGGGTTGTCGCGGCAAGCTGGTATGTCGTCGCCGTGCGCCGCTTGATGCGGCGGGGTGACCGCTGGCCACTATCGCGCATGATCGCGTGGCTCGCCGGATGCGCGGGGCTCATATACTTCACGAGCGGTGGTCCCGGCGTCTATGGTGCCGTACACTTCAGCACGCACATGATTCAGCACATGGGACTCATGATGGTTGTTCCGCCTCTTTTGGTTCTAGGCGGACCGGTGTCGTTAGCGCTGCGAACGCTTCCCACTCGGCACGACAACAGCGGGGGACCTCGCGAGTGGCTCGTGAGCGCACTCCACTCGCGCGCGGCGCACGTTTTCGTCACACCCGCGGTTGCGGCGATCCTATTCGCGGGCAGTCTCATTGCGTTCTATTACACGGACTGGTTCGCGTTTTCGCTGCGGACCCACCAGGGGCACATTCTCATGTGCATTCACTTTTTGGTGTCCGGGTATGCCTTCTATTGGGTGCTCATCGGCGTTGACCCCGGTCCACAGCGCCCGTCCTTCCCGTTGCGAATCATGATCCTGCTCGCCACGCTTGCGTTTCACGCATTCTTCGGGCTGGCAATTATGTCACAAACGAGCGTTCTCGCGATCGATTGGTGGCACGCTTTGCACCAAACCGACGATCCCGCACTTCTCGCCGATCAACGGATCGGCGGGGGAATCGCGTGGGGTGCCGCCGAGATTCCAACCGTGTTGGTCGCGCTCATGGTCGTTCGACAGTGGATTTCCTCGGACGAACGTGCGGCGGCGCGCTTTGACCGGTCCGCCAATCGCACCCGCGATACCAAACTCACCCGCTACAACGATCAGCTCGGGCGACTCGCAAGCCGCGACCGCTCTGGAGGGACACCATGAAGCGACCTCGTCATCCTCGATTCGTTGGGGCGCTGTGTGCCATCCTCGTCGGCATTGCGGCACTGTCCGCAATTGAGATCGCTCACGCCCGACCGGCTCACGCCCACGACCAACTCGTGCGATCCAACCCCGAAGACGGCGCCGTTGTCGACGCGCGGCCCTCCGCGATTTCCCTTGAATTTTCGGATCGATTGATCGACATTGGCGCCGCTGTTCACCTTGTCGACGACAGTGGGACGACCGTCGCGGAAGCACCACCAACCATCAACGGCCCAACGGTGACTCAGTCAGTTCCCCCGGGGCTGCCCGACGGCGCCTATCGAGTTCTTTGGCGAGTCGTCTCGAGCGATGGGCACCCCATATCCGGGGCGTTTGGATTCACGATCAGAACGGGTCAATCGACCTCGTCGGCAGCCCCTGACGATCACAATCCCGCTTCGAATTCGAGCCCGCCTCCCGCTTACGACGTCGGTGCGCGCCCCGACAACCGCCACGACACGTCCGACGCACGCGGCGACGACAGCTCAGCCGGCGGCGGCGAAGTCCGGCAGGTTCTTATCGCTCTCATCGGGGCCGCCATCGGCATCAGCATTTACCGGGCAGTCACCCTCCGTCGCGCACGGCGACCTCGCAGTTTGTCGTCGATTTCGCACATCCCGCGACGTCGATCCGCCAAAGAAAAAAAGGAGCACTCCCAGTGAATATCCGAACCGCCTCTCGCCTTGCCATCACCGGGGTGACCCTCGCAATGCTCACGGGGTGCAGCACGCCCGCGGGAGCTCCCGCGCCCAATTCGGCGACGAGCGCTGCGATTGAATCCCTTTCTCTCGTGGACTCGTGGACAAAAGCATCCGAGACGAAAATGACTGCGATCTTCGGCGTGGTGAAAAATGACGGAGATAAAGACGTCACTGTTTCATCGGTAACGACCCCGGCGTCGACCGCCGTCGAACTCCACGAGACAGTCCAAGGCGAAACGGGCGAGAAGATCATGCGCGTTGCCAACGCCGGCTTTGTTGTGCCCGCACACGGGTCATTCGAACTCGTCCCCGGCGGTAACCACATCATGCTCATGAGCCTCACGGGGCCAATAAAAGAAGGGGACACCGTGCCACTCACGATCACCCTGTCCGATGGAGCACAGCGCGATTTCGTCGCCCCGGCAAAAGCATTTGCGGGTGCGAACGAGAAATATCAGAGCACGACAAACCCGACACATTGACCCGCGGCAATCAGGACCGCGCGTCTGATCGAGCGTTTAGTCGGCGGCACCTCCTCGCGGGGGGTGCCGCCGCCGGAATCGGCGCCGCGGGTGCCGTTGGCATCGACGGAGTTCTTCGTCGCGCTATTTCGGCGCCACCGCCCGCGAAAAGCTCGACCGCCCCACTCAACGGGACGGAAACCATCCCATTTTACGGTCGGCGCCAAAGCGGAATCGAGACGGTCGCGCAATCGCACATCACCGCGATTGGGCTCGACCTCGCCCCGACGGTTGATCGCGACGGTCTTCGAAGAATGATGCAAATCCTCAGCGACGATGCCGCCCGGTTGAGTTCTGGAACCGCGGCACTAGCCGACTCGGAACCGGAACTCGCCCTCGTACCCGCGCGATTGACGATTACGTTTGGTTTCGGACCGAACCTCGTCGAACGCGCCGAAACCGGTGCGAAGCCGGCCTGGTTGAGGCCCCTGCCCGCGTTTACGGTCGACCAACTCGAAAGCGCGTGGAGCGGCGGAGACCTCCTGATTCAAATTTGTTCGGATGACGCGGTCACAGTCGCGCACGCTACCCGGATGGTGCTCAAAGACAGCCGCTCCTTTGCCTCGCTCCGTTGGCTTCAGAAAGGGTTTCGCCGGTCTCCCGGGTCAGAAAAGCCGGGTACGACAATGCGAAATCTTTTTGGCCAGATTGATGGGACAGCCAACCCCGCCGTGGGAACCGACGACTTCGAGAGCACTGTGTGGCGCAATGCTGACAATCCGCACTGGCTCACCGACGGGACAAGCGTCGTGATTCGTCGCATCGCAATGAATCTCGATAAATGGGACGAACTCGACCGGTCTGGCCGAGAATCCGCGATAGGACGGACTCTTGACACGGGCGCCCCGCTCACGGGAACTCGCGAAAATGACGAACCCGATTTTTCCGCGAAGAACGCGCTCGGTTTTGCCGTCATTCCGGAGTACTCTCACCTTCGCCGCGCCCGATCCGACAACCCGAAAGAGCGAATATTTCGTCGAGGATACAACTTCGATGATCATGAAACAAACCCGGCGAGCTCGAATTCTGGATTGCTCTTTGTATCGTTCCAGGCAGATATTGACGCACAATTTGTGCCGATTCAGAAACGAATGGCAGAACTCGATCTCCTCAATCAATGGATCACGCCAATCGGATCCGCGGTCTTCGCTATAGCGCCCGGTTGCGAAAAGGGAGGCTTCATCGGCGAGACTCTCTTCTAGAGATCGTGTCCGAGAGGGGACTTGAACCCCCACGCCCTATACGGGCACTAGCACCTCAAGCTAGCGCGTCTGCCATTTCCGCCACCCGGACGAGTGCGTGTCACAACCGCTGGCGAACCAGCCGAAGTTAGACACTAGCACGAATGACGGCTCTAAATTTTCGCTCGCTGGCTCGCAACCGCGCGCTTCGATACCGTGGATTCATGCCCCTTGACCGGACCGCCCTCGTTGCGCAAGATCTCATCCGTTTCGACACGACGAACTTCGGAGAGGGTCGATCCAACGGGGAACGAGACGCGGCCGAATACGTCGCCGCTCATTTAGAACGGGCTGGGCTCGCTGCACGCCTTTTCAACTCCGACCCGGGTCGCACGAGCGTCGTCGCGCGAGTCGATGGGGCCGATCCAACCAAATCGGCGCTCGTCGTTCACGGACACCTCGACGTTGTTCCCGCGGTTGCCGAGGCGTGGTCGGTTGACCCGTTTGGCGGCGAGATTAAAGATGGAATGTTGTGGGGCCGCGGTGCCGTCGACATGAAAAACATGAACGCGATGATTCTGACCGCACTCGATGACATCCTCGAGAGCGGGCGTCGACCCGAACGCGATCTCATTATCGCCTTTTTCGCCGACGAAGAAGACGGTGGGCACTACGGCTCACACTATCTCGTGCGCGCTCACCCCGAGCTCTTCCGCGGAGCAACCGAAGCCATTAGCGAGGTCGGTGGCTATTCGATTGACCTTCATGGCAAGCGGGCCTACCTCGTGCAAACCGGAGAAAAAGCCCTTATTTGGGTCAAACTTGTCGCCAAGGGCACGGCCGGACACGGCTCTCAAGAAAACCGAAACAATGCCGTGACCGCGCTCGCGCGAGCGGTCGCGCGAATCGGTACACACGAGTGGCCGCTGAACGTGACTCCGACCACTCGAGCGCTGCTCGATGGAATCGCCGCGATGACCGGTCAGGACCCACAAACAACGCCCGCCGACGAGCTCGCCCTCGCGACGGGAACGGCATCCCGATTCATCTCGGCATCTCTGCGCACGACGACAAATCCGACACTCTTGTCGGGCGGATTCAAGCACAACGTGATCCCTGATCGCGCAGAAGCGCTCATCGATATCAGGGTCGTTCCCGGAGACGAAGACGAGACAATCGCGCGCGTTCGCGAACTCGCGGGCGACGACATTGAACTCATCGTGTTGAATCGCGATGTCGGTCTCGATACGTCGTTTGAGAGTCCACTCGTCACGGAAATGACTCGCGCGTTGCATCACCACGATCCTGGCGCGGACGTATTACCGTACTTGTTTTCCGGCGGCACCGACAATAAGGCGCTCAGTCTTCTTGGGATTACCGGATACGGATTCGCACCGCTATTGCTTCCTGCGACCCTCGATTTTCCGGCGCTTTTTCACGGCATTGACGAACGCGTTCCGCTCGACGCACTAGTCTTTGGCAGGAAGGTTCTCGCCGACCTTCTCGTGAGCTATTGAGTTCCGCCCTCCCGAACCCGCTGGTTGACGATACACAGTCCCGGCGATTGACGAAAGTGAGCCATGGGAATTTTCGATGCCATCATCCTCGGACTCGTCCAGGGCTTGACCGAATTCCTTCCCATTTCCAGCAGTGCCCACTTGAGGATCGTCGGCACGTTTCTCGGCGCGGGCGCCGACCCCGGGGCGGCCTTCACCGCAATAACCCAGTTGGGAACCGAGACGGCGGTGCTCGTCTATTTCTGGCGGGACATCGTCCGAATAGTCGGCCAATGGTTTTCGTCGCTTTTTGGTCGAGTGCCCCGCTCGAATCCCGATGCGCGCATGGGCTGGTTCATCATTCTCGGCAGCCTGCCGATCGTCATCCTCGGCGTCGTCTTTCAACACGCCATTGAGACGTCTCTCCGGAACCTGTGGATCGTAGCAATCGCGCTGATCGTTTTCGGCGTGCTTTTGGGTGTTGCCGACGCGGTCGGCCAAAAATGCCGGAGTCTCCACGGCTTGACTATTCCGCGCGCGGCCGTCTTCGGATTCGCTCAAGCACTCGCCTTGATTCCCGGCGTATCGCGCTCGGGAGGCACGATCACCGCCGGGCTCTTTATGGGCTTTCGGCGCCGCGCCGCCGCACGCTACTCCTTTCTTCTCGCAATACCCGCTGTCTTGGGGAGTGGACTCTACGAACTGTTCAAATCGGTCACTCACCCGTGCGGAACGGGAACTCCGACGTGCCCGGCCGAGGTGTTTACGGGCGTCGAGACGGCGGTCGCTACGATTATTTCGTTCGTCGTCGGGCTCCTCGTGATCGCTGTCTTCATGAGGTACATCTCGAAAGGCAGTTTTCTCCCGTTTGTGATTTACCGGCTCGTATTGGGTGGGACACTCATCGCGCTGTTGTCGACGGGTGTTTTGGCCGCATAACCCGCCCACAATGCATCACCGGGCGATTGACAATGCCGTCGTGCGGCCCGGCACTCAGCCTGCCCCAGGATCGCGACGACGCAAATATCGCTCAAACTCTTGCGCGATCGCCTCGCCGCTCGCCTCGGGGGAGTCAACCGTATCGCGCGCCTGCTCGAGTTGACGAATATACGAACCCATATCATCATCCTCACTCGCGAGCACGTCAATGCCCTTTTCCCACGCGGCTGCTTCTCCCTCGAGATCCCCGCGCGGAATGGCAACGCCAATCGTTTGCTCAAGCCGATCAATAAGCGCAAGCGTCGCTTTTGGCGAGGGTGCGTTGTGAACGTAGTGGGGGACCGACGCCCAAATCGATAGCGTCGGGATTCCCGCGTCGCCTGCGGCCTCACTGAGAGCACCTATAATGCCCACGGGACCCTCGTAGTCGCTCCGCTCAATGTTCAGTTTTTTCTGAACATCGGCGCTCTCGCTTGTGACAAAAATCGAAATAGGCCGAGTGTGCGGAACGTCGGCGAGCATCGCGCCAAGAAAAACGATGCTCGAGACGTCTGCAGCCAGCGCGCTGTCAAGAATCTCGGTGCAAAACCCCTGCCAGCTGCGCGATGGCTCGGTTCCGAGAAGCACGAAGATATTTGCCGCATTGTCAGATTGTGCACTGACGGGAGTCACGGCGTCCTCGAGCGCCGTTGACGACGCGGCGTCATTCGCGCTCGCGGCGTCGGATTGTGCGACACGCGATGGACCATAGAGGGTTCCTTGGGGCCACGATATCCTGCGGCTACCGTCGTCTCGAATGCTCACGGTGGGGCGATTAAACTGATAGTCAAAATAGAGTTCGGGGTCAACGCTAAATAGTGGCGCGAGGTCGAGGCGTTCTTTGAGCGCTCGAACCGCTCCACTCGCCGCTTCACCCGCGTCGTTCCACCCCTCGAATGCAACGACGAGCAGTCGTCCGCTTAAGATTCCTTCGCGTTGTGTCACGTGACCTGTATCCGTCCCTCGTCGAGCGTGCACCGAGTGCGCGTTTGTGCTTAAAGGATATTGCTATTGCAATTCCTTAGCCGAGCCGGTTCGCTCTCCGCGATAGGATAGGCGACCGTGACACACGACCTTCCCGCCGCGGTTCTGTGGGATCTCGACGGCACGCTCGTCGGCACAGAACCATACTGGATGGCGGCGGAATCCGACCTCGTCGCGTCCTTTGGGGGAGAGTGGAGCCACGATGATGCCCTGACTCTTGTTGGATCGGGACTGCACAATTCTGCTCGCGCACTCCAGAGCCGCGGCGTCGCGCTCGACGAAGTCACCATTATTGAGCGTCTCACGGATAGTGTCCTGGCCCAATTAGACGCGAGTGTTCCGTGGCGTCCCGGCGCCCTCAAACTCGTAGCAGACCTAAAAAAAAATGGGGTGCTTCTTGCTCTTGTCACAATGTCGATGGGTCGGATGGCCCGGAGCATCGCTGACAGGATCCCGAGCGTGGACGGCGATCCGTGTTTTTCCGTCATTGTTTCGGGTGATTCGGTGCAAGAACCCAAACCAGACCCCGAAGCGTACGAGGTGGCCGCGCAACAGCTCGGAGTGACACCGAGCAATTGTGTCGCAATCGAAGATTCCTCAATCGGCCTCGCGTCGGCAGTTGCATCGGGAAGCGTGGCAATCGGCGTTCCGTATCAGCTCGAACTCCCGAAAACCGGGGACTATCATGTGTGGCCGACTCTCGTGGGCAAAACAGTCGACTCAATAGCGAGCATTTTCTCCCGGCGCGTTCCGGCGACGGCGGCACTGTGAGCCGTGCACCGCTGCCCAGTGAACGCAGCACCCTTTTCCGCGCGGGAGATCACGTTCAATTGACCGGGTCGACCGGGAAGCGCAATACGATTATCCTCGTCGTTGGCGGCGTCTCTCACACGCACCGCGGCGCAATCGAGCATGACGCACTCATTGGGCTTCCCGAAGGCTCGGTCGTGCGCAACTCGGCGGGCGCCGAACATCTCGCTCTTCGCCCCCAGCTCGCCGACTTCGTGATGTCGATGCCTCGAGGCGCGGCGATTGTCTACCCGAAAGACGCGGCACAAATCATCGCTCAGGCCGATATCTTTCCCGGCGCAATCGTTGTCGAAGCCGGCGTAGGTTCTGGTGCGCTCTCGCTGTGGTTGCTTCGGGCAATTGGACCGACGGGGCGTCTGGAGTCTTTTGAACGGCGCGAAGAATTCGCGACGATTGCTGAAAACAACGTTGCCGCGTTTGTGGGATGTAATCCAACAAATTGGCGAGTGACGCGCGGCGATCTGGTCGAGAGTCTCTCGTCTCTCGTTCCCGCAGGTTCAGTCGATCGGGTTGTCCTCGACATGCTCGCCCCGTGGGAGTGCGTCGGCGCCGCTGCGAGAGTCCTCGTGCCGGGCGGCGTGTTCGCGTGCTACGTCGCGACGGTCACCCAGTTGTCGCGGACAGCCGAAAGAGTTCGCTCGACGGCAGAATTCACGACCCCCGAATCTACTGAAGTGATGATCCGAAACTGGCACGTCGAGGGCCTCGCAGTGCGCCCTGAGCACCGAATGATCGGACACACTGGTTTTGTCATGACCGCTCGCCGCCTCGCGCCCAATACGGTGCTCCCACCGTCGAGACGGCGCACCTCAAAAACGGCGTTCAGCGACGACGATGTCGAGTTGTGGACTCCCGGCGCACTCGGGGAGCGTGAAATGAGCGCCAAGAGCGTGCGCAAGAGAGTGCGCGACGCCTCTGCGCGCGCGAACTCCTCGACGGTGCACAAAAAATCGACCGATCCTTCACCTGACGGCGACACCAAAATCGCTTAGAATTGGTGGCGCCCGCGGCGCAGACCGGGCATCGCTTCCGTCTCATCGAATTGAGGATCCGTGCGCACGACCGCCGCCTTGCTCATCGCCATCTCGGCCACCATTGCTCTCAGTTCGTGCAGCGGAAGCGGGGGGAGCAGCGCGACGGCGTGCGACGATGCAGCGAGGGCGGGCAATGCCTCGGACGCGGTGTCAGTTGTCGGCGACTTCGGCACGGTGGTTCGCGTTGATACCCCCACTCCCTTGAAGCCCAAATCGCTCGAGCGTACTCAACTCATCACCGGCACGGGTCCCGTGATTCCTCGCGGCTCCGTCGTGTCAATCGCACTCACCGCGCTTAACGGAACAACCGGCGAAATCATTCAACGCTACGACGGCAAGACGGAGAGTTCCGCCGCGATGGGCAAAAATCTCCTTCCGGGATTTGCCAAGTCTCTCGAGTGCGTGACGGTCGGTTCCCGCATTGTCTCCGTCGTCCCGCCGACCGACGCATTTGGCGCTCAAGGCGGCAACGCCCAATTGAAGATTCGCGCGGACGACTCGTTGGTTTTCGTTCTCGACGTGAAGTCGGCAAGCTTGGCCCGTGCGAATGGCGCCGACCAGGTTCCGACCGCTGGATTCCCCACAATAGTTCTCGACGGTGACGGAGTACCGGGAGTAATCGTCGCGGGGAAGAACGCCCCAAAGAACCTCGAAGTCGAGACCCTGAAGAAGGGCACGGGCCCCGAGGTTTCCGAGGGAAAAATTGTGACCGTTCAGTTCACGGCGGTCAACTGGATGACTCGCAAGGTAATCGACTCATCGTGGACGACTGGTGATCCGGTTCAGTGGATCGTCGCCGATAAGTCCAAGACGCCCAGAGGTGTCGTCCCGCAGCTTCTCGCGGCGCTTGTGGGACAGACCGTTGGTTCGCAGTTTGTTGCGCAGTTTCCTACCGAACCGTCGGGATCGGCGGTAGTTTACGTGGTTGACGTGCTCGCTGTGTCTTCCTAGCAGAGAGCCACATGTTCGGGACGCGGATCCATACAATTGACGTGTGCCTGTGACACCCCGCACTCCCAGCCGCGTTCCCGTTGAAGAACGTCTGTTCAGCCTCGTTCTTGCGCTGCTCGCAACAAGAGACGGCCTCACCAAGCAGGAAATTCTGTCGTCGGTTCAGGGTTACCGACAGCGATACGCACGCGCCGGCGACAATGCGAGTCTCGAACGACAGTTCGAACGCGACAAAGATGATATTCGCGAACTCGGGGTGCCGCTCGAAACCGCCGATTCGATCGGCGAATCCGGTAACAATCAGAGCCTGCGCTATCGGATTGCCAAGGGTGCGTACGAACTGCCGAGCGACCTTACATTTTCGCCACAAGAGATTACCCTTCTCGAACTGGCAAGCATGGTGTGGCGCGAGAAGTCCCTTTCCGCGCAATCACGACGGGCTCTGCTCAAGCTTCGATCACTCGGAATCGAACCAGATGAGCCGATTGTCGGCTATGCACCTCGCTTGCGCGTGCGCGAATCCGCATTCACGCCACTCACCGCGGCGCTCGAGAGGCAGGTGGTTGTCTCATTTGACTATCTCAAACCGGGGGAGCTCGCCCCCATGACTCGCGAGGTCGCCCCTCTCGCGCTTGTTCAACACGAGGGTCGCTGGCATCTTCACGCTCACGACGCCGTGGGCGCCCGAACGTTCTTACTGTCTCGCATCGTTGGCCCGGTGCGCTTGACAGGTCAGTCGTTTACTCCGAAAGGGGAGGGGCACGCTGATCGCGCACTCGGTGAACTCCAGAAGATTTGGCATCAAAACATCGCGCAAATTGACGTTGTCCCCGGAACGGAAGCCGCAATTCGCCTCGGAAAACACGCTCTCGAGTCGCCAATCACAACCGAATCCGACCCCATTGACGTTCACTACACGGACATCGACATCTTTGCCGACGAATTGGCCGGTTACGGCCCCGAAGTTGTCGTGCACGCGCCGATTCAGTTGCGAAATGCCGTGCGCAACCGGCTTAAGACAATTCGAGTGGTTCACGAGCGGTACCGCGATGAGTGAGCTGCCCTCCCCGATGCACGCCCAAGACAAGCTTGCATTTCTTCTTGCACTCGTTCCCTATCTCGCGGATCATGATCGCGTTAGTGTCAGCGACGTAGCCGATCACTTCCACGTAACGACCGAGCACATTAGGTCGGCAATTCGCCTCATCGCGGTCTCCGGAGTTCCCGGCGACACGAACCAATATTTGCCCGGTGATCTCTTCGATATCGCGTGGGACGACTTCGAACACAACGACCAAATCGTCCTCACGCACCGAGTCGCAATCGATGACTCGCCTCGATTTTCCGCCCACGAGGCCGCGGCGCTCATTGCCGGATTGCAATACATTTCGGCGCTCCCAGAAAACGCCAATCGAACAGCGACCGGTCGGCTGATGGCCAAGCTGTCGCGAGGAGCATCGGCACCTCCGAGCGAACTGGCTGTCGCGACGTCGAACACCGACGCGTCGCTGCGCGTGATCCGAAGTGCGGTAGCGGCGGCTACCGCCGTCGAATTTGACTACGTCAACTCTCGAGGCCGACACGAACGGCGAACAGTCGATCCGCTCCGCATTGAATCCCTCGACCAAGACTGGTATCTACGCGGCTGGTGTCACCGTCGCGCGGCCCTACGCACGTTCCGCATCGACCGTATGGTCAACGTCACGGGAACAAACGAGCCAATCTCTCGTAAAAATGATGACGTGACTCTCCCCGAAACGTTGTTCGAAGCGTCGCCCGATGACGTGCGAGTCGTCCTCGACGTTGCCGAGTGTGCCCTCCCGCTTATTGCCGACTATTCCCCCCTCGGCCTCGAACCGTCGGGTGTGGCCGGGCGCGTACTTGCGCCGATTCGGGTCGCGCATTTTCACGGCCTGAAGCGACTTGTCGCGCGTCTTTCCGGAACCGTGGTCGTCCATAGTCCGAGCGAAGCCCGCCGCGAAGTCGCCAACTGGGCCGCCGCGGGAGAGGCCCGCTACGCGAATCTCGACGACGATTTGCTCGCAGATAGCCAATGAATCGGCCTCGAATCGACGGCTGAGTGACGCATTTCCGAGGGCTGCAGAGCTGAAGATTGCCTGTCAAGCTGGCAATAACGAACGTCAATTTGGCGTGCACGGTAAACTCGTTGACGTACCCCACCCCAATACAGAGGAAGATACCCATGCTTGGAAACCTGCAGGGATGGCACCTTATTATCATTCTGGCCGTCATCCTTCTGCTTTTCGGTGCACCAAAACTTCCGGGTCTTGCGCGAAGCCTTGGCCAATCGATGCGAATCTTCCGCGGCGAGGTCAAGACGATGAAAGAAGAAACAGCGAGTGATTCGGAGCCAACAGCTGGCCGCGAGACGCGAGCCCGAGATGACAGTGCTCCTCGGCCGTAGCACGTAGCGGTGGCACAACGGAGGGCGCACGGCAGGCGTCGGGACGGACAAATGCGCCTCGGCGAGCATTTGGTGGAGTTACGTCGTCGATTATTCGCCTCGGGCCTTTCGATCGTTGTCGGCTCGATTGTCGGCTGGTTCGTCGCGCCTTTTATTCTCGATCAACTGCGCGAGCCGATAACGAGTCTCGCGAACGATCAGGGCCGGATTGCCAGCCTGAACTACACCGACATCACGGCGGCATTCGATCTCAAGATTCAAATCGCGGTGACGGTCGGCATCGTCTTTGCGAGTCCCGTGTGGCTCTACCAGGTGTGGGCATTTCTTGTGCCCGGACTCACGAGACGAGAAATTCGATACAGCCTCGGCTTCCTCGCGACCGCGGTTCCGCTCTTCCTCGCGGGATGCGTGGCCGGGTGGCTCGTCTTTCCTCACATTGTTTCTCTCTTGTCGAGCTTTGCCCCCGCGGAGTCCACATCGGTATTCACCGCGAAGTCATATTTTGATTTTGTCCTCAAGCTCGTTCTCGTGATCGGCGTGGCGTTCGTTCTTCCGCTGTTCCTTGTCTTGCTCAATTTTGTCGGTGTTGTCAGCGCCCATGGTATTGTTCGGTCGTGGCGTATTGCGATTCTCGTCATCGTGCTTTTCACGGCTATCGCGACTCCGGCGGCCGATGTCATTTCGATGTTTCTCTTGGCAATTCCTTTGGTAGTCCTGTATTTTGGCGCCGCGGGAATCGCCTTTCTCCATGATCGGCGAGTCGCCAAACGACAAAGGGACGTCGATGTGTCTCCAACGGCGCAAACTCGCGCGTGAGTGACGGCGCGTCGCCGTCTGATCGGTGTGAAACGGCCAAAATCACTCTCAACGCTCCGACGTTTGAGCAATTTCGTTCCGGCAAAGGGTTCGCGCTCGATCCATTTCAACGCGAAGCGTGCCACTCACTTGCGCAAGGAAGAAACGTTCTCGTTGCCGCTCCGACGGGAGCCGGAAAGACCGTGGTCGCGGAATTCGCGGTCTTTCTCGCTCTGCAGCGCTCGCGAAACAAGGTCTTCTATACTACGCCCATGAAAGCGCTGAGCAATCAAAAATTCTACGAGCTCGAAAAGCAATTTGGGCGCGGCTCAGTTGGTCTTCTGACGGGGGATACGAATCGCAACTCCCACGCGCGCATTGTCGTTATGACGACCGAGGTATTGCGTAACATGCTGTACGCCGGCTCGGACCTTCTTCGCGATCTCTCATTCGTCGTCTTGGACGAGGTTCACTACCTTGCAGACGCGTTTCGTGGTCCGGTGTGGGAAGAAGTCATTATCCACCTCGCGCGCGATGTGCGCACCGTGTCACTCAGTGCCACGATTTCGAACGCGCGGGAATTCGGCGATTGGTTGCAGACTGTTCGAGGCGAGACCGATGTTATTGTCTCGGATGTGCGGCCGGTGCCGCTTGATGCGCACGCCCTCATTCGGCGCACGCTCATCGAACTCTTCGACTCATCGAGCCTCGCGAACCCACCCCGCGTGAACCCAGAAGTTGTGCGCCTCACCCGATCACTAAGCGCGCCTCCCCAGCGTGCCCCTCGCGGCGGGGGACGACGCTATCGTCGTTCGACACGCGCGTCCACGCACCGCTCACACGGCGATGATCGCCTCGCGCGAGCCGACGTCGTGCGACTCCTTGACGACAAAAATTTATTGCCCGCAATTATTTTTGTTTTCAGTCGGGCGGGATGCGACGCTGCCGTCCGACAGGTTCTCCGTGCGGGAATCCTCCTGACCGACAAACACGAGCGTGAAGAGATTCGGCTCATTGTCGAGGAGCACTGTCGATCACTTCCCGACGAGGAACTCGCGGTCCTCGGATACTGGGAGTGGCTCGACGGACTCGAGTGCGGTGTGGCCGCTCATCACGCGGGTATGCTTCCCGCTTTTAAAGAGGTAGTCGAAGAGCTCTTTCGCCGCAAGCTCGTGACCGTTGTTTTCGCGACAGAAACCCTCGCTCTTGGCATCAATATGCCCGCACGCACGGTCGTTCTCGAAAGCCTCGAGAAGTTCAACGGTGAGTCCCGCGTACCAATAACGTCGGGTGAATATACACAACTGACTGGTCGTGCTGGCCGACGAGGGATCGATGTCGAGGGTCACGCTATCGTCCAATGGAGTGGAACCCTCAACCCCAACGCCGTGGCGTCGCTCGCTAGTCGTCAGGCGTTCGGGCTGAGATCCAGTTTTCGCCCGACATATAACATGGCGGCAAACCTCATTGATCGGTTTGGTCGTGATCGAACGCGCGACATTCTCGAATTGTCTTTTGCTCAATTTCAGGCTGATCGCGCGGTTGTGAACCTCGCGAAACGGGCGCGAAAACACGACGAATCCCTCGCTCGAGAATCCGAGGAGCTGAGAAGGGAAATTCGATCACGCACCGGAGCGATCGCGGCGATCTTCGACCGAGTAAGCGCCGTTCTCGTCGAGCGAAAATTTTTCAAAAGGAGTTCGGGGTCGTTGACACTGACTTCAACGGGTCGCGCGCTCATGCGAATCTACGGGGAACGCGATCTCCTTGTGGCCGAGTCACTGAATCGGCACGTGTGGGACGACCTCGACGCGCCGTCGTGCGCCGCTCTAGCGTGCGCCTATGTCTACGAGTCCAGGCGAGACGAGGGTCGTGCCGATGCCGAGCGCCTCCCTCGCGGACCGTTCCGCGCTGCGCTCGGACGCACTCACGACTTGTGGGTCGAACTCGACAACATCGAACGCGCTCACGACCTTCCCGGAAGCAAGCCGCTCGATCCCGGTCTCTGTGTGGCAATGCACGGTTGGGCGCGCGGTGCGTCTCTCGACACTGTCCTTGCCGAGGCCGATTTGGCGGCGGGCGACTTCGTTCGCTGGACGAAGCAAACGGTTGACCTCTTGGACCAGATCTCGCTTGTCGCGGAGGGCACCGCGGGGCACCGCGCGCGATCGGCTATTGACTCTATCCGGCGAGGCGTTGTCGCTTACTCGTCGGTAGCGTAGAGCGATCATGTTCTCGGCTCCGCTCCCATTGTGGCTCGCGCTCATCGTGGCGGCTCTCGCTGGCCCGATCATCGACGCGGGCTTCCCCGACCGCGGATGGTGGCCACTCTCAATCATTGGTGCTGTACTGCTGTTTGGTGCACTCGTCGGACGCGGGTTTTGGTCTGGCGTCCTCGTTGGCGTCGTTGCCGGCGGAGCATTTTGGGGAACCCACATCAGCTGGCTCACGGTTCAACTCGGACCCATTCCGTGGGCGGGTCTTTCGGCAATCGAGGCCGTTTTCTTTGCAGTCGGCGCAGGAACGATAGCGGTCGTTCTCACGCGCGGGAGCGTTCTGTGGTTATCGCGATGGACGCGAATTGGCGTGATACCGATCATTGTCGCCGGCTTGTGGACGTCACGAGAGGCTCTCACGGCGGTGTGGCCTTTCGGCGGATTCGCGTGGGGCCGACTTGCGCTGTCGCAATCGGAAAGCCCGTTCGCTCATCTTGTCGCGTGGGTTGGCCTGTCCGGTTTAAGTTTTCTCCTTGCGTGGCTCGGCGCGCTTTTTATCCAGCTCATCCGCGAAACCGGCATGCGTCGTCTCAGTCGCTCGCTCATTGCCGTCTCAGCGCTTGCCGTCTTCGTCGCGGTGCCGCCGTGGCCCGCCCCGACGCAAGGAACAACCAGTGTTGCCGCGATCCAAGGAAACTCCGACGCGAGCCTCTTCGCACGGTTTCGACAGGGGCAAATTCTCGAAGACCACGTCGTAGCGACCGTGCCACTTATCGGGCGGTCCGTCGACATGGTTGTTTGGCCAGAGAACTCCGCAGACGTCGACCCGACGCGGTCAACACAATCCGCGGCCATTCTCGACGGTGTCAGCGCCGCAATGAATGCCCCCGTGATAGTGGGAACGATTACCCAGTTGGGTAACCTCTTTTTCAATTCTTCTCTTGTGTGGGTCGCAGGCCACGGAGTCGTCGACCAATACGACAAGATTCATCCCGTTCCCTTTGCCGAATACGTGCCATACCGAGAGTTCTTTGGCGGCTTCGCCCCCTCGCTTATCGGCCTCGTCACTCGCGAATACGCGGTTGGCACGAGGTCACCCAACGTGAGAATTGGAAGCGTCAATGCGGGAATTGTCATTTGCTTTGATGTGGCCGACGACGAAATCGTTTCGCACCTTATAGCCGGGGGAGCGCAAGTCATTCTCGCGCAAACGAACAACGCCGATTTCGGCCACACCGACGAGAGCGTTCAACAGTTGGCAATTGCGCGCTTGCGCGCAATTGAAACCGGGCGAACCGTTGTCAACGTATCGACCGTGGGGACAAGCGCGATTATTGCACCCAACGGATCAACGATCAATCAGTTGCCAACCTTTACCGCCGGGTCAATGGTCGAAACCGTTCCGCTCAGCTCGACCCCCACGCCCGCAAGTTTCGTGGGCCGCCCGATCGAGTTCGTCGTTTCTGCCTTGGGTCTCGCCGGATTTCTTGCGGTTGTGACCGCGATGGCGGCGCGACGCCCTACGCGCCGATCTTGTGCTCGCCGCGCTTCGAGCGCAAGTATGTAAGGCGCGCTTCGAGAAGTTCTTCGAGTTCTGGAATTGTCCGGCGTTCGAGAAGCATGTCCCAGTGTGAACGGGGGATCCTTTCTTCAAACTGATCAATCGCGACGGGTTTAGAATCAACGAGAAGCGCGGCTTCGTGTCCGCAATTTCCGCACTCCCACGCCGAGGGCGATTCGGCGTCGGCCGAAAAAACCACTTCCGTTTCTTGTCCGCAATTCGGGCACAAGTACTTTTGCTTCATTCGCGGCGAGAAAGTTACGCCTTCTTCGCTTTGAAGACTTTGAGATCCGATTCTCATTCCGCGCAAACTGCGATCAGCCATGATGATGGACTCCTCTCGCGACGGTTTTCAGGTATAAACCTGAAGTCTGCGGGTTTTCTTCCGCGAGTTGATTAATCCGGACAATTCTCAGGAAAATCCTGAGATAAGATCACGTGCCAAATCTGGCCGATCGGTGACAATTCCGTCGACTCCCAGGTCGAATAATCGGCGCATTTCTATCGGGTCATTAATGGTCCAGAAGTGAACAGTAACACCTGCCGCGCGCAAAGTCTGAATGACACGCGGAGTTGCGATTCGTATCCTGAATGCGCGCTCGGGCACTTGCACGGCATCGAGTCCGCGCAGTGCGCGGCGCACGGCCCCAACCCACCCGCGTTTCGCCAACACGAGTGCGACGGCAAAACGCCGCGCTGACGCGCTCGTCGCGACGCCGGGGAGCAGCGCAACCGTGTGACGGCGCCGCGCTTCACTAAACGACGTGATGAGAACCCGTGCTGTCGCGTGTGCGGTGGCCACGGCGGCGGCCACCGCTCCGACGCTCGCATCATCTTTAACGTCAATATTGAATCGCGACCGGGGAAATGCCCGAAGAGCCTGGGCAAGGGTAGCGATTCGGTTCCCACCGCCGAGATCAAGGTCACACAATTGCGCCGCCGTCAGATCGCGCACGAGGGAACCACAGCCCGCGAGCCGCGAAAGGTCTGGGTCGTGCGCGAGAACGGGGACTCCATCACGTGACGTTCGCACGTCGGTCTCGAGGTGCGTGGCCCCGCACTCCACAGCGGCTGCAAAAGCTCCAAGCGAGTTCTCCGGAGCGTGAATCGCGAGTCCCCGATGAGCCACTATGTGGGGCCGCGGGGGCTCGAGATACCCAGACGACGCTGCGTGTGCAACCCCTTCGCGGCCCGGATTCATCGGAATCGCTCTCCGTTCAGTACTCACGGCCAAACTAGCAGGCGACCGACCATCGACGTGTGAGGGTGCCAACGGACTTGCTAAAGTCGGTGCATCAGACCCAGCCCCGTACACAAGGAGCACATGTGAATTCCGTTCTCGCACCCGGATCTCTCGTGGGAAAACGCGCCCTCGTTACGGGGTCATCCCGGGGGATCGGCGCCTCAACCATCGCGTACCTTGCCGAAGCGGGTGCGAGCGTCATCGTCAACTATCGAAATAAAAAAGCGCGCGCTGAGAAACTCGTAGCCGACCTTGTTGGAGCCGGGTCGGACGCTTTTTCAATCGGAGCCGATCTGACCGATTCCGAGTCTCGAAAGCACATGTTTGAGGAAATTCGGTCACGACTGGGGGGCCTTGATGTCCTCATCCTTAATGCGTCGGGAGGAATGGAGTCGGGCGTCGCACCCGACTACGCAATGACCCTCAATCGTGACGCTCAAGTCGCCGTTCTTCGCGATGCGCTCGAGGTTTTGAGCCCGCGAGCGCGCGTCGTTTTTGTCACGAGTCACCAAGCGCACTTCATCAGAACCACTCCCACAATGCCCGAATACGAGGCCGTGGCACACAGTAAACGAGCGGGCGAAGACGCGTTGCGCGCGCTCCTTCCCGAGCTCGCTGAGAGAGAGATTGAATTTGTTGTGGTTTCGGGCGACATGATCGAGGGAACAATTACGGCCACACTCCTCGAGCGCGCACGCCCGGGCGCACTAAGAGCTCGTGAATCGGCTACGGGCCACATCTATAACGTGAGCGAGTTCGCCGCCGAGGTTGCGCGCGCGGTCGTTGAACCCGTTCCATCCGATCACACAAAACTCGTGGGCAATGTCTCACTTTTTATGAGTGACCGCGCCGCACACCCACCTCACTCGTAATCATCCTCGAGCAAAGGTCACTCCCGCGACAAACTGCATTGCTCCGGCAATCACTAAAAACACGCCCCCGACAAGCACGAGAACTCCAATTGCCGTTAGCGGCAAGAAAAGCACCGTGATCCCCGCGATGACGCTTATTACTCCAAAAAGGAGTCCAAACCACTTCGACGCGCCTCTCGTGCTTTCAGAAATCGCGGCGATTCCCTCGACAATCCACGCGACGCCCACGACGATTCCCAAAACAATGACCGATTCGATGGGGTTTTTGATCGCGATGATTCCCGCAATCAGGAGCGTGACCCCGAGTAATACGTTCACAATACGAGCACCAGCGCCAACGGTTCGAAGAAAAAACCCGGTCACGACACGGACGAGCCCGACAATGACAAAGTAGAAGCCAAATAGTATTCCGACAACTCCAAGCGTCGATTGTGGCCACGCGAGAATGAGCGACCCGAGCAAGACCGCCAAAATCCCGCGAAAGACAAGCCCGAACCGAATTGCAGTAATTGCTTGGCGCGAGAGTTCGGATGGATCAAGTCGAAATTCGAAGACAGTACCGCTCGACGGAATCGACATGAACATTTCCCCCAATTGATGTGCTGCGTCGAGCGACTCCCTCACAAGCAAGTCACACCCTGTCTAGAGAATACCCGAACCGTAATGTGAAGCACGGCACCACAGTCGGGCGCGGCGACATCGTCGAGGAGCGTTGCGGCGAGCCGATCACGTCGCTGACGTAACCCGGCAATGAGAGAGACCGGGCCAGAGACAAAAACCCTTGTCTCTGGCCCGGTCCTTGAGCATCAGCGCCCGGAGAGGGAGGAAGCGCATCGTTCAGTCAGCCTGATTTTAGGATCGCCAGAAGACGCGCCGTGCCCAGGTTCAAATTCACATTGTTCTGTCAATCGCAATGGCAATGGATGCCCTTGCGAGGAAGCGCCGTGCGTGGCGAGGGACGAGGCTCCCGCCGCCCCAGCACGCGCACGTGCCGCAGCAAGAAGGCTGTCAACATACATGCCAATCGAAGGCACGCCCGTCGGCACGGAGAGTAATCTACCAACCTTGCCTTCGATCTTCAAAGCCGCAATGGCAGCAGGCGGTACGGGAACCGTTGGCACGGCCTTCCCATTGCTCCACTTCTTTGCCCACTGCTTCCCCGGTAGATCCGGGGGCGTCGTATTCACGCCTGTCGAAGCGCCATACGTATTCACGATCGCCCGACTGATGTCACCCTTCTCACCCGACTTTAACGGAGTCAAAATTTTCCCCGCGGCATAGACCAGCGCATCCCCAGTGGTCTTTGGGTAGATCGTCACGCCGCCCTGTGATAACTCCAAAGTCTCACTATCAGAAAACTCGTACTGCCTGGTTCCGGTTTTCGCATCAACATGAAGCAGTTTCAGCCCGGGGACAGGTTTCCCGTCCACCGTGATCTTGTGGTGAGAATCCACAGAAACCCGATGGCCATTGTCCTTCCACTCGGGGTGGACCGTAGTATTAATGCTGATTCCCAAAACCGAAATAATCTTGTCGCCGTTAGGCTGAGTGCTCCGCTGAACTGCAGCATCAAGGGGATTAGGAATTAACCCATACGATTTGTTGCAATCGGGGCACCCTTCAACGGGGAGCATCAGCGAGTCAACCTCACCAACAGCGAACGCTGACGGAGCACCTATGCCCACCATCACGCTTGCGAGCACAAACGCACTCACGGTTTTTGACACAACGTTACTTTTCACGATTTCCTCCTAGTTCGGGCTAGTTCGGGTATTGCGGAAATTCATAAATTCGTAATTTTCAACTGTTGATTTGTAGGTGATTCTCGGTTGATACTCAGCGTCAACCATTTGTGCTTAGTATGCGACTCCGAACCTTAGAAGTTACTGACAATGCCTGCTACGCATTGTGTTTACTCGTCGCTATCGATATTGATCTCTTTGTCATTTATTGTCGAAAATCCGACCAACCTGTCGATTCTTCAGATTTCAGGTCTCGGATCGCCGATCACCAATTTGCCGGCGCAAAGAAAAAGCGGGCTAGGTTTTTCACTGTGAAGCGAGGAACCTGCGAGACGTGATTTTTACTCTGATTAAGACTGATAATGCACATTATGTCAATTTGGTGGTGCCCCAGGCCTCACAGCGGCGCCGCCGATTTGGCCGGTCTTTTCAGGGAGCGGTAGGTCGCGGCGGCACCCTAAGGCACGCTGCACGATGACAGAATCGCGGTGACGAACGTGAGCGTGCCGGTCTTTGGCACCGACGTCCATCCCGATGCGGTCGTCGCGACGAGCGAAAAAGTTCCCGTTCCGATACCCAGTAGTCCGGTCGTGAATTGTTTGCTCGTGGCTGAAGCGGCGAGCGTGCCGCTGTCACTAAAGCTCCCGCTGACCGTGTAGCTGAACCCGGTGCGCGTGAGTCCACCGACGGGGAGCGTCCAGTTAAACGTGACGGGTGAGAGCGCCCCCGCGGTACACGACATGATCGTCACCGGACTGACCGTCGGCGTCGTAATTGTCACATTGTGGTACTGGGTTACGGTCCACGAGGCGCTACTCGGCGCGACGGAGCCCAGCACGACGATGACCACGACCGTGGCAACCCACCTTATCGAGGAACGAGTGCGACGTCCGCTCGTGCGGGACGGCAGACGAAACGGTACGCTCATGATTTTCGCTCCCGGGTGTCACGTCGGCGGCGTGCCACGGTCGCGACACCGATTCCCCCACCAATGGCGAGAAACGCAAGCGAAACTGGCCACCCGACTCCGTGACCCGTTGCTGAAATCGACGCGGTGATGGAACTCGCGCCACCAACACCAATCGAAACATCCTCGCCGGTTCCCCACGCTTGAATAAACACGCTCGCGAATGCGCCGGGTGCCGTGCCGGGCGGGAGCGTTGCCTCGAGGAGCAGCCATCGTTGCTCGTTCGACGGCATGGAACCCAGCTCGCGCGCGACGAACGCGGTCACGGGAACAATTGCGGTAGCGAGATCCTGTTGCGGCAGCCACACACTCTCGGCACCCGCGCACACTCCATCCACCCAGCGAATCGTGCACGCTCGAATAGATACGTGGAGTCCGCCGGGAAGAGACAATGCTCCGTCTGCAGAAATCCCAATGTGAACCGTGCCCGGGGTTGGAGGAGCCGCTTGCACACCGACCTGCCACGGCACGGGCTGCCCAACGATGAGGTTTTCCATGAGATGAATGTCGCCAATTGCCGTGAGAGTAACGATTGTGCCGTGCACGACCGTTTCGGTTTCGGCAGCGTGGGCTGGCGCGGGTTCGGCAAGATGCAGTGCCACGAGCACCGGTAGCGTTGCGATAGCGGCGCCGGTCCTTGCCGCACCGCGTGCCCGCCGCTTGACGACGTCGTTTCGGTCACCGCCACGAGGCCAAAACGCCCACGTGACAATTCCGGCGGCGCCGAGCGCAAGCGTACCAATCACGAGAGGGTGTGACAGCGCCACGATCACGGAGGCCAGTCCCGGAACCGACGCCATGACGATTCGCACGCGTTCGACGGTGTACACGGCACTGTCATCCGACGAATTCGCGTCCCCTCGCATGGTGATGGACCGCGAGCCATGTGGCACGCCCGGTGAATCCGAGACCGACGTGACGCGGTGCGTGACGGGAAGCATGCGCTCTCGATCAACGGTCACGACATCACCGATTCGGATTTCACTCGCAGGAATCTGGCGCACAAGCGCGAGCGACCCCTGCGGAATGGCGGGATCCATTGAACCGGTCTTAAACATTATGAGCGTGACATTAAAAAAAAACGGCGGCGACAACCCCGATAATGCATATCCCTCCACCAATCGCGGCGAGGTTGAGCACTATCCCACCGGCAATGCGGCTCGCACTCGTCTTGCTCATCCCCACGCTCCCCTCCCCCCTTATTATCCGTCGAATCGTCTTCTTAGCTCGATGCGGTGACAAACGGCCACGTCGCCGTGACAGTCTTACCCTGAAGGCTGTTCGCCGCGCCGGCCGGCAGACGAACCTCGAAGCAAAATCCGGTGGCCGCACCTGGAGAAGCAGTAGCTGCAGCAAGGACATTTGTCACCCCAACCTCTTGGCCGGTCGTCAGGGAGCGGTAGGTCGCGGCGGCACCGACGACGAAAGTGGGCGAACCCGTAAATGCGGCGGCGTTGCACGTTCCCGTCGTGCGAACGACGCGATAGGTCAGCGCCGCGCCTAAAGTGGCCGCATCGGTTCCGGTCAGGACCGCTCCGTTGAGGGTTGCGGTTCCAGCAACCGAATTCGCGGTTGTGCGAATCAGGAGATTGAAGAATCCGGAGGTGCCGGGTGGTAGCGAGCTGACACTGATTGACACCGTAGCCCCCGGAGACACGTCGTTGTCGGAGTAGCTGCCGCCGTTGTTCACACTCGTTTCCGTGTCGAAGATCGACGCGGTAAAGGTCCCCTTCGAGAACTCCGAGTTGCTCCACGATGCGAGCGTCACGGCCGCGCTCACACCGACGACGAGGCCGCTCGCGAGAAACGATTGGATCCGGCGAAGAATCGTTCGGCTCCCTGACGAAGTGCCGGCCCTCATTTCCTTATGTCGACACGGCTTGGAATTGCCACGTCACGGTGCCCGTTTGGCTTTGGGCGAGTCCCGCACCCGCCGTGACCTTAAAACACAGAAACGCTGGGGCGCCGGCAATTGTCGGCGGTGTTCCCATTAGGAGAGCGAATGTCGGCGAACCTGGAACCGAACTGACGGCGGTACCTGCCGCGACGAGAGTTGTCCCGGTCGTCCCCGCCGAGCAGCCAAACGACGACGGCTGAATGAGCGTATATGTCAGGTTCGTGACGGTACCGGTCGTCGCGGCGTTGGATACGGTCACCGTCGCGTTGTTCGTCGTTGTCGCATCCAACCGAACCGCGAACGGCGCGTACACAACATCGCCGGGCGACAGGTTCGTCACCGGAGCAGTGAACGGAAGCGTCGCAGCGGCACCGATGCTCGCGTGCTCAGAATACGTCGTCCCGTCGGTGCTTCCTTCCAGATTAAACGCGCCCGCCGAGAAGGTACCCGTGGCAAACTCGGAATCATTCCACGCGGCAAGCGTGACCGCCGCGCCAACACCCAAAACGAGCCCGCCCGCCAAAATCGCGCGAACCTTTCTGTGCCAACTCTTACGTGGTTTTAGCTCTCCAGCCGTCTCATTCACGATGGGTGTCCCCCGGTCACGTCGTTCCTGTATCAACTATTACATCACACAGGGTGAAATATGGCTCAAAAACCACCCGCGTGTTCTTGATATAGAATGAGTGCACACAAATTGAGGGGTGGTTTGTGTGCCCCAATGACTCGATTGGAAGGCCACCGTGAACAATCTCGGAACCGTGTTTCTTTCCGAACTCGTGGGAACCGCAATGCTCGTGCTCTTGGGTACCGGCGTTGTCGCTAACGTTTCGCTGGCCAAAACAAAGGGATTCAAAGGCGGATTCCTCATGGTCAGCTTCGGCTGGGGTTTGGCAATATTCGCGGGTGTCGTGGTGGCCTACAACTCGGGAGCCCACATCAACCCAGCGGTGACTCTCGGTTTGGTCGCCAACGGGGCGACGAAATTCGGTTCCGGAGTGACCGTCAACGCCCTGTCCGTCACGATCTATATTGTGGCGCAGCTCCTCGGCGCTATTCTCGGGGCGCTCTTCACGTGGCTCGCGTATAAACGTCACTTTGACGCGGAACCCAAACCCGCCAACAAACTTGGAGTGTTTTCCACGGGACCTGCAATTCGATCCTACGGCTTGAATCTCGCGACGGAGGCCATTGCGACATTCGTTTTGGTGTTTTCTGTCATTGCGTTTGGTGCCGGTCGACAGGGTGAGAACGGCGGACTCGCGGCGCTGGGAGCCCTTCCCGTTGCCCTGATTGTCGTCGCAATCGGTGTGTCGCTGGGTGGTCCAACCGGATTCGCAATTAACCCGGCTCGCGACCTCGGCCCGAGAATTGTTCACGCACTGCTGCCGATCAAGGGAAAAGGGTCGAGTGATTGGGCGTACGCGTGGGTGCCGGTTCTTGGGCCGGTAATTGGAGGTCTCATCGCGGGGTGGGTTGCCTCGCCCTTTCCACCGAGCCTTCTCCCGATCCCCAGCTAAAACTGCCCTCTCATCCGCAAAAGGGCCCGCGACCTCCGGCGAGTCGCATTCGGAGAGATCCTCAGCGGTTCGTCGCGGCAATCCACGTCTCGAGTTTCTTTTCCGCCGCACCCGAGTCAATCGCATCGCTCGCAACGGTCAGGTTTTCAATAAACCGCTCGCCAAGCGCGCGCGTCGCTTGATTGGGATCCTTCGCGAGCTGCCACGCCACGAGGCCCGCTGCCGCATTCAATACGACGATGTCGCGAACACTCCCCCGTTCGCCTGAAAGAACGCGCGTAACCACTCGCGCGTTTGTCGCGGCCTCTCCCCCCGCGAGATCGCTCATGCTCGCTCGCGGAATTCCGAATTCGCGCGGATCGACGTCGTGTTCGGTGACAGACCCGCGGCTCACCTCCCACACGCGGCTGTTGTCGGTCGTCGTCAGCTCGTCGAGACCGTCATCGCCTCGAAAAACCAAGGCCGTCGCGTCGCGCGCCTGAAATACACCCGCAACGAGCGGAATGCGGTCTCGCTGCGCGACTCCGACCGCGGAGGCTTTAGGGCGCGCCGGATTGCACAATGGACCCAAAATATTGAAAACCGTCGGGATGCCGAGTTCTTTGCGCACGGGGGCAACGAGACGAAACCCCGGATGAAACAACGATGCGAACGCAAAAGTAATTCCGGTTTCGCGCAACACGCGAGCGACACCGTCGGCGCCGAGGTTGAGATTGACCCCCACGGCGCCCAACACGTCGGACGATCCCGATTGCGAACTCGCCGAGCGGTTACCGTGTTTGATTATCGGAACACCACACGCTGCGACAACGATCGCTGCCATCGTCGAGACGTTGACGGTGTTGTGTCCGTCCCCACCCGTCCCAACTATGTCGAGGGCGAGCGGGTCGACAGTGAGCGGAATCGCGTGTTGGGCAATGGCGTCTTGAAATCCGATAATCTCATCGACGGATTCTCCCTTGGCGCGCAAAGCGACAAGAAACGCCGCAATGCACGTCGGAGTCGCCACACCCGACACGATTTGACTCATCGCCCACGACGCGTGGGCGACTGTCAGGTTTTGTCTCGACAGCACGATATCGAGAGTGGTGGGCCACGACGGAGTTTCTGTCACGATTCACACGCTACGTGGCTCCCCTGGATACCGCCAAAGAGATAAAGCCGCCGAGCAATTTCCGACATAATGGAAACTGTGACGACCACCCCGCTCTCTTCGTCAGCGAGACTCGCGCTGATCAATCGTCCCAACTCGGTCGCGGTCGGAACAATTGTGTGGCTCGGTAGCGAAGTCATGTTCTTTGCGGGTCTCTTCGCAATGTATTTCACGCTGCGCTCGACCGCGCCCCTTCTGTGGACAGACGAGGCCGCAACTCTCAACGTGCCGTTTGCAACCGTGAACACTCTCATCCTCGTTTCTTCATCGTTCACGTGCCAATTTGGCGTTTTTGCAGCCGAGCGCCTTCAAGCGCGATCAACCGGGTGGCAGCCGTCGCAGTGGGGCATGGTCGAGTGGTTCTTTCTCACGTATGCCCTCGGTGCAACGTTCGTTGCCGGGCAAATAACCGAATACGTGACGCTCGTGAGCGAGGGCACGACAATCAGCTCGACGGCGTACGGTTCCGCGTTCTACATCACGACGGGCTTTCACGGCTTGCACGTAATTGGCGGCCTCGTCGCGTTTTTATTAGTCAACGGGCGCGCGTTTGCCGTCAAGAGATTTGGACACAAAGAGGCGACGAGCGCGATCGTCGTTTCTTATTATTGGCATTTCGTCGATGTTGTCTGGATCGGCCTTTTCCTGGTCATCTATGTCCTCAAGTGACAATGTTCTCAAGTAAGAATGAGGAGCGACACTCAAGAGCCATGAAAGACAAGACAACCGGTTCCCGAATGCGCCGTCGGCGGTCTGGGCGGCGTCACCCTCTCGCGGCATTCGCGCTCATCGCTTTGGGTCTCACGCTCACGGGCGGCGCCTATGCCGCCTTCAGCGCGGCAGCAAACCCCGCGGAGTCGAGAGCCCCAACCGACCAGCACGCGATTGACGAGGGAAAGAAACTCTTCGCGGCCAATTGCGCGACGTGTCACGATTTGTCTGCCACGGGCACCGCAAACGGTCCAAGCCTCGTTGGCGTCGGAGCAGCGGCGGTAAGCTTCCAGGTTGGTACCGGTCGGATGCCACTCCAAATGCAAGGACCCCAGGCTCTTCAAAAGCCCGTGCAATTTACCAACGACGAAATCGCCAAGCTCGCGGCTTTCGTCGCGTCGTTGGGTCCCGGACCGGGCATCCCGGCACCGGAATTTCTCGATGCACAAGGAGACACGGCACGCGGCGCGGAGCTTTTTCGAATCAATTGCGCCATGTGCCACAACGTTGCGGGAGCGGGCGGCGCTTTGACCGAGGGAAAGTTCGCCCCCGAGCTGGCGGGAGTTGCGCCCGAACACATTTATGAGGCGATGGTCACCGGCCCGCAAAGCATGCCCGTTTTCAGTGACACGAATATTTCGCCGGAACACAAGCGAGACATCATCACGTACCTCAAATACCTCGAGAAGAATCCGTCGCCTGGGGGTCTTTCGCTGGGCGACTTGGGTCCGGTCTCCGAAGGCCTCTTCGCGTGGATTTTCGGTCTCGGTGCAATCGTGGCACTCACCGTGTGGATCACAGCGAAATCGAACTAGGAGAACCATGGCTCACGACGACAACGGCGATACCACGATTGCCGCTGCCAACCCGTTTGGCGAAGGGCACGACGAGCCAGCTGTCGGCACGGCCGTCGTCATGCACGACACCGTGCGCAATCCGGGGCTGCCTCCGCACAAACCTCGAGTGACCGATACCAACCCCAAGGTGCAGCGACGCGCTGAACGCGCCGTTTTCACCCTCTTCTATTTGTCGATGGCGGGCAGTGTTTTTGCGATTGCCGCATATCTCGCGTTTCCGATCGAAAACGGCGACCCCGGCTCGGTTCGCCTCAATACGCTCTTTATCGGCTTGGGTGCAACCCTCGCGTTATTCGGCATCGGCCTGGGTGCTGTCCACTGGGGAAAAACCCTCATGGCCGACCACGAGGGAATCGACATTCGTCACCCGGTGCGCGGGCGCGACGAGACGCGCGAGCGCGCGGTCCAAATTTTTGCCGAAGCCAATGACGAGTCGGGGTTTGGGCGTCGGTCGCTCATCCGCAATTCGCTTCTCGGTGCGCTCCTCGTATTTCCGCTCCCGGCCGTCGTGCTTTTTCGCGGACTCGCACCCCACAACCAAGACCCGGTCGCCCTTCTCGAACACACATTTTGGAAAAAGGGAATGCGATTGACTCGCGATCCGTCCGGAACCCCGATTTTGGCTTCGGACGTGACACTCGGTTCCGCATTTCAAGTGATACCCGAGGGTTTGCTCGACGCTCCCGACATGCTCGAACAGAAAGCCAAGGCGGCGGTGTTGCTCATTCGTCTCAAGCCAGAAGACCTCCACGTGTCGCCCGAACGCGTGGGATGGACATACGACGGGATCGTCGCGTACTCAAAAATCTGCACGCACGTCGGGTGCCCCGTGGCGCTCTACGAGCAACAAACCCACCACCTTTTGTGCCCGTGTCACCAATCGCAATTCGATATCACTCGTGAAGCGGCCGTGATTTTTGGACCCGCAAAGCGACCCCTCCCACAACTGCCAATTACGGTCGACTCGGAGGGCTACCTTGTCGCGCAAAGTGATTTCACCGAGCCGGTCGGTCCGAGCTTTTGGGAGCGTTCGTGAGTACCGTGACCACCCCGCCATCGGTGACCAATAGTGAGCCGCAGAAATCGAGAAGCCTCACGGCCGCCGCGTCGAATTACCTTGACGAACGCACGAGCATTTCTGCCGTCGTTAAAGAATTCGGTCGCAAGATTTTTCCCGATCACTGGTCATTTCTTCTCGGCGAAGTTGCCCTCTACAGCTTTGTCGTCATTGTGCTATCGGGCACATTTTTGACGTTCTTTTTTCAGGCCTCCATGGCGTCCGTGCACTATGACGGCTCGTACGTGCCTCTTAAGGGCATTGAAATGTCTGCCGCCCTCGAATCGACCCTTCATATCTCGTTCGACGTTCGAGGCGGGCTGCTTGTTCGCCAAATTCACCACTGGGCAGCCCTTTTGTTTGTCGCGGCGATTGGTCTCCACATGTTGCGCATCTACTTCACGGGTGCGTTCCGCAAGCCACGCGAACTCAACTGGATCATTGGATTTGTGCTTTTCATTCTCGCGATGGCAGAGGGTTTCACGGGGTATTCGCTTCCCGACGACTTGCTGTCGGGCAATGGTCTGCGCATTATTGACGGCTTGGTCCTCGGCATTCCCATTGTCGGCACGTGGATCAGTTTCTTGCTGTTTGGCGGCCAATTTCCCGGAACCGATATTGTCGGGCGACTCTATACGCTGCACATTCTTCTCTTGCCGGCTCTCGTCTTGGCATTCATCGCTCTCCACCTCGTGTTCGTCGTCGTGCACAAGCACACGCAGTTTCCCGGTGCGGGGCGCACGCAAAAGAATGTTGTCGGATACCCGGTCTTGCCGGTCTACGCGGCAAAAGCGGGCGGATTCTTCTTTATCGTATTTGGGGTTATCGCGCTCATGGCGTCCCTTGTGACGATCAACCCCGTGTGGAACTACGGCCCGTACGACCCCTCCCCCGTGTCTGCCGGAACGCAACCCGACTGGTACATCGGTTTTGCGGATGGCGCTCTTCGACTGATCCCCCCCGGTTGGGAATTCGTGTGGCTCGACCGAACGTGGTCATTCAACATTCTCGTTCCGCTCGGCGTGCTCGGGCTCTTTATCGTGACCGTCATGCTGTATCCGTTCTTCGAAGCGTGGATTACGGGCGACAAACGCGAACATCACATTCTTGATCGCCCACGCAACGCGCCTACCCGGACCGCGATCGGAGCGGCGGGCGTCACATTTTACGCGGGCACGTGGGCGGCAGCGAGCTCCGACCTCGTTGCCACGCATTTCTCGGTGTCGATTGAAGCGGTCACCCACGCTCTTCAAGCGATTGTTGTTCTCGGCCCGTTTGTCGCATTCTTTATTGCCAAGCGAGTGTGTTTGGCGCTCCAAAAGAAAGATCGCGAAATCGCCCTCCACGGATACGAGTCCGGCAGAATCGTGCGTCTTCCGGGCGGCGAATTCATTGAGGTTCACGAGCACGTTGACGAGTATGAACGCTGGAAGCTCGTGAGCTTTGAGGGGTATGAGCCGCTGGCGCTTCGCCCGAACACGCGCGGAACAATCACGTTTGGCGAGCGACTTCGTGCTCGGCTCTCGCACTGGTTCTTCGAGGATCGCATTGCGCCGGTAAGCGGCACCGAAATTGAGGCCGCACGCGAAGACAACCACCCGAATCGACCGTAATCGGCAGTTGCGGAAGCGGTCGCTTTGCAGGTCTGAAAATCACGGCCGCTAAATTTGCGCCTCAGGACGCTACGTGTCCGCCGCGTTAACCGTGAGACACGGTTAGAAAGTACACATCGATTTGCCAAGAGTGATCTGGTGCGCTTGTTGTTGGCTCGATTTCTATCGAGGCGCATCAAGGGCTCCTCGCGCGATATCTGTTTTGGACCGGACAACAAGTGCGGGCCTGTAGCTAAAGTCGAACTACTGGGATTAACGCATTCGCGGCCTCCTCGACCATGCGGGTCGAGGAGGCCGCGCCGTCCCGTTTAGTGGTGGCGGCGGCGTTGTGTGCGGTGGGTGAGGAGGAGGAGTGAGCCGAGTGCGAGGGTTCCGGCGGCTCCGATGGTGATGGGGAGGAACCCGTTGTCTCCTGAGGTTGCGAGGATGGTTTTGACGGGGTTGGTCGTGCAGTCCTCGTTGTCTGGTTCGCACGTTGCCGGTGGTGTTTCGCCCGGGTTGAGAAGGAAGTTGTCGAGGACGTTGTCGCCGCGTTGCCCGTCCGGTTTGACCTTCACTTTAAACGTCACGGTCACGGTTTGATTGGGAGCGAGTGTGCCTGCGATCGCGATTTCTCCGTTTGACCCGTCGGTCACCGTGAGGGCGGGGTCCGACGCGACGGGAGGAGACGTGATTGTGGCGTCATCGAGGACCCTCGTGAGGTTATCGACGCGGTCGACGGTTCCGCCGGTGCTTTGACCGGTAAACGTGAGCGTGTAGGTGAGTTCTTGACCCGGAGCAACCTCCGTAGTCGACACCGGGTCAACGCTCTTAAAGTCAGCGACGTTGAGAATGGGGATGTGTACCCGGCATTCCGGAGCGGTCGAACCGGCAGGACAGTTGGTTCCGCCAGTAACCACGTTATCGAGCGCGTTGTCACCCAACTGGCCGGCCGGGTTGACCGTCACACTGTACGTAAGCGTGACCGTGCCACCAACAGGTAACGGGCCGGCCCACGACAGAGTCGGTGACGCAAACGTGGGTGCCGGACCGGCGGACGCCGCCGCATCATTATTAAACACCGCATCATCAATCACACCGGTCAGATCATCGGATATCGTCGCCGGGCTGCCCGCCGTGTAATCCGCTTGACCCGTATTCGTAACCGTGACCGTGTAGTGAACCGTGTCTCCCGATTTCGCATCCGCAATATCAGCAACCTTATTGACCGTATACGTTCGAGGCGTATCGGTGAAAACACAGTGCACGTTGCTCCCCTGCGGACCGGGCGGAGTCGGATACGTGAACGTCCCCGTGTTACCAGTACCAGAGCCGGCGACGATGCCCGTGCTCAGATCGGTGCACACCCACGTTGTGACGTAATTGCCCAAATTGGTCGTACCGGCACCGGCCTGATTGATCGTATAGCTGTTGCCCTGAACTGCCAGCACCGGCCCAGCAACTTCTGGTTGCAACCCCGTGCCAGTACCGGCAGTCGTCGCAGTGTTACCCATAGAAATACCCGAACCGGTAATCGCCATACCAAACTGATCGCCCGGGGCCGCACGGCCCTGAACGTTCTTCGCCAAAGACAACGTATTCGGCGAAGAACAACTCCCCAGATCAACCAGAAAAGCCTCAGGAACAGTGAAGCTGCCCACCAGCGCACCGCTACTCGGGTCAATTTTGAAAATTGTGGAGGGGCCAGTAAACGAGGGATTATCGTTGATGTAAAGGAACCCGTCACTACTAAAAGCAATACCCGGACTGTTTGTCCCCGGAGGAAGCACGGCCAACGTCGTCAAAGGGATAGCCACAGTGCCCGCCGTCGTCGGCACTGCGGATGTTGCCCGATACAGACGATCAACTTGCGTGACGTAAAGGTTCCCCGCAGTATCGAAAGCGAAATCGCCATTGCTAATGAAAGGCACTGGAGGAATCACATCGGGAGACAGGGTTCCAACCTGGCCTAAAAAGGTGTTTGTTGTCGTGTTGAAGGCGTAAACGGTCGCCTGGTCCAAATTGTCAGAAAAGTAATAAATTCCGTTGGCCGGATTCACCGCGCCACGAACGACGTTGACATTGGTAATGAGCGGTGCCGGAAATGCCTGCACGGTCCCGCTGGCCACCGTGTGAACGATGACCTCCTGGGTAGCCTGGCGGTAACTATACGTGAAAAGGCCGTTGGCAGAAAGACCCAAGGCATTAACGCCTATCGGTCCGCCAGCTATTGGGACCGGCGTAGAGACTTGCGTGCTCGTATTAATTGCCGTTAGTGTTCCTGGACTAACAGCCTGATCTCCACTCACCGCGTAGACGGTGTTCACACAACTCAACGGCGCCGCTTGCGCCGCCGCACTCTGCACACTCAACGGTGCAAGACCACCGAGCACCAAAGCCACCAGTGACAAACTCGCACGCACAAACGTGAACTCTTTTAACAGACAACGTGTCCCCCCAATTATTCAACCGACCCAGCGAGCCGATTAAGCGTTACCCGATTACACAATACAAGACCGACCCAACCACCAACAGCATTCACCGAAGGCGTTTCAAATAAAGCGTTAACTAGGCGTCGAGCCGGCCCATTTTAGCGGGCAAATAAGCCGCGGTAATACTCAAAAACCCAGCCAACGAGGGCTATAAGCAACACGCCCACACCAATAAAGCACATCCAAAACCCGATGGCAATACCGAGCATAATGAGAGACGCCGCGGCCGCGAGCACGATTGGCCACCAGCTCCACGGGCTAAAGAACCCCAATTCGGGGTCGCCGTCGTCAATATTCGAGTCGGGCAGGTCTTCGGGAAGCTCTGCACCCTGAGCCGTGCGAACCCGAGTCAAGTAAAAGCCGATAAATGTGCTCAGAACCACACTCAGTCCCAGGGCGACCGACCCCACCCACTCAATCGAGTGGTGAGCGAGCAAACTCCACCCAATATAGACACCGTCTGCAACAAGAAAAAACAGGGCGAGCACCCAAAACAGGAGAATGTTTGCCCTCATCGCGGGTTCGCTCCCCCGTCGCTCATGTGATCGGGATCCGCGGGGGCGCTCGTCGAATCCTCGTGAGCCGATCCCGCGCCGGTCAGCGCGAGCGTTTCCGGGTGGTTCAAATCGAACGCGGGCGATTCGCTTCTAATCCGGGGAATCGACGTGAAATTGTGTCGAGGCGGGGGGCATGATGTTGCCCACTCGAGCGAGCGCCCGTGGCCCCACGGATCGTCAATTGTCACCGCCGGAGCTTTGCGCGCGGTGACATAGACGTTCAAAAGGAACGGCAGCATCGACACCCCGAGGATGAAGGCGCCAACGGTCGACAATTGGTTCATCCAGGTAAAGCCGTCGCCCACTTGGTATCCCGCATATCGACGCGGCATGCCGACGACACCGAGCCAGTGCTGAATAAGGAACGTCGTGTGAAAGCCAATAAATAGAAGCCAAAAATGCCACTTACCCAAGCGCTCGTTGAGCATCTTGCCGGTCCATTTTGGCCACCAAAAGTAGAAACCCGAGAACATTGCAAAGACCACCGTGCCAAACACGACGTAGTGAAAGTGCGCAACGACGAAATACGTATCCGAGACGTGAAAGTCGAGTGGCGGAGACGCCAAAATAACGCCCGTCAAGCCGCCAAATGTAAACGTAATCAGAAACCCAATTGCCCACAACATCGGAGTTTCAAAGGTCACCGACCCGCGCCACATTGTGCCGATCCAGTTGAAAATCTTTACCCCGGTCGGAACGGCAATCAGCATTGTCATGAGAGAGAAAAACGGCAACAAGACGCTTCCCGTCACATACATGTGGTGAGCCCACACGGTCATCGAGAGTGCGGCAATTGCGATCGTTGCGTAAATGAGCGTCTTGTAGCCGAATATTGGTTTTCGGCTAAATACCGGAAGAACTTCAGAGATAATGCCGAAAAACGGCAGCGCAATGATGTACACCTCGGGATGGCCAAAGAACCAAAAGAGATGCTGCCACAACAACGCCCCACCCGTTGCCGCATCAAAAATATGCGCACCGAAAACCCGATCAGCCGCGAGACCAAATAGCGCGGCAGCCAATACCGGAAACGCCATCAGAACCATGAGTGACGTCACGAGGGTGTTCCACGTAAAAATTGGCATGCGGAACATCGTCATGCCGGGAGCGCGCATCGTAATAATCGTCGTAATGAAGTTGACCGCACCGAGAATCGTGCCGAAGCCACTCACCGCGAGTCCGAGGGTCCACAAATTGCCGCCAGCTCCCGGCGAGAACGTGGTATTGGATAGTGGAGCGTAGGCAAACCACCCGAACGAGGCCGCCCCCTGCGGGGTCACGAAGCCCGCAACAACCATGAGACTGCCAAAGCTATACAGCCAATACGCGAACGCGTTGAGGCGAGGAAAAGCGACATCGGGCGCGCCAATCTGGAGGGGCATGAGCACGTTGGCAAATCCAGCAAACAGCGGGGTTGCAAACATCAACAGCATGATCGTGCCGTGCATCGTAAAGAGTTGGTTGTATTGCTCTTTTGTCTGAAGCAATTGCAGACCCGGCTCAAAAAGTTGGGCGCGAATGATAAGAGCCATCACGCCACCCAGGCAAAAATAGATGAACGAGGTGATGAGATACAGATAACCGATCACCTTGTGATCGGTCGACGTGACCCACCGAACGAGGGTGTTTCCTTTGCGCTGGACACTCGGCGAATCGGACGACCGCGGCGAGGGTGCCGGAGCCGACGTGCGAGCCTCAGGTGCTGATACGGAAGTCATCGAACGCGCCCTACCTTTCGCCGGTCACTCGAGGCGAATTGACGCCCGGAAGATTGTGGTTGCGATCATATTGTGGCCCCAATTGCCCGGTATGACCCGCGGCCGCGAGCGACGCGGTGTACGTGTCAAATTCTTCTTGCGTCACGACCTTGACGGTAAAGAGCATTTGGGAGTGGTATTCACCGCACAATTCTGCGCATTTGCCCGCGAAGGTTCCCACGCGCTGGGGCGTTATCGACATGTAGTTGGTTCGCCCCGGAATCACATCTTTCTTGTACAAGAAGTCAATCACCCAAAATGAATGGATGACGTCGCGCGATAAGAGCGTGATTTCAATCTTTTTGTTTACGGGCAAATAGAGGGTGGGAATCTCCGCTTCCGCGGCTCCCGTTTTGCCCGCCTCGGTTGGTTGAACTTGGACACCCGGAGAAAAAACATTCGCGTCAACGTAGTTGAAGTCCCACGCCCACTGCTTGGCGAGCACCTCGATTCTGACATCGGGATTCGGATAACGCTGCTCAATTGCCATTTGATCTCTCGCGGTAAACGCAAAGAATCCGAGAACGAGAATGAGCGGAACAACCGTATAGAACACTTCGATGGGCATGTTGTAGCGCAATTGCGGCGGCAAGCTGACGTGCCCCTTACGACGGCGGTACATAATAACCGCCCAAATGATGAGGCCCCACGTCGTGACGCCGACGACGAGCAAGACCAACCACGATGTCACCCACAAACCGGACACGCGCTCGGTGTTGCCGGTGACGGGAGGCTCGCCCTCGCTGAAGCCGGGCAGAAAACCGTTGAGCTGTGCTTGAGTGCAGCCTGTCAAGACGAGAGCGAGAGCCGCTGTGATCGGAAGGGCTGCCCATCGAAAAAGACGCTGAGAACGCACCGGCGGCCTTTCAGGAGACTGGTGGACGGTTCGAAGTCAACACGCTGTGACCATCGATAAGCCTACTCCGAATCAACCATCTCCCCGCGCACGCGAATTGACCGCGATATACCGTGGTTGATGCCCGGCGACATCAATGAAATGAATCACCGCACGCACAACTTCCCGATGCGTTCGGGTTATCGATTGTAAATCCTTGCTTCGAAATCGTGTCTTCAAAATCAATCGACGCGCCCTCGAGGTACGGCACGCTGGTCTTGTCGACAACGACCTCAGCTCCGCCAAAATCAACGGCGACATCGCCCTCGAGTGTGCGCTCGTCAAAATACAACTGGTAGATCAGGCCCGAGCAACCGCCCGGCTGGACGGCCACTCGCAAACGGAGATCACTACGACCCTCTTGCTCAAGCAAGCTCTTCACTTTGCTCGCCGCCGCATCGCTGAGCGAGACACCGTGAGCCCTTGTGGAGGTCGCAGTCAGAGTGCTGTCGTTCATAACGATCCTCGACTTTTCAAATAGACGGAGTTAACCCAGTCTACCTCGTGTCATGACGAGGTCCGACTGTTGAGCCGCACAAGAAAGAGCGCTTCTGTCAGCGTGGCACGCGCAAACACGCCGAGATGAAGCGACTCGTTGGGACTGTGAGCGCGCGTGTCCGGATCTTCGACTCCCGTGATCAGAATCTGTGCTTCGGGAAATTCGCGTGCGAACTGGCTGACGAACGGAATAGAACCCCCAATACCCGTCTCGACCGGCGGTACTCCCCACGCGTCGCGCATGGCCTGTTTCACGTCGGTGACGGCCCAGCCATTCGTGTCAATCAAGAAAGGACTGCCCTCGTCGACGTCGTCGATTTCAACGTGGGCACCAAACGGCGTGCGGCTCACGAGGTGGTCGCGAACCGCCTCAAATGCGGACCGTGCATCGTCGCCCGGTGCAATTCGAACGCTGATGCGGGCAGAAACGGCCGGCACGAGGGTGTTCGACGCGTTCGCGACCGACGGGGCGTCGATCCCGGTGATCGTAATGGCGGGCTGATACCACAGGCGACGGGCGATTGACCCCCGACCGAGAAGTCTGACCCCGTCAAGGACCGCGGCCGCGGTCCGGAAGTCTTCCTCGGGATAATCAGGCACCTCGGCGTCGTGGCTCGCGAGACCCGGGACAGCGACCGATCCCGATTCGTCGTGCAGCGTTGAGAGAACCTGGACCATCGCGAGCAGTGCGTCTGGCGCGACACCCCCGAACATTCCCGAGTGAGACGCGTGAGCAAGCGTCCGAACGGTGAGCCGAAATGTCACATTTCCGCGCAGCGCGACCGTGAGGGCGGGAGTAGTGACGTCCCAATTATCGGAGTCGGCAATGACGATCACGTCCGCGGCAAGATCGGCACGGTTCTGGGCAAGAAAAGGACCGAACGACCGCGACCCGTACTCTTCCTCGCCCTCGACAAAGAGAACGACCCCGAGATCGACGTTCGATTCTGTGGACTCAGCGAGAGCGCGAATCGCGGCAATGTGAGCCATAACCCCGGCCTTGTCGTCGGCGGTGCCGCGCCCGTACAAGCGATCACCGCGAACGGTCGGCTCATACGGGGGCGTGTGCCACTCGTCGTCCGCACCGGGCGGCTGAACGTCGTGATGTGCGTAAAGGAGAACGGTTGGGCGCCCATTTCGCGCCGCGCGACGCGCGACAACGGCCGGTTGGCCGAGCGAAACCCCTCGTTCAGTGGGCGCTCGCCGAACAGATACCTCGTCGAAGAAACCCGTTTCGCGCGCGAGGTCGGCAACGGCTTCGGCGCTCTCGGCCACTCGGGCCGCATCGAAAGCGCTCCACGACACAGACGGAATTCGCACGAGTGCCGAAAGGTCGGCAATTGCGCGGGGCATGCCCTCCCTAACCGCGGCGACGGCCGCGCGTTCGACGCCCGTCAGCTCGCGTGCGCCGAGGTCGCGAGAGGACATACGCGGGGATTCCATGTGGGTAATCTTAAGCGACAATCAAATGAAGGGTTTATTGTGGCGAAGGATTCAGCGCCCAGCGATGCTGCCAGCGGAGACTCCGAATTAGTCGTGGGCAAGGGCCGAGCAACACCCTCTCGCAAGCAACGGGAAGCCGCGCGCAAGCGCCCGCTCGTCCCGAATGATCGAAAAGAAGCCGCGCGAGAGTCTCGGGCCGCGTCAGCGGCGGCCCGAGAACGCGCCCGAATCGGAATGGCAATGGGGGACGAACGCTTCATGCCGGTGCGCGACAGGGGGCCCCAGCGCCGTTATGTCCGAGACTACGTCGACGCGCGGTTCAGCGTCGGCGAGGTTTTTTTACCGGTGATGCTTGTTGTCATTGTTCTTACCTATATGTCTGACAAGAACATTGCCACGCTGGGATTGTTCGTTTTTGTGGCATTTTTTGCGGGCGCTGTGATCGACGGCGTCGTGATGAGTGTTCTCGTTCGCGCGCGAATAACGAGAAAATTCGGTCACGATTCGGTTGAGCGAGGCGTTCGGATTTACGCGATCATGCGATCGCTTCAGCTTCGCGTCATGCGGCTTCCCAAACCTCGAGTCAAGCGTCGACAGTATCCCGATTAGGTGATGGTCTCAGTGACGATCAAGAACGCGGTTAATGGTCCGCGCCCACAATGGCCCACGATAGATAAAAGCGGTGTATCCCTGCACGAGTGTCGCGCCCGCGGTGAGTCTTTCGATGACGTCGTCGCCGGTCTCAACGCCGCCGACTGAAATAATGCACGTGTCGTGCGACACCGTCCGACGAAGGAGCGTGAGCACCTCGAGCGACCGTGCCGCGAGCGGGGCTCCCGACAACCCACCCGCTCCCGCGGCCTTGATCGCACCGGATTCGGTCACGAGTCCGCGCCGATCAGTCGTCGTGTTTGTTGCGACAATGCCGGCGAGGCCGAGGCTCGTGGCAAGCCGACCAACGCGCTCGACGTCCCCGTTCGCAAGATCCGGTGAAATCTTCACGAGAAGGGGCGTCGGCCCGCACGCCCGCTTGACCGCGTCAAGGAGGGGCGCAAGCCTCTCGGCATCGTGAAGATCTCGAAGGCCGGGCGTGTTGGGAGAACTCACGTTGACAACGACGTAGTCGGCAACCGGCGCGAGTAGGGTCGCACTGACGACGTAGTCGGCTATCGCATTGTCAATGGATACCCCTCGGCTCTTGCCGATATTGACTCCTACTACGGGGCGCCGTCGTTGCCGCCGCAATCGAGTCAGTCGCTCTGCAACCCTGTGTGCTCCGTCATTGTTGAATCCCATGCGATTGATCACCGCGCGATCAGCAACTAGGCGAAAGAGCCGGGGTCGCACGGAGCCAGCTTGGGGTACCGCGGTCACCGTGCCGATCTCAACGTGGCCAAAGCCCAACGCGCCGAGACCCACAATACCGACGGCGTTTTTGTCGAATCCCGCAGCCACACCAAACGGAGTGGGAAATCGCACGCCGAAGGCCGTTACCGCGTGGTCAGTTTGGGGTCGCGTGACTCGCGAGACGATTCGCGCGAGCCCGAGCGCCTGCACGGCTCTGATTGCCACACACGCGACGCGATGAGCACGCTCGGGATCAAGGCGCGCCAGGACCAGTTTAAAAAAGAGTCGATACATTCCGTATGCCAGCGTAGCGCGGACACACCGTCGACCTTCGGGACGCGGCTCTGGCTAGGCGGACACGGGCGAGTGACCGGCGTCTTCTTCGCGCAACCGAAAAATGGCGGCCTCAAAATCGTTGAGCGAATCGAAACCCTGGTAGACGCTCGCAAAACGTAAATAGGCAATTTCATCGAGTTCGCGGAGGAACGGCAAGATCGCGAGCCCAATGTCGTTCGCGTCGACTTGTGACGCACCGGTCGCACGAATAGTCTCTTCGACGCGCTGCGCGAGCCCGGCGAGGTCAATATCGGTTGCCGGCCGACCCTGACACGCCTTTCGCACGCCGGTCACAATCTTTTCACGACTGAATGGTTCAATGATGCCGCTGCGCTTAATGACGCTCAGGCTCGCTGTCTCGGTCGTGCTGAATCGACGGCCACACTCGGGACACTGCCGACGGCGCCGAATAGAAAGGCCGTCGTCAGACGTGCGGGAATCGACAACGCGCGAATCAGGATGCCGACAAAAGGGGCAAAACATGACCTCAGAATAGTCTTCGGCGCTCCACCGCGTCACCGTGCGCGGGTAAATTTTCACATTCGGCCAGTGTCCGAATGTGTGTCGCACCGTCGCGCAGCGCAGCATAGTCACAATCGACGATTTGCTGGGCCCTTAAAAACGTGTGCGCGCCAAGCCCGGACGCAAACCGCGCATGACCCGCCGTCGGCAAGACGTGGTTTGATCCGGCCAAGTAATCACCCAGGCTCACGGGCGAAGCAGGACCGACAAATATCGCCCCGGCATTGTCGATCAGGCCGAGCATCGCCTCGGGGTCGGCCGTCTGAATTTCGAGATGCTCGGGCCCATACGCGTTACAAAATGCGGCGGCGATTTCGAGATCGTCAACGAGAACCGCGGCCGATTGCGAACCGGTGAGCGCAGCAGTGATTCTTTCACGATGACGGGCCGACGATACTTGATTCTCCAGTTCGCAAATAACCCGCTCGGCAAAAGAACGGGAGTTCGTGACAAGCACGGCACAAGCCAACTCATCGTGTTCGCCTTGACTGATCAGGTCCGCCGCAACGAGAGCCGCATCGGCGCTCTCATCAGCGATGACGACGATCTCGGTGGGCCCCGCTTCTGAATCGATACCCACGACGCCGCGGACAAGGCGTTTTGCGGCCGCAACGTAGACGTTCCCCGGACCGGTAACAATCTGCACGGGGTCCAGCCCGATGTCGCGGGCGCCGTATGCAAGAGCCCCAATGGCTCCTGCCCCACCCATCGCGTACACCTCGTCTATGTTGAGCAGACCCGCCGCCCCAAGGATTGTTGGGTGAACAGACCCGCGATATTCCCACTGTGGCGGGGATGCGAGAGCGATTGACGCGACACCCGCCACGTGCGCCGGAACGACATTCATAATGACGGTCGACGGATACGCGGCCTTTCCTCCAGGGGCATACACGCCAACTCGGCCAACTGGGTGCCAACGCTGACGAACGCGCACCCCGCCTCCGAGTTCTGTCACGAACGGCTCAGGCACTTGGGCCAAGCTTGCAGCGTTTACGCGGGCAATGGATTCTTCCAGCGCATCGCGAACCGCGCTATCGAGCGCGGTGACCGCCGCTAGAATTTCTCCGGTTGGAACGCGCACCCCGTCGGGTCTCACGCGATCAAACTCTTCGGCTTGATCGAGGAGAGCGCTCGCGCCTCGCGCCCGCACGTCCTCGATGTGGCGGCGGGCGATCTCGCTTATCGCCTCGAGGTCAACCGAATTTCTCGGTACCAGGGAAAGCAGATCGGCTTCACTAGGCTGGGTGCCGCGCAGGTCGAGTATGTTGATCATTGCTTGGCCAGTCTAGGGAATACCTCACGAATGAATCCGATTGCACCCATCATCATGATTGACTATGCGACTTCTCCTCCCCCACACGACGTCGACTCGTTCAAGAAGGCCTTTCGTCGACACGCTGCGGGTGTCTCGATCATTACGGCGCTCACCCCCGAGGGGCTTCCCATCGGGTTCACGGCAACGTCGCTCGCTTCGCTTGCCGTCGTTCCTCCCCTCGCGACGTTCAATATGGCTCGTACGGCACACTCGTGGGCAGCGATCAACGAGTCCCGCCGTGTGATCGTTCATATTCTGGGCGCGAGAAATCGAGACCTCGCTGAAAAGATGGCCTCGAGACGCGAAAATCGGTTCGTGGGCGACGACTGGAGCGCCGGACCTCACGGACTTCCGCTTCTTGACAGTGTCACCGGGTGGTTGGTTGGACGCATTGTCCAACGAATTTCATTGAACGACAGCGCGGTTGTGATCGTGCAGATTGAAGACGGGAACCTCGGCGAGTCCGACGCTGCTTTGTTCTATCACGAGCGCAACTACTCAACGCCCGCGTGAGAAATTCACATCTCCAAGACAAAGCGGTCGTTCTTTTAAAGGACGCAATTCGGGCCGAGCAAGCCCTTGAGTTCACCGTAGAGATCGGCGCTCACCGAGACCGGTAGTGGGATCTCAAACACTCGAGCCATATCGCCCTTCGTGAGCCGCAACCTCACCTCGCTCTCACCCGTGTGCCGAGCGAGAACCGCACCAAGCGCTTCAACCGTCGTGGTCGTCGCTCGGCTTTCCGGAATTGACAACACAATCGGGCCCGAATCGAGGTGCTGACCGAGATCGGGTGTGTCAAGAGTGTGGGCGTGCACGGTCACGTCGTCGTCTCGCAGGCTCACTCTTCCGCGGATCACCACGATCGAGTCGTTGACGAGCGCGGTCGAAAACTCTTGATAAGTCTTGCCCAAGAACATGATGGAGACCTCGCCACCGAAATCCTCGAGTTGCACAATGCCGTATTGGTTTCCTGAATTTCGCGCCATGCGATGTTTGACGTCGGTGATCAGCCCGGCGATAGTCACCGTCTCGCCATCGCGCGCCGATTCAGAAGCGACGAGGTCGGTGATCGACGTGTTCGTTTGCCGGGCCAACGCGACCTCGAGCCCCGCAAGCGGGTGATCCGACACGTAGAGGCCGAGCATTTCACGCTCGAATGCAAGTTTCTGGCGTTTTGGCCACTCCGGGCGATCAGGAACGCGCTCCGCGTGCTCTCGCGAATCGAACAGACTCTCGAAGTCGAACCCAACGTTGCCGTGTTCCTCGTCGCGTTTGATTTTCGTCGCAGCGTCGACCGCGGTGTCATGAATGTCGAACTTCCCGCGGCGCGTTCCTTCGAGAGAATCGAGCGCGCCAGCTTTGATGAGCGACTCCACCGTTCGCTTGTTTGCGACGTGAACGGGAATTTTTCGAAGGAAATCGTGGAATGACTCGAAGCGTCCCTTGGAATCACGAGCCGTTCGAATTGCCTCGACGACGCTCGACCCAACGTTCCGAACGGCACCGAGGCCGAATCGAATGTCCGCCCCAACGGCCGCAAAATAGGCAATCGATTCGTTGACGTCCGGAGGGAGAACCTTGATGCTCATTTTGCGACACTCGTTGAGGTAGATGGCGAGCTTGTCTCGAGAATCGCCCACGCTCGTGAGAAGTGCTGCCATATACTCCGCCGGAAAGTGCGCCTTGAGGTAGGCAGTCCAGTAGCTCAGGATTCCATACGCGGCCGAATGGGCCTTGTTGAATGCGTAATCAGAAAACGGCACGAGAATGTCCCACAGCGTCGTGACCGCTTCGAGCGAATATCCGTTTGAAAGCATTCCGGCGGAAAAGTCCACGAACTGCTTGTCCAACTCCGCCTTTTTCTTCTTTCCCATCGCGCGCCGCAAAAGGTCGGCTTGTGCGAGCGAGAATCCCGCCAATTTTTGAGCAATCGACATGACTTGCTCTTGATACACGATGAGGCCGTGCGTCGTTCCCAATACGGCTTCGAGCGGCTCGGCCAACTCGGGATGGATTGCGACGATTTCTTGCTGGCCATTCTTGCGGAGCGCATAATTGGTGTGCGAATTGGCACCCATTGGCCCCGGCCGATAAAGGGCAAGAATGGCGGAAATGTCTTCAAAATTGTCGGGCTTCATAAGCCGAAGAAGTGATCGCATGGGCCCGCCATCGAGCTGAAAGACGCCCAACGTATCCCCGCGCGCCATCAAGCTGTAGGCCTCGCGGTCGTCAAGTTCAAGATCTTCGAGGATGGGCCGAAAACCACGATTCGCCGCAATGTTGTCGAGGGCATCGTCAATAATCGTGAGGTTGCGCAAGCCAAGAAAGTCCATCTTGATCAAGCCGAGTTCTTCGCACGCCGCGTAGTCGAATTGGGTGACAATCTGGCCGTCTTGATCGCGCTTCATGACGGGAATAATGTCGATGAGCGGGTCCGACGACATGATCACCCCCGCCGCGTGCACTCCCCACTGCCGCTTGAGGTTTTCAAGACCTAAAGCAGTGTCAAAAACGGTCTGAGCGTCGTCGTCGGATTCGAGTAGAGCGCGAAAATCGGATGCTTCTTTGTAACGCCCGCTTGACGGATCGACAATTCCCGTGAGCGGAATGTCTTTTCCCATGATCGCCGCGGGCATTGCCTTTGTGAGTTTCTCGCCCATGCCAAAAGGAAAGCCAAGGACCCTCGATGAGTCTTTGAGCGCTTGCTTCGCCTTGATCGTGCCGTACGTGACAATCTGGGCGACTCGCTCATCTCCGTATTTGTCCGTCACATAGCGAATAACCTCGCCCCTTCGGCGCTCATCAAAGTCAACGTCAAAGTCGGGCATCGAAACGCGTTCGGGGTTCAAGAAACGCTCGAAAATGAGTCCGTGTTTGAGGGGATCAAGATCGGTAATTCCCATGGCATACGCGGCCATCGAGCCGGGGCCTGAACCACGGCCCGGACCGACGCGGATACCGCTCCGTTTCGACCAGTTGATGAAATCAGCAACGACGAGAAAATACCCCGGAAAACCCATTTGCAAAATGACACCGATCTCGTAGTCGACTTGCGTCTGAACCGCCTCGGGTGCGCCGTTCGGGTACCGTTCGACAATTCCTTTCTCGACTTCTTTGACAAACCAGCTTTGCTCGGTCTCGCCTTCTGGCACCGGAAAACGGGGCATATAGTTCGCCGCCGTATCGAACGCAACCTCGCACCTCTGAGCGATAAGCAGGGTGTTGTCGCACGCCTCAGGATGGTCAGCGAATAAGTGTCGCATTTGACTCGCCGATTTGAGGTAGAACTCGTTGGCATCGAACTTGAAGCGGTTTGGGTCGTCGAGTGTCGAACCGGACTGCACACACAACAACGCTGCGTGAGACGCCGCGTCACGCTCGTGCGTGTAGTGGAGGTCGTTCGTCGCGACAAGCGGGAGATCGAGTTCGGCAGCGAGGCGATAGAGGTCTGCCGCAACGCGCTGTTCGATCCCGAGTCCGTGGTCCATGACCTCGCAATAGAAGTTGTCGCGACCAAAAATGTCTCGGAACTCGGCCGCCGCTTTCTTCGCTTCGTCGTATTGGCCCAATCTCAGACGGGTCTGCACTTCTCCGCTCGGGCACCCCGTCGTGGCAATGAGGCCGTCACAATGGCGCGCAAGCAACTCGCGATCCATGCGTGGTTTGAAGTAGTACCCCTCGATTGAGGCAATCGACGAGAGCCGAAAGAGGTTGTGCATGCCCTCGGTGGTCGCCGACAGCAACGTCATGTGAGTGTAGGCCCCCGACCCCGATACATCGTCTTCGCCGCCGCTTCCCCATCGAACACGCGTGCGATCCGCTCGAGCCGTTCCCGGAGTGAGGTAGGCCTCAATGCCAACAATGGGCTTGATTCCGGCCTCCGTTGCGGTCTTCCAAAAGTCGTACGCACCAAACATGTTGCCGTGGTCGGTCATCGCGACAGCCGGCATTTCTTTTTCGATTGCGGCGTCAATAAGGGGCTTGATACGCGCGGCGCCGTCGAGCATCGAATACTCGCTGTGAACGTGAAGGTGGACAAACGATTCGCCGCTGGAAGGCACTGTATTCTCCGTTTGAGTCGCTGGTTATTCGATCAAGTTTAAAGCGAGGGGCGATCACGTGTCGTGGAGAACATCGAGCGAGTGTTGAAGGTCGCGCGGATACGGGGAGCGAAATTCAGCCCACTGGCCTGATCGGGGATGCTCAAATCCCAATTGAACGGCGTGCAACCACTGTCGCTTAAGCTCGAGCGCGGCAGACAGTACCGGATCGGCACCGTATACGGTGTCTCCCACGCACGGGTGTCGCTGGGCGGCCATGTGCACGCGAATCTGGTGGGTGCGTCCCGTCTCGAGACGCACGTCGACGAGCGATGCCGAGCGGAACGCGTGAAGCGTTTCATAGTGAGTGACCGACGGCTTTCCGCCCGAAACGACGGCAAATTTCCAGTCGGAGCGAGGATGTCGAGCGATCGGCGCATCAATTGTGCCAAGAAGTGGGTCGAGGTGCCCTTGAACTACCGCGTGATACACCTTGTCAACGGTTCGATCTCGAAACGCCTGCTTGAGCATCGAATACGAGCTGTCCGTCTTGGCGATTACCATGAGTCCACTTGTGCCCACGTCGAGGCGGTGGACAATCCCTTGCCGCTCCGCCGCCCCCGAGGTAGAAATTGTATATCCTTCGGCGAGAAGCGCCCCAACAACGGTCGGACCGCTCCACCCAACCGTCGGGTGGGCGGCCACACCGACGGGCTTGTCGATGACCACAATGTCGTCGTCATCGTAAACCACCGTTAGTTCGGGAACCGCGAGCGCGATTGCCCGCACTGGCTCGACGGGCGTCCAGACAATCTCGAGCACGGCGCCCGCCCTCAAGCGATCCGATTTGCCGACGCGAGAACCATCGAGATGCGTTCCCCCAGACTCGGCGACGTCGGCTGCAAAATTTCTGGAGAATCCCATGATTCGCGCAACCCCGATATCCGTGCGCACGCCGTCGAGACCGGCTGGAACCGGAATCACGCGGGTTTCCACCGCTCTACCTCACCGCGTCGGGGGCTGTCGGATCATTCCCCGCTTGGCCCGCACCGTCGTCTCCACTCGCGCATGGATCGATGTGAGCGGCACCACGAGAGCCCGAGACCGGAGTCCCATCGAGCTGATGCCCGCGAACCGTCACAATGACAAAGAGAAACATACTCGCCACAATGGCGACATCGGCAATATTGAATATCGCCGGTAAGAGTGGGATCTTGAGAAAGTCAATGACGTGACCCTGCCCGAAGCCGGGCTCCCTAAACACGCGATCCGCGAGATTTCCCACTGTTCCACCGAGAAGGAGCCCAAAAAGAACGGCCCACCAGAGCGACCGAATTCTTCGCGAAAACCAAACTATAAACAGGGTCACACCGAGCGCGACAATCGAAAAAACCCACGTCGAACCCGCCGCAAAAGAAAAAGCGGCGCCAGAATTCTTGACGAACTCGAACGATAAGAAATCGCCAATTATCGGTCGGGAAGGCTCTCCCTGAACGAGATACCGAACGACGAGTGCCTTGGTAATTTGGTCTAGCGCGACCACGCCCAGCGCAATCGCTCCCAACGCGACGAGCGCGCCCACACTGACCGTATTGCGGCGATTAGCCGCCAAAGCCAGGGAAGCTCTGCGACTGCGTGGTGTCAACCTGAGAACCGTCGGGCGAAGCCGAAAGCGAACCAAATGGCGAGCCGGAATTGGGTTGCTTTGAACCGCCAGAATTCATGTTCGCGGAGTCGAGTTCGCGCAACTGATTCTCGATGTACGACTTGAGCTTGACACGGTACTCGCGCTCAAATGTTCGGAGCTCTTCTATGCGATGCTCAAGACCCGAGCGCTCTTGTTCGAGAGATCCAATTTGAGAACGCTGTTTCGCTTCTGCCTCGGCAACAACGCGCGCAGCGGCTGCGTGGCCCTCGGCAATCAACGCATCGCGTTTCTCGATGCCCTCGCGAACGTGCTCGTCATGGAGGCGGCGGGCCAACTGAAGAAGGTTGTTCGTGGAACTCGTGTCAGAAACATCGGGCGCGGGAACCGGTACAACCGGGTACGTGAGCGCCGCGGTTGCAGGTGCAGCGGTCGCCGATTGTGCCTCGGTGGATTTGTCGACCGGGTACGACCCGCCAGACTGTCCGTTTCGTTGCAATTCCGCGATTCGTGAATCGCTTGCGATGACGCGCTGTCGCAACTCTTCATTCTCTTGGCCAAGACGACGAAGTTCAACAACTACCTCGTCGAGAAAGTCGTCGACCTCATCTTGGTCATAACCCTCGCGAAACTTTGTCGGCTGGAATCTCTTGTTGACTACATCTTCCGGAGTTAGCGCCATGGCTTTCCACCTTAGAATCTCGAATTGCTGACACGCCAATAACGTGTTGATAACGTGTTGACAACGGTAGCATGCGCGGCTGGGTCACCCGAGACGAGACGTGGTATATATGCCGATGATTACCACAATCATCGTGATGCTCCAGCCGAAATCAAGGGCAACGGGCCCGAGAGACAGCGGCGGGAGAATCCGCCGAACAAATTTTATCGGCGGATCAGTGATCGTATAGGAACTCTCAGCAATCACAAGCCCGAAGCCGCGCGGTTTCCAGTCGTGGCGGAACGCCCGAACAAGATCGAGTATGAACCGCGCCCACATCGCAAAGAAAAACACGAGAAACAGGAAATTGAGAATTGCGCCAATGACTGCCAACGGTGTCATCTCTGGACGATACCTGAGTGTGGCGATTTAGGAACGTGCAAAAAAAGAGGCGTCAGCATCGACGTCTCGCGCCTCGTGGTCGCCTGAAATCGCAACGTGCGCCGGAGAAAGCAAAAAAACTTTGTTGGTGACGCGCTCGATTTTGCCGACGAGGCCTTGTGAGAGGCCGCTCGCGAAGTCGATTAGCCTGCGCGCATCGGGTTCGGTCATTTGGGAAAGGTTGATAATCACCGGAACTCCGTTACGAAAGCTCTCAGCGATTGCCTGGGCGTCGCGATACTGCTTGGGATGCACGGTGACAATTTCGTTCATTTCGGCGGGGGCCGTGTTGTGCGCGCCGGCGCCCCGGCGAAGCGGAGTAACTGGCGCCCGTGTTCCGGACGCTGGCGCACCATGAGAAACCGGCGCAACGGGAGCGGCGCTCGCCGTGGCCGTTGTCTCGGGCTGGAGCTCTTCGTCGGCCAGGCCAAGGTAGACCATCGTTTTCTTGAGTGGATTGGCCATGATTACCTCCGTGTCGTCTTTCTCTACAGTGCGAGACTATGCGGCTCCGGGCCTGCTGCCCGTGATTGCGGTGCCAATTCTAAGGTGTGTCGCTCCCTCGAGCACGGCATCACGGTAGTCATTCGACATTCCCGCCGAAATTGCCGTTGCGTCCGGGGCAATCCTTTGAATCCGCTCCGAATATGACCGAAGTTCTTCAAACGCGGCCCGAGGAGCCATGCCGATGGGCGCGATCGCCATGACTCCGAGGAGGCGCAAATTTCTTGATGAGACGACGGATTCGGCGAGCGGCTCCATGTGAGAAGGGTCTACCCCGCCGCGACCAGCGCCGACCGCGAGATTGATTTGCACGAAGCATCGAACCTCGCGGGCATCCGCGACGTCACCGTCATCAGCCAGTGCACGAACAAGACGCGGCCTGTCGACCGAGTGGATCACGCGCGAGTATGCACGGACGTGCCGCGCCTTCTTCGTTTGAAGTTGACCGACAAAGTGCCATGTCACGCCCAAGTGAACCAACGCGTGCGCTTTGTCGCGTGCTTCTTGATGTCGGCTCTCGCCACAATCACGAACTCCGTGGTTCGCTAGCTCGCCCACAAGCGCACTCGAGTGAAATTTGGTCACCACAATCGTCGTAATATCAGCCGGATTTCGACCGGCCACCCTAGCCGCGTCGGATACGTCCTGTCGAACCCTTTCGAGACGCTGGGCAACGGTGATTGATGCTTCTTCCACTCGACGACTACTTGAGGAAATCGGGGACGTCAAGCTCGCCTTCATCATCAAAAGCGGGGTCTGCAACGGAAGCCGCGCGAGCCGGCGCAGCGGATGCCGCCCAAGCGGGAGGAGACTCGCGCTCGACAGAGTCAGCGGACTCAGCAACGGCAAGAAGCGTCGACGACGCCGCGGCAGCGGCAGCGAGCGCTCCCGCACTCGGTGGCGAACTACTCGGTGCCGTGAGGCCCGAACGGCGACCTTCGATGGGAAGGTGGCTTGGTTCGCCGCCGTCGAATCCGGCTGCGATAACGGTGACTCGAACCTCGTCCCCGAGCGTGTCGTCAATGACCGCGCCAAAAATAATATTGGCTTCGGGATGAACCGCTTCTTGAACAAGACGAGCTGCGTCGTTGATCTCGAAAATTCCGAGATTCGACCCGCCTTGAACGGAAAGAAGCACTCCGTGCGCACCGTCGATGCTGGCTTCGAGGAGCGGCGACGCGACGGCCAATTCCGCGGCTTTTATTGCTCGGTCGGCTCCTCGCGAGGAGCCGATTCCCATGAGCGCGGAGCCAGCCCCCTGCATGACCGATTTAACGTCGGCAAAGTCCAGGTTGATGAGACCGGGTGTCGTAATCAGATCGGTGATTCCCTGCACCCCCGCGAGGAGAACTTGGTCAGCCGTGGAAAAAGCTTCCAACATGCTAATTCCTCGGTCGCTAATCTCAAGCAATCGGTCATTCGGTACCACAATGAGTGTGTCAACCTCGTTCTTAAGGGCTGCTACTCCGGCTTCTGCCTGGATCTGTCGCCGTTTTCCCTCGAAACCGAACGGCTTTGTTACGACACCGATGGTCAACGCGCCAATCGATTTCGCGATCCGCGCAATGATCGGAGCACCGCCGGTGCCGGTCCCGCCCCCTTCTCCGCCCGTCACAAAGACCATATCGGCCCCCGCAAGGGCTTCTTCGATTTCCTCCGCGTGATCCTCGGCCGCACGACGACCGACTTCGGGGTCGGCGCCGGCACCGAGACCCCTCGTAATTTCGCGACCAACGTCGAGTTTCACGTCGGCGTCGCTCATGAGGAGCGCTTGAGCATCCGTGTTGATCGCAATGAACTCGACGCCTCGAAGTCCGAGTTCGATCATTCGATTGACGGCGTTTACTCCGCCACCGCCGACTCCGACGACCTTAATGACTGCAAGGTAGTTCTGATTAGATGACACGTTCGGCCTCCGATGATAACTCTCAACCTCCACTGGAGGTTTAAAGTTTTGCTAAGTATGCAATTCCTGATTCGAGGGTACGGGCGTCGATAAAATACGGCGGCCGGACACGCGCGCGAATTGAAATGCCACGACCGAATTGGCCGCGACGGTCACCGCACAACCGCGCTGCTCGGCGACGAAACGTCATACGTGACTGCCGCGCTCGCGCCGTGAGCCGTGAGCAACCGATCGAGCACAGTTCCCTTCAGGTCCGAGTCGTCAGCGCTCCCCCACAACACCGTCTGCCCTCCCCCTGCCAACACGAGAGTCACATCGTCGGGAGTTGTCGCAAGGACACGATCAACTCGCGAGCCAATCGCGGACGGCAGTGTCGCGACGACGGTCGTCGCGGCACGAAATGCCGGCGTGGACGCCGCCGGAACCTGAAGGAGCGGATATCCGGGAACGCGTTGTGCCGCCGACTCAATCACGACCCCCGCGGGATCGACGAGATCAAAGCCCAACGAGGTGTGAACAACGCCGATTGGCTGTCGTTCAACAATTCGCACCACAATTGTGTCCGGTGGATTGTTTTCAATCGAGAACGTACTGATTTGCGGAAACGCCTCGAGCGCGGACCTCACTTCTCCCTGATCGACGAGCGGGAGGGGTCGTCCGAGTTGCCCTGCGAGCGACTCCACTACCCGGTGTGAGTCGACTCGCACCGCTCCCTCGACATCTATCACGCGAACCGCCATCAGGGGCGAATACGCCCCCACGGCGACAAACAGCGCGAGCGAACCAATGAGGACGATTGGGACCGCCCACGCACGCCTTCTGCGGCGCGTTCGATTCGTGAATCGCCGAACCTCCGACTTCTTGTCTCGACGGCGCTCCCTCGCGGCTCGACGGTCGGCACGGCGCGACGCAACCGCCGACGCGATTGTGCCGATCCGCGCTTTGAACATGGACCGAGCGCGGCCGATGCGCACTGACACTGACCGCGGTGGGTCGGTGTGCCGATCAGTGGATTGGCGGGGCTCATTTGGCGCTCGCGCGACTTCGGCGTCGGAATTTTCTCTCCGAATGGGAAGCGAGTCGTCGAATCCCTGAGGCCTCTTCACCGGCGCACCCGGATCACGTCGCTTCTGCTCGACCGATCGAGTTGAGCAATTGAGGGATGATTCGATAGACGTCCCCGCAACCAAGCGTGATAACGAAGTCGCCCGGTCGCGCGATTGACGCCGTAAAATCAGCCGCCTCTTGCCAATCCGCGATATATGCAACGCGCGACGAATCAGAGAACCTCTCTGAGACGAGTGCCCCCGTCACTCCCGGCTCCGGATCTTCTCGTGCACCACACACGTCAAGCACAACGGTTTCGTCGGCGTGCTCTTCGAGCGCTTTGGCAAATTCTGCCGCGAAGAGACGAGTGCGGCTGTAAAGGTGCGGCTGGTGCACAGCAATGATGCGCCCCGAACCTACAACCGTCCTCGCGGCCGACAGAGCCGCCGCAACCTCGGTCGGATGGTGAGCGTAATCGTCATAGACGCTGACGCCCCCGACAACTCCGTGTAATTCAAACCGCCGTTTGGTGCCGCCAAATTGCGATATCGCCTCGAGGCTCTTGGCAGCGTCAAAACCCGCGCCAACGAGGGCGGCGAACGCGCCAGCGGCGTTGATCGCATTGTGTCGACCAAAAACACGCATTTGCGCACGGTAGTCAACCCCCTTGAAACGGACAACGAAAGCGACCGGGCCGGTCGTGTCAATCTCACGAACGTGAACATCGGCGTGCGCGCTTTCGCCAAACGTCAAAACCCGTTTGTCGCGCAAAGCCCTCGCCACAGCAATGGCTCCCTCATCATCCGAGGAAATAACAACGAACTCGCTTGCGTGCTGTGCGAAATCAACGAACGCGGCCTCGAATGCGTCGTGCGAGCCATAGTGATCAAGATGATCGGCATCAACGTTGGTGATGAGCGCAATTGCGGTGTCGTAAATTCGGAATGAACCGTCAGATTCGTCCGCCTCGACGACAAAAAACTCGCCCTCCCCGCTCGCCGAACTCACGCCGAGCGACTCAATCACGCCGCCGTTCACGAAACTGGGATCGGCACCGAGCCCGAGGAGGCCCGTGACGACCATTCCCGTAGACGTTGTCTTGCCGTGTGCCCCCGCGACTGAAATGAGTCGCCGACGATTAATAAGCCAATTGAGCGCTTGCGCTCGATGAAGAATGGGCAGCCCCCGCTCCTTCGCGAGAACGTACTCGGGATTTTCTGGCCACAACGCGGACGTGACGACAATCGCCTCGGCGCTGCCGAGGTTTTCGGCGTCGTGACCAATTGCAATCGTCGCGCCCAGCTCGCGAAGCGCGGCAACGTTCGCCGAGTCGCTTCTATCGGAACCCGTGACGGTGTGACCAGCAACAAGAAACAAGCGGGCGATGCCGCTCATGCCCGATCCACCTATCCCAACAAAGTGCACGGCACCGAGGGTTTCTGGAATGACGGCGCTAAAATCGGGCTTAATCACGCTAAATTCTCTCAATTCTGTCACTCGTGATCCGCACGGGGAGCGCGGGTATCGGTTCGCCTCTCAATACTACGTTCACTCCGAGGTCACCATGATGAAAAGCACCTCCGAAAGCTCGCCCGAGATCACCTATTTTGTCGTGGTCGCACACTATATTCGAGCGCGGCGGCGAACAATGCCGACGAGTTTTAACCCGGATATTCACCGCGGCACCGCGTCGTCAATGAGGGCAAGCGTGAGTTCAGTGCCGTTCGCGGGACTCACGCTAGCAGCCCGCTCACTCATCGAGGCGACAGTCTCGGGAGAAGCCAACAACGGAAGGAGATTCGCGTGAATCCACTCGGGTGTGAATTTTGCGTCGTCGACAAGAATTCCGCCCCCGCGCGAAACGACCCCCCGGGCGTTTAAACGTTGCTCACCGTTTCCCACGGGATAGGGGACGTAAATCGCGGGAATACCGAGTGAAGACAGCTCGCACACCGTCACCGAGCCGCCGCGAGACACCGCGACACGAGCAACCGCAAGCGCAAGATCCATCCGGTCGCAATATTCCAAGACATGATAGCCAGCGCAGTGTGGGTCGTCGACCGGTGCCGCTGAGCCGGTGATGTGAACAATTTGATAGCCGGCATCGACGATAGATTTGACACTTATGCGAACCGTCTCGTTGATTCGGCGCGCCCCGCGAGAACCGCCGGTCACGAGAAGCGTCGGCAGCGCGGGATCCAACCCAAAATACGTCACGCCCTCGGCACGAGCGGCACCGCGATCAAGGTGTTCGATCTCTGGCCGCAACGGCATTCCGACAAATCGAGCGTGTCGAAGCGGAGTTCCCTCGAATGTGACGCCGACGCTCGTGGTGAAAGCACTCCCTAGTCGATTTGCCAGACCTGGTCTTGCGTTTGCCTCGTGGATCACAAGAGGTCGCTTCGTGCGGCGAGCAGCAAGATACGCTGGCGTTGACGCGTAACCCCCAAAACCAATGACTCCGTCGATGTCACGCGACTCAATTACGCGCGCGACATCGCGAACCGCCGTGATCAACCGCGGTCCAAATCGCAACGCGTCGAAGGTTGGTCTCCGAGGAAACGGAAGCGCGGGAATGACAATCAGCTCGTAGCCTCTCAACGGCACAAGGCGCGCTTCAAGACCCTCGGAAGTACCGACAACGAGAACGCGGTCGTCAGGATTTCGCGCTCTCAATGCGTCGGCCATCGCCAAGAGCGGATTGACATGACCCGCGGTACCCCCTCCGGCAAGCAAATAGTTTGTCATTGCGGGACGGACCGTTCGGACCTGGATCGTGAGGGAATTTTGGCCCGTTCGCGAGCAAACGACAACACGATGCCGATGGCCAAGAGCGTCGAAATGAGCGCGGTACCACCGGCCGAAATGAGCGGGAGAGGCACGCCAAGGACCGGAATAACCCGGAGAACGACTCCCACATTGAGAAAAGCCTGCCCAATTATCCACGCCAACACCGCTCCCGTGACAACCCGAACAAACATGTCGTCGCTCGACCGAATTATGCGCACGAATACCACCGCCAAGAGCACGAATAACACGAGAACAACCAAAGCCCCCAAGAAGCCGATTTCCTCACCGATGATCGCAAAAATATAGTCGTTGTCTGCCGCGGGTAGCCACGACCATTTCGCCTTGGAATTGCCGAGTCCAACCCCGAAGAATCCTCCATTTGCCAGCGCCCACGTGCCGTGAAGCGGTTGCCAACACGCGTTGGCATAGTCGGTACAGTCGTCGCCGAGAAATGTCGCAACTCGTCGCAATCGATTCGGGCTTGTTACCGCTGCAAAAATCGCGATGAGAGCGCCGACCAGGGCCAAGAATCCGAGGATCCGCAATCGTACCCCGGCGAAGAAGAGACCGCCCAGAGCGATTCCCGCTAAAACCATCGTCGTTCCAAGGTCTCCGGCAAGAAGCACGAAAAATATCGCCCCTCCGGCAACCGCGAGCACGGGAAACAGCGCGTGCTTCCAATCATTCACGAGGTCTTTTCTAAAAGAAAGGAATGTCCCGAGCCACACCACGAGCCCCAGCTTGACCGCCTCGGACGGTTGGATGGTCGTTCCCGCCACGGAAATCCAGTTGCGGTTTCCCGCGACCATTTCACCGAGCGGCGTAAAGACGAGAAGTTGAAGACCCACGGCCGCAAAGATCGCTATCCAGGCAATTCTCCGAAAAAACTTCGTGTGCAATCGCGCCATGCCAAACATGAGGACAACACCAATGACGGCGGAAATTCCCTGGCGCCAAAAATTGTCGAGGATCCCGCCGGGTGACCGACCCGAGTCGACCGATGATGACGAAAAGACCATAATGAGACCCAAGACGACGAGAAACATCGTCGTTCCCAGCAAAAGAAAATAGTCCGCGCTACCAGCGGTCAAATTTCGACCCACACGCATCCTTGTGCCCGAACGGGGCTTACGGGCGAGGGGCGCACGAGGCCGACTCATCATCTGCCTCATCTCCAACCTGGTTTCTCACCGCTTCGGCGAATTGAGCGCCCCGATCCGCATAGTCACTAAACTGGTCCATCGACGCCGCGGCAGGAGCCAGTAGAACGACGTCTCCCGGAGTCGCAACGCTCGCGGCGATGCCAACCGCTTGGGCCATTATTTGTTTAGTCTCTTGCCTATCAACCTCGTACACGGGCACCCCGGGCGCGTGTCGCGCGAATGCGCTGCGCACGGGAGTACGATCAGCGCCGATTATGATCGCAGCGCGCACGCGCGACGAGTGCGCCTTCACGAGGTTGCCGACATCAACATTCTTGAGCAAACCGCCGACGATCCACACGACGGACGAAAAAGACGACAGGGACGCATCGGCCGCGTGGGAATTCGTCGCTTTCGAGTCGTCAATCCACAACACGTCTCCCGATCGAGCAACCTTCTGCATGCGATGTTCGTCGAGTTCAAAAGTCGCAAGACCGTCTCGAATACTCTCGGGCGCCACGCCAAATGATCGAGCCAACGCACTCGCGGCAAGAATGTTCGCGAGCACGTGGGGAGGCGAAAGACCGAGCGTCGCCAACTCGTCAACAGTCGTCAGCCCAATTGCAAGGTCTGGTTGCCCGGCGAACGCGCGATCACAAAGGATCCCCTCGACGATTCCCAACTCGCCGACGCCGGGAGTGGATAACCCAAAACCAATTGCGCGCGCACCGTCGATAACATCGGCGTCGCGAACCATTTGCTCCGTGACCGGATCGTCGCGATTATAGACACACGCGACACGAGTGTGATCAAAAACTCTCGCCTTGGCGTCTCGATAGGCCGTCGCAGAACCGTGCCAGTCGAGGTGGTCTGGCGCAACGTTCAGACACGCGCTCGCGTACGGTGAAATCCCACGCGCATAAGTCAACTGGAAACTCGACAGTTCGACCACGAGAACATCGAAGCCGTCGGGGTTGCGGACGGCGTCAAGCACCGGAGCGCCAATGTTGCCGCACGCTGTTGCCCTCACGCCGGCGGCGCGAAGCATGTGGGCCACCAGTCGCACCGTCGTCGTCTTGCCGTTAGTTCCCGTGACGGCGATCCACTCGGCTGGCGTTCCAACTTTGTCTCGTAATCGCCACGCAAGCTCGATGTCACCCCAAATGTCAATCTCGTGGGCGCGAGCCCACTCCAGCGTCGGATGGTCGGGTCGAAACCCGGGTGACACGACGAGAATATCGGGGTTGAAATCGACGAGCTCGGCCGGTGGAGCATCGCCCTCCGGATCACGCACAATTGGAACTCCCAAAATGGTGAGAATCTTGGCTCGCTCCTCGTCGGCGTGCGAGCACACGACAAGTAAATTTGCACCGAGTTCAACGAGTGTGTCCGCCGCGGCGAATCCAGTGACGCCCAATCCCAAGACGCCCACTCGCAAACCACCCCAGTTCGCATGCCAACTGGTCAACGCGCCAATGCGCTCGGTTGACGATTTTTCCGCGTGTGCCATTCCTATCGCGACAACCATTCAAGGTAGAAAGTTCCCACGGCGGCGGCGACAAAGAGCCCCGCGATAATCCAAAATCGCACGACAACAGTCACCTCGGCCCACCCTTTGAGTTCGAAATGATGGTGAATTGGACTCATGAGAAATATTCGTCGTCCGCGGGTGGCCTTGAAATATGCCCGCTGAATAATCACGGACCCGGTTTCAATGACGAATAAGCCTCCCGTCACGACAAGCAACAGTTCGGTGTGACTCAAGATCGCCAAAGCCGCCATCGCCCCGCCTAAACCGAGGGAACCCGTATCTCCGAGGAAAATTTGTGCCGGTGATGTATTCCACCAAAGGAATCCAATGAGCGATCCCACGATTGCCGCCGAGACGATCGCAAGATCGAGCGGATCTCGGACCGAGTAGCACTTGACGACCTCCGCGACGTCGTGGCGCGGAACAAAACACGACTGGTTCGACTGCCAAAACCCAATCAAAACGTACGAACCAACGACGAGGATCGATGCTCCGGTCGCAAGTCCATCGAGACCGTCCGAGATATTGACCCCGTTCGAGGCGCCCGTGACGATAAGACAGACCCACGCGAAAAAGGCAATTACCCCGACGATGACGCCCAAACTCATGAAGTCAATCGGCAGGTCACGAAAGAGCGAGATCTTCGTCGACGCGGGCGTAACGCCCTTGTCGCTTGGGAAGTGGATCGCAAGGCCTCCGAAGAGTGCCGCAATGAGCACTTGCCCACCGATCTTGCCCCAGCCGCTCAGCCCGAGACTGCGATGCTTTCGTACTTTGAGCAAGTCGTCAATAAATCCGACCGCCCCCAACCCGACCATCATCAAGAGGACCAGAAGTGGAGAAACAGTGATGGCTTCGCCCGTAATTAACACCGCGGCAAAATAGCTCAGCGACGACCCGAATATGATGATGAGCCCACCCATAGTGGCGGTACCGTGCTTCGCGTGGTGCGATTTCGGACCATCGGCCCGAATAAATTGACCCCAACCCAGACGCTTAAAAAGCCGAACAAAGAGCGGCGTCGTTATTAACGAAAAGCACAGCGATAGCGCGCCCGCAATGAGCAGGGCTCTCACGAAAAAGACCCCCCAAGACGATCACCCAGGAATCGAAGCGCGGCCGAGTTCGACGACTTCACTAAAACAGTGTCTCCCGAATTGACCATCTCTTCGAGCACCGCGTGCGCTTCGTCAGGCGTGTTGACAAAGACCGATTCGCCATTCCACGATCCTTCACTTTCGGCGGCAAGGTGGATGCGACGCGCACGTTCACCGACGACGACGAGTCGGTCGATATTCAACCGCACCGCACGCTGCCCAATGCGATCATGCTCCTCGCCGGACCGGTCACCGAGCTCACTCATTTCACCAAGAACCGCAATCGCTCTCGCTCCCGGCTTGACGATTTGCACGAGGGTCTTGAGCGCCGCGGCCATCGAATCGGGACTCGCATTGTAGGCGTCATTAATGATCGTCACGCCGTTCGCTCCGCCGAGGAGCTCCATTCGCCACCGCTCCGCCCGCTCAACTGAGTTGAGGCCCGCGACAATGTCATCGATTCCGATGCCGAGCGCGTGCGCCACGGCCGACGCCGCTAGCGCGTTGGTGACGTGGTGTTCACCAAGAATACGAAATGCGATTGACCGCTTTTCGCCGCCGAAAATGGACAGGTCAAACGACGTGCCGTGCGCTGTCGGAAGAACGTCGGTCGCCCTCACGTCGGCCCGCTCGTCGAGACCAAACCACACAACGCGGGCTCGCGTCTTCGCTCCCATACTCGCGACTCTCGAATCGTCGACATTGAGCACGGCCACGTCGTCGGCGTGCAATTCGGAAACCATTTCTGTCTTAGCTCGGAGTGTTGATTCGAGGCTGCCAAAATGGCCGGCGTGGGCAAGACCGACGGTCAATACGACTCCGACATCGGGTTGTGCCATCCTGACCAAACTTGCGATTTCACCGATTGCGCTCGCCCCCATTTCGACGATGAGAAATCGCGTGTCGTCGCGAACCCTGAGCATTGTGTGGGGCGCTCCGACCTCGTTGTTGAAAGACTCGCGCGGCGAAACGGTCTCACCGACGCGGGAACAAATCGCTGCCACGAGATTTTTCGTCGTTGTTTTACCATTTGATCCCGTTATCGCAACCACCGTCAGATGGCCGCGAGCTCGAACCTTCTTCACTACAAACGCCGCGAGGGAGCCGAGCGCCACGACAACATCGTCCACAACGATTTGTGCCACGTCCTCGTCGACTTCGTGCTCAACGATTGCGAGAACGGCTCCGGAGCTGACCGCTGCCCCGACAAAGAGGTGCCCGTCGGTTTCCAAGCCCGGTTTCGCAAGGAAAATCGATCCGTTGACAATGAGCCTCGAATCCGTCTCGACGGCTCCCCCGACGACCGAGTCAATCGATAAGGGAGATCGATCAAGTGTGAGTAATCCGTGCAACGCCGCCGCGATTTCGCCAAGCGTAAGATCAATCACTGAGCCACCCCACGTCACGGAGTGCTTGCCGGGCGTCTTCTCGCGCAAAATAAGGAATCTTCTCCCCGTTGACGTCGTGATAGTCTTCATGACCCGGACCCGCGTACAGGATTGCGTCGCCTTCGCGAGCAAGAGAGAGAGCGTGACGGAAAGCCTCGCGAGGGTCCGCTACCTCGTGCAACTCACCGCGTGGAACCGCCTCGCGTGCTCCGTCCAGCAAGGCAGATCGAATCACCGCGGGATTCTCGAAACGAGGATTCATGTCGGTGATGACCACAACGTCGGCGTTTTCAGCGGCGATTCGGCCCATGTCGTGCCTCTTCGTCTTGTCCCGATCACCGTCGGCACCAAATACCATAATAATTCGGCCTGAAACGGAGTGACGGAGCGAAGCGAGTATGCGAAGAAATGCGTCCGGGGTGTGACCGTAATCGACAAAGACAAGCGGACCTCTTTCGCCGGAAATTCGCTCGAGACGGCCCGGAATATAGACGTCAATACCGCCGTCCCGATTAAGAGCGTGAGCAATTACATCAAGATCACATCCCGATTCGACGAGCATGACAATGGCCAGACCCGCATTTGCCGCCATAAAGGATCCGACAAGAGGAACGGACGCGTCAAGCGATCGGCCGTTGGGTCCGGAAAGCCTGAACGCAGTTCGGGTTATCGTTTGTTCGGCGACCGAAATCACCCAATCGGACTCTCCCGGTACGGTGCCGACGGTTGAGACGGGAATACGGGATTCGTCGAGAAGTCGTCTCCCCCACTCCGAATCGACACAGACGACGCCCCGGCGAGCCCGGTCAGGCTGAAATAACTCGCGTTTGGCAGCGAAGTAATCGGCCATCGAATCGTAGTCGTCGAGATGGTCATGACTGAGATTCGTAAACCCGACGACGTCGAATACGAGGCCGTCGACGCGGTGCCGAGAAAGCGCTTGCGCCGATACTTCGATTGCAGCGGCGCGAACATCGGCCTCGCGCATGCGGGCGAGCAAGGCGTGCAATTCGCTCGCCTCCGGTGTCGTGAGGGAACTCGTGACCACCTCATCGCCAATGCGCCGGTCAACGGTCGAACTCAATCCCGAACGCACGCCAATCTGCGCAAGAATTGCTGATAAGAGATAGACAACAGACGTCTTTCCGTTTGTGCCGGTGACGCCGAACACGGTCGGCAAATCGTCAGTTGTCCGGTATATCCACGCGGAAATTTCGCCAAGAGCTTCACGCGGGTCGGGGACGACAAGAATAGGAACGGCGCGATCTTCAATCAGCGATGCCCCGCGGCGATCAGTAAGAATTGCCACGGCACCCGATTCGCGCGCTTTCTGGGCAAACGCGGCTCCGTGTGCCTGTCGACCTTGAACGCCCACGTAAAGGTCGCCCGGTTCAATGTCATCCGTCGTGAGAGACACGCCACTAATTTCGAGACCGCTAGCGGTGCCGACCACATCAAGGCCAAACTCGGCGACAAGTTGTGAGAGGGAACGCGGCCGGGAGTACGACGGCCGCAACCCAGAGGGACCCCGTGCGGTCACTGTGCCCCCTACGGTCGATTGTATGAGGTTTGACTTTACCAGCTTGTCGGGATGTCGGGTGACGAGCCCGCGGACGGTTGAACACGGTACGTCTTGAGCGCCTGACTCATCACGTCACGGAACACGGGAGCCGACGCTGCAGATGTAGTCATCTTAACCGGATTAGCGATATTGACCGAAACGACGAATTGAGGGTCATCAGCGGGCGCGAATCCCGAGAGTGAGACCAAGTAGCTCGTGGAATACCCGCCATTGCCATCAGCTTGCTGTGCCGTGCCGGTCTTGGCAGCCACCCGATACCCGGGAATCGCGAGTGTTGTCTTCAGCCACCCTTTCGAGGCAACATTTTCGAGCATGCTGACGGTGCCGTGTGCTGCCGTCTCAGAAACGACGCGAGTCCCTTCGCGTGACGGCACGTGCGTCATTTTTCCATCGGCCTGCTTGCACCCCTCGACGAGCTGAACGGGCATTCGCACCCCGGCATTTCCAATCGCTTGGTAGACACCCGCCACCTGGATCGCCGTTGCCGACAACCCTTGGCCAAACATGGTCGCATAATTCGTCTGGGGGTCCCAATCTTCAAAGTGATGCAGCGTTCCTGCCGCTTCGGCGGGAAAACCGACCTGAGTCGGGGTCCCAATTCCGAAGTTTTGCAAATAGTGAAATCGGGACTGCTCAGAAAGAATTGCACCGAGCTGACCGATACCGGTGTTAGAGGAATCCACGAGCGCGCCAGTGAGCGTCAATTTCTCCGGGGGGTGAGGATCGCTATCGTGAAACGCGGCTCCGTTCGGGGCGATATAGCTGTACGGCGCAACAACCTGACTGAGAGGGTTAGCTTGGCCGCTATCGAGGAGCGCGGCCGCCGTAATTGACTTGAACGTCGAACCGGGTTCGAACGGCGCGCTAAACGCGGTTGAACCTCGCCACTGTGCGGGGGTAGCGCCGACATTATTGGGGTCAACCACCGGAGTCTCAGCAACCGCGCGCAATTTACCCGTTTTTACGTCGACCACGGTCACGATTCCGTTCGTCGCGCCCACCTCCGCGACGCGTTCAGACAACCGCTGCTGCGCATACCACTGGAGATCTCGTTTGATCGTCGTGACGACGGTTGCGCCGTTTGTCGATGGACTCAGGGTGTTGCTGGTTCCCGGAATTTCAACGTCGTCAGCACCCCGCTCGTGGCGGGCCGATCCGTCGGATCCAACGAGACAGTTGTCATACGCATATTCAAGTCCCGCGAGCGCGACGTTGTCGGTTCCTACATATCCAACGAGATTGCCAGCTACGGATCCGTTTGGGTACGTTCTTCCTTCGACGGCCCGGATAAAGAGCCAGGGAATTTTGAGCGCGTCGAGCGCGCGAAAGCGTTCTACGCTCACTCCACGCTGGACGTATGCGAAGTCCGACTCCGGGTCGCTCGCCAATGCCGACGACACAATGGCTTGAATCTGGTCCGCCGACATTCCGAGAATTTCCCCAATATTGGCTGCAGCTTGCTTGACAGTCACCGGTTGTTTGTCAGAGTTGACGTAATCCACCGTTTTCTTCGGCGACAGTGTCACATCGTACTGGGTAACGGATTCGGCGAGAGTGCCACCCTCACTGTCCACGATGCTCCCGCGCGATCCATGCAACGTCGTCAATACCGTGCGTTCCGCCACGTTTTGAGCTTGCGAGTTGAGTTCAGTCGCGCTCACAACCTGAATCTGTAGGAGCTTGACGGCGAACGCGCAAATGATGACCAGGACGCATGCCATCGCCGCGGTTGCTCGTCGCCTCCGTGACCGTGACTCGTTCATTTCTCTCTCCCGTGCGGTCGATTGATCGTTCTGTCTAGTGCGTTGTGGGCACCGATTGTCCGCCGTTCGGGCCCGGCGAAGGAGCGCCAGGGCTCCGGGCAAGCCGGTCGAGTAGCGAGTTTGGAACAAGGACACCTGCTGAACCAACGAGGACGCCGGCGTGACTCACGGCGGGACTTGGCCGTCCCAAAACCGCTCCGTCCGAGAGCCGCAAATAGACCGGACTCGCGTTCTTTACCATTCCTAGTGCCTCCGCGTTGGCCGCGAGATTCTGCGGCGACGAGAGCCGCTGGAGATCGTGACTGACGCTCTGCGACGTGCGAGCGAGCTCCTTTCCGTCCTTGTGTAGAACCTCAAGGCGATACGCGCCTTGCGACAACCCCACGCTCAAGAGAAGCTGCGCAACGATGACGATCAGAATTGCGGCGACCGTGACGCACGCACACGCGGTTTTCTTTTGATTCCGAGGCGTGGAAACCTCGCCTCCCACGGTGAAGGAGGGTTTTTTAACGGCCGGATAGCGGGGACCCTGCGGTTCGAGAGGTGCGGATGGGGGCGCAGGAAATGCCGGCTCGGCATACGCGAGTTTGCTCATGCGGCGCTCCTAATTCGTTCAGCAGCGCGGAGCCGCACGGACGTCGCACGAGCATTAATCGCGCGTTCCCTCGTTCGATGCGCGCTCGGCGCCTCGAACGAGGAGTCGAAATTCGGGGTGATGTTCCGGAAGTTCGATTGGCAACCCACGCGGAGCCGTTGAGGTCGTCGCACGCGCCAAGGCACGCTTGACGAGTCGATCCTCGAGCGACTGGTAGGCGAGTACGACAACGCGCCCCCGCGCCGATGTGACTCCGAGCGCCTGAGGAAGCGTCGAGGTCAGCGCGGCAAGTTCGTGATTTACTTCAATTCGCAACGCTTGAAATACTCTCTTGGCGGGATGGCCCGTACGCCGACGTGCCGCGGGCGTCGCGCGCGCGATAATCTCGACAAGCTGCGCCGACCGCATGATCGGGGCGCGTGAACGCGCTTCGACGATTCGCTTGGCAAACCGCTGGGCAAGTCTTTCGTCGCCATACTCCCAAAAAATTCGCCTCAAGGCGTCTTCGTCGTACGTCGCTAGAATCGTCGCCGCAGTTACCGTCTCACTGGTGTCCATTCGCATGTCAAGCGGAGCATCGTGCGAATACGAGAAGCCACGCTCGACTCGATCAAGTTGCAACGACGAGACGCCCAGGTCAAAAAGGAGGCCGTTGACTGCACCGATGCCCATTTCTTTCAGACTCGCGCAGAGACGATCAAAGACGGCGTGGACGTAACGGACCTGTGGTCCGAACCGAGCGAGCCGTTCTCTCGCGACGTCTAACGCGGCCGCGTCACGATCAAATCCAACGAGGTGCAAACTCGGAATACGTTCGAGAAAAATTTCGGCGTGGCCGCCCATTCCAAGAGTTCCGTCGACAAGAATAGCTCCCGGTTTGGTCAGGGCCGGTGCGAGCAAGGCAAAGCATCGTTCGCGCATGACGGGTGTGTGAATCTGGTCAATTTTCATCGCGTGCCGGGCCGGTCCCGAATCCGGATCCCCATCCATTCCGACCTGGCACGGGGGAAGCGTGTCAGGGCAGCGAATGGCTGGAGATCGGAATCCGGGCGCTAGAAGAGTCCGGGAATCACCTCCTCGGTCGTATTAGCGAAGGAGGCTTCTTGATCAGCCAGGTAGGCCTCCCACGCCGAAGTGTCCCATATTTCGGCCCGATTTCCGGCGCCAATTACGGTCAAGTCGCGCCGAAGACCGGCATACGTGCGAAGATTCGAGGGGAGGGTAAGGCGATGTTGACTGTCGGGGTTCTCAGCACTCGCGCCTGACAAGAAGACCCGCAAGAAATCACGCGCTTGCTTGCTTGTGACCGGTGCCTGGCGAATTCGATCATGCAATTCGTCGAACTCGCTCGTGCTGAAGACATAAAGGCAGTGCTCTTGACCGCGCGTGACGACCACGCCCGACGCCAATTCTGCACGGAATTTCGCGGGAAGAATGACGCGACCCTTGTCGTCGAGTTTGGGGGCGTACGTGCCGAGAAACATCGCACCACCCCGATTCGTCCGGTTAGAATTTTGGCTATCCTCCACTTTACTCCACTATGCGCCACTCAACGGCACCATTGCTCGCGCGTTTTTCCGGAAAGCCGGCAACCGGCCTCTCGGAACGCGGCCGTAAAAGCCCACGCGCGGGTGGAGGAAAAGAGGGACGAGAAAAATCGCGCTGCCGCCACGGGTTCCCGTGGCCAAACGCCGACCTAACGCGGTGGCAGAGAGGCCACGCGCGCCAACCGCACCGTCGGTGTCACGCGCTGCACCGCCGAATCTCGACTCAGCTCACAATTAGCGTTCGCCGCCGCGTCGATCCCAGCGGTCGTTCAACCGCTCCATGAACCCGCGGTGAGGCACCCGACTCTGCCCGCCCGATGGGCTCGGCGGGTCTTCTCCGCTCATGTCAGATTCAACTGAGTGTGGCGGAACGAAGCACACGAGTACGCCCACAAACATTGTGATGAATCCAACAATTCCCACGAGCGGCTGGCGAATGACGACGCCCGTGATGAGAATAGCGATCCCGGCTACCGCGAGGAGGGCGCCAATCGCCGCAGCGCGAAAGTTGCGTTTGCCGCGACGCGAACCGACGGTCGCAACAAAATCGGCATCGCTGTGATAGAGACTACGCTCCATTTCTTCGAGGAGGCGCTGCTCTTGCTCCGAAAGCGGCATCTGCTTCCCCTCAGGGTCGGAATCGACGCATCATAAAATTACATTCTAACTCGGGACGAATCGCTAAGCTAGGAAAGTGGCTCAAAGCGCACACCTTGTGGATCTCGTTCAGCGCCAAATCGACCAATTCCTTGAATCTCACGATCCTATTGTGCGTGAATTGGGTCCCGACGCGACGGTTTTCGTCGATTTCTCACGGAGCTTTCTTCAAGCGGGAAAGAGATTTCGCGCTCAATTCTGCTATTGGGGCTGGCACGGCGTGAATTCGCTCATCGGCGGGCCCGAATCGACCCGGGTCAGTATGGATTCGCGGGATCACGAGGGGATTATCCGGCTCGCGAGCGCACTCGAACTCTTCCACTCCGCGGCACTCATTCACGACGACATCATCGACGAGTCCGATACGAGGCGCGGAGCAGCGGCCATCCATCGACGCTTCGCCGACGTGCATCGACATTCGGGGTGGGATTCCGATGCCGCAGAATTCGGAATATCCGCTGCAATCCTGCTCGGCGATCTCTTGCTTGCGTGGAGCGACGAACTCTTTGAATCGGGGCTTGACCTACTGGATAACCGCGATTGGGCGACGCTTGCTCGCGCAGAATTCTCCCAAATGCGATCAGAAATTGTGGTCGGGCAGTACCTCGACGTGCTGGAAGAAAAGGCGTGGCCCACGCGCCCGCTCGGAGAGCTCGTTGCGCGCGCAATAACCGTCGCAACGTATAAATCTGCAAAGTACAGCGTCGAGGCTCCGCTCAGAATCGGGGCCGCGTTTGGTGGAGCGTCGACCGCGCAAAAGAACACCCTCAGCGAGTACGGCCGCCCACTCGGCATCGCTTTTCAACTTCGCGATGACCTCCTCGGGGTATTCGGCGACCCGCGGCTGACCGGTAAGCCTAGTGGCGACGACTTGGTGCACGGTAAAAGGACCGTTCTGATCGCATTCGCTCGTCAGAACCTGGATGCTGCCGCGCGACGAGACTTCGATTCGCTCGTGGGAGATCCCACGCTGGAACGGCGCCAAATCGAGTCACTTCAAGAAACAATCCGCGACAGCGGAGCCGTCGCCCTCGTCGAGGCATCAATTGCGGATCATGTGGTCGCCGCAAAGGAAGCACTAACGAAAGCGCCGATTGACCGTGCAGCGCGCACGCGGCTGAGCGAGCTGGCCGAAAGACTAACAAACCGCGTGACGTGAGATTGTCCTAGGCAAGCGCTTGAGCAATGCGCCTCACCTCTGCTTTGCGTCCACCCCTCAACGCGTCTATCGGCGTTGCATTGAGGCTTTCTTCGGGAGCCAACAACCACGAGAGCGATTCGTCGTCGCTAAATCCCGCGTCTTTGAGAACGATTACGGTCCCCCGCACGTCGTTGACGAGTGTTCGCTCGGAAAGGAACGCATCCGGTACGACGAGAACCCCGTCTCGGCGCGTCGCAAGAAGTTGATGATCCTCAATTAAGCGACGTACCTTGCTCACGGTAAGACCCAATTGTTCGGCAACATCGGGAAGCGGCAGCCAATTTACGGAAGATAGCACGTCGTTCACGCGTCTAGAGTGCCACGGACCCCGCGCGCCCGCCAACGGCCCACACCGCGCGCGCGACAATTGACCTCGGCCGCGTCGCTCACCATTTCGCGGTGTTTTGTGAAGTCCATAGCAACAGCGATCAATAAGCTTGTCCCGTGACTTCCGCGCCGTTGGACCCGATGATTGGCCGTCTGATTGACGGACGATATCAGGTTCGGTCTCGAATCGCACGCGGCGGAATGGCAACCGTCTATGTTGCGACAGATTTGCGGCTTGAGCGTCGTGTTGCCATCAAGATTATGCATGGCCACTTGGCCGACGACAGCAGCTTCAAGAATCGATTCGTGCAAGAAGCACGCTCGGCCGCTCGGCTCGCAGACCCCAACGTCGTCAACGTCTTCGATCAGGGCCAAGACGTTGACATGGCTTACCTTGTCATGGAGTATCTTCCGGGTATCACGTTGCGCGACCTCATTAAGGACCGCGGGGCACTTACTCCCGAACAGACAATCGACATTTCCCACGCCGTATTGAGCGGATTGGCCGCGGCTCACGAAGCAGGCATCGTTCATCGCGATCTCAAGCCTGAAAACGTCCTCCTTGCCGACGATGGGCGCGTAAAAATCGGTGACTTCGGTCTCGCCCGCGCCGCGAGCGCCAACACGGCGACCGGTCAAGCCCTCCTCGGCACTATTGCGTACTTATCACCTGAATTGGTGACGCGAGGAATCGCCGACGCACGAAGCGACATTTATGCGCTCGGCATCATGATCTACGAGATTTTGACCGGCGAACAGCCGTTCAAGGGTGAGCAACCGATGCAAATCGCGTATCAGCACGCAAATGACTCGGTGCCCAAGCCGAGTTCGGCGCGCGCGGGCATCCCGGTCGAGCTCGATGAGCTCGTGTTATGGGCGACTGCGCGTGATCCAGATGATCGCCCTTTGAACGCGCGCGTCATGCTTGACCGATTGCTTGAAATTGAAAAACAAACACGCTCGCTCGAATCCACGTCCGAATTTGCCGATAGGCAAACCGTTCTTATCGCCCCAACCCGGCAGGTCGTTGAGCGCGAGACCCAGGCAATCGGGTCAATTCCGCGCCATAAAACTCAACCTCTCGCTCCCAACCACGCGAGTGCGCTCACGTTCGCAGCCGCGAGGCGCCGCAAACGCGGTTATTGGCTTTTCGTCCTCGTTCTGCTGTTCACGGCAAGCGCGGCGGGCACGGGGTGGTATTTCGGTTCTGGTCCCGGCGCGAACGTGTCGATTCCTGCCGTCGCCGGCCTCGATCCTCGTGCGGCAGCGACGGCGCTCGAAGACTCCAGTTTCGCGGTCGCGCTGTCATCTCGACCCGATCTTGCGGTCCCCGCGGGTCAATCCAGCGGCACGGAGCCCGCCGAAGGAAGCCTTGTCCGAAAAGGCTCCACGATTACGCTTTTCACGTCGACGGGTCCTCGGCAACTTCCCGTCCCCGACGTAGTCGGGATGACACAAAGCAAAGCAAGCGCCGAGTTGACAACCGCGGGATTTACGGTCCTTCCTGACCCGCAGACCGAGTTTTCGCGTTCGAATTCTCGCGGTGCGGTGCTCTCCGTTCACGACAGCACTGGATCACCGCTTGGGCCGACCTATGGAGAACAACAACCTATTTCGCTCGTAGTCTCCGCGGGCGGAATCCCCAACGTTGCGGGCAAGACCGTCGACGACGCACGGAGCGCGCTCGATGACGTCGGTCTCAAGATCGCCTCTGGCAATGAGATATTCAGCGATACCGTCGCAGAAGGCCTTGTCATTGAAAGCTCGATTCCCGCGGACGTCGTGAGGCCGGGCGATACCATCACCGTCACAATTTCGAGGGGTCCAGAACCCGTTCCTGTTCCGAACGTCGTCGGGATTCCGTGGGGACAAGCCAAGAAAATTCTGAGTGACGCGTCGTTCGCGTTGTCGTACGACCTGAGCGCTGACCTCGTGCCCCTTCTCGTTCGCGTGACCGGCACCGATCCGGTCGCGGGCCAGCTCGCCAAGAAAGGGTCGACGGTCACCGTGAAGTTCTTATGACGACACGAGTTCTTCGGCCACAAGAAAAGCGAGTTCGAGCGACTGCATATGGTTCAAGCGCGGATCGCACAACGACTCGTACCGAGTTGCAAGTGTTTCTTCGTCAATATGCTCAGATCCGCCAAGACACTCGGTCACGTCGTCTCCGGTGAGTTCAATGTGAATTCCGCCGGGGTTGGTTCCCACATCTCTGTGTGCCTCAAAGAACCCTCGAACCTCGTCAACCACGTCCTCAAATCGGCGGCTCTTATACCCATTGGGAGTTGTCAGACCGTTGCCGTGCATGGGGTCACTCACCCAGAGTGGTCTCGCATCGCTCGCCTTGGCCGCTTCGAGCAAAGGTGGGAGCGCATCTCGAACCGTGCTCGCACCCATTCGCGTGATGAATGTGAGGCGGCCCGGTTCGCGGTGCGGGTCAAGCTTGTCCATAAGCGCAAGCAGCGTCGACGGCGACGCGGACGGACCCAACTTAACCCCGATTGGGTTCCGAACCCGCGACAAAAAATCGACGTGGGCGCCGTCGAGATCGCGAGTGCGCTCGCCAACCCACACAAAGTGTGCCGAGGTATTGTACGGCGAACCGGTGCGAGAGTCGATTCGCGTCATTGGTCGCTCATAGTCCATGAGGAGCGCCTCGTGGCTGCTGTAAAATTCAACGCGTTTGAGTTCGTCGAAATCGGCGCCCGCCGCCTCCATAAACCTAATTGCCCGATCAATTTCTCTCGCGAGGCCCTCATATCGTTGATTCGCAGGGTTCGAGCGGAACCCCCGGTTCCAATTGTGCACCTGACGCAAGTCAGCGAATCCACCCTGGGTAAAGGCACGAATCAAATTCAGGGTCGACGCGGCCATATGGTAACTCCTGACGAGCCGCACAGGATCTGGCGCACGGGACTCGGGAGTAAAGTCATAACCGTTTACGCTGTCGCCTCGATAAGCAGGAAGAGTGACCTCACCCCTCGTCTCCGTTTCGCTCGTGCGCGGTTTCGCGAACTGGCCGGCCATTCGACCGACTTTCACAATTGGCATCGACGCGCCGTACGTGAGAACCACGGCCATTTGCAAAACGGTCTTTACCCTGTTGCGAATCTGGTCTGCTGTCGCGCCGGCGAAGGTTTCAGCGCAGTCGCCGCCCTGGAGAACAAAGGCCTTGCCCTCCGACGCGGTAGCCAGACGGCCTCGCAATTGGTCAACCTCGCCCGCAAACACGAGCGGAGGCAATGACGCAATCTCGTCAGACGCAGCGCGTGCCGCGTCAGGATCAAGCCACTCGGGTTGCTGTTTGATTGGAAGCGTGCGCCAGAAATCCAACCCCGCGACGACGGATTCGTCGGCCGCCACGAAACGCTCTGATAGATCTACCACGGGTGTGTCGATGCTCCTTGATCGCGCAACCTCGTTTACCAACCCAGTCCGAGGGTTTGCACGCGGCGCAGTTACGCGAAACCTCCCGAGTGTGCAGTCTATCGCCAACGACGCATGCGGTTCGTCTTGACCGATGTGGCGTATAGGTCAACATATTCCTGACCGCTCACCTTATTCAACTCATACATAATCTCGTCCGTCACCGAACGTAAAACGAACCGGTCGCCCTCCATCCCGTGAAAGCGAGAAAAATCAATGGGCTTTCCAATAACGATATCTAGGCGACGAATTCGAGGAAATCGCGCGCCAATGGGCATGATCGCGTCAGTACCGACCATCGCGACCGGGATAAGCGGAACGTCGGCCTCGAGAACCATCCGCGCAACGCCCGTGCGACCTCGATAGAGCCGCGCATCGGGACTACGAGTACCCTCAGGATATATTCCGAGAAGCTCACCACGACCGAGAACCTCGAGTCCGGCATTGAGCGAATCCTCGGACGCTTTTCCGCCAGAACGATCAATTGACACCTGACCGGTCGCTTGAAAAAAAAGCCGCGTGATCCGCCCCGTGAAACCGGAGCCAGTAAAGTAATCGCTCTTCGCGAGGAACGAGATTCGACGCTTGAGCACAAGGGGCAAAAAGACGGAATCGATGAACGACAGGTGATTACTCGCGATGATTGCTGCGCCGCGGGAGGGAATATTCTCTCTGCCGCGGACGCGAGGCCGAAAAACCGTCAGGAGAAGAGGTCCCGCAATAAGGTTCTTCATGAACCAGTAGAACATTCGTCGTTCCCTCCGCGTTCGGCATCAAGCTTAGATGATCCGACAAAAGCACCAATCTTTCAAATTGATCGGTCAAGGGCCTGGCCACAGGGCAAGAGTCCCTGATACGATTCCGGCTAATCCCACGGTGTGACGTGGCGCGTGACTCTCTCGCCTTTCTCAGATGGAATCTGCCAGAACGGCTTGATCTGGCGGGGGGCCGTCGGCGCGTCCACCCTTGCCGAACGCAATCGACACGAGCACAAATGGGAGAAGCCACGATGAGGGTCACTGGCCTTGGACACGCAGGAATGTTTATCGAAACACTCGGCGGATCGGTACTATGCGACCCGTGGTTGAATCCGGCGTTCTTCGGCTCGTGGTTTCCGTTCCCCGATAACCGCGGGTTGGACTGGGAGCGATTCGGCGAGTGCGACTATCTCTACATTTCCCACCGGCGAGGCGATCATTTTGATCGCCAGCATCTCGCGCGGTTTGTCAATCGGAATGCCGCGGTCCTTCTTCCCGAATATCCTACGGGCGAACTTGAACGAGAACTTCGCGCGCTCGGATTCAACAACATCGTCTACACTCGCGCGGGACAGTCAATTGAGCGCGACGGGTTACGTATCATGATTACCCCGCTTCACACGCCCGACGACGGACCCGTCGGCGACTCGGCGCTGTCGCTTGACGACGGAACAGCAGTCTTGCTCAACCACAATGAGTCCCACCACCTCGACATCGAGCATGTCCGACGGTTCGGGGGGGTCAATGCGTACTTTACTCAGGTTTCGGGGCCAATCCGCTGGCCGCTTGTCTACGATCTCCCCAAGATCTCGCGGCCGGGATTCGCGGAGCGTAACCGCGCGCTCCACTCGTCGCGCGCTCAATCGCTCATAGAAACGATAGACGCAAAAAATGTTTTTCCGATTGCGGGACCACCGAGTTTTCTCGATGACGACCTCTTTGAATTTAACGCGATCGGGACGGGCGAAACCGCACTCCTCGCGGACCAGATGACGTTTATCGACGGGCTTCGCTCGTCACAACCGCATCGAAATGGGTACCTCTTTCTGCCCGGAACCGTCGTCGAAATCCACCACGATACCGTGTCGGTCGTTGAAAACCGCTACACCGACGCCGAGGTAAACCACATGTTTCACGACAAGTGGACATATCTCAACGAACAACGATCAGCGCGTCGAAGCGAAATTGTGGCGGAGCGCGCAACCCGAGCGGCCGTGCCAAAATCGGCCGACATGTTTTCGGAGCTCAAAGACTGGTGGGAGCCAATCATGAGACGCGCTCCCGCCCTATCGCGAGGAATCAACGCGGGAGTACGCTTCACGATCGGTGAACTCGACGTCATCGCCGATTTTCCCAATGCCGAATTTCGGCTCTTTAACGACGAAAGCGTCGCGTATTGGTTTGATCTCCCGCCCGATCTGGTTGCGTCCAACCTCGCTCGTCGCGAAATCGACTGGTCGAACTCGATCTTCCTCTCGCTCCGCTTCGCAACAGACCGCCTCGTCCACTTCAACGAGAAACTTTTCACGTTTTTCAAATGCCTGTCTGAAGAGCGAATCGACCACGTCGAGAATTGGTTTTGGGCTCAAGGCGACATCGACGAAAGCGTTCGGATTGACGATTGGATCGTAGAGCGCTGCCCGCACCTCAAATCTGACGCAGCAATGACGGGCCGCTTCGATGGGCCAATTCTCACGTGCAGCGTGCATAATTGGCGTTTTGATCTCGAAACTCGTGAGTGTCGCCGAGACTACCGCGCAGCTGAGAAACCCCTATCTCCCGCGGTTGGCATCGCCCCTCTCGCGAGGTAACGGACGGTGAAGCGGGATAGACCGTTGTTACGTCGAAAGCGCTTGACGGCGAACCAAGTCGGCGGCACCAATAACTCCAGCAGTATCCACGAATTCCGCAATGCGAAACTGCGGCTCGGGACGAAACCCGCGTGCCGGAAGACAATCAAAAAAGGCGCGACGAACGGGCCCGAGAAGCTTTTCACCGGTTTGAGCGACTCCTCCCCCAAAAACGAAGAGACGAGGGTCGAGAATCGCCGCCAGACTCGCGCACGCTTGACCAATCCACGAACCAATCTGGCCAATTGCGACAAGCGCGCCCGGATCGTCAATCGCCAAGAGTTCTTTCAGATCGTGTCCATTCAAGCGACCGCTCGCGCGCCGTCGGTCGGCGAGCGGTCGTCCAATTCCGCCCTCGTCGGCGAGGTCGTTAGCAAACCTCAAGAGTGCTCGGCCAGACCCGTATTGTTCCAGGCACCCTCGAGCGCCACAACCGCACTGAATACCGTCGGGCACGACGCGAATGTGGCCCAACTCACCCCCGGCCCCGAAGGCGCCGCGAAGCAATCTTCCGTCGGCCACGATTGCCCCGCCGACACCCGTACCTATTGTCAACGCGACCATGTCTGTCACACACCGACCAGCGCCATATCGAAATTCAGCCCAGCCCGCCGCGTTTGCGTCATTTTCCACGAGGACGTGCATTCCCAACCGCGATTCGAGATTCGACCGAATTGGCTCATTTCGCCATTCAATATTGGGAGCAAAGAGGACGGTCGATTGCGAGGCGTCAAAAATTCCGGCGGCCGCTACGCCCACCCCGGGAATAGTCTGGGCGAGGGAGAGCTCGCGTGTCATTTCAACCACGGCATCCTCAATCGAGCGCGCATGCCCCGCCGGAGTCGACCGCCGAACTTCGCGTACGACCGAACCATCGTGCTCGACCAGCGCGCCCGCAATCTTCGTGCCGCCGATATCAATTCCAATCGAGCGCACCCGAACACAGCCTTTCACCAGGAGAGGGAAAAAAGGCGCTATACACCAGCCGGGAGAAGTCCGCTGGCACGCAATTTGCACCAACTAGAGTGTAGTAACTTCAAAGCCCGATGGCGATGCAAAGCCCGTCATCAGAAATAGGAGTCGACCGGTGTCGAGGGAGCTGCCGTGAATCAGATTGATATACCCGCTATTGTCAACGCGAATCCACATGCGAATACGACCGATATTTTAATTGATCGGGTCAGACGGTCACCCGATATTCCCCTTTTTTCGCTCCCCGTTGACGGCGATTGGGTTGACGTCACCGCGAAAGTGTTCCTCGATCACGTGATCGCTCTCGCGAAGGGCTTCGTAGCGTCGGGAATTCAACCCGGTGACCGCATCGGTCTCATGAGTAAGACGCGCTACGAGTGGACACTCATTGACTTTGCCACGTGGTTCGCGGGGGCGGTATTGGTGCCCATCTACGAAACCTCAGCTCCGGCCCAAGTGCATTGGAACCTTGTCGACTCGGGCGCTGTTGGCGTAATACTCGAAACGCCCGACCACTTTGCGCGCTTCGACGAGGTGCATCCTGACCTCCCGTCGATCCGCACAGTGTGGCAAATCGACCTGGGCGACCTCGGCAAACTCGTGGATTTTGGCATTGACGTGCCCGACGAAGAAATCGAGACCAGGCGCCGTTCCGCGGTTGGAAGCGACGTCGCAACCCTCATCTATACGTCCGGTTCGACGGGCAAGCCAAAGGGGTGTGTTCTCACCCATTCAAATTTTGTCGACCTCACTCGAAACGCCACGGCGTCTCTCCACGAAATCATTGGAGCCGGAAAGTCATCCACGCTTCTCTTCATCACTATCGCGCACGTGTTCGCTCGTTTCATCACGGTGCTCTGCGTTGATGCGGGTGTCAAAGTTGGCCACCAAGCCGATGCAAAACAGCTACTCGGGTCAATGGCGACCTTCAAGCCGACATTCCTGCTCGCTGTTCCCCGAGTGTTTGAAAAGGTGTACAACGCCGCCCAGCAGAAGGCAATTGCCGCGGGTCGTGGCCACATTTTCGACCGCGCCGTGACCGTTGCAATAGCCCACTCGCAGGCAGTTCAGGCTGGTTACGTACCAATGACGCTCAAACTTCGATTTGCGCTATTCGATTTCCTCGTCTTTTCGAAAATTCGCGCCGCGATGGGCGGCCGAGTGGCCTACGCCGTGTCGGGGTCAGCACCGCTGAGCGTCCACCTTGGACACTTTTTCCACAGTCTTGGGATTATCATTCTCGAAGGATACGGACTCACCGAAACGACCGCTCCATCGACGGTCAATCTCGTTCCGACGTTTCGAATCGGAACGGTGGGTCAACCGCTCCCCGGGGTATCGATTCGAATCGCTGACGACAACGAGATTGAGGTCAAGGGGATCAATGTCTTTCGAGGATATTGGCACGACGAGGCGTCAACCGCCGAGGTGTTTCGCAACGGATGGTTTGCGACGGGAGATCTTGGTTCCCTGAGCGACGACGGATTCCTCACCATCATCGGCCGAAAGAAAGACATTATTGTCACGGCGGGCGGAAAAAATGTTGCCCCAACCGGACTCGAAAACCCAATTCGAGCGAATCCCCTCATTAGTCACGTTGTCGTTGTCGGCGAGGCACGGCCCTTTGTTTCGGCGCTGATCACTCTCGATGCCGACATGCTACCGGTGTGGCTTGCCAACAACGGCCAATCAACTCGGCTCACGCCCGAGGCCGCCGCAGAGAATCCCGCGGTCCGTGCGGAGGTTCAGCGGGCAATTGACGGTGCCAATAGAGACGTCTCTCGAGCAGAGTCCATTCGAAAGTTCGTTATTCTCCCTCGCGATCTCACCGAAGCGAGTGGGCACTTGACACCGAAGATGAGTCTCAAGCGAGACATCATCATGAAAGATTTTGCCGCTCAAATCGAGTTACTCTATACCCCTGAGGCCGCTGATCGACGATCCTCAATCGTCGCGTAAGTGAGACCGTTCGAAAACCACGACGAATTGCGCACGATCTTCATTGCCTCGCGCCGCCGCGAGTTGTCAAGGCGGTCGAGGTAAAGCATCCCATTGAGATGGTCGCACTCGTGCTGAAAGACCTGTGCGAGTAATCCGCTCGCGGTAAGGTCTACGGTCGCGCCGTCAATATCACTGCCCCGAATTCGAGCTGAGGGATAGCGCATCGTGGGAAACGACAGTCCGGGTACCGACAGGCAGCCCTCGTCGATTTCCATTGGCTCGCCCATGAGGTCAACCAACTCAGGATTAAGGAGATACCCAGCAGTTCCGTTGACGTTGTAGCTAAACGCGCGAAGGTTGACCCCGATCTGAGGTGCAGCGACTCCCGCTCGGCCCGGTGGCCGTGAACTGTCGAGAAGATCCCCGACGAGAGACCGAATTCGATCGTCTATGACGGCAATCTGCGCGGACTCAGATTTAAGGACCGGGTCACCAAAGAGGCGGATTTGTCGCTCGGTCATCAACGCGACGCACTTCGCCGCACGGGAAGGCCCGCGACGACAAATGCCGCAAGCGTTCGCGCCGCGTGCTGGGTCAGCGGCTTGAGAGTCTCGTACGAAATAACAGAACCGGCTGCCAGCTGGGGATCGTACGGAATTCTCACGATGTCGCGCACTCGAGAGCGAAAATGAGCTTCGATCTCTTCGAGATTGACGAGATTTGTTCCTTGAGTCGCCGTATTGAGCGCAACGAGCGAATTTCGAACGAGGTCACCATATCCGTTCGCTTCGAGCCACGTGAGCGTTTCGGATGCTAGTCGTGCCTCATCAATGCTGCCGCCAGAAACGATGACAAGCGAGTCAGCCCGCCGGAGGGTTGCACGCATGACCGAGTGAACAATGCCGGTACCGCAATCGGTGAGGGCTATCGAATAGAACCGCGTGGCAAGATCGGCAACGATGTTGTAGTCGTCTTCGTCAAACGCTTCGCTCAACAGCGGGTCCGAATCGGACGCAAGAATGTCGAGTCGAGTCTCGTCGCGCGATACGAGCGTCGAGAAGTCAGTGAATCCGGCTATGCTCGAACCCCGCGTCACCACATCACGAACCGTGGCACGCGTTTGCTTGTCGACCCGCTCAGCGAGTGTTCCGCGATCAGGATTAGCGTCAATCGCAATGATCCGATCTTCACGGACACTCGCCAACGCCATTCCGAGAAGAGCGGTGATTGTCGTCTTGCCGACACCTCCCTTACGAGTAAGGATGGGCACGAATCGAGTGCCGCCCTCGAACTGCTTCGATATCAGCTGATCGAGATCCTTGTGCGCTCGCACCTTTGCAGAGTCACCCAAATTAATAAGGTGACACGACACCTCGTAGACGAACCTCCTCCACCGCCCACCCGGCGCGGGTCGAGAATGGCGGTTCGATTCGAGCAAGCGATCAGCGGTGAGCATTGCCGACGGCTCGGGTTGTTCCGCTGGCTCACCTCGCAATCGATCACGCCTCGATTGTGTGAACAGTTCGGGGGACGTAACAATCTCAACTGACTTTGTCGGTGGAGCGTTGACTTCAATGTGCACGGGGTCGACCGCACGGTCGGGAATCGCAACGGCAACTTCGTCAGCAGGGATCTCATGGGTCGCCGGTGGAAGGTCAATTGTGACGGTCATTTCTGCTGGGACGGCGCCAGGGAGAGTCTCTGGACCCACGAGGTCGTCGGCGACGAGGTCGCCGTCAGGCGAAGCACCATTCGCTGATTCCGCGAGCTGCTCGGAGGCTGCGCGCTTCGTCGTCTTGGGATGCAACAGAGCGGTCTCCTTTTGCTTGAACAATCACTCCAGGATAGCGCGGTGGTTCCCAATCTCTAGGGTCATGTCGGTGGATGCACGACGACCACGAGGTCACCCGCTTCGACGTGTTGGATCGTCGGAACTGCCAACCGCTCGACGACCCCGTCAATCGGAGTCGTAATGGCCGCCTCCATTTTCATTGCCTCGATTGTTGCAATGGTGTGGCCCGTCGACACCGAGTCGCCCACCTGAACCCGAATTGTGACAACACCCGAGAACGGAGCCCCCACCTCACCCGGAATGCGGCGGTCAGCCTTTTCGGCTGTTCTCAGCGGAGCGCTCACTGTCGAGTCCCGCACAAACACCAAGCGCAACTGACCGTTTACCGTCGTCATTACGGTGCGCATCCCATGATCGTCGGCCTCCCCTAGCGCTTCCAGTGTCACAAAGAGGCGTACACCGCGTTCAATTTCGACGACGTGTTCGATTCCGGAAGTCAAGCCATAGAGGTAGTCGAGCGAATCGACCGCGCTCAAATCGCCATATGCCGTACGGACCGCGTCGAAGCGCTTTGTCGGTTCGGGAAACAGCAAGCGGTTGAGCGCTTCGCGCCGGCGAGCGCTGTCTCCCTCAAGCGCCGCGAGGTCGGCGGAACCGAGGGTCTCGACGACCTCGATCCCCCGTTTACCGCGAAGGACCCTGGTTCGGAACGGCTCGGGCCATCCTCCCGGCAGTTCTCCGAGTTCGCCCGCGAGAAAACCCACGACCGAGTCGGGTACGTCGTAGTTGTGCGGATTCTGTTCAAAGTCGCTCGTGTCCGCGTGAACCGCAACGAGGAAGAGTGCGAGGTCGCCGACAACTTTTGACGACGGTGTAACCTTCGGAATGCGCCCTAGAATGCGATTTGCTTCGGCATACATGTTTTCCACTTGCTCGAAATCGTTCGACAATCCAAGCGAGTTCGCCTGTTGATGCAAATTCGAAAGCTGGCCGCCCGGCATCTCGTGATAATAGACACGACCCGTCGGTCCCCGAAGTCCCGATTCAAATGGCTGATAGACCTGTCTCACCTCTTCCCAATACGGCTCGAGATCGGTCAGCGCTCGCAAAGACAATCCGGTGTCCCGCTCAGTATGGGCAAGCGCAGCAACAAGCGCCGACGCCGACGGCTGACTTGTTGTACCCGCCATTGGAGCGCTCGCGACGTCAACTGCATCCGCACCCGCTCGAGAAGCGGCAAGGAGCGTCGCGAGCTGACCTCCCGCCGTGTCGTGGGTGTGAACATGAACCGGTAGGTCGAATCGCGAACAAAGAGCGGTCACTAACAATTCGGCCGCGGCGGGTCGAAGCAATCCCGCCATATCCTTGATGGCCAACACGTGCGCGCCCGCGTCAACGATTTGTTCGGCAAGCGTCAAGTAGTAGTCAAGCGTGTAAAGGTTTTCGGCTGGATCGAGAAGGTCGCCCGTATAACAAAACGCGACTTCCGCAACAGTGGAACCCGTTTCTAGAACAGAGTCAATCGCCGGCCTCATTTGTGACACATCGTTGAGTGCGTCGAAGATGCGAAATATATCGACCCCGGTGTCGGTCGCCTCTCGAATGAACGCGTCGGTTACCGCGAGCGGGTAGGGAGTATAACCAACCGTATTCCGTCCGCGAAGCAGCATTTGGATGGCAACGTTGGGAAGCTTCTCGCGCAAGACGGCAAGCCGATCCCACGGATCCTCGCCAAGAAACCGCAGTGCAACGTCATACGTTGCGCCCCCCCACGCTTCAACCGACAATAGCCCGGGAGTAAGGCGGGCCACATGGGGCGCCACGGCAACAAGGTCACGCGTGCGAAGACGCGTTGCGAGAAGCGACTGGTGTGCGTCGCGAAACGTCGTGTCGGTCACCGCGAGCGCTGTTTGTGCTTTGAGAGCGGCCGAAAAACCCGCCGGGCCCAATTCGAGAAGTCGTTGCCGAGACCCGGGAGGAGGTTCACGCGAACCGTCGACGTGGGGGAGTTTTCCGGTCGCGTCGAGTAATTGCGGCCGCGGACCGTTCGGTTGATTGACGGTTACCTCGGCGAGCCAATTGAGGATCTTTGTCGCGCGATCCTTCGATGCGTGACCGTGAAACAATTGGGGTCGCTCGTCGATGAAGGACGTGCTGAGATTTCCCGACACGAAGTCGGGGTCATCGAGGACCGCTTGAAGAAATGGAATATTCGTCGAAACCCCCCGAATCCGAAACTCGGCAAGTGCTCGCCGAGCGCGACTTACTGCCGCGTCGAAATCGCGCCCGCGGCACGTGAGCTTTGCGAGCAACGAATCGAAATACGGGCTAATTTGAGCCCCCGGGTTGACCGTGCCGCCGTCAAGGCGGATCCCGCCACCTCCTGGAGATCGGTAGGTCGTAATCCTTCCGGTATCCGGTCGAAATCCCGAGGCTGGATTTTCGGTCGTTATGCGACACTGCAACGCCGCGCCACGCCGCTCAACGGGACCGGGTCTCAACCCTAATTCGACAAGCGACTGACCGCACGCGATTCGCAATTGTGCTTGGACGAGATCGACATCGGTGATTTCTTCCGTGACGGTGTGCTCCACTTGGATTCGAGGATTCATCTCAATGAAGACGTGCTCGCCAGTGCGCTCACCCTCCGTAGCAACGAGAAACTCGACGGTTCCGGCGTTCCGGTAATCAATCGAACGCGCAAACGCGAGGGCGTCCTCGTACAATTTTTCTCGCAGCTCATCGGTGATGTTCGGTGCGGGTGCAATCTCAATCACTTTTTGATGGCGCCGTTGAACCGAGCAATCGCGCTCAAAAAGGTGCACGGTGTCTCCCGACGAATCTGCGAGCACTTGCACCTCGATGTGCCGAGGCCGCACAACCGCTTGTTCGAGAAACATGGTCGAATCGCCAAACGCACTGGTTGATTCGCGCATCGCCTCCTCGAGAGCGCCTCGCAGGTCTGCTGGGGTGCTCACCACGCGCATTCCTCGCCCGCCCCCTCCTGCAATCGCTTTTGCATAGAGCGGAAAGCCCAAATCTGGGGCGGCGCGGACAAGCTCGTCAATGTCTCGTGACGCTGAGGTCGATTTCACGACGGGCACGCCGACCGCCGCGGCGCGCTCCTTTGCCGTGACCTTGTTTCCTGCAAGCTCGAGAACGCGAGCCGACGGCCCGACGAACGCTATTCCGGCGTCCGCTGAGGCCCGCGCAAAATCGGGATTTTCAGAAAGAAACCCGTATCCCGGATAGATCGCGTCGGCGTCGCACTCGCGAGCGACTCGCATGATGGCATCGATATCGAGATACGCCTGTACTGGATGGCCGCGCTCCCCAATCTGATACGCCTCATCAGCCTTGAGTCGATGGACCGAATTTCTGTCCTCGAAGGGGAAGACAGCGACCGTTCTGATCCCCAGCTCATACGCGGCGCGAAAGGCCCGAATCGCGATCTCCCCGCGATTCGCAACAAGAATTTTGCGAAACATCGCTCTCCTCGCATGCGCCGGTGCATGCACAAAACAGTTAGGTTCTCCCACCCTAGTGAAGGTAACGTTATTAGTTATGCATGTACTCAGTGTGAGCTCCCTCAAGGGTGGGGTCGGCAAGACGACCGTGACACTGGGTTTAGCTTCCGCGGCGTTCGCCAAGGGAGTTCGCACCCTCGTCGTTGACCTCGACCCGCAATCTGATGTTTCAACGGGAATGGGTGTCGACTCAACGAATTACCTCAGCATTTCTGACGTTCTCACGTCGCCAAAAGCGCGCATCGTGCGATCAGCAATTGCGCCGAGCGGGTGGACCAAGGGAAAACTGGGAACGATAGACCTGCTCGTCGGAAGCCCGTCTGCCATTAACTTTGACGGACCCCACCCCAGCATTAGCGACATTTGGAAGCTCGAGGAGGCTCTCGCGACGGTTGAGGACGATTACGATCTGGTCCTTATTGATTGCGCGCCGTCGCTTAACGCTCTCACTCGCACTGCGTGGGCGGCGAGTGATCGAGTGACCGTCGTTACCGAGCCCGGACTCTTCTCCGTCGCGGCCGCCGACCGTGCGCTCCGGGCGATCGAAGAGATTCGTCGCGGGTTGTCCCCTCGACTTCAACCACTCGGGATCATCGTTAATCGCGCGCGCATGCAATCGCTCGAACACCAGTTTCGAATTAACGAGCTTCGCGACATGTTTGGGCCGCTCATGCTCAGCCCACAGCTGCCCGAGCGAACATCGCTGCAACAAGCGCAAGGTGCTGCGAAGCCGCTCCACATGTGGCCCGGCGAGAGCGCTCAAGAGATGGCGTCCAATTTCGATGTGTTGCTTGACCGCGTCATCCGTGCGGGCCATATCGGCGAGGGCGCCAGCAGACGCGCGCCGAGTGGGCGGGCGCACGCCAGCCGACACTGACGAGGCGCGGCATTGACGCCTCGCGGGTTGTGTGTGCCGTGCGTGCCGGTCAGCGCGCGTTCGAACCGCGAGCGTTACGACTAACCGGCTGCCCGTGCCGCGCGTCGCGCGGCGAGCTCATCGTGGGGATCGGTTGATTGTGTGTCAAGTTCAACGAGCGTTAGTTCCACCTCACGAAGGACTTTGCCGACGGCGATACCGAAAACGCCCTGGCCACGATTCACTAAATCGATGACCTCGTCATCTGACGTGCACAAGTAGACACTCGCGCCGTCGCTCATGAGCGTCGTCTGAGCAAGGTCGGTAATTCCCGCTTCGCGAAGCTGGCCCATTGCGGTTCGAATTTGTTGGAGCGAGATCCCCGCGTCGAGAAGTCGCTTGACAAGCTTGAGGACAAGAACGTCACGAAATCCGTAAAGGCGCTGAGATCCTGATCCTGCGGCGCCGCGCACAGTGGGAACGACAAGGTCGGTGCGAGCCCAATAATCAAGCTGACGATACGTGATCCCCGCGGCCCGCGCGGCAATTGCCCCGCGAAAACCAGCGTTTTCGTCAAACTCGGGTAAGCCGTCGGTAAAGAGGAGACCGAGGTCAAAACGCGAGCCGCCGTTGCGACTTGCTGTGGTCATTCGATAGCCTCTTTCATCGTCGACCTCGTGCTTCCGAACGGGACGTCTCTTCCAACGGTACTCAGGGCCGAGGCGCGGGTGCTCGACATTCGCTTGTGAAGCGAGCGTGTCATTTCGATTGTACGCGCCTAGGGTGCAATCCGTCCGAGCGCCGAGCGGATAAGACTGCTTCGCACGACCTCGAGTTGCAATGCAATCTCACGCGCGTGCTCCGCCGCCCGAGCGCGGCTCGACGCATCATTGCGCCGCACAACCGGAACAAGCGCGCTCTCGATAAGACCGAGTTCTCGTTCCGCAGCCGCTCGAAAACTTCGAAGATGACGCGGCTCGATCCCGCAGCGCTGAAGCTCGACGAGAGCGCGCAGCACGGCGACGGTTTCTTCGCCGTATACTTCAGCCGCGATAATGACGGACGACGTGATCGCGTCACCGAGAAGAAAAGAAGTCGCACCGGCCTCGCGAATCAGCTCGTCGCGGCTGTAGCGACGCGCAGACGACAGCATCGAGACAGGACGCGGGCGGCTCTCTGGCAACTTTGGATTGTGGCCGGCGTCGATCTTCTCGAGGTGCGCTCGAATGACCTTGAGCGGTAAGTAGTTGTCACGCTGCATTTCAAGAATGAGTTGAAGGCGAGCAACGTCGGCAAGAGTGAATTTGCGATACCCGGACGGCGTGCGAGATGGCGCCACAAGGCCCTGCTCCTCGAGAAACCGAAGCTTCGAGGGGGACAAATCGGGAAAGGCGGGTGTCAATCGAGCGAGAACTTGACCAATGCTCAATAGCGCCGCTGACCCAGGTACGTGAGCCTGGGCAGACGAACGAGCCATTATTGACCCGCCTGGCCTGCGATGTCGGCGGGGGAAGCGTAAAAAGTGAGCCGGAATTTTCCGACTTGAACTTCAGCACGGTCGGTCAGCAACGCGCGCTCAATTCGAACGCCGTCAAAATACGTGCCATTAAGCGACCCAAGATCTCGAACTTCGAACGACGAACCGCGGCGTTTGAATTCCGCGTGCGTGCGCGACACAGTGACGTCGTCAAGAAAAATCTCAGCATCTGGATTTCGGCCCGCGGTCGTGACATCAGCATCGAGCAGAAAACGCGCGCCCGCGTTGGGGCCGCGACGAACCGCGAGCAAAGCGGAGCCTCGCGGAAGCGCCGCAATTGCCTCCTGCTCGCCCGTTGTCAGTGCGCCATCGAGAGAAGCCACCTTTGCCCCGAGGTCATGGCTAAACGTCGCGGTTGTATCGTCTACCGATTCTCGCGGCCGAGACTCGGACGCCGTGCCGCGAGGAATCCCCGTCTCCCCGGATGGAAACAATTCGCCCTGAGAATTAGCCACCGTGAACCTCCTACCGCCCCAGCGTATCGGAGAAATTCCCGGAGTCGACCGGTGGAATCCGAATAACTCGGGCAGTTTCTCGAACGTAGATCATTCCTGCCCACCAATAGAGAAACGCACCCCACACCGCAAACGCTCCCCCAATTGGGCGGGAGAGCTCTGAAAGCGGTTCAAAAGCGGCTCCAAGCATCAAAAGGGGGAACCCCAAAAGGAGACAAAACGTAGCTACTTTTCCAAGATGGTGCACCGCCAATGGGCCAAAGCCGCGATTCGCGAGAATGACACCAAGAACGAGCAACAAGACATCGCGTGAAATGATCACGGCAACAAGCCACCACGGCATGAAATCGCGCCATCCCAAACCAAGCAACGTTGAGAGAATATATATTCGATCAGCAACAGGATCGAGGACTCTCCCGAGCTGACTCGTCTGGTTCAATCGTCTCGCCAAATATCCGTCAAGATAATCGGTCCCACTTGAAACGATCAATACCCCGAGTGCGAGTGCATCGAATTGAGCAACGATGAAAAAGAGAAAGACAGGTATGAGTGCGAGACGAACAACCGAGAGTGCGTTTGGGATCGTCCAAATTTTCGAACTCGCCTCAATTCGCACGTCCGCTGCCACACGAAGAGTTTAGCGATGGAGACGCCGTCACCCCGCGGGAATGCGAGTGAGCGCGTCCTCGAGGGCTACCCACGCAAGCATCGCGCATTTTACCCGCGCAATGTACCGGGAAACACCGCTCAATGCCACTGCGTCGCCAAGCAAATCGACGTCGCCGGGATCTTCACCTCGAGATCGCAACATCGCTCGAAACGCCCCAATTCGAAGCGATAGCTCGTCACAATTGGTTCCGTCGACGAGATCAGATAAGAGCGAGGCAGACGCCACCGAAATAGCACAGCCACTTCCCTCCCACGTCACACGAACTGAGCGCGTGACGGAGTCGACGTGTAATTCAAGTGTCAGTTCGTCACCGCACGTGGGATTGATCTGGTGCGATTGTGCCGCGGCACCGCCAACGAGACCCGAACCGTGTCGTTCTCGAGAGTGGTCCAGAATCACCTGTTGATACAGATCGTCAAATGATGACATCATCGCTCTAGTCCGAAATAAGCGGGAACCTCTCGAACGCGCGAGACAAATTCGTCGACTTCGGCATCGGTCGTATACAGATACGAACTCGCGCGCGTGCTCGCTGTCAATCCGAAGCGACGATGGAGCGGTTGCGCGCAATGGTGGCCAACTCGAACTGCGATGCCCCGGTCATCGAGAAACTGGCCAACATCGTGTGCGTGCACTCCATCCACGCTGAAGCTCACGAGACCAGCGCGCGGGGCGCCCCGCGGCGGACCCAAAGGGTGCACTCGATCAAGCGTGGCGAGTCCGTCGAGCATGCGAGCAGCCAAGCGCGCCTCGTGTGCGGCAACTCGATCAAGGCCAACGTCGTCTAAATACGCGGCGGCCGCCGCGAGCGCAATCGCTTGCGAGACGCGCTGCGTTCCAGCCTCGAATCGGTGAGGCGCCGCAACATATTCGGCGCCCTCCATAGTGACGGTCGTGATCATTGACCCACCGGTTAAACCGGCGGGAGATCGTTCATGAGTTCTGAGCGTCCAAACAACGCCCCAATTCCCGTCGGGCCGAGCATCTTGTGGCCAGAAAAAACCGCGAAATCGACGCCAAGCGTGGCGAAATTCACGGGCCGGTTGGGCACCGATTGGCACGCGTCGAGCACCGTGAGCGCACCAATCTCTTGTGCCCTTCGCACGAGCTCGTCAACGGGATTGACAGTGCCGAGAACATTCGATACGTGTGTAAAGGCGAGAATTCGCGTTCGATCTCCGACGACCATGTCAATATCTTGCTTCCGGAGCGAACCATCGTCATCGACACCGATGACGCGCACCGCCGCACCCGTGCGGGCAGCCAATTCGTACCACGGAATCAGATTGGCATGGTGCTCCATTTCTGTCACGACGATTTCGTCGCCCGGTCCCAATCGAAACCTCTCCGCTTGCGAACCGCCACGACCCGCGCTCGCGTTCGAGATCGCATAAGCAATGAGGTTGAGTCCCTCTGTCGCGTTGGACGTCCAAATGATTTCGTCCTCTTTCGCACCCACAAATCGCGCGATTACCGCTCGAGCGTCTTCAAAGAGCTCGGTCGCTTCGGCGGCAAGGCTGTGGGCGCCACGATGGACAGCTCGACGATGTGGCCAATCTGGAATTCTCGTTCTGCATCGAGAACAGCCCACGGTTTAAGTGCCGTTGCCGCCGAATCCAGGTAGTTAATTGTTCGGCCATTAACCTCGACGCTCAGGGTTGGGAAATCCGAGCGAATTGCGTTAACCTCGGGAAGACTCAACGGTCGGCCGCGCTCGCCGAAGTCACTCGCCGCCTCTGCGGGAGATTTGGCAACCACTCGATTTGTCATGGCCGTGTGCGGTACTCCTTCACTTTTTGTCGATTAATAACGACTCAACCACGTTAAGCCCGCGAGCCGCACTCTGATTCCCCACCCGCAAGAATTACCGTAAAATTATGTCGCGCATGTGATTTACAACTCAGGCCCATCGAATCGCGTTGAGAACGACGATTCGTGCGATGGGTGCGGCGAACGAAGCGCCGCAGTGCGCCGCATCGTCGCTAGGCCAGCGGGGACCGCGCCCGCGAACTGAGCGCGATCCCCTTGCGCAGTATTCGGATATACCGCCGGGTTGGCAAAACGCGCGTGCCGCGGGGTTCTGGTGTCTCACTGCGTCGCACGGCGCGCGAGTCTGCGCCGGTCCACTATACGAAGGAAAAGACGTCGCTTTGACAAGCCCGTCGGAATCCTCACCCCAAATTTAACCTCACGGATTCGTCACGACTCACGCGATGCTGGCCGACCTCACGGCCCCTCATATGACTCGCATCGGCGGGGCTTCGCGAACGCCCCACGCAGGGGCCGTGACACGAGGACGCCTGCCACCCCAAGCAGGAAGGCACTGAAGACCACTTGCTGCGCGATCATCCACAACGGGAAGAGTCCGGGAGTTAAGGCGAGTGACACCGTGACGATGGGAAAAATGAGGCTGAAGAGGAGCAGCCGCGAGTAGGCCCAGTAATACCCGACGCTCGCGCGCCACAAAAAATAAAAGAGAGTCACCGTGATCCCGAATACCACCGAACTCCGAAGCAATACGACCCACGACACGGGCTCGCCGGCAAACGCCAGGGTGACGACGACGACAATTGCCACCAATCCAACGACCAATTCGGCGCCGAGAATCCATGCAATTACGGCGAGCATTCGACGCGTTGACGTGTGCGTTCGTCGTGCTTCCGCGATCCTGAGGTCAAAATTTTTGCCACCCACCGCCCGATCAATACGGTCAATAATCACGATGACTCCGCATCGAGGAGCGCCAACAACCACCGAGGACCGACAACCTCCGCCCCGAGCGCCACGATTCGGTCGGCCAAACCGCGATCAGCCGTGACCACGATGACTCGAAGAGCTTCGCAAGGATGAAGCCCCGCAACGACATCGACGATCTTCTGGTCGGCGTCGCGCTCAGCGCGGACGATTGAGATCGGTAGCGGAGCTCCGGAGGAATCGGTCGATTCGCCCCGATCATCATCGAATCCGCGGGCTTCGCCCTCAACGACCAAGACGATTTCGGGCCACAGCACGTGATCGTCGAGACCGACTTCGCTCGCGCTCATTCCCTCAACCGCGAGGCGGTCAAGTGCGCGCGCCAATCGTTTTGTCGCTGCGCGCCGATCTCGCCACCAGCCGTCGGGACGCGAACCCACAACGTTTGCCGAATCGACCACGAGCCACACGGTGCGGTCTACCGTGGACGACAACCGCTGCCAGTCTGCCGCGAGACCAGGATGAAGCGTCAGGCCTTTGACGTCTCTGACCGGAACCCAACGCACAGCCGCGCTTTCTTCGTCGCCAATGACAGCGTCGAATGAAAATCGGGCGTGCGCAACCACGGTTGTGTACGTCCAAAAACCGACGTCGAAAAGGGACGTAAAACGAAGCCGGATCGCGGTTGGCGGCACCCCGGCTTCCTCGTGTGCCTCTCGAATCGCGCAGTCAACGGCGCTCTCGCGCTCGTGTCGCGCGCCGCCCGGGAATCCCCACGTATCGCCAAAATGACTCCGGCTCGCCCTGTGCTGCAGCAGCACGCCACGACGGTCATCGTGCATCAAGAGGCCGGCTGCGCCGTACTGCCCCCAATAGCGGGAACCATTTGGGCCGCCAACCCATGACTCTCCGCTGCCGAGGGGACGGCGCGCAGATCCCGCTGGTCGCATCACGCCCTTAGTTTCTCACGGAGAAGTGTGCGCTAACCCGGCCGCGTTGCCATGCCTCGTGCGCCCGTTAGGCTGAGACGCCACGGTCCACAATTTCCTTTAGGGCGATCAATTCACCCCGAATAGTCGGCATCGAATGATTGTGGCGAGATGATGGAGAAGTGTCCCTCATACGCACCGCGGTCGCACGGGTCCAAGCGATTCGAGTGGCCGCCGTGATTCTCGGTGAGAGGGAGCTGCCCGGTGCCCGCCACGACACGAGCGAAACGAATCGAGGCTGACCGATGCAACCACCACCAATCACCCAAATATTTCCCACACCCGCCCGAGTGTTGACGCCACACGACCTCATCGCGGCATACACCATTCCGAGGACAACGGGGTCGGTTATCCGCGTCAACATGGTGTCGAGCCTCGATGGCTCCGCGACGATAAACGGGACGTCGCGGCCGCTGAGCAGCCCCGCCGATACGAGAGTTCTCGGAATCCTTCGCCGCCTCGCGGATGTCATTCTTGTCGGTGCGGGCACTGTCCGAGCGGAGAAATACGGTTCGATGCGCCTCGGCGCCGAAGCCGTCGCGTGGCGGACCAATAATGGTTTGGCTCCGCAGCCCGGCGTTGCCGTCGTATCGAATCGGCTCGAACTTGATCCACAAAGCGATTTGTTTGCCACGGCGCCCGTGAGACCGATCGTGTTTACCACCGACGGATCACCGCCCAATCGGCGCCGCGTACTTGCCGAAGTCGCCGATGTCGTCACGTGCGGAGCAGAATCTGTCGATCTCGCGCACGTGGCGGACGCACTCCGCGCCCGCAACTTCGCGCAGGTTCTGTGCGAAGGGGGTCCGCAGCTCTTCGACGCACTGATCATATCCGACCTGGTTGACGAGCTTTGTTTGACGCTAAGCCCCGTCTTGGCGGGCGGCGCTGGTGTTCGAACGGTACGTGGAGATTCGCCAATCGTGCCACAACACATGACGCTCACGCACATACTAGAATCCGATAAATTGCTTTTGACTCGTTATTCACGCCGCCAACATGCGCGCAATATTCGCGGTTGAAGACGCTAAATTGCTCAAAAATAACACAATTGATGCGTGGGAGAACCACGGATTTTCAAGCCTTAACCGCTTATGTTATCGACTATCGCATCGCAAGACGCGACACAACGAAGCCAATCGGCTACCCTAGAAGCGAAGTTGTTGTGTTGCGCCAAGTATTTCAAGCGGCTTTATTCCCATCCGGGTGCGGCCCGCTTTTTTTCGGAGCGAAATTAGACACATACGACGAACGGTTTCGAAACACGAAACTGGTCACACGCTCTGGAAAAGAGAAACAAAATGGTACAAGGCATCGTAAAGTGGTTCAACGCAGAAAAGGGCTTCGGATTCATCACCCCGAGCGATGGGAGCCCCGACGTTTTCATTCATTACTCGGCGATAGAGCCCACCGCCAACGGCTACAAGACTCTCGATGAAAACCAGGCCGTTGAGTACGACAGGGTTCCCGGTCCAAAAGGCATGCAAGCGGAAAACGTCCGTCCAATCTAAGGCGATTCGTCGCGTAAGTAGCGTACGCCGCACTTTCTCGCGATTGAGCGAAAGGGGCGCGTGGGCAAAACCCACGCGCCCCTTTCGCTGGAGCCTCATAGCGAGAACCCCTAAGACGCGTCCGCTCCGGCGAGACGTCGAGCCTCTCACCCGAAACTCGAAGTTAGTCAGCCGATGATTTCACTCACGGCCGCTTCGACTCGGTCGCCGAGAGCCACGTCAACCTGTCGCCAGTAATTGAATGCGCGAGCGCGGAGTTCGGGTGTCGTGACTTTCGACACGTGACCCGCAATATTTCCGACGAGGCGGGTACGCGCGTCGTCATCCAATACCGTGCGCACGAGCGCACCGGGTTGTCCGAAGTCGTCGTCGTCTCGATGGAGACTCGCGGCCGCTCGCACAAGCTCGCCATCGTTGTGCCAACCGTGCGACTCGGCGGCACGCGCGGGGTCGGCGTGAGGTCCGCCGAATGAATTCGGAGCGTACACGGGAGAGTCTGGACTCTCGAATGCGTAGCGCATGGCGCCTTCTTTTGAATAGCTCTGGGCCGGCGCTTCGGGCGCGTTAACGGGCAGCTGAGCGTAGTTGGTGCCCACCCGATATCGGTGGGCGTCGGCGTAACTAAAAATGCGAGCCAAGAGCATCTTGTCGGGACTCGCGGCAATCCCCGGCACAAAATTCGACGGTTCAAATGCAGCTTGCTCAATTTGCGCAAAATAATTGTCGGGATTTCTGTTGAGCGTCATCGTCCCAACTCGGATGAGAGGGTAGTCGGAATGCGGCCACACCTTCGTCAAGTCGAAAGGATTGAATCGGTAATCTGCGGCTTCGGCGTACGGCATGACTTGGACGAAGAGTGTCCAACGCGGAAACTCCTTGCGCGCAATGGCCTCGGAAAGGTCTCTCAGGTGGAAATCGGCGTCTTCACCGGCAATCTGATCGGCCTGAGATTGCGTGAGCGTCTGGTTTCCCTGGTCGGTCTTGAAATGATATTTGACCCAAAAACGCTCGCCCGCAGCGTTTATCCACTGGTACGTGTGCGAACCGTAACCATTCATGTGGCGCCACGATGCCGGAAGCCCTCGATCACTCATGAGCAACGTCACTTGATGAGCACTCTCGGGAGAAAGCGTCCAGAAGTCCCACTGCATATCGTTATTACGTAAGTGACTTCCGGGAAGACGCTTTTGCGAACGGATGAAGTCGGGAAATTTGATGCCATCGCGAATAAAAAATACCGGCGTATTGTTGCCGACGAGGTCATAATTTCCCTCGTCGCTGTAGAACTTGAGTGCAAACCCGCGAGGGTCACGCCACGTGTCAGGGCTTCCTTGCTCTCCCGCGACGGTCGAAAAACGGGCAAGCATCGTGACTGTCGCTCCCCGCTGAAAAAGGCTCGCTCGCGTAAAAGCGCTCACGTCGTCGGTTGTCTCGAAAGTGCCAAATGCTCCCCCACCCTTTGCGTGAACGACCCGCTCGGGAACACGCTCGCGGTTGAACTGGGCGAGTTTTTCAACGAGGTAGTGGTCATGAAGCGGAATGGCACCGTCGTTATTCACGGTCAACGAGTGTTCGTCGCTCGCGACCGGCGCACCCGAGTTCGTCGTCGTGTAGTGCTTTGCTTTGCGTTCTGCCGTGTTGCTATCTGTTGACACAGTGTCCTCCATCGGTTCATTACTTATCTGGTAATACCGGGTAGCAGCTCGGGTAGACCTCGTGCGACGACGAGCGACGCGCACGCCTTCACGCTGAAGAAAACGCGCGCGGCAACCGTACAGTCTCAAGTTGGCAGCGCGGACACTCACCCCAAAAATAAACCTCCGCTGAGGTGATCGAATATCCGCGCGTGTTTGACGGACTGAGACACGGCGCTCTTCCCACGACACAATCGACATCGTCAATCGCGCCGCATCTCGTGCAACCGAGGTGGTGGTGGTCACCGACACGTCTTTCAAAGCGTGCCGCCAATCCGGCGGGTTTGATGCGACGAACCAAACCCGCGTCTGTCAATGCAGCCAGTTCCCCACAGATCGTTTGCATCGAGGTAGCGGGGAGAGCCTTGCGCACCTCTAGAAAGACCTCATCGACAGTGGCGAGCGTGAGCCTGTCAAAAATACCCATGACAGAAACGCGCGGAGCGCTCGCCTTCAAGCCGGTTCGCCGAAAATCGTCGACCACATTGTGGTAGTCACCCGTGCGCACGCGTTGACTGTAACACAGTCTTGAATCAATCAAAATAATGGTGCGGTCAAGGGTGATAACGGGATAATTTATCGCGGGAATTGGAAACGCGGTTAAACCGCGGACGGCTCGGGATACTCCCGTAACCCGTTCATGACTCAACCGACCACCGACGCGTTGATCGCGATGGCGCTCATCATAGGCCGCGCGATCAACAGGGTCACCGATGAGGCGCCACGCACTATTAATGGCGTGACAACGCGCAGCGCTTCCGCCCATATCAGGGTGCGTCTCTCGCAATAACCGGCGGTGCGCGCGCCGCAAATCAGCAAACGACGCGTCAGCGTTTACCCTCAGAATTTCATAGGGAGTCTGCTCCGGCGCGCACGCGAATGCTGATTCGAGCGATGTGCCATCCCGGCTCCCGTCAAGCGGATCCCAGCGTCCCGCACGTTTGATACCGAGGTGAATCTGCCCAATCCTCATGACGGCAGCAGCGTCGATTTCGTTCTGATCTCGTCGAACCGCGAGGCCCCTCGGAAACACTGTGTGACGTCGGCCGCTCTTCACCCTCAAGCCGTCGCGCACGCCACGAGGCCGCGCGTGATCGTGTCGACCACGATTAATTGATGCGCGCCGCGCACGAGCGAGGCGCCGTGAGTTCGCGGGTGTGCACACCGCGACGTCGCCTCTCACGAGCGTTCGCCTCGACAATGGGATCGCCGATCCGACACATTGATCTCGAGGGCGCGCGATAGTGCCATTTTCTCCGCCAGCAGGGGGTAAAGTCGATGAGACTTCGACCCCGCTATTACATCCGCATTCAGAGTGGTCATGCGCCCATATTTGTGAATTCGCCGACGTCTGGGCGTGGATCATCGAGGGCGGTGGAATCCTTTCGAGTTGACGACGCCTGTGGACACGGCCTGTCGAGCCGGTCCGATGGCACGAACTGCCGTTGGACGAGGTCAGACAGGATCTCCGATCCTTTCAGGCCGAGCGCCCAGAAGAGAATCAAATGACCAGACCCACGGCGATTGCAATCATGATTGCCGCTATTCCAGCGTCGAGGACCCGCCACGCGTTTGGGCGATCAAAAACCCCGGCAAGATACCGTGCGCCGAACCCCAAAGCGCAAAACCAGATAGCACTCGCGACGGTCGCTCCCGCCCCAAAGAACCATCGAAGCGGATCGCCGCGAGTGTTTGCGACCGAGCCGAGAAGCATAACGGTGTCAATGTAGACGTGCGGGTTAAGGAAGGTCAGCGCAAGGCACGACAGCACTGCTGCCCCGAGAGAGACTCGCGCCCGCACGCTCGTGGGCGATCCCTCTCGACCGGCATGCGCGTCGGGCCGCCATGAGGCCGTACCCAAAGAGAAAGGCGGCACCGGCCCAGCGGACGGGAGAAAGGACTCCCGGAACCAATTCAAGAATCGCACCGAGCCCGCCTATTCCGAGCATAATCAACGCCGCATCCGAGCCCGCGCAAATGAGCACGATGGGAACAACGTGCTCGCGCTTGATCCCTTGCCGTAAGACAAACGCGTTTTGGGCGCCGATCGCCACGATGAGCGACATGCCGAGACCAAAGCCGGCTGCAGCGACGGGGAAAAACGAGATCACACGACCACGCTAAGCGTCCCGCCCAACATAATGCTAGCTAATTATATTGACGGGACATTAGACTCTCTAATGATGGATATTCAATTCGACCAGCTCCGCACTTTCGCTGCTGTGATTGACCACGGTAGCTTCGACGCCGCCGCTCGCGAGCTCCGCGTCACGGCATCCGCGGTGAGCCAACGAATCAAGGCGCTCGAAAATGGGGTGGGCCGCGTGCTTCTCACCCGCACCAAGCCAGCGAAACCGACGGTCTCTGGAGAGGTTCTCTTGCGCCTCGCGCGGCAAATTTCCGTCGCGGAAACCGACGCCCTCGGCGCCCTCGGGAGCGACGATTCCTCGACGGGAACCACCTCCACAATGCCGATCGTTGTCAACGCCGATTCTCTGGAAACGTGGGTGCTGCCCGCCCTTGCGGAAATCCCACCCTCCCTCGGCGTCTGTTTCGACCTTTATCGCGAAGACGAACACCACTCGACCGGGCTTTTGCGAGACGGAACCGTGGTTGCCGCCGTCACAGCAGAAGCACAAGCGGTGCAGGGCTGTACGGTGACTCCGCTCGGCAGCATGCGGTACCGACCGATGGCAAGTCCAGGTTTTCGCACAGAGTGGTTCCCGAGGGGTTCAACCGTGTCAAGTTTGGCGATCACGCCGGTCGTGCTCTTCGACCGGAAAGACGTCCTCCAACATCGTTACATTGCCGAGCGAACGAACCGAGCGCTCCATCCACCCCGACACTTTGTCCCAGCCTCGTCCGGCTTCGCCGACGCCATTCGGCTCGGCCTCGGTTGGGGGCTCTTGCCCGACGCGCAAAGCGCGCACCTCGAAAGTACGGGCGAACTCGTCAGCATTGACCCCGGCGCTCATGTTGACATGCCCCTGTATTGGCAACAGTGGTCGCTGCACTCCCCCCTTGTAGCCGCCGTTGCACACGCCATCGCCACGGCGGCGGCGGTGCACCTCGAATGCCGCGCAGATCGGTCGAAGCGGGGCAATTAGTTCTCTTCGATTTCCGCGTCACAGCGATCCGCCCGCTGCCGCTTCCTTCGGCCCCACACGCTAACAATCGAAAGAAAAGAAACGAATGCGATATGTGCGCACGTTCACAACAGCATTGGGGCGTCAAATTAACATGGGTGAAGTCTCGCCGGTCTGGGCGGTTCAAGGAAGGGGAACGCCGAGGTGAATAATTTTTCCCAAACACGAGGCACCGTTGTCGCACACAACGCCATTTTCACCGGTGAGAACCCCTTTTGGAGCAGTGGCCCCTCAATGAGTGTCGAAACCCGACTCCACGTGGCTCCTCCGTCGGCCCCCGAATAGCCGTAGTGTCATCGCTCAGTCAATCGTATTTACGCCAAGGAGTCGCAAGAAAACCATGGAATCCGCAGTCATCAAATTCGGAGACGCCTCCACCCCTTATTACTTCGGTTTCGATTGCTTCGACGAGTTGAGAACAGTCATTGCCCAAGTCGCGGTGAATTTTTCCGACATCTTGCTCGTTGCCGATTCCGCGGTGTCAACCTTTGCATCTCGCCTCGCGACAGGGCTTCGGCTCGACTGTCGAACAACAGAAGTGCTCGTCGATGCGACAGAAAAACGCAAGAGGCTGTCTGAGGTTGAACGCGTAATTGGATGTGCTGTAAACGGTGGAGTAGGCAGGAATACGGTCGTCGTGGCGCTCGGTGGCGGCCTCGTTGCAAACGTCGCGGGAATCGCCGCGGCGCTCGCATTTCGGGGCGTGCCTCTCATCCAAATTCCGACTACCCCGGTCGGAGCATTCGATGCCGTGCTCTCGATGAAACAGGGCGTCAACCTCTCGGCGGGCAAGAACCTGGCCGGCGCGTACATCGCACCGCTCCTCATCGCCGCCGACCTCGCCCTGCTCCAGACAATTCCCGAAAGCGAAATGAACACCGGCCTGGTTGAAATGGCCAAGAACGTTCTTGCCGTCAGGCCCGACCTCAAGGGGCAATTCGTCAGCGCTCTCTCACGAATTCGAACGGGAGAGCCATCGGGTTACATCGACATGCTGAAATTTGGCATCGAGGCAAAATCTCCGTCTCTCGCCGGTGACCCCAAAGAACAACGTGACGGCCTCGTATTTGAGTATGGTCACACAGTTGGTCACGCCCTCGAGTTTTGCTCATCGGGAACGATTTCTCATGGCGAAGGAGTCGCGTGGGGAATGCTCGCTGCCGCCCAAATCTCGGCGGCGGAGGTCGGACTGTCGCCAGACTCTGTCGACACCCACCGCGAGGTCCTTCAAGAGTTACGCCTCGATTTGAGAACAAAACCGCAAATCCCCGTGGACGACCTGATGACCGCCATCATGGCCGACAACAAGCGCGGGTATTTGACCCCGCAACGCTCCGAGGTTTCAATGGTTCTCTTGCGCGAATTGGGAGATCCGGTGCTGACCGATACGCACGCACTCGTTAACGTCCGTCGAGAGTTAGTCGAAGGCGCGCTTCACGAACTTGTCGCCGCGCGCGTGTAAGACCCTCGCGAGTTCGTCCGTCTCCGTTATGATTGGGTGATTGCGCAATCGCGCCGCCGGTGTCGAGCACCACACCCTGTGGCTTCAAGAGACAGGGGATCGATGGTGAATCACCTATTCGTACGGTCGGGAGTAATTGCGGTCGGAATTCTCACCGCGGCATTCCCTCTGGTTTGCACGCCGGGATTCGCGGCGCTCCGAGACTCGGTGTCCGAAAACGAAGAGTCGGGAATTGACGGCGAACTCGACGAGCAGCTCACGTCAATAAGGCAAGCGGGTGGGATTGACCTCATTATCGGCACAGCACAATACAAACCTGCCCCAACCTTGACCCCTCAATCGCTTAGAGCGTCACAAAGTGGCGACGCGTGCACGCTTCAAGTTGTGTCCTACACAATTGGCGGCCTCATTCACAATTCATCGAAAGCCGCGTGTGGCGTGATTCCCACGAGCCTGTCGCTGACCCCGACTGTCAAGCGGTTCGACCACGTCACGACGACGTGGAACGAATTGGGCCGCGTTACCGCAACGGCGAGCGCCTCGCAAATTCTCGTCGCGTCGGCCACGGGCGCGAACGCGCATATTCACCCGTGCACCTTTGCCGCCGCCACCTACGGCAGCGTGCAATTTGGCAGCGAACGCTACGATGCGTTCGCGTTCGCGGTGGGCAGTTTTGATATCGAACCGTGACGAATCACTCGCTAACGGCGCAACAAGGCCTCCACGGCCTGACGCCTCACACGTGACCTCAAGAATATACGCCGTTCGTCGGGATGACAGGATTTGAACCTGCGACCCCTTGACCCCCAGTCAAGTGCGCTACCAAGCTGCGCCACATCCCGCTTTGCCACAAACAACCTGTTTATCGTAGCCGGTCTTTCGCGCATTGCGATGTTTCGAACCACGCCCCACCGACCCCGTCTGCCATCTCGACGCGAGGTCACCGTTTTCGCTTTTCGCGTACGCGCACAGAGACAACGACGGGCGACCCGTCAAAACCAAAAATTTCGCGCAATCGTCGTTGAATAAATCGACGGTATCCAGGGTCGAGAAAACCGGTCGTAAACAACACAAACGTGGGTGGCCGAGTCGACGCTTGCGTACCAAAGAGAATTCGCGGCTGCTTGCCCCCGCGCACCGGATGGGGGTGTTCCGCCGCGAGGTCCGTGAGAAACGCGTTGAATTTTCCCGTCGGAACCCGGGTATCCCACGAGACGAGTGCCTTTTCAAATGCGGAAACAAGCTTTTCGAGGTGTCGACCGGTGTGTGCCGAGATATTGACTCGCGGCGCCCACGCCACGTGGGCCAAGTCTTGGTCGATCTCGCGCTCGAGATATCGTCGCCGGCCCTCATCGAGAAGATCCCACTTGTTGAACGCGAGCACGAGAGCACGACCCGACTCAAGCACCAGGTCGATAATTCGAAGATCCTGATCGCTGATTGAAGCAGTGACGTCTATCAACACGAGTGCAACCTCGGCCTTTTCCAGCGCGGCAGCCGTCCGAAGCGAAGCGTAAAAATCAGCCCCGTGCGCGAGGCGAATACGGCGACGAATTCCCGCGGTATCGACGAACCACCAGGTTCGTCCCCCGAGTTCGACGAGCTCGTCTACCGGATCACGCGTCGTGCCCGATTGCTCGCTGACAACGACGCGCTCTTCACCCGCAGCCCTGTTCAAGAGTGACGACTTGCCGACGTTGGGCCGACCTAGAATTGCCACGCGCCGTGGTCCACCGTACTCGCTTGGTGGATGCACCGACGAGTCGGGAACAGTCTAAGAACGAAGTCAAGGAGATCGGCAACTCCCCGACCGTGCACAGCGCTGACCGGATGAGGCTCTCCCAGTCCGAGGGACCACAGTGTGCTGGCATCAGACTCCAAGCGAACGTCATCAACCTTATTTGCTACGAGTACTACCGGCTTCTTCGCCGAACGCAGCAGCCGAACGACACGCTCATCGGTTGACGTGGCACCTACCGTGGCATCAACAACAAATAACACCGCATCGGCGAGATCGACGGCCACCTCGGCTTGCGCTGCGACGGCCGCATCAATGCCGCGCGCATTCGGTTCCCAGCCGCCCGTGTCGACCAAGGTAAACGTGCGCCCCCCCACTCGGTCTCGTATGACACTCGATCTCGCGTCACGCCCGGAGTGTCTTCGACAACCGCTTCTCGACGTCCAAGAATGCGGTTGACGAGGGCCGACTTGCCGACATTCGGCCGCCCAACAATTGCCAACACAGCTCGCGCCGGGGTGGCTCTTATCGTCTCGGGTTTCCCGGTTGCGGCGTCGAGAACGTCGAGGTCATCGTCACTCAGATTGTAGGAACGAAGCCCCGCGTCGAGCGCGTGAGCGCGCTGCACACCGGCGCTATCGTCGATTTCGTCGTGGTTTGCCGCGGCTTCACCGCCCGGCTCGGGAAGCGACTCATGGCTCATGTGTAATTCCCGACGTTTCACTAGTGACCACGTCGATCACGGCGGCAACCGTTTGGTCGCGATCAAGGGTGGTCGTATCAATCGTTATCACGCCGTCGTGGGGGTTGGTAAAATTGGACACTCGAGAGTCAGCGTCATCACGCGACCGCAATTGCTCGCGCGTTTCAGACGCCAATTGGTGAGGAGTTCCGGCCGAGCGTCGACGAGCTCGCACCTCTTCGCTTGCCGTGAGGAGAATTCGTACATCGGCCTCCGGTACCACAACCGTTGTAATATCGCGGCCCTCAACGACGATCCCCGATTTCACGCTCAAACTAATAATGTCACGAAACACCGAGTTGAGCGCCTTCCGAACCGTGGGCACTCGCGCAACGGTACTCACCGCCGCGGTAATTCGTGGGTCGCGAATTGCGGCGGTGATGTCGATGCGTGCGCCGCTCGCGGTCGAGACCGAAACGGACGCGTGTGTCGGATCGGTCCCAATATCCACGTCGGTGCCGCGGTCAATCATTCCCGCCACGGCATCGTCATCTCCGGGGACTATTCCCCGATCAAGTACAACCCACGCGAGTGCGCGGTAGGCAGACCCTGTATCGAGACAAGCGAAATCGAGAGAGCGAGCGACGGCGCTTCCCACGGTCGATTTTCCACTCCCCGCGGGACCGTCAATCGCAACGACAAATGGCGCGCTCATGGCGCAATCCGCCAACCGCGCGCCGTGAGGTCGCCAGAAAGGGACGCGACAATTTCGGGAACGACCGCGAGTTCTATGAATCCGATTTGCGCACCAGTCGAGTGTTCGAGCCGCAAGTCCTCGATGTTCACGTCGAGGTCACCAATGTCGGCAAGAAGACCCGCTAGTTGCCCCGGAATATCGTCAACCATGATGATCATCGTTGCAAAGCGCCGGTCGATTCCGTGTTTTCCAGGTAGTCGCGCGACACCCGCTTGCCCGGACGCGAGGCTTTGGGCGAGCACGCGGCGTGAACCCGGGACCGATATATTGTGCAGCGCAGTGGCCAGTTCACCAACGTCACGCGAGAAACGGTCGAGAATGTCGCCCACAACCTCGGCATTCGCGCCGAGGATTTGCACCCACAGTTCGGGTTCGCTTGCTGCAATTCGAGTCGCGTCGCGCACTCCCGGTCCAGCGAGCCTCAGTGCGTCTTCAGACGCGTCATTTAGCTGCCGTGCGAGCATGCTCGCGACCGCTTGCGGCACATGCGAAACCAGTCCAACGGCTTTGTCGTGTTCGTCCGGACTCATTTCTACGGGATTGGCGCCCAAATCGAGAAGCAGCTTATCGACGAGTGCGAGCGCCCAAGCGGGTGTGTGCTCGTCACGACACACGACCCACGGACGCCCAACGAAAAGCTCAGCAGATGCTGAAATTGTCCCCCCTCGTTCGCGCCCGGCGAGCGGGTGTGAACCGACAAAGTTGGTTGTGTCGATGCCTTTCACCTTCAGGGCATCGATTGGTTGCTTTTTTACACTTGCGACATCGACGACGACGGCGGCCGGATACGCTGCCAATTCTGCGGCAACGACGTCGGGAGTCACGTCGGGCGGTACTGCCACGACGACAATCGCGGGGGAATCGTCGCGGGACGAGAGCCGACCTGCGCCGTAGTCGATTGCAAGCCGAAGACGGTGCGGGGCGGCATCCGCGAGGACGACGTCGATTCCGCGCGACGTGAGTCCTAACCCAATGCTCGCTCCCAACAGACCGACGCCAACGATTCGAACCTGTCCATCGAGGCGGCTCTTTTTCTTTTTGCTCATCGTCGCTCTCTCGAGTCATTGTGTTGGCGCGAAATTGAAAGCAGCGCGCCAACCTCGGCCGTCGTGAGTGCGCGCATTTCTCCCGGCCGAAGCGATCCTAAATTGAGCGGCCCAAACTCCCGACGGACGAGTTCGACCACGGGATGATCGACAGCCGCGAGCGTGCGTCGAACGACCCGATTTCGGCCCGAGCGAAGCGTCAGTTCGACGAGGGAGTGCGTCGTTGATTCATGTGCGGTGTCGATGCGCCTCGCCGCGTCGATGACTACCGGGCCATCGTCGAGTTCCACACCGAGACGCAACCTCACTAGAGTTCGCCGACTCACGCGCCCGCGCACCTTGGCAACGTACGTCTTTGTTACGCCGAACGTTGGATGCGCGAGAACATGGGAAAGTGCTCCGTCGTTGGTCAAAATTAGCAACCCCGACGTCTCGACATCGAGACGACCGACATTAAAGAGGCGCTCACCAAACGAATGCGTAAACGCGGTGAGATCCGGGCGCCCTCGTTCGTCACGCAATGAACTGACAATGCCGACCGGCTTGTTGAGCATGACGTAGCGACGCGTCGGATCGAGCTGAGCAGCAACCCCATCGGCGGTGACGTGATCAACTCGCGGGTCAATCCGCGCGCCCAGCTCGGTGACCGTCCGACCGTTGACTTGAACTCGACCCTCGGCGATCATCTGCTCGGATACGCGCCGCGAGGCGATCCCGGCCGCGGCCATTACCTTGTGCAAGCGCTCGCCCTCGTTGCGACTGTGATTAGCCGAAATCACTGTCGAACCCGTCGGCGCCGCCATCGAGTAGCGGCGCGATCGCCGGCAGTTCATCGTGCGAATTTATGCCGAGCTGCGTAAGAAATAGCTCGGTTGTCCCGAACGTAACGGCACCCGTCTCTGGATCAGACGACATTTCGGCGATCAAGCCTCGAGCAAGAAGTGTGCGCATAACCGAATCGACACTAACGGCACGAATTGCGGCAATTTGGCCGCGACTGATGGGTTGCTTGTACGCGACAACGGCGAGAGTTTCGAGAGCCGCCTGAGAAAGACGGGATGAGACCTGCGTTGATACAAACTCAGAAACCACCTCATCGTACTCATTCCGAACATACACTCTCCACCCGCCTCCGACTTCGCGCAGCTCGAAGCTGCGAGCCGAATTTTCGTATTCACCGACCAACCTGTCGATTGCGTCACGAACTCGTGCGACAGATTCGCCAAGTGTAGCCGCAAGCTGGCTCGCACTGAGCGGTTCGTCGGCAACCAGCAGAATCGCCTCAACGGCGCGATCCGGTGGAGTACTCGACTCATTCGCCATAGTTCGCTCCCAAACTCGAAAGGCGCTCATTCGACCAATTCTCAGCGCTCCACCGGAGAGTCAATTCTCCGAGCGGCGCGACCTGGTCAAATGTGACTGCGCCGTGTCGATACAGCTCTAGTACGGCAAGAAATCGGGCCACGACGATTCCGCGACTCTCCACCCCCGAAGTGAGTTCGCGAAATGACACCGGCTCCCCGCCCCTGTGCCGCACAATTGTCGCCACATGCACCGCGTGCTCACGAAAACTGACACGCGGCGCGTGGATATGATCGATGCGCACCGTCGGGACGGGACGAGGAGCGAGGGCAATCGCGGCGAGCGTCGCGAAATCGTCACGGCTCACGGTCCATCGCGTGGTCGGAGTTCGGCTCCGAAATCGCTCGTCGAGATCCACGGAACGAGCGTGCCGGGCGCTTTCTGCAGTCATTCGCTCGGCGATCCACCCGGAGGCTTGCTTGAACGCACGGTATTGCAATAGTCGCGCGAAAAGGAGGTCACGAGCCTCGAACGCGGCCGCCCCGTCGGCGTCGACGAGCTCGCCACGAGGAAGAAGGCCTGCGACCTTCAAGTCAAGAAGTGTCGTGGCGACGACCACGAATTCGCTCGCCTGATCAAGGTCCGCGGTCGCGTCGAGGGAGCCCAAATAGGCAATAAAATCGTCGGTCACGGCGCTTAAAGAAACCTCCGTGATGTCGAGTTCACGCCGTGAAATAAGCGAAAGGAGCACGTCGAACGGTCCCTCGAAATTGCCGAGTGATACGGAAAACCCTGTAACTGCCCGAGTGATGAAGCTAGGCGACTGCGCCACGCGTGATCAATTCACGAGCAAGCTGACGATACGCGTGAGCCGCGGGGTGGTCGGGGGCAAAGTGAGTGATTGGCTCAGCGGCGACGCTTGCGTCGGGGAATCTCACGGTACGACCGATGACCGTGTCGAGCACGCGGTCACCAAAGGCATCGACGACGCGCTCGAGAACCTCACGCGAGTGGAGAGTGCGCGCGTCGTACATGGTCCCGAGGATCCCGTCGAGTGCAATAACTGGATTGAGCCGATCACGAACTTTGTCGATCGTCTCAACGAGGAGGGCAACACCGCGCAGCGCGAAAAACTCACACTCGAGGGGTATGAGGACGCCGTGGCTCGCCGTCAATGCATTGACCGTGAGAAGTCCCAGTGACGGCTGACAGTCGATAAGGATCACGTCGTAGTTCGAACTCACCTTACGCAACACTCTCGACAATATTTGCTCGCGCGCGACCTCGTTGACGAGGTGAACCTCAGCTGCCGAAAGGTCAATGTTCGCGGGGATTATGTCGAGCCCTTCAACGCCGGTCGATTGAATGGATGACGCGGGGTCGGCCAACGATCCCAAAAGAAGATCGTAAATCGTTGGCGCTTCGTGCGTGCTCACCGCAAGGCCCGCTGACAGTGCTCCTTGAGGATCGAAGTCGATCGCGAGAACGCGGCGACCGTACGCCGCGAGCGTCGCCCCCAGGCTAATCGTCGTCGTCGTTTTTCCGACGCCTCCTTTTTGATTGCACAGCGAAATGATCCGTGCGGGACCGTGTTCCTTGAGGGGAGGCGGGTCGGGGAAGTGACGAATCGGACGACCCGTCGGACCGAGTTCCGGCGCGTCGCCCTCGAGCCGTTTTTCAGCCACTTGGATTTGTTTGCTCGCCACGTGAAACATCCTCCCTTCCCGAAAGGACTCGTTCGACCTCGATTCGATCAATTTCTGATTGTATCGTTGGGCGACGGCGTTGCGCTTCGGGCGCGCGGATGTGCGGTCGTATACGTGTCACGAAGCATACTCGCCGAAACGTGCGTGTAGATTTGGGTCGTCGCGACCGAGGAGTGTCCAAGAAGCTCTTGAACGACTCGGACGTCTGCTCCCCCTTCGAGCAAGTGGGTTGCGAACGAGTGGCGCAGCGAGTGCGGAGACACCTCTGAATCGAGATGCGCACGCTCTGCAGCACGTCGAATGATGATCCAGACGTTTTGTCGAGAAAGCCGTCGTCCTCGCGCACCAAGAAAGAGAGCGGGAGTCGGGTTGCCCCGTCCCGACAAGAGCGGGCGCGACTGTACAAGGTATGCGGAAATTGCCGCACGCGCGAATTGGCCAATTGGCACGATTCTTTGCTTGCTTCCCTTTCCCGTCAGACGGACCGACTCGGCGTCGACGACGTCATCGACATCGAGTCCAACCGCCTCCGAGACTCGGGCCCCCGTCGCATAGAGAAACTCGATGAGGGCGCGGTCCCGCACGCTCACAGTGTCATCGCCGACTGTCGTGGCAAGCAACGCGGTCACGTGACGTACCGACAACGCCTTGGGAAGGCGCTTGGGGAGCCGAGGAGGAGAAATTTTCGCGGTCTGGTTCGTTTCGACAATGTTCTCCTCGAGCAAGAACCGGTGAAGTCCTCGCACCGACGACAGCACCCGCGCGAGAGACGAGGCCATGAGCGGTGACTCCTCACGCGTTGTTAAAAACCGCGCAAAGGCCGATACGTCGCGTGATTCCACGTCGGCAGGACGACAAACGCCCCGGTCATTCAACCACGCGCAATAGACACTCAGATCGCGGCGATACGCAGAAACGGTGTTGGGCGACAGCCCGCGCTCGATGGAGACGTGCCGCACGTATCGTTCGACGGCGAGATCGAAGGGGGTGATCGAATCGATCACCCGGCGCCGTGTCCCGTCGGATCGCTCGCGAGGCGATGGCTCCAAGGTTCGTCAACCGGTGCACGATCACGCCAGCAGCGAGAACGCTCAGCATTGGCAGCCAAGACCGCGACAACGAGCGACGGATTGCGAAGCCGACGAGCGAGCACCGCGTCAACCGCGTCATCGAGTTCGACCCAGCGAATTTCAATGTCGGCCTCTTCGGCGCTTCGGATAAACGGGGTGTCGAGTCCCCTCACGTCGCGCGCAAGAAAAATGCGAATTGCCTCATCGCTGCTGCCCGGCGAGGCGACAAATTCAGAAAGGACCGTCCACTCCCGAGCCTCAAGATCGGATTCTTCAGCGAGTTCTCGCTTTGCCGAGTCGAGAGGGCTTTCACCGCGCACATCGAGCAACCCGGCTGGAATCTCCCAAATTCGCATGCCAATCGGATGCCGATACTGGCGAATAAGGAGAATTCGCTCTCGATCATCAATCGCAAGAACGGCGACCGCTCCCGGGTGGTTGATAAACTCCCGGACGAGCGTTTCGTTGCCGTATCGAAATGTGTCGCGTTGGACGCTCCAGACGGGTCCACGATACGGTGTTTCGGCTTTCTCAAGTGGGACCTCGAAACGCTCGTCGGCCAAGCCGTGGTCGCCGCCCACTAGGCGTCCTTCACCTCGAAAAGCCGACTCGCCTGTTGACGTTCAAGCGCCGCCCCGATGAAGCCACGAAAAAGCGGGTGCGCTCGATTAGGACGCGAGCGCAATTCGGGATGAGCCTGGGTGCCGACGTAAAACGGATGCACATCGCGCGCAAGCTCCACAAATTCAACGAGCGTGCCATCCGGCGACGTTCCAGAAAACACGAGGCCCGCGTCCCGAATACGGTCGCGAAAGCGATTGTTGACCTCGTAGCGATGCCGATGACGCTCCTCGACGCGATGAGCGCCGTAAAGCTCAGCGGCCAGTGAATTGACCGCAAGCTCGGCCGGATAGAGACCGAGACGCATTGTGCCGCCAAGGTTTCCGGCGGCAACAATGTCGACTTGCTCGGCCATCGTTGCGATAACGGGAAACTCGGTCTCGGGGTCAAACTCCGATGACGATGCCCCTTCAAGATGAGCGACATTTCTGGCGTATTCAATAACCATGCACTGAAGACCGAGACACAACCCGAGCACCGGGATTGCGTTCTGGCGAGCAAGTTTTAACACGCGAAGCTTTCCCTCGATCCCTCGAATGCCGAATCCACCCGGCACGCAAATTCCATCGAGTTCGGCGAGCGCGACTGTCTCATCCCGCACGGTGTCGAAATCGTCTGCAGAAATCCACCGGATCGACACCTCGGCGTTATGAGCGAATCCGCCCGCCCGCAACGCCTCGGTGACTGACAGGTAGGCATCCTGCAAATCGACGTATTTGCCAACGAGTCCGATCGTCACGTGACGCGCCGGCTCGCGCACCGCCTCGAGGACACCGTGCCACGCCGACCAGTCAACCTCACCCACGTCGAGGCCGAAATGGGCGACTATATACGCGTCGAGGTCCTGGGAGTGCAGCATACCCGGAATTTCGTAAATGCTCGGCACGTCGACGGCGTTGACGACGGCTTCCGAGTCGACATCGCACATGAGGGCAATTTTGCGTTTGTTGCTGTCGGTCACCGGGCGGTCGGAACGCAAAACTATCGCGTCCGGTTGGATACCAATGGACCGAAGCGCCGCAACCGAGTGCTGAGTGGGTTTGGTTTTTTGTTCTCCCGACGCGCCCATGTACGGCACGAGCGAGACATGAACAAAGAAGACGTTTGTGCGCCCAAGCTCGTGGCGAACCTGCCTCGCAGCCTCTAAAAACGGTTGCGATTCGATATCGCCGACCGTGCCTCCCACCTCTGTAATAATCACGTCGGGGCGCGGGTGGGCGTTTGCCTGCAATCGCATCCGACTCTTGATTTCGTCGGTAATGTGCGGGATGACTTGAACCGTGTCGCCGAGGTAGTCACCCCGTCGTTCTTTTGCGATGACGCTCGAATAGATTTGCCCCGTCGTGACGTTGGCCGCTTGGTCGAGATTAATGTCGAGAAAGCGTTCGTAGTGGCCGATGTCGAGGTCGGTTTCCGCTCCGTCGTCGGTGACAAACACCTCGCCATGCTGGAACGGGTTCATTGTTCCCGGATCGACATTGAGATACGGGTCAAGTTTTTGCATGACGACCCGCGCGCCGCGAGCGCTCAAAAGGTTGCCTAAACTCGCCGCCGTCAACCCCTTGCCAAGGGACGAAACGACACCACCGGTGACGAAAATATGCTTGGTAACGACACCAAAATCGCCCGAATTGTGAATGGCTGCCACGGGCTTTCATCCTAACACCCGTCGGCACGGCCGAATGCTATCGATGGATGAAGGCGGCGTCCGTGTGAGGGTGCGGTGTTACAACCACATACCGCGCCGGAGCACTCCGCGCTAGGGAGCCGACGAGATCACAGGGTCGTTTCGAGTGGACTCAAGAGTCGCATGCGACGCCATCGCGATGAGCTCGCGAGCGTGGGATAGTCCGCTCGGAGAATCGCTCAACCCCGATAACAATCGCGCCATTTCCCGAATTCTCTCCTCGCCATTGAGCTGTTTCACGCTGCTTCGGGTGACGGCGCCCGAACGATCCTTCGCGACCACGAGGTGATTCGTTGCGAACGCGGCGACTTGTGCGAGATGCGTCACAACGACGACTTGGGCGGATTGTGCGAGCTTTGCAAGCCGCTTTCCGACCTCGATTGCCGCCGCCCCGCCGACCCCCGCATCAACTTCATCAAAAACAAACGTCGGTATTGTGTCCGTTTCAGCGGTAACAACTTCTATCGCGAGCATGAGACGGGATAGTTCTCCACCGGACGCGCCGCGCGCGATGGGGCGGGGCGGCACATCCGGGTGCGGTTGCATGAGGAACTCAACCGTGTCCCTCCCCCACACCGAGAATTCCCCGTGTTGAGTGACCGCGACGGTCACGCGGGCATCTGGCATGGCAAGGTCAACAAGCTCGGCCGTGACCGCCGCACCCAGTCGCTCACCCGCCTTGGAGCGCACGACACTCACCGTTGAGGCGAGGTCCTCGAGTAGCTCATCGTCGGCCCGCGCATCGGTGTCAAGTTGCTCGATTAGGGCCGAGTCGCCTTCAAGTTCGGCAAGTCGACGCCTCGACGCGGACGCATGGTCGACGACCTCGTCAAGGGTCGGGCCGTATTTGCGCGTGAGCGCCGCCAGTTCCGACCGGCGCTCGTTAATCGCGTCGAGTTCGCCGACTCCTTCGATCTCAAGCGTCGCAAGATACGTCGACACGTGCGCGGCAATATCGGCCAAGACGAACCCGGCCTCAGCGAGCGATTCCCCGATTGCCGAGAGCGCGGGGTCGTGGTCTCCCGCGCGTTCAATGCTTCGACGAGCGCTCTCAACGAGTGCAATCGCGTCGAGCTGATCCGAGAATCCATCCGCCGAGAGCGCCTCTCGAGCCGCGGTGACAAACGCGCGCACGGTTTCTCGATTGGCAAGTCGATGAGCGCGCGCGCTCAGTTCGACGTCTTCGCCCGGGCGCGGCGCAAGTGATTCGATTTCTTCGCACGCAACCAAAAGGTCTTCGGCCTCTCGAGCGCGCCGGTTGCGTTCGGCGATGAGTGCGCTAAGTTGCGCACGAGTGGACTGCCTGCGCGAATACACGACGCGATACGCATCGAGGTGAGCCAAGAGCTCGGGACCGGCAAAACGATCAAGCGCATCGCGCTGTGCCCCCGAGGATCTCAAGCGGACCTGGTCCGACTGACCGTGAGTTGCGACGAGACGATCACCGAGTTCTTTCAAGACGCTCACAGGCGCGCCACGCCCCCCGACCACAGCGCGACTTCGACCCTCGGTTGAGAGAGATCGCGCGATGACAAGTTCTCCATTGTCGAGATCGCCCCCCGCTTCGTGTACTCGGTCCGCCGCCGCACCCGTCCCATCGAGTGTCCAGCGACCCTCGACCACCGCGACGTCGCTGCCTTTTCGCACAATTGAATTGTCTGCCCGACCACCAACGAGAAGTCCGACGGCCGAAACGACCATCGTCTTTCCCGCGCCGGTTTCACCCGTGAGTGCGGTAAAACCGGGTCCGAGAGGAAGCGTGGTCTCTGCAATGACACCGAGGCCACGAATCGTGATTTCTTCAATCACGGCCGGCTGGACCTCGCCAGCCTTCAACAGGCAATGCAAACTTACGCACCAAGCGATCAGTAAACGGCGCTTGAGTCAGGCGCGCGAGGTGGATGGGAGTGTCTGATTGGCGTACCTCGATTCGAGCGCCCGTTGGAAGGTCGTGGGCGCGTCGCCCATCGCACCACAGGACCGCGGGAGAAGGCATTCGATCAAGCAACTCGACCGCGAGCACGGAATCGGCGCCGACAACGAGAGGCCGAGCAAAAAGGGCGTGGGCGTTCAATGGGACGAGTAAGAGGGCCTCGAGTGATGGCCAGACAATTGGCCCCCCCGCGGAGAAGGAATACGCAGTCGATCCGGTGGGTGTCGACATGACAACGCCGTCACCGCCAAAGGTCGACGCTGGCCGACCATCGACTTCGACCACTACCTCGACCATGCGACCACGACTTGCCTTTTCAACCGAGACATCGTTGAGCGCCCAATCGTCGAGGATCGGTTTCCCACCAATCGAGACGGCAACCGACAGGGCCATTCGAGCTTCAACGGTATACCGACGATTCAGCGCTTTGGCAATGGTGTCGGGGAGATCGTCACGCTCGCTTTCGGCAAGAAAACCCATGTGCCCAACGTTGACTCCCAACACCGGAATGGATGCTCCACGCACGATTTCTGCGGCGCGCAAGATCGTACCGTCGCCACCCAACACGATTGCAAGCTCGAGTTGTTCGAATCCCGCGTTGACACCGAGGATGGGAACACGATCAAGATTCGAATCGAATTCAATGATCGTGCTGGCATCTTCGCCGCTCAGCACGGGTGTGACGCCCGCAGCGTCGAGTTGCTGACACGCGGTCGATACCGCCTCGAGCGAGTCATGGCGCCCCGTGTGTGCGACAAGCAAAATGGACCGAGCGGCGTTTTCAGACACTGTGGTTTGCGTCATTGCTCGCCTCCGCTCATCGCGCCGCACGCGTCGGCCCGCCACCACTAACGAGTCGTCGCAAGAATATGCTCCCTCCATTGTGCCGGATTGGAACCCGCCGTCGAACTCAACCACACCAGATACTCGTGGTTACCCGCCGCCCCCAGTATTGGAGACGCGATTATTCCCGCCGTGCTCAGTCCACGCGTGTGACCACACTCCACCACGTGCGAAACCGCGGTCGCTCGCAGCGAGGAACTCGTGACGATTCCGTTAACAAGTCCCGCTCGACCCGCCTCAAATTGCGGTTTCACAAGTAAGACGAAATCCGCGGCTCGATCCGACGAGGCCACGAGAGCGGGAATAACCACCGTAAGCGAAATAAACGATAGATCCGCCACCACGAGAGTTGGCGCCTCATCAGTTCCAGAGATCGCCGAGAGCTGCGTCGCTGTGAGCCAGCGAGCATTGACACGCTCGACCGACGTGACGCGAGGATCCGCCGCAATTTCTGGAGCGAGCTGACCGTGTCCCACGTCGAGAGCGATGACACGCCGGACCCCCCGGTTCAGGAGCACTTGCGTAAACCCGCCCGTCGACGCACCCACGTCAAGAGCGAGTACTCCGGAGGTTTTCAGCGGAGAGAACGCGTCGAGAGCAGCAATGAGCTTAACCGCTCCTCGACCCACGAGCGCATCGTGCTTGCCAACGTCGACCCTCTGATCGGTCCGGACACGGGTCGAAGCGCGTGAAACGACAACACCGTCTACTGAAACCAAGCCCCGCTTGATCAGGCTCGCGGCGTGGGTACGGGATCGCGCAACACCGCGTCGTGAAAGGACGACGTCAATCCTGGTTCCGGACATTAACCGCTGGCTCATCGCCCATGTCGAGTCGGCGCCGAAGTTCATCGTAGATCTGACCGTACGCGACGACCCGCTCGTCGAGCGTTAGCGATTCAATCTCGAGGAGCTGCGAATCCAGCTCCGAAATGGGGCTGACGCCGGCGTCTTTCTCATGGGATAGACCGCGCACAATCGACCCCGTGTCACGATCACTGTCGGGCGAATCCCGCACGGTGGCCACGTTACGCCTTTCCAGACAATTCAAGTGGAATGTCCAAACTATATATTGGTCGGCCCGACTTCCACACGAGCGAGCACGCGGCTCGCACGAGATCAACCGAAGAGCTCCCGCGCTTGAGGATGGTGACGGCATTATCGTCGAGGCGCACGCGCGCATCACCAACAGACGCAACGCGCCCCGCGGCGGACAAAGTGGTTGACGGGTACGGCTCAAAAAGCTCGCGCAAGTCGTTGAAAATATATTGTGGGCGCGAGGCAGCATCAGCTGCCAACAGGTGCTTCGCTTGATCAACGCCCGTCAAGACAAAACCGGAACGAATTCCCGCTCGATTGGCCCCCACAATATCGGTATCGAGCCGATCACCAATAAACAGCGGAGAGAGCGCCGAAAACCTCGAAACCGCCTCCTCGAAGATCGCGGTCTGCGGCTTGCCCGCAATCATCGGCAACCGACCCACTGCCGTGTGTACCGCCGCAACAAGCGTCCCGTTTCCCGGCGCGAGGCCGCCAGGGACGGGCAAGGTCCAATCGAGGTTCGTCGCGATCCACGGAATTCCGCGGTGTAAGGCAATTGATGCTTCGGCAAGGTCAACCCACCCGACCTCTCGCGCGAAGCCCTGGACCACCGCGGTCGGATTGTTCGACGAGTCGCGCGTGACAGAGTACCCCGCCCTCTCGAGCTCGAACGTCAGGCCCGCTCCACCAACGACCAACACGAGCGAGCCGTGTGGAACGTGATCCGCGAGTAACCGAACCGCGGCGTGAGGAGATGTGACAACGTCGTGTGCTTGCACGTCGAGTCCCAAGCCCGTGAGGTGATCGGCGATCGAACCGTCCGTGCGCGAGGCGTTATTCGTCACGAACGTGACTCGCGCGAGACGTGCTGCGCGCCTCGCACTCTCCACTGCGTGCGGAATCGCCTCGGCACCGCGATAAATAACGCCGTCGAGGTCGAGCATCAGCAGGTCCACGCCATTGATAGGAGCAGGAAGACTCCGTGCCATCATCAGTCCTCCCGTGATCCCTCTTCTGGAGACTCTTCGACGATCTCGATTGTTTCATCGCTATCCGGAACCTCCACGGCACGCTCAGCGCGTTTTGCGCGGTTGCGCCACTCGAGAGCTCGCCGCGGTTCTCCTAGTTCTTCGAGTGCATTTGCAAACGCGTGAAACAAGTCGGAACTCCATGAATAGGCAATATCGGGATCGAGTTCCGGAATCCGAAGTTCGTCGAGCGCCTCGGGTCCTTGATTCAAATCCAATCGCGCTCCCGACATTGCGATTGCCAGTGCGACTCGGACCTCGATGGGGAGGTCATTGCGATCCACGGACCGACCAACCTCAAGCGCCCGGTCGGGACGCCCAACACCGCGCTCGCTATCAACCATCAGGGCAATTTGATTGTCCGACCCCGACAGTCGCCGAAACGTCCGTAATTCGCGAAGCGCGAGAGAAAAGTTGCCGGTCGCGTATGCGGTAATCGCAATAGACTCGCGAACGACCGCGATTCGCCCCGCGCGCCGCGCAGCCGACGCCGCATGACGGTGCGCGAGCTCCGCATCGGATTCAATGAGCCGCGCGGCCATCACCAAGTGGCGCGCAACCTCATCAGCATTCTCCTTACTGAGGGTACGCAGCTCCTTGCGAGCGTGCTGATCAAGGTCGCTCGGCGCCACGTCGTCGGCAATTTCCGGATCGTCGTGGCGTCGCCGAACCGATTTCAAGTCACGCCCACGACGATGATCTTTCGGATCAGCTGAATCATTCACGGCGGTCTCCTCACATGACACCTCGGACTCTTGACGAGTTAACGAAAAGTGGCCACCCCGCAATGGGTGGCCATTTCACGAAGAAGTCCGGCGGTGTCCTACTCTCCCACAGGGTCCCCCCTGCAGTACCATCGGCGCTGAGAGTCTTAGCTTCCGGGTTCGGAATGTAACCGGGCGTTTCCCTCTCGCTATGGCCGCCGAAACACTATTGATATACCAAAGCAAACAGGCAATCGCGCTCGCATGTCTATCGACAATACTGTATCTGTCGACAAAGCCAAGCGACGATTGTCGGTTCTCGACCGTACATCGAGAACCACATAGTGGACGCGTGCATCATTTCAACACCAGCCTAAACAGTATTGAACATGTGTTATCAAGTTATCGGCTTATTAGTACCGGTCAGCTTCACGGGTCTTTAGTCCCCGCTTCCACATCCGGCCTATCAACCCAGTAGTCTAGCTGGGAGCCTCTCGCCCGAAGGCATGGAAATCTCATCTTGAAGCCGGCTTCCCGCTTAGATGCTTTCAGCGGTTATCCGTTCCGAACGTAGCTAATCAGCGGTGCTCCTGGCGGAACAACTGACACACCAGAGGTTCGTCCATCCCGGTCCTCTCGTACTAGGGATAGATCTTCTCAAATTTCCTACGCGCGCAGCGGATAGGGACCGAACTGTCTCACGACGTTCTAAACCCAGCTCGCGTACCGCTTTAATGGGCGAACAGCCCAACCCTTGGGACCTACTCCAGCCCCAGGATGCGACGAGCCGACATCGAGGTGCCAAACCATGCCGTCGATATGGACTCTTGGGCAAGATCAGCCTGTTATCCCCGAGGTACCTTTTATCCGTTGAGCGACAGCGCTTCCACAAGCCACTGCCGGATCACTAGTCCCGACTTTCGTCCCTGCTCGACTTGTCAGTCTCACAGTCAAGCTCCCTTGTGCACTTACACTCGACACCTGATTGCCAACCAGGTTGAGGGAACCTTTGGGCGCCTCCGTTACTCTTTAGGAGGCAACCGCCCCAGTTAAACTACCCACCAGGCACTGTCCCTGAACCGGATTACGGTCCTAAGTTAGATATCCAGAGTGACCAGAGTGGTATTTCAACAATGACTCCACCGACACTAGCGTGCCAGCTTCACAGTCTCCCACCTATCCTACACAAGCCACACCGAACACCAATACCAAGCTGTAGTAAAGGTCACGGGGTCTTTCCGTCCTGCTGCGCGTAACGAGCATCTTTACTCGTAGTGCAATTTCGCCGAGTTCGCGGTTGAGACAGCTGGGAAGTCGTTACGCCATTCGTGCAGGTCGGAACTTACCCGACAAGGAATTTCGCTACCTTAGGATGGTTATAGTTACCACCGCCGTTTACTGGGGCTTAAATTCTGAGCTTCGCCTTTCGCTAACCCTTCCTCTTAACCTTCCAGCACCGGGCAGGCGTCAGTCCGTATACATCGTCTTGCGACTTAGCACGGACCTGTGTTTTTAGTAAACAGTCGCTTCCCACTGGTCTCTGCGGCCTTCAAACGCTCCCGGAGCAAGTCCGTTCACGCCTCAGGCCCCCCTTCTCCCGAAGTTACGGGGGCATTTTGCCGAGTTCCTTAACCACGATTCTCTCGATCTCCTTAGTATTCTCTACCTGACCACCTGAGTCGGTTTGGGGTACGGGCGGCTTGAACCTCGCGTCGATGCTTTTCTCGGCAGCATAGGATCACCGATTTCGTCCGTGAGGACTACCCATCGGGTCTCAGGCTTATATGAGAGACGGATTTGCCTATCTCTCGGCCTACATCCTTAGACCGGGACAACCATCGCCCGGCTTGGCTACCTTCCTGCGTCACACCTGTTAATACGCTAACCGCACCAGCACGGGGTCGTGTGCTAGGCCCACAACGCGTCACCCCGAAGGGATCCGTCAGTGAGGATTCAGACACTTAGCACTACTGGATTAGCTTGGGCGGTTCTTCGCCGGTACGGGAATATCAACCCGTTGTCCATCGACTACGCCTGTCGGCCTCGCCTTAGGTCCCGACTTACCCAGGGCGGATTAGCCTGGCCCTGGAACCCTTGGTCTTTCGGAGGACGGGTTTCTCACCCGTCTTTCGCTACTCATGCCTGCATTCTCACTCGTGTGGCGTCCACGGCTGGTTTACACCGCCGCTTCACTCGCCACACGACGCTCTCCTACCCATCAACACGGCTGGACCACGAAGGCCTACCAAATATGCTAATGCCACAACTTCGGTGGCGTGCTTGAGCCCCGTTACATTGTCGGCGCGGAATCACTTGACCAGTGAGCTATTACGCACTCTTTCAAGGGTGGCTGCTTCTAAGCCAACCTCCTGGTTGTCTGTGCAACTCCACATCCTTTCCCACTTAGCACGCGCTTAGGGACCTTAGTTGGTGGTCTGGGTTGTTTCCCTCTCGACGATGAAGCTTATCCCCCACCGTCTCACTGCTGCGCTCTCACTTACCGGCATTCGGAGTTTGGCTGACGTCAGTAACCTTTTGGGGCCCATCGGCCATCCAGTAGCTCTACCTCCGGCAAGAAACACGCAACGCTGCACCTAAATGCATTTCGGAGAGAACCAGCTATCACGAAGTTTGATTGGCCTTTCACCCCTATCCACAGCTCATCCCCTCCATTTTCAACTGAAGTGGGTTCGGTCCTCCACGACGTCTTACCGTCGCTTCAACCTGGCCATGGATAGATCACTTCGCTTCGGGTCTAGGACATGCGACTGAATCGCCCTATTCAGACTCGCTTTCGCTACGGCTGCCCCTCACGGGTTAACCTCGCCACATATCACTAACTCGCAGGCTCATTCTTCAAAAGGCACGCTGTCACCCCAACAAGGAGGCTCCAACGGTTTGTAAGCAAACGGTTTCAGGTACTATTTCACTCCCCTCCCGGGGTACTTTTCACCTTTCCCTCACGGTACTTGTCCGCTATCGGTCATCTGGGAGTATTTAGGCTTATCAGGTGGTCCTGACAGATTCACACGGGATTTCTCGGGCCCCGTGCTACTTGGGATACTCTCTCGCGCCATTGCAACATTTCGACTACGGGGTTCGCACCCTCTATGACTGGCCTTTCAATGCCATTCGTCTATATTGCTTTGTAACGCTTGCCGTTCGGCAGAATCAGCAGAAAAGTCCCGCAACCCCGACCATGCAACGCCTGCCGGCTATCACACATGATCGGTTTAGCCTCTTCCGGTTTCGCTCGCCACTACTAACGGAATCACGGTTGTTTTCTCTTCCTGTGGGTACTGAGATGTTTCACTTCCCCACGTTCCCTCTACCCGCCCTATATATTCAGGCGGGAGTCACTGGGTCACCTTACGGGCCCAGCGGGGTTTCCCCATTCGGAAATCCTCGGATCAAAGCTCGTATTATCAGCTCCCCGAGGCTTATCGCAGATTTATACGTCCTTCTTCGGCTCCAGATGCCAAGGCATCCACCGTTTGCTCTTAGAAACTTGAAATCACATGAGTTTTTGAATCGATTGCTGTCACGTGAAGAATGCAACGAAATTGACCAATGATCTATAACATCTAGATCTTTGTGATCCGAGTCACCGAAAGCTCGAATCTAAGATGCTCGCGTCCACTGTGTAGTTCTCAAAGTACGGGCGGTACCCTCCTGCGCCACTCCGCTCACGGGCGAGTCACAGAAAAGGTCCTGAGGTTCGTCTCCCATCCGAAGTGGATGAGGTCCGGTCCCTCAGGACCCAACAGCGTGCAAATGACCAGCTCCATCGCTCAAACCGTTCCATCTCCGAAGAGACGTACTGAGCTTCAAGACCACTCGGCTTGGCACACTATGTCAATGTTCCACCCATGAGCTAACCACCGAAGAACGGTTGTCTCCGACATGGCTCTGGCAGCTACTGCGCCACTGCATACAGACGGCGACACTGCACAGATGCTCCTTAGAAAGGAGGTGATCCAGCCGCACCTTCCGGTACGGCTACCTTGTTACGACTTAGTCCTAATTACCGATCCCACCTTCGACAGCTCCCTCCACAAGGGTTAGGCCACTGGCTTCGGGTGTTACCGACTTTCATGACTTGACGGGCGGTGTGTACAAGGCCCGGGAACGTATTCACCGCAGCGTTGCTGATCTGCGATTACTAGCGACTCCGACTTCATGAGGTCGAGTTGCAGACCTCAATCCGAACTGAGACCGGCTTTTTGGGATTCGCTCCACCTTACGGTATTGCAGCCCTTTGTACCGGCCATTGTAGCATGCGTGAAGCCCAAGACATAAGGGGCATGATGATTTGACGTCATCCCCACCTTCCTCCGAGTTGACCCCGGCAGTCTCCCATGAGTTCCCACCATTACGTGCTGGCAACATAGAACGAGGGTTGCGCTCGTTGCGGGACTTAACCCAACATCTCACGACACGAGCTGACGACAACCATGCACCACCTGTATACCGACTTGCGGGGAGTACTATTTCTAGCCTTTTCCGGTATATGTCAAGCCTTGGTAAGGTTCTTCGCGTTGCATCGAATTAATCCGCATGCTCCGCCGCTTGTGCGGGCCCCCGTCAATTCCTTTGAGTTTTAGCCTTGCGGCCGTACTCCCCAGGCGGGGAACTTAATGCGTTAGCTGCGACACGGAAACCGTGGAATGGTCCCCACATCTAGTTCCCAACGTTTACGGCGTGGACTACCAGGGTATCTAATCCTGTTCGCTCCCCACGCTTTCGCTCCTCAGCGTCAGTTACGGCCCAGAGATCTGCCTTCGCCATCGGTGTTCCTCCTGATATCTGCGCATTCCACCGCTACACCAGGAATTCCAATCTCCCCTACCGCACTCTAGTCTGCCCGTACCCACTGCAGGCCGGAGGTTGAGCCTCGAGTTTTCACAGCAGACGCGACAAACCGCCTACGAGCTCTTTACGCCCAATAATTCCGGACAACGCTTGCACCCTACGTATTACCGCGGCTGCTGGCACGTAGTTAGCCGGTGCTTTTTCTGCAGGTACCGTCACTTTCGCTTCTTCCCTACTAAAAGAGGTTTACAACCCGAAGGCCGTCGTCCCTCACGCGGCGTTGCTGCATCAGGCTTGCGCCCATTGTGCAATATTCCCCACTGCTGCCTCCCGTAGGAGTCTGGGCCGTGTCTCAGTCCCAGTGTGGCCGGTCACCCTCTCAGGCCGGCTACCCGTCGTCGCCTTGGTGAGCCATTACCTCACCAACTAGCTGATAGGCCGCGAGTTCATCCTTGACCGAAATTCTTTCCACGCTCCTAGAAGATGCCTCCGCAGCTCGTATCCGGTATTAGACGTCGTTTCCAGACGCTTATCCCAGAGTCAAGGGCAGATTACTCACGTGTTACTCACCCGTTCGCCACTGATCCACAGGAGCAAGCTCCCTGTTCACCGTTCGACTTGCATGTGTTAAGCACGCCGCCA
>CAWGQN010000011.1:0-23743 GCA_963824885.1 uncultured Actinomycetota bacterium
TCCCACCGGCGCACAAAGCGCCGTTTTGACCCGAATATTCAAAAGAAGTCGTACTATGTGCCGTCGTTGCGTCGAAACGTGACGCTGACATTGTCGGCAAAAGGCATCAAAGTGATCGATGCTCGCGGTATCGAATCCGTGGTACATGACATTCTTGCTCGCGGGGAGAAAATCTAGTGGCCAAACAACACGATGTTCGACCAATAATTAAACTTCGCTCGACGGCGGGCACCGGTTATACGTATGTCACCCGGAAAAATCGTCGGAATGACCCTGATCGCCTCGTGCTTAAGAAGTACGATCCCGTAGTGCGTAAGCACGTTGACTTTCGCGAGGAGCGTTAGGCATGGCAAAAAAGAGCAAGATTGCTCGAAACGAACAGCGCAAGCAGATCGTTGATCGTTACACGGTGCAGCGCCTCGCATTGAAGAGGGCGCTCGTTGATCCCTCGGGAACCGACGAGTCACGAGAGGCCGCTCGAATCGGTCTCCAGAAGCTCCCGCGCAATGCTTCGCCGGTGCGGGTGCGTAACCGCGACGCTGTTGATGGTCGCCCGCGTGGCAATCTCAGCAGGTTTGGCATTTCTCGGGTTCGGTTCCGCGACATGGCACACCGAGGCGAATTGCCCGGGATTACCAAGTCAAGCTGGTAGATTACCCACGGTCGCACCGACCAGACGATTCGACCGTCTTGGCCGCAGTCGTCCCACGAATACCGCTGTCGTGAACAGCGCAACGTCCGAGGAGGACAACCAATGGCTGAAAAGTCGCTGAACCGTACCGAGCTCGTTGCTGAAGTCGCAGCGAAGACTGAGCTGAGCCAGGCCGCCGTCAACGGTGTGCTCGAAGCCTTTTTCTCCACCGTGTCATCGTCGGTCGCAAAGGACGTCAAAGTTGCGATTCCCGGTTGGCTTGCAATTGAGCGCAAAAAGCGTGCCGCTCGTCTTGGCCGCAATCCTCAAACCGGCCAGCAAATTCCGATTCCTGCCGGTCACTCGGTAAAAGTGAGCGTTGGCTCGAAACTCAAAGCGGCGGCAAAGTAGCCGCATCCGCTTCAACCGTCGGGGGTGTCGACAACTGTCGACACCCCCGATTGTGTAATTCCTAATCGGCGTAGTTGGCTGAGGCTGTGTTCCGGTTGATCCGCATTGTCGGCCCGGCGCTCGTCGTGCTGGTTGCTCTTGCGGCAATGTATGTCGGTCTTGCTTGCGGGGGTGGTGCCGCCGCGCCCGTTCTTGCTGACCCGGGAGAGGTCGTGCGGTTGGGATTGCCGACTGCGAAGCTCCTCGTGGATGTGAGCGCTGCGGGAATGATCGGCGCGCTCGTGCTTGCGTGCTTTGCGCTTTCGCCTAAAAACGGCGAGTTTGGTGCGGCACTCGATTGTGCTGCGGCGTCGGCAGCCGTTTTGACTATCGCGTCTGCCCTCACGGGTCTCATGACGTTTCTTAACCTTTCTCATGTCCCTTTAGCCTTTGGGCCGGACTTTGGAAACAAGCTCGGCGTCTTCCTCGTACAGTTTGAAGCGGGTCAAGCGTGGCTCATTACGACTCTTGTTGCCGCTCTCGTGACCGTGCTGTGTTGCGCCGTGCGCAACCACACGGCCGTCGCGTTCGTCACGGCCCTTGCGATGGTTGCCCTGTTCCCAATTGCTCAGCAGGGCCACGCCGCGGGCACGGCGCGGCACGATGCTGCGATTACCGCGCTCGGCTTGCATCTCGTGTTCGCGTCGATCTGGGTGGGTGGTTTGGTGACGGTCGTGGTTCTTTGCCGCGCGCTCCCGCCAATTCGCCGTGTTCGAGTGCTCGCGCGTTACTCGACTCTTGCTCTCGTGAGTTTTGTGGTGATTGCTAGTTCGGGCTACGTGAGCGCTGAGCTTCGAATCGGAACGTGGCCGAATATCCTTAGCCCATACGGTGCCCTCGTGATCGTCAAAGTTGCTGCCCTTGTTTTTCTCGGCATTTTCGGCGTGCTGCAGCGTCGCTATTTCCTGAAGCGGATGTCGGACCGTTCGACAGAACCGCGCAGTGCGTTTTGGTGGCTTGTTACTGCTGAGCTCGGATTCATGGGTCTTGCGTTGGGAATGGGAGCCGCCCTTGCGCGCACGGCGACGCCGGTTGCCCAAGGACTCGGTCAAACTCCGACGCCGGCAGAAATTTTGACGGGCGAGCCGTTGCCTCCCGAATGGACATTTGATCGTGCCCTCACCGAGTGGCGGTTTGATTTGCTGTGGATTCTCGTGTGCGCATTCGGAGTCGTCTTTTATCTCGCGGGAGTGAGGAGAATGCGCAAGCGGGGAGACGCGTGGCCCGTGCACCGCACGGTCTCGTGGGTCGCGGGACTCGTCGTTCTTTTTCTCGTGACGAACGGCGCGGTCAACGAGTACCAGAGGTATCTTTTCAGTGCGCACATGGTTGCGCACATGACTCTGAGCATGGTCGTCCCAATATTGCTCGTTTCTGGCGCACCCATAACACTCGCTCTTCGAACCATCGCGAAACGACATGATGGCAGTTGCGGCGGGCGCGAGTGGATTCTTCGTGTCATTTCGAGCACGTGCGCTCGCGTTGTTTCTCATCCGATTGTTGCCGCGGTCCTCTTCGCGGGATCGCTCCTCACTTTCTACTACTCACCTCTTCTTGGCTGGGCGACGAGGGACCACTATGGCCACGAGTGGATGATCGCCCATTTTCTAGTTGTCGGGTACCTATTTGTCCAATCGCTCATTGGTGCTGATCCGCTGCCCTATCGCGTGTCATATCCCTCCCGGCTCCTTTTGTTGCTGGGTACAATGGCGTTCCACGCATTTTTCGGTCTGGCCCTTATGTCTGGTTCCGCGCTCTTACTGGCCGACTGGTACGGGGCGATGGGACGACCGTGGGGTCCGAGCGCGATTGTCGATCAGCAAGCCGGTGGTGGAATCGCGTGGAGTGTCGGCGAAATCCCGACGGTGATCCTCGCAATCACAATTGTCGTGCTGTGGAGCCGTTCAGACACGAAAGACGCCCGGCGCCTTGAGCGTCGAGAGTCTCGCACGGGAGAGGCTGACCTGAACTCGTACAATGCCGCGCTTGCGAGGCTCGCCAGTGACGACCGATAGCGTTGCGCCACGGACCGTCATCGGTCACGAAACGGTAATGGAGAGGGACTCGTCGGGCCGGATTTCAATGCGGAGGCGAACCGAAAAGCGGACCGTTTTGTCGACGGTCTTGATTTTCCCGTCGTAGAGCGACCGAACCGTCACGGCGACACGTGCACTCCCACTCGCTGGGGGCGATTGCCATTCTCCAGCATTGGGGACAACGACCACGCGTGGGATATCAAGCATCGCCCACGTCGGCTCGTCAACGAGACGGTCGTCAAGAGCAATGCCAAACGGGCACCCCGCGGGCTGAAGCACCCTTTGAGTCGCGCACGCGTCGAGGAACCCCGTGAGCTGATCGTGAACCTGTCTCGTAAGTTCGGGGGTTGGTTGCACGTCGAACGCGACCGGAACAACCGCCGTGGGGGTGTCGACGACGGTTCGAGCCGGCCCTCCCGTCAATAAGAGCGAATCATGCCCGAGCGTGTACGCGGCGGGGGCCAAGACTAAAAACGCGGCGTGATCGACGCCATCCGCGCGCTCGTCCGCGACGGCAGCCGCATCGACGGTCATTCCGTTGACCTCGAATACCGATTCGTTTTTTACTGTCACGTCGAGCGCGGCGAGCGGGGATACGACGAATCGCCACGCGGGAAAAGCGAGAAATTGGCTGCCCGTTTGTTCGACGGCAAACGTCGTCGTTCCGGGAGTTCCGGCCGCGCGGTACCGAAAAGTGACGGCGTGAGTGCTATCGGCGTTGGTGACATCATTGACGAGTTGAAGGTCTGACAATTCCGCAAGCGCGGCCGGTCGCAAGAGCACGCGCGAAGCGTCCTCGGGCAATCCAGCGGCGTGCAACTCCGAGTCGCTCCGACTCACGCCCGGCATCGCGAGGGCGTCTTGCGCGTCACGGCGAGCGAGCGCGTCGAGATACTGATGAACGAAACCGACCGCGCCGTACACATCGTTCCGTACCGCGACGACGGCGCTCGCGAATGCGCCAATAAGCATCGCGCCAATGACACTCCAAAGAAGAATGGCGCGGCCAATTGCGCCGCGAAAGAGACGGCGGTTGCGGGTCATGCGCACATCTTAGGCAGGTGTGGTGAACGGTCGGTGGGACCTCGCTGTACCGGCTAGATTGAAATAATATGCCCGTCGAGTTGCGAAAGCGGTCGTCATGCCGACTGTCACTCTTTCTCCCGAGCAATTGGCCGTTTTTCGGGCAATTGAGGGGACGAAACGACACATTTTCGTAACCGGTCGCGCCGGTACGGGCAAGTCGACCCTGCTGAATCATCTCGCGTGGCACACCGAAAAGCAGATCGTCATTTGTGCGCCAACCGGTGTTGCCGCCCTCAACGTTGGTGGCCAAACGATCCACTCGCTGTTTCGATTGCCGATTGGAATCGTGGCCGACGACGAGATTGAGCAAACAGCCAACGTTCGGCGACTCCTCAATGCGATTGACACGGTTGTGATCGACGAGATTTCGATGGTCAGTGCCGATCTCATGGATGCGATTGATCGCAGCCTCCGGCAAGCGCGCGACCGCTCCGAACCGTTTGGCGGCGTTCAAGTCGTCTTGTTTGGCGACCCGTACCAATTGGCACCCGTTCCGGGCGACGCCCACGAGCGCGCCTTTTTTGCCGACCGCTACCGATCAATGTGGTTCTTCGACGCTGCGGTGTGGCGCACGACCGAATTGTCGTTGGTCGAACTGCGAGAAATCCACCGACAGCGGGACACTCGTTTTACCTCCTTGCTCGAGGGCGTGCGTCACGGCCACGTGACGGAAGAAATTGCGCGCGAGTTGAACGAGGCGGGAGCCCGACCCGCTCCTCACGATGGCACGATAACGCTCGCAACGCGCAACGACGCTGTCGCGCGCATCAACTCGGCTGCGTTGGCCCGATTGCCCGGCAGAGTTTGCACGGCGCACGCGGAAATTACCGGCAATTTTGGTCGCTTTGCATTTCCGGCCGAGGGGAGTCTTTCACTGAAGGTCGGTGCGCGAGTCATGTTTCTTCGAAACGATGCGGATCAGAGATGGGTCAATGGCACGATTGGTACCGTCACGCACATCGAATCGGCGGTTTCTGTTGAGGTCGACGGGTGTGTCTACGACGTTGATCCGGTGACGTGGGAGCGATATCAGTATTCTTACGGAGCGCACACTAAAAAGCTCGCGAAAGAAGTTGTCGCCGAATTTACTCAGATTCCGCTTCGCCTCGCGTGGGCGTCAACGATCCACAAGTCACAAGGCAAAACCTACGACTCGGCAATTGTCGACTTGGGTTCGCGCGTTTTTAGTCCGGGACAGACATACGTAGCGCTCAGCCGAATTCGGTCTCTCGCGGGACTCTATTTGTCACGACCGCTCGTGCCTCGAGACATTCACGCTGATGCTGACGTCGCCAAATTTATGGCGGCGCACGAAGTACGGGCACTATTGCGCCAATAACCCCTCGTGGTGGCTCGAAGAAAGACAATTCATGAGGGCCGGCCGGGGCGCTGATTGCCGCGAGAGCGAGTGACGGGAATCGAACCCGCGCTACCAGCTTGGGAAGCTGGAGTTCTGCCATTGAACTACACTCGCGAGGGCTTCCTTCCGTGTGCATAAGCGGGAATTTGGCCTCTGTTTGTTTCAGGCTGCTTGAGAAATCCGCAAGATACTCGTGGTTTTCTGAGAGAACACGAACCAAGTCGAGAATAGCAGTGCGCCGGGGCGCCATGAAAAATCGCGAGCGAAGAACCGCCGCCGCGACGGGCAGCTCTCTGTACACTGAGGCGCGTGCTGCTTTCGGATCGTGATATTAGAGGTGAGCTCAGCGCGGGGCGCATCGAACTCGATCCGTTTGCGGTCGGCATGATCCAGCCGTCGAGCGTAGACGTGCGGTTAGATCGGTACTTTCGCCTTTTTGATAACCACAAGTACCCGTACATCGATCCCGCCGAGGATCAACCGGACCTGACGAGGCTCGTCGAGGTCGAACGTGGCCAGCCGCTGATTTTGCACCCGGGAGAATTTGTCTTGGGTTCGACGTTCGAGCGAGTTTCGCTGCCCGACGATGTGGCGGCTCGCCTCGAGGGAAAGAGCTCGTTGGGGCGCCTTGGCTTATTGACTCACTCAACGGCGGGGTTCATTGACCCGGGTTTTTCGGGCCACGTCACACTTGAGTTGAGCAACGTCGCGACTCTTCCCATTAAATTGTGGCCGGGAATGAAGATCGGTCAGTTGTGCTTCTTCCGGCTCACGTCTGCTGCCGAGCACTCGTACGGATCGAGCGAGTACGGGTCTCGATATCAAGACCAGCGCGGACCGACCGCGTCGCGGTCCTCGCGCGATTTTCATTGCTCCGACGTGGGCGTGGAGGAGTCAGGCGCGTCCGGGGCCTCAGCGGCCGATGACGTCGGCTCGAGTAAGAGGGGAATTTGAAGAGTGAGCCACGGGCTAAATGCCCACGGCGCCGTTGTGACCGCAACTCCAAGGTCAACGAGGTTCACCCACTCGAATTGGCCCACTTCGTCGCGTCGCGCCACGACATCGTCAGCCGTGGTCGCGGTGTAGACGGGGCACAACTCGTTTTCAACAATCCCCGACGCGTCAACGGCTCGATAGCGAAATTCGGGATCAACGAGCGTTAGTCGATCAAGGTCAAGGCCGAGTTCGTGTTTTGCTCGTCGTGCAACCGCGGTAGCGGCCAATTCGTCGGGAGCTGGGTGGCCACAAAACGAACCAGTCCACACACCGGGCCACGTTCGCTTGGTGAGCGCGCGCCGCGTGACGAGAACCTCTCCTGCCGCATTGAAAACGTGACACGAGAATGCCCAGTGCAAGGGTGTGTCAGCGGTGTGGATGGTCGCCTTGTCGGCAACTCCCGTGCGATTTCCCGCGTCATCGAGAAGCACAACGAGTTCGGGGTTGAGGGACACACCGAGAATCCTAGTCGCGCTCCACAGCGACTCGACCTCGACGCGGCCAGTGTTTACTCTGGATCGTCGTCATTGGTCCAGCCGAGGTCTCGAGCCACGTGTTCGAGAACCGACACCGTCGTTTCGCGCTCGTCATCGGTCACCCCTGTGGGAACGGATTCACGGCACCGGGTGACGACTTCGCTCAGCCGGGCAAACGCGGTTCGGCCCCGGTCGGTGAGCGTGTTCGCGCCGTCTTTCGTCACGATCCACCCGCTTTCGCTGAGTTCGGCGAGGTGATCGCTTGAGGATTCGGAGTCTCCGTGACGCAAATACGGTGCAACGGTCGCATCGAGGCTTTCATTTGACGCGGGGCCGTGCGAAAGCGCGGTCAGTATGTGCCACTGAGTACGAGTCACACCGTGCTCTTCAAGCAGGCCTGCAACGCGATCAGCGATGAGGGCATCGACCCGTCTCACCCAGAACCCGATTGACCTCGTTGTCGTCATGCACGCAGCATAACCGGGAGTGGTTCGCGAGCGAGCGATTGGGTCGTCGGCCACGCCGGTTACTCGCGTTTTTGCGGCGGCCCAGTCACGGGAAGGATCAAGAAAAGGCCCGCGAGCAAGACGAGAAGAATGCCAAGAATGCCCCAGAACTGGGCGCCCAACACCGCGATAAACGTCGAAAATAACGCGGGTGCGAGAGGCGAAACGGCTCGGCCGGTCGTGGCGTAGAGACCAAACACCTCGGCTTCGCGACCGGGTGGTGTAACGCGAGCAAGAAAGGTGCGGCTCGCTGACTGGGCTGGCCCCACAAACACGCACAAGAGGGTACCGCCGATCCAAAAAGCTGTTGCGCCACCGTCGTGCGCGATGAACACGATTGTGCCGATCACGAGAAGGCTCGCGAGCGAAATGACGATAATCGGCTTGGGTCCAAATCGATCATCGAGTACTCCAGAAACCACCGTGCTGATGCCCGCGATCACGTTGGCGACAATCGCGAAGACGATTACTTCGCCCGGGCTAAATCCAAAGGTTCCCTGAGCGAGGAGGCCGCCAAACGTAAAAATACCAACGAGACCGTCGCGAAAAAGTGCGCTTGCCACGAGAAATTGCACGGTCGTACGGCTCTCTTTCCAGAGTTTCACGACATCGTGGGCGAGCACCACGTAGGACTGAAAAAATCCCACGGCAACTCGGCGTCGACTCGGAGCGATTTCCGGCACGGCAAAAAGTACGGGGAGAGAGAAAATAATTGTCCAGCCCGCGGCGATCAGAGCGATAATTCGAATGTTGAGGCCGTCCGCTTCGGGAACGAGCAGCAGTCCCCCGTAACCGGGGATTCCACTGTCGACAATGACTCCGAAGTACACCACGACAAGGAGAACGATTCCGCCGAGGTAGCCGAATCCCCATCCGAGGCCGCTCACTTTACCGATCGTTGTCGGTGTTGATACCTGCGCGAGCATGGCGTTGTAGTTGACCATGGCAATCTCGTAGAAAACGGTGCCCGCCGCAATGAGAATGATGCCGAGCAGATAGAAAGGTGGCTCGCCTCGAACGAAGAAGAGCAGGCCGGACGCGACGATGACACAACCGGGTTGACACCCAGCCAGAGTTTTCTGCGCCCCGAGGCGTCGGAACGCTGGCCGAGAACGGGGGCTACGAGGGCAACAATCAGGCTCGCCACCGCGATTCCCCAGCCGAGTCCGCTCGACAGGGTCGCTTCGGCGTCAGCCATCGCACGATGCGCGGGGCCCGTGGGGTCGATCTCGGCAAGACGTGCCGCGACGAGGGTCGGATCGACAAACGAGCTTCCCGTGAGGTAGACGGTGAAGATGAACGTGGTCACAACCGCGTTGAACGCGGCTCCCCCGCAGTCCCAAACGGCCCAGCTGATGACCGCTCGGCGACTCGGATGCGGTGAGGTCAAGCGTTCCGGCGGTTGGGTAGCTACCGTGTCGCCACCGGAAGACGCGGGCATGCGATCAGGTTAGCGAGACCTCAATGATCGATCACGCGCGCCGCGCCGCACGGCGGCTTCCCAAGTTGAGTCGAGGTGGCTCAGCTTCGTTCACTTCTATCTTGACGCAGCATCCCGAGAGTGCCATACTTGAGTCAACTTAGCTCAACTTTTTACGTTCGAAACACAAGGGAGTCACCAATGGGGCGTGCAGTAGGGATTGACCTCGGAACGACCAACTCGGTCGTTGCAATACTTGAGGGTGGAGAGCCCACGGTCATAGCAAACGCGGAGGGATTGCGAACGACCCCGTCGGTCGTCGCCTTCACGAAAGACGGTGAGGTTCTCGTCGGCGAGACCGCGAAGCGGCAGGCTGTCACTAACGTTGACCGCACGATTTCATCGGTCAAGCGTCATATGGGCACCGATTGGACCGTCGACGTCGACAGCAAGAAATACACACCGCAAGAGATTTCGGCCCGAATTCTTGCGAAACTCAAGCGTGATGCTGAGCAGTATTTGGGCGAATCGGTCACTGACGCGGTTGTTACGGTACCCGCCTACTTCAATGACGCAGAACGTCAGGCGACGAAAGAAGCCGGTGAAATCTCCGGTCTCAACGTGCTTCGAATTATTAACGAGCCGACGGCCGCCGCACTCGCCTACGGACTCGATAAAGGTAAAGAAGACGAACTCATCTTGGTCTTCGACCTCGGTGGCGGAACCTTCGACGTGTCTCTGCTCGAGGTGGGAAAAGACGACGACTTCTCGACAATTCAGGTGCGTTCGACCGCGGGCGATAATCGTCTCGGGGGCGATGACTGGGATCAGCGCATTGTCGAGTGGCTCATTAAGCGATTTAAAGAGTCAACGGGTGTGGATGTATCGAAAGACAAGATCGCACTTCAGCGGCTCAAAGAGGCGTCGGAACAGGCGAAGAAAGAGCTGAGTTCGTCAACGAGTGCCACGATCCAATTGCCGTATCTCTCGCTCACCGAAAACGGACCGGCGAACCTTGATGAGTCGCTTAGTCGCGGTCAGTTCGAGCAAATGACCGACGATTTGCTCGGCCGCACGAAGAAGCCGTTCGAAGACGTGATTCGCGAGGCGGGTGTTTCCGTCAAAGACATTGCGCACGTGGTGCTCGTCGGTGGATCGACTCGCATGCCCGCGGTGACGGAACTGGTGAAAAAACTCACGGGCGGTAAAGATCCCAACAAGGGTGTCAATCCCGACGAAGTTGTTGCCGTGGGGGCCGCTCTTCAGGCGGGAGTCTTGAAGGGCGAGCGCAAAGACGTGTTGCTCATCGATGTCACTCCGCTGAGCCTTGGAATCGAGACCAAGGGTGGCATTATGACCAAGCTCATTGAGCGCAATACCGCGATTCCGACCAAGCGCAGCGAAACGTTTACGACGGCTGACGACAATCAACCCTCCGTGGCCGTTCAGGTTTTTCAAGGTGAACGCGAGTTCACGCGCGACAACAAGCCACTCGGGACGTTCGAACTAACCGGTATTGCTCCGGCACCACGAGGTATTCCCCAGGTTGAAGTGACGTTTGATCTTGACGCAGACGGCATCGTGCACGTCTCTGCGAAAGACAAGGGCACCGGCAAAGAACAGTCGATGAGAATTACGGGTGGATCGTCGCTGCCCAAGGAAGACATCGAACGCATGGTGCGTGAGGGTGAGGAACATGCTGCAGAAGACAAGAGGCGCCGCGAAGCAGCCGAGGTGAGAAACTCCGCGGAACAGCTTGTCTACTCGACAGAAAAGATCATGAGAGAAAATGACGAAAAACTCGAGGACGATGTCAAGGCTCCCGTTCAGGCTGATGTCGATGCGCTCAAGAGTGCGCTCGCCGCTGACGACGATGCAGCCGTGAAGACAGCGTTTGAGGCCCTCACGGTGAGCCAGACAAAACTAGGCGAAGCGGTGTATGCGAAGGCGCAAGCGGACGAGTCTGCAGCGCCGGCACGTGCCGAATCCGAATCCGAATCGTCTTCGTCGAACGACGACGATGTCGTCGATGCCGAAGTCGTTGATGACGATGCCACTGACGACACCGATCACAAGAAGAAATAGTCATGGCCGCCGATAAAGCAAAGCGCGAAGACCACGAAGAACACGAAAAGCCGGTCATTCGAGATAATCGAAAAATTGACCCCGATACGGGCGAGGTTCGTCGACCCAAGGGTGCCGATCATGAATCTTCGGTGCCCACCGAGGCCGATGCGAACGATTTCGAACAATCTGAGGCTCCCGACATTGAGACGGCATTGAGCGACGCCGACTTAAATGTGTTGTCGGGGCAATCGAGCGTCGATGAGGTCGCGGCCGAGAGGCTTGCTGATCTTCAACGCGTCACCGCGGAGTACGCGAACTACCGCAAGCGTACGGAAGGCAATCGCGTGGTTGACCGAGAGCGTGCGATTGGCGAAACCATTGCGGTTCTTCTTCCCGCGCTCGACGATGTTGATCGCGCCGAGAAACACGGTGATCTTGCGAACGAACCGTTCGCAACGATTGCTCAAAAACTCCGCTCGAGCATTGAAAGACTTGGCGCGAAACCGTTCGGTGCCGAGGGCGATGCGTTCGATCCGACGATTCACGAGGCGATTTCTCAGCGCCCGAGTCGCGATACTCAGGTTGAAACGATCGCTGACGTGGTTGAAACCGGTTATTTTGTCGGTTCTATTCTTTTGCGCGCGGCCAAGGTCGTTGTCGCGGTGCCCGCCTAGAGGGGGTATCGGGTGGCAAGCCAGGACTGGTTCGACAAAGACTTCTACGCAATACTCGGGGTGCCGAAAGATGTGACGCCCGAAGCGCTCAAGAAGGCCTATCGCAAGCTCGCGCGAAGCTATCATCCGGACTCTAATCCCGGTGACTCTGCTGCTGAATCTCGATTTAAAGAGATCAGCGAAGCCCACTCGGTTCTCTCCAACCCCGAAGAACGAGCCGAGTACGACAAGATTCGCGCTATGGGTTCTGGTGCTCGATTTACGGCGAGTGGGGCCGGTCAGCCGGGCGGATTCGACGACGTGTTTGGGGACGTCTTTGGTGGATCGGGGCAGCGCGTTCGATTTGAACGGGGTGGGTCGCCAGCTGCCGGCGGAAGCGACTTCGACGACATTTTGGTCTGTTTGGGAGTGGTGGGTTCGGCACCTCGTCTGGTGGTTTCCGCGGATATGGCGGTCCGACTCGTGGCCGCGACATCACCGCGACGACGACAATTGACTTCTTAACGGCAACCAAGGGCGAAACGGTGACGCTTCAAAGGCAAATGAAAAGCCGATCACGGTTAGGTTCCCACGGGGCGTCGCCGATAAGCAAAAGGGGCGTATCGGGGTCGAGGCGAGACGAGCAGCCACGTGGCGAACCCGGCGACATGTCTTGGTCGTGACCGTTCGCAAGCATCCGGTTTTCGAGCGAGATGGACTCGACCTACGATTGTCGCTTCCCGTCACGTTTGTCGAAGCGACGTTGGGGGCGACGGTGGACGTTCCGAACCTGGGAGGAAAGCCGGCTCGAGGTGTGAAGCGTGGCTGGAACTCCGAGTGGTCGAGCGCTACGTGTCAAGGGTCGGGGGTCGCGACCGCGAAGGGAACGGTGATCTGCTTCGATCGTGACGATCCCGGTGGCCTCTCACGTGCCCACGAAGCGAAAGTGGCACTGTCGAATTTTGCCAAAGTTCTCGTCGTGCCCATTGGGAGAATTTTGGCAAAATTCGACAGTGCCGCTTTCGCTTCGTCGGTCACGTGAGAGGGCACCGCGATCGTCACGATCGCAAGCAGATCACCCATTTCCCTTCGCGGTCGCGAGGGCCCGTTCTTGACACGTAGCGGGGGGATCGGAGTTTGCCAGCCGCGATCCGCACCTTAACCGGCTTTCCTCCCAGGGTCGGAACGTCCACCGTGGAACCAACGTGGCTTCGACAAACGTGACGGGAAGCGACAATCGTAGGTCGAGTCCATCTCGCTGGAACACCGGATGCTTGCGAACGGTCACGAGCCAGACAATGTCGCCGGGTTGAGGCCGTGCTCGGCTCGCCGACCCCCAATATGGCACTTTTTGCTTATCGGCGACGCCCGCGGGAATCTTAACGGTGATCGGCTTTCCAATTTGCCGTTTGAAGCGTCACCGTTTCGCCCTTGCATTTGTGGTTAAGAAGTCAATTGTCGTCGTCGCGGTGATGTACGGCCACGAGTCGGACCGCCATATCCGCCGGAAACCACCAGACGAGGTGCCGAACCGCCGCTCCCAAACAACCAAAAATGTCGTCGAAGTCGCGTCCGCCGGCAGCTGGCGACCCAGCCCGTTCAAATCGAACGCGCTGCCCCGATCCACCAAAGACGTCCCCAAACACGTCGTCGAGATCCGACCGGCTGAGCCGGCCCCAGCTCGCCGTCAATCGACGCCGGAGAACAGAAAAGCGAATCTTGTCGTACTCGGCTCGTTCTTCGGGGTTGGAGAGAACCGAGTGGGCTTCGCTGATCTCTTTTAAGTGGAATTTCGGCCGCTGAGTCACCGGGATTAGAGTCCGGATGATAGCTTCGCGCGAGCTTGCGATAGGCCTTCTTGAGCGCTTCGGGCGTCACATCTTTCGGCACCCCGAGTATTGCGTAGAAGTCTTTGTCGACCCAGTTGTCACTTGCAGCCCGATACCCCCTCTAGGCGGGAAGCGCGACAACAGACCTGGCCGCGCGCGGGGGGCGAACCGACAAAATAACCGGTTTCAGAGCCGCGTCACGATGGTTTGGACCCTAGAGTATCGCGACTCGGGCGCTGAGAAATCGCCTCGTGAATCGTCGGATCGAACGCATGGCCCTCGGCACCAAACGGTTTCGCGCCAAGTCTTTCAATGCTCGAGCGGAGTTTTTGAGCAATCGTTGCGAACGGTTCGTTCGCAAGATCACCGTGTTCCTCGGCGCGATCAACATCGTCGAGCGCGGGAAGAAGAACCGCGATGGTTTCGCCGATCGCACGCTCTCGGTCAACCACGCGATTGCCTTCCGTACGCTTGCGGTGTGGAGCTCAGCCGGTGCTCCCGCGGTGACGCGTTGAAGATCAGGCAGAGCCTCTCGGCCGCGACCTCATCGAGAGAACCGATTAACCGACAACACGTTTAAGTCGGCGTCGCTCGATGCCTGTGGGAACCAGATTGTTCGAAATCGTTCGCATCGGCCTCGGTGGGCACGGAAAAATTCAGTGAGATTTACGGCACCTTTGGGTCGACGAACCTCGCCCGTATCGGGGTCAATTTTTCCGATTATCTCGAATGACCGGCTTTTCGGTCGCGCTTTGCTTTATCGGCGGCCATGACTATTTTTCTTGTGATCGATGTACATCAGTGGGCGTCGTCATCAACGACTTCAGCCATCGACGACATCGTCGTCCGTTCCGACGAAGACGATTCGGATTCGGATTCGGCACGTGCCGGCGCTGCAGACTCGTCCGCTTGCGCCTTCGCATACACCGCTTCGCCTAGTTTTGTCTCGCTCGCCGTGAGGGCCTCAAACGCTGTCTTCACGGCTGCATCGTCGTCAGCGGCGAGCGCACTCTTGAGCGCGTGGACATCGGCCTGAACGGGAGCCTTGACATCGTCCTCGAGTTTTTCGTCATTTTCTCTCATGATCTTTTCTGTCGAGTAGACAAGCTGTTCCGCGGAGTTTCTCACCTCGGCTGCTTCGCGGCGCCTCTTGTCTTCTGCAGCATGTTCCTCACCCTCACGCACCATGCGTTCGATGTCTTCCTTGGGCAGCGACGATCCACCCGTAATTCTCATCGACTGTTCTTTGCCGGTGCCCTTGTCTTTCGCAGAGACGTGCACGATGCCGTCTGCGTCAAGATCAAACGTCACTTCAACCTGGGGAATACCTCGTGGTGCCGGAGCAATACCGGTTAGTTCGAACGTCCCGAGTGGCTTGTTGTCGCGCGTGAACTCGCGTTCACCTTGAAAAACCTGAACGGCCACGGAGGGTTGATTGTCGTCAGCCGTCGTAAACGTTTCGCTGCGCTTGGTCGGAATCGCGGTATTGCGCTCAATGAGCTTGGTCATAATGCCACCCTTGGTCTCGATTCCAAGGCTCAGCGGAGTGACATCGATGAGCAACACGTCTTTGCGCTCGCCCTTCAAGACTCCCGCCTGAAGAGCGGCCCCCACGGCAACAACTTCGTCGGGATTGACACCCTTGTTGGGATCTTTACCGCCCGTGAGTTTTTTCACCAGTTCCGTCACCGCGGGCATGCGAGTCGATCCACCGACGAGCACCACGTGCGCAATGTCTTTGACGGAAACACCCGCCTCGCGAATCACGTCTTCGAACGGCTTCTTCGTGCGGCCGAGCAAATCGTCGGTCATTTGCTCGAACTGACCGCGACTAAGCGACTCATCAAGGTTCGCCGGTCCGTTTTCGGTGAGCGAGAGATACGGCAATTGGATCGTGGCACTCGTTGACGAACTCAGCTCTTTCTTCGCCTGTTCCGACGCCTCTTTGAGCCGCTGAAGTGCGATCTTGTCTTTCGATACATCCACACCCGTTGACTCTTTAAATCGCTTAATGAGCCACTCGACAATGCGCTGATCCCAGTCATCGCCCCCGAGACGATTATCGCCCGCGGTCGAACGCACCTGAATTGTCGAGAAGTCGTCGTCTTTTCCCACCTCGAGCAGAGACACGTCGAAGGTTCCGCCACCGAGGTCGAAGACCAAGATGAGTTCGTCTTCTTTACCTTTATCGAGTCCGTAGGCGAGTGCGGCGGCCGTCGGCTCGTTAATAATTCGAAGCACGTTGAGACCGGAGATTTCACCGGCTTCTTTCGTCGCCTGACGTTCTGCGTCATTGAAGTAGGCGGGTACCGTAACAACCGCGTCAGTGACCGATTCGCCCAAATACTGCTCAGCATCACGCTTGAGTTTCGCAAGAATTCGGGCCGAAATCTCTTGCGGTGTGTATTTCTTGCTGTCGACGTCGACGGTCCAATCGGTGCCCATATGACGCTTGACCGATGAAATCGTGCGGTCAACGTTAGTGACAGCCTGCCGCTTCGCGGTCTCGCCGACGAGAACCTCACCGTCTTTCGTGAAGGCGACGACCGACGGGGTCGTTCGCAATCCCTCCGCGTTTGCTATGACCGTGGGCTCTCCACCCTCAAGTATTGCAACGACCGAGTTGGTCGTTCCGAGGTCAATCCCTACTGCACGCCCCATTGGTGACTCCCTTGTGTTTCGAACGTAAAAAGTTGAGCTAAGTTGACTCAAGTATGGCACTCTCGGGATGCTGCGTCAAGATAGAAGTGAACGAAGCTGAGCCACCTCGACTCAACTTGGGAAGCCGCCGTGCGGCGCGGCGCGCGTGATCGATCATTGAGGTCTCGCTAACCTGATCGCATGCCCGCGTCTTCCGGTGGCGACACGGTAGCTACCCAACCGCCGGAACGCTTGACCTCACCGCATCCGAGTCGCCGAGCGGTCATCAGCTGGGCCGTTTGGGACTGCGGGGGAGCCGCGTTCAACGCGGTTGTGACCACGTTCATCTTCACCGTCTACCTCACGGGAAGCTCGTTTGTCGATCCGACCCTCGTCGCGGCACGTCTTGCCGAGATCGACCCCACGGGCCCCGCGCATCGTGCGATGGCTGACGCCGAAGCGACCCTGTCGAGCGGACTCGGCTGGGGAATCGCGGTGGCGAGCCTGATTGTTGCCCTCGTAGCCCCCGTTCTCGGCCAGCGTTCCGACGCCTCGGGGCGCAGAAAACTGTGGCTGGGTGTCAACACCGGTTGTGTCATCGTCGCGTCCGGCCTGCTCTTCTTCGTTCGAGGCGAGCCACCTTTCTATCTGCTCGGCATCATTCTCATTGCGGCGGGCACCGTTTTCTACGAGATTGCCATGGTCAACTACAACGCCATGCTCGCGCAGGTATCAACACCGACAACGATCGGTAAAGTGAGCGGCCTCGGATGGGGATTCGGCTACCTCGGCGGAATCGTTCTCCTTGTCGTGGTGTACTTCGGAGTCATTGTCGACAGTGGAATCCCCGGTTACGGGGGACTGCTGCTCGTTCCCGAAGCGGACGGCCTCAACATTCGAATTATCGCTCTGATCGCCGCGGGCTGGACAATTATTTTCTCTCTCCCCGTACTTTTTGCCGTGCCGGAAATCGCTCCGAGTCGACGCCGAGTTGCCGTGGGATTTTTTCAGTCCTACGTGGTGCTCGCCCACGATGTCGTGAAACTCTGGAAAGAGAGCCGTACGACCGTGCAATTTCTCGTGGCAAGCGCACTTTTTCGCGACGGTCTCGTTGGTATTTTTACGTTTGGCGGCCTCCTCGCTCAGGGAACCTTTGGATTTAGCCCGGGCGAAGTAATCGTCTTCGCGATTGTCGCCAACGTGATCGCGGGCATCAGCACGGTGGTTTCTGGAGTACTCGATGATCGATTTGGACCCAAGCCGATTATCGTCATTTCGCTCGCGAGCCTTCTCGTGATCGGCACAATCGTGTTCATCGCGCACGACGGTGGCGCAACAGCTTTTTGGATCGGCGGTACCCTCTTGTGCGTGTTTGTGGGGCCAGCCCAGTCAGCGAGCCGCACCTTTCTTGCTCGCGTTACACCACCCGGTCGCGAAGCCGAGGTGTTTGGTCTCTACGCCACGACCGGCCGAGCCGTTTCGCCTCTCGCACCCGCGTTATTTTCGACGTTTATCGCGGTGTTGGGCGCCCAGTTCTGGGGCATTCTTGGCATTCTTCTCGTCTTGCTCGCGGGCCTTTTCTTGATCCTTCCCGTGACTGGGCCGCCGCAAAAACGCGAGTAACCGGCGTGGCCGACGACCCAATCGCTCGCTCGCGAACCACTCCCGGTTATGCTGCGTGCATGACGACAACGAGGTCAATCGGGTTCTGGGTGAGACGGGTCGATGCCCTCATCGCTGATCGCGTTGCAGGCCTGCTTGAAGAGCACGGTGTGACTCGTACTCAGTGGCACATACTGACCGCGCTTTCGCACGGCCCCGCGTCAAATGAAAGCCTCGATGCGACCGTTGCACCGTATTTGCGTCACGGAGACTCCGAATCCTCAAGCGATCACCTCGCCGAACTCAGCGAAAGCGGGTGGATCGTGACGAAAGACGGCGCGAACACGCTCACCGACCGGGGCCGAACCGCGTTTGCCCGGCTGAGCGAAGTCGTCACCCGGTGCCGTGAATCCGTTCCCACAGGGGTGACCGATGACGAGCGCGAAACGACGGTGTCGGTTCTCGAACACGTGGCTCGAGACCTCGGCTGGACCAATGACGACGATCCAGAGTAAACACTGGCCGCGTCGAGGTCGAGTCGCTGTGGAGCGCGACTAGGATTCTCGGTGTGTCCCTCAACCCCGAACTCGTTGTGCTTCTCGATGACGCGGGAAATCGCACGGGAGTTGCCGACAAGGCGACCATCCACACCGCTGACACACCCTTGCACTGGGCATTCTCGTGTCACGTTTTCAATGCGGCAGGAGAGGTTCTCGTCACGCGGCGCGCGCTCACCAAGCGAACGTGGCCCGGTGTGTGGACTGGTTCGTTTTGTGGCCACCCAGCTCCCGACGAATTGGCCGCTACCGCGGTTGCACGACGAGCAAAACACGAACTCGGCCTTGACCTTGATCGACTAACGCTCGTTGATCCCGAATTTCGCTATCGAGCCGTTGACGCGTCGGGGATTGTTGAAAACGAGTTGTGCCCCGTCTACACCGCGACCACGGCTGACGATGTCGTGGCGCGACGCGACGAAGTGGGCCAATTCGAGTGGGTGAACCTCGTTGACCTTGGAGTTGCGGTCACAACGGCGCCGTGGGCATTTAGCCCGTGGCTCACTCTTCAAATTCCCCTCTTACTCGAGCCGACGTCATCGGCCGCTGAGGCCCCGGACGCGCCTGACTCCTCCACGCCCACGTCGGAGCAATGAAAATCGCGCGAGGACCGCGACGCGGTCGGTCCGCGCTGGTCTTGATATCGAGACCCGTACTCGCTCGATCCGTACGAGTGCTCGGCAGCAGACGTGAGCCGGAAGAAGCACAACTGACCAATCTTCATTCCCGGCCACAATTTAATGGGAAGAGTCGCGACGTTGCTCAACTCAAGTGTGACGTGGCCCGAAAAACCCGGGTCAATGAACCCCGCCGTTGAGTGAGTCAATAAGCCAAGGCGCCCCAACGAGCTCTTTCCCTCGAGGCGAGCCGCCACATCGTCGGGCAGCGAAACTCGCTCGAACGTCGAACCCAAGACAAATTCTCCCGGGTGCAAAATCAGCGGCTGGCCACGTTCGACCTCGACGAGCCTCGTCAGGTCCGGTTGATCCTCGGCGGGATCGATGTACGGGTACTTGTGGTTATCAAAAAGGCGAAAGTACCGATCTAACCGCACGTCTACGCTCGACGGCTGGATCATGCCGACCGCAAACGGATCGAGTTCGATGCGCCCCGCGCTGAGCTCACCTCTAATATCACGATCCGAAAGCAGCACGCGCCTCAGTGTACAGAGAGCTGCCCGTCGCGGCGGCGGTTCTTCGCTCGCGATTTTTCATGGCGCCCCGGCGCACTGCTATTCTCGACTTGGTTCGTGTTCTCTCAGAAAACCACGAGTATCTTGCGGATTTCTCAAGCAGCCTGAAACAAACAGAGGCCAAATTCCCGCTTATGCACACGGAAGGAAGCCCTCGCGAGTGTAGTTCAATGGCAGAACTCCAGCTTCCCAAGCTGGTAGCGCGGGTTCGATTCCCGTCACTCGCTCTCGCGGCAATCAGCGCCCCGGCCGGCCCTCATGAATTGTCTTTCTTCGAGCCACCACGAGGGGTTATTGGCGCAATAGTGCCCGTACTTCGTGCGCCGCCATAAATTTGGCGACGTCAGCATCAGCGTGAATGTCTCGAGGCACGAGCGGTCGTGACAAATAGAGTCCCGCGAGAGACCGAATTCGGCTGAGCGCTACGTATGTCTGTCCCGGACTAAAAACGCGCGAACCCAAGTCGACAATTGCCGAGTCGTAGGTTTTGCCTTGTGACTTGTGGATCGTTGACGCCCACGCGAGGCGAAGCGGAATCTGAGTAAATTCGGCGACAACTTCTTTCGCGAGCTTTTTAGTGTCGCTCCGTAAGAATACTGATATCGCTCCCACGTCACCGGATCAACGTCGTAGACACACCCGTCGACCTCAACAGAAACCGCCGATTCGATGTGCGTGACGGTACCAATCGTGCCATTGACCCATCTCTGATCCGCATCGTTTCGAAGAAACATGACTCGCGCACCGACCTTCAGTGAAAGACTCCCCTCGGCCGGAAATGCAAAGCGACCAAAATTGCCGGTAATTTCCGCGTGCGCCGTGCAAACTCTGCCGGGCAATCGGGCCAACGCAGCCGAGTTGATGCGCGCGACAGCGTCGTTGCGCGTTGCGAGCGTTATCGTGCCATCGTGAGGAGCGGGTCGGGCTCCCGCCTCGTTCAACTCGCGCGCAATTTCTTCCGTCACGTGGCCGTGACGCACGCCCTCGAGCAAGGAGGTAAAACGAGTGTCCCGCTGTCGGTGGATTTCTCGCAGTTCGACCAACGACAATTCGGTCGTGCGCCACACCGCAGCGTCGAAGAACCACATTGATCGGTAGCGGTCGGCAAAAAAGGCGCGCTCGTGGGCGTCGCCCGGAACGGGTGCCAATTGGTACGGGTCGCCAAACAAGACGACTTGAACGCCGCCAAACGGTTCGGAGCGGTCGCGCGCTTGCCGGAGGCTGCGATCAATCGCATCCATGAGATCGGCACTGACCATCGAAATCTCGTCGATCACAACCGTGTCAATCGCATTGAGGAGTCGCCGAACGTTGGCTGTTTGCTCAATCTCGTCGTCGGCCACGATTCCAATCGGCAATCGAAACAGCGAGTGGATCGTTTGGCCACCAACGTTGAGGGCGGCAACACCGGTTGGCGCACAAATGACGATCTGCTTTTCGGTGTGCCACGCGAGATGATTCAGCAGGGTCGACTTGCCCGTACCGGCGCGACCGGTTACGAAAATGTGTCGTTTCGTCCCCTCAATTGCCCGAAAAACGGCCAATTGCTCGGGAGAAAGAGTGACAGTCGGCATGACGACCGCTTTCGCAACTCGACGGGCATATTATTTCAATCTAGCCGGTACAGCGAGGTCCCACCGACCGTTCACCACACCTGCCTAAGATGTGCGCATGACCCGCAACCGCCGTCTCTTTCGCGGCGCAATTGGCCGCGCCATTCTTCTTTGGAGTGTCATTGGCGCGATGCTTATTGGCGCATTCGCGAGCGCCGTCGTCGCGGTACGGAACGATGTGTACGGCGCGGTCGGTTTCGTTCATCAGTATCTCGACGCGCTCGCTCGCCGTGACGCGCAAGACGCCCTCGCGATGCCGGGCGTGAGTCGGAGCGACTCGGAGTTGCACGCCGCTGGATTGCCCGAGGACGCTTCGCGCGTGCTCTTGCGACCGGCCGCGCTTGCGGAATTGTCAGACCTTCAACTCGTCAATGATGTCACCAACGCCGATAGCACTCACGCCGTCACTTTTCGGTACCGCGCGGCCGGAACTCCCGGAACGACGACGTTTGCCGTCGAACAAACGGGCAGCCAATTTCTCGCTTTTCCCGCGTGGCGATTCGTCGTATCCCCGCTCGCCGCGCTCGACGTGACAGTAAAAAACGAATCGGTATTCGAGGTCAACGGAATGACCGTCGATGCGGCTGCCGTCGCGGACAGCGCGCGGATGGCGTCGATCACGCCGCGTTTTTATCTTGGCCCCCGCCGCGTACACGCTCGGGCATGATTCGCTCTTATTGACGGGAGGGCCGGCTCGAACCGTCGTCGACACCCCCACGGCGGTTGTTCCGGTCGCGTTCGACGTGCAACCAACCCCCGAACTTACGAGACAGGTTCACGATCAGCTCACGGGGTTCCTCGACGCGTGCGCGACTCAAAGGGTGCTTCAGCCCGCGGGGTGCCCGTTTGGCATTGCTCTTGACGACCGTCTCGTTGACGAGCCGACGTGGGCGATGCTTGATATCCCACGCGTGGTCGTTGTCCCCAATGCTGGAGAATGGCAATCGCCCCCAGCGAGTGGGAGTGCACGTGTCGCCGTGACAGTTCAATCGCTTCTCAAGTCGGGAAAAACGAAGACCGTCGACAAAACGGTGCCCCTTTCGGTTCGCCTCCGCATTGAAATCCGGCCCGACGAGTCCCTCTCCATTACCGTTTCGTGACCGATGACGGTCCGTGGCGCAACGCTATCGGTCGTCACTGGCGAGCCTCGCAAGCGCGGCATTGTACGAGTTCAGGTCAGCCTCTCCCGTGCGAGACTCTCGACGCTCAAGGCGCCGGGCGTCTTTCGTGTCTGAACGGCTCCACAGCACGACAATTGTGATTGCGAGGATCACCGTCGGGATTTCGCCGACACTCCACGCGATTCCACCACCGGCTTGCTGATCGACAATCGCGCTCGGACCCCACGGTCGTCCCATCGCCCCGTACCAGTCGGCCAGTAAGAGCGCGGAACCAGACATAAGGGCCAGACCGAAAAATGCGTGGAACGCCATTGTACCCAGCAACAAAAGGAGCCGGGAGGGATATGACACGCGATAGGGCAGCGGATCAGCACCAATGAGCGATTGGACAAATAGGTACCCGACAACTAGAAAATGGGCGATCATCCACTCGTGGCCATAGTGGTCCCTCGTCGCCCAGCCAAGAAGAGGTGAGTAGTAGAAAGTGAGGAGCGATCCCGCGAAGAGGACCGCGGCAACAATCGGATGAGAAACAACGCGAGCGCACGTGCTCGAAATGACACGAAGAATCCACTCGCGCCCGCCGCAACTGCCATCATGTCGTTTCGCGATGGTTCGAAGAGCGAGTGTTATGGGTGCGCCAGAAACGAGCAATATTGGGACGACCATGCTCAGAGTCATGTGCGCAACCATGTGCGCACTGAAAAGATACCTCTGGTACTCGTTGACCGCGCCGTTCGTCACGAGAAAAAGAACGACGAGTCCCGCGACCCACGAGACCGTGCGGTGCACGGGCCACGCGTCTCCCCGCTTGCGCATTCTCCTCACTCCCGCGAGATAAAAGACGACTCCGAATGCGCACACGAGAATCCACAGCAAATCAAACCGCCACTCGGTGAGGGCACGATCAAATGTCCATTCGGGAGGCAACGGCTCGCCCGTCAAAATTTCTGCCGGCGTTCGGAGTTTGACCGGGTCCTTGGGCGACCGGCGTCGCCGTGCGCGCAAGGGCGGCTCCCCATTCCCAACGCAAGACCCCCATGAATGCGAGCTGGCAGTAGCGAGCCGCCGGAGGCGCTGGCGGGGTTCTGTCGAACGATGGAGAGCATCCGCTCGGGGGATGGCAACGCCTTGCGGACGCCGGAGGAGTGCCAAGAGAACAAGGGCAGACAACTTTGAAAATAGCGAGAGAAGCGTCTGGGCGAAGGATCTTCGGCAGCAACTCTCCAATTCGAAGCTGAGCGCTCGCGTGGGCCGAACTCGCAATCGCCGCCGGAGCCGCAGAGCGGGAGGAGAGTAGAGTTAAACATGTGAGCGCTCGAACACGGCGGATAGGCGTAGGAGCGCGCGGCAAAGAGTAGCGACCATCACCCGACCGCCCACCCGGTCGGACACGAGGACGCGATGCAGGACAGCACAGTAATGGCGGCATCGTACCACGCCCCATGCCCGCAGCCGAGTGGCCCTGCTGAGCAATTGGGAACAGGGCAACCATCGCAAGGGCCGTG